>DASZPB010000033.1:0-170710 GCA_035550475.1 Bryobacteraceae bacterium | reverse complement strand
CTTTTTTGAGTATATTATGATCGATCACTCATTTCAAACGCCGGAATCACGGAGGTCTTGACTTCAGACATGGCTGCGGATACTATGACCTTTGCTCGATCATAAAGCACAAGCCGGCGCGCAGAACAAAATGGAAGGTGCAACGGACGTGCGTGTAGGCCCACCCGGACTGTTTTCGCGGGCTCTCAATTCGCTGATCCACCGGGTTTACGATACAGTCCACCAAGTCGGAGAGCTATTCCCCTTTCATGCCGATGAGAACGGCCGTTGGTTCACTAGTGAGAATGGCGACTGGTGCGGCGGGTATTGGGTCGCGATGCTCTGGATTTGCTACCGACGCACAGGGGATGTCTCGCTTCGCGATCTCGCTCTTCGGCTCACAGCGCGATTGGCACTGCGTGTCAATGCGATCGACATGTTTCGCGGCATCAACCATTATTATTCGGCCGCATTGGGTGCTGACCTGTTGGACGACGAATCGTTGGCGAGAATCGCAGTGAGCGCGGCCGAGGGCATCTGCGCGATGTACAACCCGCGCGCGCGTATGATCCCTCTGGGTTCTGAGGCCCAGGTTCGTGGCACGCAGGTCAATGGTGACGATAAAGGCGCCGTCGACAACGCGATGGTTCCCTTGATGGTGGTGTGGTGGGCCTGGCGACGAACCAAACGCCCAGAATTCAAAGCAGTGGCAACCGCTGTGACGGACCAGGTATGCAACTGGTTTATTCGACCAGATGGCTCAACATGGCATGTCGGCTATTTTGACAAGACAAGCGGAGTTTTGCTGCAGCGAAGGGGAATTCTCAATTATTCGGACGACACCTGCTGGTCGAGAGGGCAATCGTGGCTACTCTACGGCCTCGCTAATGGATATCTCCATTCGGGTAACCCAAGCTTCCTGAATTCTTTTCGCCCCCTGTGGGATTACTTCTCGAGTCATGTTCCGGACGACATGGTTCCCTATTATGATTTCGAAGATCCGCGCCGGCCCGACGTTCCTCAGGACACCTCCGCCGCCGCATTGGCTTCGGCGAGTCTGCTTCTGCTCGCGGAACGACGCCAGCCGGATTCCCCTGAGTTTCAGTTATCTGCCGAATCGTTGGCTGCCTCGTTAGTGACTAAATATCTCACGGTGGATGGCCGTTTGCTTCACGGCTGCTTTGATTTTCCACGATCCGTCGCAACCGATAACGAACTGATCTGGGGAACGTACTACCTGATGGAGATTCTCGATCGTCTGGCGCACTGAACGTGTTTCTGCACGCAATCCTCGCTGAAAGATCGGAGGGGCATGCTTCAAACCGATGTGATTTCGCCCGCTAGCAAGCAACAAAGGCTGATCGATATGTGCCTGTTGGTGCTGGTAAACCTGATGTGGGCCGCACAATATCCCGCGTATCGGGTGGTTTCAAACCAAATGGGCCCGGTAACCGCCAGCGCCTGGGTGTTTCTGTTCGCCTCTCTCGCTCTTCTGCCGTTCCTAGTCCAAGAACGACGCGCGAATAGGGGAGCCGCGCACAGACGTGGAAATCTCACCAGCGGGGACGTGTGGAGTTTTTTGATTGTCGGCGTACTCGGCCTGATGCCGGCTTCGGCGCTGCTTGCCGCGGGCACGGAGCGTTCCACGGCGTCCAACGCGGCATTAATTTACCTCACGGTACCGATCTTGACTGCTCTCCTCGCCGCGGTCCTTCTGAGTGAGAAGATGACCGCCAGACGGTGGGTGGGCTTGGGCATCTCCTTAGTGGGAGTTCTCGCACTTTCGCAAAAAGACCTGAGCAGCCAATCTTTGAGTAAAACACAGTTCCTGACCGGGAACCTGCTGGTGCTTGTTGCCTGTGCATGCAGCGCCCTCTACAACGTATGTTCTAAGCGCTTGCTGGAACGTTTCAGCCCAATGGAAATTCTCGTCTACGGGTATCTGATCGCTTTGGCCGTTAGCCCTCCTCTTCTGATCTGGATGGAACCAGTGAAATGGACCGCGATTCACGCTTATACGCTCGAAACGTGGGTCTGGCTGCTAATCTTGAGCTTGCTAAGTTGGGGAATCGCGATGGCGCTTTGGATGTCCCTGCTTGAGCGCCTGGATGTGAGCCAGGCATCCATCTCAATTTACCTGTTGCCTTTCTTGGGTGTACTAGTCTCCGCGATCACTTTGCACGAGCCCATTACGCGCACCATGATCATCGGCGGAGCAATCAGCTTGGCCGGGACCGCCGTGGTAACCATAGGCGATTCCTCGAGTACGATAAACAACGCGGGGGAAGTGAATCCAGAATCAGGCGTCTTCAAGCCATGAACAGATTGAAAGATCGCGTCGCCATTGTGACGGGAGCGGGTCAAGGGATTGGCGCGGCTATCGCCAGCGAGTTCAGTAAAGAGGGTGCCATCATCGCGCCGGTGGATATTAATCAGGAGCCACTCGAAGGACTCTGCCGGAAACTCGCTGATTCAGGATCCGTGACGCATCCTGGAGTATTCGATCTGACCGATACCACCGCCTACACGAATTTTGTGGACTCTGTGTTCCAGCGATTTGGCCAGATCGATATTCTCGTCAATAATGCTGCGTTCTGCATTTATGGCGATATCTTGAATGACCACCTCACGGACTGGAGACGAGTGATCGCGGTTGATCTGGAAGCTGTGTATTACGGCTCAAAGCTGGTTGCACCGATCATGGCCAAACAGGGCCGAGGACGTATCGTAAGCCTGTCGTCAGTCCAGGCATATGCAACTGATGGCCGCGCGGGAGCATATTGTGCGGCGAAGGGCGGTATCTTTAGCTTGACGCACTCGATGGCTGTCGAATTGGCGCCTCATGGAGTGCTGGTAAACGCGATTGCGCCTGGTTGCATCCACACACCAATGTCGATTATCGATGGAACGGACGAAACCACGACCGAGTTCTTCCAAACTTGGTATATAAAGAACCGTAAAATTCCGCTGGGACGCCCGGGCGAGCCTGAAGAGATCGCCCGCGTTGCCGTCTTCCTGGCGTCGGATGACTCTTCTTATATGACCGGTCACACGCTCGTAGTCGACGGCGGTCTTTCGATCACGTTTTGACCTGCGCCACCTGGTCCGCCGCAGGCATTTGGAGAGCGGGGGTTTCCGAGCAATTCGCGGATACCTTTCGACAGGAAGCGCGCGCTATCGGCGACTGTAGCCGATGTCAGAAAAATTCAAATCGGCTGCAATTCACAACTGGAAGAATCACATTGAAACTCGATGAGGGGTCGTGGGCGTGGCAATTCCAGCGCTCGGAGTGCCGGCACCTGCTGGTAGGCTCGAATTCGATGCGAGAGCGGGTGGAAGATACGAGGGGGTCATCACCAGGCGCAAGGCTAAGCCAAACTGCATCCATTAAGAGATTAAGAGATGGAATCGAGCCAAACGCCCCGGGGTGGGCCAAGTCGAGCTCCGGGATTTCGTCGGGTTCGACATTTTCGACTGGGTGCAAGGACGCAGATCTCTTCATTGCGGAATGGCTCATCGAGGGCACGCAAGCGAAGACGACGGACTGGCCCGCCTTTCGGCTGAGCGACTGAGTCGGCGCTGATGATGACAAAGCGCGCTCCGCGCGAGGTCTTATGTAACCCATCACTGTTTGAGAGAAAGACAGGACCTAACCAAGTAACCAATCGGATATCGATTAGCTACAATGCATGGGGCGACAGTGTGCTTAAAGTTGAGTGCTGCGAGATTCATGGTTATCATTCCTGGCGAGGCAATCGGCAGCACGCCATTGCCCTTCGGCAGGTCTTCACGCCAAGTATACACGGCGCTGCAGCAGATGAGCCGTCCGGCAGTCTGCCCTCCGACAACCGACGCAAGTTGCCGATCCTTCGCAAACGCTGCGGTTTTTTCTCCTTCCGCTGAGGGGCTCCCGCCGACAAAGAAGTCGGCTCGGCTGTAAAACGGTTTGGAACCAGAGCCTTCGGTTACGGCGCTTACGAAGTCATCGCGAAAACCGAGACTCGACGGGCCGGCCTTCTGGACTGGGATTCGGGCCAAAAGTGATGGGATCCCACGGTGAAGTCAACTTGGCGTAGAGCGCAGAGCTCACTTTTCGGAGGGTGCTGTTCTCGGAGGGTAGGCCAACGGGAAATCTACATCTACAAAATCGGCTACATTCGCTTTTGCGTCGGCCGCCGACACCTTGTATCTCATTGATATCAATGGTCGGGGCGGGGCGATTTGAACGCCCGACCCCCTGCGCCCAAGGCAGGTGCGCTACCAGGCTGCGCTACGCCCCGACATTTTGTGCTTCCTTGATTTTAAACCACTTTCCCAATTTCCGATACCGTCCGGTCTGCCCAAATCGCCTCAAAACCCCTCCAACCGTGGCAAAACCGTGACAAAACCCCATCAGTTGACCTTCTCCGTGACAAAACCCGGTCGGTCCTCGTTAGCCTTCCGGTTCAGCTTCTGCAGAGCCTCCCGTTTCATCTGCAGTTTCATCTGCGAGTACTTCTTGAACACCTTAGCGTCTCCCTGCCGCAGCAACTGCGTGACCCACTCATCTGCCACGCCGCCCGCGCTTAAACGAGTCGCGTAGGTAGACCGCAGGTCGTAGATCCGGAAATAAGGCACTTTGGCCCGTCGCAACGTGGCGTGCCAGACCGTCTTGAGCGTCTTCTGATGCCCTGTCGGATTCTCGTCGCTCGGGAACAACCACGTTCCCGGTCCGGCGATTCGAATCTGCTCGCGAAATGCTTCCCGAGCCAGATCTGTGAGCGGCACCTCAGCGATCCCGTTCGGTGTCTTCGAGTCCGGAATCCAAACCACTGCGTTTTCCAGATCCACCTGCTCCTTCTTCATTGGCATCAGTTCTTTGTACACCCGAAGTCCGGATTCAGTGATGATCCGGATGATGTTGCGCAAGTACTCGGGCGCCTGGAACTCGATCCGCTGTTGCTCTGACCACGCCATATAGTGAGGCCGAAACAACCCCTTCACCTTTACCGGAAATTCCACTCCGGCGCAGGGGTTTGCCGGGAGGAGCTTCTTCCGAACTGCGACGTTCATCATACGACGAAGAACCCGCAGTTCCTGATGGACGGTCGCCGGCTTAAGCCGATCTCGTTGAATGACTCCGCCTCCGGTCCTGACCTGAACTCGCGCCTGCAGTCGCCGTCGGAGGTAGTTTTCGATGTCATCCGCACTGATGTCGGCAACGGACCGCTGACCAAACGCCTCCTTGAGGTGGAAGGCCGCACGTCCGTTCGCCTCGTGCGTCTTTTCTGCTCGGATCGGTGGCTTGGAGTAGTTCTCCAGGAAAAAGTCCGCCCAATCCGAGAATTGTAGGTGCTCTCCTCTCCGGACGACATCGAGGATCTTGTCGTCCCTGGCTTGGAGTCGTTCCCGCAGTTTCCGCTGCGCCTCCTGCCAGTCTTCTGTGAACGTTGATTCCCGGATACGCTTTCCGCTCCGGTCTCGATAGACCATCCATAGGACCTTGCCATCTTTGCGCGGGTATATGGAGCCATCGTGTTTACTCGGTCTCGCCAATTCCCACCTCCTGCTTGAATGTTGCGCGGAAGGGCTCCAGATCCGATTTGAGGAATCGGATGTTTCGGCCCATCACGCGGAGATGGGGAATCTGCTTTCGCTCTACCCAAAGATACACTGTTTGGACGCTGACACCCAAGTACACAGCGGCTTCGCGGACCTTGAGCGGAAGTTCTTCGGGGACGAGTGCCAATCCCACGGCGCTTCCGCCCGGGGAATTGAGATGGGGGAGGTGCTTTGGATTCATGCCTATTTGTAAGGCATCCTCTCTCTTTAAACCAAAAGTCTACTGGGGACACCTTGAAAATGGGGAGCGCCGCAGCCGCACAGAGGACGTGGCCCACCCCCGGGCGGTTAGCCTGAGCCGCTGGTTCACCCGGATGTCCAGGTCATAACGCGCCGCCGGCTCGGCTCGGGCGCTTTCCTCAGCGGAAGATTCCCATTCTGGCGGCTCCTAGCCCATACTTCAGGTGCGGACAACGTTTGGTACCCAGCGAGAGTGGAGGAGACGTTTTGGTATGGACATTGGGCTCGCCGTGTCAGAGCTTCACCGAACCTTGATGGCGAATCAGAGAGCCACCGGAACCTGGGGATATCGCGGCAATCAGGACTCGGTCGAAGCGACATGCCTCGCAATACTGGCGCTACCGAGGCACACGAGTGTCCAACCTTCAAGGGCGATCCAGGCGCTCCTGGGCCTTCAAAACGCAGACGGAAGTTGGCCAGCATTCACTGGTGACGAGCCGGAGGGATGCTGGACAACGGCCCTTGCTGTACTGAGCCTAATGGAGGCGGGGCAGGCAATGAAGCATTCGGCATCCGGTGTCCGGTGGCTCTTGAACGCGCGAGGCCGCGAAGCGAACTGGTTGTGGCGCTGGAAACTCCGCACGTTCGACAACAAGGTGCAGTTCGATCCAGCCAAGTTCGGATGGAGTTGGGTAACAGGAACAACTAGCTGGGTAATCCCGACTGGATTCGCACTCATCGCCCTGCAACGGGCCGGTCGGCGCGGCTGTGACGACACCGCGCGGATCAATGAGCGCGTCGACCTGGGAACAAGCATGATTCTCGATCGAATGTGCCCCGGCGGCGGATGGAATTCGGGGAATGGAGCCGCATTTGGCGTGCCGCTCGCGCCGCACATCGACGCAACCTCAATCGCCCTGTTGGCTCTGACAGCCCACAAGGAGAAATCGGGGGTCCGGAGATCACTCAATTGGCTGTTGAACCGTCTCGCGGGATGTCCATCGCCGTACAGCCTCGCATGGGGCGTCCTTGCGGTAGCGGCATACCGACACATAAGTGAGGAAGCCCGGGAGTGTTCGCGAGACGGGGCGGAAGAGCTGATGCGGCTGACAGCGAATGCGGCGAGCATCGAGGATAACTGCACTCTAGCTGTCTGCGCCCTGGCACTCGACGCGATTAACGGAAACAACCCTTTTGAGGTGAGAACGCGATGAATCTGGGTCGCCGGCGGATGATCACCGCTGCTGGGGTAGCTGTTGGCGGAATGGCGACAGCGCGCCTCCTCCCCGAAGAGATGCTGTTACGGGACCGACGGCTACCGCGCTCCCGCGTAGCGATTATCTCAGCGGAAGAATACTCGGAAACGCTCGAAGGGGTCTTGGCGTCCGGCCTTAGGGCGTTTCACCTCAACGTACGCGGAAAATCGGTGCTTCTCAAACCGAATCTAGTCGATTACATCGCTGGCGTCGAGATCAATACGCATCCCGTCCTGGTAGGCGCAACGGCGCAGGCATTTCTCAAACTGGGTGCCTCCAGCGTCGTAGTGGGAGAGGGCCCTGGGCACCAGCGCGACACATATCTCGTGCTCGCCGAGAGCGGGCTCGCAGATCAACTCCGCGGCCAGAATATCCATTTCGTCGATTTGAACCGCGACGAATTGTTCAAAGTGCCAACGAGGGCCACCTACACGGGTCTGGAGCACCTATGGCTGCCTCGGACTGTACTCAACTCGGACTTCGTTGTGTCAATGCCGAAGATCAAGACCCACCACTGGGCTGGCGTTACGCTGAGCATGAAGAATATGTTCGGTGTAGTGCCGGGCGCAAAATACGGCTGGCCCAAGAATGTCCTGCATTGGAAGGGTATCCACCGCAGCATTCTCGATATTTGCGCGACGGCTCCAGTGAATTTCGTCATCGCGGACGGCATTGTTGCGATGGAAGGCAACGGGCCGCTGCACGGAACTCATCGGCATCTCGGAAAGATAGTTCTCGCCGACGATCCCGTAGCCGCGGATTTCACGTGCGCGCGCCTGATGGGTCTCGATCCATATCGTGTCTGGCATCTCGCTCGGGCGGCGCAATTCCTCGGAAATGGTTCTTATGACCGAATCGACCTAATCGCGGAAGGACTGCCGCTGAGGACGGATCCCTTTGATGTGCTGCCGGAATTCGCTGGTCTTCAAATGCGATTGTAAGCACGCTGAAGATTCGGGAGATGTGGGGTCAGTCGCCCGCTCTTGCAGGCTGCACGGCGCACAACGGTCCCACCCAATTTCGGATAGCTCCAAGAATATTTTCCGTGTTGAACAGGACTCAATCAGGGGCTCGGCTTGAAGTTTCCGATAGGTCTGGGAACATTATTCCGGTTTGCATCGTGTGGGCGGCCAACGAGCGGAGCGACCCGGAAATAGATCCAGGAACATTTTTCGGGTTGGCACAGTTTGGTGAGAGTGGAAGGCAACGGCGAGATAGCTCCACGAACATTCTTCAGGTCGAGTCCACGCTTCGAGGTCGGAGGTAGACACCGTGATAGGCCCAAGAACACTTTTTGGGTAAGCGGTGGAGCACTAACGAGTGGCGTGAACTCCCGATAGGTCCAGGATTATTTTTCAGGCTCACCGATTGCCGGGCAGAACGAAGTGCGGCTCGGATAGGTCCAAGAACATTTCTCGGGCGGGCAGAGTCCGGCTGTGAATCAGACAAGCAAAGCATCTGAGCGCATTCTCGGCAGCTTTACAAGTATGGACCGAAGCGCGTTTTTCCCAATAGAATCGGGCCAGAGGAAAATCGTGTTCTCGTCAATCGAAGATCTCGGCCAGCGATTGGGAAAAGCGAAGTATGTGATCGACGAGGTCACTCTTCGAGTCGTCTACCTCGCTGCGCGGATGCAGAAGCCGGTGATAGTGGAAGGACCACCGGGCTGCGGCAAGACCGCTCTGGCCCAGGCGATTGCGTCGGCTGCGAATACCGTCATTGAGCGACTGCAGTGTTATGAAGGCATCAATGAGGAGAAGGCCATCGGGAAGTTCGACGGTGCCCTTCAGAAGCTGTTCCTCGAAACGCAGGGGGATCGTCTCCAAAAGGACTGGGACGCGATCCGGAGCAATCTGCACACCCTGGACTTCTTTGTCCAAGGGCCTCTGCTGAGATCGCTGTTGTACGAACGGCCGTGCGTACTGCTGATCGACGAAGTCGACAAGGTAGATGAAGGCTTCGAAGCCTTGCTGCTCGAAATCCTTTCGGAGTGGCAGATCTCGGTACCCAAACTAGGGACGATTAAACACAAGGCGATTCCCTTCGTCATACTCACCTCGAACGAGGTTAGGCGGTTGGGCGACCCGTTGCGGCGCCGCAGTTTCTATTTGCGGGTCGAGTTCCCGCCTGTCGACCGGGAGGTCGAGATCCTGCGGGTTCGCAGCACGACCACGAATCCCAGGCTACGACGGATCATCGCCGGTTTGGCACATGCACTACGCGGCTGGCAGATGGAGAAGCCAGTTTCAATTGCAGAGATGCTCGAACTGGCGCAGGCCCTGGAAATCCTCGGGCTTGAAGACATCACGCCAGAGATGCGAGACATTCTGCTGCCCTTGGTGGCCAAGACGGAGTCTGATCGGAAACGGCTCTTGCTACGAGATGGCTTCGCGTCTCTCGTGCATGATGCGCACCAATATGCAGCGGAAGTTTCCCAGGATTCACTGGACAGGGAACTGTTGGATGTGGTGGCGGCTCGGTAGGTGGACCAATTCTATGGTGATGAGAAAGCGGGTGTGCCTGATTTGGCTGTTTGCGGCCGGTGCGGCTGTGTGTGCCGCTCAACAGGGTCAGCGCTCAGCGGCCGTCCAACTGGCGGATCACTATGCGGCTGTTTATCAGGTGCCTCGCGAACTGGTCCACTCGATCATCGAGGTGGAGTCTGGCTGGCATCCGAGCGCAGTTTCGAGCAAAGGTGCGGTGGGGCTCATGCAACTGATGCCTGCCACGGCGGCTATGTTTGGGGTCACGAACCGCTTCGAGATCGACCAGAACATCCGAGGAGGAGTGGCGTATCTGGCCCGGCTTCTGAAGTTGTTCAACGGGGATCTGCGTTTGGTTGCCGCGGCGTATCTGACTGGTGAGGCGCAAATTCTCCGGGCCGGCCTGAAGTACTCAAGCGCCGAGGTCTACAGGTATGTGGTCAAAGTGGCGCGATTGTACAAGGAGAAGCGATTGAAACGCCTCCAGACTGAGGTCCTCGCGCCAAACACGTTGCAAGGAGGGAGTCAGTTATGACGGTCATGAAGTGGGTGTCTTGCATTGTCCCCATACTCGAATTCGTGGGACGAGTGCATGGACAGGCAATAGTTCAGATTCAGGTCCAACCGCAGATCGTTGGCCAGTCCATTCGAGACGGCCACGTGACGACAGTGTTTTTGGCGCCGCGCTACGTAACGGCGATTCGGATGCCGGAGCCGATCAACTCGGTGGTCGTGGGCGACCCGTCTTCGTTCTCCGCCGAGCATTCGGATCGTGAACCCAACCTGGTGTTCGTAAAACCAATCACGCCGAAGGTGGCGCAGACCAACCTGCTCATATCGTCGACTCGTGGCCTGCAGACAAGCCTCCTCCTGGTCAGCCGCGGTGAATTGAAAGCGGAAGGACAACCCACGGTAGGTTTTCTGATGCGGTACAAGCCGGCTGGACAGTTTCTGATCCAACCCGCGGATTCCCCTTCGGCGGCGATCCCGCAAACAGTAACGGTCGGCGACACGCCAAGAGTACCGTTTGGCGCTGCACTGCCAGGCCCAGTTGCACCCGCCTCGTTGACCAATTACGGCGTCTCGAAGGAGCAATCGGCTACGCAACTGCGAGTGGCCGCCAATTCCACGCCGGTGGTCAGAACTGCGCTCGACGATCTACTGGACCGTCAACGACTCGCGCCATTGCCTGCCCTTTACGGCCAGAGGCCCGGTATCTCGCCGCCGGGCAAGGAACTGGTGAAGACCGGCGTCAGCGAAGTGATCGATCAAGGCAGTGCGGTGGTGGTCTTGTTCGCAGCCGTAAACGTTCAGGACCATGCCGTCGAATTGATGCCGCCGCAGATTCAGTTGGGCGGCATGAAGAAGGCCGGGATGATCATTCGCAAGTCGCGCTGGTCGACGTCTGAGCAGTTGCCCGTCACGGACTTCCGGATGAGCCGCCGACGGCTCGGCCCAGGTGAGCGGGCAGATGGCGTGGTGGTCTTTCAGCGTCCGTCGTTCAAACAGTCGACCGAGACTCTGTTTCTTCAGATGGCTGAGTCGGGTGCGGTGGATCGCCCGGCTTTGGCTCCGATTGGTTTTGGAATTAGCAGTTTTCGAGAGGTGACATATGGTGCGCGATAGCCACATTCGTGATGAGAGACCTGAGCGAGAATTGGGTGAACAGGACGACCCCACTCTGACGACGCGAGTTGGCCGGCCTGACGGCGCTGCCGAGAACTCGAAGCCAGCGGAGACCACTGATGCGGAGCCCTCGGTCGCTACTGGCGGAATCGTGCAGCAGATCTGGCGCCGAATCAAGGAGGAACGAAATCGGCCCAAGCGGGTTGAGATCAACACTCGGGGCCAGAACAACATGGACCGGAGCAAGGCGTTTCTCGTCCTCGGCACCGCCGTCGTCTTGTGCGGCTTTGCGTTTCTCGCGCTGTTCTCAACCTCCGGCGCCGAAAAACGGGTTCAGGAGCGGCGCACGAAGCCCAGTTTAGGGAGACCGGAGAGCGCAGCCCAACAGGCGGGTCGTCCGGGATCCACAATTCCGCTCCTCAATGCCGACCAAGGTGCCGGCGATCAGAATAGCGAGCAACTGAGTCCAGACGATATCCTGGCGACTTCGCGCCGCGCACAGATGGGAAACCAGCAGCCGCCGACAAAGACGCCCGACGAGCATGCGCTAAAGCAAGTGCCCCCCGTCAATGATCCGGTGCTTGAAGCGTACCGGCAGCGAAACAACTACGCCTATACTCCTCCACCGCCGCCGCCGCCCGCAGCTCCTGCGGTCCTGCCGTCCTCACAACCAAGTAACGAGTCGGAAGGGCTGAAGAAATCGTCCTTGGTGTTCGTTCGGAACACGACTTCGGAGACGGCGACGAACGCCCGCCCATCGACGGCTCAGCCAGCCTACATTGAGCGAAAGGGGGTCTCGACGTTGCTGCCGACCGGCAGTCGGCTGGTTGCACGATTGCAGAACTCCGTCAGTAGCGCCGTGAAGACGCCAGTCATTGCGGTGATCGAATACAACTACGAACAGGCCGGCGAGATTCTCATTCCGGCGGGCACGAAGGCTATCGGCCAGTTGGGGCAGGCCAATCAGACTGGCCAGGTTGGCCTTCGTTTTACGGCCCTGGAAATGCCCGATGGCAGTACTGAGAGCATTGAAGGCGGGGGGGTGGGTCTCGACTACGGTCCCTTGAAAGGAACTGTGAACGGACGTAATGGAGTAAAGCGCGCCCTGGTTCGATCTATGACTGGCATAGGATCGATGGCGGCGTACCTGGTTGGTGGCGGTGGCTACGGTGGGCTGACGGGGCCGATCAATCAGAGTGCTCTGCTGCGGGAACGGATCGCCTCGAACGCAGGACTGGCAGGTGAACAAGAGTTGATGGCGATGGGGTATTCCCAGAACGTAGTCGTTACACTTGCTGGCAACACGCGGTTCTACATCGTCCTTCAAGAAGCAGCTACGACGCCCAATAGAACCGATCTCGCCCCGAACGTTGCAGCCGGCGCTCGGACGAACCTCATTAGCGCAGACCAAGCCTTGCCGACGGCGGCGGAATTGCGAGAGTTGGTAGCGCTAAAGGACGAACTCAACCGGATGTATCGAGAGGTGGCGGCAACCCGGGCACAGGAGCCACCTCCTCCTCAGAAGTGAGGTAGCCGTGGAAGTAAACTGGAAGCCACTCGAGGCGAAGCTCGGCGCACTCCGGTGCGCCGGTTTCATGTTCATGGGTCGTTCGAACGGAATCAATCACTACAAACACGGCTTGAGCCGGCGCTATTTGTTCCTCGACGACGTCGGGCGGGCATACGAATCTGCGGGGCGGAACCAGTTTCGAGAGATTCCTTTCGACGAAGCGCTGGCGCGCGTCGAGGGGCCATTGAAGGAATTGGGCGAGACGCTTGAAACGGCGTACGACGACGCCTACATTAGCCGGAAAGAGATGGCCCTACGAGCGGCGGGCATTGAGATGCTCCGGCTGCGGATTGTGCCGGAGGACACAGTCGAATGAGGCATACTCGGGCTGAGGTGGCGGGCGGGCTTTGGATGCGGTAGATTAGCCCCAAGGAGTCGGGTTTTGCGCTCCGAACGCCAAGCAACGAGTCCTCTTCTTTGGGTGGCTACTCAGCTCGGGCACTTCCTTAGCGACGGCTACCGGGAGATCCGCGCACTCATCGCCTCGAATACTCCACGCAGTTTCAAGAAGCTCTTCACGAGCAGCTTAGCTGCACTCGTCCTGGCGTTGCTGGCCGTAATTGTGATTGCATCGCAGCTACATCCGGCCGTGGTCATTCTTGCGGTTGCATGCGTGTTGATGATCGTCTACCGAGGAAGTCTATTTCGAAGGCTGGCACTCTTCGCCGGCTATTTCCTGTGTGGCTTCATTCTCTTCATCGGCGCTGGCCTGATAACGACAGTTCCGCTTGAAAAAGAGTATCCGCTGCTTGCTAAAGTGATCGCGGTTTCGCTGTTTGTTGTGCTCTGCATAGTTATCCCGGCATTGCTGTCAATGCGACCGAGGCAGGAGATCGCCGTAGGCGGTGGGGACTTGGCTTCGGGTGACAACGAGTCCAAGGCGCCAACCCACGCCTTTGCCGAGGTCGGTGGCCTGGAGGAAGCCAAGAAGCAGATTCGAGATCTAGCCCAGGCGAACCTGCACGCGAAGAAGTTCGATCAGTACGGAGTGCTCAGGAACGGCATTCTGCTCCATGGCCCGAGGGGAACGGGTAAGACATTCCTCGCGGAGGCGGTGGCCGGAGAGTTCAAGCTCAAATACTACTGCGCGTCGGCTGCCGGTCTTCACCATAAGTATGTGGGCGAGACGGAGCGTCATATTGAGACGCTGTTCCAGCGAGCGATCAGCAGCAGCCCGGCGGTCCTGTTCATTGACGAGATTGACGCCTTGGGCACAAAGCGACAGCAACTCGGAGACGGTGACGACACGGGTGGGGCAGCACGGGGTTATAACTCCGCGACTTCCCAGCTAATGGGGTGTATCGACGACGCGCGTAAACATCCCGGTCTGATCCTCATCGCCGCCACGAACTCCTACGATGGTTTGGATCGAGCTCTGATCCGGGAAGGCCGGTTCGATCTTCACATTCGAATCGATCTACCAAACGAGGATGAGAGGACTCGGATCTTTGACGCACAACTGGCAAGGCGGCCAGCGAAAAAGTTTGGCCTCCAATCTTTCGCAAAGAAAACACCTGGCTGGAGCGCGGCCAAGATTGGCACGCTTGTGGATCGTGCCGCCTTCATCGCTGCCGAACAGCACCGGAGCATCGAAGAGTGCGACCTGACGCGAGCCTTCGCGGAGACGGGCGGCAAGGACCGTGCGGCATTGAAGGAAGTTCACTGGACGGATGTCGTTCTGTCCCCCGATGCAGAGGCAGATCTCCGGAACCTGTGTCGCCTGATGGACCCCGCGTACGGAGAGCGGCTCAAGTTGGACATGCCTACCGGCCTACTCTTGATCGGCCCCCCTGGAACCGGCAAGACGACGATCGCTCGGTTGGTTGCGACGCAGACCAAACGGAGCTTTTACCCGATCACGGCCGCCGACATCCTGGGCAGCGCGACGGGGGCATCGGTCAAGAGACTCGTGGAACTATTTGCCAGAGCGAAAGAAAACAGCCCGTCGATCATTTTCATAGACGAGATAGATGGCCTGTTGCCCCGCAACAACGGTTTTCAGTCGCAGCACGATATCCAGTTGGTGGAGCAAGCGCGCAGTTTGATCAGTGAATTGGAACCGCAACACAACGTCTTCCTGATCGGAACCACGAACCACCTCGGCAGCATTGACGCTGCTATCCTTCGCGGAGGGCGATTCTCGGAGAAGATAGAGCTCGGCACGCCGGACGAAAGCGGCTATCGGCAGTTGCTCAGTAAGCACTTGGACGGCGTCCAGCTTGTCGAGGGACTCTCTGTGGATGTATTGGCCGAGCGGGTACGTGGCATCTCTCCGGCCGACCTGGGCGCTATCTGCAATAGCGCCAAGCGAATGGCGATGAGGCGGATGGCCGACACCGCAGAGAATTTGCCTCCGCTCGTCTGGAATGACTTCTCCGAAGCGATGAAGCGGGTCCAAGTCCAGTAAGGCCCCACTCCCTCGCGCATCTGCCCTCGAACCTGGTTCGTCAGAAGAATTCGTGGTTGGCGGCTGCGAAACGCGTCACTTGGCTCTGGCCACAACCGCGTCGAGGTCGATTACAGTGTCCACAACTGGCCCATTTAGGAGAGCTGGCTCCGGCAGAGCATCGCCCCACCGTGCACCGGGGGCGTAGGCCGCGGTCAAATCCCACAAGAACCCTTTGCGCTCACAGCAATCGGGATGGAGCGCACCGGAGACTTCCACCTTTTTGATGGCTAACGCGATGAGATGATTGGGATCCCAGAATTGCCGCACCCGGCGATCATGAAGACGCTTCAGCGCCATCGCGCCCGGCGCACTCCAATCGGTCGGGAGGATCGGTTCCCAAACTGCGAGCAACTCCAAGGAATTTTCTGGGTGCTTGCTCAAAACTTCTTCGACTGCGGAGGCCCCCCGCAGACAAGTCGGTCAAGTCGGCGAGAGCAACAGAATGATACGCAGGCTGAATGACGTGCGATTGAATTCTGCCTGCAGAGCGGCAAGTGACGGGCCGGTTATTTCAACCAATGGCGGCTGACCGGCGGGCGTACGGCCCGGCCTGGTGAGATAGAAAATGCCGCCGCCGATCGCAAGCGCCACAGTGAGTACAATTGTCAAAGTGCGCTTCATGGCCAACCTCTTAACGTAGCGTCGCCATCAACTCGGCTAGAACTTGCGGAAACAGCATCACTCCCAGCACGATCGCTGCCGACAGCCCGAACAAAGCTAGGCTCAAGCGGCTGCGGCGCCGGCAGTTCTTTCCACTCCTGTACATCTGAAAGCCGCTGACGGCGAGCAGAACCACAGCTAGGCCGATCAGCCACGGGCGTAACGCTTCGAGCGCAACGCTCAAACCCAGCGCCCCGACAGCGCCGGCGATGCCAAAGGGCAAGCAGCACGCCAGCGTAGCAAGCGCGCTCATGGCCGCAGCAACCGGAGATAATCGTTCGGTGACACGCACAGTCAAATCACCTTGGTCTCTTTGACCTTGTACCCGCAGCTCGCGACGAACTTGGACAGGCTTTCCGCACTTTGCTTGCCAGTATCGAACGTGACCACGGCCTGACCAGCTTTATAATCGACGGTCACTTTCACGACGCCGGCCATGTTGCGGAACGAGGCTTCCAGACCCTTCGCGCACGACGCGCAGGTCATCCCCGCGATGCGCATCTGCACGGTCTTTTGGCTCGCTTTGGATTGAACAGCGTTCTGAGGAGCTGGACTAGCCGACAGCCGCCAACCGCCTGCCACTGGGATCGCGACCAGCCCGCCAAGAACCAGAATTAATCGCACAAGGCGCGTGATGTTCATTATGGCTATCTCCTCTTTGCTTCGCGCACGGCCGCTCGAATCCATTCCGGAGGCGGCACCCCGGTGCGACGGCCGCCATCGATGTACGTGCGGCACGACATGCCGAATACCTGTTCCGCGCGCGCCGCAGGCTCAACGTCCTGCCCATCCACTCGAATGGTTGGGGAACCCAGAAAGCCGATCCGTTGCGCAGTGGCCACGTCGGTCACCTCGACTTCAACCATTTCGGCCTGCGTGTCCTCTTGCGCCAGCACTTCGCGCACGCAATCGACAGCCGGCGCGTGGCTCGGACACCCGGAAAAATATAGAATCTCTACCCTCATACGTTCTTCCTTTGCGGTCGAGCCATACCGATTTCTTTCAGAACCGGGCAGCAATCGCGCTGCTTGGACGGTTTGCGCAGCGCAGTGCCGCATTTCCGCAACGCTCCCGCCAACTCCATCTCGAGTTTTTGTAGCTCAGCGATCTTGGCCCGCACGACCCCGAGTTTTGCAGCGATCAAATCGCGGACATGGGCGCAGGCCTCATCTGGATGACGCTGAATCGAGAACAACTCACGGATTTCGTTGAGCGAAAATCCGAGTTGTTGCGACTTCTGGATAAATTCTAGATCGGCGACTTCCCGTTCGTGATAGAGTCGGTACCCACCCTCCGTCCGTGCCGGACGCGGCAATAGCCCCGATTTCTCGTAGAATCGGATCGCATCGACGGTCAGGCCGGTCCTTTTTGCAACCTGGCCAATTTGCAGAGATGCTTCCATCACATCCAAGCATACAGTCTGGACCTAACTCCAGTGTCAAGTCCCCTGAATGTTCGCCTGCGGTGACAAAACCCGGCGGATCGTGGGAATCACACCGACGTTGCGTATCCTTCGTCGTTTGTTACGCGGCCAGAGGCAAACTGTCCGATAGGAACTGCCTACGAAAGTATCGGGTGCGCGACCTGGCTGATGTTCCGAGCCCCATTCGGAACGACCGTTACCCACAGGTTTCACGGACGAGGCTCGAACATAGTGTTCCCCACCATTTCGAGCTCGTCCCCCTACCCGATTTGGAGACTTTTGAAAAAGTCGAACCGCTTGCCTTATTCTGCCTTCACGCTCTGGTAGTCGCAATCAGATCCAGGTTTCGCACGGGGGGTCCGGGGCGGCAAACAGGGCGGAATGCCAATCGCGTGGAGGTTAACCGCAACATGAATCAATTCGCGAAGAGGGTTGTCGTCGCGCTTGCAGTCTTCCTGGTGGTCGTGCAAACCGTGGCGATCGCACAGAACTTAGGAGCCGCTCCGCAGGTGAACGTCGCCGTGCAGGGCCAAACGGGAGCGCAGCCGGAAGGCGCGTTCCTTAACTTCGTCAACTGGATCGGTAACGTGATCGCTCCGGTCGGCGCGGGCGTCGCGGTACTCGGTGCAGTCGGTAGCTATGCCACAGGAAGGGGTGTTTTCCGTTGGCTGGTGACCGCGGCCGGACTACTGGCAATCTCGGGTGTCACCCGGTTGATCGAGTTCTGGCTCGCTCAGGGTGGCGGCGGCATTTCGTGACGCCCGGACAACACAGTACAGCAGCCAAGTAGGCAGGCCGGTTTGCTGGGGAACCGGCCCGCCCAACTCCGAAATGGGAGTGACGAATGGCAGTCCCACAACTGGTACTCGACGCGATCCGATTTCTGCTGGCGCTGGCCGCTCCTGCAGCTCTAGTGGCGCTTGTCTTAGCGGGCATCGCGCTGCGCCGCGAGGGAACAACTTCGTTTTCGGTGGGCGGAGGCGGGTTCTCGAAATGGATGTTCTGGACCATCGTAATGATCACCCTCCCTCAGGTGTTCGGATGGTTCGCCTTTTGGGGCGTTGGATCGCCGCTTCCCGGCGGTGGCATTGGCAATGGATGGATGTCAGGGTTCGCGAATGATGCCGTAATCTTCGTGAACACCTTCGTGATTGGCCGCCTTGTACCGGTGCTGGCCGCCTGGATGGTATTGCGGTCGGTGATCGATTGGAGTGAGGGCTACACTCCGTTGGCTTCGATCCTTGGGGCCATGTTCCTGTTGGCAATCCCTGCCAGCGCGGCTCTTCTCCAGGGTTGGAATGACGGGACTCGATTTGGGACCGCCGCAGTTTTGGAAGGAGCTTGGACGTACACGGCCAGCCGAATCATGCCGATCGCGGCCGGGTTGGCTGTCATCGGAGCGGTTGTGAACTTCGCATTTGGGCGGCCAGCCATCCGGCTCATCGGTTCCGCCGCGGCTTTCTTAACGGTCTCCGCGCTCTGGCGCCTGGTCGTTTCGATGATGTAGCACTCGAGGCAGCATGAACTTCCTAACTGGCATTACGAATCTGACGAGTTGGATGGGCAATGTCATCATGCCAACGCTCGCCGCGTTGTTCTTCGCGCTTGGGGTCCTTCGGTATGCGCATGGGCAGGCGCACACATACGCGCCTTGGGCCGGCTTTCTCTGCCTGATGGTCTCTGGTGTCTTGCGCGGCATCGAGAAATTCGCGGCTCAGGCTGCATGGAATAACCCGGATTTGGTCTGGATCACGATGCGGGGGATGGTGAATTGGACCTGCAACGTCTTCCTGCCCGTGTACGCCGTACTGCAACTGTTGCAGGGATTCATGCTGTACGCCGGTATCGGTCATCGTATGTACGCTGGCGGCGCCTGGATGCGCCATTTCGGTGCCGCCGCAATGTGCCTGGCACTGTCCGGCGTGCTGCGGTTGGCGGAATGGTTCATCGCGCAAGGGCTTGGCGGCATTAGCTAAAGGAGGGACAAAGAAACGTCATGGCACTGAATATCAGCCCAGTTCACCGCAACCTGCACACGCGGGTGAGCTTCCTGTACCTGGAGTTCGAAGACTGGTTCGTCGTGATCGGATTAGCGGCACTCACCAATATCTTCGGTCGGTGGGTCGATCGTCAGTTGTTCGGGATTCCAATGAACGTGTTTTTGCAGTATATCGTCCCGGTGCTGAGCATTCCGTTTCTGATGCTGTTCAAGTACGGAAAACCTGGCGGCTACCTAAAGGACTTTTTTGCCTGGCACACCAAGCCCCGGATCTACTGCGGCCTCGAGCCGGATTCGGGAATGAATCTCGACTACTTCAAGGAGGAGGAGACCGATGCCGATGACCATCGATCAGCATAAGGCGTCTTTGCACCAGCCCGCATTCTCCGAGTTGCTGCCTGTGCGCGACATCTTGAACGACGTGATCATCCGGACCACGGGCGCTTTGGTGGCGGGCTACGAACTCAGCGGCATCAACTCGTACTATCACAACGATGATGGCCGGAACCGGACGAAACTCGCACTCGAAGCACTGATCCGTTCACTGCCCGAGCGCTCTATGCGAATGCAAGTTCGGTTCGAGATCGCCGAAGGACTCGGCGATCTGCGGGAGCGGTACCAGCAACAGCTTCGGAACCAGAATCCTACGCTCTTGGCCCTTGATCGGATGAGAATTGACGCTTGGCGGAAGAAGGAGCAGGAAGGCTACTATCTGCGACCGCTTTTGCATGCCTACTTCCATTGGAATCCTACAGTTCATCACGAGCTTCCCGGCGCCACCTTCGGCAAGGCGGTAACGAAGCGGTTCAACCTCGACACCTTGAGCCTGTCGGCGAATAGATGTATCCAACGAACAGCGCGGGAGCACGATGATGTTCTGTCTGAGTTTGGGTCCATCCTCTCCGGTGTCGAGCAGACGCTGAGAGCGACAGGAATGGGAGTGCGGCGCCTGACAGACGCGGAGATCTTCCTCGAGGTGAAGCGTTCTCTGAATCCGTTGATGTTGGACCGAATCCCCCTTCACCGGCCGGAGTGCTCGCTCCAACATCGCAGCACACGGGAGCAGATTGTCAATACGAATATCGAACACGAAGAAGAGACGTACATCCGCGTCGGCGGCCTGTTGTACTCGTTCATCACCTTGAAGGATCTTCCGGATGCAACCTTTCCGGGGATCCTTCGTGATCTTGTGGGCCTCGACTTTCCGATCACGGTAAACACCGACGTCATGATTCCGGACCAAGCGGCGATGATCAAGCAGTATAAAGGACGCCTAAAAAAGATGCAGGCCGCACAGCGGGACTCGCATGGCGGATACCGCATCGACATCGATGCCCAGGTGGCTCAACGCCAGTTGATCGAGACGCTTGAGAACCTGATCTCAAGTTCGCTCAAAACGTGTCGCACGAGTATCGTGATCGGTGTGCGGACCTCGCAACCCGTGCAGAGCCACCGTGACCTTGCCGAACAGGAGCGGGTGCTGTCAGATCGGCGCCAGAAGGTTCTCTACACGGTGATGCAAATGAACGGAAGCAGAGGACTGCCCGAGGATCTAGCCAAGCGGCGACTGTTCATCGGCGGCCTTCCGGGGATGACTGAAGAGAACCAGAGGGAGAATGATTGCCTGACGGTCCATGCGGCCGACCTCCTGCCAACGGAAACTTCCTGGCGGGGCACGCCGCAGTTGCCGTTAATCCTGCTCGACACACCTCGACGTCAGCTTGTGCCCTTCTCTCCGTGGGACGCGTCCCTTGCCGACGCCAACATGTTGATCATGGCGGCTTCCGGCGGCGGCAAGACCTTCATGGCGATGTTGTTCTTGCTGATGATGGCAAGACTGAAGCCGCTGATCTCGATTCTGGAGCGCGGTGATTCGTACCGTCCGCTGGTTGAATTGATGGGCGGGCGGTGCATTGATGTGGATCTTGAAGGAAGCATAACCCTCAATCCGTGGGACCTGGCTCCAGGTACGACGACGCCCGGTAAGGACAAAATTGCCTTTCTCAAGAACCTCACCCGCCACATGATCGGGGACAGCCCGAATTCGGACACGGCCCTGCTCGACAATTTGCTCAGCGAGGCGATCAGCCGCACCTATAAGCGGTGCGCCATCCGGCATAGCAATCCGACGCCGACATTCAACGACCTGCGAGAGGAGCTCCAACAATGGCGCGATGAAGAGCGGATCGAGCGGACCGTGGAAGAAGCAAAGTTGGCGGCTCTCAAACTCCGCGAGTGGACCGGGGAAAAGGGGGTCTACTCGAAGCTCTTCGACCAGCACACCACATTGAAAACGGACGCCGACTGGCTGTTCTTCAACGTGGAAAGGCTGAGCGATGATCCGAAGCTCGAAATCGCCATGAGCATGATGATTGCCCATGCGATGCAGGAGCGGGCCTCCGGCAGAACTGGGCAGCACAGCATCACGGTACTCGACGAATGCTGGTCATTGCTAGACTCCAACGTCCTGGCACCCGAAGTAGTGCAGTTATTTCGGACGGCCCGAAAGCGCGGCGGGAGTGTGTGGGGTATTTCGCAGACGCTGGAGGACTTCGTCGGAACGGATACGCAGCCGCGTATCCACGGACCCGGCATCGTGCGCAACGTCTCCACGAAGATCATCGGCCGGCAGCCCGGAGACGTGAGCCCGCTAGCGAACCATCTGGCACTCAACCAAGTTGCCCTGGATGAGATCAAGCATTTCGGAGCGCCGCGGAAGGGGCGAAGCGCAGAGGTGCTGCTGGTCATCGGTGAGAAGGCGGAGACCACACAGACGATTCGTCTCGTGCCGACGCCAGTCGAGTACTGGGTGTGTACGACTTTCCCACGAGAACGCATCTATCGAACCTATTGCTTCACTAGGAATCCAAACAAGCCTCCGCTGGAAGTGTATGAGGAACTGGCTCAGAGATTCCCGAACGGACTCGCGGACGTGCCGCCACTTCCCGAAGAGCTGTCGGGTGCGGTAGCAGGCGCGGCGGTGTGTAGGTAAGGAAAAACGGTCTTATGAAGCTCCTATCGTTATTGTTTGTAAACCTGCTTGCCTTTTTCATGTTGACCCGCGTACGGCGCGTTGTGGCTCTGACCTTGGCCGGGGCGATTGCCTTTACCGCCGTGGCTCCGCCAGCAAAGGCTCAACTTGGCATCCCGGCCATAATCGCAGCCGCAGCGCAGGTGGTGGCAACGATCACGAACGTTATCGGGCCTCTGCTGAGCGCCATTCAGGGCACGGTCGGCGCGATCAATGGAGTGCTCGGTCAGTTTCGCAACCTCTGGGAGCAGGTGGTGTATCCACTTCAGTTGATCAATCGGGCGCGAGCGTTGGTCAGTTCAATGATCGCCCAGTTCCGCGGTCTGCTCACCGCGCTGATGCGGGTGAATGTTTCGAGCGCCCAACTGCCGAACCCCGTTCTGCTCGAAAGTAGCATTCGCAATCGAGGCACGGGAGACTTCGCCCAACTGACCAATGCCTTCGGCCAAACCTACCGCGCGATTCCCCAACCGACGGACGCCCACCCTATCGAGCGAGACCTCGCGGACATCGACGATGCGATGGCCTTGGCGAATCTCAAGGCCCTCAAGGCCTCGGACGCGATGGTGGACCAGATGATGGCGGCCGCAAACGCGATTGAAGACGAGGGTGTGAGCATGGCTCCTGGCGAGGCGCCGTTCCTGGCGGCAGCAGGTATGACGGCCTCCGTAAAGAGCCAGGCCATGATGCAGCGGATGATCGCGGCGGCCATCCGGCAGGAGGCGGCGCGCGTAGCTCACGACAACACGATACGGAAGCGGAACGCGATGTTTGGCGCACAATTCCGGAACGACATGCAGACGATCTTCAAGAAGTAAGGGGGGTAAACGCCATGCCAGAGACTCTTCGGTTTGTGAAAGGCCTCATGAACTTGGTCTGGACGCAGCGCGCAAAGATTCTGGTGCTGATTCTGGTGATGACCATGGTCGTGCCGCAGCCGGCAAAAGGTCAATTCATCGACGTCGCTGCAATCGTGTCGGCGATCGGGGCGATCAATACCGCGATCACGAACGTCATCGGCGCCGGATTGCGAGATATCAGTGGTGCTTTGGGTGCGGTCAACGGGGTTTTAAACGCCATTCAGAGCTTCTTCCAAAACACCATCTACCCACCGGCCGCGATCAATCGTGCTCGCGGCGTGGTCGGTGTGGTGCAGGGGTTTTACAACGTGATCCGCGGTTTGGTGAATCTCAATGTTGCTAGCGCAACGCTCGCGAATCCCCGTCAGCTCGAAGCGGTGCTCCTGTCCCGAAATGCGGGAAACATCGGCCAGGTGCCCAACCGGTACACCACCGTTTATCAGCCCATACCACCGGCGACTGATGCTCCAGCGCCGATGCGGGATCTGATCGACATGACCGACGCCACCGCACAGGCAGCGCTGAAGAAGGCAATCGCCATCGACGCCGCCGCGGACCAGTTGATGGATGCGTCCGATCAACTGGCGGCTGAGCTCGCGGTGGCGGCGCCGGGAACCGCTCCGATGATTGAGGCGCAATCTGCCGCCATGTTGGTGAAGGCGCATGCGCTGACCCAATCGGCGACGGCGGAACTGTTTCGCATTCGAGCCATCGACATGGCGAACACCGGAGCCGCCCTGAAGTTCAACGCGAGTCACGCGAGCGATACACGGCGCGACCTCACGAACATGTTCGTGAAGTGAAAAGGGGAAAGACTATGTTCTTCTTCGAGCAGACATTCCAGACCGTGCTGAACGGCATCGACGCTGCCGGAGGCCCAATGGGGGCAATCACCAACATTGCCAACGCGATTTTGCTGCTGTGCGCACTCTTTGCCGTTTACGAGGCATACGCTCGAGGAGGCGACGCTCGCATGATCGGTATCGCCGCGGCGAAATTCCTGATTCTCGGGTTGATCGTATCCAACTACAGCACGATCTTTCGCAACGTCAACGGAGCATTCAATCAGGTTGCGGCGACGATCTCCCCCAATGATTGGGCGAACAACTGGATGCTGCAGGTCAATCAGTACTTCAACGGGCTCGGGAATACGAATTGGTTCAACCTGGTTGTCAGCAGTATCGTGGCCCTGGTCAGCGTGCTTGTGCAGTTGGTGGCCGCCGTCGTCTTCCCGATCGCGCTGCTAATCTTCACAATTCTGTACTGCTTGTACGGAGCCGTATTGTACACAGTTGGGCCGATGGTGCTTGCACTCTACCCGGCCTTTGGTGTCGGACAATTGGCACGCAGCTACCTGGTAAACGTGTTCGTGTTCCACGCCTGGGGCATAGTGTACGCCTTGTTCAGCGTGCTTCTGACGGCCATCAACGCTCAGAGCCTAGGCGCGATGCTGGCCGCAAACAGTTTGGGGGGATGGTTTCAAGGCGCGACCGGAGCGCTGCTGATGTCGCTGGCGAGTATTCTGTTCGCCGTAATGGTGGCACTGATCCCATTTCTTGCACGGCGAATCGTCACCGGGGAAATCGGCAGCTCGATGATGACGGTAGTTCACACCGTTAGCACAGCCCTTGGCGCGGTCAAGGGCATTCCCATTGCCAAGAAGTGACGATGCGGGCAAGGAAAACGCAGAGGAGCCAAAAGAGATGTTCAAACGAAAGGACAAACCCAGCGGTGACCCGGCTATCCCGGAAAGGGTGCGCTACACGAAATACTACGAGCACGATGGCCAACTCCGAGCATATGCCAATCGATCGATGTTGATGGCTGGTCTCTTCGGAGTAATCGCGTTGGTCTCGCTGAGCTTTGCGATTTATGTCAGGTTGCAGCCGCCAACCGTCATTCGCGTTTCCGCTGACGGAGAAGCAACGGTGGTCGGCGGAAGGCCCGCCGGGGCTACATCGGCGGTGACGAGAGCCGGCCTACTAAGCTTTCTGGCGGCACCGGCCGGCGAAGCGGCGCCCACGGACATTGAGGGCCGCTCCGTCGTCAGGAGATTCCTCGAAAGTTACATGCGGTACACACCCACGTCGGTCGACAAGAATCTAGCTGACGCCCTCAACATGATGACCGCCAACCTGCGGATGTATAGTCTCAACCTGCTCCGGGACCAGGATTTGATTGGCAAGATCAACGAGGAGCAAATCACCTCGTCGTTCAAGATCCGGTCGATCGATCCGCTTCCCGGTCAGCCATGGACCTACCAGGCGTTTGGCGTGAAGGAAGTCCACCGGGTTCGCAACAAGAGCGAGTTGACGGACCGGATTGTCGCCAAATACCAAGTGCGGTTGATTCAGGACCGGCGAACGGAGCGGGTACCGAGCGGCCTCCTAGTCGCCGAGTACAGAGAGGACCAAATGGTGGGCGAAAAAGATATCGGTCTCTTGCAGGAGTCAACCCTGCTAGGGAACCGGTAGTAGGTTCCGCCATCGCCGCTTTTCTGAGAATGGCCTTCTCCGGAACGGCGCTGATGGAACCCATGTCAGGTTTGACCTGGCAATCCTGCGTCTGAAAGATGACGCGACGCGGCCTGCAAACTTTTCGGGGAGCGCAGGCCGCGAGTTTTGACCAAGGAGCAATGCGATGGCAGCAGCAACGACAGAAGCGGCGACCGGCAGAATCGCGGAGCCGAAAGCTACAGCAGGAAAAACGGGACCGGTTTCCCGGCGTCGACGCGGCGCGAGGGCGGCCGAACCGTCCACCGCTCGATTCTTTCTAATCAAAATGTCGGGTAACGGGACTGTGGAGCTTGGTCAGGAAGTCGCTTCAGAGAACGAGGCGATGGTTGAGTCCTTTCGCGTCGGCGGCAGCTTCGCAGTGGTTACCGAGTGGAAGGCCCAAGTCGATCTCGCGACGGGTGTGCCCGTCATCAAGAAGGAAGCAGTCAAATCCGAGAAGAAGGTAGCACATTCATAACCGGCAGCACGGCTTTATGCACGTAAGTGTTGAAGCGACCTGTAGCTCTGATACAGGAAAGTGCTGGTCGGGTTTCCCTGCGAATCCTGGCCAGAGTTCCTCACAACCCTGGCCGTGGATAGCAAAAGAGACCCATTCCAGCGGTCTCCTTGCTGTTCTGGCAAACCAGACGGAAAAGGAGAGTATCCATGTTGAGAAGCAAGATGGCAACACTGCTCACAATCGTTTCCGCAATGCTCATCAGCGCCGGCATGACCTGGCTACAGCGTCTGCTGTTCATTGGCGGCATTGCGTTCGGCGTAGTGGTGGAAGCGCTCCCGAGTCTTGTGGATGAACTCAAGGAACGCGTCGCGGAATGGCGGCGTCTCCGGCAGTTCAGTGTGAAGACGAAGGCGGCGTAACAGTACAACAACCCGGTGACGGCTCTCCGAGCCTGGCACCCAGAACTTGATTCAAGTTCACGGCAACAGGCAGAGAGAAGGCACCGGAGACGGCGCTTCTGTCTGTTTGTTGCCCATTCAACACAAACAGATAAGGAGAAGGCCAATGAAAACCATAGTTAGATCCCAATTGCCAGTGCTGGCGTTGGAAATCGATGAGGAAGGAACGGTAGCTCAGAAGTCGATGCAGATGACCCGGCAAGGACAGCTCGAAAACACGCTCCTGGAGGCGCTGTATCCAGGGATCCGTGTGGCCACCGTCGCAATCCCGGGCACAGAACTCGACGAGTACGGGCGTGCCAAGGTGGAACAGGCTCTCGCGACCTTTCGTGTTGGTGGGGTGGAGTATCGCCTCATCGGTGCCTCGGGCTCTGCAAAGAACGGTAAGTTCTACGCCGTCAATAAGGAGTTCGAGAAACCAATCGCCGAGCGCTTCCAGCAATGGCCCGAGGCAGCGATCACCTACTTCGGCATCTTGATCTCACCCTGCAAGGTGCGGATCGAGGAGCCGGATGTTCGGGTGCTCGTAGTGGACGACCACACACTTGGCACCAATGACTGCCGCGGTTGGATTCGGCGTTCGGTGTTTGAAAAGCTGGATCTGCCCGCCCGTCACTTCTACCAGTTCCGTCTCGCATTCAACCGGACTCAGGCCAAGGGCAGTTTTAAGGTGATGGAGAACGACGTCGCTGAAGTACTCGGCGCCGACATCATCCTGCCCAAAAGCTCCATGAAGCCTGCGTTACCGGAAAAGTCAGCTCTAGTGAAGCTTTGTTTCGGCGACGCGCAGTTGTTCCGGGGACCAGCTGTGTTGGGAATCCGGGAGATCTCGCGGCAACTGGAATACGAGTCGAGCTATACGCTGCTGACTCACGCTCCCGAAGACTCGATCGATCTGGAGGTCCTGCCGCATGCGCTCGCGCAAGTGCGGAAGCTGAAGACCACCGTGGAAGAGAACAACTTCGAAGAACTATTCCGGCTTCTGGGTACCTCGAATTCGTCACGCCCAGTACACGCAGACGGGGATGCCATGGAAGACGGAGAGTACACGTCCGCGGAGCGAACTGTGGTGGAGGCGGCGCTGAAGGCTGATGGCAGTGGTCAGCTCGTAAAGTTCCCCTTCATTAACAACCAACTGCAGCGGATCTTGTGCAGGTGGACGTACAAGCTGTGCACCGCAGGTGGTTTCCGGTTGCCTGCCTTCGCATTGGCGGATGACGGCTACCTGGTGGCTCACAACGGAAGGGTCTACAGCGGTTCGGACTGGATGCCTGAGGACCACGCCATCACGAGTCTCGGTTCCCGGCGCCTCCTCGAAGTTCGGTATCCCATTCGCGCCAAGGACGACCTGCTCCCGCTGAACAACCTCAGTGGTCCAGATACGGTGGCGCGGCTGATGAACGATCTGAGGCGGCAAGCAAGCTCGATGTCTGAGCCAGAGGCCGTCCAGGAGATCATGACCGGGCAACTTCGTCTGGAGCATACCATCACCCTGCACTCGAAAACGGCGGCGAAGAACGGAGGCGACTACGACTTCGACGTTGTTTGCGTGGTGGAGGAGCAACGCTTTCCACGGTGGGTCGAGGACCGTTTCAGGCACCGCGAAACCTTCTCAAACGAGAAGGACAAACGGAAGAAGAGGCGCTCAGCCTGGTGGAACCTGCCCCAGGTTGCGGTTTCGGCGAAAGGCAACGGGATTGGGGTCATTACCGACCTGATGACGTCTTGCCTGGCTGCCGGACGCTCCGACCTTGCGGAACTGTTGGCGAAAGAACTCCAGGCGGCACTCGATGCTCTGAAACACGGCACGATACCGAATCAGGACGTGATCATCAGTGTACGCAAGCAGGTCCTAACCGCCCCATGGTTGCGGTTTAAGGACGAGAAGCGCGCTGGCGACTTGCCGCTGCACTTGACCGTGAGCCCCACGGACAAGATCGGCAGGTTGTACAACGTACTTCGGAAAGAGCTGGACGACTTCTTCAACGACGTCCGGCCTCTGGCGGACTTTCGCGGTCTGATCGTCAATGGGCGATTCGATCGTGAAATGTACAAGGAGGCTGGGCAGATCGCCACGGTCTACGGAGTCAACATTTCGCTGATCTTGAAGAAGCGCGACAAGTACCAGCAGGAAGTGACCGATGCCCAAGCGGAGCTGAACGCGTGCGACATGAACGACGCGGCGGCAAGGCGGAAGGCATTCAAGCGTCGCAATACAGCCAAGGCAGCGCTGCATTGGTATGAGGAACGCTCCCGCCAGGAGATGCGCAACATGATTCACCTGGTGCGGAAGTGGGCCGAACGGAAGTCGAAGAACGCCTACGACTGGTTGGCGGCTCTCTACGCGATCACGTGCAAGGGGAGCAAGAGTACCGGGAGTATCGTGTTTTACGCCTTTCCGCAGGAACTCGTCAACATGATCGCGGAGCGCACCGGGGGCCGTCCAGTCACGGTTGCGATTCCTGATCTGGTTGACGGGGACGTATACATCGACGAAGACGGCAACGTTTACCTCGTCGATCAGGTCGGCGACGGCCAGGGACAGATCATCGAAAGGGAAACCTTCCTCATGCAAGTAACGAGGACCGGTGACCTGATCTACGATCACGGCCGAACTCAGCGGATTCATCCCGTGGAGTTCGAATCCGGGCGGGCGGAAGTGAGGGACGGGAAGCTCGAACTTCTTGGTTCCAGGCAGAAACCCAAGGTTCCGAAGCCGAGGCTGGACGAGTAGTGTGGCTTTCGGGGAGGTCTGGGAAACCGGCCTCCCTGTAGGCTTCTCTGAGAGGTAAGGCATTGACTGAAGGAGTAAAGCCCATGAAACGCACTTTGATGCTTATCGCAATCGCGACCCTGACCGTATTCGGCCAGAAGATCGAGACGCAGACGCCGGACCGGAATAGAGTTACGCGTCTGGGTACGACGCAAGACCATCTCAGCGTGATTGAACTCGGCGAACCCGTCACGCAGGTCGCCGCCGGCAGTTCATCGTTCAAAATCGAATGGCGCGAAAACAAGGTCTTCATCCAGCCGCTGGAGCCTGGGGCAACCACCAACCTGTTCATCTGGACCGCATCAGGCCGCCTGAGTTACGAGCTGGTGCCCGCGGCCTCCGTTGAACAGATGCACTTCGCGATCGACCAGGCCCCATCCACCGTTCAGGCCAAACGGCCGGAACCCGTCGAACATCCGCCGGTTGTCGAACAACCCAAGATCCCTCCGGCCATGCTGATGGAGAGTTCGCCCGTCAAGGTGGTCGGATCTTCAAGAAACCACGAGAAAGTGGAGATCTTGCTGCAGGACGTTTACCAGAAGGATGGCCGCGTCTACCTTCGGTATGCCATCGTCAATGGAGGCCGGACGGTCTACTTTCCAGCGGCACCGGACGTATTCACTCTGAACTCGCCGCGCGCGCCGCAGTCGCTAATTCCGCTGGCAAACAGCCAACTTGCCGGCGACTACCAGCTTAAGTGGAAAGGCGAGGCGCGCGTTCCCGGAGCCCGCACCGAGTTGCAGGCACCCGTCGTTCGGCCGGGGCAAACCGGCCACGGCGTGACCACGTTCGATTTGCCGACCGCCAGCGAAGCGGGAGTTCGAATGGTTGTCAAGCTAGCGTTCCCGGCGGATGCGGCCGGAAGTGTGAGCGCGATTCTGGTGCTGTAGCCATGGCTGACGACAGGCAAGTCACGACCGAAGATGTGCTAGAAGCAGCCCGGAGACGGCGGCCGCTCTGTGATGAGGTAGCAGTTGATGATCCGGTGACGGCCGGCAAGGTGCTCGCTGCGTTCGAAACCAGGATGGAACAACGGCAGGACCTTGGAGTGGTGAACCGGGCGCTGAATGTCTTCCTCGAACCTCGAAATCCCTTCGAGCCCGAGAGAACACGCAAGCCGAAGCGGGAGGCCGTCATATTCGGAATGCTCCTTGCGGTTGTCGCGGCGGCGTTCCTGTTCTTCAACCTCGCCGCACCGCGGCTACAGGTGTACCCATGAGCGACACCTGGAAAGCTCGCCTTGACGGAGCTCTGGGCCGAGCGGAGGTTGCTGGATTGTACTTCACGACCGCACTGCTCGTCATCGTCGAGTTCTGCTTTGTGTGCTGGCTGAATCGAATCCCGATTCCGGACGTACCGACCGCAGGAGCCGGGTTCATTGTTTTGCCGCCGTGGTACCGGAAGCCACGCTTCGAAGTGACGCTTCTGCTGACTATCCTGGCGGGCCTGTTGTTTTCGATTTGCTGGGGGCTCTGGGAGCTGTGGCAAAAGAGAAATGACGCGGAATCGAAGGAGAAGGCGATTCAGTCGGTCAAACAACGCGTCAGGACGGCAACATCCGTCGCCGCGCTATCAGGCCTTGAGCTGGCACTGGTTTCCTACCTCCGTTACTGAATCCCACCACCGTTATCTCACGAGTTCCCGAAAGCTCCACCTTGGAGGTGAAAACTCATGATTCGAGATTCCTATCCGGAAACTTCCCGCGATCGGCCGTCGTTGTCGGCGTCCCCGATCTTTGTGTGCACTGCACTTGCGGGACTGATTCTGTTCACGCTCTGGTTCCTCGGCACCAGAGCCTACCATTTCACCGACCTTCAGATGGCTGAGTTCTTCGTCTACTTCCTCCTTGGGATCGGCGCGCCCGGCATTGCGATCTGGGTCTTAATGAAGCGGCGGGAGCGGAAGGAAAACCAGAGACGGTATCCACCTTTGGTGATGAGTCCAGCCGCGGACGCCAAGCATGTCGAGAAGGCTTGGAAGCAAAACGCCGTGGTGCTCGGTTACGACGTGCATGGAACGCCGTGGTTGTGGCCGGACAAAGTGCGGGTCATGCAAGGAATCGTCGTGGGCATGACGGGCAGCGGCAAGACCACACTTCTGAAGAACATCATCACCCAGGACCTGACTCGGCGAGTCGGGCCTGCACAAGACCGGCACAAGGTCCCGATGGTCATCTTCGATGGAAAGGGTGACCTCGACTTCTTCTACGAGCTGCTGCCGCACATCAACCGGGCCGGGCGACTCGGGGATCTTCGCCTGATCAATCCCGCGCGACCGGAGCTCTCGTGCCTGTACAACCCTTTCCACACCACCGATGAGAACTACATGGCGCAGGTGAACATGGTCTTCGGATCGTTCAATCTGCACGATGAGTTCTTCGCCAAGCACCAACTGAATTACCTCGCGGACATCGTCCGCATCCTTCACTACACGGGGGTTGCCTTCAATTTCTACGACGTCATCGTTATGGCGCTGGATGAAGAGGTCCTCCGAGAACAGATTGAGAAAGCTCGCAGGCACATCCAAGCCGACCGTGAAGTATCAATGCAGCGCGGGCTGAACTTCGAGATGTCCGTGCGGAACCTGCTCGAATCGTTTCATGACCGGGAGAGGGTGCCGAAGATTCAGGGTCTGCTCAACGAGTGCATGACGTTTCTGGACGACGAATTGTCCGTCATCACCGGCCCCTACGAGGACTTGCTGTCGATCGACGACGTAATTGACCAGGAACTGATCCTGTTCGTGACCCTGAACATCAACAAGAATACCGAACCGGTTCGAGCACTCGGGAAGATGCTGCTGCAGAACTTGCAGCTTGTCGTCGGCAAACGGTACGAAAGCGAAGAGGAGCGGAGACGGATGAACCGCCCCATCCTGAGCGTGGTTCTGGACGAGTTTGCCCCATTCGGGTACCGAAACTTCGCCCAGATTTTGCAGACGGCTCGCGGCACCAACACCGCCTTCCTGTTCTCAATGCAAAGTCTGCCGCAGCTTCTTCAAGTCGGCAAGGGGTTCAAGGATGACGTCACCAGCGCGCCAAACACGAAGATCGCAATGCGGACGCAGGACGAGGAGACGTCCAAGTTCTTCATCCGGGCGTCCGCCGAGCACACCGTAACCAAGCGGACCGTGTCGCTGGTGAGGGAACAGGTGTTCGGCTGGGAGCGATTTGAGAGAGGCACGAGCGGTTCGGAACGGGAGGAGCGGGAATATCGCGCGGAGGACGAGAGGATCAAGAACCTGCCAAAAGGGCAAATGCAGATCCTCATGACGGACGACACGGAAGGCACGTTGCACCGGCACCTGCACGTACGAACGCCTCCAGACGTGGAAATGCGTGGCTTTGAAATGGAACTGGCGCCGCGCTTGCGCCAGTCGAGACTGGACGTCCAGGGTGCGAACCTCCGGTTCAAAGATCCGGGATTGGCGGCCTCGTTTGGCAGGCGAATGCAGGGGAGGAGGTAGCCCAATGTTAGGAAGAGTCAGATGCATCCTTTATATCGGCGTCGTGACGGGCTGGATCGTGCTCGCTCCGGCACAATGTCAGCATCCGGCGGGATCGAAAGTAGCCAGTCCGCAGCAACCAGGAGCCGAACAACGGAACGCAGCGCAGCAGCCTGTACCCAATGTGTATCAATCCCGGTCCGCACAGCCTGTGCCAGCGGCGCGGTATTCGCCCCTGGCCGCCCAGGGCGGCTACCGCGGCCAGAAGTTGACATGGTACGAGGCTCTGTTCCGTTCGTTGAATCCGAAGAACGTCGACTGGGGTATGAGCTGGGAGCAGCGCCGTAGCATCTTCCTGGAGAACTCGATCGGCAACAAGTACTTCATGTACACGGCGGCGCTGTCAATGCTGCTGATCTATTCCTTCGTGGTCATCGTCTGGCAGCGGTGGAACCATGCGGAGAGGCTAAAGCAGTTGGCCCAGGGAGCAGCCGACGCCATGAACTACGCGCAGTACTGGAAGTCGGGCGCCGAAAAGGCCACACAAAAGCACAACACCCACATCGAGAAATGCAATCGTGTGATCGAGGCCGGGGAGAGCGGACTGCCCACTAGTGACACAGCCGAAGCTGCCGCACTACGACAGCAGGTCGAGGGAATGAGAATCGAGGTGCTCAACCTCACCTCGGAGAACAAGCGGTTACGTCATGATCTGGAGCAAAAGGCGACGGTAGTTGCGGACCTAGCGGTTCGCGTTGATGATGCCACGAAGAAAATCGGCGGCGGCAACGGACCTGGGAATGGCGCCAAGGGGGGCGAGAACTCGGTTCAGGTCGCCACCTTTGTGGACAGAATCAACCGTTTGGAAGAGACGCTGCGGACCGTTCGGCTGGAAAACGAGCGCCTCAAGGGAGCGTAGGCTACGGTCATGCTGATCTCGGTATTGGGCTTTGGGAGCATTTGGACGCTACGATCCGCGAGAAAAGCGCGGACACAGGAACGGTTTGACCCTCGGGATCTGGCCTATTACAACACAACCGGGGTCGATGTCGGCGGCAAACTGCGCAATCGGCCTCGGGTGTATGGCGTGGCCCGATTCAACGGAAATAGCGGACTCCGTCCGGAATGTTGGCACCGGATGCTGTATAAGGTGTTCGACTGCGAGCCGCCATGCACATGGAATGGCCGCCAGAGGGTCCTGTTCAAGAGGCTGCTTCGAAAGCCAGAGAGACCGGACGCGTACCTTGTGGTTGTGAAATCGGAACAGACTGCCGGCGTCATCAAGGGCGGAGACTGGCTGAATCGCGAAACTACCCTGATATCGTTCAGCGAATGTGGCGTTGACCAGGAAGTCATGGCTGTGATGCCGGCCTATGGTTGGGTGCGCGGCGTGCTCGGAACGTTCTTTCTGGAGCCGCTGGCGGCCAGACCTTGGGAAGCGCGACTCGTGCTATCGGCAACTGAATGAGACGACGATGGGATACGTGAGAGGGTCGATCGACCTCAGTTCCACGCAGGACGGATTACTCCTCGAACAGGTGCTGCGGTCGCGTCACGCCACGCACGACCAGCTCTGGCAGTTTTTTCAGCTGAAAGCGAGAGAGAATCGGCGCCGCATATTCAACTGGCGGATGCTTCGGCTAGTGCAGCACGGACTGATTACCCGATTAAATGTGAAGTACGCGAGACGAGGCTGGGTCTACGCGATCAGCGAATCGGGCGCCGCCTATCTGGCCGGCAATGGCGATGGGGCCGCCTTGGTAGCGTCAAAGGCGTTCAAGCAACTGGACGATCCCGTCGTACTGCATTCGTTGGATCTCAATGATGTTCACCTGACACTGATTCGGTGCGGCGGGTTGGTTCGGTGGAAGTCGGAGCTGGAAATCTTGTGCCTCAATGAACTGACGGGTTTTGGCTACGCCAAGGACTACGATGCGGTGATCACGATCCATTCCGATGGGGAAGATTCCACGTTCGCTCTCGAGTACGAACGACAGCCAAAAGCGGCCAATCGATATTGGCAGGTGCGGCAGGCTATCGAAAAGGAGCGCCAAGTCAGGTGCTTTCTCTACCTGACGCCGTCATATGAGCTGCTGAGTTATGTGGCAGGATTCTTTGACCGGTGCGCGAAGGCCGTGTACTTCGGCGTGCTGGAAGACTTTCGGCAGCACGGACTCAACACGACCGTACTAGACAGCCGCCGCACACTCTCGTTCCCGTTGCGCGCAGTATTGAATGGGAACGGCTCCTAAATGTGCACCAAGACTTCCTGACGGTTTCCCCGCGACTTCCTCACGCCTTCCTCTCCCATGATTGAACTCACTGTGATTATTGGGTTTATTGACTGACTACCTGCTGGTCAGCGGTGTGCCTGTGGCCAAGTGGAGTTGTCAGCCTGGTTTGCCGGTAGAAGAGAGGTATTGTCGGTCCGGGAAGTGGACCGGGGTGGGGCGAGTTGGTGGAATGCTGTCGTTGGGCAGCGTTGGGCCGGAGTCGGAGAGGAAGTGGAATTGATGGGCTAACGGCATGCAGCGGGCCGAAGTTGGTCAGGCGAAAGTCTACGGATTGGCGCACGGTACATGGTGAAGGCAGTCGAGCGTGACGATCTTGGGGATATCGCCGACGTCAATTTGAGGCCTGCCGCGTATGAATTCGAGGCAGTAGGCAAACGACTCGGTGTCCGGGAAGGGCTGGGCCTGACGGATCTTGCCGGCGACTTTGCCGCGCGCAACTTCCTGATAGCGCGTGATCCACTCGGGATACGCTGACAGAAGCCGACCTACCGTTCGCAATCCACAACCTGGCGCAGGGCCGATCTGTAATAATGCGAATCGAGCCGACTTATGAGTGATACTTGTTATGCGTGCGGACAAACGGCAACATCGGATGAACACGTCCCACCGAAATGCATCTTCCCGGAGTTCAAGGACGCTCACGTAGACTACCGCAAGAACCTCATCACGGTGCGTTCTTGTGACGCGCACAATACGGCGAAATCCCACGACGACGAGTTCCTGTTGTTCGCTCTCGTGATTTACATCAACAACAATAAGGCCGGGAACGATCACTTCTTCACCAAAATCATGCGTGCCGTGACGCGCGCGCCAAGAACGTTCCAGAAGATGGTCGAGGACTCATTTCCTGTCGCTGGCACGCCAGGAGCCGGCGCGGCACTGCAGTTCGATCGGTCGCGCTTCGACCATGAGATAGAGATGATCGGGCGGGCATTGTACTTCTATCACACTGGGAATGTCCTGACTGAGAACCTGCGCGTCGAATCCCCGGCATTTCACATTCGCGAAGGCTACCTCTTGTCACCCGATCCCCAAGCGAAGATGATTGCTGAAGGTGTTCGCGGGTTCGTTGGCCCCAAGACCGCGTTCGAGGGCCAAAACCCGGACATTTTCAAGTACCGGTTCCGCAACGAGTCGGTCTTCGCCGCCGAAATGCTTTTCTACGAAAACTTCCAAGTAGTAGCCACAACAATCCCACAAGCCCCAGAGCCCACGACCGCCAGTACGTAACGCATCGGCGCAGGGTCCGCGCAGTCTGGCGCAAGTTCGCTTACCAGCGCAAGTCTTCAAGCGTCGCCGAACTAGTCGGTCTCGACGACCTCGAAGTCGACGAGGTAGTGCTGCACGAACCGGTCTGGCGTCAGGTTCGTCTTCTTGAGAAGATCCTCGCAGTGCCCGGCGAGCTGCTTATCCGGGTGACCGGACTCGCTCAAGGCCGTGATGATCTTCCGAGCCTCACCGATCAACTCGTCAAGCTTCGCGAGCGTAAGGGCCTTCGTCCCCGTCGGCACAGACTTTTTCGTGGCCGTCACGTTCGGGTGAATCGAGACGCGCACACCCGTCATCTTCGGGTACGTCTCCTTGAACCAGTTCTCGGACACGAGAAGCTGGCCGTGCTGACTCTTGGTCATCGCGTTCGCCGCCATCTTCCGGCTCTTCGCCTCTGTAATGAGCCCGACCTCAGTCGAGATGAGCCAGAGCAAGTCCGGACCCTTCCCGTACGTCTTCTCGGGCCGACTCGTCTCGAACCCAAGCATGGTCCCGAGATCAGCCATCGCCTGCTCGAACTGGTTACTACTCGAATTTGGAACGAGCAAGGCGACCGTCTCCTCGAATTGCGCGAGGTACCCACGCTTGTACCGGAAGGGCTTGAGCTGCTTCACCATGCCCTGCGCTTGAGACCCCGGCAAGACGACCTCGACCTTCGGTGCGCCGACAGGCGGGCGGCAAAGGTTCTTGTTCTCCGCGAACGCTCGCTGTTGGAGTTCGAGCGCGTGGTCTTTCTGACCCCAGTCCAGGGCGATGCGTGCCGCGAACTGGAGGAGCCACCCGCGCTCGGGGCTCTCGATGGACTGACTATCGCACTGCTTTGTGAGCTTCGCGATGGCCTGCTCGTGGTACCCGTCACGCCAGAGCTGGAGTGCTTGGCGTTCTGCTGCGGCACGGTCGATCTGTTCCTTCTGAATCGCGATGTTGAACGTGAGGTCCGCGAGGGTCTCGGCGTGATACTTCACCCAGTCCTTCTCCCGGTTGAAGCAACGATTGATCGTGTCCATGAAGTCTTTGGACTCGACGATGCTTTTGCTGATCTCGATGCCCATTTCGAGTTGGGAGTACGTGCTCGTCGTCAGGAACTTCAGGTTCGCGTCTTTGCCGAGCCACGACACGAGGTCCTTTCCCAGGACGATGATGACGCAGTAGTCGCCGGGGCCTCGCGCGGCACGACCCATGCCTTGCTCAATCTTCTGGGCGATGGCGCGACTGAGCGCTGCTGCGCCGGCGAAGACGTTCGCGCGGTGCAATTCGTACTCGCCGACGGCCTTCGGGAGGCCGCTCATCACGAGGAGACGGCAGGCGCTGTTGGGCAGGTCGATCCCGTCGTACCGGTTCGCGAGGGCGAGCGGCCCGTACGACTTCCCATCCACGAGCTCCTGGACCTTCGCTTCGACGGCATTAGCGTTCTCCGGGACTTCCGCGACGGCGCTCCACGCCTCCGCCGCCTTGCCAGAGGGCACGAGGATGACGGTGCTCAGCTTCTTCTTCGCGGAGTTCTCGCAGAGCTTCCGGATCGTCGCGTACACGTCCGTGACCTTGAACCCGAGGAGTTCGGGGACGATGATCATGCGTTCGCTGACGCCTGCGAGGGATTTTGAGGAGAGAGGCGCGAGGAGTGCGTCGGGCGTCGCATCGAACGTCCGGATGATCTCGCTATCGTCCGGTATGGTTGCTGACATGAAGACGCGGCGCTTGCATGTCGCGAAAGACGGTATCAGGTCCACGAGGGGAAGGATGGGCGTGACGACGACCGCCTTCCGGTCGATGAAGCAGTGACAACAGTTGAGGCTATCGCGGAGCAACGGCCACTGGTACTCGTACAGCTTCGCGTTCGCCTTCAGGACGCCCTGCGCCTCGTCGAGTTTCTGCAGCCAGTTCCAGTAGGGGACTTCGAGCACGGTGTAGTCCGTGCCGCCGACAACGTCATCGAACGTGCCGAGCTGCCCGACCTCCTTGAACGCGACACGAAACATGCCCGTGAGGGTCGCGTACGCCTCGCAGGGTGCCTCGCGGGCCACCTTGATCGAGAACTGATCCCGCAAAATGCCCGAGCCGACGTGGGCGTCATCCACGATGATCCCACCGAGCTTGAGCACCTCCTTGCCTTGGACGCCGAACTTGCTGTACCCGTGAAAGAGCGCCGCGTATGTCGCTACCATCACGCTCTTCCCGTTCACAAAGTCATCAGGAAAGGTCTTCTCGTACGGGACGGCAGGGATGCTGTACTCCGCAGCCTTCCGGAGCGTCTGCGCGACGAGATGGTTGTTCGGGCAGAGGAACACGACGGGCTCCGCCGTCTCGTTGAGGATGGACTGCGCGATCAACAGGCCTACGAGGGTCTTCCCACCGCCCGTGTGGAGCTTGACGACGTGATCGGGTTTCGCGCGGTCAGCGAACCACGCATTCAGTACCTCGGTCTGGCTACCGTACAGGTCTTTGATCTCCGCTTTTTTGGGCAAGCGGCGGAAGATCTCCACCGGGTCAACGACCGGCGGTTGTTTCTTCGCATCTCGGAGTTTGTTGAAATCCAACGGCATTCGTAACCTATGCGCGAACGGTTCAAAAGAACATCAGGAAATTGGAGTTGGTTCGGAAAGAGCCATTTTATCGTTTTCTCGCGCAATAAGCAGGAATCACACCCTGTGCTTCGGGCGTTTGTCGAAACATTCTGGTAGAGTTTTGCTTGATGGCTGTCGAGTATGACGAGATCGGCATCTGGTCAGAAGTCAAGCTGGCCATCGTGCGCGAGTACGCCGCCGCGTACTCGAAAATCATGGAAGGAACCCGTCGAGAACGCTTTGGCCGGATGCGTTGGATCTACATTGACGCGTACGCCGGTCCCGGCTACCACCTCAGCAAGACAACGGGTGCGACGGTCGAGGGGAGCCCGCTCATCGCGCTCAACACGGAACCGCCGTTTCACGAGTACCATTTCATCGACACCGAACCTGCCAGAGCGCAGCAGCTGCGCGCGCTCGCGGGCGACCGGCAGGACGTGTATACGTACACGCGAGACTGCAACACCGTCCTTGTTCGTGACATCTTCCCGCGCGCGAAGTACAGCGACTACCGCCGAGCCGTCTGCCTGCTCGATCCGTACAACATCAACCTGACCTGGGAGGTGATCGAGGCTGCCGGCCAGTCGAAGTCCATCGAGATCTTCGTGAACTTCATGATCATGGACATCAACCGCAACGCACTCCGGCGGAATCCGTCAAAATCAGTAAAGAGCAAGGTTGAGCAGATGACGCGGTTGTGGGGCGACGATTCCTGGCTGGACGCAGGATATGACCACGTCCCAACGCTTTTTGACGAGGAGGTGCCGGTCAAGGTGTCCAACGAGCGGTTCGCCGAAGCGTTCCGTCAGCGGCTGATCAAGAAGGCAGGATTCAACCACGTGCCCAAACCCATGCCGATGCGGACCAAGAACAACGCCGTGATCTACTACCTCTACTTCGCGTCACAGAACGACGCGGCACTGAACATCGTCACGGACATCTTCAAGAAGTACGGGCAACGCTGACAATGGCTGAACACACGACAATCGAGTGGACCGACGCAACATGGAACCCCGTACGCGGGTGCACGAAGATCAGCCCCGGCTGCAAGAACTGCTACGCGGAACGCTTCGCCGAGCGGTTCCGCGGCGTCAAAGGACACCCGTTCGAACAAGGATTCGACCTCCGACTCGTGCCGGGCAAGATCGGCGAACCACTGCGGTGGAAGACGCCACAGCGGATCTTCGTGAACAGCATGAGCGACCTCTTCCACGACAAGGTGCCCCTGGAGTACATCAAGGACGTGTTCGACGTGATGAACCGCGCCGACTGGCACCAGTACCAAGTCCTCACGAAGCGAGCGGAACGACTCGAAGAGCTCAGCCGCGAGTTGCCGTGGGCTCCGCATATTTGGATGGGAGTCAGCGTAGAGAACAAAGACTACCTCTGGCGAATCGATCATCTTAGACGTACGAAGGCGCACATCAAATTCCTCTCGATCGAACCATTGATCGGGCCGCTCGGCAAGATCAACCTGCGCGGAATCGACTGGGTCATCGCTGGCGGAGAATCAGGACCCCGCGCACGACCAATGGACGCGGCATGGGTCCGGGACGTCCGGGACCAATGCGTGCGGTCCGGCGTCTCGTTCTTCTACAAGCAATGGTGCGGCGTGCAGAAAAAACGGCACGGTCGCTATCTAGAAGGACGCACATGGGACGAGATGCCCGAACTCGTCACGATCTCCTAAAGGTTTGATGTGGCACCCCTGTGCAGGGTAGAGGCGCGCCAAGTCATACCCCGCGAAATGGCGCCGCACCCACCCAAGGCACTGATTTGGCATTATGCGCTCGCGGAGTGGGAACGATAAACGCTTCTGTCCCCCAACTCCTGGGCCCCCAACTCCCGTGTGGTCGGCCACACGGAACTTGGCTGGTACAGGCCTCGGCGACATAGATCCTTTTCGCAATGGATCTGCGAACGCACGGATTGGGATTTACGGTGACCCACCCACCCAACTCCCGAATCGGATCGAGGGTGGTTGCTCTCCGCGCCGGCGGATAGTCCGACACCGCCTCCACGCCCCCGACGCCCGCAACCGCCAACGCCATGCGGATGCCGAGTTCGCCCGCGCGCCAGGCGGTGACATCTATGTGCGGGGAACTGTCGAGTCAACACGCGATCGGAAAGCGAACTAACCGAGCACATCGCCGGCTTCCGCCAGTTCAAAGTGTCCACGTCGCGAAGTGTGGGCGATGCCAATTTGAGCAGTCGAACGAAACGAAAGGAGAACAGGTATGCAGGACACAACGATGACAAACGGATCATCGTCACCGCCGCCGGCGGTTGCGATGAATGGACAGTCGTATGGGGTTAGTGCGGCGACGGCGTTTACACCAGAACGGGTTCAGGAACTGGTAGCGGCGCTGGAAGACCCGTTCGATCCCAGTGAGATCAAGTGGCGTGTGACGAACACGTGCAAGGTCGGCGGGCCGAAGGGTCCTCGCGACCGAGGTCAGATGTTGGCGTATGCCGATCCGCGCGCGTACACCGACCGGCTCAACGATCTATTCGCTCCGTCTGGCTGGACCAGGGACTACAACGTCCAAATGGTTCAGAACTTCGAACGGAAGGAGCGCGGGGCGACAGAAAGGACCATTACGGCGAAGATCGTGGTGACGTCCAAGGTGACGATCTACGGCTTGGGCACGCACACGGGACTCGGCGAGGAGTGGGCAGAGAACGACAACGCCGGCACGGCTGCGGAGGCCCAGGCTTTCAAGCGGGCATGTTCGTGTTTTGGGCTTGGCCGCTACCTGTACGATTTGGAGGGACAGTGGGTGGATCTCGACGAGAAGAAACGCCCATTAGAGACACCGAGGCTGCCGGATTGGGCACGTCCAAAGCTGCAACGGCATGGCAGCGAGAACGGTACAAACGGCAAACACCAGGCCAATGGCCAGTCGCAAACACAGGCCGGCGGCGGGGCGAAGAACGGCAGAGGCGGCCTGTACCGGGAAGAACTGCTCGGGCACGTGAAGGCGCTCTGCGGGACAGTCGGCTTCAGCCTGTCCAAGGGTGTGCTGCTGGCTGTCGCGAAGGTCGAGGATCCGGAAAAGATTCGAGACATGGCGAAGCTCACGGCTGCGTTCGAGAAGTTGCAGGACATGGCGCGCGGAGTCGAACGCCTGCGGGCGGCTGCGGCGAACGCTGGAGACCAACGGTACTCGGCACTGTGCCGCGAACTAAACCTGGCGAGCGAGTCCATCGATGACATTCCGGATCGGATGGTACTCCGCCGGCTCGTGGAAACGCTCGAAGTTGAAAGTGGTTCCACGCAAACGCCGAACGGTACGAGCAACGGCGCGGCGGGAAACGGATCGCAGCAGGACGCGGCGGGTTTGAATGAGTTGCGGGGCCGGCTGCTTCGCGAGGCGAACCGCGTTTCCGGTGCGAAAGGACAGTCGCTCGCCGTCGTGATCAACAAGGCAGCGAACGGAACATTCACGTTTGCCAACTTGAGGACTCTCGGCGCGGCCGACATCGGCAAGGTGCAGACCGCACTCACGGAACTCCAAAGGATGGCAACTTCAGCATGACGCCAGCGATCTCATGATCCGCGAAGAAAGGAGGCGACAGAATTGAAGGAAGTGACACTCTTCACGGATGGATCGTGCTTGGGCAATCCAGGTCCTGGCGGGTGGGCGTGCATCCTGCGGTATGGGGAGCACGAGCGCGTCCTGCGGGGGCTGGAACCGCATACGACGAACAACCGGATGGAACTGGTGGCCGCTATCAATGGACTGAGAGCCCTGACCGAACCGTGCAGGGTCACGGTGATCACCGATTCCCAGTATTTGCAGCAAGGGATGACGGTATACCTTATGCGTTGGCGAAGCTCCGGCTGGTGCAACAGCCGCGGAGAAGCCATTGCGAATCGGGATTTGTGGGAACTGTTGGCGTCGGTGGCCGGCCAGCACGAAACGAAGTGGCACTGGGTCCGCGGCCACGGATCTGATCGAGACCAGGACCGCTGCGATGTTCTCGCGAAAGAATCAGCGAGAACGGTAGCGGCGGGAGGGACGGCCAAGGACTTGGCGGCCTGACTCCTATCCTTATATATATGCGGGCGGGAATCGACGCGCTCGCTTTTCGGCTTGGAGCCGCTCCGCGCTCCGAGCTTCCGTTGTAACCCCCACACAGGCACTCGGCCGAAGCTAAACGCCGGCGTATGTTCGCACGGCGGGTCGGAATCCGTGTGCCTGTAAACCACTTGGCTGCGAAGAACGAAAGGAGAACTGCGATGACCGCGATGAATAGTTTGATCGTGAACGAAGTGCTGCGTGTGCATGGCCCGGACGCGCATCGTCTTGGACTGGACCGGCTGGATGAGGATGCGCTGATCCTAGGATTTGCGCGGTGGGCAGAGGGGCTACTCAAGAAGTGGCTGGATTACGCGAAGGGCGCCCTTCTGTTCGTGATGGTACCCGAGGAACCCGAATCGGGGATGTTTTACATCTACGACCGGGCTCGGCAGACGTTCTTCATGGTGGATCTGGCTGAAGACGGGCGGTACGGCGGGTATCGGCTCGAGGAGTTTGAGCAGATGGCGCAAACCTTTGGCCTGAAGGCACTTGCGCAGAACCCCCGAACGCTTGCAGGGACGGATTGAGACGACTTTTGAAAATCGAAGGCGTTTCAGTGTATAGACGAACAGGGGGAGAAAAACAGCCATGGACCACCGGCTACCAGCGACACGCGAAATGGCCCAGGAGTTCAGCGAGTTGTTTGTGAACCGGCGGGCCTACACCATTCAATCCATGCGGCCGCACCCGGAAAGCGGCCGCCACTACTACTACCGGCCGAAACCGCAGGATGGCGGAGAGCCGGTGGCGCTCACCATCGAAACCGTGCGGCGGCACTTGGCCGGGGAGTTGACGATCGGCATCTATGCCATCAACCCAACTACGCAGAGGTGCAAATGGATGGCTATTGACGCCGACTACAAAACGGCGCTCGAAGACCTCATCAAGGTGCAACGTCAGTTGCAGGATGACGGGATCGAGGCCGCGCTGGAAAAGTCGAGACGCGGCGGGCACCTCTGGATACTCTTCGAAACCCCGGTTTTGGCGCGCGAGGCGCGCATCTACATCTACCACGTGGCTGGCAAGCTCGATGTCCAGGTCAAGGGAAGCGGTCTGGCCGATGGAATCGAGATCTTCCCGAAGCAGGACGAGTTGAGGCGGGAGGAGTTTGGCAACGCGATCCGCGGACCCCTGGGGGTCCATTGGGGAGCGCGGGAGAGCCGGGGCTGGCGGTATTGGTTCTACGGCGCTGACTACAAGCTGGAGGATCAACTCGCGTACCTGAAGCGGATCGAGAAAGTGAAGCAACAGCACCTGAAGCGAATGATTGTTGGAAAGGCGATTCCGCAGGAATTCGCTCAGCACGCGCGCCGAACAGAATGTCCAAAGTATTTCCAGTCGAAGCCAGGCGAGTTCCGAATTCTGGAATACGTCGAGGTGAAGAGGCAAGCCGGCAGGAACTGGATAACTCGCTGCCCGTCGTGCGCCGCGCAAGGGAACGACAGGAGCGGAGATAACCTGGCGATCTCGGTCGAGGAGCCTCGGAAGTACTGCTGCTGGGCGGGCTGCACGAAAGAGATGATTCGCGCGGCAGTGGGCCGGCCGATCTCCGACCAGAGGCTGGCGTGACCGGCAAGGGCTCGATCGTTCCCAACGCAGTTGCCGCGGAGCACTGGATCTTAAATCGAAATGGGAGGAGTTTTCAAAGATGCCGAATTCGGAACAACCGGAAGGGAGAGACAACGGAGCGAGGCCACCGAGCCTCGCAGCGCGTGGTGAACGGCGCCGGATCGAGCGACGTCTGCAAGCGGCAGGGATCCTGTGCCAGCCCGAAGTGTCGCTCCAGTATCAGACTTTGGCAAAACGCTCGGTGCTTCGTGGTGTGGAGTCCGGCGGGGCGGTCAAGGAACTCGGGCGCTACGTGACCTTCTGCGACGAGAGGGGTGAGCGTCTTGCCTGGCTGCAGCCGATCGATTCGGTCGGAGTGAACGGTCGTCACGCCGTCGTGATTGCGGTCGGGCTGGTGAGCGTGGAAGTCTTCCGCGTGCGAAACACCTATGACGTATTGATTGCGAAGTACGGTGTGTCGCAACCGGCGGAGGGCCAGCGCGGCCGGATCGAAGCCAGAGTGCTTTTCCGTGGCCGCCAGGGACATCTGCCGCTGGATCTTACCGGTGACGAGAAAGGGATGGCGGGCCAAATCGTTCCCGAATTCTTCAACAGGGCTGGGGAACGTGTCGAGATCCCGCCGGAGTTCGTGGGGGTATTAAAAGCCGCCGTGCGCGGAGCGACCTGTGTGGGATGCACCCATCAGCACTATCTGGCGGCTCCGAAGGCGGCGGTGGCGAAGAAAGCCGATGCTGTCACTCCGGTGGCGACCGGCGAACCGGCGACTAGCGTGGATGCGGTGGCGGTTTGAAAGTCACCGTTGTGAAACGGATTTCGAAACGGGGCGTGCAATGGAAAGACTCAAAAATACAGGTTTGGTACTCTGCCTGTTCGTTGTGCTGCTGGTAATCTTCGGCAGCTACTTCCGGGCAAATGAAGTGGGCACGTTCTTCGGCGCACTCGCCGGGACGCCACTTCTGGTTCATGTCTTTAACCGCGTGGCACCGAGCCGCAGTAAGCCAGGGTCCGAAAGGACCACGACGGCACTCGTCGCGCACGCAGAGCCGATGCCGTGTCCGACCGAGCAAGTAGTAGTGCTTCGGATGGAGGGGCCGACTGGACGGGCATGAACAGTGACGCTGAAAGCGTTGATTGTTCGTTTCGCACCCCGCCTCCGGATAGCGAACCAGAGCGGGCCGCAAACACTTCTCTAGCTCGCTCCGGGGCGAAAGAAGAGTCGGCCCGTGGAGTGGCACAGACACAGATTGTGCTCAAACACGACCCAAGAGCGTGGGAAGAGGGATTCCGCGCTGGAGAGAGTCGGGTACGATTTCCGCTTCGGTGCCCGTATCCCGCCGGGACTACCGAGGCCTGGTCATGGCATAGCGGCTATGTCGAAGGCGATGCCAAGCGCCAGGGCTACAGCTACAGCCGCGGCGCACTTTCCAATGGACCGTCATCGCGCGGTCCCATCATCGTGTAGCAGGGACGATAGGTGACCTATGCGAGTCGGAACTAAGAGCGTTCTCTTCGGAGCGCACTGCTTCTTTATCCATCCGTTCTTCGTTGCTTTAGGCTGGTGGGCCCTCGGACAGTTTCCTTGGGATCCGCGGCTCTGGGCGGCCTTCTTTCTCCATGATTTGGGCTACCTATTCAGTCCTAACATGGACGGGCCGGAGGGTGAAGAACACGTCCATCTCGGAGCGAAGATCATGGCGTTGCTGTTTGGCGATTGCTGGGCCGACTTCACCCTTCGACATTCGCGCTACTGGGCTAAGAGGAACGGCGTGAGCGTTTCAAAGCTCTGCTACGCCGACAAGCTCGCGTTTGCGATGACGCCCCGCTGGCTATACCTACCTATGGCCCGAGCGACGGGAGAGCTTGCCGAGTACATGGCGAAGTCGCGAGATAGGCAGGCTGGCTGTGCGGGGTTCACGGAGACTGAACGCATCCAACTTGAATCGGGTCACCCCGCGCAATGGCTTAAAGGGCTGCAAAGCTACACCAGGCGCTGGGTCGAGGAGCACCAGGGCGGCGGGCCTGACACATGGACTGTCGTGGCTAACAGCAACGCAACCCGATGAGGGTGGAATCGAGCTTGCGAGGAAATCCTAGCGGCGTCTCGGCAAGTGGCCGCGGCGGATACTGATGACTAGCAAGCCATTCGGCACGCGCTGTCCGAGTGTCCCCCCGGGTTTAGAGAGCCTCGTTCTTCACACGGGTCAACGAGGATCTATCGCCGCCGACCAGCCCAAATATCAACATCGGGCGTTTATCCGGCCATGTGGCGAGACTACGTGCCGCAGGCCGACTTTCTCGGGAGCAATTATCGTTTCCGGCTGCTCGCTGAACCCTGCGCACCTCCCTGGTAAACAAGCGCGGATTCGCCCCGCGGTGGAGCTCCGGTTGGGCCTCTCGAGATCGGTCGGTTGGGGTCCACGTCGATGATGGTAACGGAGCCCATGGCGGGCAAGCTCGGGCCAAACGGTACGCCATCCGTCCCCAGGATTCGGGGTAACAGCAAACCTGGGGCAAAGGTAAATATGTTCGCCTTCTATTCGCCAATTTGAGATAATGTGCTGGATAGCTCATTCAAGCTTTTGGGCGGTGCGCAGTGCCGATTGATTACGAGGCGTTGAAAAAATGGATTCCTTGGCTCGGAGGGGCTGCTGCGGGTGCCTTCCTTCTGGAACGGCATTATGACGAAAAGCGAAAGAGCCGCGCAGAAAAGGAAGACCCGGAAGGCTGCCGCGAACTATGCCAGTCTGTGAGCGAGATTCTGGAGCGCTGGGAACCACCGTTCTTTGATTACGAAGACGACTACACCGAACACCTATTCGATTTTCTCGACGAAGAACTGGACGAGGGCATTGAAGTCGAGATGCGTACCAAGACTAGCCGCGGCCTCCCCGACATCCTGATCGATGACCGCCTCGTCCTGGAGTTGAAGGTAGAGCCGAAAAAGACGGAACGCGACCGGCTGATTGGGCAGTGCTGCGATTACTCCGTGGAGTGGGTGACTTGGGCTATCGTGATCGACATGCCGGAGGACAAGGTTGATGCCCTTCGGGAACTGCTCGACCAGAAGAGTCTGCACTACATTGATGTGATTCCGTTCGATGCCGAAGATGACGATGAGGAAGTGGAGGATTGACAGATGGCGCTCTCATCGGAGTCTTCTGCCGATATCAGCCGGTTCTTCGCGTCGATCAAAAGCCTGAACGAACTGGACCGGCTTGAGGTACGGAATCTCGTCAGTACCGGTTTGATTGGCGCACCAACGAACCGAGAACACTACTTCCTTCTGAATTACAACCGGGCGGTGCTGAGTGTCGATCTGCTGTTGACGCTGACTGGCTACAAGCATTTTCAGACGGTCGCAAATATAAGCAGGTCGGTGTTCGAAATCGCGGTCGAAATGTGGATGATGCAGGCGGAAAGTGGTTCAACGGAGAAGATCACTGCCTTTATCGAATGTGAGAAGCTGAGGGCCGCGAGAAAGATCATGAAGTACGGTGTGAACGATACCAAAAAGGCCGGTCTGCTCTCGATCTACATGGATTACATCAAGCAGAATGGCGACCGGATCGACGCCGAGCAACAGAGGATTTGGCCGGGCAAACGGAAGGTCGGCCATTGGTCGGTGAAAGACATGGCCCAGAGGTGCGAGTTATTGGGCGGCGAGTTTGACGAATTATACTCGTTCCACTATGCGGAGTTGAGTTGGTATGTTCACTCCGGGGTCATCGGCGTGGCGAACGTAGACCAGGACACTATCGCGCACCTGTGCGGGATTGCGTTTCAGATCATCGTGAAATGCTACAGCTTGATTCTCGAAGCGATCATCAATTGCTTCCAAATGTACAACGCCGATGATCGTCTGAAGAAGAAGATTGTACTGGCAAGAATGCTGCCATTCACGGAATCGGAACGCGAGCGGGCGGCTCTGGCACGGGTATCTCTGGCGTAGCACGATTACTCCCCATAAACGCGCTCACATGTGATCAGATCCACCTTGCCGTGGAGTCGCCATATCAGACCTTGGCACAGCCGGTGATCCCGAACCGGCGTTCTGATCAATAGCGCCTCCCTGGGTCGTTCACCGTTTACCGATCAAGCGCCGGATGGTTGACCGTCACGGCCTGCTCGGAGACTCCGAGCCCAGGAGGGATCGTCATCCCAGTATCCATGTCGCGGACGACCGCCCAGATGAATTTCTGCGGACCACCTGCCGTGAACGACGCTTTGCGCGAGCAGCCAAGTCTTAGGAGCCCGGCGCCGCACTAACGAAACATATCGATATTGCAAAACAGCCACAGCGGCGAGTCCGCTTGTGGTTGTTTCCGTTCTTGGGAGGGCACATGGGAGATCGGGCATACGCCCAGGTCCTCTGCCGCGCCAAAGACGTGGCCGCGTTCGAGGAACTGGGTTTTGGAGAACAGGAGTATTGGAAGGGGCTACCGGAGGGAGTGTCGTTCCTGGTCGATGAGGAAGCGAATTACGGCAACTCTTCTTCCCTGCGAGAGCTGGCGAAGAGAGGGTACGTCTTCATCGCCCAACACGATGCGGGAGGCGACTATGACGCGGGCAGGCTTGTGAGCGATGGGAAAGCCTTTCGAGAAGTCGATGCCATGGTGCACGAACCGCGACCTTGCGTGGCGGTAGATGCCAATGGGTTCGTCGACAAGAAGCAACTGCGGGCGGTGCGGAAGTATTGGCGCGCCGTCGCGCGAGCGAAGCAGAAGCTGGGCTTGGAAGAGATGTAGGTGACGCTGCCGATTGCGCCGTCTAGGCCCGCGGGGGCGACGACGGCGTAATGACGGAACGAAATAGAAGCGACCCGGCCTCAGGTGGAGTCGGGTTTGGACATGCGAGACGAAGCGGCCGAACACCGGTTTGAAGCCCGGCGTTTAGCACTTCGTGCTTTTAAGGAGAGCCACATGCGGAGGCTGCAAACTAAACAGCACGAGGCTTGGCGGTGCCGCCGTGAAAAGTACCTTCGAGAATCCGGGCGCCATGTTGACTTGATCAGGGAAGGCTATGCGTCGGCAGACGATACGACGAACTGGACCGTGCTCGTCGGAGGACGCGGTCGTGGACCCTTGCGGCGTGAGCTAGGGACAAGACTCTTCCTGCTGAAGCCGAGACTCGATCTTCATGGCCAGTACAAAGAAAGCGATGCACCGGCCGAGTGTGGCCAATGTGCCGCGGGGCCGCAATAGGGGAGATGCGCGTGAAAACAATTATGCAAATCATCGAAGAGGCAGGCGGACTAGCAAAGGCGGAGTGCATTTCGATCGACAACGAGCCGTGGATGCGGCTTGTGATTGAAGTCCTGCCGGAGCGTGGGCCAGATGGGCACGTCGTCGTGTCCGTGGCGCACTACGGAGAGCAGAATTCGGACCCGATGCGCGACCCCGAGATGCTGTTCGAACTGGTGGCGGAAGGGGGCAGGCAACCAGAGTTCTGGCCATTCTACTTCCGTAACGATTATACGGCCGTGGAGCAGTGGAGCCGGCGCCGCGACGAGACCGGGAACTTGCACTGTCTGCCGAGACTTACTCGGGACCTCAAACAGTTCGCGGAGATGTGGGATCGGAATCTGCGGGCCCAGCGTTTCTTGGAAGCATTCCGGCGACAGAAGTGTGGCCAGACCGAGTTGTTGGAGAGCAAGGGCGAGAGGAGTTGAAATCCATGATTAACGAGATCCTTCAGTGCGATTTCTGTTCAATGCTGGGTCCGGTATGGCGGTACCCGGCCAGGAGCTTCATCGCTTACTGCGCGCCGGACGTCGCCGGCGAGAGTGTCGGGGATTGGGCGGCATGCGATCAGTGCCACGCGCTGATCGAGGCTGACAACCGGAGCGGGCTCGCGCAACGCTCCCTGGATGAGCTGATCCTGAAGCACCCGGAAGCGATCGCGGCGGCACCCGTTCTGTATGAGGACCTGGCGGAGCTGCACCAACGATTCTTTGCACACCGGAGCGGAAGGGCGGTGCCAATTACCGCGACCGTTGCGTGAAAGCGATGAACACGGGAGGAGAGAAATGTCATCAACGATTCGGCCGATGGAACAGTTTGTGAAGACGCTGCTAGCGGCACGGCGGGTTTCGACGCCGTTGGTTGCGATACGGACCGCGGACCCTGCACTGACGGTGGCACGGATTGAAGAAGCGGTGGGAAAAGATGCGGCGATCGTGCAATGGGACATCGTGCGCGGGCTTGTGCGGGTGAATGACGCCGGCGCGAAGGAGATCGCGAAGGTGCTCGGCGAACGGGACTCGGCCAGCGTCGGCCCGGTGGATGCACTCGTGGCTGCCTGCCAGTTGGGTGAAGACGCGGTACTGATCTTTGCCAACGCACAGCGTTTTTGGACCGATCCCCAAGTGGCGCAGGCGATTTGGAACTTGCGTGACGTCTTCAAGGCAAATGGCAGGACGTTGACGCTTCTGACGACGCCCGGCGCGGTTCTCCCGGATGAACTCACTCAGGATGTGCTTACGCTCGACGAACCGCTGCCGGCAGTTGAAGACCTGACCCGCATTTTAGACGACACGATTGCGGCGGCGGAGGTGCCAGAACTCGAGACAGACGCCAGCGAAAAGGCCGTTGATGCGCTGTTGGGCCTGGCGGCATTCCCGGCAGAGCAGGTGCTTGCAATGTCGCTGTCGAAGAAAGGCCTTGATCTGGAACAGCTCTGGGAACGAAAGCGGCAAGTGATCGAGCAGGCACCGGGTCTCAGCGTGTGGCGGGGTGGCGAATCGTTCGACGACATCGGAGGGTGCGGGAATATCAAGCGCTTCCTCACAGCGGTGATCGAAGGCGAAGAGGCGCCCCGAGGGATCGTCTTTCTGGACGAGATCGAAAAGGCCTTTGCCGGAACCGGCACGGACCTGTCCGGCGTGAAAACCGAACTCACTGGGACGGTCCTGGCCTGGATGCAGGATCGGAATGCCGACGGGTGCATCCTGATCGGGCCTCCCGGTGCGGCGAAGAGTCTTGTGGCCAAAGCTACCGGAAACACGGCGCGAATCCCGACCATCGCCTTCGATCTGGGCGCGATGCAAAACGCGCTGGTCGGAGCGTCGGGGGAACGTCTTCGGGCGGCCTTGAAGGTCGTTGATGCCGTGACGAACGGGCGCAGCCTTTGGATTGCGACGTGCAACTCGATCGGCACGCTGCCGCCTGAACTGCGGCGACGGTTTACGCTTGGCACTTTCTTCTTCGATCTCCCGTCGCCAGAGGAGCGGGCTGCGATCTGGAAGATCTACGCGGCCAAGTACGGGGTTTCGGGCGAGCTGCCGGACGACGACGGGTGGACCGGTGCGGAGATCAAGGAGTGTTGTCGGAAGGCGTACCGGCTGAAGTTGACGCTGAAGGAATCAGCAGAATACCTTGTTCCGGTATCCCGCTCGGCGGCGGACCAGATCAAGGCGCTGCGTCAGCAGGCCTCCGGGAAGTTCATCAGCGCGTCTTACCCTGGCGTATATCAGTTCCAGGAGTCCGCACCGGCGCCGCGCGCGGGACGTGCGTTTCGGGGCATGGAGAGCTGAGTAGTGCCCTGCATCGCAACTCTTTGTATCAAGGGCGGCGGCGTGAAAGGAGCAAGGAAGTGTCAGCCTACGGTGAGTTCACGACTGTTATGAGTGAAGAGAGGTACCTCGTCGAGGGTCTTACGGCGATGGGCTACCGAGTCGAAGTGCACGCCGAAGGCGCCGCGCTGGTTGGCTACCACGGCGACGAACGGCGGGAAACGGCGCACGTCATTATCCGGCGCGCGCAGTTGGACAGCGCCTCCAACGACATAGGGTTCGTCCGCGGGAAAGACGGCCGCTACCAGGCGATCTTGAGCGAGTACGACCGGAGCATCGGTTACGGCAACCAATGGCTGGGCAAAGTGAACCAGCACTACAAGGAAATCCAGACGGTGGCTGTGGCGAAGGCAAAGGGCTACATCTTTCGCGGCAAAGAAGTCATTCAGACGGCGAACGGACCGCAGATCCGGCTGCAGTTCGTCGCGCGATAGGAGCTCAGCCATGCAGCAGAAGACGATCACAGTGGTCATTGACCAAAACGGCGAAAGTTCAGTCGATCTGGAGGGCTTTGCAGGCCAAGGCTGCGACAAGGTCCTGAAGGACTTCCAGGGAGACGATCACGCGAAAGTGCAGCGAAAGAAAGCCGCGTTCTATTGCCAGGCCGTCGACTCGCGCAACCCACATCTAAAGAGCGGGCAGTGAGCGATTGTCTCGTTGCCACGAGGAAAAAGCGGTTTCGAGACGCCTGAGCCGGCATGCGTACAGGCCGTGGCAGCTCGGTTGCCGCGCAGTCTGCGAAATGAACGGTGGTTGTTATGCTTCTCCATGCTTTCGTTCCGGCGAGCCGGGCAAATGGACCAGGACTACGCGCGGTGGTCTATTTTCAGGGATGCTCATTGCACTGCGCAAACTGCTGGAACCCGGCTACGCACAAGTTCCGCGGCGTTGAAGTGCCCGTGCTCGAAGTGGTTCAGCGATTTGAGGAAGCAAGCCAGTTCGGGTCTTTGGAAGGGGCTACTTTCTCCGGCGGCGAGCCAATGCAGCAAGCTGAGGCGCTGTTGGAGCTGATGGGAAAGTTTCGCAGGACCGCGCCAGCGGTGAGCCTCGGGATGTTCACCGGCTACACGGAAAGCGAGTTGGCGTGCGGGCGGTTTGTGACGCGCTTGGGTGCAACTGTGGAACAGAAGTGCGAACTCTGGCGGGCGGTTCGGGGGCTTCTGGACTTCGCGGTGATGGGCCGTTACGACCAGACCCAGCCATCAATTGCGCCGCTGCGGACGAGCAGGAATCAAAGGCTCGTACTGTTTAGCAGCCGCTACCGAGAGGGCGACTTCGGACCGCAACTCGTCGAAATCAGCATCGAGGAAAGTGGAACATCCGTACTCACGGGATTCCCCGTGCTCGGCGTTCCTGCCTGAAACGAAACCGCGGAAGCGGTCAGATTAGCCCCCCGAATCCCGAGCCACTTCCAGAAGGAACAGTAGGCACACGTCGAATTGGGCAGGTCAACGCGTGTATTTCAAGATCTGGTCCCGATGTCAATGCGGGATCGGGTGACCAAAAGAACGAGAGAGGAGAAACACGACATGGCAGCTATGCCGATGCATTTGATTGAGGTCCAGAGCATGGGCCAGGACCTGGCCCAAAAGACGGTGTGCGTTAAGGTCCGGCTCGGCCGGCTTGGCAACACACGAAAGGTCAGCAATTCGCAGGTGGAAGTGGACACAGACAAGAGTCTGCTTTTGATTTCCAAACATCTGCTCGATTCGAAAGAGCTGCGCACGATCGCCAACTTCGATGGGGAGATCCGGCGCTATCTCTACGATACCTGCCTGCCGTTCGAAGCCGGCATTCATCTTTGCCCGCTGGCGCTGCTGGAGCAAATGGAGGGCAAGCTGCGAGAATTCGCGTCACGGCGAAAGGAATTGATCGAAACGTTCCTGATGGCGTACCCGACGCTGTGCCAGGAGGCCGCAACGCGGCTGCGCTCCCTCTACAATCCGGCCGACTACCCACCGTTGGAGTACGTTGCCCAGCAATTCACTCTTATCTGGCAGTACATCAGCTTTGGTGTTCCCGACCAACTTCGCGAAATTTCCACCAAGATCTGGCACGACGAACGGGAGAAGGCGGCAGAGATGATGGCGGAAGCGGGCCGGGAAATCCAACAGGTGCTTCGGACGGCGATGGGCGAGTTGGTAAAGCACATGCGCGACCGGCTGAAGGACGGGCCGGAAGGCAAGCCACTGCGGTTCAAAGAGACCACGGTCTCGAACCTGGTGGACTTCCTGGGGAGCTTCGATTTCCGCAACGTCACTGACGACGCAGAGCTGAAAGGGTTGGTGGAGAAGGCGCGGGCAATGCTCGTCGGAGTAAGCGCGGATGACCTCCGGACGACAAGCGGCGTGCGCGCGAAGGTCCAGCAAGGCATGGCGGACCTGGCGGCCGAGTTGGACACGATGATCGTCAAGAAACCGGGACGGAAATTCCGCTTCAGCGAGGAATAGCTGATCCGGAGAAAGGAGAACCCGATGGCGCTCGATACAGGATTTGTCGTAGCGGTCTTGGAGGGTATTGAGGGGACGCTGGACGAAGTGATCGAGCGTCTCGACAATGCCGAACTTAAGGCTAGCCTGGATGTGCTTCAAACCCGGGTGACGGCGCTTCGGGTGTCGATCGAGCCGCCGGCCCGTGAGCCGGAAGGCAACGAAGAATCCGAAGAGCCGGTCCCCGCCGAAGCGGCATAAGGCGGCCACGTCCGTTTTTGCCCGACGGCGTTCAGCCGGTAGGGAACAACCTCAACAATCTAGCCGCATCGAGGCCCGCGCGCACCAGTGTGTCCATGCGGGATGGTGCGCTGTGTACAAAGAACTGATAAGGAGCAGAAAATGTTGGGTTTGAATAACGTCCAGATCATCGGAAACCTGGGCGGCGCGCCGGACATGAAGTTTCTCAACGACGGAAAATCCCACGTGGTTAACTTCTCGGTGGCCGTCAATGAACGGTGGAAGAACCGTGACGGCGAGCCTCAGGAACGAACCACTTGGTTGCGGGTGGCCGCATTCAACGGACTTGGGCAGTCCTGCGCCGAGCATCTCACCACGGGAGACGGCGTATATGTCGAGGGCCGTCTGCAGGTCCGCGAATACGAAGACAAGGACGGCAACGCGCGCACCTCCGTCGAGGTGGTCGCGTCCAAGGTCCGTTTCCTGGGCCGCGGAAACAACCACGGTGAGGAGAAGCGGCCGGTTCCCGGCCAACCAAGGGCGAAGAGGGAACAGCCGTCGGCACCGCCCATGAATGAGGGTGAGACCGATGGAGATGTGCCGTTCTAGGGCCTGAAGGGAAACGACCATGAGCACACCAGCAATAGCAATCGCGGGCGGCTTTTTCGCCCAACTGATGCCGATGCTCGCCGATCGCACGGTGATGATGATCGTGTCGAAGGCGGACGAGCAACACTTGACGGTTTCCGTCATTCCGAAACGGATGAAAGACAGTGAGAACGCTGCGCTGGCGACACCGTTCTGCTGCACGGGAACCCCGGAAGAACTGGACCGCGAACTGCCGACGCAAGTCCGTGAATTCGTGGCTGGTCACGTTGCGTTTAGCGCCAACCTCGCGGAAATCCAACGCGAGCGAGAAGATGCGGAGAAAGCGGCGCGCGAGGAGCTGAAGAAGAAACAAAAGACCGTAGCGAACGGTGGAGCAAAAGGCAAGACGGCCGAACCCACACCGAAGCAGGAAGACAAGCCAGATCCTGCACCGCCGCAACCGCCAATGCTGGGCCTCTTCGATCCACCAGCGCAAGAGGAGGCTGCGCCGCGCCCAACGGCGGTAGAAGAAGCGGCGGCGGCAAAGGAGGTGAGCCATGCAAGCTAGAGCAATGCGCCGGGAATTTTCGTTCCAGGGTATTAAGCTGGGCGATCCGGACAGCAAGATGAGCTTAGAGGATGTCAGAGGCGTCCTATCCATGCAGTACCCGGAGATTGCCACGGCGGCGATCAGTGGACCGGAAGCCGTGGGCGACACGATGAAGTATACGTTCGAGCGCGCGATCGGCTCGAAGGGCTGAAAGACAGACGTGGGGAGCGGAGCAGCCGCCGGAAAGGCGGGTTGCGTCCGCTCTCGCCCATCGGAGAACATCCGCGATGAAGCCCAAAAATCAGCGTGAAAACAAATGCCGCGCACAAGGAGTTCTGGACGAACTGGAACTACTTGCTCAGGGGCGTCACGCTTCGCAACAAACGGTGTTAGAGAGGTACCGGCAATGTTCGGACTGGAAGCAGGCGAGTGCAATCCTCGCGCGGGCGCTGGACAGCGGGCAGCGAAGAGGAGTGGGCAGTTTTTTGACGCCACCGCCGGGGTGGCTACCTCCGATGGTCTGATTGCCTCGGGCTGCCACTGGAGTATTCCGGCTCTGCGGGGAGTTCCCGTGGAGTATCAGTTCTTCGGCGGGCTGAATGCCGCTGCCAGGCTGGCGAAATCGCTCGTCCTGAGTGGTATCGCTCGACCGGAGGTATGGTTTCGAGCGGGCAAGGACCCCTTCCGGTTCATCGTGCAGACGCTGAGGGATAGGATCGAGGCCCACGGTGGTCAGGAGATTGATACGGATCTCTTCCTTGGCGTCGGGTTAGTTTCGGATCTGGACCCGTGCGGACCAGGCGTCGGGGAGCAAGCCGAGGGAAGTGAGATGTACCTGGTGGCGGAACCGGAGAGCGCCGGGTACGTGGTCTTAGGGCCGACACTGCGATTGTTGGAAACTGTTCATCCAAGATTGCCAGTCACGTTCTTCAATCTTTTCACCGACGCTCTGAATCGTTGGGTACGGGTCTATGATTGGCGCGATGCGGCCGAGCGGGTGCAGCAACTGAGGGAGTGGTATGAGGGTGATCCAGAAGGTGAGACCGTTGAACTCCCGGACGTGGACGGTGCCACTCCAGGGTGCTTGCGTCGAAAGTGGAATCCGCTCAAAGAGCGGTTCGTCGAGCAACTTCGTGGAACAGTGAGAAACCGGAGGATCCGGGATCTCCTCGCCGGAGTGCTGGAACTCAGCGCGGCGTCACGGCAAGGAAAGAGGCCCGAGATTACGGAGTCAGTCCGCGAGCGTTTGATTGACTCGAACCCTCCGGTGCCGGCCTTGGTCGCAGTCTTTGAAGAACACGACGCCATCGAAGGCTGCTTCGATGAGGAAGCCCAGGGGATGCTGGAATGCGCTCCGGAGCCCAACCTGATCGTGCCGTTTCTATCGGGCGACACCGAAAGCGTGCGCGCGGCCTTCCAAACACTGGAAGTCGTGTGCCGTGTCTTCCGCGAAGGGGTGCGTCTCATCAAGCTCATGATGGAACTCGTGGAGTAAGGGAGGAGGATTCCGATGGACGTCAACGTAAGCATTGGCGGCGGCCAGAAGATGGCGCTGACCGGAGCAGTCTTGGTGTATCGCGGCGGAAAGGACGCATTCGCCGTTTGGCATCAGGCGAAGTCGGGCCCAGGAGGCGCGGCGCCGTATCTGGGAGAGGCGGAATCGCTAACCACGGAATTCCTGCGAACGCTTGCGGCCGGACTGGGAACCTACATTCCGCCGGAGATCTTGTCGGCGAACGTCTTGGTCCGGACCTCAGAGCTGCTGGTTTGGTGGACACCGGCTCAATATCGCACGCTTTTCTTCGGTGAACATAGCGAAGCCGGAAAGGACCTCAACGGGAAGCGCTACCCCGTGCCTCCCCTGGTGTTCAAGGTGTCCGGTGGATCTCTTTGGGTCCGCGCTCTGGAGAAGAACGAGCGTCCGACTGCGATCGCGAAGCTGAAGACCGCGCCGTTTTGGAACGGAAATGACGCCGGCCAAATCTGTATTGGTACGATGCGCGTTCCAGAGGCGTCGGGTGTCGAAGCGATGGAAGGATGGGAGCGGGGGTTCTTTCAGAGCGAGTTCACGCACGCGTACGGAGCCGCGCGTCTGACAAGCTTTCCGGGCGGTTTTCTCGATTTGTGCAGGCACCTGGCCGGGAGCCGAAAACCGTTCCCCGTAGAGTACCTGACGGACGCGCGAGAAACTCTGCGACAGTTCGTGGAACGGAGGTGACTCGTGGCGCACAATCTGTCACCGCAACTAATCCGTCGGCCCGTACGCGTATTGGTCGTGGGCTGCGGCGGAAATGGCAGCGCAATCACGGCCGGCCTGCCGTACTTGCACCAGGCGATGCTGATTCACGGACATCCTGGCGGACTCGAAGTAACGTTGATGGACGGTGACGTCGTCTCGCCCACGAACTGTGTGCGGCAGCCTTTTAGCCAAGTCGAGATCGGTCATTCAAAGCCGGTAGTGCTTGTCTCCCGCATGAATCTCTTTTGGGGCCTGAAGTGGCACGCAGTACCAGAGCACTTTTCGGCACATACAAGCGTGGATCGGGTGGACATCCTAATCGGGTGCGTAGATAACCGGGCGACCCGGAAAGTGATTGCTGAGAAAGTGACGGGACAGCGGAGCGGCGTGTCGTACTGGGTTGATTTAGGGAATCACTCCACGGGCGGGCAGTTCGTGCTTGGTCAACCCTGGAACTGGGAGAACAAGCGCTCAGCTACCCGCCTAAGAACCGTCGCGGAATTGTTCCCAGAACTGGTCAATCCGTCGCTCGACAACGACGGTCTGCCCAGTTGCAGTTCGTTGGAAGCGCTGGAGCGACAGGAGCCATTCGTAAATCCGACGCTTGCCAACCATGCGCTGGCGCTCTTGGCGAGGCTCTTCCGGCATGGCTCGATCACTCACCATGGTGCCTTCGTCAACGTGGCCGGGAGTCGTGTCCAGCCCCTGCCAGCCGATCCGGCGGTTTGGCGAGCCATTCGAAAAAGGGGGACGCGGCGGGTCAAGGGAGGGTGAGGCGACCGTGTGGCGGCTCAATCGAGTGCCTCGTCGCAGACGGCCCGGTAGCCGCAGGCACGACAACGAGCTGCGTGCTGATGATCCCGGTGCACCGTCCGTGAGTTTCGGATTTCACGCATTTCGTCCAGGATCTGAAGAAGTCTCTTGCGGTCTCTCACGGTATACCGGATCGGCCAGGAGCGATCCGCGTACTGAATAATCCCGTGAGGCGGTGTCGCCCCGAAGGAGTCTTCGACAAGCATGCAGTAGGCGGTCAGCTGAGCAACCTCGCCCTCACGAGGACCCGAGTTGGAGCAGTTGCGTGATTTCAGCTCAACAGGAATCAGGCCATTGGCGGCTTCCACCAAATAGTCTGGCTTCCCGGTCAAGCCACATCTCGAAGACACCGGACGTTCAACACTGCGGTGCCGGTCAGTGTCCTGGTACACAACGCGACCAACCGGAATCCCACTTTGCAGTATCTGTCGGGCGCGCGCCCACATGAGCAGGGCCACCAGAAAGACCATAACCAGGACCGCAAATGTGATTGTCATTTGGTCCATAAGCGGGAAGTCCCGAGCATAATGAAGATCAGAACGCAGACAAGCATGACGATACCCGCTACCGCCTGCTGCTGGTGGGCGGCGCGTAGGCGGAGGTTGTGGGCCCTGTGATATCGGATTCCAGCCGCGCGCTCGTCCGTGAGAGAGCTTTGATGGCCGCTGTGGCTCAGGTGCCACGCTTTCTTGCAGTAGCACCAGGTGCCGACCTCGGAAGCGGAAATGAATCGACGATCGCGGCGCATGGGACTCCGTTAAGGCGTCTCCTCCACGGCGAGTGAGTATTCCACCGGCTCGCCGATTTTTCCGCGAAGGTCACCCAGCCAGCGTCTTGGATTTCGTCCGTGCATGACGCGGCCCAGGAAGCCGAGTTGCTCGGCCGCGTTTCCCCGATTCTGGCGAATGTCGTCTTTGACAGTTCGGGTGTACGAGCGGACCCAATGATCGAGGTTCGGCGGTCGCGAGAAAACGTAAGTCGCGTGTCCTTGCTGCGGGACCTCCACCACGATGGCGCGCTCCAGCTCGAAAATGTATTCGTCTCGAAAGAGAAACATCTTGCGAGTGCGCTTTTGGAGTTGTCCGTAGTAGAAAGAATCGTAGTCCGGCTTCCACGATATCTGGGCAATGTCGAAGTCTGGTGGAATGCGGAGTTCGTCGGAGATGCGGGCCAATTCTGTCCGCTCCAGCGGTTCACGTTCCAGCCGGATGCGAATTTTCTGGATCGCGTCGTAGAATTCGCCGAATCGATGGTATGTCCTGCGAGCATTTGCCAGAACCTCTTGTGTATCACCCGGGAGAGTGATCCTGAGACGACTCGGCAGAGCCGTCTCCCAGTCGACCAGGCACCACTCGCCGTTTCGAAACCGATACTTCCCGCTCTTCACAAAGGTGGCCTCGACGCCGAACTTCGTACTGATCAGGTGCCTCCATTGGTTCCATGTCGGGTCAAACGCAAGAGGAAGCGAGATCTGGTCCAGGACCACTTCCGCTTTTCGCCGGCTGTCACGATAGACAGCAAGTCCGTCGAAGAACGCGACTTTCCTGAGCGACGCACGGAATCGCCGCTCCCGACGATCCGGGAGGAACGATAGGACCTTCTTGGCGAAAAACGTTTCCCGGTCTAGCGAGAGTTCACCGGCAACGAAAAGCGCTCCGAAGCCGCCGTAAGGGAACAGCGCGGGCGCCTCAGAGTCGAGGAGTAGGGTCTGATAGCAGGATCGGAGCTCCGGACGCGCGAGCAGATTGAAGGCGCGCTCGACGGCCTGGAATTGGTCTTTGGATACGGCCTCGGTCTGGAATTCGAGCAGTCGCACCTTGAGAGCAAGCCTGAGATCCACAGGTCCGGCCGAGGGAACGGTCTGTAGGAGGTCATAAAGAGTCTGCTCCTCGCAGCCAGGACGTCCTCGGTTGCTGAAGTAGAAGTAGTCGCGAACGGCCGCGTTGGGAAGGTGAACGTATTTGACGCCGAGCCTGCTGCCGGTAACCGTCGCGCGCACGAAGTATTCAGCCCGCTTGTCAGGTTTTGGCTGCGTCACATAGCCGATCGGCGCGAAGAAGAGCTCCCTTGGGCGACGCGATGTGTTTTGAACAACGCGAAGTTCTCGATTCGGATCGACAGCGGTAGGGTCAAACTCGATCTGGTCTGAGGGGTGGATAAAACCGGCTAGAAAACGGGAAATCGTCAGAGAGGTTTCGTCAGAAAACAGGCACTTGATCCCTGAACCGTCCGGCTGTAGTTTAGCAACCCGTTGGGACACGAGGGGCGCTGGTATCGGGGCCGGGCCTGTGGCAACAGATGGCATCGCGGACTGACCTCACATGATCCGCTCGGTCGGGAGCAGGAACATTCGAAACCCTTCCGGCAGATCAAACGTGGCATGGCCAGTCGCCAGTAATAGCGATTCGGCATCATCCAGGGCTCTCTGCAGATCCAGCGGCATCCGGACGGGCTCCTCTTGCTGGTCCAGTCCCAGCCCAAGCCCAAGATCATTGTCCTCAGCATCCTCAGCGGCGGCAATCAGCGCCGCGTCATCCAAAAGGGCGCAGACGTCCACATCATCCCGGTCCATGCCGGGAGGCGCTCCGCAAGCCGGGCAGACCGGTTGCGACTCGTTCAACTCGTCAAACTCAGCACCGCAGTCCCAGCAACGCATTCGTCATTACTCCGGCCTCAGTGTAGACGGGAACTGCGGGTTTTCGCAAAAGTCTCGAAATCCGCAAGGGCGGGCAAGCGGAGGTTTGTCGGCAAGTATCTTGTTTTCTGCACGTTATGGATTCTGGAGGGCGATATCGAATGCACGTCTCGCTGTTTAGCCAACGGTAGCGAGATCGCCGGGGAGCTGCCGGCCAACGGCGAGCCAACCAATCCCGCAGCTATACGAGGTGACGGAACCAGCGGGAGGCCGCAGCGTTCGTTGTGGCCGACCATTCCGCGCTTTCCGACCCGCCCGACTTCATGACCTAACACTCCCAAAGACACGGAGGATCCCTATGGGCCACCCATTTCCGCTGTTCGAGCAGATCTGGACCCCAAGCCGCGAAGTGTTGGTTACTCCCGAAATCACCTCCGCCCTTGATGTCGGAGCAGCCGTAGCAATCGGAGTTTCCGGCGGCAAGGACTCGGCGGCTACTGCTCTGGCGACTATAGACTACCTCGAAAATGCAGGGCACCGCGGCCCCCGCGTACTTATTCACAGTGACCTTGGCCGCGTGGAGTGGCGCCAATCGCTGCCGGCGTGTGAGCAGCTCGCCGTCCGGCTCGGACTGGAGCTGATGGTAGTGCGGAGGGAGACCGGGGACCTTGTGGACCGGTGGCGCCTGCGTTGGGAGAATAACGTGCGGCGGTACGCAGAACTGAGTTGCGTGAAGCTCATCCTGCCATGGTCGACGGCCTCGATGAGATTCTGTACCTCAGAATTAAAGACCTCGATCATATGCCGGGCATTGGTTCAACGCTTTCCAGGCCAAACCATCCTATCGGCCACGGGCATCCGCCGGCAAGAAAGTCGGAATCGTGCCAAAGCGCCTGTGGCGAAACAACAGCCAAGACTGGCCAGCGTTGCTCGGCGCACCCAGGGGCTGGACTGGCACCCCATTCTGGACTGGACCACTCAGCAAGTGTTCGCGTATCTCGAAGAGAAGGGAATCCCGCTACACGAGGCCTACACCCGATATGGCTCGAGCAGGGTTTCATGCTGCTTCTGCATCCTGAGTTCGCAAAGGGATCTTGCAGCGGCGGCCGGATCCGCGGAAAACCAAGCGGTATATCGCGACCTGGTCGGCTTGGAGGCGGCGTCGACTTTTCCGTTTCAGCCAACGCGCTGGCTAGGCGACGTTGCCCCGCATTGGCTTACCGCGGAACTGCGCCAGGCGGTGATTGCCGCCAAGACAGGTGCGCGGCGCCGCGAAGCGGCCGAGGCGGAGATTCCGCAACACCTGCTGTATGCCGAGGGCTGGCCGAGAACGGTCCCTACACCAGACGAAGCTTCGCTGCTGTGCGATGTCCGCCGGGAGGTCGCTAGTGCGGTCGGCATCGAAGTGGGCTACACGGCGCCTCTCGACGTGATTGGCAGATACGAAGAACTCCTCAGAAGCAGTGCTAGAACCGCGGCGTCATAGAAATCCCTGGATCCGGGCGGCTCATCTGTGGCTGACGCCGCGAACCCGCACGGTAGATCCACATCTCAACAATTCCAAACGAGGAGCAACGAAAATGGCCAACCGAGTAGCCAACATACTGTCCTACGGCATGGGCGTCGAGTCATCGGCGATCCTGCTGCGCTGGATAATGAGCCCGTTGACGAGACCGTGCTCGTTGGAAGACTTGATTGTCATTACGTCCCAGGTTGGCGACGAATACACCGACACCGGTCGCGACGTGGAGGCCCACATCCTTCCACTGATGCGTGCGTATGGGATTCGGTACGTGCAGGTCGCGCGACATGGTCATTTCGAAAGTGAAGGCATAACAGTGCTCGACGATTCCCGGACTCCTGCAAGAGCGTTCCTGGAAGGCGACTACAAACTCTCGGACGAACTGAAGCGGAACGGAACGGTACCTCAATACGGAGGTGTCCACCGCTGCGCGCTGAAGTTCAAGGCTTGGGTGATCGAACAGTGGCTCGAAGAAAACGTACGTGGCCATGCCCGCCATGCGATTGGATACAACGCCGACGAAACCGGGCGGGTCGCCAGGAGCGAATACGCATTCGGCGAACGAATAGCGTTCGGTTTCAATGTCGATGAAAGGAGCCGAATCAACCGCAGTTGCGAGTACAACACACTCAGCCGGGAAGCGTTCTATCCGCTGCTTGAATGGGGTTGGGACCGGCCGACCTGCCTTGAGTACATCCGCTCTGTCTTGGGTATTACCTGGAAAAAGTCGGCGTGCGTTTACTGTCCTTTCAATGCGTTGCGCGATGACGCGATCGAGCGGCAGAGAGAGCATCCGCGCCAGGTCGGCGATGCCATGAGAATTGAACACCTTTCCCTGGCGCTCAATCCGCGCGGGACGATCTACAAGGGTCGCTCTTTGATCCAGATCACTATCGAAGCCGGCAACGACGTTGCTGTTGAACTGTACCGCAAGAAGATCGAGTCGGAGGCATGGGCTGTGTATCGCGTCCGCCGCATCTACTCAGGCAAAGGAAAAGCCGACCGGGCAGTCGAAAAGCTCCACGTTTTCGAGGGCGCGGCCGAGGCACGAATGGCATTGAACACGATCTCGGCTATTAGTGGTGTTGCTGTCGAAGAATTGCGCGGAATCCCGTACGTATGGCATGAGCGTCGCAGCGAGACAGACTACCCCACCCGCGAAGAGTTCATCACCATCGCGCCGGCTGTTGTCGAAACCAAAGCCCGATATGGACTGGATTGGTTCGATGGGCGCTGGTCTGCCTTGCAGCTTCACCTGTTTTGATATCACCTCACCACCACCACTACCAACTACTAGGCCGAACGGCAAAGGAGATCTCTCCGTGCGCGGAATTGCAAGGCAGAAACTCGGGTACTTCCCCCTGGCAGAAAAAGAAGCAGAGCGGATTCGGCGGTTCCTGTCGTTTCGTGAAGACTGTGGCGCCCCGAGTGTGCTCGATCCCTGCGTCGGCGGAGGGGCGGCCATCGCGACGATTACATCCGGCGCCAAGACGTTAATCTACGGAATTGAACTCGATTCCTTTCGCGCAGAAGAGGCCCGTTTGGTCCTCGGCCATGTCCTGCAGGGCAACTGTTTTGATGTCCAGTCCGCTGTCGAGTCGTTTTCGCTGCTCTTCGAAAACCCACCGTACGATTTCGAGGTGGGTGAGAACCGCAACGCCCGAATGGAATACCTGTTCCTCGAACACACGTATCGTTGGTTGAAGCCTGGGGGCCTTCTGGTGCTTGTGGTCCCGGGCGACCGATTATCGACCTGCGCCGAGATTCTGGCCGTCCACTTTCGGGACAAAGCGATCTACCGCCTCAGCGAACCCGAATCGATTCGCTACAAGCAGATCGTCGTATTCGGCGTCCGTCGCACTAGGCGCGAGCGCGATCAGTTGAAAGATTCGGACGTACAGCGAGCCAAAGCGAGGCTGTTGGGGCTTGCGCGGAGTTACGGTGAATTGCCAGTTCTGCCCGACGAAGCGGATAAGGAGTTCGTGGTGCCGCCGAGCGGGCCTGCTCAACTGGTGTATCGCGGCATTCCGTTGGACACGGTTGAGGATCTGCTGCCGGCATCCGCGGCATATCGACAGGCCGGCCGAATTCTCTTCGCACCGGAGGTCCGCGCAACTGGCAGGCCGCTCACTCCGTTACATGGCGGCCACATTGGCCTCCTGACGACGGCCGGGCTGCTCAACGGGATCTTTGGCGAAGGGCCCGACCTTCATGTGGCGCGGTGGGAATCGATCAAGGTGACCGACCGATTTGAAGAAACCGATGAGAATGAGGTAACTACCATTCGGGAGCGCGAACGCTTCACGCAGTCTCTCACTCTGGTGTACGCCGACGGAACCACGTCCATTCTCGACGAGAGGAGCACGGAGCCATGAAAAACGCACATCTCCGTATGGGCAGTTTGCGATTTACCAAGGTGCTGCGTGACACGACGATCGACATCACCTTGCGAATGGACCGGATGATTGCCGAACATGCCGCGGACAACCGAAGCGCTCAATGTCATTTGCTGTCGGTGATCGGCAACGACCAGGAAATCGCGGCCATCGCGGCGGCGATTGCAGATGAAGCTCGGTTCTATGCCACCGGGCCTGAAATCAACCGGCTCATGATCACGATTGGCGAAGGAGCCGAGGTGTTTCGCAGTTCAATCAACGTTCCGGGCCGAAGGCGACCGCTTCGCCACCTCGTTGCGATCTCCGAGGAACTGTCAAAGACGCGCGCAGGCAATCCGAGCGCACGCCGAACCATTCTGTGTAATGACGACGGAGCATTCCTTCTCTATAGGATCAGTGTCCGTTTCGGCCTGCCGGTTCTACCGGAGTGGAGTGAGTGGTTCGGGGAGATGCTGGAGCGCAAGAGCGCGATCGTTCCGCTGATCGGAATCGGCTGCACACCGGTGGTAGTCAAGGGAACCAAGAAACGATTCCTGGGCTGGATGGGTCACGCGCTGAAGCGCGGCACCATCAAGATTCCAGAACACGGTCAACATGCACCCTGGCAGGTGCCGATCTCGTTTTCGGCATGGTTGCAGAAAACGGAAGATGTGGCGGCCTGACCTTCATCTTGCCCGCCCCCGCGATTGGGCACGTCACCCGGGAACTGTCTCGGCGCATCTCCGACCAACCGCAGCGGACTCCTTCATTCGGGCACCCCACTTCAGCCCTGCTCTTCCTAACAGCTAGCGCAGTCTATCGAATGTTGTCGAGGGCCGATCCGGTTCCAGATTCCGGCATCGACAGTCATTCAGGAGGCCACTTGTATGAACACCGTGCCGACGAACATCAATAACTATCTGAGGCAATTCGCGCACCAACTCGAGGAGCGAATCTTGGGGCAGTTCCCTCCTTTGCATCAGCCTGGTGAGCCGTTCCCCGCAGACCTGGCGCGGCTTCGCCGAACCCCCTATCACGCACAGGCTCTCGCGATAACCGGTATTTCCAAACGCTGGGAGGTCGAGACCTCCGCCGGCGCAATCGCCGAATGCGGTACTGGAAAGACGCTGATCTCCCTTGGAGCAATGTTCGTCAATTCAAACGGGAAGCCTTTCACCGCGCTGGTGATGGCACCGCCGCAACTCACGAACAAATGGTGCAGAGAGACGTTGCTGACTCTACCCCGAGTCCGCGTGTTTCTCATCGACGGGGTCCGCAACGGCGTGGGATCCAACGGACACACGGGGGTGAACGAAGTCCGGCTTCGCAACGGACGAATCGTACGCGAGGGCCTTCAGACGACACTCAGCGACCTACGGCTACGGAAGCAGTTCAAATCAGCTCGCGCGCGGTGGCAGTCGCTGTGTGACTGTCCGGCGGTGTTTGTGCTCTCTCGCGAGGTAGCGAAATTGAGCTACTTCTGGCGGCACGCTTACGGAGTGCCCCGCAGTGGGCCATTTAACGGATCCATCGTCAACCCGGATACGGGTCGACCAGTGCTGACTGACGATGACCAGTTGCGGCGAGCCGATTTCCGCAAGACTAAGCACAGTGAACTCGTCCTCGTTGATGAACAGTCGAACGCCTCAAAGGCTCGACGCACGATATTCAGTGCGCTCTGGCAGGCCGATGCGACGAAGGTCCGCCGGTGCGCTCCGATGGACTTAATCGGGCGGCACATGAAGGGCTTTTTCGACTACGGCATCGCGGACGAGGTTCACGAGTTGAAGGGTGACACGGCCCAAGGTGCAGCATTGGGGACGATTGCCTCATGCGCGAAGCGCACCATCATACTCACCGGCACTCTGAACGGTGGATATGCGGACGAATTGTTCAATATCCTCTTTCGGCTCCACCCGAAGAAGATGCTCGAAGAAGGATTTGCCCACGGCGACGCCGGTGTGCGAGCATTCTCGGAAACCTATGGGGTTCTCGAAAAAGTCACAACCATCACGCAAGCCGACAATGCGTGCTCGGACAAATCAAAGGTAAGTACAAGAGTACGGCGACGTCCCGGCGCTTCACCGTTGCTCTTCGGCCGGTTTCTGATGGAACTCGGCGCTTTTGTATCGCTCGAAGATATTTCGGATGCGCTTCCTCCATATGAAGAGGAGGTGATCAACGTCGAGATGGACCCGGTTTTGGCTGCTGCTTACGAGAGCCTCGAAGAGGATATCAAAGCAGCGCTCGAAGAACATCGTGGCAACTCGTCTGTCGTCAGTACTGGTCTGAATGCGCTAATGCTCTACGGCGACCGCCCCTTCGGGCTTGGAACGCTGTACGGCTACGCGACGAATCCAGAAACCGGCGAGCGCGAACGCTTTGTCATCTCGGACCCGGCGGACCTGGATCAGGAGTTCGTCTATGCAAAGGAACGCCGGCTGTTGGAAGAGGTCAAGACTGAACTTCGCCAGGGAAGAAGAGTGCAGGTTTTCGCTGTCTACACGCAGAAGCGCGACGTCACCCAGCGGCTGAAGAACATCTTGAGCCGTGAGGGCATTCGGGTCGAAGTGCTCACCACCGCTGTGCCGCCGGAAGCCAGGGAAGCCTGGTATGAGCGCCAGGTGAAGGCGGGGATGCAGGTATGCATTGCCCATCCCAGGCTGGTTGCCACCGGCTTGGACCTCTTGGCCATGCCGACCATCTTGTTCTACGAATCCGGCTACTCCATCTATGTGCTCCGGCAAGCAAGCCGGCGCTCTTGGCGGATCGGACAGAAACATCCAGTGAAGGTGAAGTTCTTGGCCTACGCCGGGACAATGCAGGAGAACTGTCTCCGGCTGATGGGGAAAAAGCTATTGGTCTCACTCGCCATGGAGGGCAAGTTCGCCAATCAGGGCCTGCAAGCTCTCGATGACGACGACGACATACTGACGGCGATGGCGCGCGAGTTGGTGACGGAAAAGGGCGTCGGGGAAAAGGCCGATGCGCTGTGGAGAGAAATACAGCAGCAACACACCCGTCTGCTTTCAAGTACGAATGCCACAGTGATAGCGCCGCCGGAACCGACACCGAATGGGCCTTGCCAGCCTGAGAGCGACGCACCATTGTGTCCGCCCCGCCCGGAATCGGCGTCGGACGCTCTCGTCCAATTGGTCCTGTCGGAGCAGAGAGACACGCGTCGGCCCCGTCATGACAATGACGCCCAGCTCTCGCTGGCGTTCTGACCGAAACATAACGAAGAGCTGGCGGAGGAGCCCGGAGAGGGACGCCTCCGCGTGGCTAGCTCACGAGGTATGACACATGGAGAACAAGGGTTTCTATATCAACGACCTGCCGCAGTCGGGCGAGGTCACATTCCTGGCGGCAGTCATCGAAAAGGAGCTGCGGCCAAAGAGGAATGGCGGAGCATTCCTATCGGTTCGCTTGGCGGACCGAAGCGGCGAACTAGACGCCAAAGCCTGGGACAACCCCGAAACCGTTGCCCAGTTGTTCGACTGCAACGACGTTGTGAAGGTTCGGGGCGCGATGGAGCAGTACAACGATAAGCCGCAACTCATTGTCAACCGGATTCGGCGCTGCGAACCACAAGAGTACACCGCCTCTGATTTCTATCCGGCGTCAGTCCGCGATCCCGAGGAAATGTTCGGCGAGTTGGAGTCGTTTGTCGCAATGGTGCGCGACGAGCCCCTTCGACAACTACTGGAGTCGATCATCAGCGACGTATCCATCAGTTCGCGCCTCAAGACAGCGCCGGCGGCGATGAGGATCCATCACGCGTTCCGGGGAGGATTGCTGGAGCACATCCTTTCGCTCTGTAGCCTCGCCGCCGCATTGACCGCCCACTATCCTCGCCTCAACTTGGATTGGCTCATCGCTGGAGCCATTCTTCACGACCTTGGGAAGATTGAAACTCTTCAATTAACGGGTGTTCGTTTCGCCTACACCACGCGGGGCCAACTGATCGAGCACGTCACGCTCGGCCTGGAGATCCTTGAGAAGCATGTAGGACAATTCGCCGGGTTTCCGCTGGACCTCAAGACTATCCTTCAACATTTCATCGTGAGCCATCACGGCGATCTGGACAAGGGCGCGCTGCGGCGACCGATGCTGCCGGAGGCCTTTGCGCTTTCTCTCCTGGATCTGATGGACGCGCGGATGGAACAAGTGTTCAGGTTAATCGACGCGGCGCCGGCCGGCGAAGAGTTCACATCGTACGTCCCGGCGCTCGAACGGCAGTTGTTCCGCGGATTTGGGGAACAGCCGGAACCGGGCGACAGACCGCAAAACATGCAGGGAGGCAAAGCAGCATGAGCGCAATACCGATGGCAATCGCGGCCCAAGACGTGGCCAAGGGCCTCAGCATGTTCGAGATCGACGAGTCACTGGAGTCCTTGGTCGAGGAAGCAGAGCAGGAAGCCGAGGCGAATAACGGTGAGATTTCGGAGGACCTCAAGAACGCCCTGGCGACCTACGCAGAGGCGTTCGGATATAAGGTAGATCGCATTGCGAACTACCTGAAGGCCCAGAATGCAGAAGCGGAACTGGCTCAGCGCGAGGCGGAACGCCTCCAGGCACGACATAAGGCAGCAGAGAACCGTGAGAAGCGTCTGAAGCAGATGCTCGTCTGGTTCATGATCTCGCGGAGCACGCCGAAGTTGCGGGGTTCACTGAATACGATCAGTCTGCAGGCAAACAGCGTGCCGTCCCTGACGATTCAGGAGACCACGCACATTCCCGACAGCTTCTATAGGGCGAGAGTGGAACTTACGTGGCCCGAGTGGCGGGAGATCGTGGATGCCCTCCCGCCGTGTCCCCTCAGAGACCGTCTCGGAGCCGCGGACGGCAAGACTGTGCAGAAGGACCTCCAACGAGGGATTCTGTCCGATGCCTTGGCACGTGGCGAAACGATCACGGGGGTGTCGCTGGTAAAGGGGCACCACGTGCGGCTGCGCTGATGAACTGGTGGGTATGTTTGAGGTAAAGTGTGGCTCAGTCGAACCGAGAGTGAAAGGAGCCTAGTCGCGACGGTGTTGCGCGGTTGAACGCGCACCACGCTTCTATGGGTGCGCAGCAGGGATTCCGGAGATCCGTCAACATCGTAGGTGCCCGTGGAAATTAGATGCGAGCCGATTCCCTGACCGCTGTTACGAGACGCCGACGGCACGCAGGGGCGTTGCCTGAAAACCAATCGCAAGGTCGTTTCTGGGTCCCTATCGTTCGCAGAAGCCCCCAGAGATGGCAGAATGACCCTGTATGGAACAAGTGCGGGTCATGGCTGGATTCCCGGAAATGTGGCAGCCCGTTCACGACAAATACAGCGCCTTTTTCGAGTGCGCCAACAAGCTACAGCCTATCGTCACCGAGATGATCCAAACACCAGTGGAGGGGAAGCTGTTGCTCATCGTTGGACGCATCATGGCAGCCGCCGCCACCAGCTAGGGCGCCCTTCTGAGGTTGGTATTGAACGGCTACGGCATGGATGCCATCAAGATTGCCCGCAGCATCTATGAGACGGAACTGAATATCCTCTGGCTTAAGAATCACCCCGAAGACTTGGACGATTTTCTTGACTACAACCTTATCCAGCAGAAGCAGCTTTATGACGAGATGAGCGAGGAGCAGCAGAGAGCCGTCCCCAAGGAGCGGTACGACGAAATGATGGCGGAATACAATCGCGTCCTACCGAGGTTCGCTTCGGCACGAGACAAAACACAGCCGCGGAACGAATGGTGCAGAGTATCGATCTATCAGCGAGCCAAGGAAGCGGAGCAGCAATGGCGTGAACAAATGGCAAAGGACGGGATCAACGACAACGGCGTTTCCCTCTACAAGACCTTTTATCGTCAGGCCTCCTCAATCCACCACATGGACATCGGTGGTGTGATTGCGAGCCTTGACGCGGGAATGAACGCCATCATGGCTCCATCGTGGGAACATCTTGAGGACGCGCTTGTTGCTGCCAGGAGCGTTCTCACTTGCGCTTCAATGTACGACGAAATGGCAGGCCTAGGCATGGCGAAGCGAATTAATACCGGGCCAAACGAAGCTTATGCGCGAGCCTGTAGGGCTCTAATCGATAGCGCTTAGAATGAACTCACAATGAGCAAGCGAGTCTACAAGTTCACGTTCGTGCAGTACGGCATCAGCGACCTTCAGAACCGCCACTTGAAGCTCTCCACGATAAAGGACTTCAACGACCCTTTCGACTTGTGTCCCGTCGATGTCACCGATCCTGACATCCGGTTTGCGATGGAAGCGCTCGCGGCGCACCATCACAAGAACACTGGCGTGCTCTGTTTCAGCCGGAATTGGGATTGTCTCCTGCTATGGAGCCACTACGGAGCCTCGCACACCGGGGTTTGCCTCGGCTTTGACATTCCGGAAGGAGAGCCGGGAGAGAATTTCGACACCGACGTTCTCTATCAGCCCAACGTCATTAAGATCCGCAAGGAGGACATCGATGAGGACTTCGTCTACCGGACATTGCGGACCAAACATGAAAGCTGGAGCTACGAGCAGGAGGTACGCATGTTCGTCCAGGTCAATGACCCACCGGATCCTAAGGGGCTCAGGTGGATGGACTTCGGACCGAACCTGGAGCTGAAAGAGGTCATCATGGGCTCCCAATGCACGCCCGAGGACAGCGATGCCGTCGTGGAAGCCCTTAGGCCATACGGTGATTCAGTGAAATGCTGTTGGGCAGGGATGCGCCCGGATGCCTTCCTGCTTGTGAAGGAAGACGAGCCGCCGTCGTGGCACGCTGAGGTCCGGAAGGCTCCTACTTCTTCGAAGCCGCCTTCTTCGCCGCCCACCGCTTTTTAAGGGCCGCGACGATATTGGCTTTGCCCTCGGCACTCAGCACGCGCTTCTTTCGTGCGGGCTTCGCGGCTTTCGCGGGTGCTGCTGAATTCGCCTTCTTCTCGGCCCAACGCCGCCGCTGTGCTTCTGCTATCGCCTTCCGACCGGCGGCGCTCATCTTCCTTCGCGTGCCAGCGGAGTTTGCTGCCGTCCCTGGCGTCCCCCCGGACCGCATCGAGCGAAGATCGGCGATCTTTTCGTCGATCCGGCGCTTCTGCGCCTCAAAGCCTTCAATCGCAGCGTCGATGATTTCGTTCGTCAGTTGTGCCATACTCACCATTAACATTCTGGCATGCTTCTGTTTCGGCATGCCATGGCGTCTTGCCAAGCCGTCATGGCGGACCCTCTAAGGTATCGCTCGAGGAAGTAGGTTGAACCTAAGAGGTGTCACGGCTGATCGGGGTTGAGTCCTCACTCCGTGGAGTACGCGAACATCCGTTCCGGATCTCTCCCTGCAAGTCGGCTTGGCGCATCGAGAGAATTAGTCGTACGCGAGCGGCGAGGGCGGATGGAATTCCGGCGAGGAGTCGGAGTTGTGGGCCGCGGGAATGGGTGCATATTCGATTAGGAACGGCAAATCGACCTCGATCCGCCGATCGGTCTGCATTTGGCCCTCCAGGGCGCTCCACGGGAACTGGGCTGTAGAGCTGGCTCTATTCCAGACCGTAGAAAGGCTCAAGCGGCGGCGAGCACCTGAATAGCTCTCGCGATCTGGGTGTCCTCACCTGCCCACGCCGCCTCCGGCGAGAACGGTTCTAATACATCAGGCGCGACCCCTCGCCCCTCAAGGACAGTGCCGGCCCATGTCCGATACTCGACGACCGGCAGAGCCACCCGGTAGCCATGGCCGACCTTGAACGAATTCGCGCCGACCACTCGGCCAGGTGTTTTCTCGCCGACAATCGTTGCCAGTTTATCCTCGGCGGCAAACGCAGCGATCATCTCGCTGGCACTGGCGGAATGCTGATTTACCAAAACCACGATTCTGCCGTGAAAGGACTGCGTTCCCAACCCCTCGGTCTTCACCGCCACGGATTTGTCGCCAATTCCGAATTTTAGTATCAGCGGAAAGAGGCCGAGCTTCGAAGGCGGGATTCGGTCGAACACCGGTAGGGACTCTTTATCGAAGCCCTTCTCCGCCCTGGATCGTGTCACGCTGTGGCCCACTCCTCTGCGGTCGGGACAGAGGTGGCTCATAACTCGCAGCGACCCCAGGCCGCCGCCGGTATTACCACGCAGATCTATAATCAGGCGATCACAGGCGAGTTCGCGAGCCGCCGCGCTCACCGAGGCGGCCACATCGATGCCCACAATCCCGGGGAACATACTGACCTTCAGCAGGCCGATGGAGTCGGCGAGGCGCTCCGAGGTCACGACATCGGGGATATTGACGGGCTGTTTCTTCGAGCGCGGGTCGGGAATGTCGATCGTCAATCGGGCGGTTTTGTTGCCGGCTTGTGCGATGTCGGCCTCGATTCGCTCGCCCATGGGAAACTGCGGGGCTTCTGACGTCGAAACATGGCGGCCTTTCAGTGTGAGGACAATGTCGCCGGAACGGATGCCTGCCTTCTCCGCGGCCCCACCTCGGTGGACGTCTTGAAAGCGCCAACGTGGGCCAAAGGAGGTCTCCGCCTTGATGACCGTGGCATTGATAGCTTGTCGTGCGGATGCAGCTTTGAAACGGGTGCCAAAGAATCCCACATGGCTTGTCTTCAGCTCCATCAGAAGTTCGTTCAGGGCCTTCTCGAACTGGTCTTGCGTGGTACTGACGATGGCCTCTTTCCGTTCGTTAACGAGGCCCGTCCAGTCTACGCCGTTCAGGTGAGGGTCATAGAAGCGTTTACGGACAACCTCCGCAACCCGATCCAGAATCTCCGCCCGATCATTCCTTGTTAATTCAGTGTTTGCCTTCATAAGCTTTCGATAGGATCCGAAGCCCGTCGCCGACGGCTATGAAACCAGCCCACAGACGCGGCGGCGCCGCCTTCCCATACCTCGCGGTAACGCGCAGTTTCGCTTGCGTAAGCGCGGAGCCCACATCAAAACCAGATTCGAGTTGGCCGTAGAACTCCTTCATCAGAGTTCTTGTAAAATCATCGTCGGCACTCCAGAGGTTCGCGACGACTGCCTTTGCACCAGCGACAAGAAAAGGCCGAACCAGGGTTGCCGATCCTTCCTGACCGTTGATTTTGCCGGTTCCAGTGTCACAGGCTGACAGCGTGACAAGATCAGCTCGAAGGGGAAGAGTTGCGATCTCGCGGGCCTGCAGCAATCCGTCTTCGCGGCCCTGTGGATCAGTGCGAAACACAAGCGCCGATCGGTCCGGATATCGAGTACTGACCAAGCCGTGGACCGCAAAGTGCAAGATGCGGAATCGTGATAGGGGCTGCTTCTTGAAGGCAAATTCTGTTGCCTCGGCCCCTTTGAGTACCACAGAATCTCCGCCCACAATTGAGACGACAGCATCGGCTTCTTCCTGGGCTGCGGGCAGCGGGGGAAGTTCCGTTCCATCGAGGTCATAGATTCCGCGCTGAATCCTCAAGGACGACTGTGGCGTCACGCCTTCCCGACGTTCAGGTCCGCCGCCTGCGACGGCCAGAACAGAAACTGCGAGGCGATCAACCGTGGGCTTCTCCCGCAATAGCGCAAGGACAGTACCCGAAGGGGCGTAGGTAACGACGTGTGATTGCAACAAGCTCTTTCCTGACGGGGCGATAAGTACCTCAAATGGAAGACCGGCTAGGGGGGCATCAGGCACAACTACCAGCCGCTTCTTGAGGCGTATCTCAGGAACGCTGCTTAGGAGATTTTTGTAGGCCTCGGCAGCCAAAGGAGTCGCGTAGTCATTCTGACGGATGTTCTGCAGGAGAGCTTCAACGGAACGGCTGATGACTGCCTTGCTGGGCAACGTACTTAGGCGCAGGCTCTCACGTGTCGCAACCAAACAATACGAAATAGGCTCGGCGAGGACATATTCGAGGAAGACCTCATCCGCACGAAGATGCGATCGCAGCGCGCTGGAAGCGACCGGTTGAGAAGTACGCATCCATTTACGGCTGTTGGCAGCTTCGGCGGGCGAGATGGATTCTTCGACTTCAATGATCTGCTCGAGAATTTGTCTACGCTGTGATTTGCTAGTTGTTTTCTGGAGCGCCAGTTGCAGTGTGGAGATTCGTCTTCCCTGAGAGGAAGTGCCTTTGGCCATCATCGCGCTGGTGGTGGGTGCCAGTCTCAAGAGATCTGCCACCGACCTGCCACGAGCACCTTCAATAACAGAAAACGCCGCTGACGCACTCTTCAGATCGCTCGCGGCGAGAAGGAAATGGCCAACGTAAAGATCATTCATGATGGCAATCAAGGAACTTTTTGCGCCGGAGCTCGAAACGTTAGAAAGCATTCCGTTCGCAATATCGGTTGCCTCCTCGAATGTATCGTCAGCTTGACGATACTGCCGGCGGGCAGCCTTAATCTGGGCGTATGCAGTCAAATAGCGAGGCAGAGTGAAGCGATCACCGGCGTTCCGGGTCGCCTCAATGCCGCGGGTCAAAGACTGTTCTGCATTATCCAACTGGCCGTGAGCGCGATAGATATTCGACAACTCGAGCGCAGCCTGCGAGACTAAGCGACGCGCGTCGACTCTGTTGGCCAGATCGAATGCCTGTTCAAGCTGGTCAATAGCAATGCTCTGGCGGTTGGCTTTCAGCGAGAGTCTCGCCATCTGGATCAGTAGATCAGCTTGGTATCCATAGCTCTGGCGCTCACGCGCAACATTCAACGCGCTCTGCAAAAGCTTAGTCGCTTCCGCCTCCTGGCCTGCCGCCGCCAGCGCACGCGCCTTCTCGGTGTATGTCATGAGTGGATCCGCCAAATCCGGAGTGGATGCCACCACCTGCAGCGCGCGGTCCAGATATCCGAGCGCCTGCTCAGGTCGCCCGAATTCAGTTAGGCCTCCGCCGATCAGTGTCAGGTATCGAATCTGCCCTCCAATATCGCCGCTTTTGATCGCGTGTGACAGCGCGTTACCGACGCTCATAACAGCTCCGGCGTGATCGCCCTGCAGGAAAGTGATAATGCCCAACTCGCCTGTGGCGCGCGCCTCCCAGTCTGGGTCTTTCAGCGATTTGGCCAGCGCCAGCGCCTCAGTCCAGTCGCCCAGTGCGAGACCATCATCGAAGTCCATGTCCACGTCGCCCTTCACGACGAGACAGCGGAGCTTCAGCTTGGGATCGTTCTGAACGATGGGGTTATCGAGGTAATCGGAGAGCGTTTGAGAGACCTCAATGAGCGATAATTGCGGAAGGCGACCCCTGATGGCGCTGATCCTCGCATATAGAGCATTCCTTTGGTCGCCCGCCGCGGAAAACATCTCCTCTGCCTTCGAAAATAGCGGCTCAGCTCTCGTCCAGTTCTTCAACCAGGCCAAACGATCCGCCTCGGTTAACATGTCCGCGCCGGTCTGGGCATGGACGCTCACAATCGCAGTCGCTACGATGATCACCGAAATCGCGAGTCCCGTGATTCGAAAAGCCGGAGTCCAATGATCTACGTCGGGCCGAGGCGAAGCTCGCGATGATTTGCTCAGGCAATTGATTTGCGACCCTGCCGATCGATGATCACTACCTTGAAGTTTGATGTATAGCCGGCGCATGGTTTCTTCCTTTCAGTCCAAGACGACTGGGTACACGCGCCAGTCGGACGTAGCGCTGCGTATTGCCAAAATGTATTTACCTGGTGCGAGGTTGCCGAGGTCGACTGCCGTGGTCATGGTCTCGGCAGCGCCATCCCAGGCCGCCTTTCCCGTGGTGTCAACGACAGATTGACCTCTCTGGTCTCGGAACTGCACCGCGTACAGGCCGTCCTCGACACCGACGGGCAGCTTGATGCTGAGATCAAGCCGAGCCCGCTTCAGATGGGGAGCGGCTGGCTCGTTCGGCGACGGTCCGCGCTCCGATCTCTCTACCGTCCTGTTCCTGAAATCGAGCACGGCTTTGATGGCTGTTGGGGATTGCCGCGCAATAGTCTCGTTTCGGGGCCTGGGTGGCGTCGAGAAGCGCCAAAAGAACACTGTCAGCAGTAGAACTGCCACACAGCAGAATGCCGTTCCGCCGACGAGGCGAAGGCGATATCGTCGGCGATGAGCGCTGTACTCAAGGAAGCAAGGTGAGCATGTCGCGATGTGGTCGACGATATCGTCGGTCTCGGGAAATTCCAACTGACGCCGCGCAATTGCCAGGAGGGCATCCGATCCGGGACAGCCGTGGCGCTCTGGATTGGGGAAGTTGGACCTAAGGGATTCGGTGGCAATCTTTAGAAGCCGGCGCTCATCTCGGCGGGTAAAGGATTTAGCCGTGCCTTCCTCTTTCATAGTTCCGACTCCTTATCATCTTTCCGCCGCCTCGCCTGGTTCTCAAGGAGCGTTTCATATGCCTTTTGGACTCCGTAATGAAACCTGGATTTTGCCTGCTCTACGGTGATTCCTGCAATTCGCGCAATCTCTTTCCAGGAAAAACCCAAGGTCCGGTAGTTCAGCATGTGCTTGGTTTGGTGAGGAAGATAAGAAACGAGGAAGTTCAGAGCCAACTTCGTTTCCAGCGCTGTCACCCAATCCGGCGCTCTGGGCTGATGCCTTTCCTCGAGTTCGCAAAGGAGACCTTCGTAAGCCAACCGACTCTCTCTCAATAGTTGCGATCGCACGCGATGGTGGAACGCTGTGATCAGATATCCATTTAGGTTACGTTCCACTTCCGGCTCGACCCGTAGACGAGCAGACACGTCCATCGCGACTTCCTCCAGAAGTTCTGCCGCGCGCGCCCCATCGTGCAACTCGATTTCAACGTGGCGATAGGCCCACGGCCAAAGATGCCGTGAGGCATCTAGGACACGTGCGTCAACAGGGCGGCCGCGCTTGTCCTGCGGCCGGATCCAGAATTCTGGTATCCGGTCGGATACTCGTTCCCTATTCCCCCGCTGTGCCTCTCCCATCGCTTTAGGCCGTGCGAAAAGTCGTCGGTAGAGGGTTGGGTCATGGATGCAGCGAACGAGAACATGCCCCTCTGTTTGAATAAGACTTGGCCCCGGCAATTAGTCAGAAAGATTTAACACCTTCAGCTACCAACCGGCGCGGGGCCTTTGGATGTGCGTGCGGTCGCACACAATTCAAATCGTTAGAGTGCGGCCCCCTGACAGCGTCCGCAAATAAACAGCATACGACAGCCGACCCACGCGACGACCCACCATTGCAGTGACGGGCGCCCGTTCGGCAGAAGCGGCCGGGGAAGAAGGGCCTCGGCAATCCTAGCGGGCTGTTCCCCGACCTCGGACGGGCACCCTTGTTCATCCACGCTCAGACACGTGAGGAGTGTGATTAAGGTCATGGTTTCGAACACATTCAAGTCTGACTTTCTTGGCGGCGAACTACTTATTTCAGTAGAGAGCGAAGCTCCGGATGTCGAAACTCAGCGACGGTCCGAGCAACGCGGCACCAGAGTGGGCGGGAAGAATATGAACGCAGGTCATAGGAAAGGACGAAAAGTCGGAAAGCCCCGGGGGAAGACCTGCGTGTGGACTGCGGAGTTGGATGATGTTCTGAAGACCGCCTGGGCCCGTGGAGGTTTGCGCGCTGCTCGTCGGGCAATCCGGCAGCACCAACCTACATGGTCCTCATATTCGGTTAAGAAACGCGCGGCAGCGTTGGAGTTGTGCCGGCGAAGAGCGCCGCGGTGGACGGACGCGGACGAAAACCATCTGCTCTGGTCTATCGACAGCAATGCATCGCTTGCATTGATTGCGGAGCGGCTCGGACGCACTGTCTCTGCTGTCCGGAAAAAACTCCGTGATCTGGAATACACGGCGGAGAGTCTGGGCGGGTTCAAAGTCAAGGACGTCGCTGACATGTTCAAGGTCCCGCCCGCAAGGGTTCAATACTGGGTTGCCGAAAAACTTCTGCTTACGAAGGGTGGCCGCATCACTGAGAGTTCAGTGTCGAAGTTCCTCGCCGACCATCCGGAGAAGATTCCATTTGAGAGCTTGAGCGTGGACATGCAGAACTGGCTTCGGGAGATGGGATATCCGCACCCCAGCGGCAATCCGAAAACGGCAGGGCAGGCAACAAATGAGGGCTATGCTCTTCGATCGGCACAGTAGGCGTCGGCAGATTCGAGCCATTCGGAGAACGACGGGTAGCACTTGGGACGAGTTCGGGACCACTCATCATGGCAGCGCTGATTGTAATGAATGAGGCGTTGGTAGCGAGGGTTGTGAACGACCTCATAGCGCAGCGCCGCGTACCATCCCTCCGATCGCGCCGCGCCACGCCAACTCGACTCGCCGAAGCGCAAGAGACGAGAGAAAAGAGAACGGGCCCACATAGGTCCAGAACCGGAAGGGGGAAGAAGGCCGGGGCATCGGTTTCGCAGTTCCGTCGACACCGCTTCATCAAGGGGCTGCCCTGGTTCGGTCAGGGCGTCGACCCAGAGTGCGAGCGCTCGCGATTCGAGGAGATCGGTGACCGCTCTATTGAGACGTGGATGCTCCACAGTCCCAAGGGCCTGAACGGCGCGAGCCTTTTCGGTTCCGGGATTGGACAGGGTGCGGGTGCCAATGATCTCCGAGGTCCATTGGTCCAGCGTCGGCCATCTGGCAGGCGCCGCGTGGCGCCAATCGGCATTGGTCCGCTCCCACGTCGTCCAGGCTTGCTCAGTACGGAGGTCCCTGTAGGCGTAGTACATGATGGCATCGAACCAACCCTCGGCTCTCGCCGTGGCGAATCGGTGAGCGGTGACCCAATCCTCCAAAGACTTCCAGACGGGAAGACCCTCCTTTTGTTCCCGGCTCTGCTCCTCCAAGAAGCCGGGGCACCGAGACTGCAATTCGGACCGTACGATTTGTGGAACCTGCGCTGCGGTTTCGGTAATAACCCGAACCCACAAAATGATCATGTGCCATTCCACGAAAGCAGACGCCCCTTCTGCCAAATACTGCCAAGGCACCGCAAGTGCCCCCTGCAGGGCCTTTTGCTTGCTATCGCGCCGTACGTTGAGAACGAGGTTTGCAGAGTCTTTTTTCGCCATCCACGACACGCTTCTGGAGGAGGCCGCTTGGACTGTTGGTCAAAGCTTTTTTACTGTATCAACTCCAGTGCCTCCAGGGAAGAGAAGGGAGAGCAACCGGCTACAACCACAAGCCCCAGAATCGAAGTACCTTTCGGCGTGGCAACCGACTGTTTTGGGTGCGGTCACAGTCGCCGGCATGAGGTCACCTCCTGGCGTCGCGTGAGAGGGGACCCCCGATCAGGATACGCACGGGTGTCGACAATCAGGAGGACGGGATGTCCGGATCAGCAATGCCCTCTAGGGCCGGCGAATGCCGTGAGATCTTGTTTTGGCTATTGCTGCTCGGCAGCTGGCAGTTCTTGGCATCGCCCGGCAGCAAGAACGGCATGATCGGCGCTCTTGGTGCTGGGGGATTCCTTGTGTACGCACGGGCAAATCTGGACACATTGAGAGGTCTGGGCCTGGAACTTGCTAGCTGGCGGTCAGCCGCCCGCAGCGACTGGGTGCTCGCCGTGGTGGGCGGCGTACTTGCTGGAATGGTCGTCTTCGTGATCGGGACCGTTTTTGGACGAAACATGAGGCTGGGCGAAAACTGGAAGCTCATCACCCTCCAGGTGACATTAGGGCCGGTGCTCGAAGAGGTTGTCTTTCGCGGCTATCTGTTCGCTTTCCTGACGCGGTTATTGAGCAGAGTGGACAATGACGCTCACCGGGGCCGGGCGGTCGTGATTGGTGCGGCTGTGGTGTTTGCGGCGACTCATCTCGCAGAGCACGGTGTGAGTTGGCTCCAATTGGCGTGCATCACGTCAACGGGAACGCTCTATGGCTGGATCAGGTGGCGCTCTGGATCGACGGCTCCAGCGGCCGTTTCACATGCCGCTTACAACCTGACCCTTTATGCGATCAGCGCTGCGATATTGGCCCTGCCCTAGCGATGAATTGCCTGTTGTCGCTGCGGGTTGACCGCGTGTCCACGCATTACGACGGAAGAATCCCAACCAGGATGGAGCGAAACAGATTGTACTCGATACGACAAGCATAATAAAATCAAACAATTACCTGAACTCATGCCCGAGAAGCCCGAACAGCAGGCTCGACGCACCATCGACGGCGCTTTAACGGCTGCGGGCTGGCTTGTTCAGGATCGAAAACACGTCAACATCACCGCTGGTCGGGGAGTGGCCATTCGGGAGTTCCCATTGAAGCCCGGGCACGGGTTCGCTGACTACCTCCTCTATCTGGATGGCGCAGCGGCGGGAGTGGTGGAGGCAAAGAAGGAGGGCGTGGCCCTCACCGGTGTTGAGCTTCAAACCTCAAAGTACTCCGAAGGCTTACCTGACGACCTGCCGGCGCCGCGGCGCCCTTTGCCGTTCTGTTACCAATCTACCGGCACGGAAACCAGATTCACGAACCTACTTGAGCCCGACGCGCCCAGTCGCGCGGTATTCTCGTTTCACCGTCCAGAGACCCTCGGCGACTGGCTAACAAAGGAATGTCAGGCGCCAGGCTCTACCGTCAAGGCTCGCATCCGTTCGATGCCGGCGTTGATGTCTGATCATCTCTGGCCCGCGCAAGTCCGGGCGGTTCAAGGGTTGGAACGCTCGCTGGCTGAGAGCCGGCCCCGCTCACTAATCCAGATGGCCACCGGTAGCGGCAAGACCTTCACCGCCTGCAATTTCATCTACCGCCTGGTCAAGTTCGCGGGCGCGCGACGCGTGCTGTTTCTTGTGGACAGAAACAACCTTGGCCGGCAGACAATGAAGGAATTCCAGGCGTTTCGCACGCCTGACGACGGCCGGACCTTCACTGAGCTCTACAACGTCCAGCATCTGGCATCGAACAAGCTCGATCCGGTGTGCCGGGTCACGATCACGACGATCCAGCGCCTATTCTCCATGCTCAAAGGCGATCCGGAGATTGATCCCGCGATTGAGGAGGGTTCGCTCTTCCAGTCGAATCCCTTCGCGCAGGCGCCGATTGAGATCGACTACAATCCGGCCTTCCCGATCGAGACTTTCGACTTCATCGTGACCGACGAGTGTCACCGCTCAATCTACAACCTGTGGCGCCAGGTCCTCGAGTATTTTGACGCGTCGCTGATTGGTCTCACAGCCACTCCTTCCAAGCAGACCCTCGGCTTCTTCAACCAGAATCTCGTCATGGAGTACAACCACGAGCAGGCCGTTGCCGACGGTGTCAACGTGGATTTCGAGGTCTACCGAATTCGGACGCGCATTTCGGAACAGGGTTCGCGCGTGGAGGCTGGCTTCTTTGTTGACACGCGCGACCGCAAGACTCGTGAGGTTCGCTATCAACAACTCGACTCAGACTTCCTCTATGCGGCCAATCGACTGGACCGCGACGTCGTTGCCAAGGATCAGATCCGCACGGTCATCCAGACTTTTCGCGACAAGCTTTTCACGGAGATGTTTCCAGGTCGCACGGAGATTCCCAAAACGCTGATCTTCGCCAAGGACGACAGTCACGCGGATGATATCCTCCAGATTCTACGAGAAGAATTCGGCCGCGGAAACGATTTTGCGCAGAAGATCACCTACCGGGCCGATAAGCCGGAGCAGCGTTTGCAGGAATTCCGGAATAGCTACAACCCCCGTATCGTCGTGACGGTCGATATGATTGCGACCGGCACCGACGTCAAGCCGTTGGAGATTGTATTCTTCCTGCGCGACGTGAAAAGTCTCAACTACTTCGAACAGATGAAGGGGCGCGGGGTTCGGGTGATCACCGAGGCGGACTTCCAAGCCGTCACGCCGGATGCCAGCAACAAGACCCATTTCGTCATCGTCGATGCGGTCGGCCTCTGCGAGAGTGAAATGCAGGATTCGCGGCCACTCGACTGCAAACCGTCTGTGGGCATGGACAAGCTCATGGAGGCCGTGGCGTTCGGGAGCAAAGACCCACAAGTGCTTTCAGCGCTCGCGTCAAAGCTGGCTCGGTTCGACCGTACGCTCAAACCTGAGGACCGAACCGGATTGGCCAAGCTGTCCGGTGGGCGCTGGATCTCCGATATCGTCCACGGACTGGTGCAGGCAATTGATCCCGACGCGCAAGTAGCGGCCGCACGCGAAGCGTCGGGAACGGATCAACCGTCACCGGACGCGCTGAAGGTGGCGGCGCAGACGTTGATCGCAGACGCCGTTAAGCCGATCATGTCCAATGCCAATTGGCGGCTGGGCCTTCTTGCGGTGAAGCGCAAGTATGAACAGGTGATCGACACGATCAGCAAGGATGAGGTCCTTGACGCCGGATATTCTGGTGATGCGAAGGACAAGGCCAAGTCGATCGTCGGTTCGTTTCGTGAATTCATTGAGACGAACAAGAACGAGATCACCGCTTTACAGGTGCTCTATAGCCGCCCATACCGGAAGAGGCTTACGTACGATGAGATTAAAGAACTTGCGGCGGCCATCCGCACTCCACACCCGAACTGGACACCCGAGTTGCTTTGGCACGCTTACGAGACGCTCGACCGCTCCCGTGTTCGCGGGTCTGGGAGACGCATCTTGACCGATTTGGTTTCCCTCGTTCGGTTCGCCACGGAGACGGAGCGCGTTTTGCGGCCGTTCACCGACTCGGTGAAGGAGCGGTTCCTGTCCTGGCTTTCCGAACAGGAGCAGCTTGGACAGAAGTTTTCAGAGGAACAGCGACTCTGGCTGGAGGCCATCGCGGAGCACATCGGCGGTAGCGTGTCGATTTCGGCGGATGATCTGGAAGAGACGCCGTTTTCACAGCGAGGCGGCCTTGCGCGTGCGCACCAGTTGTTTGGTGATCGCCTGCCAGGCCTCCTGGATGAATTGAACGAGAGGCTAGTAGCGTGAGTTGCCTGGAGCCGCTTCCTGCTGGCTGGCAGTTCATAACGGTCGAAGAGATTGCCACCGAGTTCCGCTACGGCACGTCCGCAAAAACATCTGCCGAGAATAAAGGCGTTCCGGTACTGCGGATGGGAAACATCTCATCGCTTGGTGAGATCAACTTTGATGACCTCAAGTATCTACCAGTCGGGCACCCAGACCTGGCCGAGACGATGTTGCAGGAAGGCGACTTGCTGTTTAATCGAACTAATAGCTTCGAGTTGGTCGGCAAGAGCGCCGTCTACAGCGGATTGCCGACGCCCTGTAGTTTTGCGTCGTACTTAATTCGTGTGCGGCTCGGTCCGCGATGTTCTCCGAAATACCTAGCCTTCGCCCTGAACTCTCACATTGGCAGAACTTGGATCAAGGGAGTAGTCTCTCAGCAGGTAGGGCAGGCAAATGTGAACGGCACGAAGCTGCGATCATTCCGGTTTCCTCTCCCACCAATTGATGAGCAGCGTCGAATTGTGGGGGAGATCGAGAAGCAATTCACCCGCATTGACGCCGCAGTGTCCGGCCTATGCACCGTTGAAGCAAAGCTACGACGGTTTTGCGCGAAGGTGCTTGAGCGAGCCGCGGCCGGGAAACCTGGGTGGGCAACACGGAAACTCGGCGATTTGGCAAGCGAAATTCGGAATGGAATCGCTGCGAAGCCGACGGAGGCTGAGGGGTTGCCGATTCTGAGGATCAGTTCTGTTCGCCCAATGAAAGTGAATTACGATCAAGTGCGCTTTTTGCCCAAGAGTACAAAGCACGAGTACGAACGGTATTTGCTTCGTGCTGGCGACCTACTCTTCACGCGCTACAACGGAAACCCTGAGTTTGTTGGAGTCGCTGGAGTCTTGAGAACTGAAGAGCAACTCGTCTATCCTGACAAGCTAATCCGTCTGCGATTGCCCGATGACTCACCTGTGAGCCCCGATTTCCTCGAGATTGCCGTGAACAGCGGTCAGTCCAGAAAGTTTCTCCGGAGTCGCGTTCGCACCACCGCCGGGCAAGCGGGAATATCGGGCGCAGACATTAAGGCGTGCCCCGTCGCCTTCCCTCCCTCGCACACTCAACAAGCCGAACTCGTCCAAGAGGTTCAGCGAGCGCTGACTCAGGCAAATGCAACTGCAGCCACGGTTGCGACGAATATACGACGTGCTGAGCGACTTCGAAGTGGGATTCTCAAACTCGCCTTCGAGGGGCATCTAGTCGTCCAAGAAAAGGGTGTGATCCATGCCTAGCGTTGCTAACGACTCTGGCCCGATCGTTCAAAAACTCTGGAACTACTGCAACATTCTTCGGGACGACGGTCTGAGCTACGGTGACTACATCGAGCAACTCACGTTTCTCTTGTTCCTTAAGATGGCACATGAGCAGACGCAACCGCCTTTCAAACGCGCGCCGATTGTCCAAGAGCCATACGATTGGCCGAATCTGCTGGAATTGGATGGCGATGCGTTAGAGCGGCAGTACCGGAAGACACTGGAGAATCTCGGGCGCGAACGCGGGATGCTCGGCGTCATCTTTCGGAAGGCGCAGAACAAGATCCAGGACCCAGCAAAGCTTCGTCGACTGATCGCGGATCTCATCGATCGAGAGCAGTGGATGGCTCTCGACGCTGATGTGAAGGGCGATGCCTACGAGGGGCTTCTGCAGAAGAACGCCGAAGACGTGAAGGGCGGCGCCGGACAATACTTCACGCCGCGGCCCCTGATTCGCGCCATCGTGGACTGCATGGGCCCGGAGCCTGGGACGACCATCATGGACCCGGCTTGTGGCACCGGCGGATTCCTGCTGGCCGCCTACGAGTTCATCAGCAAGAAGAAGGACCTGGATCGCGACCAGAAGCGCTTCTTGCGTACCAGGGCGCTCCGAGGAGTGGAAATCGTTGATGCCACGGCGCGGCTGTGTGCCATGAACCTGTTGTTGCACGGCATCGATAGCCAATCGTCGCCGGTGGACGTTGTCGACAGTTTGACGAAGAAGCCGGCCGAGAGTTTTGACATGGTGCTTACGAATCCGCCCTTCGGAAAAAAATCCAGCATCACGGTCATAAACGAAGAAGGGGAGTCCAGCCGGGAGAGCCTCACGGTTTACCGCGACGATTTCTGGGCGACAACAAGCAACAAGCAACTGAACTTCGTGCAGCACGTCCGATCGCTCCTGAAGATCAACGGGCGCGCCGCCGTCGTCCTGCCCGACAACGTCCTCTTCGAGGGCGGCGCGGGTGAGACAATTCGCAAGAACCTCCTTCACGAGTGCGACGTCCACACGCTCTTGCGTCTGCCAACCGGCGTCTTCTACGCACAAGGTGTCAAGGCGAACGTTCTGTTCTTTGATCGGAAGCCGGCAAGCGAGACACACTGGACGAAGAAGCTCTGGATCTATGATCTGCGCACGAACCAGCATTTCACTCTGAAGACCAACCCGTTGCGGCGCGAGCACCTGGACGATTTCGTTGCCCGTTATCACCCTGAGAATCGCCACAAGCGAAAGGAGACCGAGCGCTTCAAGGCCTTCACCTACGATGAGTTGATCAAGCGCGATAAGCTGAGTCTGGATGTCTTCTGGTTGAAGGACGACAGCCTTGAGGACTCCGCGTCATTGCCTGACCCCGACGTACTGGCCGCCGAGATCGTCGAAGACCTTCAGGCCGCGCTCGACGAATTCGCCCTCATCGCAGCGGACTTGCGAGTGAAATAGCGATGTCGGTCAGCTACATTCCTGAGACCGTCAAAATCCGACTCTGGGGGAAGGCTGGTGGCCGCTGCCAGTACGACGGCTGCAACCAGCCGCTTTGGATCGATGCACTCACCCAGGCGGAATTCAATTCTGCCTATATCGCTCACATCATCGCTGACAGACCGACCGGCCCTCGTGGCGACGCGACCTTGTCGGAACAGTTGAAGACCGATATATCGAACCTGATGTTGATGTGTGACGTCCACCACCGCAGGATCGATGTCGCCGATGTGGACGGTCATCCTGTCGAGTTCCTTCGATCGATGAAAGAGCGCCACGAGCAACGAATTGAACTCGTCACCGCGTTGGGGCCGGACAAGCAAAGCCACGTGGTGCTGTACGGAGCCAATATTGGGGCCCATAGTGCTCCGCTTTCCTTGAAGAACGCGGCGCAGGCAATGCTTCCGGAGCGCTACCCTGCTGATTCGCGCCCGATCGCACTCGGAATGGTGAATAGTTCGCTTCAGGACCGAGACGGCGCCTACTGGCAGGCTGAGGCAACTCAACTGAGGAGTCAAGTATCGCTCCAGGTCAAGCCGCGTCTGGCGCAAGGCGAGGTGCATCACTTATCGGTCTTTGGGCTGGCGCCCCAACCGCTGTTGATGCTCCTGGGACATTTGCTGTGCGATATTGCGGCGGCGGAGGTGTTTCAGTTGCACCGGGAACCTCCCGATTGGAGTTGGCAAGCGGATCCAAATGGCTTCCAGTACCAGACTGTCGAGCCCGGCGCCACGGACGGTCCACCTGCGCTGGTGTTCGCTTTGAGCGCGACGATCAACGACGAGCGCGTTCATGCGGTACTGCCGGGCGCGAACATCTGGAAGATGTCGATTCCGGCACCGAGCAATGACTTCTTGAAGAGCCGCAGCCAGGCACGCCTTTTCCGCGAGAAGGTGAGGCTACTGTTGGACCGGATCAAGGCGGCGCACGGAGAACATGCCACGCTACACGTTTTTCCCGCAATGCCGGTGGCGCTCGCGGTAGAATTCGGGCGCATCATCATGCCAAAAGCAGATCTGAAGATGCATATCTACGATCAGAACCAATCGTTGGGCGGCTTTGCGCACGCTCTGGATCTGTCTTAATGCTTGGAGTCACGCGGCTGGCTCAAGTTCCTTGACGGCGCCGTGCGAGATTCCGCCGCCGTGCCATTCGCCGGTGGCCCTCCACATTTCATAAAACGTCAGCCAGAGCGACAGCCAAGGAATAATTGTGTGCGACAGCTTCATGTCCGAACGCCACGAGGTCCTACTTGGATAGAAAAGGCACGGTTCTGTAGGGGCATAGGTATGTGGAATCTTGCCGCCTGGTTCAAGAGGTCGCAATTGATCGCCCGGCACATAGACCTTCGGCCACGTTCCAACCCGGTACTGGATCACAACCTCGTAGGTGGCGTTCATCGGGCCTGGTTGCAGACGGCCACGGCAGGTCAACAGACCGCCAGTCACGTCGCAGTGAAATCCGGGATTGCGACTACGAACCCATGCAGCTTGGTCCCGAATACCGATTGTCTTGATTCTATTCATCGACCAAAGAACTGATTGCGGGGCACTGCGGCCGATCCAGCTTGAGAGATCGCCGTAAGAACGCCACCCGCCGCGATGCCGAGCTTGCCGCCATTCCGCCGTTCATTCAATTCGTTCGCCTCAATGCGGATTGCGTCATTGACCCGGTCACTGCCGAAAAGGTGCCCAAGTCGCTCCGTCGACTTCTCCAGACCCATCCGCTGCTCGGTCAGGCTTGGATACAGTAATGCCTTCAATTCGGTGCGGAAATTTCGGATGTAGGACTTGAATCGCTCATACTTTGCCTGATCCCACGTGTCTGCGAAGTCCTCGCCGGGGTGCGTCGGGTTTTCGACCCTGGGCACGGTTGGAGTGGCTTCCATCGCAAAGTGAATTCCATCCAACACGCCCTCAAGGGCGAGGCTCAACGAGCGCTGGCCCCCGTAGAAGCGCCCCGCTAGTGTGGTGAGAATGACGGAGCGCGCGATGTCCCGGCCGCCGCTGAAGTAGATATCCCGGTGGCGCTTCATCAGTTGAACGATTCGCTGCAGCGGGAACTTGTACTCCGAGGGCACCGCTGAAGGCAGGGGCTCAACCGAGGCCTTCAGCATGCGCTCCGCCAACTGGTCCCGTAGCCGGCACTGTTCAAGGAACCACGCGGCAAATCCCTTCGGATTGCTGTGCTTCCAGCATTCGAGCTTGCGATCGGGCACGATAATGGAACCGTTCCCGATCCGGTCGTTCGGGCAGGCGGGCAAAATATCCAGGTGGAAGGAGCCGGCGTAGTTCAACCGCAGGCACCGCTTCAGCTTCTCCAGCATTTCCAGATAGGTCTCGTTGGCCGCCATCCGCTGATGCACCCAGTCATAGATCGTGAGCGGCGGCTGTTGAGCGCACCAATGGAGCTGGCAGACGAGATCAAGGTCGTATTCGCTTTGCCCGTACGGCCGCACCGTAGTGCCGAGCAGCATCGACCCCTGTGGATAAACTTCCGGGGCGAAAACTGCCAACGAGCTCCCGTCAGCGGCGAGCCAATCGCCGACTGCGTGATATTTTTCCTCGGCGTTACGAAATTGGATAGCCGTCAGTTCCGACAGAATGCAGACGCGCGCCAAATGGCGATCCAGCCACTCGGCGCGGTTCGAGGGGAGAGCGGTGTGAGTTTGAGGTTCAACAAGTAGCACTTTAGGGTAAATCTCCTACCTCTATTCTAACATATTTTCCATATTTTGCCAGATTGTGTTATATTGACTCAGAGGTCCTGATGCCAAACCGTCCATTTCACGTTGCAACGTCCACTCCTTCCGGAGCTGGATATGCATTCTACAAAGCCAACCAGCAGAATGGTTTAGAAAGGGCGTTGGAAGCCTTGGGAGGTGCTCTCGGCGGCTATTGCGGCGGCATCCTGCCGGACTGCATTGATCCGCCGCTTCATCCTGGCCACCGTTCGCTCGCGCACGGCTTCGTTCCGGTGGCTGTGGCGGGGACCATATGGAATCAAGGCCTTGATGGATGGCAGAACCAGTTACGGCGACTAGCCGATGAACAGAACTATCGTCGATCACTGTCAACCGATCCAGCGGCGGCCGCGTGGCACGCATTGGCCGAATGGGCACTCCGCATGCTTGCTGGTTTTCTGGCGGGCCTTGGCGCGGGTTATGTTACGCACGTTGCGCTCGACTTTGGAACGCCGCGTTGCCTGCCGCTGATAAGCTAGAGGGTCACTCCAATGTCGATTGATCAAGCGGAACTAGGACGCCGCCTCAAGGAGGCGAGGGAATCTTGCGGATTGACGCAAGATGATACGGCGCGGGAGATGGCTGTGTCCCGCGCGACCATCGCCCAGATCGAACTTGGCAATCGGTCCGTGTCCGGTTTGGAGTTAGCGAAGCTCGCGTACCTATATGCACGGGATATTACGGAGTTTCTCGCTCCGAACTTCAACGCGGACGGGCTGACCGCCGTGCTGCTCCGCGCCGAAGACGGCGCGGGCGACGGTGTTAAGGCCGCACTTCGCGATTGCATTGCACTCGGACATCAACTCCGAGATCTTGAAACGTTGCTCGGCATCAGCCGGAGCACTGGCAGTGTGGCCGCCTATCCGTCTGTCTCTCTTGGATCGAAGTGGGATGCGATTCAAAGTGGCACCCAAACCGCCTTGGAAGAGCGAAGAAGGCTCGGGCTGGGTTCAGGCCCCCTCGGGGATCTGCCCGCATTGTTGGAAGCACAAGGCATTCGCACCGGGCTAATCGCGATGCCGGCGGGGGTTTCCGGGCTGATGCTCAGCGATCCAACGGTTGGGTTGTTTGTCGTGGTGAACCGAGACCACCCGGCCGTAAGGCAGAGGTTTTCATGGTGCCACGAATACGCACATCTCTTGCTGGATCGGGCCCAGATGGGACATGTGAGCCGAGAATCGGAGCGGGCGGACTTGCTTGAAGTGCGTGCCAACGTCTTCGCTGCGAATTTCCTCATGCCGGAGGACGGCGTGCGCCAGTTCGTGGCGACCCTCGGGAAAGGCAGCGCGAGCCGTCTTCATGCGGAGGTTTTCGATGAAAGCGGGGTTGTCCCGATCGATAGCCGGACTGCGGGTGGAAGTCAGGAGTTGCAGATTTACGATGTCGTCAAGTTCTCGTATCACTTCGGTGTGAGCGTACTCTCGGCCCTCTACCGGCTAATGAACCTACGTCTGATCACGGAGAAGCAATTCGGGGAAATGAAGCAGATGGACAGTGATGGAATGAGCAAACAGTTGGCCGAGCTGCTCGGCCTTGCCGAGTTTTCAGAAGATGAAAATATCAGCGCTTTCTATCGGCGTTACCTTGTCCTGGCCCTGGAAGCGTACCGGCGAGAGAAGATCAGCCGGCGGAAGTTGATTGAGATCGCGAGCAAACTGGGCGTGAGTGCGACTGAAATCGAGCAGGTCGTTCAGAGCCTCGGATTGATTCATGATGAACCTGCCGAGGTGCTCATCCCTTCAGTTTAGCCGTGAACGCAACTGGCACTACTTCGATTGTCATCACCGACACCAGTATCCTCATCAACCTGAGTCATACTGGCCACCTTGCCTTTCTGGGCAGGGTGGGCGGGCTATGTTTCGTAGTGCCAGATGAGGTTGTGGCCGAGGTCACGGAACCGGAGCAACTCCGAACTCTTGAAGCCGCAATCGCGGATGGATTGCTAAGACGAGAGTCGCTTGCCTCACCGGATGAGCTGGCGGTTTTCGCCGAATTGTCTCAGATCCTGGGCTCCGGCGAATCAGCTTGCCTCGCTCTCGCCTCAAGCAGGGGCTGGCTTGTCGCCTGTGATGAGAAGCGCGTATTCCTCCGCGAAGCTCGTGCCCGACTTGGCCACGGTCGCATCCTGAACACACCCGGGTTGTACGTTCTTTGGATTCGCGCTGGGCTGGTAACCGTAGAAGAAGCTGACGCTGCCAAAGCGGTCCTCGACGCGAATCGATTCAAGATGACGTTCTCATCGTTTCGTGAAGTGATATGAAGACCGCGATCTCCGCCTGCGGCCAGGCCTGCTCCGACTGACGGCACGGAGCCACATCCGCTCGCAAAAGGAATGTGCGTCGCGGCAGATCCGGATTTAGGAACGCCCAAGAAGAGATCGTGGATTGTCGTGGATATAGAGGCTTCGCTGATCCTGGGAGCGTTATCAGCGGCGAGTGCTCTGCTAGGGAGCCGGTGTGGCGGCGGGTGTGCTCGTCGTTCAGCGTGATCATCGTCTGCCTCATTCCAGATAACTCGACCGGGATCCGAGTTTTTTCTTATCGCCAAGGCGCAGGTTGAAGCCGTTCAGAATGGCCGTGTTAAAGGGCGACGGAACCGTCGGATGCAGGAAGTGGAGGATGTTTGCAACCGCCGGACCAAGTCCTTTAATCTCGCGTCAAGCAAGTTGAGAAATCCCCGGAGGAACTGTTGTCCCTCGTGGCACGGAGACAGCTATCCAGGAATTGTCCGAACGCGACTTTGTTCGGCTCATTCTCATAGATGTCAGGAATCTGCAGCTTCGGCCTCCAATAGAACGGATGGGCAGCACCTTCTGTTTGTTCCATGATCGAATTCAGGACGAGTTCCAGCGACGAGCCTCGGAAATCATTGCCAAGGAGCCCGTCTTAGTATCGACGACCACACCCGCTCGACTCCCGGCGGATCGCCCGGAACGCCTTTAGCCGCTAGTGCTGATTCAGATTTTGACGCCGCCACTGCTAGTAGAATCGGCCCTGGATGTTGGGATTCTCAGCTACCCCCGTGACAAGTATCGCCTGAACACCCGCAACACGGGCGTCCGCGCAGCGCATCCAACGCTTCCTTTGAGATGATCGGCACCATAGCCAAGGCGGCCACGGGATCGGCCCACCACCATCCAAAGACCGCATTGAGCAGCAGTCCGGCGAGCACAATAGCGGAAAGATACGTGCAGAAATCGGTTTGCCGTGAATCCGCGTGCATGGCAGAGCTGTTTAGGGCGCGCGACACCTTCCGTTTGGCCCGTGCGAGCAATGGCATGACGATGAGGGACGCGATGGCAATTAGGATGCCAGGGACGCTTCGTTCCGGCGTTTCTCCGAGGATCAAAGCCCTTGCGGCGTCGTACGCGACGTATGCAGCAAGCGCACTGAAACAGGCACCGACAATCCGTAAGCTGGTGCGTTCTGCCATAGCGCGGCGCCCTGCGTCCGTTTCGTGTCCGAGCCGCCAGATCAATGCGGCACCTGATGTCACTTCAATGAAGCTGTCCAGCCCGAAGCCTATCAACGAAATCGACCCGGCAAACACGCCCGCAATTAAAGAAACGATGCCTTCGAGACAGTTGTACGCAATCGTAAAGTACTCCAGTCGGCGGCCTCGACGCACAATGGCTCTCGTCTCCTGGGCAATTTCGATATTCGACGCCATCCTTGCCTTTTATCATTCTCCACGATCAGGAATCCGTGCGCCCTGCCCTTTCGTTGGTATTCCTGATCATTCTGCTTGCGCGGCCCCAGCCGCCGCGCCAGCAATTCTCCACTTGGTTTGCGAATTGGTCTCTAGGAAGAGCGCCTTCCCATAGCGTCTGGAATTGTGCGGAGCTTTCACGCGCGGCCCGCTTCTAGAGGTTGTATGCCATTGCGAGACAGCAACCTGCGTTTAACAATACTCGGGGGTGATCGACCGTGTCATCATATTGAGGAACGGTTCAATGGCGGGATGGTCCACAATCCGACGCGCGGTCACGCTTTTGGTTTTGCTGATGGCGGGCAGCGAGATTTTTGCCTGCCAGCTCATCTCGCCTGACACGTGTATTTTCTCAAGCCACAGCACCTCCGATACAACTGAAGGAGGATCAGGCGACGGTTGTCTTTGCTGTTGCGCGCACATTGTTGTACTGCCATCCATAACGCCGCTCGCTTCGCTTGGATTCATTTCACGGACCGCTCCCATAGAGGAAATCCGGACTCCCGAATTCCGCACGATCGACATCGAACACCCTCCTCGCTTCTAAATCTCCCCACAAGAACAACTGAACCTGTTTTGAAGGAGATTCCATGAAGAGGAATTGTCTCTTGCCTCTTTGCGTGGGTGCCTTGTTCACCTGCGTTCCTGCGAAGCCGCAAGAAAAGACCCAGACAACGCTGGAGGACTTGGTGCGGACCAGCCTCGATAGAAATCGGGAGGTGCGAGCCTTACGCGAGCGTGTTTCCCAAGCACGCGCGCTGGCGCGCCAGGCTGGAGTACGCCCTGCGCCCAGCATCGAAGCCGAAGGTCTCAGCGGCTCGCCCCTCCGGAGTCCTGGCGATCAGGAGTTCTCAGCCGCCTTCGTCCAGCCTATTGAAGCCTTTGGTAAACGTAGGAACCGAATGCGGGTCGCTGATGTCGGGATAGAACTGGCGCAGGTCGAACTCGACGAGCGCAGCAATCAAATAGCTTACGAAATCGAGACGGACTACCTGTCGGTTGTGTATGAGAGGGAGCGAATTGCCGTCCTCGATCGAGTGTCGGACAGCCTGCGAGAGTCCCTGCGATTGACGGAGGCGCGGGTCCGCGAAGGAGATGCCGCGCCGCTCGAAGCGCAGTTACTTGCGGTCGAGCTGAGCCGGGCTGATGCTCAGCGGGCGGACGCAATTGGGCGGCTCGCTTCTGCCGAACTGGAACTTCGCCGCGTCGCTGCTTTGACGTCAAGTGATCCACTCCCCACAGTCGGGCCGCCGACAGGCGGCCGGGCGACGCTCCCACTGGAACAGCTTATCGCTCGGGCTCTAGAGAAACGCGCCGACCTGCGAACTGCCCGACTCCTCGAACAACAGGGGGACGCGCAGACCGCTCTCGCAAAGGCGGAGGCGCACCCTGATGTGACTGTCACCGGTCGATACACCTACCTCCGGGAGAGCTTCGAAAACAAGTTCGGGCTCACTTCGTCCGGGGCGCTAACTCCAATTCGAGATCAATTCAACGCGCTGAGCGTCGGCCTGTCTATCCCCCTGGTTACGGAACGGCGAAATCGGGGGGCAATCGAAGCTGCCGCCTCCGGTGCGGCTGGCGCTCGCCTCAGACGCGAACACCTTGAATTGACAATTCCCATCGAGGTACGAAGCGCATATGAGCGCTGGACCGCGGCTCAGCGAATGCGCGACCTTCTTCGCGACGGCGTAATCGGCCCGTCCAACAAGAACCTTGCCGTAATACGAGAGGCGTATCGACTGGGGCAGTTGCGCATGCTCGATGTACTCAGCGAGCAGCGCCGCCTGACCGAGAGCGAGCTTACGTACCTGGACGCTCGTGTCCAGGTCGCTCGCGCTTTGGCTGAACTGGAGCGCGTTACAGGGGGGCTTTTGCCGTGAAACGAATCCTGATCCCGATTATTAGCATGCTGTTGATTTCTTCGTGCACGAGACCGAAAACCGCGTCGCCGCCCGAGGAAAAAGCGGAAACAGCGAAGCCAGCCGGAGAGGAGCACGAAAAAGGGGAATCGAAGGGCGAGGCGGACGAGGTAGACATCAAGCCAGAAGCCCAAGAACGCAGCGGAATCGTCGTGACGCCAGCGGCGATGAGTCCAATTGCCGAACTGCTCCAGGCGACTGGGACTGTGCAGCCAATCGACAGTAGCGTCGCCCATGTCCGCCCACTCACGCGCGGACGCTTGCAGGAAGTTCTGGTGAAGGCCGGCGACCGTATAACGGCAAATCAGTCCCTCGCGCAAATAGACAACATCGAAGCCGGCGAAATCATTGCACAGTACAACTCGGCTAAAGCGGAACTAGAGCGGCTGAAAATCCAGGCTGCCGCGCAGCAGCGTCAGGTTGAGCGAAACCGCCGTTTAGCGGAGATTGGAGCCGTTCCTCAGAAAGACTACGAGTTTAGCTTCGCTGAACAACAAGGCTTGCAGACTGGCATTCGCGCACAAGAAAGCACGATCGCAGGGTTGACTGCTCGATTGCGTCGCCTTGGGATTACAGACCCTTCGACCGATACATCGACGATCACGGCAATCCGCGCCCCGTTTGGCGGAGTGATCGTTCGCGTAGCGGCGGCGCCCGGCGATGTCGTGGAAACAGGCGCTGACCTTTTCTCGATTGCGGACCTATCCACCATTTATGTAGTGGCACAAGTGTATGAAAAGGACTTGGGTGAGGTTCGTGTCGGCCAGTCAGCCTCTATTACAGTCGATTCGTATCCTGGTCAGCGCTTTACAGGCCGCGTCGCATCGATCAGCGACTTGATCGATCCACAAACACGTACCGCAGCCGTGCGCTGTCAAGTGGCAAATCCGGGCGCGCGTCTCAAGCTCGACATGCTGGCATCTGTCCAATTTTCGACCTCGACGAAACGAGCAGCGCTGGCTGTTTCGGCGGACGCCGTACAAACTATCGATGAGAAGCCCGTTGTTTTCGTTCGTACCTCGGCTTCCAGATTCTCAGTCCGTCACGTGGAGACTGGCTCGTCGAGCGGCGTCCGTGTCGAAATCACTCGTGGGCTGAAGGAAGGCGATCTCGTGGTGTCGAAGGGCGCATTCGCAGTAAAATCCGTGCTCCTGGGCAAAGAGTTGAAAGAGGAGAAGGAGTAGGCCATGATCGACAAGCTCATCGCTTGGAGCATCCGATGGCGGCTCTTCGTTGTCCTTCTAGCGCTCGGTCTCGTGGGCATCGGCATCTTCGCGGTAGTCGGGCTGCCCATCGACGCGGTCCCGGATGTCACGACCAATCAAGTCCAGATCAACACCGTCGCGCCCGCATTTACGCCGCTCGAAATGGAACAGTACGTGACTGCACCGATCGAGGTCGCGATGAGCAGCCTCCCGCATAAAGAGGGGATTCGATCCATCTCTCAATTCGGGCTTTCGCAGGTCACGATCATTTTCCCTGACGATGCCGACGTATACGCGGTTCGGCAATTGGTCTTCGAACGGCTGCGCGATGTGGAGCGTGACCTGCCGCCAGGTGTTGCACCAGAACTGGCTCCGATTTCAACCGGGTTGGGTGAGATCTATCAGTTCACTGTAGAAGATCGGTCAGGGCAGAATCGCTATTCGCTAATGGACCGCCGCACGCTGCTCGACTGGTTTATCAAACCGCAGCTTCGGACAGTTCCCGGCGTGATCGAGGTCAACAGCTTCGGCGGCGAGGAACAGCAGTATGAGGTTCTCGTCGATCCCGCGAAACTGATCGGATACGGGCTCACGTTGCGCCAGGTCATTGATGCTGTATCGGCCAACAACATCAACGCCGGCGGCGGATACCTGGAGCACGGCGGAGAGCAAGAATTGATCCGCGGAGTAGGGCTTATCCAGAACGAGCGCGACATCGGCAATATCGTTGTTTCGTCCCACCAGGGGACTCCGATCTTCGTCAGATCGGTTGCTGAAGTGCGTCGCGGGGCGCAAATCCGTCAAGGTGCATCGACAAGGGACGGCAAGGGCGAAACCGTCATGGGGATCGCCATGCTGCTTAAGGGTGAGAACAGCCGCGCCGTGGCTGGTCGGATCGCGGAGCGCATGCGGGAAGTGCAAAAGGCTTTGCCGGCAGGCGTAAAGATCGAGCCTTACTACGACCGCAGCGCGCTAGTGGATCGCACCATCCGTACGGCGACTCGAAATCTCATTGAAGGCGGCCTGGTGGTCATGGCGGTCCTCTTCCTATTCCTGCTCCAGATTCGCGCCGGCGTCATCGTTTCGTCGGCAATTCCGTTGGCGATGCTGGTCGCGATCATCGGGATGAGGTATTTCGGCATTTCCGCGAATTTGATGAGCCTCGGCGCCATTGATTTTGGTTTGATCGTGGATGCTGCCGTGATTATCGTTGAGAACTGTGCCCGGAGGCTCTCGGAAAAGAGGCGCGAACTCGGCCGCACCCTCTCTGGCGAGGAACGCCGCACGACGATTCGGGAGGCGAGCGTTGAGGTGAGAAAGGCAGGGCAGGTTGGCGAGATTCTGATCATTGCGGCCTATATCCCGATCGTTTCCTTGGTCGGCATCGAAGGGAAAATGTTTCGGCCGATGGCGTTTACGGTGATCTTCGCGTTGTCGGGAGCTCTCGCGCTTAGCTTGACGCTTATACCAGCTCTTTCCGCCATCCTGCTGAAAGAGCCGCGACGGATTCCTGGAGAACAGCCTCGAAAAGAGACCTTTGAGGCAGACAATCCGATCATTCATTTCATCGCGCGATTCTATGCCCCAGTCCTCCGCGGAGCCATGCGGCATCGCCGCTTAACAGCGCTGGGTTCTGCGGTCTTCGTGATTGCGTGCGTGGCCCTCTATCCATATCTCGGAGCTGAATTCTTGCCCAAACTGGATGAGGGCGCAATCGCCATCAACGTGAAGCGCCTTCCTAGCGTTTCGCTCTCGGAAGCGGTGAGGATGACGACCGCCCTGGAAAAGATCGTGCGCGAATTCCCGGAAACCCAAACGGTCGTAAGCCGGATCGGCAGGCCTGAGATCGCGACCGATCCAATGGGACCGAACATGGGCGACACGTATGTGTTCCTGAAGCCAAGGGACGAGTGGAAATCGGCAAGTAACCGGGAGGAATTGGTCTCTAAGATAGCATCACGTCTTGAGGCACTTCCCACGCAAGCCTATTCATTCTCGCAACCGATTGAATTTCGGATGCAGGAACTCATCGAAGGCATCGGAGCACGTTCGGACGTTGTAATCAAAATCTTCGGAGATGATCTCGCCACACTGCGGGAGCAGGCAGACCGAACCGCCCGCATATTGGGTAAGGTTCCGGGCGCGGCAGACGTTAAAGTTGAGCAGACCAGCGGGCAACCCGTTCTGCAAGTGAAGATCGAGCGCGAAGCAATTGCCCGGTACGGCATCAACGTGGCGGATGTTCAACAGGTCGTTCAGACAGCGATCGCGGGGACGGAGGCAACCCGAGTGCTGGAAGGGTTTCGGAGGTTTGAACTGGTTGTCCGGCTGAAACCGGAGGTCCGGCAGACCTCGCAGGACTTCGGAAATCTACTGGTGAGTGCGCCGAATGGTCAAAAGATACCTCTCGCGCAGCTCGCGCATATTTCGACGGAAACGGGTCCCGTTGAAATCGCTCGCGAAGACGGAGAGCGGCGCATTTCGGTTGAAGTGAATATTCGGGGCCGGGACATCGGAAGCTTCGTGCAGCAAGCCCAGGCGGACGTTGCGAGAAACGTGCAGTTGCCGCCCGGCTACATCATGCATTGGGGCGGCTTGTGGGAACACTTGGAGAGCGGCCGGAACCGGCTACTGATCGTCGTGCCGGTGACATTCCTGTTCATCTTTATGCTGCTGTTCGCCACATTCCATTCAGCCCGATTGGCAGCGCTGGTTTTCACCGGCATTCCTTTCGCGGTCACTGGTGGAATCCTGGCGCTACTCCTTCGAGGGATGCCTTTTTCGATGAGCGCTGGCGTCGGTTTCATCGCGGTTTCCGGCGTTGCCGTGCTCAACGGGCTTGTGCTGGTCGCTTTTGTTGCTCGATTCCGCGAGCGTGGTGAGTCTTTGGACCTGGCCGTGTATCAAGGAACGCTGCTCCGCCTTCGCCCGGTCTTGATGACCGCGGCCGTGGCCAGCCTTGGTTTCCTTCCGATGGCGCTTTCTACGAGCGCCGGGGCCGAAGTACAGCGGCCCCTAGCAACTGTTGTCATCGCCGGACTTGTCACCTCGACGTTCCTCACGCTTCTGGTGTTGCCGGCCGTGTACCCATGGTTTGCAGCAGCGGACGTGCGAAATTCCGGGGGCACTACCGGTGTCTGATCGTGACCGGATGGTCAGGGCAAACGTGCCTGGGTGCCCTCGACTGTAATGGCGCGCGTTGTAGAACGATTAACCGCCGCTAATGTGGAAGCGGCGAGCTCATGTTCGGCGATGGGACCTCGCGATGTCGAGTTGAACTGCTGCCACAAGTAAGCAGAACGATCAAACCAACGAGAGCAGCAGCTACCAGCAGCGTCCAGAGGACGCAGAGCGCCATCATCCCGCCGCCCATCTGCATGCCGCCCATTTGCGCCATCATTCCGCCACCAAACAGCATCATTCCGAGCATCACCACCAATGGAATCAGCAGGAGCACCAGAAGGCTCACGACGAGAATTCTTGCGGCCCGATTTTCGATCACCATAAGTGCAACTCCTTCAGCGACCTACCACGCTGCGTCCGAAATCGACCATACCACGTCGGCGCTATAACAAATGGTGCAATCGCGCTGCCAACACGACGTTCCGACGCACACAACGTCAATATCTTGGGATCTGGTATCCTCAAATCGAGTGCGTCGGGGCCTTCACATCGCGGTCAGCCTGATAGCGGTATTCCTGCTGCTTAAGCCTTTCGACTGCTTCAGTGGCAAGTTGACCAAAGAAGCTGCTGATTGTTGCAAGCGAGGGAAGTGTCGGCCTTCCACCGGCGATGATTGCTGCAAGGGTACGCTCCCCGGAGGCAAGATCCTAGTTGCAGCATCCAAGGCGCACCACAGTCAAGCGCCGGTTGCCCTGCCGGTAATTGCCGGCGTCGTGCCTTGGGAGCCCGTCTTCACGCGGACAACCTTCCACGAACTGAATGCACTGCCCGAATCGCCTCCAGATTCCCGCCTCAATCTGCCACTCCTTATTTGATCCATTGGCCGACGTGTGTCTTGCCGCACGTCCACATGCGTCTTTCATAACGATCTTTTGAGGAGGTTTGTATGCCTGCGATTTTCCGCAGGGGCAACCTCTGCCTGCTTGCGTTCGCATTCGTGCTGCGGGCAGAGGACGCACCGTTAGGCCCACGAGAGCTTGTATCAGAGCTGCTTCAGCGCAATCCCGAGATTCAGGCGGCTCGGTCACGTTTTGAAGCGGCGACGAAGCGACCGTCACAGGCGGGTACGCTGCCCGAGCCAACAGCCACGTACTCGAATTTTGGCGTCGGCCATCCGTTCTCTCGTTTGAACGGGAGCGACTTTGCCTATCACGGATTCAGTGTCTCCCAGGAGTTTCCTTTTCCGGGCAAACTTGCGCTTGCTTCCGAAGAAGCCAAACGCGAAGCGGACAGCGAGCAGCAGAAATATCAAGCAGTGATCCTCGATGTGTCGTCGCGTCTTAAGGTCGCCTACTACGAGTGGCTAACGGTGAATAAGGCTATCGAGCTAACGCGAACGCACAGCGATTTGCTCAGCCGGTTCGAGGAGATCGCGCGAAATCGCTACCGCGTCGGCAAGGGTCTGCAGCAGGACGTGCTCAAAGCGCAACTGGAGGTTTCCAGTCTCGAACAGCAGCTCGCCATGCTGGACGAGAAGCGCCAACGCGCCGAGGCGGAGATCGCGTCGTTGCTGGCGCAAACCAGTGTCACTCTGCGCGCGCCGACAGACATCCAGCCGACTTCATTCTCCATGTCCCTGGACGAACTAGTGAAGGCCACAGCCGACTCGCCGCGCATAAGAGCCGAACAGAAGATGGTCGACGCCAGAGCGGTCGGAATCAACCGGAGTCTGAAAGATTTCCGGCCGGATTTCGGCGCCAGTTTTCAATGGATGCGTACCGGCACGAATTTTCCCGATTACTACATGGCAACGGTGGAAGTGAAGATTCCGCTCTACTACGCCCGCAAACAGCGATATGCCCTCGAAGAGTCCTACGCGCGGCTCAATGAAGCCAAGCAGAATTATCGCGCCACGCAGCAGCAAGCGGTTTTCGGAGTCAAGGATCAATACTTGACGATCCAGAGTAGCCAGCGCATTTTGAACCTGTACAAGACGACGCTACTGCCGCAGGCGCAATTGACGGTGGATTCGTCCGCCTCCGCATACGAAGTGGGAAACACCGATTTCCTCACTCTGATTACCAACCTGACGAACCTGATCAGCCTGGAGCGGCAGTATTACGACGAACTCGCCCGCCACGAAGAGGCTATCGCTCGCCTGGAGCCCGTGGTTGGCCGCGAATTGGTTGCTTTCGAGAGGTGATGCAATGAACCGGAATCGCATTCTGAAAATCTCGTTAATCGGACTCCTCGTCGTCGCAATCGCCGCGTTTGGGTACTTCGGAATCGTTCGCCGGCAGGCTCGTCACTCTCCGGCAACGGCCCAACTGGGGAAGGACGTGTACTACTGTCCGATGCACAAGAACTACCACTCGGATAAGCCGGGCAACTGTCCGATTTGCAGCATGAAGCTCGTGAAGTTGGAGAATACTAACGCTCCGGCTGCCACGGACGTAGCAGCGAAAAGCGAGCCTTCGAGCATGCCAATGAATATGCCCTCGGGCGGCGGCCCGGCCACCGGCGGCGTGTCCAATGACAACGCGATCTTTGTGCCACCGGAGAAGCAACAGTTGATCGGGATGCATTCGGTTCCGGCGGAGATGGGCACACTGACCAAGGATATCCGCATCGTTGGCAAGGTGAGCTACGACGAAAGGCGGTTGACCCACATCCATAGCAAGGTCTCCGGCTACATCGAAGATGTGTTCGCGGATTCGGTCGGCAAGTCAGTCAGCGCGGGCGAGCCTCTGTTTACGATTTACAGCCCGGATCTGGTGGCCACCGAACAAGACTATTTACTGGCGCTCAGATCGCGCGACTTGCTGAAGGCCAGCACGGTCGCATCCGCCGCGCAGGGTTCGGAAAATCTGATTGCCGCCGCACGCGAACGTCTGCGGCTGTGGGATGTCACGGATCAAGAGATAAGTAGCCTCGAAACTGAAGGAAAGGTGAAACGGGCAATCGCCGTGTATTCTCCAGTCAGCGGCGTCGTGATGGAGCGCGCGGCTTACCACCACGGCACGTTTGTCGATCCGTCGAAAGATCTCTTCACGATTGTGGATTTTTCGCACGTGTGGGTGCTGGGCGAGGTTTATGAAACCGACCTGCCCTTCGTCAGAACGGGACAAGCTGCCGAGATTGAGTTGCCGTACTCGGGCGGCGTCAGAAAGATTCGTGGCCGTGTGAACTTCATTTATCCATTCCTCGACCCAAAAACGCGAACCGTCCAGGCCCGCATGGAATTCCCGAATTCTGACCTGTCGCTCAAGCCGGAGATGTTCACAAACATCACGATGTCGGCTTCAATTGGACGGCACGTGCTCATTCCCCAGGATGCGTTGATGGATACCGGCGTCGAGCAATACGTGTTCATCGACAAAGGCAACGGCTACGTCGAGCCGCGGAAGGTCAAGGTGGGCGCGGAGGCTGGCGACAAGGTCGGCATCCAAGAAGGGCTCAGGTCTGGCGAGAAGGTCGTTACCGGCGCCAATTTCATCGTGGATTCTGAAAGTCGGCTCAAGGGAGCGTTTGCAGGAATGGGAGCGCCTTCAAAAGCTCCACCAAGTGCCGGCGGAACCGCTCAAGCGATCTCAACCGAAGTCCTTGATCCGAAAACCGCGAAGACTGGCATGAATCCAATTCGGCTGCTCGTAAAGGATGCGGGCGGCAAACCGATCACGGGTGCCCAGGTTGAGGTCGGCTTATTCATGCCTCAGATGGGGACGATGCCGCCCATGCGCTCGAACGCAACATTAACAGAGGTGGGGAACGGCATCTACGCAGGCCAAATCGAATTTCAGATGGCCTGGACCTGGCAGACAACCGTCACGGTCAGAAAGAACGGAAGCGTAGTCGGTGTGGCCCAAACCAACATCACGGCGCGATAGGAGAGAAGCGTGATCAACCGAATCATTGAGTTCTCCGCGCGCAACCGGGCACTGATCGTTGTCCTGACGATCTGCCTGACGCTCTACGGCATCTGGTCCCTACGTAATATCCCTCTCGACGCGATTCCCGACCTCTCAGATCCGCAGGTCATCATCTACACGGAGTGGCCGGGCCGAAGTCCCGATTTAATCGAAGCACAGATCACGTATCCGGTTGTTTCCGCAATGCTCGCTGCGCCCCATGTCAGCACCGTCCGAGGCAGTTCTGACTACGGATTCTCTTACGTCTACGTGATCTTCGACGAAGGCACCGACATCTACTGGGGTCGCACTCGCGTGCTCGAATACATGAGCAAGATCACTGGACAACTTCCGGAAGGTGTTTCACCCAAACTCGGACCGGATGCGACAGGCGTCGGCTGGGCATTCCAGTATGCGCTGGTCGACAAGACCGGCCAGAACAACCTTCAGCAGCTACGCTCTTTTAACGACTGGTATCTGCGCTACTGGCTTTCGAGTGTGCCGGGGGTTGCTGAAGTCGCGACCATCGGCGGCTTCGTGAAGCAATACCAGGTCAATGTCGATCCCAACAGGCTGCTCGCCTACAAAGTTCCGCTCATGCAGGTTATGGACGCCGTTCGCAATGGCAACAACGAGGTGGGAGCCCGCAGCCTAGAGATGACCGGGAAGGAATACCTTATCCGTGGTCGGGGCTACATCCAATCCGTCGCGGATATCCAGAACCTCGCGGTCGCAGTCGGCAATAACGGAACGCCAGTGCGCGTGCGCGACATCGCGCGCGTCGAACTCGGACCGGATATGCGCCGCGGTGTCGCAGAATTGAACGGCGAGGGAGAGGTGACGGGCGGAACGGTCGTTGTGCGGTATGGCCAGAATGTCCGAGACGTCATCATCGATGTGAAGCACAAGCTCGAAGAAGTGAAATCCAGCTTGCCTCCTGGCGTTGAAGTCGTGACGACCTACGACCGTTCCGACTTGATCGACCGCTCGATTGATACATTGCGGCACACGTTGATCGAAGAGCTGGTGATCGTCAGCCTCGTCATCCTGATCTTCCTCTGGCACATTCCGAGCGCCATCATTCCGATCCTTACGATTCCCATCGCGGTGATCCTGGCCTTCATCCCGATGCAGGCCACTGGCCTGACAGCGAACATTATGTCGCTCGGTGGGATCGCGATTGCGATCGGCGCGATGGTGGATGCCGCTATAGTCGTTGTGGAGCAAACTCACAAGAAGCTGGAGCATTGGGAGGCGGAAGGCCGCCAGGGCTCCGCCACCCAGGTGATCATCGAGGCGGTCAAGGAGGTCGGCGGGCCGAGCTTTTTCTCGCTGCTAGTGATCGCGGTTTCTTTCATGCCGATATTCGCCCTTCAGTACCAGGAGGGCCGCCTTTTCAAACCCCTGGCGTTCACGAAGAATTTTTCAATGGCGATTGCCGCGGTTCTGGCGATTACGCTCGATCCGGCGATCCGCCTGCTGTTCATGCGAACGCGAGAGTTCTCATTCCGGCCGAGGTTCCTTGCACGAATGACGAATGCCGTTCTCGTCGGGAAGATCCACAGCGAAGAGAAACATCCGATCAGCCGGCCTCTCATGAAGCTCTACCACCCCGTCGTCCGCGCCGCACTGAAGCTGCGCTGGCTCGTGGTGCTAGCCGCCATTATCATCGTCCTGCTCACTATTCCCGTCTACAAGCGCCTTGGATCTGAGTTCATGCCTCCGCTCAATGAGGGCTCAATTCTCTACATGCCGATCACGTTGCCGGGAATCGGTGTCACGGAAGCGGGCAAATATCTTCAAATCCAGGACAAATTGCTTCACCGGTTCCCCGAGATTCAAAGCGTTTACGGAAAGATCGGCAAGTCAGAAACGGCGACTGACCCCGCGCCTATGAGCATGGTCGAGACGACAGTTGTTCTGAAGCCCGAAAGCGAATGGAGGAAGGAGCACAAGACCCGTTGGTATTCGAGCTGGGCTCCGAGCTGGCTCAAGCCTCAACTCGCCCGATGGTGGCCCGAGGAGCAGCCGATCAGTTGGGAAGCATTGATCGGCCAGCTCGATAGCGCGGTCCAGATTCCATCATTCGCCAACGCCTGGCTATTCCCGATCCGCACTCGAATCGACATGATAACCACCGGCATTCGGACTCCCGTCGGTGTGAAAGTGATGGGACCCAAGCTAGAAACGATCGAAGATATCGGGCTCAAGGTTGAGAAAGTGCTGCAAGGTGTTCAGGGGACGCGCAGCGCTTTCTTTGAACGTGTGACGGGCGGCTACTACATCGACTATCAGGTTAAACGCGAAGAAGCTGCGCGCTACGGTTTGAGCGTAGCCCAGGTGAACCAGATCATTGAATCCGCGGTCGGGGGCGAAACCGTTACCACGACGGTCGAAGGCCGTGAGCGCTATCCGGTCAATGTGCGTTACGCACGGGGACTCCGCGACAATCTTTCAAAACTGAGCCGCATTCTGATTCCGACGGCAGACGGCGCTCAGATTCCTATTTCGCAATTAGCTGACCTCACTGTGCGTACAGGCGCGCCCATGATCAAAAACGAAGAAGGATTCCTCGCCGGTTTCGTCTATGTGGACACCGCCGGCGTGGACCTAGGGACCTATGTGGCGAATGCCCAGAAGACGGTTGCACAGCAAGTCCAGCTCCCGGCTGGCTACCAGCTCGTATGGAGCGGGCAGTACGAGTACTTGCAGCGCGCGACAGAACGCTTGCAGGTAGTAGTGCCGATCACGCTTTTGATCGTGATGCTGCTTCTTTTCTTCAACACGGGATCATTCGTGAAGACTCTGATCATCCTGCTGGCCGTACCATTCTCAGCAGTCGGCGCGATCTGGCTTCTCTACCTGCTCAGCTACAACATGAGCGTTGCGGTCTGGGTCGGGCTAATCGCGCTGCTTGGAGTCGATGCGGAGACCGGCGTCTTCATGTTGCTCTATCTCGAACTCGCTTACGAGCAACGAAAAAACGCGGGCCAGATGCGCAGTATGGCCGATCTCCGGGCCGCGATCGAAGACGGTGCCGTGAAACGATTGCGACCCAAAGTGATGACCGTCGCTGTCATGTTCCTAGGGCTTGTTCCGATCATGTGGTCTCACGGGGCCGGTTCCGATGTGATGCGCCGGATTGCGGCCCCGATGATCGGCGGAATCTTTACTTCGTTCCTGCTGGAGCTGTTGGTCTACCCGGCTGTCTACGAAATCTGGAAGGGATTTGAAATTCGAAGAATCGAGAGAGAAACGGTATGAGGTGCATCAGACTTATCGGTCTGACCGCGCTGATCGCGTCGATCAGCCAAGGTCAAGCAGTGCCCGAGGCATTCGACATGAAGGCCGAGCGTGTTCGGCTTCTCCGGAATCAGCCGGGCGACCTACACATCGATGCTCAGGGAATCACTTTTCGGTCGGCCGACAATAAAACGACCATCACCGTTCCGATTCAGGATTTGCGCGAGGCGGACGTCGCCGATCCGCGCTCCCTTCGATTCCAAACGTACGAAGTGCAAAAGTGGAAGCCAATCGAACGTCGCGAATACGTCTTCCGCGCCGCTGTGGAGGCCCCGGTCGAGGCGCTCGCACAATTCATGGCGGCACGCATCAATCGCCCCGTGGTGGGCCATTACGCTTCCGGTTCAAAATTCCAGATTCCGGCATTCCATAGGCGGACGCGTGGCGGCACTCACGGGACGCTCGAAATCGGCGATGAGGCGATCCGGTTTGTGAGCGATAAACCGGCGGACTCGCGGACGTGGTTGTATCGCGACATCGAAACTATCGGCAGGCCGGATTCGTTCCGGTTCCGTGTGACGAGCAACCGTGAAACCTACGTAATCGAGCTGAAATCGAAGCTTCCAGAGGTCGCGTACGAGTTTGCATGGAGTAAGGTCTATAACCTCGAAAAGGAGAACGCAAAATGAAACGAATCGTATTGATTGGAATTCTGTGCTCGCTAAGCGGGCTCTCCGTTTGGGCGGCATCCCAGACTCTTACTGGCCGGATCAGCGACAGCATGTGCGGCAAGAGTCACGCCAGTATGGGCGAGATGGGCAAGAATCCCAAGGACTGCACCGCCGGTTGTGTTAAAGCGGGTGCGAAGTACGTGGTCGTGAGCGGCGACAAAATCTACGAAATCAAGAATCAGAACTTCGCGTCGCTCCCGGCGAATGCCGGCGCAAGTGTGCGGATCACCGGGGACGTTGATCAAGATGGCAAGACCATCACGGTTAGCAAGATCGCGCCTGTGGGCAAGTAAAGGCTCATGCTGGCCGGGCGCTGCCTTCATACATAAAGGTCATTGGCTTCGGACCGGGCATGTAGCCTGTGTCTAGTTGCGAAACCCGAAAGCCAGCACCTCTGACGAGTTCCGCGATGGGACGGTTGAGGTGACATCCGCCTGCGAGTTTCTTCCACACGGGGTTCAACCGGTTCTGCCACCTGCGCACTCGTTCGTCTGGCGATAAGCCGTGTTCGACAAACAGGAACTGCCCGTCCCGTTTCAGAACGCGCCTCATCTCAGCTAGCGCCTTTTCAACATCCGGGATAGTGCAGAGCGTCCAGGTGGTCACTATCGTATCGATGCTCGAATCCTCCAACGGAATCGATTCGGCCGACCCTTCAAGGAGCTTCACTGGGATACGAGGCTTCTTTTCGGCGGCCATATTCAGAAGCTTCGGATGCGGTTCGAGGCCAACAATCTCCTTTGCGCGATCTGTGTAAATAGGAAGATTGACTCCCGAGCCGACGCCAACGTCCAGCACCCGCCCGGTGGCGTGGGCCACAATCCGCTCACGATAGGGATCCAATTGGCGATTGCGCATCGCCAAATTCACGAGATGCGGAACAATGCGGTCCTGATAGAATCCCATCGTCTATGAGGTTTACATTATCCTCAACATTTTCGGCCTGCTGGTGTTTCGGAACCGGACGATCAGAAAGGAGAATTGTTAGCCGCCGCCGGTCTTCGCGATTTTGTCCAGGATCGCGCGATCGGAGCCGAACCGGCACATCGCATCGCAATTCGCGGCCAAGTCGGAGAAAAGGATGTATGAGACCGTGCCCCGGTTGGCGGCGAGGACCGACGGACGCTTCAGTTGAGCCAGGACCTCCTTTTCGCGATCATTTGGGGCCACCAGGAACATCTTCGTGGAGTGGTCCGGCACCGCCAGGGCAAGGTCAGCGAGCCGCAGAAGGCCCGAATAGATGGACGTGCTCTTCTCAACCTCGAATCCGCACGCAACACGGCCCGATCCCTTTTCGAACCAGAGGACATCGATGAGATCGATGGTTGAAGCAACATCGCTATTCACACCCAGTTCGGGAAGTCCACACAAGCAATGAAATGAGAACCTCTCCCCGCCGAATGATTTTCCTCGATCGTTCGCTGCGACGAGGACATCGTATCCGAGCGCTTTGCCGAGTTTGGTCAGGAGGAACTGCATCTGAGTATGCGCCTCATCCTGCCGGATGTCGTCGAGCACTTCCTGGTGTCGCTTCTTCTGCGCCGCCTCTATCTTCTTCCGGTCAACGTCAAGCACCAACTGCAAATTCTCCTGCAAAACCAGTTTGCCCGCACCGATCTCAAAGAATAAACCTGCAATCGCGCCTAAGTCCTTGGAGAGTATGGACCTCTGCTCATCGTTCAGAGCGATCATTACTTCTCTCATTTGGAGGTAGCTCGACCACGATCCGAGTTTCTTCTTATCCCCAAGAAGCAGATTGAAGCCGTTCAGAATAGCCGTATTGAATGGAGGCAGCACCATCGGATGCAGGAAGTAGAGGATGTTTGCGACTGCCGGACCCAGCCCCTTGATCTCGCGACTGGCAAGTTGAGAAATCTCCCGAAGGAGCTGATCGTCCCTCGTGGCGCGGAGACAGCTCTCCAAGAATTGCCCGAACGCTATTTTGTTCGGCTCGTTCTCATAGATATCCGGAATCCGCAGCTTGGGTTTCCAATAGAACGGATGGGCAGCGCCTTCGAAGACTTGCTTCTGTTCCGTGATTGAATTCAGGACGAGTTCCAGCGACGAACCTCGGAAATCGTTGCCGAACGAGCCCGCTTTAATATCGGCGACGACCTGCTCGACGCCCCGCCGGATCGCGCGGAACGCTTTTAGCCGTTCTTCGCAGTTGATAAACCAAGTATGGTAGACCGATTCCGGATCGGTCTTGTACTGCTGGATAATCTGTTGGAGCCGGGTCGATTCCATCGCATTCACCGAGAACGCTCATGGTAGCCGAACGACAACCCAAACGGCGACTTCGGCAGGCAACGTGCCTCGCCTGGTATTGATTGAACGATCATCTGCTCCCGGAGGATGATTCCCGGCGAGGCTACGCGGTTTGGTGGCGAACTGGGAGCGGCTCGCTGTCCGAAATCAGGCAGCGGCCTCGATCAAGTGGCCGAGATCCGCCAGTTGACAGCGAGATTGCCTCCACGCCGCGCTATGATCCAGGGAGAACGGTCGAGCTGACTAGTGAAAGAAAAACAGGCCTTAGGACGCATACTCGTCGTGGCGGCTGGCATCGCCGCTGCCACCGCCCTGCACTATCTCACATCGACATCTTTGATTTTCTGGCACCAGGTCTTTCAGAGGCTCTATTACCTGCCGATCATCTACTGCGCCATTTTCTTCGGTTGGCGCGGCGGATTGGTCGCATCAGGGGTATCGGCCCTCTGCTATATCCCTCACATCCTGATGGCCTGGCACGACATGCCAGAATACGCCTTGAACCAGTACGCGGAAATCATCGTCTTCTTCCTTGTCGGTACGGTAACGGGCATACTGGCCGACCGGGGGAGGAAGCAGCGAGCGGAGTTGGAACTCGCTTCCGAAAAGCTCTCCAAGATGAACCGGGAGTTGCAGGACAGCTTCGAACAGATAAAGAGAGCAGACAGGCTATCCGCCATCGGGCAACTGTCTGCGAGCCTCGCTCACGAGATCCGGAATCCCCTGGCGAGCATCGACGGTGCCGCCAACCTGATCGAGTCGCCGCAGACATCCGACGAGATGCGGAAGGGTTCACTTGCGATCATCCACAAGGAAATTCAGCGTCTCAACCGGTTGCTGACAAATCTGCTCGACTTCGCGCGACCGCGGAAACCGGAATTCCAGCCAGTCGACCCCAACCGGTTAATCGACGCCATAATCAGCCTCGCAGGACATTCCGCAGAGCAAAAGGGCATCAGGCTCCGCAAGGAGGCACCGGTATCTGTGCCGACAATTGAATGCGACCCTGAGCAGATGAAGCAGGTCATTTTGAATTTGGCGATCAATGCCGTCCAGGCTATGACCGGGTCAGGCGAGGTTGTGCTGACGGCCAACGCCTCGGATTCATCGGTCGTAATATCGGTACGCGACCAAGGCCCTGGCGTCGCCGATGACGACTTGGACAAGATCTTCAATCCATTCTTCACGACGAAGGAAGCCGGGACTGGGCTCGGGTTGTCCGTTGTGCACCAGATAGTCACGCAGCACGGAGGTTTTGTGAACGCTGAGCGAAATCCAGACGGCGGTATGACGTTCTCGCTGGTGATCCCGCAGCAACAGAGGAGAAAGAGTTGAGCAGGAAACGGATTCTGGTAGTCGATGATGACGAGAGCCTTCGTTGGGTGACCCAGGCGCAGCTTCAGCAGAGCGGCTTCGATGTTACAGCCGCCGCTGATGGGAATGCGGCTCTTGAGACCATTCGGCAAGTTCCGCCTGATTTGGTGATCACAGATCTCAAGATGCCGGGCATGTCCGGCATTGAGCTGCTTCGAAAAATCCGCGAGGACTATCCCGAAATCATCGTCATTGTGGTCACAGCCTTCGGGACGGTTGAAAACGCTGTCGAGGCCATGAAGGCTGGCGCGTACGACTACATAACGAAGCCGGTAAACATGGATGAGCTCCGGCTGATCGTCGACCGCGGCCTCGAACACCTCGACCTCCAGGAAGAGGTCCGTTTGCTCCGGAGCAGCCTTGACCAAAAATACGGCTTCGAGAATATTCTCGGTCGCTCGAAATCTCTGCTCTACGTGCTGGATATGGCGTCGCGGGCTGCGCAGGCCACCTCGACAGTTCTGATCCGTGGAGAAACGGGAACAGGCAAGGAATTATTGGCTAAAGCCATTCACTTCAATAGCCGGCGAAAAGATCGGCCCTTCGTCACGATCAACTGCGGCGCAATTCCAAAGGATCTTCTCGAGTCGGAGCTCTTCGGTCACGTGAAAGGTTCGTTCACCGGGGCTTTGGGCAATAAGCGAGGAAAGGTTGAACTGGCAGATGGTGGCACGCTCTTCCTTGACGAAATCGGCGAACTGCCATTGGAGCTTCAGGTCAAATTGCTCCGGCTGATCCAACAGGGCGAAGTCGAAAAGCTCGGCGTTGTCGGCACCACGAAGATCGATGTGAGGATCATTGCGGCGACGCACCGGAATCTTCAGGCGATGGTGGAAGACGGTGCCTTTCGGGAGGATCTCTATTATCGGCTCGCTGTGATACCCCTGGAGCTGCCACCGTTGCGGGAGCGTTCGGATGATGTCCCGGAATTGGTCCAGCACTTCTTTGTAAAGGCAAAAGAGCAGCAGGGGAGGTCCGAACTGGCGTTGCCGCCGCGCCTGCTTTCTTACTTCAGCGGTTACACCTGGCCTGGTAATGTGCGGGAACTGGAGAACATTATCGAGCGGATTGTGGTGCTGACACGCGGCGACGAGATCAGTTTAAACGACCTTCCTGACTTCCTGAGGCGGGAACGTCCGGTGGTGGAGGCGTTACATCTTGATCTTCCGCCCCAAGGAATCAGTCTCGAAGCAGTGGAGAAAGAACTGATTATCCGCGCGCTGGAGAAATTCCATGGAAACCAGACGCACGCGGCCCAGTACCTGGATATAAGCCGCAAAACTCTCATCTACCGCATGGAGAAGTTTGGCTTGCGGAAGGAGTCTGAGGGATCAGTCGAACCTGAAACTTAAGATTCGATCGACGCGACATCTGGCGCATCCGCCGAGGTCCGGGGTTCGTCCGCGTGCGTGAATCGCAGTCCCCAACGGTCGTTTGGGGCCGCCTAGAATACGAGCCCAACTCGCATCACGATGGTCCGTGGCTGCAAGAAGTGCGTCCCACTGAACGTCGATAGAAAGTTGTAGAGCGCTACCCTGTTCGTGAGATTGGCGATTTCCAGCGATGCGGTCCACTTTGTGTGTCGCTCAGAGTGGAAGACGTTGTCTGATCCGATGCCAAGGTTGAGCACGTGGCGCGGCTTAACGCGGTCGGGATTGTGGTCATCATTTTCTTTTCCGGCTTGCGGCAGCGTGAGCAACGTTGATGTCAATCGCCGATCGCACGTCGTGATGGGGGCACCAAACGTTGCGATAACATTGCCGCACGCAAGGCCGATATTGGCCTGTTGGGCGGCGGTCAGCTCCAGTGCGGCGGCTGCATCTGGAACGCCGCTGACCACGAGGCCGCTGTCGTACCGCCATGAAGACGATAACCATTCCGCTGCTTTGTGCTGGTATCGAGCGACCACTGTAGACTGAAATGCCTGATCGTGGTCGATACGAAAAACCGAGTCGCCAAGAGGAGTACCCTGCGAAATCAGCCCCCCGGTTTCAGGTGGAAAGTATCTGGCCCTCGTATGGCCGAACGTCCAGTAGGCCTGGAAACCTCCGAGGTTGGTAGTGCTGATTCTCCCGGTGACCCCATCGAGTTTGGAGCGGCTCCAGGCGATTGGAAACGTGATGGTTGTATTGAGCAGCGTGCTGTAATCGAACCCGTTCCGCGTAAATTTCCAGAAATAGTCCGCGTCAGCCAGAAGATATTTGCCGAAAGCCTGCTGAAATCCAGCGTTGTACTGGTTCCGGCGACCGGGCTGAATGGGTACAGCGCTTGCTCCAAAGACGTTTTCCGCGAGCCCCCCAGCACCCGTTACGCTGGACAAGAGTAGGTTTTCGTTGAATGGCGTCTCGAACGTTCTAGCGTAGGCCATCCTTAATACCGTGCCCGTCGCTTTGATGTGATAGACGATACCGGCGCGCGGTTCGAAGCCATTGTCCGAGGTGATGCCGTCATACCGCTCACCACGGAAACCTACTTTGAAAGTGAAATTGCCGGCGCGCACCGAATCCTGAATGTACATGGCGTACTGGTTGATGCTGTGCGCCGCATGGAATGTGAACGGTGTGCCGCCGCGGGTCAGGTCATACGGAATAAGACCCAATGAAACTGCGGGATTCGGCGCTAGCCCCGCCGCCGCACAACGCGCGGGGTTTGTAATCGTAGTAGGTCCGGCAGCATCGCCTCTACTGTCTAGACAGACAGGATTGAAAGCGAAGTCGGTGATACCGAAACCGAACTTCTCAGCGAGACGCGTCTGCTTCCAATCGATCCCGACCTTGAGATCGTTCCGCCCCGCACTAACCGCGAGGTCGCTCTTCAAACCCCAATTGAACAGTTGCCGCGCTTGATCCTGGGTGGATGGCGTATCGGCGAACCGATCTCGGCTGCCATAGTAGAAGAACTCGTCCTTCCGGACGTACGGGTTGATTGTGAGGAGAGTGTGTGCGTTAAAGGTATGTTGGAAACCCGGCGCGATGCTCCAGGTCATCACTCGCTGACGCTGACCTTGAGCGATCTGATCGTACGTGTTCGGAATTTGAATCCAGTTGCGCGCTGCAAACAGATTCAGGTGGAACACGTCGCTGCTGCCCATTTGATAATCGAAACGGTCAAACAGCGTCTGGCTGTTGCCTTTGTCGTGGAAGGGCGTATATTCGGGCGTGTCTAGAAAGCGTCCACTCCGTGTGCCATCCAGCGCAAGAAAATCGCCGACCTTGGCGTTACCAAATCCAAGGCTGAGTGAACCTCCCGTCTGCCCAAACGAGCCATAGTTCGTTTCGACGCTTCCAAAGGTCCGGCCGGCGCCCAGCCCCGATCTGGTCGTAATGTTGGCGATGAGGCTTGATTTGTCCCCAAATTCGGCGTCAGGGGTGCCGGTGACTATCTCCATACTTTGTATTGCGCTCGTGGGCAACTGCGTCGAAAACACTTTGCTCTGCTGGTCGCTTATAGGCTGTCCATCCACCATAAAGCTCGTCTGCGAATGATCCCCCACCGGATGGAACAGCCCATTGGCATCGGCGACGACGCCACCGGTGCTGTATGTGATGGCTTGCGTAAGGCCCCCGGCGGGATCGATCACGGGCAGCTTTGCGATTAACGAGCGATCCGTATCCGTGTGCGCCGAGGGATCGACTTCGAGGACGTCGGCGCCGGTTGCCTCGACCGTAACGGTCGATCGCTCTCCCGCCACCGTGAGCTTCACGGTCGTCTGCACTGGAATTGCAGTGCGCACGCTTACGTCCTGATCGGCCGGGCTAAAGCCCGCGGCGGTGACGTGGATGTGATAGGGATTGGGAGGCACATTTGTAAAACGAAATGCCCCGCTCGTGTCTGTTTTGCCTTTTTGGCTGTAGCCTGTGACTGGATTTCGAATTTCGACGAGTGCGCTTGGTACGGCAGCGCCCGATGGGTCGATGACGCTGCCTTCAAGTGTGCCGGCATTGCCGAGAGACTGCGCTTGAACAATGGCAGGGCTGCATACCGCCGCGAACGTTATGAGGATGCCGAGAATCTTCTGCTGCATAATCGTCCTCTCCTTTCAACGGATATTGCTGTTTTTTGGAATGACAATGAAGAGCGCAGCCAGCGGGCTAAGGCGTCCATCTGCAAGCTGCGTCAACGAATTAAAGGGAGGGATCTATGCGACCGGAGGTGCTCGTGAAGGCTTGACAACAACGCGGGCTTCCGACCTTGGTACGCGGCCGGAGGAGTTGATGTAGTGCTGCACTCCGGCTGGAGGGATTATCTCAGGGACACGGTTGGCCGCCGTCGCGCTGATGTGGCCAGCGTGGCAAGCTGGGCAGCAGTGGCGACCATGATCATCACTGTGGTTGGGATTGAAAGCGGCAAACTGGAAGAAGAGGACGCCTATGAGCAGAACACATAATAGGCTTGAGCCGCCAGACCAGCGCTTAGAGACCATATTTGTTGAGGCTGGGTGCTCCAGCAGCCGTCCTGCTGAGTTCAATGCGATCCGACGATGGAGTCTCGGCATCATTTCGCGTAGGCGGACGCGATCTCGGTGAACGACAAGACCTGACCGCCGTGCTGCCGCACAAAATCGACCGCTTCACCTCTTTGCTTAAAAGCGAGCATGCTCGGCGAACAGCGGTCGTAATGGAGGTCCGCCGGCCGCTTCTCGTCATCCACAACCTCGCGGGCGTGAGCGCACATGTTCACATCGCTGCCCTTGACGATGAAAGCCTGGGCCGGCGCTAGTCTTTCACCAGTGAGGTATGAGGTCAATTCGGTAACCCGGATCGGCTTACCCTCCTGTTGATGCTCGGAAAGGGCACACGCAGGACAGCAGAACTTCCTTTCCTGCCCGTTAACAACCGCGATCGTGCGTGAATGCGCGTGAATCGCCCTCACACATGCGTAGCACTGCTCGGGTTGCGAAGCACGGTAGACCCTAAATCCGGCATATCCGAGGCCTGCGGCAACGAGCACTACCGCAAATATGGCCAGCAAGCGCTTGGCTGTCATGGACTGCCTCCCCTCCCCTCTTATTCTATGACCGGCCGTGCTGACCCGCTATCCGTTCGAAACCAAAGAACGACTGCGGGTCAGCTCGGAGGATCGGCCGGTAGGTCAATGTTTGTGGCTTGAGTGGTCGGGGGAGCCAGCGGGCGCTGCACCACCGTCTGCGGTGATGGAGTCGACCTTAAGAATCTTGGTCTTCTCGTACAGCATACCGGTGACCTTGACCTTTTGGCCGGCGAACTGTTCCGGCGCCTTTTGATCGCTTAGAACGTAAGCCGTTTTCCCGTCGAACAGCGCGTACTTGCTGCCATGCTTAACGCACTCCTGAACGCACTTCGAATCTGGCGACACTTTCATCATTGTGTGGTCCTTGCCGCACATCGAATCGGTGATGACACCGGTGAAAGTCTGCTGATCCGCTGCTGCTGCGATGAGCGCACCGGCGAAAAGGATAGAAATGGTCTTTTTCATCTTCGTTCGTCCTTACTTCGATTCCCGACCTGAGTTGATTGCACCTATCGTTACGCAAAGGCAATGCCGTTCATTATCAGTTTAAGATTCAATACTTTGCACCAAATGTCCCGGCGGTCCGCTCATTCTGCTGCCTGACTCCATCCAGTGGTTGACATCTACTGCCGCAAATGAGGCAGTTCGCCCTATTTTTCCGCCTGCGAACCTCCGGCGCGGTACGACGTAAGAATCTTCAGGCCTTTGGACTGGTTCAAGCGCAGCCAAAGCTCGTTAAACCGACCCTCGTCCAGCCGCTGTTTCAGTTCAAAGTTGAAGCCTTTCAGATCGCCGTAATGTGTCTTGGCACGTTCAAACGTGGTGATGGTCAGCTGGAAAGGACCCGAAGTGCTGATATTTTCGATGTCCTCGTACCGCCATGTTCGTGACTCGCCATTCCTCTGCGACTTGTAGACAATTCCGTCGGCTCCCACCTGAAGTACACCTTCGTCACCCGCGAACCGGAGCAGATGCTTTACGGGGAGTTCCCAGAGAGGCTGCGCAACCTTGCCGGGAATCTCGGCTACGAGTCGCTGATCCAGGCGGTTCTTCAAGAGTTCGTACGAACCCGCGAAACTGCCTTCGGAGACCAGGTCGAAATCGTATTGCCGGTCAGCGCCGAATTTCCAGGCGGTGTCCTTATAGGTCAAGACGGTCAGCAATTTGGGCGAAATCTTCAATTGCTGGATATCCTGGTATGCCCAGCGCCAGACCTGGGGATGCTTCGGCTTCTTCCCATCCTTGCCCGTTTCTTCGAACGCAATGCCGGAGTCAGAGACGGTCAGTTGGCCTCTGTTGCCGACTTTCTTGAATCGGGGCGGCAAATTCACCACGCGCGATTTCCCGCGCCAGACTTCGTACTGCAGTTGCTGCGCGAAACTCGCGCCTGCCATCAGCGAAATACCCATTACGAGTGCGCCAGCTCTTTTTTCAATTCGAAATGCCATTTCCAAACCTCGTAGATTGCCGGATAAACCACCAGCTCAAGAATGAATGATGTGAAAATGCCGCCGATCATCGGGGCGGCGATGCGCTTCATTACGTCAGCGCCGGTGCCGGCCGACCACATGATCGGCACCAATCCCATAAACATAACGGCAACGGTCATGAACTTCGGACGGATACGCTTCACGGCGCCATGCATGATCGCGTCCTGCAAGTCCGGCAAGCTGCGGAGCCTACCCTGCGCCTTGGCCTGATCGTGCGCAAGATCGAGATAGAGCAACATGAAAACCGCGGTTTCCGCGTCCACTCCGAGCAACGCAATCAATCCGACCCAGACGCCAATGCTCATGTTGTAGTTCAGTAGATACAACAGCCACACCGCACCAACAGCCGAAAACGGCACTGCCAGGATGATGATCAGGGTCTTCGTCATGGATCGGGTGTTGACATAAAGAAGCATGATGATGAGGAATAGTGTGAGGGGCAGGACCATCGTCAGCTTCTCCCGAACGCGTTGCATCGCCTCGTATTGACCGCTCCAGACCAACGAATATCCTGACGGCAGCTTGATATTGTTTCGGACAGCGGCTTTCGCCTCCTCGACATAACTGCCGACATCCCGGCCGGCCACGTCCACATAAACGTAACCATTCAGCATGCCGTTCTCATCGCGCAACATCCCCGGGCCGGTGACGGTGCGGACGTCAGCCAATTGGGAGAGTGGAATTTGCGTCTGTCCGCCCATGACTGGCACCAGCACCCTTGCCAACGCAGCCGGATCACTCCGGTAGTCGCGCATGTAGCGGACGTTGACGGGATATCGTTCGCGCCCTTCCACGGTCGTGGTGACGTTCTCCCCGCCAATGGCACTCATGACCACGTCCTGTGCCATGTCGATGCTCAGGCCGTACCGCGCCAGCTCATCGCGGTTCCATTTGAAATCCACGAAGTAGCCGCCGCTCGTGCGCTCGGCGAATACGCTGCGGGTCCCATGAACCTTCGGCAGAGCGGCTTCGATCTGTGTTCCGATATCCTCAATCTGTTTGATATCGGCGCCGTAGATCTTGATGCCGACCGGCGTCCGGACACCCGTGGTCAACATGTCCACGCGACCCTTGATCGGCATGGTCCAGGCATTCGAGGTGCCTGGTATCTTCAGTGCCTGGTTCATTTCCTCCACAAGCTGGTCTGTGGAGATGTGATCGGGCGTGAATCGACGGAACACGGTCTTCGCCCAGTGGGGAGCCCAGGCCGAATACCACGTATCTACTTTGCGCCATTGATCCTCGGGCTTGAGCACGATGACCGTCTCCATCATCGAGAATGGAGCCGGGTCCGTGGACGTTTCGGCCCGCCCGGCCTTGCCCAGGATGCTCTGTACTTCGGGAAACTGCTTGATGATTCTGTCCTGCACCTGAAGCAGTTGTTGAGCTTGGGTGACCGAGATGCCCGGCAGGGTGGACGGCATGTACAGCAGCGTGCCTTCATCGAGCGGAGGCATGAACTCCGAGCCCAGCCGTTCGAATACAGGCACCGTGAGGATGACAAGGGCCACCGCGCCCGCGATCACGAAATACTTCCAGCGCAGAGACCATGCGCAGATTGGCTCATAAACCCGAATCAGGATCCTGCTGATCGGGTGGCTCTCTTCGGAATGGATCTTGCCGACGAGAACTGCGTTCGTCACTCGGGCCAGCCAGCGCGGCCGGAACTCGAAGTTCTGCATGTGCGTGAACAACAGCCGCATCGCCGGGTCTAGAGTAATCGCCAGCACCGCGGCAATTATCATCGAGAAGTTTTTCGTGTACGCCAATGGCTTGAAGAGGCGCCCTTCCTGCGCTTCCAGCGTCAGTACGGGCAGGAACGAAACCGCGATCACCAAGAGAGCGAAGAAGCTGGGGCCGCCGACCTCCTTCACCGCATCGACTACCACACGGTGATAATCTTCCTTGCGCCCGGTCCGCTCCCATTCTTCCAGCTTCTTGTGCGTCTGCTCGACGACCACGATGGCCGCATCGACCATCGCTCCCACCGCGATCGCGATGCCGCCGAGCGACATGATATTCGACGTCACGCCCATGGCCTTCATCGGAATAAACGAGATGATCACAGCCACGGGGATGGTGATAATCGGAATGATCGCACTGGGAAAGTGCCACAAGAAGATCAGGATGACGATTGCAACGATGATTAGTTCTTCCGTGAGCGTGTGCTTCAGGTTCTCGATGGAGCGGAGGATCAGTTCCGAGCGATCATACGCCGTCACCACCTTTACGCCCGGCGGCAGTCCGGGTTCGATATCGTGCAATTTCTGTTTGACCCGCTCAATGAGCTGAAGCGCGTTCTCTCCTTGTCTCATTACGACGATGCCGGCGACCGTGTCGCCTGTGCCGTTCCAATCGGCGACGCCGCGGCGGATATCCGGCCCGAGAGTGACATCTCCCACGTCGGAGACCCGAACAGGAACACCGCTCGTGCTCGTCGCTAACACGATTTTTGCGATGTCTTCGGTAGACTGTGCATATCCACGTCCGCGGACCATGTACTCGGTCCCCGTCGACTCGATGAGGCGCCCGCCCACATCATTGTTACCGCTGCGCACAGCATCGACGACCTTGTTGATCGGGATGTTGTACGCCTGAAGCTTGTTCGGGTCAACATTAACTTGATACTGGCGAACAAAGCCTCCGAGAGGCGCAACTTCCGCGACGCCGGGCACGGCCTTCAGGTAGTAGCGCAGGTACCAGTCCTGGTAGCTGCGCAAATCGGCCAGGCTCTGCTTTCCGGTTGTGTCGACAAGCGCATATTGGAACACCCAGCCGATGCCGGTGGCATCCGGGCCCAATTCGGTCTTCACGCCTTGCGGAAGCCGCGGCAAAACAGAGGAGAGGTATTCCAATGTGCGCGACCTCGCCCAATAGATATCCGTCCCTTCGTCGAAGATGATGTAAACATACGAGTAGCCGAAGTCTGAAAATCCGCGGACGTCTTTCACCTTCGGAGCGCCTAACATGGCGGTGACGATCGGGTAGGTGACCTGGTCCTCCAGAATGTCGGGGCTTCGATCCCAGCGGGAGTAGACGATTACCTGCGTGTCGCTGAGGTCCGGAAGGGCGTCGAGCGGCACGTGCCCGATCGACCAGATCCCGCCCATCACGGCGGCGCCAATCAGGATGAAGACAATGACTTTGTTTCGCGCCGAGAACTCGATGATCGCGTTGATCATTTCTTTTTGCCCCCCATCCCCGGCATGGCAGGCATGCCAGGAGTCGCCGGTTTCGCGCCGGTCTCATGGCCCTCGTGACCCGACGGCTGCTCTTTCGGCGTGGACATGCCCCCGGAGCCATGCTGATGGCCAGCCATACCACCCATTCCGGAGGCAGCCGCTTTCATCTGGCTTTCAGAATCGATCAGGAAGTTCCCCGAAGTCACGATTCGCTCGCCGCCGGTTAGACCCGAAAGGATTTGAATGCGATCACCATTGCGTTGTCCGATCGTGACCTGCCGAGGTTCAAAGAAGCCATTTCCACGATCGACGAACACCGTTTTGCGTTCGCCGGCATTGAGCACAGCATCTGCGGGAACCGTCAGTTGCACCGGGATGCTCACCTGAAATTCGACGGTGGCGTACATGTCCGGCTTGAGGAGCAGGCCAGGGTTGTCCATATCCAGGCGGACCTTCAGGGTCCGTGTCATAGGATCGACTTGTGGCTGAATGTAGTTAATCCGCGCAGTAAATTTCCTTCCGGGTGTCGATTGCAGAGAGACGGTGGCCGTTTCGCCAACATGAATGTTCGGCGCTTCGTACTCAAACAGGTCGGCCATGATCCAAACCCGGGTCAAATCGACGATCGTGTACAGGTCCGTATCGGGCATGACTTTTAACTGCGGGAAAGCCTTCCGCTCGGTTACGTAGCCGCCGATCGGCGAATACAGCGTGATGTTCTTGATTGGCTGGCCGGTCTTGAGCACCTGGTTGATCTGGGATTCGCTCAGATCCCAAAGTTCGAGCCGACGGCGAGCCGCCTGGAGCAGAGACTCGCTTTGGTCGAATGCCGTCGGGAGGGGATTGCCCTTCATTGTCTCTTTCGCTTTCGACGCAAGTAGAAGCTCCCGCTGCGACGCCAGCATCTCGGGGCTATAGATGGTCATGAGCGGCTGCCCCTTCGTTACGAGTTGGCCGGTATAGTCGACGAATACCTGATCGATCCAACCCTCAACTTTCGTATGGACATGTTGGATGCGCGTCTCGTCGAACGCCACTTTGCTCTCGGCGCGGATAGTCCGTGCGCCGCCAGTCCGTTCGACCTGGCCATATTTCACTCCGATGAGTTGCTGCTTTTCCGGCGTGATCTGAACAGTCCCAACTGGCATCGCGGAAATATCGTCTGCGTAGACGGGTTCCAATTCGTTGCCGGTTTCGGGATTCAGCCCAGGCTGCTGAGCTCTGTAATTCGGATCTTTCGGGTCGCGATAGTACAACACCTTGCGGTCGGCGGTTGACGCTCCACTGGAAGGAGCACCACCGTCGGCATACACCGGCTCCAGCTTCATGCCGCAGTCTGGCGCAATGCCAGGTTTATCCGATTTATAGGCCGGATGCATCGGATCGACCCAGTACAGGATCTTCCGCTCGCCTTTTCCACCCGGCGCCGGCGAGCCGCCTTTTATGGCCTTGTAGACATACCCGCCAGCGAACGCGGCGGCAATCATCACCAGGATTCCGATAGTGCGAATAGCCTTCATTTCAATCGCCTCAGTCCGTCAACGGCTGGCCGGTCATTTCCTCCAGCCGGCTCAGCGCCAGCGCATAGTTGAGCGCCTCATCGTAATAGTTCATTTCGTAATCAAGGACCGTTGTGAAGTTCGTGAGAACCGACAAGAAATCCACCGAACCCGTCTCGTATGTTGATAGCGAAGACTCCAGGGCCATGTTTCCCTGCGGAACCACGGTTTGCATGTACAGCTTCATGAGCTTTGCTGAGGCCTGAGCCATCGCGAAATCCTGTTGGATTCGGGCATGTAGCGACTGATCCGTCGCCTCGTACGCTCGCTTCGCCTGCGAAAGCATGCTGACCTGCTCATTAACACCGGCACGCTGCTTACGCCAGAAATAGAGCGGCAACTTGAAACTCGCCTGGAACTGATACATCGGCGGCATTCCGCCTTGATTGAAGTAACCGCCGCTGAGCGTCATGTCCGGGTAGTATTCTTTCCGCGCCGAGTTGACCGCCAGTGCCGAGCGCTGGATCATGTTTTGATCTCGGCGAAGCATCGGCGAGTTCTGCGCTGCGGATGCGTACAACTCTTCAAGCGTCGCCGTGAATTCTTTCGGCTTTACGTCTTCTGGACGACCCACCGGAGTTCCAGGCCGGCGGTTTAAGATGCTGTCGATCTCGGCTTCAGTACTTGCGCGTTCCTGTTCGAGCTTCACGAGCCGGGTTTCCAGGATGCTCACCTGCGTCTGGGCCTTAAATACATCCTGTTGTGCGGCCTTTCCCACCGAATAGCGATCCTCGCTAACGCTCACCAGTTTGTTCAGGAGGTCGCGATTTCTTTTGAGCAGGTCAGAAGCGGCGTAGTTGTATTGAAGCCGATAATAGGCCTGCTTGAGCCTTGAGATCACGCCCAGTTGAACCGCTTGATACTGCTGAAAGACTGCATCCGCCTCCTTGGACGCAATCTCTCCTCGTAGCTTGAGCTTTCCTGGGAACGGGATTTCCTGGGAGTACATCAGGCCAATATTGGCCGTTGGTTCCGTCCCCAGGCCGAAGCCAGGCAGCGGCTTACCAATGCTCGTGTAGCCGAGTGAGACCATGGGGTCCGGCAAGCTGCTCTCTTGGGTCGGCTTCTGGCGCGCAGCCTCATAGCTCTTTTGGGCGGCGACGATCTCGGGATTGTTCTTCATGGCCTCGCTCGTCAAGTCCCGCAAACTCAAGCGTGCTTCCTGCGCCGAAGCCGGTAGGAACCCAACAGTCAGAACGATGAGCCAAAAGTTCTTCACAACGTGCCTCTTCTCGTGGTGATTAGTTTCATTGCATCCAATCTGCCTTCGATGATGCGCCTACCACGCCGAGGGGCCAGCCCGTTCCGAGCTGGCCCTCAGCCGCAGGTTACCGACCATTTGCTCGACTCTCAGCCAGGGGGGAGGGGCGTCCAAACTTCATCCGGAAGCGTTGCTCGGCGCCGGCATCATCGGGCATTCTAGCTGCTGGCTCAGAGCGCGACGCCGTACCAGTCCGCGCCTCCCTTTGTCGCACCTCACTAATACGCGATGGGCGTCCGAACTTTGTTCGGAACCGCTCTTCTGCTCCACCATCGTTACGTGCCGTGACCCGTATCTGCGCGTCCCGACGCTGCGCCGTATCTGCCTGCGCGGCTTTTAGCCTGGCTTCAACATTCGGGGATGGCCGACCGAATTTCATGTGGAAGCGTTCCTCCGCACCCGGATCACCTCCTTGCGCAAGGGCCATCGTTGTGGAGAGTGCTCCCAGAAATAGGACTGCAAATGCCGTTTTCATCTCAAATCTCCTGTGTCGGTTGAGTGCGGTCGGCGCCGCGTTGCGATGCACCTTTTGGCGAAAGGCTCATCCGGTTCTGGTCTTGAGGTCAATCGACGGACACACCGATTCGGACCACGCCTTGGAGGGAGGAGGGGGCTAAATGAGGAACTGATGAAGTCGAAGAAACAGGGCGAACTCAGAGAGGCGAAGCGGGACAGCCAAGATCCGCTCAATTGGTGAAGGAGCGGCGGACGTTACCGACTCCGCTGGAGTGATTCCAGCAAAGTCCATTGATCCGTCTGTGGAAGGCGGCTGCAAAACTGGAACAGTGGAAATGCAACCCGTCATAGCGCAATGATCGGGAGCGGCTTGGCCGGATTTGGGGCAGCAAGGATGCGCAGGCGCATTTGCCGCCGGCGTCATCGCGGCGCAGGTGACCGTAGCCGACACAAAAGCCAAGATCAGCAAAAGAATCGGTAGTGCCTTCCGCTGCCTTGCATTCGCTTTGGCCATGTTCGCCATTTGCACCTTCATCTGCACGTGAGGGGCCGTACCGTAAACGCTCCGCTTTGAACGACAATATAGGCAAAACAGATAAATTGGACCCAATTGGGTCAAATGCCGCACCCTTTTCACTGCAGCAGTGCCCGATAGGGGCATTTGGAGCGCGTGCACGTTAAAGGGCCCATGCCTCTTTGTCCCCGTTGCTCCGAACACAGAACTGGACGCCCCGGCGTATTGCCGCAAATGAGCCAGTGATTGGAAGCTGCTGCCCGATCCTGGCCAACAGACGGGTCTTCATGACCCGCGAACACCTAAGGGGCCAGTTGTTCAATAGGCCAAAGTAGATCCCCGCCGATTTGGCTAGCGGTGTGCATCGCTACTTGGCAAATCTCTCTATTCGGGAGCCGGTTGATGAGGGCACGAAAACAAAAGCTGCATATCACCTGGCGCGAAGCGTGGCCCGTCTGGCTCACCTTTATCCTTCTCTTTGGATTTGGGGCATTCGGTGTCTGGATCTACATGCCGGCCGCCGAGCCGGCACCGAAGGCATTGCTCAATGGAGAGGATGCCGTTCTTCGCGTCGCGGATCTGAAACTTTCGGCACCCCAGGTATTCGCCTATCCGCTCGAACCGGATCGAGCAGTGGAATTCTTCGTGGAGCGCAAGGGCAAGGACGGGATTGTTGCGGCGTTTGCGCGTTGCCGAAGGTGCTATCGCTCAGGACAGTACCGCCAATCTGGCCAGATCTTCTGTGGGCACTGCAACGAGCCTATGGTGCGGCTTGGCCAAGGCCAAGCGCCAGCTTCAGAGATTGATTGCACACAGATCCCGATCCAATTGGAGAAGTCCTCCGAAACGGTAGCAGTTCGGGCAAGTGCTGTCCGCGAAGCTTTTGCGCAATGGTACGCGCCAATTCTTTCGAAGAGCATTTCCGACGACGGTCGAAGGTGAGGTGCCTATGTCTATTTCAAATGCGTCACTCAGTGTCCAGCTTCTCCTGGCAATCTTTCTGGCCACGCCAGTGGCGTCGCCAGCCGCCGAGCAGCAGATGTTGAGCAAAAAAGAGCTGAAGACGCTCATTAGGTCGGCCAACAGCGCTTCGGACCATGAACGGATTGTGGACTACTATCGCTCTGAAGCGAAGCGCTTAGAACGAAAACGGCTGGAACATGAACAGGAGCTCGCCGAGTACTACAAGAACCCAGCTCGTTATCCGGGCAAATATCCCACGATGGGTGACCACTGCCGCGGCCTGGCCGCCTATTACCAAATTGCGGCTCAGAAGGCGAATGCCAAGGCAGACATGCACTCTCGGTTGGCGCAGGGTGTTCGGTAGCTCGAGTCCGCCTTTCTGGCTCAAAAGGATGAACCGTCATGAGGATCATTGTTCTAATCGCAATAGCGGCGTTCAGCTCTGATGCGCAGCCGCTGCTCCCTGGACCCGTTCCAGCTCCAGAGAGCAGAGCCATTCTTCGAGTCGATGCCAATCTCGTGCTCGTACCTGTGACCGTCACGAACAATCGAGGCGCGGTGATAGCCAATCTCGATCGCAACGACTTCGTGTTAACGGAGCAAGACCGACGCCAGGAGATCATCTCGTTTTCGCACGAGACGGCGCCCATTTCACTCGGGCTGGTTGTGGATCTCAGCGGCAGTATGGCTTCCAAGATCGCGAAAGTGCACGTGGCCGTGGGCGCCTTGCTGGACAATCTGGAACCTGAAGACGAGGAGTTTCTCGTAACGTTCGCGGACACTCCTGAACTTCGGCTGCCCTTCTCGTCAGATCCTTCGTCCGTTCGCAGCGCACTCTCGTTCGCACAACCTCGTGGTAGCACTGCGCTCTTCGATGCTGTCGACCTCGCCGCCAAACAAATGCACTCTGCCAGGAATCGCAGGAGGGTAATCTTCGTGATCTCCGACGGGGGTGACAACCACAGCCGGCTAACGGAACGGGAACTGCGAAGGATGCTGGACGAAGAGGATGTCCAGATCCACGCAATCGGGATTCATGACCATATGGCGAGCCGGGAGGAGTCTCGCGGCCCCTGGATACTCGAGGATCTGGCGCGAATGACGGGCGGACAGCATCATATGGTCGAGAATATTGACGAACTTCCGTCAATGGCGGCAAAGATGGGCTTGGCATTGCATGATCGATACCTTCTGGGATACAAGCCGACGCCACTCGGGGAGTCGGGGATGTTCCGGAAAATCGAGGTCAAGGTGGTGCAACCGGCCGCTAAGGCAAAGGTCTACGTATACGCACGGCGTGGATACCGAGTTCCGTGATGCCTCGAATGGAGTAGATCTGGCGATCCTGCGGCGCATCCTGCTTGGCGGCTGACGAAAGGTCATTCTTCCCGCGGCACAGTCGATCTCAGGCCATAAGAGAGTATCTCTATCATTGCTTCTGGAATATCAGAACGTACATGAAAGGCAGATGGTCGAACTGCTTCGTGAGATGAAATCCCTCGGCCTCGACTTCTTTCACGACGTCGTCACGGTCCAAGCGGATGTGACTGCGAACCACATCGAGGCTAGCAGCCGGGTTGCTGCGGCTGCGATAGTAGTCGATAACAAAGAGTCGCCCCCCGGGCTTGAGAGCCCGCCACAGGCCGCGCATTGTTGCCTGGGGAAAGTCGAGGTGATGATACGTGTCCAGGAGAATCGCACCGTCGAGGCGGTTCGCGGGCAGTTTCGGATCGCGGTCCGTACCGAGTACTGCATACGCGTTCTTCCAGCCCCGCGCCGCAATCCGTTCGCGAGTCTTGTCAACGAATTCCGGATAGATATCGACAGCGAAGATCGTACCGCTGTCGCCGATCCGGCTGGCGATATAGGGCAGAAGGTGACCAACACCTGTCCCGAGGTCTGCGATTGTCTCACCAGGTTGTAAGCCCAAAGAGTCAATGAGCACGTGGGTCCGCTCGAGTGCCCCACGATTCCAGGGGTCCATCTCCGACGCCGCCTTCGCGCGTTGAGCGGGCGTACGGTATTCGGCGTTGGCGGTGGTCGCAACCTGTGCTCCGGAAGTGCACACCATCAAACCGAATGTCATCACTACGTAATTGCCACCCCGCAGAAAGAGGGTCATGCCGAACCACGATCGACGTGAGCGACCCATTTTGATTCCTTTTGTCCTGATGATGTTGATCTGGCCGTCGCCCCAAAATATTTAAGAGTGCATACTACTTCGTCACTTCTGGGAAAACCGATCAGAACGGTGGCTTACAGTCCTGAAGTTGACAGCGCCCAGGGGCTGACTAGGAGCTCTCTTCGGGCGAATCTACTTAATGCCGATAGGATTTGGTATATTAAGGTCTAATATGCTGTTTGAAGACAACTCGTTGAGCATCGGGCGAACACCTCTCGTCCGGCTCAGGCGCCTTGCCAACGATGCCACAGTATTGGCGAAGATCGAAGGCAGGAACCCGGCTTATTCGGTGAAATGCCGGATCGGCGCCGCAATGGTGTGGGATGCCGAGGAGAAGGGCATTCTTGGGCCGGGGAAGGAACTCGTTGAGCCAACGAGTGGCAACACGGGAATCGCATTGGCCTTCGTTGCTGCGTCCAGAGGCTACACGATCACGTTGACCATGCCCGAAACGATGACAATCGAACGCAGAAAGGTGATGGCGGCGTTTGGAGCCAAACTCATCCTGACGGACGGCCCCTCAGGCATGAAGGGCGCGATCGCAAAGGCGGAGGAGATCTACGCGTCGGAACCAAGACGGTTCGTTCTCCTGCAGCAATTCAAGAATCCGGCCAACCCGGACATCCACTTTCGCACTACGGGTCCTGAGATTTGGGAGGACACGAAAGGTCAAATCGACGTGCTGGTGTCTGGTGTCGGCACCGGGGGCACGATTACGGGGGTCTCGCGCTACATCAAGTGCACCCAAGGTAAGAAGATCGTTTCCGTGGCTGTGGAGCCGGAAGCCAGCCCCGTGATCACGCAGACCGTCGGTGGCGAGGCGGTGAAACCGGGTCCACACAAGATCCAGGGCATTGGGGCGGGCTTCATCCCGGATACGCTGGACCTGAGCATGGTAGACCGCGTCGAGCGAGTAACGAACGAAGAGGCCATCGAGACGGCGCGTCGCCTGGCAAGCGAGGAGGGCATCATCTCGGGAATTTCCAGCGGCGCTGCGACGGCCGCAGCGATCAGGATCGCAGCAGAGCCGGATTTCGCAGGGAAGACAATCGTCGTGGTGCTGCCGGACTCCGGCGAGCGATATCTGAGTTCGGTCCTCTTTGAAGGAATTGCCTGACGGCGGACACACGGAAACGCCTGTCCGCCTGTTAAGATCATCTTTCCCGATGAAATTCAAGACGCTCGCTGTCCACTCCGGGCACCGTAGTGGCGAGCATCAGGGTGCAGTCATGACACCCGTCTACCAGACCTCGACATTCGCCTTTCGAGGCGTCAACGAGCCAGGCCCGTTTGATTATTCGCGATCCGGCAACCCGACCCGTAAGGCTTTGGAGGAATGTCTCGCGTCCCTGGAGGGCGGGAGCGCCGGCTTTGCATTCGCGACTGGTATGGCGGCGGAAACGACGGTCCTGATGTCGTTCAGCGCCGGCGACACGATCATCGTTCACAACGATCTTTATGGCGGGACGTACCGCCTCTTCGAGTCAGTGTTTAAGAACAAGGGCATTAGGGCACGATACGTCGACTTGCGGGACGCCGCGCGACTTGAGGAAGCTCTCCGGGAGGGAGCCGCCGCGGTTTGGATCGAGTCGCCCACCAATCCGCTCATGAACCTCGTCGATCTGGCGGCGGTCTCAAGTGCCGCGCATCGCCATGGCACCCTCGCAATTTGCGACAACACGTTTTCGTCGCCCTATTTCCAGCGGCCCCTCGAACTGGGCGTTGATGTGGTCGTCCACTCGACCACCAAATATATCAACGGCCATTCAGATGTAGTCGGCGGCGCTGTAATCGTAAATCGGCCGGACCTCGCGGAACGCGTCGGCTTCCTGCAGAATGCTATGGGCACGTGCGCGGCGCCGCAGGACTGCTTTCTGGTGCTCCGGGGTATCAAAACGCTGGCCCTGCGTATGGAGGAGCACAACCGGAATGCCCTGGCGGTCGCAGAATGGCTCAGTGGCCACGCTGCGGTCGAATGCGTGCTACACCCCGGTCTGGGTTGCCACCCGCAGCATGAGCTGGCTCGCAAGCAAATGCGGGGGTACGGAGGGACGTTTTCATTCCGGCTGCGCGACGGCGAGGAGGCCGTCCTGAGGGCGTTAGGTCGAGTTCGCGTGTTCACCCTAGCAGAATCGCTCGGCGGCGTGGAATCCCTAATCGAGCACCCTGCAACTATGACTCACGTTTCCATGCCGAAGGAAGTGCGCGATGAAATGGGGATCACGCCCGACCTGATTCGTGTCTCCGTGGGGCTGGAGGATGTGACGGACCTCATTGCGGACCTGAGCCAGGCCCTGGAAGCTGCCTGAGCGGATCAATTCGAGACGCCGGCGGATGCATAAACCCAAGCGTCTCGCTGTGTCTTCTCGACGGTAGGCGGATCCGTTTGTGTCGTACCGATCAGCCCCATCGCTGCGAGCACGGCTGGCACATAGTTCCTGGTTTCGGCCGGAAGCAAGCCGGCCGAACTGAGCTGAGAAAAGGTTGACGCTCTGCCTTTGTTCAGAGCGGCCTGAACCCCATTCTCGCCGGCATTATAGGCGGCGAGCGCCAGAGGCCAGCTTCCAAAGCGATCGTAGAGGTCTCGTAGGTAATGCGCCGCAGCGCGGGTAGCTGATTCGAGCTGGACACGCTCGTCTTTCGCTGAATTAACAGTCAGACCGTATCGCCGCGCGGTCTCTGGAATGAACTGCCATAGTCCACGCGCCTGGCGAGGCGATAGAGCAAGCGGCTGCGCTCCGCTCTCAACCAGGACGACGGCAGCCAACTCTTTGGGCAAGCCTTCCGCTTCGAGGATCGATTCCAAAGTCGGACGGAGCCGCTGCAAGCGAGCGAATGCAGCCGCGAAGTCGGCGTCCCGCCCGCCCCAGTAACGCTTGACGAACATCCTGATGTCGGCATCAGGGTTCTGGCTTGGTGGTGCTTGCGGGCTCTGCAGAATCGGCGTAGTCTCGCGAATTTCGCGCGGACGGACCTGCTGATGATCCAGCATTGCCGAGAGTTGGGTCTCGACCGACTGATGGTACGGAGCGAACGGGTCGTCGGCCATGAGGAGTCGAGCGAACGAGCAGGCTGTCAGGATTGCGCGGGAGAGCCGCATGCGATAAGCGGAAGCGCAAGTGCTGATCCAAACGCAAGTTGACGGAAACAAGGGGATTGTAATGCTCGGAATAGACCTTTTCGCCGCAAAACCGCCAGCAAGTATCCCGAGGTGCCTCATTTCAGGCACCGCACAATTCCGTGGGGTCGCGGCGCGTCGCTCAGCACAGTTTGCGCGCAATGTCCTACCATGAGCGGCATAGAGGAAATCGGGCAGCATGAACCAGAAGGCGTTCCGGACGAATCGATCAGCACTCGCCATCCGCTCGATTTACCTTCTTTTGCTCACGGCAGCATTTCCGGTGCTGATCTGGAATCCGTTGGTCCAGCAGATGAACGCCAGCCTCAACGACATCCTACTTTGGAGGCGTGGTCAGATTCACTCGCAGGCCGTCGATGATATCGTCCTTGCAGCCATAGACGACACCACTGCCGCACAGTATGGACCGTTGCCCCTGCGCCGATCCGTCCTCGCCAAGGGAATCAGCCGACTCGCATCTCTCGGCCCGCGGGCGGTGGCGCTCGATCTGCTCTTGGGAGAATCAGGGCCTCCCGAAGATGACGCAGACTTGAGCGATGCTCTTCGAGTTCTGCCTGGCGCCGTTTTGAGTGCAGCACTCGGCAGCGACCCGCGCGCGAGTCACACGTGGATTCTGCCGCTGCCCGAGTTTGCGGGTCCTCATCGAGTGGGCCACGTTCATGTGGAACCGGATGCGGACGGCTCCGTTCGATCGATTCCGCTCGAAGAAGCCGACGCGGGCAGACGGCTGTGGGCAATCGGTCTCGAGGTGGTACGGACCGCCACTCACGCAGAGGCACCCTTGGAGAGAAACGATTCCCTTGGACTCGGAGGAATCCGTATCCCGGCGAGTGCATCGTCGAGGCGGCTTATGTTGATCAACTACGCCGGACCGGAAGGAGCGTTTCGCCGCATCCCCTTTTCCGCGTTGCTCGACGGCTCGGCCGATTTCAAAGATTTCAGGGGCAAAATCGTATTCTTGGGCGTCACGGCGCAGGGCGGCGGAGATCGCATCTTCACTCCGCTGTCCGCCCGAATCGGGATGAGCGGAATCGAAATCCACGCCAATGTGGCGCGCACGATTCTCGATCGCGACTTCCTCACGCCGCTCAGCGAGAGCGGCACATTCGCCGCATTGATACTGATCGCCGGCATCTCCGTGCTCGGGATCGGCGCTCTGCGCGGCATGCGCTTACACGCAGCGCTTGCCGCGCTCGCGTTTCTGATTGTGGTCTCGTGCTTCGCCGGCCTCCGTTTGGGGTACGTTCTGCCACTGGGAACTCTACTCGCGGGCTTTGCCTTTGCCGGCAGCGTCGCCGGGTTGGGCGAATACGCGATCGTTACGACCGCCCTCCACAGGGCCGAGCGAAGGCAGCGGGAATACGCAACCCGCGTGCAAGCTATCGCGCATGAGATCAAAACGCCACTGACGGCGATTCAGGGATCGAGCGAGATCATTTCCGATCAAGATATGCCGGAGGATCAGCGCGCTGCGATTGCGAGCATGATCCACAAGGAGTCGAAGCGCCTTACGCAGATCATCCATACTTTCCTCGACGTCGAACGCATGGCCGCGGGATCGCTTGCGCTGCAAAAGCAGCCGCTCGACCTCGCTTCGCTCTGCGATGAAGTGCTGGAACGGGCCCGGTTGTACGGCACCCGGAAGAGTACCACCATCACGGCCGCAGTTCCGCACATCACGGTTGCAGCCGACCTCGATCTGCTGTCTTTCGCCATCTACAACCTGCTGACCAATGCGATCAAGTACAGCCCGAAGAGAACAACGGTCACCTTATCCGCCCAGATGCAGTCCGGTACGCTCCGCATTTCGGTTGTAGACCAGGGACTTGGGATCGCGCCCGCCGAACAGAAGAAGATCTTCGACCGGTTCTACCGGGTCCAGCGCAGCCAGCCCGATAATGAGGAAGGTACGGGTATTGGGCTCGCGCTGGTCAAGGAGATCGTTTCACAGCATGGTGGAAGGATCGAAGTAGATAGCCAGGAAGGCCGAGGCTCCCGTTTCACGATCGTGTTACCGGGCCAATCAACATGAACAAACCACGCATTCTAGTGATTGATGATGAGGAGTCGATCACAGGGACGGTCGCTTCCTTCCTGCGCGCGAAGGGGTACGACGTCATCGCCATTAACGACGGCGAAGATGCCCTTGATGCTGTGGCCGAAGGAACGTTCGGAATCATCATCAGCGACATCTATATCGACCGGGTCACTGGTCTTGACGTTCTGCAACGCTCCAGAAGTGGCAGCAAGAAATCAGCGGTGATCCTGATGACAGCCCGTGGTTCGGTTCGGACTACTGTCGAAGCCGAAATGGGCGGAGCGTTCGACTATCTCGCGAAGCCGTTCGAGATGCGGAATCTCCTGTCGGTGGTCGAACGTGCAGAGGCATATTTGTCCAGCGATGAACCGGACGCAGTGGAAACGGCCGAGCCGGAGGCATTCGGAAACATCGTCGGCTTCTCGCCGCCAATGGTGGAGGTGTACAAGAGGATCGCTCGCTCAGCGAAATCGGACGAGACCGTTCTCATTGTCGGAGAGACAGGCGTCGGAAAAGAACTCGTCGCGCGGGCCATTCACGAACACAGCGCCCGCGCCAGGGCTCCGTTTTTACCCGTGGACTCCGGTGCCGTCACGGGCACCCTGTGGGAATCCGAGATATTCGGGGCGATCCGGGGAGCGTACACCGGCGCTGACCGCGACCGCCAGGGTGTAGTCGATAGCGCGCGCGGCGGGTCGGTCTTTTTTGACGAGATCGGCGAGATCCCGCTGGACTTCCAGCCAAAGCTGTTGCGCTTCCTGCAGGAAAGAGAATATCGGCCACTGGGGTCTGGCGTCCCGAAGAAGGCCGATGTCCGGATCATAGCGGCGACGAATCGATCATTGGAAACGATGGTGCGGGAGAACAGGTTTCGCGAAGACCTGTTCTACCGTTTGAACATACTCCGAATCGATGTCCCGCCGCTCCGCGAGCGCCGATCCGACATTCCATTTCTTGTGAAGCGATTTTTGAGTGAGGCGACCGAGGCGGCCCGAAAGCGCCTCTGGCTAGCACCTGCTGCGGAGCGCTTGCTGAACGAATACGCCTGGCCGGGGAATGTTCGCCAGCTACGAAACACGATTCAACGGGCTGTGGCCCTGGGATCGCCCGGGCCTGTGACGGAGGAAGCCATTCGGCCCTATCTGGCCGACCTGTTGCAGGAAGATGACGAGGAGCCGGCCAGCGATCTGAGCGAAGTGGAACGGCGTCAGATTCTGCGCGTGCTGCGGGAGGCCGGTGGCAATAAAACGAAAGCCGCGGAGATGCTTGGCATTCAGAGGCGAACGCTCTACAAGAAGCTTGCGCGGATGGAGCGGGAGCAAGGACGTGACTCTGAGAGCGAGACCCTTTCGTAGAAGCTCTCCACCCTCCGCCTGCCAGTTCGCCCCAGCGTGACGCGAGATTCGTGCACGAAGGGCACGGCCACAGCGCCCTTTGTGCTGTGGAATCTTTCAGCATCTCTGGAACAGACTGTGTCTGTCGGGCACCCGGGCCTAAGAAGCGCGGTGGAACTGCGCCATATGCCCCAATACTCGTTGTCACCTCTGCTCGCAGATTGAATCCATGAGTGTGGAGACCCGAACTTCGGTGGCACGACGATTGCTAACCCTAAGGAAACGAGGATTTGGATTGCGTCTTATCAGCACAACGACGGCAGCTTGTGTCGGAATACTGGCATGGTGGGGTTGCCCCCTTTCAGCCCAGGTGCCGCTGGCGGGTCAGGGCCGAGTCGTCAGTGTGAGTGGAACCCTCTCCGTGAGGCATCCTGGTTCGCCGATTCGGACGCTTGCATTGAATGAAGCGGTGGGGGTTGGCGAAGAACTGATCACGGACGGGCGGTCCGAGGCGACCATTCAAACGAGTGATGGGAGTACCGTCCATGTCTATCCTGACTCTCGGATCATCTTCAATCAGCAATCCCCGGGCTTTGCGGATTTCTTGGATCTGTTTTTCGGTTCCATCAAAGTACACATTGAAAAGCTGGGCGGCCGCCCCAATCCACACAACATGACGACGCCGACTGCGGTCATCGCCGTTCGGGGAACAACTTTCAGCGTTTTTGTGGACGACACCGACGCCACGCTCGTCGCTGTCGACGAAGGCATGGTCGCGGTGGCGAATCGCAATAACTCTTCGAACGAGCTACTTCTGCGGCCAGGACAGAGAACTTGGGTACGAGGCAACCAACCTCCGCTGCGTGCACAGGCATTCCGAGGCCGGTCCGACCAGGCCGACATGATGCCGGGCGTGGGTGCGATGAATGGCATGGCGGGAAGTGTCGGCGGGATGTCAATGGGAGGTGCCCAGTCAGGAAGTGCTCTCTCCGGTCATATGCCGGGCACAGGTGGAATGTCGGGTGGGCCGGGTCCCCACCGTTAGGGCCGTGATGCGGTATTTGGCAATCCCTTTTGTTCTCCTAACGATTCCAGCCGTCCTGTGCGCCCAGGTCGCCGGGGCACTTCAAGTCGAGATGACCAAAGTGGACGCTCTCGCTGCGAACCCGGATCTGAAGCTCGTAGTGGTTGCTGCGATGGCTGATTCGCTCGAAATACATCGGAATCATTTGCTTTTTCAGCATAAGGAGACGGGCCAGAGCTTCGCCACGATCTTCGTATCCGAGCTTCGTGCCAAAGGAATGGACGATGGCGGCATTCTCCGTAGTCTTAGAGAGGTTCGCAGGCAAGTTGATCGACAGCTTCAACAAGACGCTGTTGGGGTTAGTGCAGGCGCGCGGCCGGTGCTGTTGTTGGGATCCACTGTAGACCATAGTTCCGCGGCGACGGTCTACTCGTTGGCGCCGGAAATTGGATTCGATTCCAGCCACGTGGCAGCCGTAGTCGGAGTGCCCTTCTATCGCGTCTCCAATTCGAATCTGTCCTCCGGGGGCCTGGGAGATGTATACGTATCGGTCTTTCTGCACGGACGAACGGACGGATTTGATGTCGGCTCGACGCTCACCTTGGGCGCGCCCAGCGGCGACCGAAACAAAGGTCTGGGAGCCGGGAAGGCAACTGTAGATGCAACGGGAACGATTTCCCGGCGGTTCGAGTTTGCCAAACCGTGGATTTCGGCGGGATTTGCGAACTCCGTGTTCAATAACGTCGGCTACCAGCGGCCGTACGTTGCCGACGGGAATTCAGCCCACTTCGCCGGCGGCGTGGACTTCGCGTTGCCACACAGGCTGACTCTCGGCATCGGGGGTTTCGGTTTGGAGCCCATCGGGACACAGACCGTCTACAGTCAAGCCGTGCCGGCCGGTTCGCAATCCGGTGGCGACGCCAACATACCGGGCGGGAGCGGAATGATGCCTGGCGGCGGGATGGGGACAGGGATGGCTAGCGCCGGTGGAATGACGATGCCATCGGCGCCGGCATCCTCTATGCCTTTCTACATGGCGGCGCAGCAAAGCGTGGTTAGCGCAAGCGAGCTTCTAGACTATGGGGCCTCAATCGGGCTCTCGATCCCGGTACACGCGGGGCTCTCGCTGAGTGCGTCTGTGACCAGAAGCGTGCCGTTTAACCTGACAATTGCGCGCGTTGGGATCGCAATCGACGCGGCTCACCTTCTTTTCCGTGGCAAACACTTTTAACGTATTCGTAGGGCACACTAGCTGTGCCCACTTCGCATCGGCAACCGCAGGGGCAAGCATTCGGGCCGCTGAAAACACTCAAGGCACGGTGCAACCGGCGCGGCAAGCCAATTGCGTAATAGGACCTCGAGGTTTGAAATGAGATATCTTTCCGCAGTCGCACTCGCTAGCGTTTGGGGCATCGCTGTCACTTCCCATGCGCTTGCTCAGATGTCAGTGGTCAACGGGGCATCGTTCGATCCGGCTCAGCCGACAGCTCCCGGTTCGTTCGCAACCATCTTCGGGCAAAGTCTCTGCTCCCAGACGATGGCTGGGAACTGGATCGCGCCGGGTCAACTCCCAACCACGCTGGGCGGTTGTTCCGTCAGAGTGAATGGCACAGCAGCCATGATGCAGTACGTCTCTCCGGGACAGATTAACTTCATCATGCCCTCTGGGATGGGCTCCGGCCAGGCTACGGTCACGGTCAACACTGGATCACAAATGATGACAGGAGCGACCATGACCGGTGCTGCCGGTCCGGGTATGTTTGCTCTGAACGGCATGGGTATGGGTGAAGGCGCGATGTTGAACGCCACCATGTGGCAAATGGGCCCATTCAGCACGACCACGAACGGGCAGCCGACATATGTCGCGCTATACGCTACCGGCTTGGACCTCTCGGTCCAACCGACGGTGACGATCGGCGGCATGCCCGTAGACGTAATGTGGTTCGGAAATGCGCCGGACTACGTCGGGTTGCAGCAGATCAACATTTCATTACCTCCAGGAATGGCGGGCGTGGGGCGCGCACCCGTGATGGTGACGTCGAACGGACAAAACAGCAATGTCACCTTTATGCACATTCTGCCGACGACAGCCATGATGCAGGGTATGCCTGGATTTGGTCAGGGCATGATGGTCGGTGAGAACATGGCCCGCGGCCATGAGATGAGCTATATGGCGTTCAACAGCGCCAACAACACTGCCCTGGTTACGGACGAGAACGATGACGTGGTGCGCGTCATCTCTCTGACGTCGAACACGACTTCAGCGACCATAACGCTGCCCAGCGGCTCCCAGGCTCACGCGATCGCAGTGAATGCGGCCGGCAATCTCGCGGCAGTCACCTTGAGTGCGAAGACTTCGATCGCTCTTATTGATCTTTCCCAAAACAAGGTGAAGTCGGTTGTCGGGACCGGATACTATCCGAGCCGCATTGCGTTCTCCGGATCAAACATCCTAGCGACGAATAGCGCGAGCGGAACAGTTTCGGTCATTGACAGTGGCACCGGGACCACATCCCAGACTGTGAACGTTGGGCTTGGCGCGAGCGGAATTGCGGTCGCGGGAAGTACCGCGGTCGTGGCGAACATGCAGGCCGCTTCCGTCTCGATCATCAATCTCACAAACTACAGTGTGTCTACTGTGAGCCTGCCGGCTGGATCTCGTCCGCACGAAGTCGCCATATCCGCGCAAGGGAATAAGGCTGTCATTACGACGCCGATGTCGAACGGATTCCTGATCCTTGACCTTGGCACGAAGGCGTTCACGCAGGTTTCGACCAGCGCTTGGAACGGGATGGGACCGAGATCTGTCACCCTTAACGGCAACAGCATCTACATCGCAAATCAAATGACGGCGAGTGTAACTGTCGCCGACCTTGGTTCTGGAAGCGTCCTCAAGACGTTCCCAGTTGATCCAGGTCCGATGACGCTCGCTGTCGTTCCGGCGAAGAACCAGCTCCTCGTTCTCGCCGAGGGCACGGGAACCCTCGATGTGGTGGACCTAAACAGCTACGCCATCGTGACGCGCATCAACGCTGGTGACACAGAACGTCAAGGGCAGTTCACTATGCCCCTAATTTCTTCGATCACTCCCAGCAGCGCGTCGGTTGGCAGCACGTTCACTCTAACGATCACCGGCTCCGGATTTCAAGGTGTTCAGGGGATCGAGTTCCTCCTGACAGCAACTGGCATGGGAGGTGGAATGAACGGCGGAGGTCCGGGCCTCGGACAAGCGGACACGAACATCAAGGTGTCGAATGTACAGGCGAACGCAGCCGGCACCCAGATCACCGCTTCCATTCAGATCCAGTCCGCCGCCGCGGTCGGCACCCGCCAAATTCGCCTGCAGACCAACACTGCGGCGGTTATGGGCATGGCCACGAACTCGCTGTTCAACGTGACCAAGTAGGACCGGCAAGAAGGCAGATCATCAGAAGGAGGGGCGCGATGAATCGACGGTCATTCCTGTCTCTCGCGGCGAGCGCCAGCGCCGGACTCGCGTATCGCGGACGGTCGTCAGTTTACGAGCCACAGGCTTCAGCGGGTCTGGTTCAGATAGACCTGGAAGCAGAAGCCGGGCTGGTTCCGTTCGCCGGCCGCCAAGCCTATCTCTATGGCTACAACAATCAGGTTCCGGGCCCGCTGATTCAAGCAAGGCCCGGAGATACCCTCCGCGTGCGGTTCACCAACAGCCTCCCGGAGGCGACCAATCTGCATTTCCACGGATTGCATGTTTCGCCGAGCGGAGCTGCCGACAACAGTTTCGTCATGGTTCCGCCGGGTGAGCAGTTTCAATACGAATTGTCGATCCCGGCAAATCATCCAGCCGGAACGTTCTGGATGCACCCGCATATGCACGGCTCGGTGGCGCGTCAGGTTTGGCGTGGCATGGCCGCGCCGGTCGTCATCCGCGGTGACCTGGATGCAATTCCCGAGGTCCAGGCTGCGCGTGAAGTAATCTTGGTCCTGCAAGACATCACGCTGAACGCTGGCGGGCAGCCCATCGAACCGAGCCTCATGCAGCAGATGTTCGGCCGGGAGGGATCGCTGATCGCGGCGTCTGGTACGGTGAATCCGTCCATCCCCATTCAGAAGGACGGCTGGATTCGGCTGCGCCTCATTAATGCGTCTTGCTCGCGTTTCTACAGGCTGCGGCTCGAAGAGCACGACTTGAATCAGATTGCCTCTGACGGCGGTGCGTTACCCACGCCTGTCGGCTTGAGCGAACTTCTCCTAGTGCCGGGGCAGAGAGCGGACTTGTTGATTCAGGGCTCGCGCCCACTGGGTAGCTATCGTCTCCTCAACCTGCCGTACAACCGTGGCGGTGTGGGGATGGGCATGATGGGCGGCATGGCTGCATCAGGCAACGCGCCAACGACGATCGCCACACTTGTCTATGCGGGTCGGGCCGACCAAGTCGTGCCGTTGCCCCAGAAGCTGATCCCCGTGCAACCGCTCTCCTCGCCGGCTCAAAACAGGAATTTCTTGCTTGGTCCGTCCATGGGTGGAGGGATGATGGGCGGCGGCATGAGCTTTGCCATTAATGGCCGGACATTCGATCCTGGTCGCATCGACACCCAAGTCCGCTTGGGCGATATCGAGGAGTGGGAGTTCGTGAATCTCATGGCGATGGACCACCCGATGCACATCCATACAAATTCCTTCCAGGTCGTGAAGCCGGACGGCTCAGTGGAGGCTGCCTGGCGGGATGTGGTGCTCGTGCCGGCAGGCGATCGAGTTCGTGTTCGCACGGCCTTCCGGGACTTCACCGGAACGCTCGTTTACCATTGCCATATCCTCGATCACGAGGATCTGGGGATGATGGGCGTGCTGGTGATCGGCGGTCAAGCCTAGTCACTGCATGCCTGACGGCCAGCGTGACAGACCAGACCACTTGCGCCGCAGCGGGAGCCTCGCTCGGCACGTCTGTCGCCGGACCGAATGAACGCTTTTACCCGCCCCACCTACTTGGCGTTATCACCGCAATCCCAGCCGATTTCTTCTCTTTCTACCCTCCGAGGGCCAGCTTGAAATTTCTACGGTCCTGCTAGCCAGGCGTCACTCCGGGACCCTTCTGCATCACTGCTTTGAAGGGCACACTCGATGTGCCCAAAACGCTCCGGCCGAATAGGCTAGCCCACGGAAGTTCAATGACTTAGAGTGGCACTCCGGTTGCCACGTCTAGCAGTGTCAGCTTCACAGACCTGAATATCTTTTACGAGGTGAGTCCGATGGAAAGACGGTTAAATATTGCAGGGCGTACGATTTGTCTGGTGGTTTTGGCAGTAGCCTTCGCAGCCGTAAGCTCTGCGCAAATGGGTGGCGGCATGATGGGCGGTGGCTCTACGAACGGCAGCTCCAACGGCGGGATGATGGGCGGAAATGGCAACGGCACGTCAAGCGGAATGATGAACGGTTCGCTAGGGGGAATGATGTCCGGAGCGCTCGCAGGGATGATGGGCGGCAACTCTGGACTCACAATAGGCTCGGATGGGACGCTGTACATCACTCGTTCGGCCGCGCCACAAGGCCAGGCATCCCAGAGTTCCACCAGCCAACTGGCCGCGATCGATAACAATGGAAACGCGAAGTGGACCTTGCCGATTAGCGCTACTGCATCGCAACCTGTACTGGGCAAGGACGGCACGCTATTCGTAACGACGTCAGACTGGATGAACTGGATGTACAGTGGCAGTAGTTCGACCGCTTCGTCGAAGCCGAACCTGCTCATTGTGAAACCCGGTGCGGCGTCAGCGACGATTCAGACCACGATTCCATTGCAGGGTGACATGGCTTCGGCGCCCCAAATTGGAACCGACAGCGCGGGCGGATACATCGTTTATGTCGTAACCGTCGACATGCCGGACGGGTACACGACATCCGCAAACTCTACCGCCGGCACGTACCTCTGGGCCTTTTCACCTTCGGGGGCGCTGAAATACAAACTGCAATTAAGTCAAGCAGGTATCGGGATGATGGGTTTCTGAGAGCCGGCCTGTTGGAGTAACGCGAGAGCGGCGTGTCTCATGGCGCGCCGCTTGAACTGTCTTTGTCCTTCTCTGCCTTCCAGTCCTGTGGAAAGAGTTGCCAGCAGTCGGTTAACGTAGCCCGAGTGTCCTGCCAGCGTGATATTTTTCCGGTCGCGCGTCTGCAAGGCGGCTTTCCTGCAGCGTTAACCATCGCGCACTTTGGATGCAACTCGGCCTCGCCACCCGTGTGTGACTCAACAGAGTTGCGGTCGCGACTCTCGGTGGCATGGGAGCGAGCCATCACTCTCGTTGCCCGAAATGCTCCAAAAAAGATGAATACTGAACTATCCTCGGGCAGTTGATATCGGGACCGTTCAGTGGAGACTTCCAAGTGCTTGATTCGCACAGGGTTTCCCGAATTCTGAGCTCTGGTACGGCGCGTGCATTCATCGCTATCGAAAAATATAAGGACAAAACGACCTTGGTGCCATCCTGATCCGGCACCACCCCACCGCCCACCCGAGATCACCCATTCGCGCGTGACTTCGCGAGCAGGAGTTGTGGTGAACCTGGAAACGGGAGCTGCTATGGAACTGGATACCGTCGGTGAATTGAGGGATCTGGCCGCGAAGCATACTGTCCGGTACGAGGTTTGGCCGCATTACGAGATCAAGGACGGCAAACGACTCATCGTAGGATTCGATCTCGAATTGTGCGGGACCCACGACCGCGGGCACACCAGCTTATCGCCTGGTTGCGATCTTTGCCAACAGACATTCGTAGACCTTAAGCGGATCGCGGAGTGGGTTCTGCCGAAGGAGCAACGCCTCTCAAGGTATGAGATCTCGCCTTTCGACGAGTCTCTACACGCGTCTAGCAAAGGCGCTTTCGAGGTGGTAGTGCCAATCAGAATCGAGCACCGTGAACGCTTCTTCGAGCCGATCGACAACTGCGAGGAGCGTTGCCTAAAGGAGATTGAGGGCAAGCTCGCCGGCCTGGGAATCAGGAATAATCGGGGCTGATTCAGAAGCTGCCGCCACCTTGGACTTGTGGGAGGCCGTTCATAACGCATGACACTAAAGGCACGATTACTGTTGGGCACCACCGTCACCACCCTCGCAATCCTGGGCGCCTCCGAATGCCTTAGCTATTTCACAACCGCGGCCTTCGTAAATGGGCACGAGACCGCGATGGCACAGGTTGGGCACCATGCTTCTTTGTTGGCGGACCTCGAGCGAGGAAAGCACGATCTTCTCCGGAACCTGGTCTGGCTGCATTTGGCGCACGCTGCTCTGACGGTCCTCGGGCTCATTGGCGTACTCCAACTCCTGTGGTGGCGGTTGTTCCTCTCCCCTTTGGATTCAATACTCAAGCACATCCGTGCCATGGGGCTCGGGACCTGGACAAATCCAATTCCGATCGAACGGTCGGATGAAGTGGGCGACCTCATCAGGGCCTTCAATTCCCTGGGGGACCAACTCGCTGCCGCCGTTGAGCAAGTAGCGATCACATCTCGGCTTTCGGCCGTGGCGCTGGTGGGTGGGCGAATGGCACGGAAGGCCGTGTCAATTCGCGATCGGGTTCGCTCTGTTGAGCTTTTACTGGCGGCGGTTCAGCGGGAACAAGATCTCCCACAGACGGTAATACTCAGATTGAGCGAGATCGGCGCTGATCTAGACGGGATCAGAACAGAATTCGAGGCGGCGTTCGCACACGAATTCGAAACCCATTCAGTCTGCCCTCAGGGCGTCCAACAGGGAAACAGAAGTCTGGTCCTTTAGCGTTCGGTTTTGTTGCCCCGCTACATCGTAGAAGAATCCGGCAGCGCACTTGGCAGGTCACCTGCGGCCGCGATTCGCCCTGAAACATAATGATCGCTGCGCGCTGGGGCTGAACTCGAAAGATGCGGACGGCCTAGGCGGCCCGGCCGAACGGTAGCACGGCCGCAGCGAAGTCGCAGGCGGGATCTAGTGATCTTGCCGCAAATAAGCCAAACTCCGAAAGTACTGCCGGAAAAAAGGCAGCGATCCGACCGTCGCCGAGGCGCTGTGCACTGCCGTAAAACTCGGATTTGTGCCTGCTCGCCTCAAGTTCGGCGCGAGATGGCCGTTTTCCCGTCCCGGAGATTCGGCCGAATACCTTGCGTGAGGCCATATCGTCCGGAGCTGGAGGCCGGATTGCTTACTTCCCATTTGACCAGCTCGCCGCAGCGGTCGAGTTTCAATACCCCTCTCTCGTCGTAGAGTAGTAACCCCCATGAATAGGCCAGAGAGTGGAACACTCAACGCACGTTAGGATGACACTGCACAGCGCCGCCGAGGACGAGAATGAATACTTTTACGAATGGCTGAAACATTCGCCTGGCTTGCGCGAACGGGAGGACCAGATTGTTCGAGCCGACCAAGATAAGGACATCGAGACCGTATCAGCCGTATTATCGCTGCGAAAGTTCTACATCCAAAAATATGCTCACGCCATTCCGACCAACACGGCATTGACGGCGATTGCGGATTTCGCGCCAATCATTGAGATCGGCGCCGGAACAGGCTACTGGGCCTTCTTGTTGAGAAGGCGAGGCGTCGACATTATCTGTTACGATCGAAACCCTCCTGGCAGTGCGGACGGATCAAACCGATTTCACGAAGGCGCAACGTGCTGGACGGACGTGTCAGCGGGCGACGACTCGGCGATCGATCTACACCCAAGCCGTGCACTGCTTCTCTGCTGGCCACCGCCACATGACGAGATGCCCTTGCGGGCGCTACGCCGGTTTCGGGGTCAATACTTTATCTATATCGGTGAGTTGCCGACCGATGTCGATGGGTGCCTTTACGTAGTGGGCCCAAATAAACCGATCCGGAAGGGAGTGACAATCAGCCACGCGTTCTTTGAGGAACTGCAACAAGGTTGGGAACTGCAGCGCTGTCTTGAACTGCCACACTGGGAGATCTGCTGGGACAACCTGTATGCGTTCAAGCGCCGAGCGAGGCTGGGGCACAAAGAGAGCTGAATGGAACAGGCAACGAACTTCGCCCCTCGCACTAGACATCGCGCAACGCTTTTCGCGATCGGTGACATCACGTTTCTGATGTTGACAGGATCGGCGACGAACGCCGCAATGATGGCTATACACGCGGTGCAATGGAACTGTCTGGCAACGGTGTCAGTTGGGATGGTGGCAGCAATGGCCGTGCAAATGATTGCTGCGACACTCGCGGCGCCAATTCTCGGCTCAATTGAAACGATGGTTCCGTCAATGCTGGTCGGGATGTCCAGTCCCATGCTCATCTGCTTCGCGGATGCACTGGGGATTCGAACAACGTACGCCAGTGCAGTCAGTTTGGGCGCGATATTCGGGGCGTTCGTATTCGTGGTGCTGTCATGCTGGCACCGAAAGCACCTGCCAGCGGGGAGTTCTGCTCAGTGACCGCAAGCTGGGATCGCCGCGCCCGGTTCTATGATCTGTTCGAAGCCTCGGATCTGCGCAGAGGGCCTCACAAAGAGAGCCTGTTTCGTCGAATCCGCGGCGAGACACTGTTTGTCGGCGTTGGCACCGGTATCGACATCAAACACCTTCCCATCGGAACGGACATCATCGCGGTCGACAACAGCTCGGCAATGCTTGCTAAGAGCAGAGCGCGAGTAGAGAAGTTTAGCGGGCGACTCTCTCTCGTTCAGGGTGATGCCGAAAGCCTGTCCTTCCCTAATGAGGCGTTCGATACCGTCGTGACCTCATGCACGATGTGCTCGGTTCCGAGGCCGCATCAAGCATTTCGAGAGTTCTATCGAGTGCTGAAACCAGGTGGACAGTTGCTGATGTTTGAGCACGTCCGCAGCGCGAATCCGGTTCTCGGGCTGATCCTAGACGTGATGTCGATTATCACGCGCCGGCGGGGGACTGAAATGAATCGTGACACGATGCGGACTGCTTCCGAAGCAGGCTTCCTGCTCTTCAATGTGCAGCCAGTCTTCTTGGACATCATACTTGCCGCCGTTGCTGTCAAAGTTGGCCCCCCGGTGGGGCGTTGCGGCTGATTCAGACTGAAGATACTGCGGCGCCGTGTCGATCCGCGGCTTCCGGCATCCTGATTGCAGTTCCTGCTGTTGATGCCAGCATCATCGCACTTCGGATCGGCGGCGGACTTCAATGCTAGTTGCTCCTCGCCGCTTAAGTCACGCTACTGCAACGTGCAGCATGTGGATTCAGCCGCGTGTCAAATCGTTGCCGCTGTCCCGCTCGAAGCAAGTCTGGCAGAAAGACGTCAGGGGGCGACAAGATTTTGACGGCAGAACACGAGGTCCCTCCCGCGCGCCGGGTTGCACCTGGGAGTCGTTGCCTTGACTGCCGAGGGGAGAAGGGGCTCTAAAGTATGGGCAGTATTTCGAACTCAAAGTTCGCCCTGCGTCAACATCTGATCCATTTGGGGTACGCGTTCGGCGCACGCCCCGAGGTTGTGACTGAAAAGTTGAACGCACATATGGGTCCTGAACGCGCCAAGCAGTTCAGCGAACTGCTCACCGACACAACATTGACCGGCGAAGCGCGTGAAAATGCAATTTACGACTTCTTCGACGATCTTACAGAAGCAAATCTTCTTCGCTCCTTCTCGACCGATGTCACCCTTGACACCTGCTACTTCCTTTACGAGAAAGCGCAAGCGTATTTAGCTCCTGGAACCCGAATACTCGAACTTGCTTGTTGGACCGGGGGGTTCAGTTCGTTTTTGGCGGAACAGCATCCTGACTGCACCGTGAGGGGCGTTGACAGGGTATCGAAGGTCATTGACATTTGCAGAACCCTCTACAGATGTCCCAACCTGGCCTTCGCCGAATGGGATTACCGTAACGCGAAGCCCTCCTCGATTGAACCGGCCGACGTCCTGTTGTGCAGTCTGGGCACCAACCATGACTGCCCACACGACGCTTATGCCCAGTTCCAGTCTTCCTCCGTTCGCTCCACGACCCGGTACGTCCGTGAGAAGGCCGAGGCCGGCCGCTATTTCGAATCGTGGAGAGAAGCGGCAAAGCCTGGCGCTATGCTGTGGGCGGTACTGAGAACCGTTACATTTCCGAGATTCCTGGCATTCATCGATGCAGCCCAGGAAGCCGGCTGGAAGCCTCTCCTCAACGAATTCACGACGGTTGAGTGCGCGGGGAACAACGAGAACATCCCTTTTCTTGCATTTAAAGCGGAGTCGGCGGCTCGCGTCGATGAGGACCTAGCGCTTTCACAATTTACGCACATGATGAACAAAACGGATCGCTGGGGTACGTTGCGCGGGCCGACTGCGCTAGGTATCTACCGATCTCTCGGAAATCGGCAGGTTCTTGCCACAAAGGAAGCACTAGACCCATCCGGACGGAAGATTGTGGAGGAACTCGGCATTTGCGGGTCCTTTGGATACATCTACCGGCACGACGGGTTTCCGAATGTTGACCTCACGCTTCTCTCCCGAAGTCTCGCCGAGGATCTATTCACGAAATCAACCATGCCAAGCGGTGGATCTAGTGGAGTAGTCCTCGACGGAACTCAGAGTCCTCAGCTAACCCCATTCCCAACACTATGACGTTCGACAAACGCCTCATTTTCCCTGCTGTCTTATTCCTTTGCAATCTCGCATCAGCAATTGTCTGTTTCGCTGGTGGCGACTGGAAGCGTGGCTTCTATTGGACGGCGTCCGCTGTCTGCATCGTGAGCGTAAGCGCGAAATAGCTACTTGAATACGTGTTCTCGTTGGCCCAATCTGGAAGGCCGCGTTTCCAGCCAGGCATCGCGGCCGGGGAGCACAAGGATTCGTTATATACCTATTTAGAAGCTGGTTGTCCGAAAATGACACGGATCCCGGGACTCTGGATACGTGATCGGAGAACGTCGTCCGTCCATTGTCTAGCAAGACCTGGGTGAACACTGATGGGATGAATGGCTGTTGAATTGCGACATCAGGTGAGAGCCCAAACAGACTCCAAATGCCCTTGATCGCGATTACTGGGCGGTGTGCCACGACCGCGGATTCACTTGCCCGAATCGTGGCGCAGCGGCTGGGATATCGCTTCATCCCCTCCGATGGTCTTGTTGAGAAGGCTGTCGCTCTCGGGCTTCCAGGAAGAACCCTGGAAAAGAACTATGGGGCGGGGATTCTGTCACCGTTGCGAGCCCACCGCGACCATCAAGCGGAAATCGCTGCCGTACGCGCGGCGTTGGCGGCTGAGGCGAGCAACGCCGACGCGGTTCTCTCCGGCTGGCAGGGCCTTCTGCTGCCCAGGAACACCATACCGCTTTTCCGAATCCTGGTGACCGTCCCAGCTCAGCTTCGAGTAACGCATCTCATGCGCACGCTTCGGTGCACGGAAGTTGACGCCCGCAGGCATATGCGACAAGCCGACGAAGCGCATCGCCAGTGTGTCCGGCGGGTATGCCGATGGCAGGATGATGAGGATTCCGAGTTGTACGATATGGTGGTGGCTGTTGAAGGTGACGAGCTCGAAGAGGCTTGCGCCAAAATAGTTGCTTTTGTGCTGCGCCAATACTCAGGGAAATCGCCGATCGAATGCCGGACAGCCATGGCAGAATTCGCGCTGGCAAGTCGCATAGAAGCCGTGCTCGCGATCATCCCCCAGACTGCTCATCTTGATGTCACGATCCGGACTGATCGCGGCTTGGTGTTTCTGGCAGCCAAGCGTTGGGACCCAAGACATAGGGCGCTGGTTTGTGGCATCATCTCGCTGATTCCTGGTGCTCGCCGGGTCGAATTAGTTGAACTCCGTCCTCCGAAAAGCGCGCTATGCACACGCAATCAGATTCCCGCAGCGGTGCGGTATCGCCAGTGGGTGTTCCGGGCAGCCGCTTTGGGCCTGATCGCTGTAGGCGCGGTGTGCGTTAAGTATTCCGAGATCCGGGCGTTTCACAGTGCTTCCGTTACCGGTATCATTACCGATACTCACTGTGCCGCGCATCATCCCGTCATTACGGACTTGGAAGCGGCTCGATGCGTTAGGGAATGTGTCGACGGTCAAACGCACGCGAAGTACGCGCTGTTTGACGGCGCGCGAACCTATCGGCTCGGTGGTATACCTCTGGAAGACCGTTTCGCTGCTCGCATTGTTACGATCAATGGCCGCCTGGACGGGAACGCGGAGTTGCTGCGGGTAAGCTCGATTAGGCTATCCACGGAGAGCACTCTGCCGGGACTGGGCCGGAGCCGGTAATTCGCCGGTAAGATGGCGCTCGGCAGGAAATGTACTTCACGCTTACGGCCAGAACTCGGAAGGGCCGGAGCCGCCCGGATCGGCCCTCCCTCGCGGTCGGATAAAGTCTTTAGTGCTTCGCTTTGGTCTTGTTCACCTTTGCTTCAACCGCCGTGGCCATTAGCATCCCGGCGTGATCCTGGTATTTTACCGTGACCTCCCTGCCAGGCAGAATTTCGCCTTTGAAGCTCGTCTTGGCGTCGATCATGTACATCTGGGTTTTCGCCTTGCTTCCCTCGATAGTGATGGATGTCTCATCCTTCGAGACCAGCTTACCCGTGAGTTTACCCGTTCGCACCGAAACGGTTGGTGCTGGCATCGACATGCCTCCGCCACCATGGTCGTGCTGGGCGAGCACTGGCTGCTGCGTCGCCAAGCCGAAGGCCAAGGCGCCAGCTATAAAGATCGCAAACCGATTCTTCGTGTCGTTCATGTCGTCTCCCGAAAATGGATTTCTCGCCGTTATTGAGCGAGGCATTCAGCGCTACGCCCGCTCGTCAATTCGGGTGGAGTCCGCCTTCAGCGTGAGATGGATCGTCAGGGCGATCAGACTTAGCATGTGTCTGCACTTTGTGATGTGAGGGCCCGCAGACCGGCCCGATTAAGTGCAACGCCACAAAAACAACGAGAACCAGAATATAGAACCAATTCTGCGCCAAGAACTTCATAGCCGGCACCTCCACGTCGGGTCGGACGGGAACGCCCGAGGCAACGTTAAACCTCCTTTGGCGCGCGCCAAGAGAGCGCCGCCAGCGAGATCGAACAAGCGAGCAACACGCCGTCACGAAGAATTGTCCGTAGTCCGAGCATCTGGCCCGGCCCGAAACAGCCACAGTCAATCTTCATTCCCTTTGCGTATGCCCAGAGCATCAGCCCAAAGAAAGGTAGTAAGAACAGAATTGCCGCGGCACTCGATGTCCTGCGATACAAGCCCGCAAATAGGAGCAGGCCGAGAACGACTTCCAGCGGTGGAAGCACGCGCGCCACCATTTCGGATGCCGCGGGCGGGATCACGCCGTAGTTATCGATCATTCCGGCGAAGACGTACCACGGTTGCCGGAGCTTGGTATAGCCGGCATACAGGAACACGGCGCCCAGTATTACCCTGAGCGCGATGACTACCAGACTGCTGCGGGTATTCCGCTGCGAGATTAGCTGCTTGATCCACATCTCTTGGGTGCCTCCCCGATTCTAATCGTGCTACTTGAGCTGAATCTTCTCGTAGTCCTTGCGAATCACCGCTGCCCGGATCTCGGCGGCCGTTCTGCCTTTTTGGAGCATGTCGTCCGCGAGGAAGACCTCCTTGATGCAGATGTCGCAGTTTGCGCCGTGGTTCGACGCAAAGCAGTCGAGCAGACTGCGATGTCCCATCCTGCTGCACCAGCAGTAGCACGGCAACTGCGCAACGACGGCTTTACGCCTGTCTGCCGCAGCATACGCGCGTTTTAAGATCGGGTGATCGAATTTGTCGGGTGAGAGGATTTGAGGATATGGATTCGATGGCTTTACTGGTGGTACGGGATCGTCACCCGCCCAGATGGCCGGGCTAACCGTAGCCCAGGTGAGTAGGACAGCACATGCTGCAATTCGGTGGCGGATCATCAAGTTTCTCCAGTACAGAACAAGCGGCGTGCTTCGGTGGTGATGTCATCGGGAAAATTCATGCAAGCCGCTATATAACGCTGATCGAGGCTTCGATAATGTTGAGCCGGCCGAAGACGTGATCGGTCCGATTCTCATCGTGCTTCGTCTCCCACGGTCCCTGCACTTCGGATGCCGAGTGCACGCTGGACTCAGAAAAGATCGGTGCGGCATAGATTGTGCGATAGCTAAGTTCATTGCCAGTCGAAAGCAAGTGGGTCGTGAGCGTTAGTCAGACAGCGAGAGGCCGTCCACGTAGCCTGAAATGAGGCACCGCCTTTGCCTGCTGCTGTGCCTAGCTGTCCTTGGGCCAGCCGAATACGACGGGCAGTGAGGCACCTGGCAAATGGCTCCCGCCTCATATCTGCAGACGCCTCGAAGGTGTCACTTTCCCGAAAAGTCTCGCTCATGGATTCTGGTCAATCTTCGCTTGTAGATCTCATCAGCCAACCACAAAAACAGTTCGGTCCGAGGCGCAAAACGGCTGAATTCCCGACTAAATGCTTCACAGCGTAAGCTGGCTTCGACCAAAACCCTGTCTAGCGGTCGCGCTATGAAGCGCAGCTCAAGGTCCGATTCAGCGTTCACAGTAGTCATCTGCGTTTCCGCAATGGTCAGGCGTGGACACAATCAATAGATCAGGACTCCCGGGCAAATCTTAAACGTCCAGCCCGTTGCGAAGTGCGGACTGAAATAGAACAGGGCTCCACGGCTGTGCCATCTAGCTGGGCCGTTCAGTGCCTCCTAAGGCGAGGTGCCCCGGCCTCGATCTCGTCATGGACCAGAACTCCATCGCAAATGTGCAGTGTTCGATGCGCCATCTCCGCGTTAGACGGGTTGTGTGTCACCATGAAGATCGTCTGACCACGAGAATTCAGGTCGAGGAAGACTCGCATAATCTCGTCGCCCGTTTTGCTGTCCAGCGTTCCGGTGGGCTCATCGGCCAGCAGCAGTGGAGGATCATTGATAATTGCGCGCGCGATCGCCAAACGCCCTTGCTCGCCGCCCGAAAGCTGGTTGGGCAAACGATGTGCCTTGGTCGCCAGACCGACTCTGTCGAGCACGGCCATACCCCGCTCCCGCTTCTCAGAAGATGGAATCCTCTTCATTGCCAGCGGCAAGATCACATTCTCGAGCGAGTTCAAATATGGCATCAAATGATGCTGCTGGAAGACAAAGCCGAGGTATTCAGCCCGGAAGTCAGCTCGCTGCTCGTCGGGCAACGCATAAACATCGATCTCATCTATGAGGACGCGCCCCTGCGTCGGATGGTTCATTCCACCAAGAATCGTCAGCAGGGTGCTCTTGCCAGAGCCGGACTGGCCCATGAGACAGGCAAAGTCGCCCTCGGCAATCCGAAAATTGACGTCACACAGAACTGTTACTGGTGGTCCGGCTCCGTCGTCGGAGTATTCCTTAGAGACTCCGTTCACGGTGATGAAGTCGGTATCGCTCAGGCTAGACATAGCGAATCGCCTCCGAAGGGTCCAGCCTGGAAGCTCGAAGTGCTGGGTAAATCGTGCTGCAGACGCCGAGCAGCGTCGCTGCCGTCACCGCGGCAGCTGCGCTCCAGATCTGGATGTTCAAGGCGGCCCCCGTTTCCGTGAAATATGGCAGGGCCACCCGGCCTGCGGCAACGCCTGTAATCCACCCGATGAGTCCGCCGGCCACGCTGATCAGGAGAACTTCGAGTAGCAATTCCTGGATGATGTGCCGCCTCCTGAACCCAATGGCTCGCAGAACTCCGATCTCTTTCGTCCGCTCGACGACGGCGCCCATCATCGTCGTGAAAATCATCAGAGATCCGATAGCTAAAACCACACCGGAGACTACAGTAGAAAATCGTGTCAAGCGCTCCGCGGTCTCGGTCCGAGCTTTGACGGCCTGCTGAATGGCGGACGCTTTTCCATTCGGGAGCACGTCCGCGATCTGCTTCACGATGTCTGAAACCGGGCAGTCCTTGCATAGTGCGCTCACCTCGATGAGGCTTAGCTGACCCGGTTTGCCGGCAATATGCTGCACATAGGTCAGGGCTCCGAAGACCATCTGGTCTTCAGGTCCGCCCGTTTGCCCAATGACACCCGTAACCTTGTGTTCTGCTCCGCCGAGCCTGAGAGTGTCACGCACGATCGCGAGCGTTTCCGAAGCTTCGGGCGAATGGTGTGCAGAACTCCCCATTCCTCCGGAATGCAGGTGTGCCGAGACCAGAGATGCAGCTCGTGCGATGTCGTATCCGACCAGGAGTTCGCCGTCTCGTTCCGGCGGTCTGCCCGTGAGCCGCCACCACCGTTTTAGTTTGAGTTCGCTGGCAAAATCCACTCCAGCGATGAGAACCTTACGCCCATCAACTTCAGTAGCGGTCAGGAACTTCGGCGCAATCACGCTTAAGCGTTTTCGGTATGGTATTTGGCGGATTCGATCAAGGTCATCATTTGTGAGTTGGCGTTCGTCGAAAGCGACCCCGGAAATAGCTATTCCTCCATAGTCCAAGGAGACCGTGTTCGACTTTGGAACCACGACGATGTTGGCGCCGAACCGATCCATTTGCGCCACAATTTCTTCCTTGAGCGCTCCGTTCAAAGAAACAAGCGCGACAACCGTCCCGATTCCGATCGCGATGCCAAATGCGAGAAACGCCGCCTTCGCCTTGCGTCGCCGTACGTTCGCGATCGCGATGCTGCTGATCCGCATGGATTTAGAAGAAAGCCTTTCTGGATTCCAGCTCAGTGGTCTTGATGATGAGCTTGTCGCCTGCGACTTCGCGGGCAATTGCAACGGGATTGCAGCCACCGGTCACTTCGTTTACGAGAGCGGAATGGAAGCGCTGGCCGCATTTCCTACAAACCATGTCGTCGCCATCCTGCACATATCCTCGCTTTTCGCGATAGCATACGTCACACGCGTCGAGGGCGGCGCGATAGACGCCATCGGAGCTTCGAATCGCAAAGAACCGCATTTCTTTCTGGTCCGTTGCAGTGTACTTGAAGAATTTCGCTCGGCCGTCTTTCAGATCTGCGACCGGCACCGCAATCTCCTTCTCAGCGGCCTCATGACCGGCCGTTTCCCTCAGGGCGCCGGCACTCTGGCTTCCCGCAGCGGTCTGCTGTGGTTGAGAGGATTGCACTACAGCCGTGGTCGCTGGTTCGGATGACGGTGAGGAACTGAATGCGGCGTACACAACCAGGGCGGCCACGCCGAATACGATGATTGCAGTGAGCTTCCTGGTACCTGAGCGGCCCCCGGCCGTCCTGAACAGGGCTCGTTTCTGCTCCCGAGATTGGGTGTTCTGTCGTTGTTTGCCGCGCATGGGTGCACTCCCGACTTGCCGCCGTCCGGTTAATGAAACCTTGGACCTTGGCTGCTAGACAATGAGCGCTTGCAGTTCCGGAGCCATCCTCGAAGTCCTTTGCAATGCAGTGGTTGGGCCGCCAAGCGTTCATGGCCCCGAACCGGCTGGATTACTTGCTGCCTGAAATCGGGCATCCCTCAAGCGTGGCTGGCGGAAAAGCGCCAGCAATAATCCAGTATTGAAGATCTGAAGAGCCGAATATTGGAAATCATCTCGGACGACATTCCGCTGCCAATCTTCAACGGAAGGAGTCTACTGCCCCAGGAATACCCAGTCAGCCGGTGTATACTGGGTTCGCTCACGTAACATCGTCACCGCGAGGGAATGGACATGCCTTCCAAGCTTGATTTACAACGCGTACTACTGTTGACCGTTTCTACTGCCGTCGTCACATGGGCGCATGTTGGGATTTCCCCACGTGAATCCACGGCTGGCGCGACTCAGAAATACACCATGCGCGTTCCAACCGAAAAGAACATTCCGACTGTACGCATCGAGGCCGAATTCCCGACCGCAATCGAGGTGGCGAGCGTAGAAGAGAAGGCCGGCTGGACAATCGAACTGAAGAAGGACGCTTCAGGCAGAATCACCGGCGCTGTGTGGAGCGGCTCGACGATTGCGCCGCGGGATATCGGCGAGTTTGGAATCACCGCTCGCAATCCCGCCGAAGAAACTAAGCTGGTCTGGAAAGTGGTTCAGATTTATCAGGACGAAAGCAAGTCCGAGTGGACTGGGCCGCAGGGCTCGCGTTCGCCGGCGCCGGTCACGACGATCAAACCCAAATAGGGCTCGTCATTTTACGGGCTCTACGGTTTTGATCGAAATACCAGTCAGGCCGCCGCGCTCGACCGCAGTTCCGGTGACCTTCACCTTTTGCTCGATGTACGGCATCAGGTGCTTGTTTGGATTGGAATGGTCCACACCGAGCGGCAAGTAAACCTTGCCGTTTCCATCCAGTATCGCCAGGGCTACCCCCTTCTTGGCACACTCGGTAGCGCACTTGGCATGGTCCGCGCCAATCCCGTCGTGCACCATGTAACAGCCCGTATCCACCACGGTTCCTATGACTGTAATGGGCGTGAGCTTCGCCTCGTCGAACGCCCAGAGCAGGCCTGAAACTATGAAAGCTAATGCCAATGCGGTTCTCTTCATGGTTGCCTCTTTGTATTAAATGCGGGGTACATCGACTTCTGCAGTCTTCACACGGTCGGTCGTCCACGTCACAATCAAGCGGGGGCCGGCCAGGACCAGCTTCGGGAACCCAGTTCTCCTGCCTGGATCCACTTCGCTCACGAGCTGTGAGGCGCTTCGACGACCTTCGGGCGAGATTCGCCGCAGCAGGATCTGCGCCCCACCTCCAGTTTTCCGCTCGACCCAACTGATCACAGCGCCTCCGTCGGGCAAGGCTGCCAGGGCAACGCGCCCAATCGGCGATCCCTCGTCTACTCGAATCGGCGCGGTGAAATTCTTGCCAGAGTTCGACGAAAAGGCGGCGTAAACTGTGGGGCGTTCAGCCGCGCCGGTGTACCAAGCTGCAACCGCACGTTTGCCGGTTGCCGCCAGAGCCGGACCATTTACGGGACAGGCATTGATGCGCCAACCGTCACGATGCACGGTGGTCGGTGCCGTCCATCTTCCATTCCGAAAAGCTATGGCTGAGATATCTCGAACCTCGCCCGCCTCGTGATCACGGTAGAGGACAATCGGGCCATCATCGGTGACAGCCGCCGCCGTCTGGCAACATGTACACACATCGGGGTCGAGCAACTCATCGGATATGAGAGCGCCAGCATGGGAGAGTCTTGCAAAACGGAGCGATTTGTCTTCTTCCCCGCCTTTTGCGCCGGGGGCGAGGTAAGCAACGCCGACCCCCTCCGAAATCGGTATCAGCGATACGAACCCGGTATAGTCGTTGGGCCGATGGACTTTCGGGGCGAACGAAAGGCTCCAAGATCCGGCGCCAGTCGATTGCGCCACCTTGAGCCCATAGCTGTATTTCGAATCGCCGGATTTCTCCAGCCAATGCGCGGCGAGACCCCCATTAGGAAGTGGCAGAAACGTAGGATAGTCTGCCCAATTGACGAACCAATTCCGGCCTGTGGCTGCCGGCGTGTTGGTCTGCCAATTCTGGCCGTCGCGGACTGCAAACCGAAGCTGGTGGCCGCCTTCGCCGTCCGGTTCGATCCAACTGAGGTACACCCTTCCACCGGCGTCAGCGACCAAAAAGGGCTGTCCGCTTCCCGGACCGGCAGGGTTGGGAATCTCTTTCGGCTGTGCGATGGCAATGGAGGCTGCAAAAAGTAAGGCTAATGCCCGAAGCATGATCTCACGCTCCACGTCATCTTAACGCATCCTGGAAATGCAAGATCGGGGGCGCGCGCCCATCTGGATCGTAGTTTTGCACGCGCCGTGAGTGGCGAAAATCGTCTTGTGAATCAGTAGAGAATAGAAAAGCTTCCGTCTGTTGCTGCCACAACCGCGGCGAAACTCCAGGTTGGAATGCCAGGTAGCTGTTTGGTCCAGGCAGTGGGCATGCCTGCCTTGTCATAAAGTTGATAAGCGAAAGAGCCGCCTTTTTGCCAACCCGTACCCTCCGTCCACACGAGCAGGACTTCGCCTCTGTCATTCACCGCGAGACGAGGATGCTTCCGCCCTTTCGCTTCGCCGGGAGCGGCAATCGGATCACCCGCGGTTCCTCCTGTTATACGAGTCCAGTAAACCTGCCCTCCCATTTCCCATGCTGCGAAAACCGTGTTTGCGTCGCCCTTGATGTCCATGCTGCTCATCGGACAGGCGTTGATATTCCACTTGTGGAGTAGCGATCCTTGAAACGTTCTACCGCGGTCCTTTGAGGAGAGAAGATATATGTCGCGGTGCACGGACTCCGTAGCCGAGCGATAAAGCGCCAAGACATCGCCGTCGCGGCCCGCGAAGATTTTCATCCCGCAGCAACCGCACGCTCCCGTTTCCTGCACCCATGCTTTCGTCTCGGTGGAAAACGTTTTGCCGTTGTCGTCGGATTTCGTGATCCACACGCGCCGGCGAGCTTCTCCTTCCTTGCCGGTGCCCTTCGCTTCCGCCTCTCCGATGCCGTGCCATGCAACGTAGACACTTCCGTTCTTGTCGGCTGCAATAGAACCGCCACCGTCAAGACCAAACGAGCGAAGCATCAAATTCCGCTCTGGCTCAAAACCGCTCCCGGAATCTTTCAGCCGGGAATAGAGCATCGGCGGGCCTGGTTTTCCAGAGTCAGGATTGAGCGGTCCTGCATTGTTCGAGCCGTTCCAGGCGACATGCACGCGGCCTGCTCTTCCGAGCGCAATCTGGGCCCCCCGGATGGTTCCGGCGGCAATTGCACTGCCGCTATTGTTCACGGGCACCGCCGGTGAAAACGTAGCCCCGCCGTCTTTGGAGCGAGCATACAGTAAATCGCCGTGGTGCGCGTCACCAGTGTAGTAGACGAGGTGAAGCGTGCCGCGATCATCCAGCGCAAGTTGCGGCTGTATACCGCCATTCGGGATGCGGTAGAGCCGGATGCGATCTCGCGTATCCCTGCCTGCAGCAAAGCTGGTGAGTGTTGCGCCAAGTGTAAGCGCTGCCTGTCTCCTGGTGATCATGGCTTCGGGCCCCCATTTTATCGCGTCGGGACCAGTATTGGCTGAGGCCGCGCGCGCGAATGCTTTCAGAGTTTGCACCTAAGGCTGTATTTAAACGCCCGCGTGCGACGTGCTCGTCAGCCAACGCGCGGCGCAACACCAGCGAGCTCTTTTTCAGTCACAGCGCGGTGGCCCGTTCTTCATAAAAGATTGAGATGTTTTCATGCTTTACATGCGGCGAATCCGTACCTCTCGCCATGGCGCCGACGTCAATAAAACCAGGAAGAAGTTGCCTCCGGAACGAGCGGGTGTTGCGTTGACGCGCGATGCTGATGTGCCAATGAAATCGAGGGGGTTTGCGATGAGATTAATCAACAGCAATAGGCGCAAGAGGGCGATCCTATGGATCGCGCCGATGACCCTTCTGGTCCCCACCGCAGCTCATGCGCAGTGGGCTCCATCCTACGGCTACTATGATCACGACCACTCTACGCGCCATCATCAGCGGGACGAGAAGCGAGACCTGAGGGAGCACCAGCGAGAGGAACGCTGGCAGTACGGAGAAAGCTGGGCGCTCCGGCGACATCAAAGAGAGGAGCGGCATGAATTGAAGCATCATCAGAAAAACGAGTGCGGCGTTGGTGACTTCAACGGATACAATTCTCCAGATGGCTACTATGGTCGTGATTCGTATGGACGCCGATACTGATATCCAAATGAATTCGGCCCGGACCGACCTGTCTACCCAGTTCGGCTGCAAGCAACTACGCCGCAGCTTGCACCTGGTGAAGGTCATCTGATAGGGTGGGGACATGCTTGGAGGGAGGCGCACAATCGTGGTATTTGCCATGGCTGCATTTATCGCCAACGCGCATTGCCTCGCCAACTGCCAATCCTCCGCCTGCAACACAGCGAGTTCGACCTCCAAGAGCTGCCATCATCACGAAAATTCCGATGGCGATTCGGCCCGCTGCTCGCACCAGCATTCTCAACTTGCAGGACCCGAAGCCAGCCTCGGCAAGATCACCCTTGCAGTGACGTACGCAGTTCCAAGCGACCAACCTGGAAATCTGTTCGTGCGCCCAACAGAGCGTTCGATTCTGTTTTCTCCTGACACTGGACCACCGCGAGACCCTCGCTGCGGTTCATCTGTCGCGATTCTGCGAATCTGATTCCCTCCTCGTTTTGAGCTAAGTCGATCCGCGTCCGTGCGGCTCACGAGCGTTCGTCTCGATGCGCACGCATGTTCGCTTCTAACGCCCATTATTTGCAGCGAGAGGAGAGGAAGATTGAACCCTCGAAGAAAGTTCTTTAGCAATGTTCTTGGCCTGGGAGCCACCGCAGCCGCATTAGCCAGGACCGCACGGGCACAACATACCCACAGCGAGCCGGCACCGTCCGGCGCCTCGGTTCCGGTCGTAACGCCCGATATCCAAGACCTTCCGTTCACAATCGACAACGGCGTCAAGGTATTCCATCTGATCGCTGAACCTGTCAAGCAGATGATTATCCCCGGCCGGGTCTTTGACCTTTGGGGTTTCAATGGCAGCGCGCCAGGGCCGACGATCCAGGCCAACGAAGGAGACCACGTTCGGATCGTTTTTGAAAATCGCTTGCCAGAACCGACGGGCATCCACTGGCATGGCCTCGAACTGCCGATCGAGATGGACGGCGTTCCCGGTATCGGGCAAAAGCCTGTCATGCCGGGCGAGCGTTTCACCTACGAATTCCCACTACATCAGAACGGCACGTTCTTCTATCACCCGCACATGGCCATGCAGGAAATGGTCGGCATGCTCGGTGGGTTCATCATTCACCCGAAGAGCGCCTACTCACCGCGCGTCGATAAGGACTACCTCATCGCGCTACAGGAGTACGCCGTCCTACCGAACAGCAGCATTCCGAACAGCATGAACATGGAGTTCAACTGGCTGACGTTCAACGGGAAAGCAGGTCCTGCTGCCACGCCGCTAATCATCCGCCACGGAGAGCGCATTCGGATTCGCATCATTAACTTGGGCATGGATCATCATCCGATCCATCTGCATGGATTCACATTTTGGGAAACAGGGCGCGAAGGAGCTCGTCAACCGGAAGCGATCTGGGCTCGAGGGAATACCACGCTCGTGGGTGTGGCTCAGGCGCGAGACATCGAATTTGTGGCCGATCGCGTTGGTGATTGGATGTTTCACTGCCATCTTCCCCACCACATGATGAACCAGATGGCATCGAACGTTGGTCCGATGACACGTGTTGGTTCAGGAATTCAGGCTGGCGGCAGCATGGAAGAGGCTATGGGCATGCTGCGCGAAGGGCATGCTACAGCCGACAATAAAGCGCCCAGCCTCGGGCGCGGCCTCGGCGTTGGATCAACTTCGGATATGGCGCGGTCCAATGGCCCGTTGACGCAGACCGAAGCGGACAAAGCGATGGCGAACATGCCGGGCATGGATCATTCAAAGATGCCCGGCATAGATCACGGGAGCATGCAAGGAATGGCCATGCCCGTGTTGCCAAAGAATGCGGATCAGGTGCCGCTCTTTCCACAAGACGCGTTCATGGAAGGGCCGATGATGGCCATGGACAAGGAGGTCGAAAAGCCAGAAACGTACGGTCTGCCGGCCGGTTGGAGCGGGTTTGTGGGGGGCATGATGACGCTTGTCCGCGTGATGCCACCGGAACAATACGACAAGATCATGGACCTCAAGGCCAAGCAGAAACCGACAGGAGAGCACCTGCATGGGAACTAACTTCATAACGCCCGCCGCGCCTGTTGTACTTTGTGCCAGGCTGATTCTTCTGTGCGCCGCGCTCGTCAACGCCCAACAGCCGGCAAAGAAGGAGTTCGCCTTTCGAGGCAAGGTCGAGCAGGTAGATGCAGCCGCAAAACGCCTCACGGTGGCCAACGAGCCGATCCAAGGCTGGATGGGCGCTATGACAATGGCGTACGGGGTGAGCAATGAAGCGGTGCTCTCAACGCTGAAGCCGGGCGATCAAATTGCAGCTAAGGTGTACGAGGGAGACTTCACACTCTACGACGTCAAGGTCGTCAGTCAACCATCGTCGAGCGTTTCGGCAACGAAATCACCTGGGCTCGGTTTGGAGGCTTTGGAGAAAATGGCCCTGGCGAACAATCCGACCGTTGCGCAGGTGCAGGCGAATTTTCGTGCTGCCTCACAGCTCGCGAGGCAGGCCGGCCTGTACCCCAATCCCACTATCGGTTATTACGGAGACGAAATTCGCGGCGGGTATTCAGGTGGAGGCAAACAAGGTGGTTTCGTCAGCCAGACGATCGTATTGGGAGGCAAGCTGGGGGCCGCCCGTCGAGTCGCTCAGATCCGTGCAAGCGAGATTGAGACGAGCGGACAGGTTCAACGGCTTCGCATTCTCAACAACGTCAGAACCGTCTTTTACCAAGTTCTTGCGGCCCAACGTCTGGTCGAGGTGAGACAGAGTCTCCTGAAACTGGCAGGCGACACAATTCAGACATCGCTGCAACTGGCAAACGTCGGTCAGGCGGACCGTCCGGACATTCTCCAGGCCGAGGTGGAGCGGCAACAAGCGACCGTCACCTTGCGCGTGGCTGAACAGCAATTGCAGGCATCCTGGCGAGTGCTCGCTGCGGTTGTGGGCAAACCGGACCTGGCGCTGACGCATTTGGACGGCGATCTTGAGGCTGTTCCTGAACTGAACTACGATGAGTGGCTCGCGACAACGCTTCGCGACAGTCCCGAAATCAAGCTGGCGCAGCAGGCAGTGGAACGTGCCGAGGCTTCGTTGGCTCAAGCACGAAAGGCGCCGATTCCCGACCTGCAAGTCACCGGAATCCTCGCTCAGAATTACGAACCGCTTGAAGCGACGCGAAAGCCGACCGGACTGCAGGGAGGAGCCCAGGTCGGCGTGCAATTGCCGATCTTTAATCGCAATCAGGGCGGTGTTGCGGCGGCCAGGGCAGATATCGAGAGCGCCAAACAGAACGTCGCGAGGGTGAAGCTGCAAATCCAACGCGAGCTTGCTGGGATGTTTCGCGACTACGCTGCCGGACGCGTACTCGTTCAACAGTACAAGACCGAAATGCTGCCCCGCGCCGAGGAAGCGTACCGCTTGTATCAGACCAACTATCAAAAAATGGCCGGAGCGTATCCACAAGTCCTGATCTCGCAACGCACACTGTTTCAGCTCGAAGCTGAATACGTCCAGGCGCTCGAAAACACTTGGCAGAACGCGTTGCTCATTCGCGGATTTGGCTTGATGGACGGGCTTTCCGAACCGTTCAGTTCGATATCCGGAAAGGATCAGGGCGGCAACGCTGGAATGGCCGGCTACAACACTCGACCGGCGACTGCGCAATAGATGAGGGAATCGCTGATGCAAAAGCTACTCTGTTTTGTCGCTGGCTCGATCACAATCTTGGCCTTGCTTGCCGTCTGCGGGCTCGTCTTCATCAAGACGAGTGCCAACGGATTCAGCGCTCGATCTCATCCGTCGGCGATCGAGGCATTCGCAGCCCGGACAGCTCGCGATATGGCGTTGCCCCGGGATGCAAAAGAAAAAAGGAATCCGATCACAAATTCGGCGGAGGTGCTTAAGGACGCGCGCGAGCACTGGGCCGATCATTGCGCGGTATGCCATGCCAATGACGGCAGTGGAGACATCACCATGGGGCGCCAATTGTATCCGCCAGCGCCCGATATGCGAAAAGAGCGTACACAACGGATGAGCGATGGCGAGTTGTTCTACATCATCGAGAACGGGATACGCATGAGTGGAATGCCGGCCTGGGGAAGTGGAAGGGAGACGGACGCACAGGATTCGTGGAAGCTCGTTCACTTCATCCGCCATCTCCCGAATTTGAGCCCTGGGGAGATCAAAGAGATGGAAAAGCTAAACCCGAAGAGCCCGGCGGATTTGGAAGAGGAAAAACAGGAAGAAGAATTTCTGAAGGGAAAGACGCCGACCGAGGCGCCGAAGGAACACCATCATCACTAAGGAGAAACATCTATGAAGAATCGAAGAATGCAAGCACTGACCGCGGTGTTGGCCCTGATCCTAGGGTCGGCAATAGCGTACGCACATAACGGCGTCGAGCACGTCATGGGGACGGTAACGGCGATAAATGATTCATCGGTTACGGTGGAGACGTTAAAGCATACCTCTGTGACCGTACTGCTCGATGCATCGACGAAATACACAAAGAACGACGCCAAGATTACCAGGCAAGAGGTCAAGATCGGAGACCGGGTCGCAATCGATGCCAAGGAGAATAGCGACAAGAAGCTTGTTGGCCTGGCAGTGAAGTTGGGATCGGCAGGGCACACAGATCATTCGGATCATAAGCAGTAAACCGACACAGATTCGAGCGGGAGCGCCCTGGCGAGCGATGCAATACGGAGCGGCGAACTACCTCGTCCCGGAGAGCCGGCGAGGTTACTCTCGTGGAATGCCGCGAGTGCGCGACATCACTAGGCGGCTCTTTCTTTGTGTTTTCCGGCTTTCGGAGACAGCAAGGCCAGACCCATTGGCATGCGTGATGCTCTCTATTTGCCGTCGTGATTCGCGAGCCGCGGGCATTTTACGTACGGATTTGGACAACCACCAAAGAAGCGTGGATTACTGCTCGGGCTCTGCTTCAACCGCGGATACTGTTGAAACTGAACGTAACGCGAAATAGCCCGACGGAGATGCGGCGACGCAAGGCCGGCTTACTCCTACTCCTCCTGAGCGTATTCGTCATCCCAGTTGGCGAATGCCTCGGGGGTCCCCTATGTAGTTCCATGCCGAAAAAAGCGTGCTGCACGCGCGCGAGACATTGCGGCATGCCTACGCGAGCACCCTCGCGGAAACGGGAGGGCTGCCCGACTTCTCACCCTACGGCGCTATATCTGAGTGTCCGGGCCGATGTGCGGGCCGTACCGCCGGCCAGTAGTGCACATCTGCGCGTGGACTCGCCCACAGCGAATACAGCGCGTAGCGCCTTTGGAAACTTCCGATCTCGAACCCTAGCAGCCCGTGGTGCAAGTCGGGCCGAAACGTGTGACCTCTGAAATGTTCGGAGCGTCTATAGAACATGGCGATGGGACGACGGCGAGCGCGGGTGAGACAAGAGCAGTTGTGGACGCCGACGGCGTCCCTGCCTGTTTCGGCCAGCCACCCGTTCTACGCGCGTCTGAACCGTGTGCTCGATGAGAAGACGTTCGACGAGTTCGCTGAAGCCATCTGTGAGCCGTTCTACGCCGACACGATGGGGCGGCCCGGACTGGCTCCCGGCATCTACTTTCGCCTGTTGATGGTGGGCTATTTCGAGGGAATCGATTCGGAACGCGGGATCGCCTGGCGCGCCAGCGATAGCTTGTCGATCCGGGCCTTCGTGCGGATCGCGCTCGATGAATCGATTCCGGATCACTCAACGATCTCGCGGACGCGGCGGCTGATTGACGTGGAGACGCATCAAACAGTGTTCCAGTGGGTGCTGCAGATTCTCGCCGAGCGGAATCTGTTGAAGGGCAACACGATCGGCGTGGATGCGACAACGCTGGAGGCGAACGCGGCGTTACGCTCCATCGTGCGGCGTGACACGGGCGAAGAGTACAACGAGTTTCTGACGCGGCTGGCCAAGGAAAGCGGGATCGAGACGCCGACGCGGGAAGAGTTGGCCAAGCTGGACCGGAAGCGGAAGAAGAAGGGGTCCAATGAGGAATGGCAACATCCGCATGATCCGGACGCCCGCATTACGAAGATGAAGGACGGGCGGACGCACCTGGCCCACAAGGCGGAACACGCCGTGGACATGGAGACAGGCGCGATCGTCGCGGTAACAGTGCAGGCCGCCGACGAAGGCGACACGAGCACGATTGTGGAGACGGTAGCGCAGGCCGGCGAGCAGATCGCGGAGACGGCTGCGGAGACCAACAATGAAGAGGTCGGCGAACGCGTGAATCCGGAAGGGCCGCGCGAGGTGGTTACCGACAAGGGCTATCACAGCAAGAAAGTAGTCAGCGATCTGGGCGAGGCGGGAGTGCGGACGTACTGCGCGGAACCGAAGCGCGGCCGGCAGCAGTGGAGCGGGCAGCCACGGGAACAACAAGCCGTCTACGCGAATCGTCGCCGCGTGCGAGGCGAACGCGGCAAACGACTCCTCCGGCAACGCGGCGAGAAACTGGAACGTTGGAACGAGCACCTCTACGACCGGGGTGGGATGCGGAGAGTTCACCTTCGCGGGCGGATGAACATCCTCAAGCGGCTCGCGGTGCACGCAGGCGCTGCAAATCTCGGGTTACTGATGCGGAAGCTCTTCGGGGTGGGGACGCCCAGAAGCCTTCAAGGGAGGCTTCGTGGCGCGTTTTGCCGCCTCGCTGGCCTCAGCCAACGACTATCTTCGCCATGGCGGCCAATATTGACGGCCTGCGCCCGCCACCTTCGACATTCTTCCATTTCAAGCGGCCGATTTCGCCGCTTCGGTTGCGGCCAGAAAATGGCCACTTGCACCACGGGCTGCTAGCGCCGACGTTTGCCGGTTACTCTCCACCTGACAAATTAGCCCTGCATTCGATTTTTCTCATCTAGCGCCCACCTGCACAAACTGGACATGCTGTTCGGAGCCTTTCGATTCGTGGAGGCGCGTTGGTAACGAGCGGCTAGAGCGAAGTGATGTCAGAAATTGTGGAGGAATTGTTATGAGCAAGAAGTGTTTGTGGATGTGTAGCTGTTTGGTCGTCACATCGACTTGCGTATTGCCTGGACAGCAGACCGAGGCGATGCGTCCCGAAGAGCAAGCTGCTGGCCAGAAAGCGCAGAAGCCCCAGGGCAAATCAATGGACCGCAAGATGGAGGGTGCCGAGAAAGGCCAGCAACCGATGCCGCCTGGACACGACATGTCCAAAATGGGCGACCAGCAGGGCGCCCAAGACCACAGCCAGATGAATATGCAGGATCACGGAAAAATGGACATGAAGGACATGCCGAATACGCCTGGTATGGACGACATGATGGATATGAACTCGGCCGAGATGTTTCAGATGGGGCAGTCGACGGGGACGGCAATGAATCCGCTCTCTTGGCCGATGCCCGCGATCATGACTAAACTCGGCTCCTGGCACGCTATGTTTATGGGGCAGGCGTTCCTTGTGGATACGCAGCAGTCGGGTCCGCGGGGATACGACAAGTTCTATTCGGCGAATTGGTTCATGGGAAGCTTCCAGCATCGCGCCGGGTCCAAAGGAAGCTTTATGACCCAGGTAATGATAAGCCTCGATCCGGCCACCATTACCGACCGGCGGTATCCCGTCCTGTTCCAGACAGGCGAGACCGCCTTCGATCGCAAGATCGTCGATGGACAGCACCCACACGATTTCCTCATGGGGCTTGGATTCGAATACGCGCGCTTGATTGGAGAGGAAACAACGCTGCAGATATATTTCGCTCCCGTCGGAGATCCAGCCCTGGGTTCCGTTGCCTATCCGCATCGCGCTTCAGCAATGGAAATTCCGCAAGCGGCACTCGATCATCACATGAACGACTCGACGCACATCGCGAACGAAGTGATCACTGTCGGCGTCAAGCACAGGCAATTCAAACTGGAGGCAAGCGGTTTTTATGGCGCCGAGCCAAACGAGAACCGTTGGAACATCGATTCCGGTCCGATCGATTCCTGGTCAACGCGCCTCTGGTATTTTCCGTCTCGTAATTGGGCGGCCCAAGTTTCTGTCGGGCGGTTGCACAACCCGGAGCGTTTTGAGCCCGGAGACGTCGTGCGGAGTACTGCGTCAATTCACTATTCGAGACCAATGTCGGGCGCAAGCTGGTCTTCGAGCCTCATCTGGGGCCGGAACCACAGCACCAGAAACCAGCACAACACGAATTCGTATCTTGCCGAATCGATAGTCCCAGTTAAACGCATGAACTTTGTAACGGGGAGATTTGAACTGCTGGACCGGGATGAATTGTTCAGCGATCAACCTGAGCTTGAAGAACGGATCGACCGGACATACGGCAGCACATTTCGCATCGGTGCATACACAATCGGATACACGAGGGACATCGAGCTTTTCCGAAACGTACAGAGTGGAATCGGTGCGAACTTCTCGGCCTATACTGTCCGCGATGCAATCAAGCCTTACTATGGGGATCGGCCGTTTGGTGTGAACATCTATCTTCGGTTTCGCCTCCGGTAATCGCAATAATCGAGCCGGAGAGGCGTCCTTGACATAGGGGTGGGGGGTATCATATTGTATAGGGGTGGGGGGTATATGACGGATGCCCAAGGCTAACGGAAACGAAAGACCTGCCGAGACCGCAGTGTGCGGTTGCGACGCCGATTCCGGGCCTCGCAAAGCGGTTGCGGTCGATCCCGAGCTGAAAGCTGCGAACCTCAAGCGTCTTCGGCGAATCGAGGGCCAAATTCGAGGGCTCCAAAAGATGGTCGAAGAGGATCGCTACTGCACGGATATCATCGTTCAGATTTCGTCCGTGCAAGAGGCGCTTCGAGGCATCGGTCGAACCCTGATGCGCAATCACTTGCGGCATTGCACCGCCAAGGCCGTGCAGACCGGCAACGAGCAGGCGAACGCGGCGTATGACGAGCTGCTCGAAGTGATTTACAAGCACCTCCGCTGAGCCTTGGAGAAGGATTCAATCGTGACACAAAAACATCACGCCTCATATGAAACTCAGAGCGCCGGAGTCGAGGTCACTGATCCGGTATGCGGCATGACAATCCCGCCCGAGGACGCCGCGGGGTCTGTTGAATATGGTGGGCACAAGTACTACTTCTGCAATTCTGGGTGCCTGGACAAATTCAACGCAGATCCAGAGCGTTACCTCACGTCTGCAGCACCCGCAGCGCCTGCGATCAACAAACAGGACCATGCCGAGTACACATGCCCGATGCACCCTGAAGTCCGGCAGAACGGTCCGGGGACTTGTCCGAAATGCGGTATGGCATTGGAGTCGGCTACGCTCACTGCTTCGAAGAAGAAGACGGAATATACCTGCCCAATGCACCCGCAGATTGTTCGGGACGAGCCGGGGAACTGTCCCATTTGTGGCATGGCTCTGGAGCCTCGCGAAGTCACCATCGAGGAAGTCAATCCGGAGCTCGTCGACATGACACGGCGATTCTGGATCTCAGTAGCACTCACAATTCCGATCCTTGCCCTCATGGTGTCGGAGATGCTTCCTGGACAGCCGCTTCAAATGCTATTGGGATCGAACGTGGTGCTTTGGTTCCAGTTTGTGGCGGCGACTCCCATCGTCCTCTGGGGCGGGTCGCCCTTCTTTGTCCGTGGCTGGCACTCGATCGTGAACCGGCATCTGAACATGTTCACGCTCATCGCGCTCGGGACCGGGACAGCGTACCTGTACAGCATCGTCGCCACGATCTTCCCGAGCGCGTTTCCGGACGCTTTTCGCGACCATCACACCGGTGCGCTTGCCGTCTATTTCGAACCTGCGGCCGTCATTATCACCCTGGTTCTGTTGGGCCAGGTCCTGGAGCTTCGAGCTAGAAGCCGGACATCCTCAGCAATCAAAAACCTCCTGGGTCTCGCGCCAAAGACAGCCCGAGTGATCCGCGATGACGGGCGCGAAGAAGACGTCAATCTCGATCAAGTGCAGGTCGGTATGCGGTTGCGCGTCCGCCCCGGCGAGAAGATTCCGACAGACGGCGTTGTGCTGGATGGCGCCAGCACCGTCGATGAGTCGATGCTAACTGGCGAATCGCTACCAGTTGAGAAGACGGGGGGCGCGAAGGTCACGGGCGCCACCGTCAACGGCACGGGCAGTCTAGTAGTCCGGGCCGAACGGGTTGGGGCTGATACGGTGCTCTCTCAGATCGTCCATATGGTCGGAGAGGCCCAGCGGACACGAGCCCCCATCCAGCGCCTCGCGGATGTTGTGGCCGGATGGTTTGTGCCGGCTGTCATCGTGGCCGCGGTTATCACGTTTGTCGTTTGGGCTGTGTACGGCCCCGAGCCCAGGATGGCTCATGCGCTGGTGAACGCAGTGGCAGTCCTCATAATCGCCTGTCCCTGCGCGCTTGGACTTGCGACGCCGATGTCGATCATGGTGGCCACCGGACGTGGCGCGACGGCGGGAGTGCTCGTTCGGAACGCCGAAGCACTCGAAACCCTCGAAAAAGTAGATACGGTCGTGGTGGACAAGACTGGGACACTGACGGAGGGGAAGCCAAAGCTCATTAGATTGGACTCTGTGAACGGGCACGAAGAAGCCCAAATTCTACGGGTTGCAGCAAGCCTGGAGCGCGCGAGCGAGCACCCGCTTGGTCAGGCCATCGTCAGAGGTGCTGAGGAACGTCAACTGCTTCTCGCGCCCGTAACAGATTTTCAATCGATCACCGGAAAGGGCGTACTCGGGACAGTGGATGGTCGCCGGGTTGCGGTTGGAAATGCTGCCCTTTTGGAGGGTCTCGGAATCGATATTCGGGATGTTGTCCCTCGTGCGGACGACCTTCGGCGTGACGGACAGACGGTAATGTTTGTAGCGGTTGATGACGGAGCCGCCGGACTATTGGGCGTCGCCGATCCGATCAAGGAGTCTACACCCGAAGCGATCAGATTATTGCACGACGCCGGCTTGCGTCTCGTTATGATTACCGGCGACAGCCGCGCGACAGCTCAAGCCGTAGGGCGGAGGTTGGGGATCGACGACGTTCAGGCAGAGGTCCTGCCCGATCAGAAGAGCGAAGCGATCAAGCACCTGCAATCCGAAGGTCATCGGGTCGCAATGGCTGGCGACGGAGTGAACGATGCGCCCGCGCTGGCGCAGGCCGATGTCGGGATTGCAATGGGAACCGGCACGGATGTTGCGATGGAAAGCGCAGAGATAACCCTCATAAAAGGAGATCTTCGGGCACTTGCCCGTGCGCGTAGGCTCAGCCAAGCAACAATGAAGAACATCAGGCAAAATCTCTTCTTCGCATTCGTCTATAACGCGCTCGGAGTACCGGTTGCAGCGGGCGTTCTGTACCCGATATTCGGGCTACTCCTCAGCCCAATGATCGCAAGTGTCGCCATGACGTTCAGCTCGGTCTCAGTCATTGTGAACGCCCTTCGACTTCGGAAGGCCGAACTCTGAGAATCCCATTGGGTTCCACCAACGCCGCGTTGTGCCGGAGCTTGTGAATCTGTCGATTTCCAACCGGCGGCTGGCTACCTATCGTGAGCGAGTGCTGGCAAAGGCCGCGGGGCGCGTGCCTGAGACTGGAATCGGTGCGCGAGTGAATCTTCCGCTCTACACAGAGGAAGCGAACGAGATCCTCGGCCTTGAACCGCATCCTAAGCTCATAAAGATGGCCTGGCAAGAACGCAAGCATTCCAGCGAAACTGAATTGAGGGATCGACGGAATCCCGTTTCGGGTTGACAGCATCCGGCAATTCTCTTCCACAACGGTGTGAGGAGGTTCCGCCATTCGCGGACGCTTTCACCGACGATATACCATGCTGCGCGAACAGCAGATTGCCCGTTTGCCTTCAGAACGCACCTCATCACGGTCAAAGCGCCCGCGACTTCCGGGATTGTGCAGAGAGTCGCAGCGCGCTGCCAAGTGAAAAGAGCGGCTGGAGGACGATTGTGGAGCCGCTTCATTTCAACGTCCTGTTACTTTGTGCCGGCAATTCGGCGCGATCCATCATGGCCGAAGCCATTCCGAATCACAAAGGATCCCCAAACTTCAGTGCCTACAGAGAGCAGGGAGGAGTCTGACCGGGGGCGGGTACATCCCGAAGCTCTAAAGCAGATACGCGGTGCGCACACACCGACAGATGGGTTTCGGAGCAAGAGCATGGACGAGTTCGCCAAGGCTGATGCCCCCCCAGGGTAGCGTGGGGCGGACACGATCTTTGGAAATAGGTCCAAGAACATTTTTCGGGTTGAAGCTCGTTACAGACCTCCAAGTGGGCGTTGGCCTGCAACCTGGCAACTACTTCTGCTGAACGAGTCGTCGGTCACAGCAAGGAACAGATTGCGTGGCGAGAGGAGCGAAGGTATTACGAGCGCCCAGCGATGAGACCTAAGGGCTCACGGCGGTTCCGATTGGAATCCGGGTAGTTGTGTGGCGATTCTTGGCGGCGATAGCCCAATGGGCTTTGGCGGAAGGCCCAGCACGGCTGGTGAGGCACGAGGTCAACCACTCGGACGCCCGTGGGCTAGCTCGGTCAACCGTGGCAAAACCGTGACAGAACCAATCAAATTGAGAGGACTCGGGTTGGCTTTGAGCGAAAAGCAGATTCCCCAAGTTGTTGAAAACCTTGAATGTGGAGACTAATCTAAGGAAGCTTTGGAGACGATCTGGCTGCGCCCAAGGCAGGTGCGCTACCAGGCTGCGCTACGCCCCGACATCTGAAGCTATTCTGATTCTAAAACACTTCCGAACTTGCCGCACGCCGCGACAAAGAATTATCCAATGCAAGATGAGCATGAAAGAGAGAACAATGAGGTAGGCGTGGCACGGCCGGGTGCAGATACGGATGCAGAATGCCGAAGGCCTGAGCCGGGATCAGATCCAAGAGTTTTTACGGTCGAGCGAGCCGATCGAGTTCA
>DASZPB010000032.1:0-3194 GCA_035550475.1 Bryobacteraceae bacterium | reverse complement strand
TCGGATCTGCCCCAAGGAGCGCGACTCCCCTAGGACATCGATCCCACTCTACGAAAGGAGAAAAGCCGCCACGTTCTCGGTTACTTTTTCAAATGACCCAACAGCCCCTCGTTCGGTTACCGGATTAAATGACTTGACAGGTTCTCGTCTCGTAGTTCTCGTCTCGTAGTGCATCTGAAGTTGGTGGCCTGAACTTGTTTAATCCGTAGTCTGGTCGACCGGCAATACCTTGCGACGTTCGAGAACCGCATTCACCAAATGGCGCACGCAGCGAAATCTGAAGTTTCGACCGCCAAATGGCTCATCTTCGCCCTTTGCTCGCCCAATGTAGCCCACTCTAGCGGAGCTGGTTACTTCCGGTTTCGGGATTTAGTGGGCGCCGCTTTCCCGAGAAATCAGTAGAGCGTAATTTCGTCTGTTTCGCTTCCCGTTCCACCTTCTTCTCTCAGGCACCGCTTCGCCGCTTAAGCTGCGCCCGGCGGACTGCGGGCTTCTGCTTTTTCCGGACTCCTTCCCCAAGGCGAGCTTGGGTCCCCTTCCGGAAAATGCAGCCCTGGCCTTGGGAGCAGCGCGGACTCGCGCCCTTCGGGATGTGTGCCCTGAGAGAACAGGGCGGAAACGGAGAAATCGAAATGAACAGAATCACGCTTATTGGATATCTCGGCAAAGACGCCGAACAACGTACCACCCGCAACAACGTCACCTTCACGGTGCTTTCACTCGCTACGTCGAAGTTCTGGAACGACCGCAATGGCGACCGGCAGTCTCGCACGGAGTGGCATCGCTGCGTCGTGTGGCTGCCCAAACTCGCGGCGTTTGCAGCCGGTCTCACCAAGGGGCAGTTCGTCCACGTCGAAGGCGAACTCGTCAGTCGCGAATACGCCAAGGACGGCGTCACGCGGCGCGTCGTCGAAGTGCGCACGCAGTCCATCCTCCGGCTCAATAAGGCCGGAGAGAACCACGCGGGGGCGGCGCAGAGCGCCTGAGAGAACCACGCTCGGGAGGTCAAACCATGAATACCGAACAGGCGAAAAAGCTCAGCGAAGATGCTCTCACCCGGCTGATGGAAGCTCTCGAACGCGGCCGGAGCGAAGCGCTCAAGGCATACCTGGCCGTGATGTCCCGCTTCCACAAATACAGTTGGGGCAACTGCCTCCTGATCTACAGCCAGCGTCCAGACGCTACGCATGTCGGCGGTTTCCACTTCTGGCTGAAGCTCGGACGGCATGTCCGCAAGGGCGAGAAAGGCATCGCCATTCTCGCGCCGCTGGTCGGCAAGAAGCGAAGCGATGACGAACTGACCGAGGATGACCAAACGCGTATCTTCGGGTTTCGCGTGGCGCACGTTTTTGATCTCAGCCAGACTGATGGGGAACCGCTGGCCGAGTTTGCGACCGTCCACGGCGACCCGCGTGAGTACACGAAACGGCTCGAAGCTTTCGTTGCCGCAAACGGCATCGCGCTGGAATATTCCGACGAGATCGCACCGGCGCACGGTATGTCGTCGGGCGGCAAAATCACCTTGCTTCCCTCGCTGTCTCTGGCAGAACGCTTCAGCGTGCTGGTACACGAGACGGCGCACGAACGGCTCCACCGGACAGACCGGCGCAGCCAGACGACGCACACGATACGGGAGACGGAGGCGGAAGCGGTTGCCTTCGTTGTCTCCAGCGCCATCGGTCTGGACGTGAATACAGCCAGCGCCGATTACATCCAACTGCATTCCGGCGACAAAGCCACACTGGCCGAGTCGCTGGCGTTCGTCCAGCAAACCGCTGCCGAACTTCTGAAGGCGATCATGCCGAAGGACACGGCAGCCAGTCATCAACTCTAACCAATTTAAGAAAGGAACACTATTATGGAACTCGTACAGAATTCGTCCGTCTCCACATCGGAGTATCGGGACCTGCCGCTCTCCGAGTTGCAGGAGTCGCCCACCAACCCGCGCCGACGCTATAACGAAACGGCTCTGAAAGAACTCGCGGACAGCTTCCGTTCGCAGGGAGTGCTGGAGCCATTGCTGGTGCGGCCTGTCGCGCCGGAACGGTATGAGATCGTGGCCGGGTCACGCCGGTACCGCGCGGCGGGAATCGCGGAACTGGACGCCGTGCCGGTTCGCATCAAAGAGATGACCGATGCCCAGGCAATCGAGGCCCAGTGCATCGAAAATATGCACCGGGAGGACGTGCATCCGCTCGAAGAGGCGACCGCTTTCGCTCAGATGCTGGCACAGGGGTATGACATCGCCACCCTTGCAGCCCGAATCGGGAAGCCTGCGACCTTTGTCGCGAACCGTGTCCAGCTTATTCAACTGATACCGCCCATCGCCGAGGCGTTCCTCGAAGACAAGCTGTCGGTAGGACACGCTACCCTGATCGCGAAGCTGCCCGCCGCGCAGCAGCCCGAGGCATTCACCGCCGCGTTCCGCAGCGTCTGGACGACCGGCGGGCAAACCTCGGTATTGGTTCCCATCCGCGAACTCGCTGCATGGATCGAGAACAATATCCTGCTCGATTTGCGCACGGCATCGTTTGATCGCAGCGATGCCACGCTCATTCCAGAGGCGGGAAGCTGCAACGATTGCCCCAAACGGACCGGATTCAACACGCTGCTGTTTTCCGAATTCCAGCAGGACAATTGCCTGTCGCGGGAATGCTTTCAGGCCAAGATCGACCGCCACATTGCGCGATCACTCGAACACAAGCCCGATCTGATTCAAATCTCGACTTCATGGAACGGCAACCGGAATGGTGGCCCGTTGGGACGGGGGCACTACACCGAGATCGAAGAGCCGAAGCGCGGCAGGAACGGGAAAAAGCCCCTCAGCCCGGCGCAGAAGAAGTGTTCTCACGCTACAAGCGCCATCGTAGTGGACGGCGGTAATCGTGGGCAGACCCTCACCGTCTGTGCCGATCCGACCTGCACCGTGCATCATGCGGAGAACCAGAAAGCCCGCGCCGCGCAAGACAAAATGCGCCAGGAACAACGCGACCAGACAGAGAAGAGAAAGCTGGAACTGACAGTCAGACGCCGGGTTCTCGCAGGCATTCTCTCGCAAGGGCCTGTGAAATAATCAATTTTCGGAAGAGCTGGCTTGGCACGCTGGCGCCTCACGACGTTGCTTGAATTTTGCGGGTTAATTCTCGAAGATTGGCTGGCCGCCGCTTGTGCCGGTTTTTAGGCTCTGAAACAAT
>DASZPB010000031.1:0-111272 GCA_035550475.1 Bryobacteraceae bacterium | reverse complement strand
ATTGTTTCAGAGCCTAAAAACCGGCACAAGCGGCGGCCAGCCAATCTTCGAGAATTAACCCGCAAAATTCAAGCAACGTCGTGAGGCGCCAGCGTGCCAAGCCAGCTCTTCCGAAAATTGATTATTTCACAGGCCCTTGCGGGCGCGGCTCGGAAACGGGGCGTCTTCGCTTCAGGTGTCGTGCGGCCATGTGGAGCATACATTCCCTCGGCCGCTCGATGATGGGGGCGGCTCGGGGATTTTGGTGTCGGGGTAGGAACGGTTTCTCGCGAGATCGCTATTGGCTTGCTAGAAACCGTTCCGTTCCACTACTCAGAAATGAAGCTTCAGGGCGAATTGGCCGATTCGCGGCAGGTTGCTCGTCGTTGTGATCTGAGATGCCGGGCTGTTGCCCAGCGGTGCAATGTTCGCATTCGGCATGCCGAACGTCGGGTGGTTCAATGCGTTGAATGCCTCAGCGCGGAATTCCAGCGCAATGCGTTCCGTGAAGGCGAATCGCTTAGAGATCCCCAGGTCCAGCGAAAACGCGCCGGGAGCTCTCAGGATGAACATACCGGAGTTGCCCTGATGAAGGAGCGCGCCCGGTGTGGTTGGTTCCACGGGCATCGCAAAGCAGCTCTTATCGAACCAGTTAAACACCGTCGGGTTGCTGATAGCTCCGTTGCAAATACGGTCCGGCAACTCAGTGTGGTTGTGGCTGGCGGAATCATTCAGCAGATTCGTTCCCGATAATGTCGGCGTAAAGGGGAAGCCGCTCCGCAAGGACAAGATCCCGCTGAGTCTCCAACCACCTAACACTTGGTTGACCACACCCTTATGATTCAACAAACGGTGTCCCGCACCGACGGGAATTTCCCAAATCGGTGAGAGCGTCAAAATCTGCGGAACATCGTTGGGAAGAAGGCTCTTGGTGGGATACCGCGGGTCCGCTGCTCCCACCGTAACGCCCATCGATTTGGACCAGGTGTACGCCAGTGTTGCGGTGAGGCCGTCACTGAAGCGGCGATTGTACTTCACTTGCAAGGACTGGTAATTCGACGTGCTCTGGTAAGAGTAATACTCGATGACGGAAAACTGCGGGAACGGCTGGACCTGCTGCTGTCCGGGAGCCAGCACAACGCCGATTGGCCCGGGCAGATTGTAGAAGCAGCACTGCGTGGGCGGAAGATTGCCGACGTTTCTTCCCAAAACGGAGACCCACGCAGCGGACACTTGCGAATTTTTCATGAACTCGCGTTCGAGGCTGAAGTTCCACTGATAGGTCGAGGGATCCTTGCGATTCGCCGGCATCGCGGTGACGGAAGGCGCGGGCAGGCTCAATCCCGCAGTAGGATTGCTCAGAAGAAGCGGAGGCGGCGCGGTGCCAGCCGGCGGCCGCGTAAAGGTCTGTGTCTGCAAATCCAGAATGTAGGGGAATGTGGCGCTGCCCTCTTCGGTTTCGTAGTCGCCTAATACGTGACCATAGAACGTTCCGGCACCGCCGCGGAATACCGTCTTATTGTTAATCTGCCAGGCGAAGCCCACTCTGGGCTGGAGCTGGGTCTTCTGCACGGTGACGCAGTTATCGCTCAACCCGGCGTCCCGGCAGGTGATGATCGAACCCGGGAACGCGGCCAGAGCGGACGCAGGCACGAGCGCGGGGAACTTGTTGCCGGACGTATTGGCTACGGCTACTTTGCCGGTGAATTCGCCATTCGCAAGGAGCGGAATCGCCATGTAATACGGATCGCTCGTCATGCGTCCGTGGTAGTCATAACGCAGCCCGAGGTTCACGGTGAAGTTCGAACGGACTCTCCAGGTGTCCCAGACATAGCCGGAATAGGTTGCAAAGTGCTTGTCGACCGCACTCTCCGGCGAGCCGGCCTCGAAGAAGCTGAGAGCACCGAGCAGGAAATCCGCGGCCGGATCTCCCGCGGTGCAGGCGTTGTTGACCGTGCCGCCCGGGCAGAACGTTGTCGCCACCGTCGGGAAGTTCCGGTCGCGCGTCTGCGCGCCGCTGAAGCGGAGCTGCCCGCGCGAGCGCGCCGGATTGAATGGATTCCGGTAGGCACGATAATATTCGAAGCCCAGCCGGATGGAGTGTGAACCGTGGACCAACGTCAGGTTGTCGACAGCCTGCCAGTTCGTTTCGGAAACGTGGAAGGGACGGGTGTTGCCGCTGCTGATGCTGGTGGAGCCGATCATAATGGACGGTAAGCCGGGAGGCGCGTCGGGCGAAAGAAACTTGTCGAGCCCCCACTGTTTGGCGTAGTCCGTTTTGATGGAGGTATCGTACAGTTGCGGGTCAGTTGAAACTCCGAATCGCACTTCGTTAATCGTAGCCGGGCCGAAACTGTGGAACCAGGTTCCACTCAGATTGCGGCCGCCCAGTTGATCGGTTTCGGTGCCGATGATCGATCCGAGGTTCGTGCTCAGCGGACCATCGCCGGCAACGATGTTCGAGCCATCCGTATAGCGCACGAAGAACGTGTCTTTGGTAGAGAGATTGTAATCGACACGCACGTTGTATTGGTTGATGTTTCGCAAGCGCCGCGGATTATAGAAGTAGTTGAGCGTGGGCTCGAGTTGGAATCCGGCTTTATTGACATTTTGGATACCAGGCTGGTTCGCAGCCGGAAACACTTCCAGGATCTGCTTCGAAATAGGGTCAACGCGGTCAGCCGGAATCGTATTATTCGGAAACTGCTTGCCGGTAGTGGGGTCAAAAATCAGCACGCCGCTGGGGAAGATGCCCTTCCGGTTGTCGTCGGTGGGAACGGTGGTGCTTTGCGGCTGTGAGAAAACTTCCCGCTTGCCCTCATAGTTAAAGAAGTAGAACAGCTTGTCCCTCTTCACAGGGCCGCCCACGCTACCGCCGAACTGATTTCGTTTTAAGGTGTTCTTGATGTGAGGACCGGTGAAGGCCCATGGGGCGGCATCCAGCAGGTCGTTGCGCAGGAATTCAAAAAGCGTGCCATGAATCTGGTTCGTGCCGGCTTTGGAAGTGACATCCACCTGTGATGGTCCGCGGCCATATTCGGACGAGAAATTCGCGGTCTGAATTTTGACTTCACCAATCGCATCCACCGACACGGGAATATTGGCGCCACCAAACTCGCTTTCCGAGTTGTCCACACCGTCGAGCCGAAAGGTTGTAAATGCGGCGTTCCCGCCGTTCACTTCGAATGCGGGCATTCCATTCCGCTGGCGTCCTGCCTGCGCCGGGTCATTCGACTTGTACAAGTTGCTGTAAATAGCTGGCACGGTCCCGGGTGAGAGTTGCAGGAGTTGCGTAAACTCGCGGCCATTCAGCGGCAAATCGGTCACCTGCTGGCTGCCGATCACGGTGCCCACGCTGGCCTCTTCCGTCTGCAGGAGCGGCGGCGCGCCGGTGATGGTCACTTCTGTGCCGACCGAGCCCAGGCGGAGGTCAACGTCGATGCGGGCCTCCTGGTCAATCACCAACTGAATGCCGGTGATAGTGGTGTCCTGGAACCCCGTAGCTTTGACCAGAACTTCGTACTGTCCCGGAATGAGATTCGGGGTGTAGTACGCCCCGGCGTTGTTGGTCACGACGACGCGTGCCACTCCGGTTTGCGTGTTCCGGACAGTGACTTGCGCACCGGGAACGACAGCCCCGGAGGCGTCGCGTACTGCACCAGCCAAAGAGGCATTACCCGTTTGCGCATAAGAGAAACGGGGAAGCATCAGCGAAGCGGCAAGCAAAGACAAAAGAACAAACTTCATACTCGCTCCAGAAGACGAAAGTCACCCAAAAGGACCGAGAGCCGATAGGCAATTGTAGCCCGGGCTATGCGGAGCGTCAAATAATATCTAATATTCCTTCGTTCAAAAAAGTGGACCCGTGACAGTCATGAATGGTTTGCCAAGTACGGATTACAGGCCGGCACACCGCAGGTGTTTAAAATCCAAATACAGTATTTCAGATATTAAAAATGGAAGACAAATGAAGTACCGCGAGCCTTGATCAGCCGGCAGAAGCCACGGTATGCGACATGCATTCAGGGGCCGCGATCTGTGGGGCGCTCGAATCGAAGGTTGGGGGGCGTGGACTCGAAGTGAGGTTATCGTCAGCGCCTGCCGGAAGTCTGACCGCACGCGCAATCGCAACTGCAGGGTTGGCCTTTGAGGGCTGAAGCGCCTTCTCTTGCAATGATGGGGACCATCATCAGAGCCGCTACTGGGTCAGCCCACCACCAACCGAGAGCGGCATTCAGCAGCAGGCCCGCTAGCAGGATTGCCGAGAGAAAGGTGCAGAAATCGGCCTGGCGGGAATCGGCATTCATGGCGTCGCTGCCGAGTCCGGCGGCGACCTGGCGTTTGGCCCGCGCCAGCAATGGCATAAAGATCACGGACGCAAAGGCGATGGTGATACCAAGGATGCTGCGCCGGGGCGGCTCGTGTCTGAGAAGGGCGCCGGCGGATTCGGAGAGGACGTAACACGCCAATGCGAGAAAACAAGCGCCCACGATTCGCAGCGCGATGTGTTCGGATCGCTCGCGGCGGGAGGAGTGAGTATCATGCCGGAGCCGCCAGAGTAATGCAGAACCGGAGGTCACTTCGATCAGGCTATCCAAGCCGAAGCTGATGAGCGAGACGGACCCGGCCGTCAGCCCGGCGAGAATCGAAACTACTGCTTCCAGGCTGTTGTAAGCGATGGTGAAGTATTCCAGATGTTTGCCGCGGCGAAGCAATTGTTGACGGTCCGGCGTGGGGCACTCATCATACTGCCCGAGAGTCATACGCGAGACAGGCTTCAGATTGTCCACCGAGCGGCTCCCAATGAGGCGTTGAACGTCACGCCGGGCTAAGTTTAGCACATCATCCACTTGTCTGATATTTGTGTTTATGGAGACTCGCGCGCTAGAAAAGATCCTCATTTTGCCGTATGGATCTTATGGGGGCCCACTCATATACTGCCCCAAGAATCCGCGCTGACATCAGATTGTCTGATGACCAGATATTTGCGGGGATTGGGGATTACAATGAGATTTCTACGTTGCATCGTATTGGGTGGATGCATGTCAACCATGTTCGCACTTTGGGGACAGGTGCAGGCAGGGCGCATTGTCGGCACCGTGACGGATCCGGCCAAAGCCGTGGTGCCGAATGCATCCGTGATGGTGATGAACCAAGCCACGAACCAAACCTATTCGGCTACGACCAATCAGACGGGCGGTTACGTGATTACCCCGCTCGACCCCGGTGTGTATTCGGTGCGGGTGACGGCGCCCGGATTCCAGACGGCCGTGATCGACAAGTTGGAAGTGCTGGTGGGGCAGTCGGCGCGCGCGGATGTGATGCTGCGGATTGGTGAGAGCAGCACGAGCGTGGAAGTGACGGCGGCTGCGCCGTTGCTCGATTCGGAATCGGGGACGCTCGGGCACGTGATCACCAATAACGAGATTGTGAACCTGCCGCTGAACGGACGGAGCTTTTATGAACTGGCGCGGCTGACGCCGGGCGCGACGCTGCTGCCGGGCGGAGGGAATCTGCTGCGCATCCGCGCGAATTACTGGTCGGGGCAATCGATCAGCGGCGTGCGCGGGAGCCAGACCACGTTTCTGCTGGACGGCGTGGATGTGACGGACCATCACCAGGGCGGAACGGAGATTCAGACGTCGATTGACGCGCTACAGGAATTCAAGGTGCAGCAATCGGAATACTCGGCCGAGGCCAGCCATGCGGGCGGCGTGTTGAATGCGACGACGAAATCCGGCACGAACCAACTGCACGGCGGGGTATTCGAGTTTCTGCGGAATGACAAACTGGACGCGCGCGACTATTTCGCGCCGGAGCGCGGCTCGTTGAAGCGCAACCAGTTTGGCGCATCGCTGGGCGCGCCGGTGGTGATTCCGCATATGTTCAATGGCAGGAACAACACGTTCATCTTCCTGAACTATGAGGGCATGCGCGAGCGCACAGGGCTGGTGTTCAACAACACGGTGCCGACCGAAGCCATGAAGGCGGGCAACTTCGCCGGCCTGAATACGATTTACGATCCGCTGACGACTTCGGGTGGAACCCGCCAGCCGTTCCCCGACAACGTGATTCCTTCGGGAAGGCTTTCGCCGCAGGCGGTGTTTTTCAACAAGTACATTCCCGATCCCAATTCCGGACCGACTCATGCGGCATTCATTCCGGCGCGCTCGCTGACGTTTGACCAGTTCACGATGCGCGGCGACCGCACGATCAACGACAACAACCGGTTCTTTGTGCGCTGGAGCTGGAACAACTACCAGCAGGTGGATCCGAATGCATTCCCAGCGCTGGGACTGGCGCCGTTGAACACGCGCGGGCAGAACGTGGCGGCGAGTTTGACGAGCAATGTCCGCTCGACGCTGGTCCACGAGGCGCGGTTCAGTTACATGCCGCAGTGGATCGATCTTTCGCCCTTCCTGCTGGGAACGGATTTCAATAAGGAGGCGGGGGTCAAGGGCTTTGAAGAGACGGGCCGGCCCAACGTGGTGGGTTCGTTTCCAGACTTCAGTTGGAGCGGCTACCGCGCGATGCAAGGCTCGTCATTCGACCAGCGGCCGAAAACGCAGTACTTCAACGTGTATGAGTACTTCGACAGCCTGACGTGGGTGAAGGGGCGGCACATTCTGAAATTCGGCGCGCAGATCCGGCACTGGCAGCCGCTGTTCACCGATAGCCAGCAGTACCAGGGCAGTTGGAGCTTCACTGGCATCAACACGCAGAACCCGGCGCACACCTCAGGCACGGGGGATTCGTTCGCGGATTGGATGCTGGGCTATCCGGCATCGGGCTCGCGCGCGTTTCCCGGGAACTGGTTCGGGGGGCAGGCGACGTTCTGGCACTTCTTCGTGCAGGACGATTTCAAAGTAAGCCAGAAACTGACGCTCAACCTGGGAATGCGGTATGAATACTCGCCATGGCTGAGTGGGTATCGCGGGCAGCTCGGGACATTCGACGGAACGAACGCGAAACCGATCATCATCGCCAGCGAGACGGACAAGATCGATCTGGGCGCGCAGTTCGCGGCGCCGCTCGCCTATTCCTTATTTGGACAGTACATGCGGACCAGCAGCCAGGCCGGCTTGCCGATGTCCATAACGTATCCGGACAAGGGACAGTGGGCGCCGCGATTCGGATTTGCGTGGCGGCCATTCGGCAACCGGACGGTGGTGCGCGGCGGATGGGGCATCTTCTATGAGATGGAGAATACAGATGGGCGCGTGAACGACAACATGCTGCCGTTCCGCTTCAGCGAGAGCATCAACGCTACTCCCAACACGGTGCCGAACCGAACGCTGGCCGATTTCTTCCTGGGCGAGCCGCTGGGAAGCCTGGGCGTGACGCCGAACCTGAGCCCCACGTACACGCACTTGCAGAAGGGCAGTGATCAGCATTGGAATATCGGCATTCAGGAGCAGATCACGCCGACCGCGGTGCTGGAAGTGGATTGGGTGGGCAACCATGGGCTGCACTTGAACAGCTCAAACCGTGTGAATGATCCATCGGCGGGCCCGGGCGCGATTCAGGCTCGGCGGCCATACCCGACCTGGGGGACGATCTCCTATTTCTCGCAGGACATGTCGTCGAACTACGAAGCGCTGCAGGCAAAGTTTGAGAAGCGCTATTCGGCGGGGCTGTGGTTCCTGGCGTCCTATACATTTTCCAAGAGCTTCACCAAAGTGAGCAATCCGTCGGTGGGCGGCGACGGCGCGTGGGAAAAGGCGCTGTCGTCTTATGACATTCCGCAGAACCTGGCGGTGAGTGTCGGCTATGAGCTGCCGGTCGGGCGCGGGAAACTTTTTCTGAGCCATGCCAATCGGTTTGCGGATGGAGTGCTCGGCGGATGGCAGGTGCAATCGACGCTGGTGGTGCGCAGCGGCCGTCCGTTCACGCCGACGATTTCGCGCGATGTGGCGAACATCGGCGTTGGGGGGCAGCGGCCGAATCGGATTGGTTCAGGCAAGCTCGATAATCCCACACCGGAAATGTGGTTTGATAAGACGGCGTTTACGGTGCCGGCCAATTATACCTACGGCAATTCGGGCGGAGGCATTCTGCGCGAACAGACGTTCCGCGACCTAGATTTTTCGGTGTTCAAGCAATTCCGGGTGACGGAACAGGGCAGGCTGCAGTTCCGCGCGGAGTTCTTCAACCTGACAAATACCACCAGCTTTGCGGCGCCCAGCAGCAACATCGATACGGCTTCGGGCGGCGTGATCACGAGCGATATCATCACGCCCCGGCAAATCCAATTCGCGTTGAAGTATAACTTTTAAAAAGCCATGAAAACCCTTTCCCTGCTTCTATTCCTTGCGGCGCCGGCAATCGTCAGTGCGCAGAATCCGATTACGATTCGCGTGAATGCCGGCGAACGGGCGGGCGCGTTCCGTCCGGTCTACTCGTACTTCGGCTATGACGAGCCGAATTACACGTATATGAAGAACGGCCGCAAACTGATCGGCGAACTGGCGGACCTGAGCCGCACGCCGGTGCACATCCGGGCGCACTTCATGCTGGCCACCGGCGACGGCGTGCCGAGCCCGAAGTGGGGTTCGACGAACGCTTACACTGAGGATGCTTCCGGCAAGCCCGTGTACAACTGGACGATTACGGACCGCATTCTGGAGACGTATCTGCAAGCGGGCGCGCAGCCGTATGTAGAGATCGGCTTCATGCCGGAGGCACTTTCGAGCAAGCCGGAGCCGTATAAGGCGATCTGGTCACCGGGCGCGTCGTTTGCCAAGTATTACGTGGGGTGGTCGTATCCGCCGAAGGACTATGCGAAGTGGGCGGAGCTGATTCATCAATGGGTGCAGCATTGCGTGCAGAAATACGGCAGAGCGCAGGTGGCCACGTGGCACTGGGAAGTATGGAATGAGCCGAACATTGCCTATTGGCATGGCACACCGGAAGAATACGACAAGCTCTACGACTACACGGCCGATGCAGTCAAGCGGGCGCTGCCGGCGGCGCGGATCGGCGGACCGGCATCGACGGGTCCGGCAAGCCAGCGCGCGGCGGATTTCCTGCGGCAGTTTTTGCAGCACTGCCTGGACGGAAAGAATGCGGTGACGGGCAAAGCGGGCGCGCCGCTCGACTTTATCAGTTTTCATGCCAAGGGCCGCACGAGCGTGGTAGATGGACATGTCCGGATGGGGATTGGGAAGAACGCGGAAGACGTGGCGAAGGGCTTCGAAATTGTTGCGGCGTTTCCAAAGTTCCGCAACCTGCCGATTGTGATCAGCGAATCGGATCCCGAAGGCTGCGCGGGTTGCGCGGCGCGTGTGTATCCGCAGAATGGATATCGCAATGGCTCTCAGTATCCGGCATACACGGCGGCGATGCTGAAGAACATCCTGGACCTGGCGGAGCGCGACAAAGTGAATATCGAAGGCATGTTGACGTGGGCTTTCGAATTCGAAAATCAGCCCTATTTCGAGGGCTTCCGCACGCTGGCAACGAACGGGATCGACAAGCCGATTCTGAACGTGTTCCGCATGGAAGGGCTGATGCAGGGCGATCGCGTGCGGGTGGAGAGCAGCGGTGCGGCCGGTCTGGATTCGATTCTGAGCAGCAGCGTGCAGGGGAATTCCGATGTGGATGCGCTGGCCTCGCGCTCGGATCACGCGATATCGGTGCTCGCGTGGAATTATCACGATGACGATGTGACAGCCCCGGAGACGCAAGTGCAACTGAGTGTGACGGGCGTTCCCGAGACCGCGCAGCGGGTGCTGGTCCGGGAGTACCGCATCGATAAGGACCACAGCAATGCGTATACAGTGTGGCAGAAAATGGGATCGCCGCAGAATCCGACGCCGGAGCAGTACGCGGAGTTGGAAGCTGCCGGGCAGCTTCACCAACTGAACTCACCGCGCTACATGGCGAGCAAGGGCGGCCGCGCGGAGCTGAATCTCAAGCTGCCGCGGGAAAGCGTATCGCTGGTGCAGATCAGTTGGTAGGCGGAGCCCGGGATGGCTATGAGCGAGAGGCTGCGGTGGCGCATCGCGCTGTTGATCAGCGGCGCGATTGCGATCAGCTATTTCGACCGGCAGACGGTGTCGGTGGCGATCACGGCGATTCAGCGCCAGATTCCGATCAGCAACACTCAGTTTTCGGAGTTGCAGGCCTGTTTTCTGATTGCCTACGCCCTGATGTATGTGGGCGGAGGAATGCTGATCGACTTCCTGGGCACACGAGCCGGTTTCACGCTGATCATGTTGTGGTGGTCGCTGGCGTGCGCGAGCCACGGGTTGGCGCAGGGGTTTGCGATGCTGGCGGTGAGCCGAGTACTGCTGGGGCTCGGCGAAGGAGGCGGGTTTCCGGCGGCGACCAAGGCGGTGGCGGAGTGGTTCCCGACGCGCGAGCGATCGACGGCGATGGGCATTATGAACGCGGGGTCGGCCGTGGGCGCGGTGGTGGCGCCGCCGCTGATCGCGCTGGTGATTCTACACCTGAACTGGCGGTGGGTGTTCTTTCTTTCGGGGACGATCGGCCTGATCTGGACGTTCTTCTGGTGGCGCAGATATCAACCGGCGCGGCTGCACGGCGGGCTGGCCGGAACGGAGCGCGAGGAGATTCGGGAAGTGCTCGACGCACCGCCCCAGAAGGAGAAGCTGAGCGGCGGAGAATGGGTGCAACTGCTGGGCTTCCGCGAAGTGTGGGGCCTGGTGACCGCGAAGTTCCTGAGTGACTCTGCCTGGTACTTCTATCTGTTCTGGCTGCCGAAGTATTTGTACGACGCGCGCGGATTGGACATCAAAAGCGTCGGTTACTTCGCATGGATTCCCTATGCGTTTTCCGGCGTAGGCAGCCTGTGCGGTGGATGGTTTTCGAGCAAGCTGATCCGCAGCGGCCACTCGCTCGACTTTTCGCGGAAGATGGCGTTGGGCGCGAGCGCAGCGGTAATGCCGGTGATTCTGTTCATGACAAAAGCCCCGGTGGAGCTGGCGATCGTGCTGTTCAGCATTGCGTTTTTCGGGCAGCAATCGTGGTCGACGCTGGTGATGATTGTTCCGGCGGACCTGTTTCCGCGGCGTGCCGTGGGATCGGTGGCGGGCATGGTTGGATTCGGCGGAGCCATCGGCGGGGCGGTGTTCGGCATGGTGGTGGGCTACATTCTGGATCACGGGTTCGGCTACGGGCCGGTGTTTCTGGCAGTGGGCACGTTCCACATCATTGCCTTCCTCATTATTCTGCTGAGCGTGCGGAAAGTGGCGCCGTTGCGGCTGGAAAAGAGTGTAGTGGGAGCGACCCTATGAAGATCACGGAAGTTCGAACACGCGTTGTGGAATGGAAAGGAGCTACGGTTGCGCCGCAGCCTCATTTCTGTACGAATCCGATGGATCTGCTGATGCTACCCAGCGATTCCATGGCGAGCTTCCGGTTCTACGGATGGCTGATTGTCGAGGTATTCACTGACGCCGGACACGTGGGAATTGGGAATGCGGCGTTGGCGCCGCGACTGGCGCAGCAGTTCATCGATCTCTATTTGAAGCCGCTGGTGATCGGGCGCGATCCGTGGGATTTCGAATCAATCTGGCAGCACATGTACCGGAACACGATGGCGTTCGGGCGCAAGGGCATTGGGATGGCGGCGATCAGCGCGGTGGACATCGCGATCTGGGACGTCCTGGGGAAAGCCGCACGGCAGCCGGTGTTCAAGCTGCTGGGCGGAAGAACGAAGCCGAAGATCCCGGTATATGCGAGCAAGCTTTACAGTCAGCCGCTGGAGGAACTGGCGGCTGAGGCGGAAAGCTATAAGCGGCAGGGTTACCAGGCGATGAAGATGCGATTCGGCTGGGGACCGGCGGACGGCGCGGCCGGAATGTACCGCAACGTGGAACTGGTGAAGACGCTGCGGGACGTCATTGGGTATGAGATTGATCTGATGGCGGAAGTCTACATGGGCTGGACGCTCGATTACGCGCGGCGGATGCTGCCGCTGCTGGAGCCGTTTCGGCTGCGGTGGCTCGAAGAGCCGGTGATTCCCGATGACATTCACGGGTACGCGGAGCTGCGGAGGCTGGGCGTGATTCCGATTTCGGGCGGAGAACATGAGTTCACGCTGTACGGTTTTCGGGAACTGCTGGAAGCGGAGGCGGTGGACTACATTCAGTTCGATACGAACCGGGTGGGCGGGATTACGCAGGCGCGGAAAGTGGCGGCACTGGCGGAGGCGCATTCGGTGCCGGTGATTCCCCATGCGGGGCAACTCCACAATTTCCATGTAGTGATGGCGAGCTATAACTCACCGATGGCGGAATACTTCCCTATGGCGAATGTGGAGATTGGCAACGAACTGTTCTGGTACATCTTCCAAGGGGAGCCAAAAGCGGAGAACGGGTACATCCAGTTGCCGGATGACGTGCCGGGTTTGGGCGTGACGGTGCGGGAAGACGCGCTGCGCGAGTTCAACGTGATCGAGCAGGACGGAGCGGCGGTGAAGCTGCACGGGGCCTGACAGCGCGCGGGCACGGGTTATAATTCGGGTGAGGCAAAGACGCAACGTCCGTGCGGATGTGGCGAAATTGGCAGACGCGCTGGATTTAGGTTCCAGTTCCCGCGAGGGAGTGTAGGTTCAAGTCCTATCATCCGCACCAGAGCATTGGTTCTCACCCCGACGGGTGCTCCGCAGCGGGCTCATTTCCGTAGATGAGTTCGAAGCTTTCAGTAGCGCGAGAATTCGAACTGAAGACTTGAACGGAATCGACGCTACTGAAGCGCGCAGATTCCAGGAACCAGCCTTTACGCCGCAGCGGCGCTTGCGGCCGGGACCAGGGAGCGCAGTTCCACACTCATCGTGCCGAAGATTCCTAACAGGCCGGAGACGTCTACGCTCGACAGGCCGCGCCGGTAGAGGCAGAGACGGAGTTGGATCATCATCTTGCCATAGGCATACAGGAGCTGGCTGCGAACCAGGACGGCAGCCAGATCCGCGCGGTCGCGGGAGGAGCGGAGCATCAGGATTTTGACGGCCGTGCAGACGCGGTCGAAATCGGCGTCCAGCGAACGCATGTATTGCTGGAAAATCCGGCAACGCTGTTGACGGAGGGTCGCCGCCATCTTGGGTGTGAAGCCCGGTTGGGCCTGGAGTAAACGGAAATCTTCCTGGTCGAGCAGGCGTAGCATCGGGCGATAACGCTCTGCCGACAATTCTTCTATCCATCCGGGTGTCACCGTGCGGTTGGTGCGGTAGCAACCTAACTGCCGGCGCAGGATGACTACCAGCGAGACGACTGCGAAAATCGAAAATACTAAAGCTGCCAAGGTGTAGCTCATTGCGTGGTTCCTGGTTCCAGGATCGTCTGCGACCGGCTTTTGCGCCAGTCCTATTGGTTGGGGCCGGGTATTAGTTACTGTCTAAGGTTAACTCCCCGGGCAGCCTGGGACCTTCAGGACAATCTGTTTATTATGAATTGGTTAGCCGGACAGTTCGGTTTGCGATTATGCTCGAAATAAGATGACGCGCGTGGAGAGCGGAGACCGCGTACTGATTCAAATAGTGGATTCATCGCTTGCCGAGGCGGCGCGGCGAAGCGGGGATTGGCTGGTATGCCGTCCCGGGTGCATCCAGTGCTGCATTGGGCCGTTTGCGATCAGCCAGCTTGATGCGTGGCGCTTACGGCGAGGACTGGCGGAACTCGAGCAGCACGATCCGGGGCGCGCGGCGCGGGTCCGGCAGCGGGCGCGGGAATCGGTGGAACGCATCGGGCCGGATTTCCCGGGGGACTTCAGGACGGGGCTGCTGGCCGAAGGAGACGAAGCGGAAGAGCGCTTTGCGGACTTCGCCAATGACGAACCATGCCCGGCGCTCGATCCGGCGGCCGGAACCTGCGACCTTTATGATGCGCGGCCGATGACGTGCCGCGTGTTCGGACCGCCCCTGCGGTGCGGCGATGGCGAAGTGGGCGTGTGCGAACTCTGCTATCAGGGCGCGAGTGATGAGGAGATTGCCGCATGTGAAGTAGAAGTCGACACAAGGGGCAGGGAAGATGAGCTGATTCGGAGCGTGGAAAAGGCGTCGGGGATTTCCGGGCGCACGATTGTCGCATTTGTTCTAGCGGAAAATGACGAGTCAGCGGAGTGTGACGGGACCCGAGGCGGTTAAGATTGGTAAGGAATGATCCAATCGCGACCCGACCTGACAACCGCCAGTCTTCTGCCGAAGCTGCGCCATTTATTTGAGTTATCCGCCGGAAAAATCCGCTCCATTGAAAAAATCTGGACGCCCGTGCAGGGCGCGCCCGTGTTCACCGTCGGCGGCCGCTACACGAGCCGCGGATGGACGGAGTGGACGCAGGGGTTCCAGTTTGGCAGCGCTCTACTGCAATTCGACGCATCAGGCGAGGCGGAATTTTTGAAGGCGGGCCGGGAACGAACCGTGGACCTGATGGCGCCGCACGTGACGCACACAGGTGTTCATGACCACGGGTTCAACAATCTCAGTACGTACGGAAATTTGCTGCGGCTGATGAATGAAGGGCGTATTTCCGAAGACGCGTGGGAACGCCGCTACTATAAGCTGGCGCTGAAATGTTCGGGGGCCGTGCAGGCGGCGCGCTGGTCGCGGATTGCGGGCGGAGGCGGATTCATTTACTCGTTTAATGGACCGCATTCGCTGTTTGTCGATACGATCCGGTCGGTGCGGTCGCTGGTGGTGAGCCATCTGTTGGGACACGCGCTGATGGGAGAGAACGACCGGAAGATTTCGCTGCTGGAGCGTGCGGTGCAACACATGGATTCGACCGCCAAATACTCGGTCTACTACGGCGAAGGGCGAGACATTTACGACGTGCGCGGGCGAGTTGTTCACGAGAGCATCTTCAATAGCAATGACGGCAACTACCGGAGTCCGAATTCCCAGCAGGGCTATTCGCCTTTCAGCACGTGGACGCGCGGGCTGGCGTGGGCGATGTGCGGGTTCGCCGAACAGCTTGAATTCTTCGACACGCTAAGCGGAGAGGAACTGGCTCCGGTGGGCGGGCGCGCGGCGATTTCAGGCATGATCGAAAAAGCGGCACGGGCCACTTGTGATTTCTACATTGAGAACACGCCTCCGGGCGGCGTGCCTTATTGGGATACCGGCGCGCCGGGGTTGGCGCACTTGGGCGACTGGAGATCGCAGGCGGCCGACCCATATAACGCGTACGAGCCCGTGGATAGCTCGGCTGCGGCGATTGCCGCGCAGGGTTTGCTGCGGCTGGGGCGGCATTTGAAGGATAACCGCTATTGGCAGGCAGGGCTGGCGGTGTGCGACACGCTCTTCGCGGAGCCGTACCTGAGCACGGATGAGGCGCACCAGGGGCTGATTCTGCATTCGGTATATCACCGTCCGAACGGTTGGGACGCGATTCCGAAAGGGGCACAGGTTCCGGCGGGAGAATCGTCGATGTGGGGCGACTACCATGCGCGGGAAGTGGCGCTGTACCTGATGCGCGCGGCTGAGGGCAAACCCTACTTGACGTTTTGGCCGAAGGGGTGAGAAGGGTACCTAGATTCCTCATTTGTGGATGGACGTCGGAATGTCCCGTTTGTGCCATGAACGACTGCGACGATCTGACTTCTTCAGATTAAGTCTTGAATAGCGATCTTTGTTAATCTACGACATCGTGGCGAATCGATTAGCGGAGCGCCGCTGCGTCAATCCATTCCGCCTGTCCCGCTTCGGTCTCACGTACTGAAACGCAATCCCGGTTCGGCGACTCTGGAAGCAGGGAAGATAGTCCGTTTGCAGCGGGCGAGGCTTGCATTTTCCGGGCGGCGGCGTTATATACTGGCCGCGAAACAGGAGGGCAGCTTGAGGCTTATTGGATTATTGGCGGTGATGGCATGTTGGGCGGGTGTTGCCGCGGGACAGGAGTTTACCTGCAACCTGCAGCAATATAAATCAGCAGATGGTTTGCGGGCAACGGTGCGCGGAGGCGCGCTCGAGTTCGAATGGCAGGGCGAACGCGGCGACCAGTTGCGCGCATCGTTTACCGTTCGCGGCGGGCAGCCGGTAGTGCAGGAACTGGCGGCTCGCAAAAATGGGGCGGGCTGGATCGTGCTGGGGCGGAATCTGACTCCGGAGTACCAGGTCACCAGCGGCCAGCGGCGGCTTTCGGAACAGCAGATGGGTCCGCTGCGGGAGTTGGGCGTCTCCTTCACGCCGGAAGTGGTGGATCGCGAGAAATGGAACGCGTTCTGGGACGCACCGTTGATGGTGCCGGGCCGTCCGCGTTCGAGTTTCGGACTGCCGCGCAAAGCGGACGAGATCAAGCGTGCCTGGGCGAAGTACAACGCTACGGGATGCGCGGTAAAAACCGACGGAGCGCGTCTGGAAGTGACGTTCCCGGGCGTGGATCTGGGGATCTTTTCGGGCGAACTGGAGTACACGGTCTATCGCGGGTCCAACCTGCTGCGACAGGAAGTGATCGCCAAGACCGAAGAGCCGTCGGTGGCGTTCAAGTATGTCGGCGGTTTGAAGGGTTTCACGATCGGCAACGACACGCGCATTGTGTGGCGCGACACGGCGCGCGCGTGGCAGCAGTATGAGTTCGGCGGAGCGGTGAATCAGGACATCGTAGGATTGCGGGCGCGAAATCGCCTCGCGATTCTCGAAGCCAGCGGCGGATCGCTCGGTTTCCTGCCGCCCTCGCACAAGTTTTTCTTTGCGCGCGAAATGGAAACCAATCTCGGCTATGTGTATTACCGCAAGGACAGTGACACGTCGTTCGCGCTGGGCGTGCGGCAGCCTGACCGCGAGGTCGGCTATAAGCCGTATGGAATCTCCGATGAAGTGTGGAATCGCCGGGTGAATGAATCGCGCGGAGAGACATTCAATTTTGCGCTCTACAACGCGCCCGCGGGCACGATGCAGCACATGCCGGTTTATTTCTACCTGAATCCGGAAAACAGCCATGCCACACAGGAAGAAATCATGGCTTACACGCATGACGACACGTACAAAGCCATGCCGGGCTTCAAAGTCCTGGTAAGCCATTTCCACTTCCACTTCAACGAGCAGTTGACTGACGCCGGATCGCTCGACTTCCGGCCGACGTGGCTGCCGGTGTTCCAGGGGCTCGGGATCAATGTCGCGATTCTGGCGGACTTCCACTCCGATTCGCATCCGAGCGACACGGGTAAGGTTCGCCTCAACGAACAAAAGGTCTACTTTGAAGGCTGCGAACGGTTTTCCGATAAGAACTTTCTGCTGATTCCCGGCGAGGAACCGGACGCGAACTTCGGCGGACATTACATGTTCGTGTTCCCGAAGCCGGTCTACTTTACACACCTGCGGAAGCCGCAGACGCCGCCATCGCAGCCGTACGAAGAGACCATCCAAGGTTACGGCAAGGTCTATCACACGAGCTCGGCTGCGACGGAGTTGCAGTTGCTGAAGGATGAGCATGGGCTGGTGTGGCAGACGCACCCGCGCACGAAGGGATCGGCCGGATATCCGGACGCGTCGAAGGACAAAAACTTCTTCAACGACGACCATTTTCTGGGTGGGTCGTATCAATCGCTGCCGGTGGATCAATCGGAAAAGCGGCTTTGCGAGCACCGCTGTCTTGGGTTGCTGGACGATATGAATAACTGGTCGGGAGCGAAGTATATGATCGCCGAGGGCGATACTTACATGAAGTATCCTTCCGACGAAACATTCCCTCAGCTTGTGGTCAACTATGTGAAGCTGGACCAGGTGCCGAAGTTCGACAATGGATGGGAACCCGTGCTGCAGGCGATGCGGGCGGGTAACTACTTCGTGAGCAGCGGCGAAGTGCTGTTCCGCAACTGGAACATCGAAGGCACGGGGACGCACCGCTTCTACAATGCCGAAGTGGAATGGACGTTCCCGCCGGAGTTTGCGGAACTGGTGTGGGGCGACGGCAAGACAACCCACAATGAGCCGATCTCGCTTGTCGATCAGGCTCCAATGACCAGCCACCGTTTCCACATTCCGTTTGACACAACCGGGAAGAAGTGGGTTCGCTTCGCGGTGTGGGACTCGGCCGGCAATGGAGCCTTCACACAGCCGGTGCATTTTAACTAAGCTGTGAAGGCTTGAACTTGATCTGACGGACAGCCGCGGATGGCTCTCCCGCGGCTGTCACTTCCCTCTTCCGACATCCTTTTCCGGCGACTGCGCTGCCCCGGCGCCACCGTTTCCGCGCATAGCCGGCCCACCTCTCATTCATGACGCAGGGCGCGCAAGGGATCGATGCTCAGAGCTCTTCGCGCCGGCAGGATCGCCGCCATCGCGACGGTTACGACAAAGACTGCGATGGCGGCCACGTATGCTGCCGGATCGAGATTGCTAATGCCGTAGAGTCTTCCGCGCAGCAACTGCGCTAGCCCCACTGCCCCAGCCACTCCAACGATCAGGCCGGCGAGGACGGGACCGGAAAGGTGGCGCAACACAACAGACAGGACTTGCGCAGGCTTCGCACCCAGCGACATGCGAATGCCGATTTCCTTGGTGCGTTGGGAAACCGCGTAGGACACTACGCCGATAATTCCGAAGCAGGCCAGAAGCTGCGCGATCGACCCCAAGGCGCTGACTGCCAGGGTGGTATATTCCGCGTCCTGCAGGTTGTTGCGATAGGCGTCGCTCAGGAGTTCCACCGTGGGGAAAGTGTTCGGGTCCTGCGCTCTGGCCGCGGCACCGGCGGCTCTGGCGACATCCTGCGGCGAACCGGTGGCCTTCACCAGTACAGAGAGGGAAGGCTGGTCTGCATCTTCGATTGGGAAGTAGGCCTGGACGGGATCGGAGTCGCCGAACTTGACGGAGCGAACGTTGCCCGAGATACCTACCACGACATAGTTGTCGCCCAAGGTGAAGCTCTTGTCGAGCGGATCCTCTCCGGGCCAGGCGATGCGAGCCATAGACTCGCTGATGACCACGGCGTGGCGCTCATTCGGCCGCAGCGCGCGGCCGCGCAGGATCGGGATGCCCATAGTCTCGAAAAACTCCGAGCTGACGTGGTTCACCTGGAACTCGACATTGTGTCCATTGACATCCGTTCCAGCGCCGATTGTGACGTGGCCCAAAGGATAACTCTGTGCCAGAGAGACGGATTGGACACCGGGGAGAGCGCGGACCCGGCTTTCGAGCGCATCGAGATACGCCTGTGACCGGACCGGAGAGTAGCCGTTCGTGGCGAGTCCCGGAGAGATGGAAACAACTTGCTTGTATTCGAATCCAGGAGAACTGGACATGGCACGGTCCAGCGCTCGGCCCAGCAGCCCCGCCACGATGAGCAGCACGCAGCTCGCGGCAACCTGGGCGCCAACCAGGACCTGGCGCGCGAGGTTGGCGCGGCGACGCTGCCGGCCAATTTGTAAAGCGGTCGTGAACCCAAACAGGATCGCGGAGGCGAACCCTGCGGCCAGGGCGAAGGCTCCTACGCGCCAATCGGGCGCGGCGTCCAACCATGACGGAGCGCCGCTGGATGCCAAAAAGCCGCGCAAAACGAGAACGCCCAGCATCATACCTGCAGCGGCCCCCAGCAGGGCCAGCAGGAGGCTTTCGGTAAATAACTGGCGGATCAAGCTGCCGTTACTGGCTCCGATGGCGGCACGAATGGCAATTTCGCGCTGCCGTGCCACGCCGCGCGCCAGCAGCAGGCTGCCCAAATTGCCGCACGCGCCGGCGAGAATCAAGAGGGTGAGTATTCCAGCTAATGCGAATACGGGATAGATGGGTTCACCTTTCTCCGCTCCTGTACCGCGGCTGCCGCCGGTGATCATACTCGTGACGTATCCGCCGGGTTGGCTGGGAAGGCGTTCGTCTTTCCAGATAGCCGTTGGGTATTGATGACGAAGCTGTGCAGCGAGTGAGCGCAGTTCCTCTTCGGCGGCCTTCGGGTTTTGACCTGGCCGCAGCCGTCCCCACAGGCTGACGCCAGGGCTCTCTTCAGAGACGTCGGTGAGCAAGCGGCTGCCGTCAACGAAATAGGGCTGCTGGGTAATGGGCGCCCAGAACGCAGGCTCTCTTAAACCCGATCCGACGCCGCTGAAGTCGCCATTGGCGACACCGATCACAATGGCCGGCTTATCATTGATGCGCAGAGTACTGCCGACGATCGAGGGATCGCCGCCGAAATGGTGTTGCCAAAACCCGTGACTCAGAACGATGACCGGGCTGGCGCCGGCGGCCTCCTCACGCGCGGGGTCGAGGACTCTTCCAAGGCTGGATGCGCCGCCGAGTTCGCGAAAGAAATTCGCCGTGACAAAATTGGCATCGGCCGGTTTCTCTTCGCCTTCGATAGAAACGCTAGTGGTGTTTACGCCAATGATGGCGGAGAGAGTGCGGGAATGCTCGCGGAAAAACGCCGCTTCCGGGTAGGGAACAGCGAACGCATATTGGGTAGGGCTGCGGCGATGGAAGCGTAACAGTGTGGCGGGATCACGGACGTTGATTGGCCGCAAGACTAAGAGATTGAAGAAGCCGAAAACCGCGCCATTGACGCCGATGCCGATTGCGAGCATCAATACCGCAGCGATTGTGAAACCGGGCGTTCTGCGGAGCATGCGTGCGGCGTGGCGAAGATCCTGCGAGAGCCGGTCGATCCAGGTCCAACCCCAGGCTTCACGAGCTTCCTCGCGCAGGTGGAGCGCGTTGCCAAAATTCGAGCGGCCTTCGCGGGCAGCCATTTCGCGGTGGAACTCCATATCGTCAGCAAGCTCGCGCTCGTGGCGGCGGCGACCGAGAAGGTATTGGAGACGTCGAAAGAGCTCAGGCATGCGATGCTCCTCAGGCAGTGTGCAGAACGGACTGAATGGCTTGGTGAAGGCGTTCATACGCCGCCAACTGGGCATCCAATTGACGACGGCCGGAGGGGGTCAATCGATAAAACCGCACCTTCCGATTCGTATCGGAAATGCCCCATTCCGAGCTGACCCAGCCTTTGAGAAGAATTTTCTGCAGAGTTGGGTAGAGCGCTCCTTCTTCGACATGCAGTACATCGGAAGAGAGCATATGGATGCGCTGCGCGATCGCGTAACCGTGCAGGGGGCCGGCGCGAAGAACGCGAAGGATAAGGAGCATGAGGGCGCCCGTAGGCATTTCGCTGTTAGGCATAATTTTATTATGGGTAGTGTACTTCGGGATTCGGCCGGCGTCAATAGGACCGCATGATTGTGTGCAGATGCCCACGAGGGCGGCTTGCACAACGACGGGCCTGCCGGATCACAATGTAAGCTGAGGCTGTTTTGGCGCACATTGCCCATTGGAGAACCTTTATGTATCTGCCAGATGTATTCCGGGAAGACCGCATAGAGACTTTGCATTCATTTATCCGCGCTTACCCTCTTGCTACTCTCATCACAGCCGGACCCGGCGGGCTTCTTGCGAATCTTGTACCTTTCATTCTGGTAGATAGCGGCGAAAAGGGAACGCTTCGCGCCCACGTGGCCAAAGCAAACGATCAAGTGGATGCGCTGCGTTCCGGATCCGAGACTCTGGTTGTTTTTCAAGGACCGGATGCGTATATCACGCCGTCGTGGTACGCATCGAAGCGAGAGCACGGACGCGTAGTTCCGACATGGAACTATGCGGTCGTGCAGGCGCGCGGAACACCGCGCGTCATTGACGATCCGAAGTGGCTACGGGCACAGATTCAAAATCTGACTGCTGCGCAAGAACAAAAGCGGCCAGCGCCGTGGCGCGTCAACGATGCCCCGGAGGCATTTATTGCCGGACAGCTCCAGGCGATCATTGGTGTCGAGATTCCCATCTTGACCATCCAAGGCAAATGGAAGGTCAGCCAGAACAGATCTGCCGCTGACCGTCAGGGCGTAGAAGAGGGTCTCCGGAAAGAAGGCATCAGTGAAGAAATGGCCAGCCTTGTGGCGCAGTATGGTGCACTTCCAACGCAGCGGGACTGACTGCACCGGAACCAACTGCCGGTGCGTGGAACTACGCCCTGCCAGGTAGCGTCAGGACGTCCGAAGGCATCTCGCGCACTGTGATCAAACCCCGGCTTTCGCAGTTGAGCGGGCTGGACGTTCAGGCCTCCGCTGACTTCTTATGCGCGGGCCGGTAACGCAGCTATCGAGCAGGGTACGTTTGGCGCCCCATGCTATTCTGAAAAGTATCTCCCCAGGGGGCTTGCTCCATGCGTGAATACCGCTACACCACTCCCCACGGGATCTCGGTCATTCGAAAGGCCTCCAAAGCGAATTACCGCAAGGGCCTGAAACATCTTCTGCGCGATTTGGACCGGCACCGTGGCATTTACCTTTCTTCGGGATACGAGTATCCCGGCAGGTATTCGCGCTGGGATGTGGCATCCACGCGGCCGCCGCTTGAAATCGTGTCGTACGACCGGCGAGTCGAGTTCCGCCCTCTCAACGAGCGCGGCCGGGTCATCCTGGAAATTCTGGAGCCGGTGCTGGCGGCTCATCCGCACTGGGAAGAGTTCGGTTCGGCTTCGGGAATGCTTACCGGGCGGTTGAAACCACTGCCGCGGCTTTTCCCCGAAGAGGAGCGCAGCAAACAGCCGTCTGTCTTTTCGATTCTGCGCCTGCTGATCGAAGAGTTCCGCGGAGAGGAAGATTCACGGCTGGGATTGGTCGGAGCGTTCGGCTACGACCTGCTGTTTCAGTTCGAGCCGATCGAAAAGAAGCTGCCGCGTTCCGGTCACAAGGACTTACACTTGTTTCTTTGCGACGACATCTGGTTCATGGATCGCAAGAAGGAACAGATTGAGCGCTTCCAATACGATTTCGAAAGCGGTTCCCGCTCGACTGTGCCGCTCGGCCGCGAGAGCGAAGCGGTCCCGGCGCCTACGCGGCGCGCCCCCGGACCGATCGTGAGCGACCACACGCCCGAGCAGTACATGGCCAATGTCGAGACGGTGCGCGAGGGCATGGGCCGCGGCGATTACTACGAAGTGGTTCTGCGCCAGACCTTCCGCACGCCGTATTCGGGGAAAGCATCCGAACTATTCGAGCGTGTGCAGCGAGCCAGCCCGAGTCCTTACGAATTCTTCCTCCAGTTCGGAGAAGAGCAACTGGTGGGGGCGTCGCCCGAGATGTTCGTGCGAGTGGAAGGGCACCGTGTGGAGACGTGCCCGATTTCGGGAACGGCGCAGCGCACGGGCGATCCGCTGCGCGACGCGGACAATATCCGCGAACTGTTGCAATCGAAGAAAGAAGAGTCCGAGCTGACGATGTGCACGGACGTGGACCGCAACGACAAATCGCGCGTCTGCGAGCCGGGCACGGTGAAGGTGATCGGACGGCGGTTAATTGAATCGTACGCCGGCGTTTTTCATACCGTGGATCACGTAGAAGGCTTCCTGAAGGAAGGCTTCGATTCGCTCGATGCATTTCTCAGCCATATGTGGGCGGTGACGGTGATCGGCGCGCCGAAGAAGGCGGCGGCGCGTGCGGTGGAAGCGCTCGAAAAGGACGCGCGCGGCTGGTACGGGGGCGCGGTCGGAATGATTTCGCTGAACGGCGATCTGAATACCGGCATCCTGATTCGCACCACGTATCTGCGCGACGGAATGGCTTCCTATCCGGTCGGCGCGACGTTGCTTTACGATTCCGTCCCCGCCATGGAAGAGCGCGAGACGCGGCTCAAGGCGACCGGCTTCTTCCGTACGCTGGGCACAGGCGAAGCGAAGGCCGCCGCAGCGCCCGAACATGAACTGGCCGGCGCGGGAACGCGGCTGCTGCTCGTTGATAACGACGATTGCTTTATTCATACGCTTGCCAATTATGCGCGGCAGACCGGAGCGGAGGTAGTGACCTACCGCGCTGGTTTCCCGGCAGAGTTGATTGAGCGAGTTGCGCCGACGCTGATTTTGATTTCACCGGGCCCGGGACGTCCGGAGGATTTCGGCGTGCCGGAACTCGTGAAGACCGCCGTGCGGCTGGGCGTCCCGGTATTCGGCGTTTGCCTGGGCTTGCAGGGCGTGGTCGAAGCGTTTGGAGGCGAGCTGGGCGTGCTGGACTATCCGGTGCACGGTAAGCCCTCGACGGTGAGGCATCACGGATCGAGCCTGTTTGAAGGGCTTCCACGGGAATTCCAGGTGGGGCGCTATCATTCGCTGTTCGCGCGGCGGGAGCGGCTGCCGGAGTGCCTCGAAGTAACGGCTGAGTCCGATGACGGCGTCATCATGGCGGTGCGGCATAAGCAGCTTCCGGTGGAAGCGGTGCAGTTCCATCCGGAGTCCATTCTGACGGCGGGCGATGATCACGGCCTCCGGCTGATGGAAAACGCGGTCCGCTTGAGCAAGACCGCCAAAGTAGCGCCGTAGACTGCGAGACGGCTACAATCCAGTCTTATGATTCAGGGCATCGAACACACGGCGATTGCTTCGCCCGATCCGTATAAGCTGGCGCAATGGTACGTGGATCATCTGGATTTCGTGGTCAATTACCGGTCCGGCACGAGCAAAGCGGTCTTCATAAAGGCGGCGAACGGATCGATGATCGAGATCATCGAATCCAACGCGGCAACGCGGCCCGCGCAGGACATGCGCGATCCCGGCCTGCGCCACATTGCGATCGCAGTAACGGATTTCGAGGAAGCTTATCAGAAGCTGAAAAGTAAAGGTGTCGGATTCCTGACAGCGCCCGAACTGAGAAGTGGAAACCAGGTAGTGTTCTTTACCGATTGCGACGGCAATATTCTGCACCTGCTGCAAAGGGAAAAGCCGCTACCGTAGTTGAGGGTGGTTGACCCCGATGCTTTGGCAGTAAGGCGACGCCGCTACGTACGACCAGAGCACTACAGCAAAAAATACGCTTCGACCGACCAAGCCTTTCCCATGGCGATGTTCCGCAAAGTCATAAGAGAACAATCGGCTTTGGTTCGACTATACACTACGAAGCATGCGAACGCTAAGCCACGGCTGCCAGCGGTGCGGAACGCTCTTACAATGAAATTATGTCCACGTTGATCCGCGCCGGCGCGGTGATGCTGGTTGCTTTTGCGGCTTCCGCCAGCCTGGTGAACGATGTCCGTGTGGAGATGGATAAGGGGCGCTGGGCACAGGCGGAGCGCGAAGTTGCGGCTAGTCGCGCGAAGCAGGGAGACACGCCGGAAGTGGCGGCTGCGCTTTCGTGGCTCGCGCGCGGCGCTCTCGATGCGAAGAACCTGTCGGCGGCCGACCAGTACGCGGTTGAGGCACGCAAGGCTGCGCTGGCGGGGCTGAAGCGGACCAAACTAGATGACGATCCCTGGCTGCCGGTGGCGCTGGGTGCTTCGATGGAAGTGCATGCCCAGGTGCTCCACGATCGGGGCAAAACGGCTGAGGCTGTCGCGTTTCTTCAGCAGCAGTTGAAACTGTTCGGCAGCACATCGTTGAGCGAGCGGATCGAGAAGAATCTAAACCTGCTCAACCTGGTGGGGAAACCCGCGCCGCGGCTCGAAGAGACGGAGTGGATTGGACGCAAACCGCCGGCACTGGGGAGTTTGAAAGGACATGCGGTGCTGCTGTTTTTCTGGGCCCATTGGTGTCCCGACTGCAAAGCCGAAGCGCGGGTGCTGGGCAATGTGATGAGAAAGTACGCATCTCACGGGCTGGAGTTGATTGGGCCGACGAAGTTGTACGGATACGCGGCAGGAGGTGAGCCGGCAGCGCCCGCCTCTGAAAGGAAGTACATCGAGCAGGTGAAGAACAAGTATTACGCTATGCTGGCTGATATGCCGGTACCAGTCAGTAGCGCCAACTTTCGCTTGTACGGTGCAAGTACGACTCCCACGCTGGTGCTGGTCGATCGTGCCGGCATCGTTCGCCTATACCACCCTGGAACGATTTCCGAAGATCAACTTTCCGCGCAAGTTGAAGCAGCATTACGGCACTGACCGTCAGGCTGTCTTCGGCTTGCGCACATGTATCGATTTTTCGCGAAATCGATCGTACTCTTCCAGTGATCGTATCAACGTGTCGATGAGAGAGCGCCTCGCATAGAGGTACTCAAGCTCCTTCTCGAAACCACGAATCGGAGCAAAAGGCACAGGCGGTTTCTTAGCGAACATAGTACACATGTACCAGAACGTCTAAGGTAATACAATAGAAAACCAGGATGTTCCTTAGGCTTAGTTGCGGACATAGTACTGCCCGCAAATGAGGGTATTTCGCCGTTATCTCAATAATATTTCGGCAATTTTCTTAGCGTCATTGGGCACCACAGTGGGCGCATTGCCATATCTAGCCGTAATGAGAGTCTGGTCTGGAGCCTGTAGCGCACCGGTATGATACCGGTAGATGTAGTCCGGGTCCTTAAGAAGGTTTCCAGTGAGAACCGCGACGACGTCGGCATCGCGGGCGATGACACCGGCTGCGATAAGCTTGCGGATTCCGGCCAGCGTGGCGGCGGAGGCGGGCTCGCAGCCGATGCCGCAGCGGCCGATGATGGCTTTGGCATCCGCAATTTCCTGCTCGCTGACTTTTTCCACAACGCCGTGGGTTGTCGTCACTTCGAAGAGCGCTTTGGGCCAGGAAACAGGGTCGCCGATTTTGATGGCGGTGGCGAGCGTTTTCGGATGAGTGATGGCATGCAGGCGTGAGCGGTCGGTGGCGCGCATCAGGTCGAAGAAGGGAGCAGAGCCCTCGGCCTGGATGACGGCGAGGCGGGGGAGACGGTCAATCAGACCCAACTCCTTCATTTCGCGGAGGGCTTTGCCGAAAGCTGACGTATTGCCAAGGTTTCCGCCTGGCAGCACGACCCAATCGGGAACGCGCCAATCGCGCTGGTCCATCATCTCGACCATGATGGTCTTCTGGCCTTCGATGCGGAACGGGTTGATGGAATTGAGCAGGTAGATGCCGAGCTGTTCAGCGAGTTGACGAACAAGGGCCAGAATCTGATCGAAGTTGGCTTCCACCTGAAGCGTGCGCGCGCCATATTCCAGAGCCTGGGCGAGTTTGCCGGAAGCAATATTGCCGTGAGGAATGAAGATGACGGGCTGAAGACCGGCGGCGCTGGCATAAGCGGCCATGGAAGCGGAAGTGTTGCCGGTGGAGACGCAGGCTACACGCTTCATTCCGAGCCGCACGGCCTGGGCCGCACCGCAGGTCATGCCGTTGTCCTTGAAGGATCCGGTGGGGTTGAAGCCCTGATGCTTAAAGACGAGATGGTCGAGGCCGCCATATTCGGCCGCGCGCGGCGCGTCGAGCAGCGGCGTATTGCCTTCGCGCAATGTCACAACGTGCGCATAATCGTCCAGGAACGGAATGAATTCGCGATAGCGCCAGACGCCGCTTTGATCGAGCGGCGCGTTGGAGGTGCGGCGGTTGCGCCACAGACTCTTCCACTCCGAGGCAGGCTGCGCCGGTTTGGAATAAACGGCTTCGAGGAGCGCGCCGCACCGCGGGCAATTATAGATGACCTCGGTAATGGGATAGCGGGCACGACACTGCTGATCGAAGCAAACGAGTTCGGCTGTCATGAAACAACCATTATAGGGAGTCGGCGGATGTTCCCGGCGTCCGCGTGATTGTGGCAGACGTGCGAATCAAAAGGTGCTTGCCAATGCCGTTCCCTCGCGGATTGAGACCACTCACGGCATAGAAGGCGGCCTGCGGAAAGACTGATGCTACCATGGGCTAATCCCCAGCGGCGTTATGGATCATATTCTCTCGATAGTCCTGTTCACTCCTCTGGCCGGACTGTTGGTGCTGCTGTTTATTCCTTCGTCGAATGTGCGGGCCATCCGGCTATGGGCGAATTTTGCGGGGATCACGGGCTTCCTGGTTTCGCTGCCGCTGGTTCTTGAATTCGACCACACCAAGGACTATCAGTTCGTCGAAAAAGCGCCGTGGATTCCGACCCTGGGCGCCAGTTATCACCTGGGCATCGACGGGCTGAGCCTGCTGCTGGTGATGCTGACCACGGTGATCGGTTGCATCGCCATCCTCTCCAGTTGGAACGCGATTCAGGATCGCGTGAAGGAATACTACGCCTACTTTTTGCTGCTGCAAACGGCGATGCTGGGCGTGTTCATGGCACTGGATTTCCTGCTGTTCTTCGTCTTCTGGGAATTCGTGCTGGTGCCGATGTACTTCATCATCGCGATCTGGGGTGGGCCGCGCCGGGTTTATGCCGCCATCAAGTTTCTGATTTATACGATGCTCGGATCCGTGCTGCTGCTGCTTGGCATTCTGGCGCTGTTCTACCAGCACTATTTACAGACGCAGACATACAGTTTCGCCATCGCGGACCTGATGCGGACACAAATCGCGCCGGGGCTCGGCTGGTGGATCTTCTGGGCTTTCTTCCTGGGCTTCGCAGTGAAGGTGCCGATGTTCCCCTTCCACACATGGCTGCCCGACGCGCACGTGGAAGCGCCCACGGCGGGGTCGGTTGTGCTGGCGAGCCTGCTGCTGAAAATGGGCACGTATGGCTTCCTGCGCTTCTCCCTGCCGCTGCTGCCTGATGCCGCGAAGAATCCGAAGATTGTAACGGCGATGGCCGTGCTTTCGATCATCGGAATCATCTACGGCGCACTGGCTTCGCTCATGCAAAAGGATTGGAAGAAGCTGGTGGCGTATTCCTCGGTGAGCCATCTGGGGTTCTGCACGCTGGGCATCTTCGCGCTCAATCCGGCGGGTATTTCGGGATCCGTCATCCAACAAGTCAATCACGGCATTTCGACCGGAATGCTGTTCCTGATCGTAGGGATTGTTTACGAGCGGCGGCACACACGCGAGATTTCCGACTATGGCGGCCTGCTGCGCGTGATGCCGGTGTTCACGATCTTCTTTCTGATCGCGGCCTTGAGCTCGATGGGCATGCCGCCGCTGAACGGCTTCATCGGAGAAATCACCATTCTGAGCGGCGTTTACCAGATGTCGCTGACGTGGGCGGTGTGGGTGGTTATCGGCATTGCGCTGGGAGCGGCTTACCTGATCTGGCTGTTCCAGCGTACGACGCTCGGCGAACTCAAGGAGAAGAACCGGCTGCTGCGCGATCTTTCGTGGCGCGAGATCGCGGTGCTTGCGCCCCTGGCCGCCTGGGCATTCTGGATCGGGTTAAACCCGCAGCCGTATTTTCGTGTGCTGGAGCGGCCGGTGGCGCACATCGTGGAGCGGGTGAACCCCGGATACTACGCAGAGCGGCACATGCCGGACCCCCTTGCGACCCAAGCTGTGCCAGCGGAATTGCGGTAAGCGGCCGGCGTCAATTCGCCGGAGTCTTATCGAGCTGCTGCTTGACCCAAACGCGATTGGGATCGATTTCGAGTGACTTACTGAAGGCCTGGCGCGCTTCGGCGTTCTTGTGCTGCTTACGCAGACTGAGACCGAGCCAAAGGTAAGCCCCGGCGTTTTTCGCATCGAGAGAGATGGCTTTGCGGAAATCAGCGATGGCGAGATCCGCGCCTCCGCCGAGAGCGTCCGGCAGATAGTAAAAGCCCACGCCGCGAGCTACATAATTCGCAGCAGAGCGCGGGTCTTTCTCGATGGCCTTGTCGATGGCGTCACGTGCGCGCTTGCCGTAAGTGAGCCCCGCCAGTACGTTGGCCGGTACCACCTGGCCGCAGAGCGTGCCGAGGACGCGATAGTATTCGGCGACATCGGGCTTCAGCGCGGTGGCCTTCTCCGCAGCCGGAATGCCGCGCCGGGCGGCCTGCTCAGCCTGCTTCTTGTCGCGCACTTCGAGCGAGACTTCGGCGAGATAGGAAGACGCCAGTGCGAGCCGGTACTGGGCATCGGCATCATTGGGAGCTTTGGCAGCGGCGGCGGCGGTCTCATCGACCATCTTCTGAAGCGCGGCGCGGTCCTGGTGGTCGCGCGCCGTTTCGAGCGCGGAGGGAGCGGCGGCTAACAGCCCGGCCGCGAGCAGTAAGGAGATGATTTTCATTCGATCCAAGCCTGAGTCAGCTAGAGCTCAGCGACGCGGCGTTTCGCAAAAACGTAGTATAAGCCGAGTACCACCAGAAGCACGCCATTCACCGCCAGCACGACCGGAGCCGTGAATATTGGGACGAGCCACCCGGTTACCAGGTTTCCCATGGGCATGCCGCCGCGAAAGGCAAGGTTGTACACGCTCATCACGCGGCCGCGCATTTGGTTGGTGGCGATGAGCTGGACGAGCGAGTTAATCGCCGTAAAGACCCCGATCAAGGCCGCACCGGAGATGAACAGAAACAGGCAGCTCAAGGCAATTGACCGGGAGAGCGCGAAGCCCGTGATGGAGCCGCCAAGACAAATCAACATAACGAGCGCGGTGCGGCCCTTGTGGGAGAAATCGCCCAGAGCCGCCATGGTGAGCGCGCCGACGATGGAACCGAGACCGGTGGAGGAAAGAAACAGGGTAAAGGTTCCGGGCCCTTTTCGAAAGATGTCTTTCGCGAAAACCGGCAGGAAGGTCATGATGGGAACGCCCATCGCGGTCATTAAGAACGCGAGAACGATCAGAGCTTCCATGGCGCCTTGGCGGCGCACGAAGCGGATGCCCTGTTTCATGCTGGCAAACATCGTTTCCACGGTTTTATCGGGCATGAATCGCGCGTTCAACAGGAGAAGGGAAGTGATGGGAGCGATGAAAGAGACACCATTCAGCGCAAAGCACCAGGTGGCGCCGAGCTGGGTAAGCGCAAGGCCGCCCAGGACCGGTCCCAGGACGCGCGCCACATTGAACTGGATAGATTGCAGCGCAATGGCGTTGGGCATGTCCTTGGTTTCGACCAGCATGGGGATGAGTGCCTGATACGCTGGTCCGCCGAATGCCTGCGCCAGCCCGGCAACGAAGGACAGGCAGAGAATGTGCCAGACCTTCACTATTTTGAAAGCGATCAGGAAAGTGAGCAAAAACGCGCAGGCCATCTGCACGTACTGGGAACCGAGCAGCACGCGGCGGCGATCGATGCGGTCGGCTACCACGCCGCCCACGAGCGAGAAGAGAAAGATGGGGATATCCCCGAGGAAGGCGTCAAGGCCCAGGTAAAAAGGCGAGCCGGAAATGGTGAGGACGAGCCAGCTCTGAGCGAGCTTTTGCATCCAGGTGCCGATGCTGGAGGTGCAGGCGCCCGTCCACATCAGGCGGAAGTCGCGGTACTCGAAAGCCTTGAAAACGCGTCGAAGCACAATGGCCGGCTAGTGCGAGTTTTCGCGTTTGATCAGATGAAGGATATTGCCTTCGGGATCGGAAAAAAAGATGAGCCGGAGTTGGAGTTTGCCGACGTAGATGACGTCGGTGAGAAATTCGATGCCGGTTTTCCGCAGATGCTCCCGGGCGGCCTCGAAATCGTCCACGCCGATGGCCAGGTGGCGGAAACCGGGCACGGCCATGCCGCGCGGGCCGCGCTCGCCTTCTCCGGGAATGATCTCGATCAAGGTCCCGTTGGCGCCTTGCAAAAAATACTTGCCTTCGTTTTCGGAGTGAAGCCGAAACTCGAGTTGGCTGATGTACCAGTCGGCGAGCCGGCGGGGCTCGGGAGAGGAGATCGCCGTGTGATCCACACCTTGGAACATGAGATGGATTTTAACAGGTTCGGCTGAGGCGCCGAGGGCAGGGGCGGTGGCAAAAGCGAGAAGCTTTCTAATCAATCAAAGCGGAAAGGTCGTAGAAGGATTAGCTGAAGTGGTTAACGGTCCTGCGTTCCGTTCCAATTCGCGGCGGCGGCAGGCGTCCAACGCGTGTGTGTCATCTAAAGAATGCAACATCTGCCGCAAAATCTCCTCTTTTTGCGGGCTGCGGATGTGTCATCCGCGTTGGCCTTAGCAACGCTCAACGGACTCGCGGTGGCACAGGTGCGGCCGCTGTGTTGCGCAAGACGACCGCTTTGACAATGGTCCCTTCAAAACGGGGATACAGTTGCTTCAGCTCCCTCGTAGCGTTTTGAAAATCATCGCGAACATTTACCGCAACCGCCTGCCCTTGGATATTGCGTCTTGCCGCTGGGCTCATCTGGATTTCGCCGACATATATTGCAACTGGCGTCTCGGCCTGCTGAAGGCGAACATAATTAATCCGATCGAACCCAGTGTTGGGGCTGCCAACTTCAATATAGAACTCATCCAGGTATGGCAGCGTGTAAGACGCCTCCCTCGGTGCTTGCAAGATGGCATAAAAGCGATCGCCGCTGGTGATCGTCAATGACTTGAGCAGGTATTCGGGAGCAGTCCGGTCAGCCTGACGCGAGAATCGGATCGTAGGCAGCGCTAGCGTTCCCCGCGATGTTGACAGCGATCCGAACACCAATACGAACAACTGGCCATGTCTTGTTAGCTGCTGAAGCGCCCCACGGGAAATGCGGTTGGGATGGACGCAGGCCGTGAGAGAGAGCAGCGAGAGCATCACGAGAAATGCAGCACCAGCAGACGAGCGGCCGGGCCCCAAAGCGATCCGTTCCGGATAGCGCAGTCTCATGACCCGAATAGACACCAACCCGCATTCGGAAGTTCCCGGGCAGGCTTATATCCGAACTGCCAAGGCCGGGCGGCGGCGCGAGAAATTAAGGCACCCGGGCCGCTAGTATCATTTAGCCCAACCCGCTCGGCCCGCTCTTGCTGGCACGGACCTGGTGGTTTTTCCTGTCGAATCCTGCCTGCCAGGCAAACCTCACGTCGCACTTGCATCCGGTTACCCAAACGGGCAATTGCGAATCGTTCGATCAGACCGGCCTTGGCAATGCGCGCTATACATTGGTGGTCAAGTTCACGCCCGATCCTGGAATGCGGCCTTTTGGCGGCCCGCCGTTGAGTTCGAGGCTGTGGCGAGCGATCTCGACGCGCCACCCGACCTGTTCAGCGCCATGGAACAGCAACTGGGCTTGGCACATGCGAAAAACGAAGGCGCCGGTAGAAGTGATGACTATCGATAAGACCGAAAAGCCATTTCCGAATTAAGGCGCTCAAGTACCGACACGCGCCGAGATGTGCTCACTGGTAACTGGCATCTCGACGATGTCCGGCACGTCACCGCCCGCAGCAAGGGGCGATGCGGCGAAAGGACAACCGCATTTCCATGTTTGCAATTTGAGCGAGCCGCGCTTCCTGCTCCGCTGTGAAATTCCCATTTCGTAGGCTCGGTGTCCGGTCTTCCTATCCTGAACTGCGGATGGTGCCGTACAGTTTCCGCAGGGTGCGCTGGTGGGTAGTGCGGATGATGTTGTTAGTCGCTGATATTTTGCAAGTCCGCTGCTGCGGCCGGGGTCCAGCGAATGCGCGCCATTTAGGAACGCAACATCTGCTCGAAACGCGCGGCCATTTCTTCTTCAATGAACTCGCCACGGTCAGCCTGCGCAATACCTTCGCGCACGGAAGCACGGAAGCGGGCTTCTTCCTCAAGCAGGCGCAAGGCAGCGTCTTTCACCAAGTGTTCGGGGTCGGTTCCTGACTAGTGGCAATTTGCGCAAGTGGCGCTTCCTGCTCTCTGGTGAAGTGTACTTCCATGCCTTCAAGATACGGAAAAACCGGCTGCGAAGCAACTTCCGAAGGCTGCCGCGAGCCCCCCGTTTCACAGTGCCAGGGCCGCGGCCTGCTATCCTGAACTTGCGTATGTACCTCAAGATTTTGGGACACCCGGTATTCACGAATTTGAATTTTCACATGCCGATGATTGTCGATTTGTCGCACCCGCTGGTGATGCTCCAGGGCGAAAACGGGTCGGGAAAATCGACGCTGCTGCACTCGATTCATTACGCGCTGCGCGGCGAGCAGGTGGAAGGCTTCGTGTACAAATTGGATCCGGGAGACGTGAAGATCGATAAGAGCTATCTGTTCGATGCCGAACAGCACAATCCACGGACGCAACTCGAGCTATTCAAAGATCAGCCGCAGATGCTCGAATTCCTACGGATGGCGAGCCACGGGCAAGTGATGCTGTCGTTGTTTCGCGAGAGTTTTCCGAAACTGCCAGATGGGACGGTGCTGCTGCTCGATGAACCGGAGATGGCGCTTTCGGTTTCCAACCAGCGGCGGATTCTGAAAATGCTGTTGGAGCTGGTGGATCAGAAGCACTTCCGGATCATCTGCGCGACGCATTCGCCGGTATTGATCGAGGCGAAGGAGACTTACGTCATCAACCTGGACAACCATATCAACCGGAACATCGCGACGACAGACATGGGCGTGGAGGGAGCCAGCACTATCCAATGACCTGCTGTGGCGAATTCGACCAGTTGATCGAGCGCGAGATGGCCCGCAACGCGCAGCCGTACCAGCTCAGCAACGGCACGATCGTCAACGACGTTGATACCGAATACTTCCTGGTGTTCGGTGAGGAGCGGCATAAATTCGTGGGCATCAATTACTGTCCATTCTGCGGACGGGTGCTTTCGCGCGGGCTCTGGAACCTGGAGAAGAAAAGGCAGGGCTAAGTGGCGCGCATTGCCCGATCCGTAGAACAGGTGCCGCGCTCGCGGATTCGCGAGTTGGCGGAAGTCGCCATGGGAATGGAAGGCGTACTGCGGCTCTACTTCGGCGAATCAAGCCTGCCCACGCCGGACTACATCAAGCAAGCGGCGGTTCGCGCGCTTGAGCAAGGCTACACGTTCTACACCGAAAACGCCGGCCTGCCCTCGCTACGGCGTGTGATCGCGGAAAGCTATCGCCGCCTGCAGGGCGTGACGCTCGATGGGCTGGGCGAAATCGTGATTACCGCGTCCGGTGTGCAGGCGCTGAACGTGGGAATCCGGACGGCACTGGATCCGGGCGATGAAGCACTCGTCCTGACGCCGGCATGGCCCAATGGAGCATCGATCGTCGCTATGTCGAACGCGGTGGTTCGGCAGATTCCGCACCCGTTGTGCGGCGCGCGGTACGGCGTGAATTTCGATGCGCTCGAAGCTGCTGTCACAGAACGAACCAGGCTTCTGATCTACACTTCGCCTTCCAATCCGCTGGGATGGGTGGCGAGCGAAGAGGAACAGCGGCGGCTGCTCGATTTCGCGCGCCGCCACGATCTGTGGCTGCTGGCGGATGAAGTCTACGACCGGCTGTATTACCGCGGCGCTCGCCTTGGCGACCCGGCACCGTCCATCCTTCGCATGGCCTCGCGCGAAGACGCGGTAATGGTGGTGCATTCTTTTTCGAAAAGTTATTGCATGACGGGCTGGCGCGTGGGGTGGCTGGTGGCGCGACGCGACGTGGCGGCCAAGGCGACGCAGTTGAACGAATTCATCATTTCGCATGCGCCGAGTTTTGCCCAGAAGGCGGCTGAAACGGCGCTGTCGGAAGGTGAGCCCGAACTGCTGCGGATGCTCGACCGGTTGCGCAAGAACCGCGACCTTTGTCTGGAGGCGCTGCGCGGCATGAACGGAGTGACCGTGCCCGAACCGGATGGCGCGTTTTACCTGTTTCCGGCGATTGAAGGGCTCAAGGATTCTTTCGGCTTCTGCAAACGCCTGCTGGAAGAGACGCGTGTCGGTCTGGCTCCAGGCGTCGCGTTTGGAGCGGGGGGTGAAGGGTCGGTGCGCCTTTGCTATGCGGCCGAACGCTCGATTCTGGAGCCGGCCATGGAACGGCTGGCCCGGTTTCTCCGTGCTGGTGCGTGATCGATCAGCGAGCCGGCGGTGAATGCGTATTGCTCTGCGCGTCACGCGCTGCCATAGCCTGCTTCAGCCGATTTTTCGGCAGTGGGTCCGATGGGTCCGCAGCTACAACCTGCCGTAGATTCTCGATGGCTTCGTTGAGTTTACCTGCTTCGATTTGCGCATTCGCCAGATGGAAGCGCGCGGCGGTATACTCTGGCCGCAGCTTCAGCGCGATTTCGAATTGAGCCAGAGCTTCGGCGCTGCGGCCCACACGTAGCAGCGCAACTCCCAACATGTTGCGCGCTTCGGGACGCATGGGCGCCGCACTGACGGCTGCTTTCAGAGGGCTTACGGCGCCCTGGGCGTCGAGACGGGAGAGCATCACCGCACCGAGATTGAAGTTCGCGGTGAAATCCTTGGGATTCTTCTCCAGCCGGTGGCGAATTATAGCCTCCTGCAATTCGCGGCGGCGATCGCCTGTGCCGCGCGGCAGCAATTGCAGCCAGAGGTGGGCCATTTCGTCAGTGGATTGGTTGCCAGCCTCCACGCGGCGCGGCGGATGGTGCGGGTTGCGAATGTTGGCGGCGGAATTGTCGTAGTGATAGCGCATCGAGACCACCGTCCCCTTGGGCAGAAAGACGGGCTCGCGGTAGTAGTAGACAGCCTGCCAAGCGGGATTCCAATCCGGAATACGCACCAGCCATTTGCGCGAGCCATCGGGCAGCGTGGCGTAGGCCTCGAGTAACTTGCCGAGATAGTGCGCATGCGGATAGACAGCCAGCGCATCCACGTCGAGAGGCAGGCGGAAATCATCTTTCACCACGAAGTCGCGGGCGCCGGCCGGAATATCGAGCTGTTCATCGGCTTCGAGCTGTACGACGAGCGGGAAATGAGTGGCGGGCTGGTCCGTAAAATAGAGCCCGGCTGAAGGGCGCACCAGTTCCGGTTTTCCGGTGGGATGAAAGTGCGCGTTCAATACCAGTTCGTCACCCGGATCGAGGCGCCAGGCGAAGCCCGCCGGCTCGATGTGTGGGACGCTGCCGGGCTTCCAGAAAAGAAAGTGCCCGGGCGGATCGAAAGGGCTGCGCATGATTTCCAGGTCCATGCCGGGGAAGCCCTGGCCTGGAACGGTCTCGCGCAGATGGGAAAAGGCCATGCGGTCCACTAGCAGATTTGCATGGTGGACAACTTGCCGGCTGCCGGGACGGATCTCGATGGCGCGCACGTAACGAATGGTTGGCTCAGCGGTTTTCAGGACGAAGTTCCAGTAGACGTCAGAGCCCGCGGCGGGAACGTGGAAAGATGTGGGCGCTTCGAGCACCAGGTCGGGCTTGCCAAGCTGCCAACCTTCGGTGAATCGCGGAGGCGACGGTGCGGCGGAGAGCGGACCTTCGGGTGCGCCGGCAGCCACCCAGGCGGCGATGGTCTGAATCTCTTCGGCGGTAAGGCGGCGCTCCCCCTGAAAATCACCGTAGCCGTGCTCGGGAAGCCACGGCGGCATGTAGCGGCTGCGGGTGACGGCTGCGATTTGCGCGGCACGCTTTTGGGCGTCGGTGTAGGAGAGCAGCGGAAACGGGCCGGCTTCTCCCGGACGATGGCACGGCGCGCATTCGCGATAAAGGATAGGGGCGATGTCGTGAACGAAATCGGGAGGCCGGGCGGTGCGCGCGGCCGAACAGGCAGAGCCAGCCCCGAGCATCGCCAGCACCAAGGAAAGGCGGTAGCCGGCCATTGCTACATCCATTGTAGGGGAGCCGTGAAAGAGAGACGCGCGGTCTTCAGGCGCGGACAGCGTCGGCGATGGCGGCGCAGGCGGCGCGCAGTTCCGGAGCGAGCGAACTGGCGCGGCGCGCAAGCGGGAGCAGGCGTTCAGAGCCTCGACATGCGGCTCTACAACGCGCTCTACGTGCCGCGGGCTCTGAGATTCGCGTGGCCAGGGGAGGCGGGCTGCGATCTGGCGGAAGTTTCGGCGCCGGTGAGCGGAACTTATCCCCTCCAGTTTGTCCGGTTCGCAGACATCCGGCGCGACTCCGCGTTACACTTTCAGGCGGGTGGCCCGGCGACGCAGCGCGATTTGAACATCCTGATTGGGCGGAAGGTTAGGGCTGGAAGGATTGTGGCCGGCGTGACGTTCAGCGAGCCGGGCAACTGGACTTCCTGGCCGCCGCATCAACACGGCCAGATGCTGGAAGAAGCATATGTCTACATCGATATGCCCGCGCCCGCGTGGGGCATGCAGTTTGTTTATACAGACCGGGTTACGCCGGAGCTGGCAGTAGTGGTTCGCGAGGGGGATTGCTTTGTGATGCCGGAGGGGTATCATCCGAATGTGGCGGCGCTCGGAGGCTCCATCAACTTCCTGTGGATGATGGCGGCCCATGAAGAATCCAAGGATCGAAGGTTCGGCGTGGTGAATGTGCAGCCGGAGTACGCCGGAGGCGGCTCGGGCTTGGAAGCGGCAGGAGAATCGGCCCGATGAAGCTCGCGGCGTTGCTGGCGTTCGCCATTCTGCCGGTGTTGGCTGCTGGCGCGCCCATCAAGGTCCTGAAACTCGCCGTTTCGAACCCTACGGCCGAAGCGCGAGCCGCCGAAGACATCGTGGTGCGGGTGGCCGATCTGAAGGAAGTGGCATCGGACTTTTCAGCAGCCGATGCCATTGTCACCGCCACCGACGCTTCGACGGTCGCAGACGATGCGGGCACGCTGGCGGCGAGTGAGCTGCCCTCGCAGGCAGACGACCTGGATGGCGACGGCAAGCTGGATGAACTCGCCTTTCAGATCGACCTGAAGCCGCACCAGACACGGATCGTCACTATAGCGTACGGCGATGAGGCCAGCATTCTGCGCTTGCGCAGCCCGTACCGGAAACGCACCGATGCGAGTTTTGCGAAGCATTTCGAAGGGCCAGCATGGGAGTCGGAACAGACGGCGTGGCGCATCTACTTCGACCAGCGAAACGCCATCGATCTTTATGGGAAACGGCGGCCCGGCCTTTACTTAAGCCTGTTCGCCGAGCCCGAGTACATCTACCATCTGGAAACGCCATTAGCGCGCGACATTTTCCTGATCGGGAAAGCGCTGGGCATCGGCGCGGTGGGCGCGGTGGTGGATGGTAAGCCTGAGCCGGTGGCCAATGTCGTGGATCGCACGTGGCGCGTTGCGGCTTCCGGGCCGGTGCGGTCCATTGTGGTGCTGGAGTATAAGGGCTGGAAAGTAGGCGACCACACGCTGGACCTGACCAGCCGCATCACCCAGTGGGCTGGCGAGCACGGCTTTGAGCACCGAATTACGGTGAGCAATTCCGGTCGACTTACTCTGGTAGCCGCTTTGCCGAAGAAGACGGGCGTCTCGACCGTTCCGCTGGTCGCGGCTTCGGGCATCGAGGCAATTGCCACTTGGGGCCATCAGGTAGTGGTGCCGGGCCGTACGGCAGGAACGCGCGAGCGGCAGGACCAGGATTTGGGCATCGCGCTGCTGGTGCCGGGGAAAGAGGCCGCGGGCACAGTTGACGACCCGGCTAACTATTTGGTGCGGCTCGTTCTCACAGGCGATTCGGCGCATTGGTACGCCGCGGCTCGCTGGGACCAGGAGGGCACCGAATCGCTGATCGATACGGCGCAATCGCCCACGCAGCGCAATGGAAGCGGCACGCTGGTGCCGGCGGATGCGGGCCGGCCCACGCGGAAAAGCTTTATCGAATACGTGAATGAATGGAGCATTCGCATGGCCGCGCCGGCGAAGGCGGAGATTCTTTCCAAGTCGGCTGCTCCGGAGAGCGCGCCGCCCGATACGCTGACGTCTTCGCACACGCATAGAACCTGGGAGCAGGCGATTGCGCTGCTGCAGCAGGCGGCCGATCGCGATGCGGCCCACTTTAAACTGCTCATTGAACAGACTGCTCCGGGCACCAGCGGCAAGTTTAATGGCCTGGGCTTCTTCACCGACGGCGACAACAAGACTGGCGCTTGGAAAGAGCAGAAGGGCTACTTCTGGACCGGCGGTTTTTGGCCGGGCGAACTCTGGAAGCTCTACGGCTACACGAAAGACGAAAAATACCGCACGCTGGCTGAACTTTGGACCGCCCGGCTGTTGGGCCTGGAAGGTCAGGAGAACCACGATACCGGCTTCCTCAACTACTATTCGTCGGTGCTCGCGTATCAGGCTACTAAGGATGGAAAATACCGCGCGGGCGGAATGCGCGCGGCTGAGCGTTTGCGCGAGATGTACAATCCTGTGACGCAGTTGGTGTCCTCATGGAGCGTCAACGGCGACGACACGATTGTCGATACGCTCATGAATCTGCAGATCTGGTGGTGGGCATCGGAGGAGACCGGCGACCCGCAATGGCGGGAAATGGGACACAATCATGCCGCTCGCACGGCGGAATGGATGGTGCGCGCCGACGGCTCGGTGATTCAATCGGTGCACTACAATCCCGGCGACAATCGCCAGCAATTCCATTCAGGAGGGCAGGTAGTGAACTTCCCGAACCATGCGCCGCCGGGCGCGTTGGTCTTCACTCACACGCATCAGGGACTGGCGGCTGACACCACGTGGTCGCGGGGCTTGGCGTGGGCGGTTTACGGATTCACCGAAGCCTATCGGGCCACGCACGATCAGAAACTTCTGGCGACCGTGGAAAAAGTAGCCGCATTCGCGCTCCAACATCAGCCGGAGGACGGCGTGCCGTGGTACGACTACGCCGACGAAGGCATCTTCTTCCGTAATCGCGATTCCTCAGCCGCCGCGATCCTGGCCGCGGGCTTGCTGCATCTTTCCGAGATCGAAGCGGACAAGACGCGCGCGGGCCTTTACCGGCGCGAGGGGACGCACATCGTGCAGTCTCTGATCGATCATTACCTGACGCCGGTGGGCGCGGGCGATTCGACGCCGCCGGGCGTACTGCGCCATGGCTGCGGCACTCGTCCCAGTGATGGAGCGCTGATCTACGGCAATTACTATCTGTTGGAATCCCTGCTCTGGCTGCAGGCGCACCCGGGGGCGTGAACGGATGGGCGCGTTGTGGCATACTCTCTGCTGAATGGGGGTGCCCACTATGGACGCAGCAGACTTTCGTCGAATTGCGCTGAGCCTGGAAGGGACAGAAGAGGGTTCGCACATGGGAGCGTGCGACTTTCGTGTAGGGGGCAGGATCTTTGCGACGCTCGCATCGCAAGGTCAAGGCTACGGGAATCTGATGCTTACGCCGGAGCAGCAGGCGGATTTCGTTGCCGAACAGCCGGACCTTTTTGTGCCCATCGCCGGCGGATGGGGAAGAATGGGAATGACCCACATTCGCCTGGCAGCGGCGAATGAGGACGTGTTGACCGGCGCCTTGCGCACCGCATGGAAGCTGCGAATCCGCAAAAACCGAAGCACCGCGAGGAAAAGGCACGCCGCGGGTAGGCCTGAAGGAACGGTCGGAAGCCGGCGCAAGCAACGCCCCGGAAAGTAAAAAAGCCTTCAAGCATTATTCACCGGCCCGGTTTGGACATCGGTATTCCGACGGAGGCCAACGAAGCGCACTACATCCCAGCCAGTGTACGGTCGGCAGTGACCCAGGCTTTTCGAGCCGGGGTGGACGGCGTGGTCCTCTCGGGCAAGTATTCGGATATGAAATTGGCGAATCTGGCAGGGGTCGAAGCAGCGGCGCGCGAACTTGGACTGGCTTGAACCAATCCGGATAGGTCCCTATGACATCAAAAAGTACTGGTGCTGCTTGGCGCAGTACTCGTTTCTCTCCAATTCAGGAATATTCCTGAGATTTTACTTGCGCGGCGGCCTCGGCTTGCGATAAAAAAGGGAACATCAAAGATACAACTGCCTCGGAGAGGGTGATCTCCGGATATATTGGCAAGAGAGTTCTGATTACGGGCGGCCTGGGTTTCCTGGGCAGCAGCCTTGCCGTGCGCCTGGCCGCAGTGGGGGCGCGCGTCACGGTTGTCGACTCGCTGACCCCGGGGTGCGGCGGGAATCGCTACAACCTCGCCAGCGCGCCGGCGGCTATTTCCGTGATCGAGGCGGATATCGGCGATGCTGTGCGTGTATCGGCGGCGATTCGCGATACCGAGGTTATCTTCAACATGGCCGGCGAGATCAGCCATGTCCACAGCATGGAGCGGCCCGAGCGCGATGCCGATCTCAACGCCATGGCACAGCTCCGGTTTCTGGAGGAGTGCACGCGAGTTGCGCCGGGCGTCCGCGTGGTCTATGCCAGCACCCGGCAAATTTACGGCGTTCCGCAGTACCTGCCGGTGGATGAGGCGCACCCCGTCCAACCGGTGGATTTCAATGGAGTGCACAAGTTCTCCGCTAACGCTTACCATCAGCTCTTCACTACGGCGGGCAAGCTGGATGCGGTGGTGCTGTGCCTGACGAATATCTATGGCCCGCGAATGGCGCTGAACATCCCGTGCCAGGGTTTTCTGGGGAACTTTTTGCGGCGGTCACTGCTCGGCCAGAGGATTGAAGTGTTCGGCGACGGTTTGCAATTGCGCGACCCGGTTTATGTGGACGATGCGATCCACGCCTTCCTGCTGGCCGGCGCGCAGAGCGATTACCGCTGGCGCCTGTTCAATGTGGGCGGCGCCGAGGTGCTTCCTCTGCGCGGGATCGCGCAATCGATTGCCCGCGCGTGCGGCACTCCGGAGCCAACCTTCCGGCCTTTTCCGGAAGACCGTAAGGCGATCGACATCGGAAGCTATGCGACCGACACCTCGCGCATTCGTCGCGAGTTGGGCTGGTGTCCGGCACTGAACTTCGAGGAAGGCATCCGCACGACGTTGGAATATTTTCGACAAGAACTTCCGCATTATCTCGGACCTGACGATCTAAATCCGGTGTGTTCGCTGGAATCGCCGGTCCGGCCCTCCAGCCGGCACGTCGCCGTATGATGAATCCGGCGGAGTTCGCCAATATTGCCCGATCAGAAAAGGATTTCTGGTGGTACCGCGGGATGCGGAGCATCCTCTTCCGCTTGATGGACCCTTACATGGCGGGCCGCACGGTGCGGCGCGCGCTCGATGCCGGATGCGGCACCGGTTACATGGCGCACGTGCTGGCGAGCGAGCGCGGGTGGCCCATGGTGGCGCTCGATCTGGACCGCGAAGGTCTGCGGTACGCGCGATTGAACTGCGTGGAACGCACGGTGCAGGGCGATATGACACGCCTGCCGTTTGCGGGCGGCGCTTTCGATGTGGTGATGTCGCTCGATGCGCTGGTGCATATTCCGCAAGGTGAGGAGTCGACCGTGGTGCGGGAGCTGGCGCGTGTCGTTACGCCCGGAGGATTGCTGGTGTTACGCGCCGCCGCATTCAATGCGCTGCGAAGCCGGCATTCCGCATTCGTCATGGAGACCCAGCGATACAGCCGCGCAAAATTGATCAAGCTGGTGACGGACACCGGCATGCGCGTGCTGCGATGTACCTACGCGAACTCGCTGCTGCTGCCGCTGGCGCTGGCCAAATTCCGCATCTGGGAACCGCTGCGGCGCGCGCCAGTGGCGAGCGGCGTCGAACCGGTGGCGCCTTGGCTCGACCGGCTGCTGCATGCGCCGCTGGCATTCGAAGCGGGTTGGTTGGGGTCGGGACACGATCTGCCTCTCGGCCAGACGGTTGTCCTGGTAGGTGAAAAGGCAGCGTGAGCGTGCAACCCGGCCGGTTTCCATCCTTGAGTGTATTCTTCCCGGCATACAACGACGCGCCGTCGCTGCCTACGCTGCTGGGCAAGACTTTTTCCGTGCTGGAACGCTGCGTTGAGGACTACGAAGTGATCGTCGTCAATGACGGCAGCCAGGATAACACCGGCGAAGTTCTGCAGGAGCTGTGCCGCAAGTACGCGCCGCTGATGAGCGTGATCACGCACCCGCACAACCGCGGCTACGGCGGTGCGCTGCGCAGTGGATTCGCGGCTGCCCGGAAAGACTACGTGTTTTACACCGATGGCGACGGGCAATACGATGTGGAAGAACTTCCCGCCCTGCTGGAAAAAGTGGGTCCCTCGACCGGCCTGGTGAATGGCTATAAGATTGAGCGGCACGATCCGGCGCACCGCATCTGGATCGGGAACGTCTATAATTTCTGCGCGCGGCTGCTGTTCCGCGTGCGGATTCGCGACATCGATTGCGACTACCGCCTGATGCAGCGCGCGCTGTTGAAACGCATCCAGCTCACTTCCACCAGCGGCACGATCTGCGTGGAGCTAGTGCGAAAACTCGAGCTGAGCGGCTGCGAAGTGGTCGAAGTGCCCGTGCATCACTATCCGCGGCTGTATGGGCGGTCGCAATTCTTCCGCTTGCGGGCGCTGGCGGTCACGTTTTATCAATTGCTGCGGCTCTGGGTGCGAGTCGTAATTTTGAAATGACCATCCCGATGGTGAATCTACGGCCGCTGATCGATTCGGCCGAAGCCGCATGGCGTGCGAATCTGCGGCGCATGTTCGAGCGTGTGCAGTTCGTGCTGGGTGAGCAGGTAGCGGCTTTCGAAGAGGAACTGGCGGCGGCCTTCGGTGCGCGTTTCGCAATAGCCGTGGGCTCCGGCACTTCGGCGATCGAGATCGGCCTGCGGGCCGCGGGCGTGGGCGAAAGCGGCGGTGAAGTGCTGACTTCAGCGTTGACTTCCCCCTTCACCGCGCAGGCGATTCTGGCCGCGGGATGCCGGCCGCGCTTCGCCGATGTAGATGAATCGACGCTGCTCATTGACGCTGAGGACGCGGCTGCCCGCGTGGGAAAGCGCTCGGTAGCGCTTTTGCCGGTGCATCTCTACGGGCAGCCCTGCGCCTTGCAGCCGTTGGCGGCGCTGGCGCGACGGCGCGGCATCGTGCTTGTGCAAGACGCCTGCCAGGCGCACGGCGCGCGCGATGGGGGCAGGGAATTCACGCGCCGCTCTCCAGCCGTGGCATACAGTTTCTATCCCACCAAGAACCTGCCGTGCCTGGGTGATGGAGGCGCGGTGCTCACCGATTCAGCACCCATCGCCGGGAAACTGCGCCTGCTGCGTGACGGCGGGCGGAGGAACGGCGGGCAAGTAGCTTTCGCGCGCGCCGTCAATTCGCGGCTGGATGAGATGCAGGCATGCTACCTGCGCGCTTTCCTGCCCAAGCTCGCGGCGTGGAATGCGGAGCGCGTGCGGCTCGCGTCACTTTACGATGAAGCGCTGGCGGGATGTGCGGGAGCACGTCCGATCGGGCGGCACACCGGATCAGTCTGCCATCTCTACGTGGTGCGCGCGGTGCGGCGCGAGCGGCTACGGAAATTTCTGGCGGATCAGGGAATCGCCACCGCCGTGCACTATCCGGAGCCGCTGCACTTGCATCCCGCGTTTCGCGATAGCCGCACGAGGCGCGGAGCATTTCCACGGGCGGAGCGCGCCTGCCGTGAAATCGTCTCGCTTCCGCTTTGGCCCGGAATGCCGGATATCGCAGTCGAGCGTGTGGCCGCGGCCATCCTCCGTTTTTATGGTGAGTAACGGGCTTGCTATAGTGGGCAGCCCGGCAGATGATACTCCGCAACCTGGAGGAAACCTGGAGGCGAGGCCGGCGCGGCTTCCACGGGCAGCGTGAGAGAGCGGCTCGCTACAGTGCCATCGAAGCCTTCCGCCAGAATGGTGTAATGCGTGGTGCGCATGGGCACCACCTCCAGGCAACGGTTCACCGCGGGCTGCACGCTCTGGGGAAGAGGCGCAATATGGACAGCTTTGGCGTTTTCCACTCCATAACAGAGCATCGCTTTCTGCCCCGGGACCAAAGTGCCCACGCTAGCTTCGAATCGCAAAATGCGCACACGGCCTTCTGGAGCTGCGCCCGAACCTGTATAGGCAGCAGGCCCGAGTCCCTGCAGGCAGGAAACCGCCCACAGCACGAAGGCCACTCCGGAGCCCATTCCGAGCCTGGCAAAATAAGGCCGCATCTCAGCTATTTTTAGAGTGCACGATTTGGCTGCCGGATTCAATCCTGCTTTCGTACTTCAGGGCACGAGTTTCGCCAAAATTTTCTGGAACTTCATGAAAGTTCTTTTGCAATGAGAGGTTGCAAAATCAAGCCCACCGGCTTAATGGGACGAACCGAGCCCAAGCAGGTTGCTCGATTTCGTGCAATCCACCAGGGAATGGATGGACGCGATGCGCCAGTCCGCGCCCTCTCGCTTCATGACAAATAGTACCGGGATACGCCGCGCGCTGACGCCGATCTGCCGATTGATGGCGTCCACAAGCGCCAGACCGGGAGCGAGAATTTCCACGCCGAGGGTTTCCAGCCGTGGCGTAGAGACCTCTGACCATGGATGGCGGGCAACCTGCACCAGTCGCCAATGCCCCGCGAGAAAGCAATTTGCCGGCGCGCGGTTCACATCGGCGGTGAACAGGGCCGGCAGCGCTTCGACGGAAGGCTTCGCGGTGAGATTGTTCAGTGCGCCAATCAAGTGCTCAATCGCGGCGCGGTCCACGGCATCATCCGCGCTGGCGGCTGCGGAAATAAACAGGAACAGGCAGAGAACTCTCATGCCCGTAGCATGCCTCCGGGCAGCGGTTCCTTTCAGGCGTCTTTGACGATCGAGGCCTCTCGCCTGGGTCGCTAGCGGCCGGCTCTCTCGGCTACGGTTTGCCTGGCGCTCAAGAGATTTGCGAACAATCGGTACGCTCCGGGAACTCCGGCCGGCAGTTGGCGGAACCAGTCGTAAGCAGTAAAAATGTAGACGCCCTTTCCGTACCGCGTCCACAATTCGCCGCCTTCGAGAGGTGCCGCGCCGGGATCGTGCGATTCGAGGACGGTCTGGTAGCGCGGGTCCCACTTCAACGCAAAGTACAAGCCGCGTTCCTGCACCCAGCCTTCAAAATCCTTCTGTGTGATGTGATTCGGCGCTTGCAGCAGCGGGCTATCGGGATGCGGAAACGCGACCGGCGCCTCTTCCACCGTTACGCGATAACGATCGCCGGGCGGAACGTTGAACGGATAAGGACCCATGTCGAGCGAGTTATCACCGGTGTTGTACTGAACGATGTAGGTGCCGCCGTTGCGCACGTAATCGAGCAGCCGCGGCTGGTTGGCGCGCACATCGGCGCGGACATTGTAGGCGCGCACACCGGCCACGATGGCATCGAAGCGCGAGAGATCGCCCAACTCCAGATCGGACGGGCTGAGCAGCGTGACTTCGAGGCCGAGCTGGCGCAGCGCGTCCGGCATTTCGTCGCCGGCTCCCATGATGTAGCCGATCTTATGCGCGGTCACGCGAATATCGGCCCGCACCAGTTTGGCTTGCGACGGCGGAAACAGCGTTTGCGTCGGAATGTGGGAATACGCGATCACCTGCATACCGGAATCGATCCGGCGGCCTCCAACGGTCGCGACCGCTCGCAGTTCCGCCGTGCTCGCGCCGGCTGGCGGCGTGACATCGAACATCAATTGGGTCTGTCCTCCGGCGGTCGCAACATCGAACGTTCGCGAAGGCGGTTCCACCTTCCAGCCTGAGGGAATGTCGATATGTAACTCGCCGGCGGCATTTGGCACGTTCGCCTGGAGCGCTACCTCCACGCGGCGCGGCGCGGCGGAAGGAAACATCGAGACTGGATTCGGAAGATTCACGGCCACTGCCGGCGCGATCACAAAGGGGCGCACGCGCTCGCCGATCGCACGGTCGGCGTAGCGGTAGTGAACCGGCCGCGTCAATTCGATCGTGGCGCCTTCCACCGAAAGACGCAGCTTCACCTGCTCGACGGGTGGAGTATCGGCGAGACCGATCAGCTTCTGATCATCCACGGTATACGTATTGCCGTCGGGCGGTTTCACCAGCCAGTACGGTTGGGAATAGGGCTGCGAGGCAGGCACTTCGCCATCGAATTCCAGCGCGGCACTCTGATTGTCGCCGAGGGCAGCGGCGGTATGCGGCAGCGGCTGATTCCAGATACCTTCCAGTTCAGCGCTTTCGAGCGTGACGGGAACTGCCGAGCGGTTCAACACCGTAGTGGTGATGTGAACCTTCGAACCGGGAGCCGCTTCGGGAGCGCGCGCCTGCGCCTCTATCCAAAGCCCGGCGCATTGCGCGATGGCTTCATCGAGCTGGGTGAGCTTGATTCTAGCGAGTGGGTCGTCAATGGCCGCGATGGCCGGCCGGGCCTTCACCAGTTCCGCGATGGTCTTCTCAGGATGCTGCGGTTCGAAATTCCGGATGGCATTGCTAAGAATCTGGCCGATTGCAGCGCCCCCGGAAAGACGATTCCACGTGGTATCGATGCCCTCGAAGATATCGTGCGTGGCGGGCGGACCGGAAACCACCGTGAATTCGGCGCGTCCGGGAAATTCGCCGCGCCCACCGCCCAGCCGCCGCATATTCCCCATTCCCTGGCTGCGATGCATGCTGCGGCTCATGCTGGCGATTTCGTCATAGGAATAGCCGAGGATCGGGTTGAAGGCGCCGGTTTCAGCGACGAGAGTTGTGGGCTTCTCAGACGGATTGCGGCGGAACGTGCTCTGCACGAGGCGATAGGCGTGCCAGGGTTTCACGTACCGGAGTTGCTCGGGAAAGCGTGAACTGTCGCCCGCTGCGGCATACGCTTCGCGGCCCAGGATGCCCGACGCCTGATGCTGTCCGTGGCCATCACGCGGCGTGCCGGTGAAGCAGAGAATGACCACGTCCGGCCGATAGCGCCGGATGACCCAGACCATGTCGGAGAGGATGCGATCGTGTCCCCATTTCTCGAGCGTTTCCTTGGCGCTGGTGGTGAAGCCGAAATCGATGGCGCGCGTAAAGAACTGTTCGGCGCCATCGACACGCCGCGCGGCCAGCAATTCCTGCGTGCGCACCAGTCCCAGTTGCGCGCCCTGCTCGGAACCGATGAGATTCTGCCCGCCCTCGCCGCGCGTGGCGGAAAGGTACGCGGTGCGCATGTGGCGTCCGCGGGCAAAGTAAGCCAGCACGGGCGTCCTTTCGTCATCCGGGTGAGCGCCGATCATGAGGACGGTACCGAGCTCATCGAGCTTTCGCAGCGATTGCTCAATCTCAGGAGTGCCCGCGAGGTCGCGTTGCGCCGGGAGCGGTGCGGCTGCAACCAGAAGCAGCAGAGGGGCTAAGCTGGCCAAAGACTTCATCATTCAGATAGATGATATTCCATTCCGGCGGGATGCTTCTCGGGGGCGGCGCGGAACCAGCCGCGACAGGGTGGACGGTGCGAGGCAGCGGAGGACAGAGCAATGATGGGAGGAGTGAAGAGCGGGGCGAGAATCGGCCGTGTTATGCTGATGAAAAAGCTTTCGTAGACAGCTTGAGAAACTACGAGCCCGTCCTTTTCAAACCGGAGAGATGGCCGAGTGGTTGAAGGCGCACGCTTGGAAAGCGTGTATAGGGGAAACTCTATCGAGGGTTCGAATCCCTCTCTCTCCGCCAGAAATCAAATAGTATGCAAGCGGCGCAAGAGACCGAATACTCGTCTTTTGTGCTCTTCCGAGAGGCGGAGTCGTTGTCTACTCGGGAATGCATGAACGCGCTGATCTCCGTTTTACCAATGCTGGAACCGGACCTGCTGGCCGGCTGCGTTGCCGTATTTCGACGCGGCCGGCTACGGGTCCGCAGGTTGCCGTTCTCAGGGATAAGGCCCATGGTGCTCACCGACGCGGCGAGTCGCGACCGAGAGTTGTGTGGCTGAAATCGTCGGGCAGTATCGGACCGGAACAGCGGCGCATCAGGTTTTGAGGCATAGGTGGCACCGTGTTGCAAGCCGTCTGTCGAGGAATTGTAGCGGCACTTACCCTCGTACCGGCCCACGTCGAATTGTCCGCCCTCTAATGCCGCGGTCTCCCCTCCTCTCCATGTCAAGATAATCTCTGGAGGCAAAATGTCCAAGATGCGCGCCATTCAGGTGTCTACCCCGCATGGCGCTTTTGAACTGGTGGAACGTGAAATCCCTGAGCCGGGGCCCGGATTCGTCCGCATCAAAGTGCAGGCTTGCGGTATCTGCCATAGCGATTCCTTTGCGAAGGAAGGAAATTTTCCTGGCGTTACTCATCCGCTCATTCCCGGGCATGAGGTCGTCGGCGTCATCGACGCTCTCGGCCCGGACGCTACGCCGTGGACCGTCGGGCAGCGCGTCGGCGTGGGCTGGAATGGCGGCTACTGCGGGTACTGCAATCCTTGCCGGCGCGGCGACTTCTTTGCCTGCCAGACTAATACCCGGATGACGGGCATTACCTGCGATGGCGGTTACGCGGAGTACATGGTCGCATCCACAAAGGCTCTGGCGCGCGTTCCCGATGCGCTATCGTCCGCCGACGCCGCGCCGCTTATGTGTGCCGGCATCACCACTTTCAACTGCTTGCGGCACAGCGGCGCGCGCCCGGGTGACCTGGTTGCTGTGCTCGGACTCGGTGGACTGGGTCACCTGGCTGTTCAGTTCGCGGCGAAGATGGGTTTCCAAACGGTTGGCATCGCGCGCGGTCAGGATAAAGCGCCGCTAGCGAAAGAACTCGGCGCGCATCACTATATCGATAGCCAGTCGCAGAATCCGGCCGCTGAACTGCAGAAACTGGGGGGCGCCAATGTAATCCTCATGACGGCCACGAATCGCGAGGCCACCGAAGCCGTTCTTCCGGGCCTCGCCGCCAACGGGACGCTCATGATTGTCGGCGCCATTCCATCACTGGAAGCGAGTCCTCTGTTTCTCCTCGGTGGGCGCAGGTCGATTAAGGGTTGGAATTCCGGCACGTCGATCGATTCCGAAGACACGCTCAACTTCAGCGCACTTACGGGTGTGCATTCCATGAACGAGGTTTACCCGATGGAGCAGGTCAACCAAGCATACGAGCGCATGATAAGCGGCAAGGCGAGGTTCCGCGTGGTACTGAGTATCGGAAAATAGGTCGGGCTACCGAACCTTGGTCGGATCCCATCCGTCATCGCCCGCAAGAAGCGCGTGGACGTTGTATTGGGCGGCCTCGGCGGCGTTGAGTTTCACCGTATGCGGATCGCGCGCATCCATCGTTGCGCCAGGTCCTTGCGAGTTGTATTCGGCATAATAAGCCGTTTGCAGAGATGATGTGGCGCCGTGCTGCCATTCGCTCCAACCGGCCGGCGCAATTTGCGGTCCCATGAACGTATTCAGGAATACCACGCTTGCGTAGGCACGCCACGGGCGGCCCAAATAGATTCGACTCACCCCTGCATCGGCCGTGAGCCGGCAGTGGTCGAAAACGTAGCCGCTCTTTTCGCCGGCGTGCTGCTTACTCTGGGCTGTAATGGACGAACCGTCGCGCGGCAGGCTGTGAATCTCGCAATGATCGAAAAATGCCTTGGCATCGCCAAAGATGAAATCCACATCGCCTTCTATGTAGCAATCGGCGAAATACTGGCGCGCCGGTTTGCAGTTCTCTCCGCGATCCATGCAACCGGCGGTAGTGGCGTAGAGCGTGTCCTGATGGCTTAGAAACCGCACGCGCCGGAACACGGCGCGGTCTCCGGTAACGCGCAGCGCTACTGCCTGCGTTCCAGTCGCGCCGGGAGTCTCGGGCCGAAGGTACGTGTTCTGAAACGTCAGGTTCTCCGCATAAAAATCGTCGCCAGTTATGGTCGTGCTCGCTGACTTAAACGTTCCGCCCGCCACCGCCGCATTCAGGTGCCACGCCAGCACCACGTTAGAAGGATCTGTGCCGAGACCGCGCAACTGCACGCCGGGCTTATCGATCGTAATCTTCTCTTCGTACGTACCAGGCTTGATGCGAATCACGCCGCCTTCCGCGCTCAACGCATCGACCGCGCTCTGGACCGTTCTATAGTCGCCGGTCCCGTCCTGTGCGACCACTACTCCCGCGGGTGAATTCCGCGCCGAGTAAGCAACAGAGAGGGCGAGCAAACTGCAGCCTGCAGCCGTTATGAGGCGTATGCGCATAGAACTCCTTATGGGGATTCATTATATCGGGCCGGGCCGCCATGTTCTTCTTCGAGAACTAGGGCGGCCCGTAGATGAGACAGTTACCTGAAGAGTTAGAACGTGATGCGGCCGCTGAATTGTACTTGCCGGCCGTACCGCCCCTTGGCTTCGGCAATCGACTTACCGAAGTTCACATTCGTAATGCTGGTCACCGGTGAATCCAGTGTCAGGTGGTTATCCACGTTATAGCCTTCGAAGCGCAATTCAAACCGCGCCCGCTCCGTGACCTTGAACTGCTTGGCCAGGGACATATCCAGATTCACAAAACGCGGCCCCAACATGTCGTCATACTGAATCGGATTGGTGCGCACCGTGTAAGCCGGCAATTGCGAAATCAGAGATGTATTGAACCACTGGTTTCGCGTCGGGTTCGAAAGTGCCGGATCACCATCGACGACGGCGGAGCCGAGCCGAATCGGGATACCGGAGTTGTAAGTGAATAACCCGGTGAGCGCCCATCCACCCAGAACACCGTCAACGAACCGGTTGGCGTTATTCATCAACCGCTTGCCTTTTCCGAAGGGCAACTCGTAAACGGCTGCACCGGTCAGGCGATTCCGCGAAGTTGCCGCTGGAATCCACATGAACTGGTGGGCATAGGTGGCGATATCGTTGTAGAAGCCCTGCGTGATTTCGTTGTTGTAGTTATAACCAGCCGTCAGCGTCATACCGTTCGAGAAAGCACGCTTCACCGATACTTGCACGGAACGGTAGTGATCGCCTTCACCGCTCATGAGTAACTCATTCAGAGCTCCATACTGCGGATAGGGAGTCAGCAGACTGCTGGTGGGAACCGTTGCCTGGGTCCGCAACTGGCCGGGCATCTGGTTCGCCGGAAGGAGGTTATAAAACGGATTCGGCACCGCCGCGGTGACCGCGTTCTTGGCAGTGTAGGCGATATTCGGATCCGCCATATTCAGATTGTACGTGTACGGCAGGTTATGGCTGTATGCGACGTAGAATGTGGCATCCACCACGAGTTTCTTCGGCAGTTGCCGTTGCACGCTCAGGTTGATCCGGTCTTCGGTCGCCGGTTTCAGGTCCTGGTTGTACCAGCTATTGGCGTCTCCCAGGCCGGTATAGGTTCCATTTCCTTTGCCTACCGGCAGCACCAGGCCGCCCGGAAACGGATTAGCCAGCGTGGCCTGTGGAACGCCCTGCAGTGACGGATTCACAACGGACGTAGCGCTGTAGCCCGGATAGAGTACGCTTCCCAGAATGCTGAATGCGCTATTGAGCGTGGTCGGCACCACGTAGCGCGCATATCCCGCGCGGAATGCCGTCTTGTCGTTGATGCGATACGCCAGGCCCACACGGGGCTCCAGCAGGATCTTCGGTGCATTCCATGAATTGCGATCGTTCGAGTCTGTGAAGAGCCAGGCGCCATTGTAAGTGGGCGCGACCGTCCGCAGCGCATTCACCGAGGCCGGCAGTTGCGGAGCATTTGACCCGGACAGTTCCGGAATCGGCTGCGTCAGATCCAGATACCGGCTCAACCGGTCCTGCGGATCCACCATGGCGCCGCTATACTCATCCCGCAAGCCGAGTTGGAGTGTCAGCCGCTGCGTGATCTTGTAATCATCCTGGAAGAAGAACCCCATGAAGTTCACGCGTGGGTGCTGCATCGGGATATCCTGCACCGTATTGGTTCCCACCGAACCGTCAAGAGCGCCCAGCAGGAACGTGGCCCAGCCGTTGCCGCTCAACTTCGTGTTGGGGGCGAGATATGTGTTGGCTGTGGTCGAAGGATCAAACGCGAACTGCATGAAGTAAATCGTGGCCGCATCCACCATCTCGCGGCGGTATTCGCCACCGAACTTCAGATAGTGCTTGCCGATTTCCTTCGACATCTTGGCTTCCAGGTTATACGTCTGAGGAGTCTGCAGCCAGTAGTACGGATTGCTGGTGGTGAGGCCGGACCCCTGCGTCACGTTGATGTATGGGAAGTAAATCTGCGGCAGATTGGAGGAGTACGGCTTGTACCACGTGTTGCTTCCCCACAAACTTGCCAGGCCCGCTTCCCCGTACAGAAGCTCGCCATCGTAGAACGAATCGTTCAACCCGTTGTACGACCCGCGAACATCCAGCACTGTGCTCGGATTGATCATCCAGACCAGGTCGCCGGCGCCGCTCTGTGCGTTGCGCAAAGAACCTTGACCATATCGTGCTTGTGATCCGCCGGTGGGATCGGTCGTCGATTGCGTAGTGTGTAACTGGTTGTAGCGGGCGAAGAACTTTAACTTATCCGAGATGTTATAGTCCACACGGTCCATGAAGTTCCAGTAAGGATACCGTTCATAGATGGTGGCCTTGAAGTTATTCGCATTCGTGTACTGCGCGCCTTGCTGATTCGGCTCCCACAGCATTGCCATCATCTTCGCCGATACCGGATCGATCTGGCTGGCTGGGACGGTGTTGTTCGGGAACGGTTGACGGGTCACCGTATTGCCGTTGGTCTTGGTAGACCACGGATCGTAGATCACGTCCAGCGCGCCGTTGGTGTTCAGTTGCTGCGAGAAGTCGCCGGTGCGTTCCTGGTCGGTCGGCAGCGTCTGAATGAGCGTCGTCAACGGATCGGAAATACGCATGCCTTCATAGGCAAAGAAGTTGAAGATCTTGTTCTTCTTGATCGGGTTGCCGATCGTGCCGCCCCAGGTGGTCTGGCGCGTCAGGTTGGGCGTCTGCGAGATCCGGTCGGCCAGCGCGTTCGTGGCGGGGTTCCGAGCCAGGTAGTAGGCAGACCCGTGATAAGAATTCGTTCCGGACTTCTCAGACATCACAATGATGCCGCCCGCGCTGTGTCCCAATTCGGCATCCACGCCGTTTTGCTCCACGCTGACTTCCTGCACCGCGTCGATCGGGGGCGTGTAGCTCGATTTCTGGGACGTCATCTGCGAAGATCCGTCCAGAATGATGTCGTTCTGGTCATACGACGGGCCGCCGATATCGTTCTGATTGGCCGCCCAGAAGTGGAACGGCTCCTGCTGTGTCGTCGAGCGGACCACCACGGCCGGATTCAGACTGATCAACAGATAGGGATTCCGGCTGATGACCGGCAGCGTATTGGCAAGCTGCGTATCCACGGTGTTCGACATGGTCGAAGTGTTGAATTCCACTCCGACCGGCGCAGCCTCCACCGTGATCGCCTCCGAGGACGAACCGACTTGCAGCAAGCCATCGACCGTCACGTCTCCACGTGCTTCTACCAGGATGTTCTTCTGCACGAACGATCGAAACCCGGGCGAATCCACTGTAACGGTGTAGTGCCCTGGAATCACAAAGTCGAACAGGTAATGACCTGACTCGTTAGTGGTCTTGACGCTGCGCACACCACTATCGTCATTCGATAGCGTGACGTTCGCGCCGGCAACCAGCGCGCCAGATGGATCGCGGGCATCTCCTTGAATTCTGCCGCGCGTTTCCTGCGCGTATAGCGATACCGCGATGCCCAGAAACAGCAATAGCCCTCGTCGATAGATGGACATCTTGAACCCCCCTCCTCTCAATGAGTCAACAAACCTCCGGCATGCCCGTCCCACTCAGAATTTTGCCGGAAGAATAATGAAGTGTAGTTCCGAGTACGACCTTCGAGAGCTTCGAAAGCGGTTGACTAGCCGTTGGTAACCGTGTATGTAACAATGTAGGATCTTAGGGTTAGCGATAGCGCCATGAGTTTGGAGGAATCCCCGATCCGCTCGCAAATCGAGCGGTTATTGCACAGTAAAGCTCTGGAGGGATCCGATGTTCACCGGCGGCTCCTATCTTACTTGGCTGACAAGACGCTGGGCGGCGAGGCGGATCGGCTGAAGGAATATATCGTCGCCCTCGACGCGCTGGGCAAGCCGTCCACCTATGACCCTCGCCACGACTCCGTGGTGCGCTTACAAGTGGGTCGCCTGCGCGTAAAGCTCGGCGAATACTACCAGTCCGAAGGCGCCGCGGACCCGATTGTCGTAAGTCTTCCAAAAGGTGGATTCAAGCTCAATTTCGAGGAGGCGACCCTCCCCGTCGTGCCCTCTCCCGATGCGGGACACCATCACTGGCTCATCGCCGGTCTGGTGGCCGCCGTGGTGTTGTTGTCGGCTTGGGGAATCTATGCCGCCCTCCGGATCGAGCATCTGGACCGGATCTCGCAGGTGGAGCAGGCCGCCTGGAGTCCCGAACTGGAGGAATTGTGGGCGCCGTTCCTGCAAACCAAGCGGCCGCTGATGGTTTGTATCGGAGCGCCCCTTTTTCTCCAATATCCCAATCTGGTGTTCCTGCGCGATCCGGGTGTCAATGTCTGGGACCAACTGGCCACTTCCCCGCGATTCGCCGTGATCCACAAAGCGATTCCCGACCGGACGCCTGTGCCCTGGTATTCATACACCGGAGTCGGCGAGGCCGGCGGAGCGTTTCAACTGGCGAAACTGCTGGGTACCCGGCGCGGCGACCTGCTGATGACGCGCAGCAATCTGCTTTCCTGGCAGGAGATCTCGGATACCGACATGATTTTTGTCGGCCCTCCAAAGTTCAACACGCAACTGCAAAGCATTCCCATCGAGCAGGAAGTCAAGCTGGAAACCGACGGTGTCCGCATTCTTCATCCGCGCGCCGGTGAGCCGTCATTTTTTCGTGACACGTTCATGAGCGGTCCGGAATTCAATGGCGTTACGCACGCCGTAATCAGTTGCACGCCGGGACTCTCGGGTCAGGGCGAACTCCTGATCATCGGCGGCAACGCGAGCCCGGATACACTGGCGGCTGCACAATGGATGACTCAGCCAGAGCGCGCCAGGGAACTGGTGAGTCACCTGCGATTATCCTCCGGCACGCTGCCGCGCTACTACCAGGTGGTGATCCGTGTGGAATTCAAGAACGGCACGCCGGTAGAGAGCTCTTACGTTTTGCACCGCGTGTTACAAAATACCGATCAAACGACTCGCCCGGCCAAACAACAATAGCCACTTAGTCGCTCTTTTGGTCGTATCCCGTCAATCGGCGTATCCAGATATTGCGGTAGCGGACTTTGCAGTTGTGGTTCTGTAACATCAAGGGGAGTTCAGCGTCGTGAGGCGCATAATGTGCGACCTTTCGATACACCATTGGTCCCATCGACGCTTTATGGTTGTGCAATAACACGCCATTGAGAAAGACGGTGAAGTAAGCAGGATGTACTAACTTCGACCCTTCGAACTGAGGAGCTTCGAAAACAATATCGTAACTCTGCCACTCGCCGGGCTTTCTCACTGGGTTGACCAATGGCGGCCACTGACCGTAAATGGCTCCGGCCTGTCCATCGGCGTACGTGGGATTCTGATACGAATCGAGAACCTGCACTTCATACAAGCCCATCAGGATGATGCCGCTATTGCCGCGGTTCTGGCTGTTGCCAGTGATCTCGGCGGGCGCCGCCCATTCCACATGTAGTTGGCAATTACCGAACTTTTCCTTGGTGATGATGTCTCCCTTGCCGGGTACTACTTCCATGTAGCCGTTTTCGAGCTTCCATTCCGGCGGGCCGGCTGCGCCGCCGTGGGTGATGGAACTGCTGTGCGCTTCCCATTGCGACATGTCCTTGCCGTCGAAAAGCACGACGGCGTCGGACGGCGCACCGCCAGGTTTATCCGAAGGTGTGACGATGCGTGGATGCGGCCGTGCAGGATCATGGACATGGTAGGGCAGGCCGGGAAGCATCGGTGTGTCGGTAAATCCCAGGTCGTGGTTGGGTTGATTCGCAGGCCGGTTTTGAGCCACGGCCAGCAGGGCGGCGGCCACAGACAGCGCGGCCAGAATCGCGGGCACATGCCTGATTCGCAACATGATTCAATTCTCCGACTCAGGTAGCGTATCAGAGTCGGCGTGAGTTGGCGCGTCGTCAGGAAAGACGATCGTCAGGAAAGACGCAGCATGGAAAAGATGGCGCGTGTGCCGAGATAGCTCCAGTCGTTCATCCAGCGCCCAAAGTCGGACATAGAGACCGCGAAGATCAGAAAGATGAAACCGAAGCGCGCGATTTCGATATAGATAGCCGGGGGAATGCGCATCGCGAGCAGAAGCTTGGAGCCATCGAGCGGCGGAACCGGCAGCAGATTGAAGATGGCGAGGTAGATGCTGAGCTGCACACCTTGCGCGGCAAACTCCGCCGCCGTGTGGCTGAACGGAAGCAACAGCAATGCTACTCCACCCAGGATGAAAGCAAAAATGATGTTGCTGAACGGCCCCGCCAGCGCCACCAGCGCCAGTCCGTTCAATCCACCCTTGAGCTTGGAATTGTCCGTGTGGACCGGCTTGCCCCAGCCGAGAAAGCCGCCGCCAAAGAGCGCGGTCAATGCCGGGAGAATCGCAGTACCCAGCCAATCGACATGCGCCAGCGGATAGAGTGTGACGCGTCCTTCTTTGCGCGGCGTGTCGTCGCCCAGCTTGGTGGCGACCCAGGCGTGCGCGAATTCGTGCGGCGCTGTGAGAATCCACAGCAACAGCACGTCGAGAATGGCTTGCTGAACATGCATGATCAAGGCCGGCGTACGATGGCGGCCCACAGGCCGAGAAGCAAAACCACCGCCGCGATGGAAACCAGTTGAATCAGACTGATACGGCCATTGTAACCCGCGGTGCGGGTGCGCACGGTCTGTATAATGTGGCGGTGCAACTCTTCTCACTTGAAGGAAAGACCGCGCTGGTGGCTGGAGCCAGCCGCGGCATCGGACTCGAGATCGCGCGTCAATTCTCCGCTGCCGGTGCGCGCGTAATTCTGGCAGCGCGCTCGCGGGAACCACTTGAAGCGCACGCGCGTGAACTGGGCGGCGAAGCGCTGGTCATGGATATCTCCGACGCGGAGTCCGTCGCGGCGGCGGCCGGGCGCATCACCACGCCGGACATTCTGGTGAACGTCGCGGGAACGAACATCCGCAAACGCTTTGAGGACTACACCGGCGAAGAGTACGAGCGCCTGATGAGCACAAACCTCCGCGGAATCGTCGAGCTGACGCAGAAGGTGGGTGCGCGCATGATCGCGCGCGGGTGCGGCGGAAAGGTCATCAACATCGGCAGCATGATGTCGATCAGCGGCCTTCCTTATCTTTCGATTTACGCCATCACCAAGGGCGGCCTGGCGCAACTGACGCGCGCGCTGGCGGCCGAATGGGGAAGGCACGGCATCCAGGTGAACTGCATTGCGCCTGGCTTCATCGAGACGGATCTAAATCGCGCGATGTGGCAGCAGGAGCCAATGCGCGCATGGCTGCGAAGCAGTCAGGCCAATCCGCGCCTGGGCACGCCGGCTGACGTTGCGCCGCTTGCGGTTTTTCTGGCAGGCAGCGGAGCCGATTACATCACCGGGCAGATCATTGCCGTAGATGGCGGATACTCCACCACGAGCGTCTGGCCTTTTGAAGTGGAGTAAGTGCGGATCGCGCCCGCTCATTCCGCCGAGCTGAACCTTATAACTTGACGATCCGGCAGGCTCGGGCGTGCATGTGCATTTTTGGCTCAATGGGCTTTTCTTTCAACAGCTTTCTCTCCATAAAGTTTTTGTCAAAGATGCGCCTTTTTTTGAGCCTCGTGCGTCTTTGGAGAAGTGCAGGAAATTTCTTATGAACATTACTGAATTCTCCAGACATGCACTCATAAACAGCGCCTGCCGCGATACCGCACGTGCGGCCGGAATGCCTGACTTCTACTTATCACCGGAACCAAACCTGCGGCCTGCCAGATTCCTTGAGACCGGAGGAAAACGATGCAGCGGGAACTGATCTCGAGCAAATCCAGTACGTGGAACGCCATCGCGGCGGACCCCGAATTCTTGTGCCAGGCAGTGGAGAAATCTTTGCGGGGCTCGGTGCAATGCATTTCTCAGTCCTTGCGCATCGGTCAGATCGCTTTGTTTGTGCACACGGGCACAACTTACGAACTGGCGGCCGGCAGCGGCGTGCCTCGCGGCCATCAGTACGCGCTCGAAGCCGGAGCCGCGTTGCAGCAGCTTTTTCATAGCCACACCGAGCCAGTCCCAATTGGCTGGTTCGATGGGACGGCGCATATTCTGGGCGAGCCTCTCGATCAGGAAACCAGCGGCGTGCTGGCATCACTCGGCGCCGAAGATCTGGTCGGTATCGCCTCTGAAAATCAAGCGGCTGGATTTCTTTGCCTCGGAGAAAAGGCCGGTGGCGAACCTCTCACGCCCGGCGATGTCCGTCTCCTGCAGGCGATGAGCTATCAAGCGGCGCTCGTCATTGAGAATTGCCGGCTGAGCACGGCACTGGCGGCGGAGTTTGCCGAAAGACAGCGGCTCAATTGGGAAGTTAGCGTGGTTCGCGAAGTACAGAGCCGCATCTTTCCCACCGCGCGTCCCACCATTCCAGGGCTTGACTATTACAGCGACTGGCGGCCCGCTCTCGGCGCGAGCGGCGACTATCTGGATTATTTCGAGATGACCGAAGGAAATCTCGGGCTAGCCATCGGCAACGTGTCGGGCAAAGGGTTGCCGGCGGCGCTGCTCGCCTCTTCTTTGCACAGCATGGTGCGCGCGCTGCGTCTTTCGCAGCCGTGCGATCTCTCGGAACTGGTGACGCAGATTGATGAATCGTTCACCGAAATGTGCCCCGATAATTGCTACGCCACTCTGTTCGTGGCCCGCTATGATCCGCTGCAGCGACGTCTGCACTATGTCAACGCGGGGCATGAGCTGCCCTTCATCCTGCGCAAACGCGGGCGGAGTTATCGCACCATTCGCCTGGAATCCGGCGGCCCGGTAATCGGCATGCTGCGCAAACCCGGGTATCGCGAGGGTTCCGTGGCGCTCAATCCCGGTGATCTGCTGGTGGCCTACACTGACGGGCTCTGCGAGGTCACCAATCCGCTGGGTGAAGAGTGGGGATGGCGAAGACTGCTGGAGGCAATCGAAAGCTGCGGCGGCCGTACTGCCCGTGACTTAGTGGACTACGTGATCGCCTCCGCTGAAAAATTCGCCGAAGGCGCACCGCAGGGCGATGATATGACGCTGTGGCTCGGACGCGTGGCCGATGCCGGCGCGCACCTCGACCCCACCTTCGCGGAACATAAGGAAATGATCGCGACGGCTGCCTGATATCGGCTACGGCTTGACGATCATTTTGACGACGCCATCGGCGTAGCGCTTCGTTACTGAAAACGCTTCGGAAATTCGCGCCAGCGGGCGCGTGTGTGTCAGCATCGGGGCGAACCAATCCAGGTGACTCGCCAGCAGGTCCCGCGCTGCTTCGGATTCGTGATTGGAGCGGCGTACATTATAAATGGCCAGCTCCTTCCGGCGCATCGGCGACATCTCAAAGCCCACTACGACCTCCGAGTGAATGCCGGTGATCACTACGCGCCCCGCGTTCCGGGCGGCACGAATGGCCCAGTTGGTGGTATTCGCCTTGGCGGCGCAATCGATCGCGCAATCGACGCCGCGTTGTCCGGTTGCGTCGCGGAGTTGGTGCACCACGTCCACGCTGTCGGGATCGAGCGCTTCAGCCGCTCCGATCTGCAGCGCCATCTCGCGGCGGTGCGCCACCGGTTCCACGGCCCAAATGTGCCGCGCGCCCACAGCACGGAGGCAGGCGATGGTGAGCAGCCCGATCGGGCCGGCGCCGAACACCGCCACAGTTTCGCCGAGCCGCACATCAGCAAACTGCATCGAGTGCAGCGCCACGGCTAGCGGTTCGATCAGAGTAGCCTGATCGAGCGAGATCTGCTTCGGAATGCCCAGCAGGGAAGCGGCGGGCAGATTTACATATTCGCGGAAGAAGCCCGGGTCGCCGGGCGTGCTCAGAAAGCGGATGTGTTCGCAAACGTTGTGATGGCCGGTCCGGCAGAACTCGCAGTGATAACAGTAAATCGCAGGCTCGAAGGCGGCGCGGTCTCCCGGGAACCAGCCCGTCACGCCGGTGCCTGTCTGCACCACAGTGCCCGCCGGTTCGTGGCCCAGCACCATCGGAAATCGGCACGGCGTATCGCCCACCGCGCCTTCAGAGTAGGAGTGGAGATCGGAACCGCAAATCCCGACCGCCTCCACGCGAACCTGCACTTCGCCCGCGCCCGGAGGCTCAATCTTCTGCTGCGCCAGCCGAAATTCACCGGGCGCAATCAACTCGGCAACCTGCATCGTCATAGGAATCCCGCGGCTTCGGCGGAGCCAATCGGCATTTCGATTCGTGCAGTAGCCTCCGCCAGTGACCATTCTCGCAGAACCGGTTGTAAGATAGCGTTAGATGCTCAATTTCCGCCAGTTTGAAGCGGGGCCTGACCCCTTCGGCCACAAGTATCAAGTGATGTTCAAGTGGCTGCAGACCGCGATCTCGATCCGTCATAGCGACACAGTGGATGTCAAATTCATCCTCGTTGATGAGAGCGGCGGGGAAACTCAAAAGACGATCGCTTTGCCGCATGCCGAACTGCTGCGCCTGAGCCAGGAGCTGGGGCGCAAGATGGACGATCCATGGTGCTCGCGCCTCGGCGCGCTCCACCTGATGCACCTGATCGAGACCGGCGAGGACATGGAGAAGGATCTGGTCACGGTGCCTTATTCCGAGATCAGGAACTACGCTACGGAACTGGCTCGGGCGGAGGAATCCGCGGTTAAGGCGAGGTAAGACTGGCGCATGAGCTTGTAGTCATCGGAGACGCCGCGCTGAGTGCATGCGCGCGCCCGCTCTTGCGGCGGATACCTCCGCTTGCCGGCCGCCCGATGCGTATCGAACGCGCTCACGGCTTGCGCGACCGCCATGGCGCGTCCCACGCCGGCGCTTTCTTGCGTGAACGGCGCATTGCCTTCGATTGCACGAGCGACGAGTTCGCGCGCATCTTCGTGCATGAGCTGTTCCACTTCGTCTGGGTCCGGCTCGGGAACGGGCGGCGGCATGACTACGAAGAAATTCTGCGCGCCGAACTCCACGCCGGCGCGCGCGGCGAGTTAGGCTGGTCGGCTGAGTTGCGCAAAGAAGCGCTCGCCACGCGCGACGTCGAAGCCCGAACCCGGCGCTGGCGGGAGTACTGCTGCGAGAGTTTTTGCGACTCGGCAGCGTGGCTCTATTCCGGCGTCGGAAGTCATGTAGAATTCACGCTGGCTGCGCGATTTCGCGGCGCTCGCCGCGCCTGGTTCGAGAAAACCGTTGAATCGATTCGATTGTCGATATAATCAAAAGAAGAAAGGATTTCTGTGTCAGTGCTGCGTTTCTCCGCCGCCATTGCGGCCGCGCTCCTGCTGGGCTACGGCCTCACCAGTTGTTCGTCTTCGAGCCACTCGGTGAAGGCGGCTTCGGTCAAGCCTGATAATGACCGGAAAGCGGCTCCCGATTTCGCCTTGAAGGATGCCGATGGGAAGACCGTCCATCTGTCCGATTATCGGGGCAAGGTGGTTCTGCTCGATTTCTGGGCCACTTGGTGCGGCCCCTGCAAGATCGAGATTCCCTGGTTCATGGATTTGGAGCGCAAAGAGAAAGACAAGGGTTTCGCCGTCCTGGGTGTGTCCATGGATGATGAGGGCTGGGAAGTGGTGAAGCCATTTATTGCGCAGATGGGCATGAACTACCGCGTGCTCGTAGGCAATGACCACACCGCGGAGTTGTATGGCGGCATTGACGCGCTGCCGACGACTTTTCTGATCGACCGCACGGGAAAAATCGCTGCCGTTCATGTGGGACTGACGGACCGGAAAGATTTTGAAGATGCCGTGGAAAAGCTATTGCAAGCCCCAGTGCCGCCGGCTTCTGCTGCCGGCCGCGTTACTCTGCCTGCCGTGCTTGCTGGCGCAAAGTAGCGGATATCTGAGTGTAGGCCAGGTCAGCCGCGTCACCGGAAAGCGCGACGCCGCCATAGACGCGCGCATTCCGCTGGCGGTGCTGCCCGGATACCACGTCAATAGCAACACTCCGAGCGAAGAATATCTCATCCCATTGAAGTTGACGTGGATCTCAGAAGGCGCGCTGAGCGGCGGTGAAGTGACATACCCTAAACCCACGCTGGAAAAATACGAATTCGCTGGCGAGGCGCTCTCGGTCTTTACCGGCCGTTTCGAATTGGTGGCCCACTTCAAGGTTGCCTCCAAAGCAGCAGCCGGCCCCGGTGTAGCAGTAGGAAAGCTCCGCTACCAGGCATGCAGCGATCGAGCCTGCTACCCGCCCAAGACGATCGATGTCAGCGTGCCCTATCAGATCCAATAAGACTCCGCGCCGGCCACGTTCTCCATCTGGTCCCGTCGTGCTACCGGAACCGGTCTATCATCATCAAATCCGAACTGACGTCCGCAATATAGGAATAGAGCAGCCATCGGCCGTCGGCACTCACCGAGATGCCCGAATAGTCGGTCGATAGCGTCCCCTCCACTGTGCCCACCGTGGTGGTTTTGCCCGTTTGGAAATTGTAGAACTGCGCCAAATTGCGCCCGCCTGGCCCCACGGCGGCAACGAGGTAATAGATGCCTTTCGAAGCGACGGTCCAGTTCATACCCATAATCGAATCCAGAACCTCACGCTCTTCGCCACCGGAAACGGGAGTACTCCACAGCCGATGGTCGCCGTACTTGCCATAGTAGAGCAGTTTCCTGTCCGGCGACTCCTCGGGACGAAATGCGCCGTGATGAGTGATCTGAAACGCTTCGCCGCCTTCGGTCGGCACCCGAAAAGCTTCCACCGCGCCATCCTGTGCGCCAGGGATAAAGTAGATCGAACGGCCATCGTGGGAAAAAACCGGGTGTGCCATTGTTCGATGTCCGCGAGCGTTGATCCGCTGCGGCGTGCCGGACGCTGCGCCAATGACGTAGCTCTCGAAATTTCCGTGCAGGCCCGTGAGCGCTCCGAAGATGAGGCGCTGTCCGTCCGGAGACCAGCGCGGGAAAATCACGCTGGCGCCGCCGAACGAAGTCAGCTTCTGTGGATTTGTGCCATCCGCATCACAAATCCACAGCTCCTGACTTCCGGAGCGGCTCGAAACGAAAGCGATCTTTTTTCCATCGGGCGACCATGCAGGCGTAGCGTCTAACTGCGTCGAGGCGATGAGAGGCCCGGATATTCCCAGGTGATGGTTCGCAGTACCCTCCGAGCCCAGGATCTCCGCGCGCCGGATGTCGAAATTGCGCCTGTACTGCTGGTAAGCGAGCCGCGAGTTTTGGGAAATGGTGGGATTTCGGGCATCCTCACCAGTCCCTTCCACAAGCACTGGCTTCGCATACCGGCCCATTGAGTCCACTGCGCGGGCCTCCACGCGCCACAATTGAGACCGGCCCTGGCGATTGGATGCGAATACGATTTCGCGCCCGTCCGTGGTCCATGCCAAGCCCAGGACGCTCTTCCGGTCATTGGTCAACCGGCGCGGTTCGCCACCCGCTGCCGGCATCAAAAAAAGATCGCGCCCTTCCAGTTCGGTGCGGCAAAACGCAAGTGTCTGCCCATCCGGTGACACGGCCATGCCGACATCGCCGATGCTGATCTCTTCCGGAAATGTCAGGCGCTGCTTCTGTCCACTGGAAAGCGACGCGCGGAAGACGCTCTGCGCGCCAAATTGCGAAGTTTTCTCGAGAACCAGGAGCGCTGATCCATCGGGAACCCAAGCGACACGGCCCGAGGATTCCGTAACTTTCCGCTCCGGTCCGCCGAGAGGAGGCACTAAGAAGACCTCGCCATTGCGCACAAATGCGATCTGGCTGCCGTCCGGCGACCATGCCGGCCAGGAGTCCACGGCCGGATCTTTCGTCACCTGGACTGCCGATTCCGATCCCACTGCTTTTACGTAGATGTCCCCTTTCCAGCGAAAGGCCACCTGCGATCCGTCGGGCGAAAGGCTCGGCTGTTCTTCGAGTCCTGTATATGACGTGAGAGGGAAGAGTCGGGGCGCAGGCGCAGCAGGTGGGTGCGACCGCCAGAGGAATCCGCCTACAGTCACAAATCCGGCCACCAGCACTACGGCTGCCGCCTTCAACCACGGGAACCGTGCTGGCAGTGGGGCAGGTGCACTCGCAGTTGAAGAACTTGTGACAGCGCCTTGGTTACGATCCTCAAAGTGCGGTACGTAGGAACCCTTAGGAATCGTGATTCTCACCGGGTCGTCTTCGCCCTCGGTCTCATAGTAGCGGGCGAGTCTCAATCGCAGCTTGCTTGCTTCCGTGCGGACCGTCGAATCAGCCTGCGGATCATAATCCTCGGCCTTCTCGAAAACTTCGATCGCGATGACGTATTCTTTTATGGTCTCGCTCTTGCCATCGAGCGTCGTCTCCACCACGAATCGCAGAAACCGGCTCATTCGCGGCGAGTTGACAAACATCGGGCTGGAGAGGATTTTGCCGAGCTGTGCCCGGACCGCGGAACCGTCTGCGACGGGCATGGTCCTTTTATATCAGACGTGTTGATGGAGTTGTACAACCCCCCGAAACGTCGGTCTGACTTCCAAAAATTCCGCGACTCGGGCAAATTGCCCGTATGACGAATCGCACGCGGGAACGGATATCCCTGGCCGGCGTCATCGTCGCAACCCTGGCTTGCGCGATGCCGGGCTCTGGCGCAGAGTTCGCGGCCAGTTCGCAGAACACTGGGATGGCAGACCCGATCGCGTTGATGAACGCGTTCGATAAGTATCTCGCCAGCTTGCCGGCAAAGGGGAGCCAGACTCTGGTCATGTCGCTCGTAGCCCTCCGGGGCCTTACCCGCGACTCCATGAATGCCGGCGGGAACGTCACCATCGATCTCGCCACCGGGCTGGTCCGATCTACAGTGCACGGACTGCCGCTGGATACCGCCTTCGATCTGTGGCTAATCAAGAATCGTCCGGTGTCCGGCCACACGACCATGGCCGAATCCTACGACACACTCAAATTCGTTGGCCCCTACCACCCGAAGGACGGCGCGCAGGAGGTCTCGGTCACACTCGGCAGCGCCGCCTTCGCTGGGTTTCTTCCCGACCGTGCGTTCGTCGTGCGGTCCGGTAAGAGTCCTTTGAATGCGTTCGTGCTTACAGGTTCCAGCACACTCTTCGACCGGCTCATGCGGAGACAGGTCCGGTTTGCCGACGACCCCGGCGCCGCCCTCGGCTTCGATCCCAAGGCGCCCTCGACACGAATGGCGGATTTCGCCCGGTTGATCGCTGCGGGACGCCGCCTTTTTGTCAACGAGCAGTTCAATGGCAACGGACGCGCATGCGGAACCTGCCATGTAGAAACCAACAACTTCACCATCGACCCGGACTTGATTGCCACCTTGCCGCGCTCCAATCCGTTGTTCGTGGCGGAAACCAACCCCGCGCTCGCGGTGAATTTCGAGAAGCCCGATCTTATGCGGAAACTCGGAGTCTTCGTCGAAAACGTGGACGGGTTTGACGACCTCGCTCATAAGTTCACTCTTCGCTCCGCGCAGAACGTGCAAGCATTAGCCAACTCGACAGTCCGTCCGGACCCGAGCTTGGGAATGGATTTCAGCAGCAATGGCCTCAACGCGGATCCGCCGGAACGTCTCGGCTGGGGCAACGACGGCGCGCCTCTGCGGGAGTTCGCCGCCGTCGCCATCGTGCAGCACGCAACCAAAACGCTGAGCCGCAGGGTGGGCATCGATTTCCGGGTTCCCACAGACGAAGAACTCGACGCCCTGGCTGCGTATCAGTTGTCGCTCGGACGTCAGGAAGATTTTGACCTGAAACGGCTGCGTCTCCGCAGTTCCTTTGCGACTCTGGGTAAGTCTCTGTATCTCGATACCGGCAGTATCGGTAAGCCGGGCCACAAGAATTGCAATTCCTGCCACTTCAATGGCGGTGGCACAACCGCGGTATCGTTCAACTCCGACTCCCCCGGCTTTCCGCGCTTGGACAGCACTCCCCGCGGTTTCAATATGGGCGCTCCAACGAACGTCAACGAAACGCCCCTGGCGCTGCAGTTAAATCTTCCGCGCGATGGAGGCTTTGGCGTTCTTCCGATGCCGCTGGGTGGCTTTGGGAACTTCTTCGTAGTTGGTGGAACCATGATTCCGTTTGAGGAGTTCAATACCCCGCCTGTGGTGGAGGCAGCGGACACCGCTCCGTTCTTTCACAATCACACCGTGAAGGATCTCGAGTCCGCCGTGGCGTTCTATGGCACGCCGGCCTTCCAGAGTCCGATCAGTATCGGCAATCCCGCGGGAATACCGATCGCGATCAGCTCGAATCCGAAGGATCCGGAAGTGCAGCAGATCGCGGCTTTCTTACGGGTGCTGAACGCGCTGGAGAACATCCGCTCGTCGATCAACGTCGGTGACCGCGGGCGGATGATGACGAAGGATGACGATACGCAGGACTTGGCCAGACTGGCGGCCGCTGAGATTCGGGATGCGCTCAAAGTTCTGTCGGAAGGCGCGCTCGCGTGGAGTACGGAGCCGGCCATCCTTTCAGCCCGGGTACAACTGCTGACGGCCAGTGTGCTGATGGAAGCCGCGCAGCACTTACCGTCGCGGGCTATCCGCCCTGCGCTGCAGCAGAGCTTGTCCCGCCTGCGTGCCGCGCGCGCGGAGCTCGCTGACGAGACTACACTGCCGTCTTCTTATCTCAATTGAGCCGTGACGAGGCCCACTGCCGCTGTTGCGCTCTTGCAATGCCGTGGGTTTCGCCTTTGCGCATGAAAACGAGAGAAGGATGACTCAACAATGACGATGCGTAGTATTCCGCTAGCTCTGCTTGCCGCGCTGGTCCTGCAAACCGCGGTCACCCGTGCGGAACATCCGGTGGTGGCCTATTCTCAGCGGCTGCCAGATCCGCCCATGTTCGTGAGCGGCTTAGCCGTTGACCACTCCGGTTCCGCCTACCTGGTGCGCGGCAATGATTATGGAGGGGGCGCTTACTTATCCAAGGTAGACGGGTCAGGACATCTTTGGACCGTGCGGATAGGCGGTGCTCTCTCTGAGCAATTCGGGTCCTATCTGGACTCGGCCTCCGCGGTGGCTACCGACATGTCCGGTAACGTCTATCTCGTCGGTAACACACGGTCGCCCGACTTTCCCACCGTAAATGCCATCCAGGCTCGCATGGGCGGCGGCTGGGATGCGTTCTTAACGAAGCTGGATCCCGAAGGGAAGATCCTCTTCAGCACCTATCTCGGCGGAAGCGGCGATGACTTCGCCGCAGGCGTTGCTGTGGACCATGCCGGCAATGTCTACGTAACCGGCAGCACCGGCTCGGCGGATTTTCTGGCGCCGGCCGTAATCCAGACCTCCCTTCGCGGCCGGCGTGATGCCTTCCTGGTGAAAATCACTTCCGCCGGCAGGCTTGCGTATTCCACATACCTCGGCGGGTCTGGCGATGGCGACAGCGGGCGCGGCATTGCGGTGGACCCGTCAGGCAACGTTTATTTGACTGGCGAGACTGATTCTCTGGATTTCCCTACGGCCAATCCGATACAGAGTTCGGCCGGCGGCGGCGGATGCGGAACTGGCGGCTACCACTATCCATGTACCGATGCCTTCGCCGCCAAACTGAGTGGAGAGGGCGCCTTGATCTATTCCACCTACCTCGGCGGCAGCCTCGGCGACTATGGACGCGCCATCGCCGCCGACGCGTCCGGTAACGCCTACGTCGCGGGCATCACCGAATCCAGCGATTTCCCTCTGCAAAATGCGCTGCAATCCGTCTTTCAGGGAGGGAAGTGCGACGCCGGACTCCCCTGCAATGCCGATGCTTTCATCACTAAACTCGACCCATCGGGACAATTGTTGTATTCCACCTTCCTTGGCGGCTCCGGCCAGGAGACTGTAACTGGCGTTGCGGTTGATGGCTCGGGCCGGGTCATCGTCGCCGGCGGCACGCTCTCCTCCGATTTCCCACTCGCCGGACCCTTTTCCTCCACTTACTCGGCAAGCTGTTCGGCAAGCCCGCCAGCCTTTTACACCGCCGAAGTATGCCAGGATGCATTCCTGACGCAGTTGAACCCTGAGGGGTCCGCGCTCCTGTTCTCCACATTTCTGGATTGCGTTTCCTGTGACGCCAACCTTGGCATTTCGCTTGATGCTTCCGGGAATCTGTTCTTAGCTGGGGGCGGCGGTATCGACATCGTGACACCCCAATTTCTCGCGAAGCTCGATTTCTCCGCCAAGCCCTCGTTTGCGGCCGGCGGCATCGTGAACGCGGCCAGTTTTCTTCCCGGCGCCATTGCGCCCGGCGAGATGATCGAAATTTCGGGAGCCGGTATGGGGCCGATCCTGGAGGCAAACCTTCCCTGGGATCAGAATGTCCCTCGCATGTCTTTAGGTGCAACCAGGCTCCTGTTTGACGGCATCCCTGCGCCGCTGATTCACGTGGACGCGAACCGCATCCGCGCGGTCGTTCCCTACGCCGTCGCGGGGAACCGTAGCACACGGCTGGTCGTCGATTCCGCCGGCGTCCTGTCGGATCCTGTAGATGTGCCGGTTGTTGACGCGGCTCCCGGCATCTTCACCTGGAACCTTTATTTTGGTATTCCCGGCATGGGGCTCGACCGGGCGTTCGTCTATAACGAAGACGGCAATCAAAACACGCCGCAGAATCCAGCCAGTCGAAGTTCGGTGATCGTTTTCTTCGCAACAGGTGTGGGTCAGACCGATCCAGCGGGGGTGGATGGCCAGTTGACAGGCGATATGCTGCCGAAGCCGCTGCTTCCGGTTTCGGTTCGGATCGGCGGCCAAGGAGCGGAGGTGCTGTCCGCGGGCGGTGCGCCCGGGGTTGTATCTGGCCTGATCGAGCTCCATGTGCGTGTCCCGGCAGATGCGCCAACCGGGGACGCATTGCCGATCGAACTGACGGTGGGAGGCGCCGGGAGCCAGCCCGGCCTCGCCGTCTCGGTGAAGTAAAGAGGCCAAGCCCGCGCCGCTGTGAATTCAGAATTCCCAGCGGGCCACCAATTGAAGAACTCGTGCTCCGCCGAATGGCTCGCCAAGAGGCGCGCCCGGTTGGCCCTGAACGGTCGAAGTGATCTTTCCGAGAGCAGTCGGCATGGCCAGGTTGGCTCCTGGGTTCGCAAAGTTCACATTATTGAATTGATTGTATGCCTCGGCCCGAAAGAGGATCGTGTGTCTCTCGGTGAGCGGAAAGCGCTTCGAAAGAGATAAGTCGGTATTAAACAGCCGCGGTCCCCGAAACGCATTGCGGCCGGAATTACCGATCTCACCGGCCGCCGGTACCGAAAATCGGGAGATCTCCTCGGGGCTGAACCAGTACACGCCGCCGCCGCGGCGGTCAACCGCGCCGACATTCCGGTCTCCGGCAAAGTCCGCCATTGTTTGTGCGGAAGTCCCAGCCGTCTGCGTGCCGCTTCGGACCAGGAACACCGTGCCGCTCTCCCAAATTGCCAGCAAACCAAGATCCCAACCGCCTGCCGCCGCATCCAGCCAGCGAGGCCAGTTCGCGCCTGCGCGGTGACTTCTGCCCAACGGGATCGCATAGGTTCCCGAACCCATCAGCACATGGGAGCGGTCGAAATCGGAGCGCGCGCGGTTCAGCCTCAGATTGAAGCTGTCAATCTGGTAGTAGTCAACTCCACCTCCGGTGGTCGTAGCGTTGTCGATGGACTTGCTCCAGGTATAGTTCACGGCAAGCCGGGCATTGCCCGCCTGGCGCTTCAAGCTGAGTTGGAGCGAATCGTAATAGCTGCGGCCCTCGTTTGTCCCCAGGTAAACAGAATCGTATTGAGGGAAATTTCGAATATAGAAATCCGAGAGGCCTGCCGCCGCATAGAGCTGATTGTTGTTCCGGTCTACGATGTCCGCCGCGGAACCGGCGGCTCCGCGCTTGATCAAGTCAGGGCTAATCGCCCGCACGGCATCTTGCGCTGACCCGAAAAGCCGCGCCAAAGTATTCGTCGTTGAGACCGCGCTTCCTTGCCGGACGTAAGCCTGCAACTCACGGAATGCGTTCAAAAAATCGCCGTCGATTCTTCGCTGATTCACATTCACCTGCATGAACAGCTTCACCGCGCGTTTTCCCACATAGGCGGCATCGATGACGGTATTCCGCGCGATCTCCCGTTGAACGGAAAAGCTGTACGTATGGACGTACCCGGCTCGCAGATTCGGGCTGAACAGAGCCAGATTCTGACCTCGATTCAGCGGCAATTGCGGATTCGGTGCTTCCGGTCTGGAGATGGGACGCAGGCCATCGCTCAGCCGAAAGTCCGAGCCAGGATCCGCATTCGGGAAATCCGGAGGCGTCAACGAAAACCCTGGCGTGTTGTTATCCACGAACGTGAAGGCGTTGCCGATCAGGTCGTCGTAGAAGATGCCATAACTGGCGCGAACCGCCATTTTGCCGCTTCCGGTTGGATCCCAGACCAGCCCGAAACGGGGAGCGAAGTTGTTCCAGTCGTTGTGATACCACTGGGACGTACGCACCACCGTCAGATCGGAGATCCGGCTCGAGCGGCTGATCTCTGCCGCCTGATCTACCGTCCCCTGAAGTCCGTCTCGCTCGAACGGAACACCGTTGAATTCATATCGCAGGCCCACATTGAGCGTCAGATTGCGCCGTACTCTCCAATCGTCCTGCAAGAACGCATGATATTCGTGACTGCGGTAATTGCGCGCTCGCGGAGTGCCGGCGGGAGCGAACTGTGTCAAATCACTGTAGAACGTTTGCTGAATGCTGGAGATTCTCCCCAGGAGGTGGTTATACAGATTCACGAACTGCAAACGGTCCGCCAGCGAAATGTCGTCGCCGGATGGGCCGATTCCCGATGGCGTATTGCCGTTGTCGCTGTTCAGAAAAATGTTGGGGTAAATCGCATCACCGTTCAGTACTCCCACGTTTTCCACCAGCAGGAAACGAACGTCCATTCCCGCCTTGAGCGTGTGCCGTTGGTGAACGTGACTCAGGTGGTCCGTCACTTCATAGATCACCGAAGTTCCCTTGTGCGGAAATTGCGGATTCAGAGGGTTGGTCCACTCCGTTGCCGATATCATTGCACCTGCCACGCGGGCCGGTCTGGTCATCTCGAGAGAGATCATCGAGCGGCCCAGCCGAACATCGTTCGTCGTGCGGGGAGAGAGGGTCCAGTCCGCTCCGAATGAGAATGCGCTGCTTCGCGGCAATAGCAGACCTGCCGCTTGCCCCGGAAACGGCGGATCTCCATCATTGATCACATCGACCGACGTTTCGAAAAGTTCGTTTCCGCGGAAGAACAGATTCGCCCGGTTCTTCAGCTTGTGATCGAGCCGGAAGAGGAAGGTGTCACGACTGCTATCGGCTGGACTATTAAAGCGATAATTGCCCGTGTTCAGCCCATCGCTATTCGTACCAAAATTGTTGGGCGCCGGCAGCATTCGCAGCGTTTCCGCGATCGCCGGATCAATCCCCAGGTGCCGTGGATCGTTTTGCACAATATTGAACGTTTGGATCGCTGCACCAGGCGAAGGCCGCCACTGGAAGATTCCTGCCTTGGCCGTGTCCGTCAAAACCAGCGAGTTCCGGCTCACCTCCTGCCTCTCGCGGTATCCCTGATAGCTTGCGAAAAAGAATGTGCGGTCTCTCCGGACTGGACCGCCAAACGCCGTCCCGAACGCGTTGTAGTCGAGCTTCGGCCGCGGTATGCCACCAGGAATGGCATTATAAAAAAAATCATTAGCGTTGAGCGCCGTATTGCGGAAGTACTCGAAGAGACTGCCGTGGAACTGATTCGTCCCGGACCGGCTGATGATCTCGATTTGAGCTCCACTGCTTCGCCCGTACTCCGCCTTGGCGGAATAAGTGATGACGCGGAACTCCTCGATCAGGTCTCCGGTCAAAGGTGTCGAGAACCCCAAGGCCGGTGACATAGGCTCCGAGATGTCGAGTCCGTCCAGTTTCACTTCATTACTTCCCGGCCGAGCGCCATTGACGCGTGAGAGCCCCACGCTCCCGGCGATTACCTGTACACCGGGCTGAAAAATAGCCAGCTTCATCGGATTCCGTTCTTGCTGCGGCAATATGTCCACGTCCCGGCGCGCCACAATGCCGCCTCCCTGAGCATCCGCCAGTTGGACCGGCGTCTCCTTGGCTATCACATTCAGTGTTTCCGAAGTCGTGCCCAGTTCCAGGCGGACGTTCGCGGTGACCGTCGAACTCGCGTCGAGCACCAGGCCGGTGAGTTCGGCCCTGCGAAATCCGGTGGCTTCGGCTGCTAGTGAATATCGGCCGGGCGGAAGGGAAAGAAAAACGTAATAGCCCTGGTTATCGCTGAGGATGGCAGCCTCATATCCGGTCTGCTGATTCGTCGCTTTGACTTGGGCGCCCGCCACTGTGCCGCCCGAAGGATCTTCCACCATGCCTTCCAGCCGCGATACGGAGGGCTGAGCCATCACTGAGAGACTGAAGCAAAGCGGTAGCAGGAAGCGGCGCATAAGCTTGTCTCACTGGAAGGGACCTAGCAGCAGGAGATCCCGTTGCCTTGCTTGCCGCGTGGCAATCCCGGACAGCGCCGCGCCATCAATAAGAGGGCTCGGCCGGTTGTGAAGCTCCGCCGCGTCCAATTGCATTCCCCACCCTCTGGCTCGCTACAGTTTACTGCATCGTGCCGAATCATGCGCTAGGGTGCAAACCTTATGGAAATGAGCCGGCAAGGCCCAGACAATCGCCGATCGTCAGCCTGAGGACTTTCGGTTACCGCCCCCAAGATGCTCGCGCCGAGTGGGGCAGGGATTCTTCCCAGCCACCGTCTTCAGACGGCGCGCCCCTCCTCGCCTCACGCGCAATCGGGTCGAGGCAGGGAGCCCTCAAACTGTTCATTATTGATCGTTGTACACGGAACGTGAACATTAAACAAAAATGAACAAAGAGAAACGGCAAGAAACCAACGCCGCTGGTAGCACTGGGTTCCGACGGACGGGCGATGCCGTAGTCTACACGACCTGGGGGCAGAGAGGAACCGAAGCTCAAATAGACGGGCCGTGCGGTCCCAGAAATACCTACAGCCACCTCCAGCAATCAAAGCCGGCTCCCCCCTTACTCCACCTTCCATTTCTGAATCCCCGCCGACCAGCCGGGCTGCATCTTGACTTCGAGCCGCAAGCCGCTCGTGGTAACAGGTTTGAAAGTAACCGTGTTGTACTTATCCTTCGCCACGCCCCACGGTCCGGCGCTCTCGATCGGTTTCCACGTGTTGCCGTCTTTATAAAGCACGCGCCAGGATGCGGGAACCTTGTCGATCTTCTGCTCCGCATCGGCGTACCAATACACCGAGACCCGCGATACCTTCGAAGCTCGTGGGAAGTTGTATTCGATCCACTCCGCCTTGCCTTTATCCGGGGCCCAGTCAAAGTAGGAACTCGGATCACTCGATGACGTGGGTTCTTCCCCATCGTTCACGGCTTCGGGGTGCCGTTCCAGTCCTTCCGGAGTCATTGTGACGCCCGTGGAAGTGGTGACTTTGCTGAGCATCGAAAGTGTTGGCCAGGGAGTCGGCTTGGCAGCGGACTCCACGTCCGGAATCCACACGATCATCTCGTCGCGTCCGCGATTGGCCCATGAGTAGTATGGGATGGCCGTGAATTTCACCGGAGTGCGCGTCACCTTGCCGTGGGCATCATACGCCAGAGATTCGGCGGAGCCCGTGATCGTTTCCACTCCGTTCAATAGATCGGGGCGGAAGGTGGCGGTCAGCGTTGCCGATTGCGGCAGTAGCAGGTTGCGGACCTTGTGCGTGGGGCTGTCGACTCCCTCGGCTGCAAAGACAATGGGCCCGCGCTGGATCGCCATTCGTCCGTGGTCGGCCGCCACTTCGGGATTCGCTGCAACACGGCGCACGGGCATCGGGAGATCGAGTTCGAGGCTGTCAGTACTCTTCCACTCGCGGTCCACCGTGGCGTAGCCTTTGTCGAGATGAATTGCCACCTCATGGCCGTTCAGCAACAGGCGTGGCCGCTCATGCGACTGATCCACAACGTGGTATAGCGTACTCGGCACTACTTCATTTCGCGCCCAGCCGGGAATACGCACTTTGACGATGAACGAAGCGGCCTTCCCAGGATCAACCGATATCTTCACGCGCCCGTCCCACGGGTAGCGCGTCTGCTGGACGACTTTCACCGTTCTTCCCGCGATCGGGACTTCGGCGTTTCCGGCAGCAAACAAGTTGACATACAGAGTGCGGTCTCCAACCGCGTACTGATAGCCGGGAACCGAAGCCATGAACCGCGTAATATTTCCGGGACAGCAAGCGACGCCAAACCACGGCTGCCGGCCACGGCGTCCATTCGATTCCAGCGGGTTCTGGTAAAAGAACGATTTGCCGTCCAATGACACGCCGGAGATCAATCCGTTGTATAAGGTGCGCTCCAACACGTCGATATACTTGGCATCCCCGTGCAGCAGAAAGAGCCGCTCGTTCCAGAAGTCGTTACCGATGGCGGCGCAGGTCTCGTTATACGCAGTGAGATTCGGGAGTTGGTAGTCCGCGCCGAAGGCCTCGCCCGCGCCGATCGCACCGATGCCGCCCGTCAGATAGTATTTCTTCCCGACGACGTTCTCCCAGATCGTGTCAATGGCATGTATGTAAGCTGCGTCTCCGGTCATGGCCGCCACGTCCGCCATTCCCGAATACATGTACGTGGCACGCACTGCGTGTCCTTCGGCTTCGGTCTGATCGACTACTCGAAGGTTTGCCTGGTTGTAAGCCGAGCCGCCCGGTCCGCGCGAATCCAGCATGAACTTGGCGAGATTCAAATAGCGGGCATCTCCGGTCACGCGATACAGTTTCACCAGCCCCATCTCGACGATCTGATGACCGGGCCAGATCTTCTTCTTGCCGGGCCCGAACGTATTGCACAGCAGGTTCGCGGATTTGATCGAGATATCGAGCAGGCTTCGCTTGCCGGTAGCTTGGTAATACGCAACGGCGGCTTCGTAGAGGTGTCCGAGATCGTAGAGTTCATGGCTCAGGACTTCTTCGTTCTCCCAGCGCTTTTTTCCCGCCCAGGGGTGCGGATGCGCGGGATCAATTGTCCGTGCGGTATAGAGATAGCCGTCGGGTTCCTGAGCGGCGCCGATATCCTTGATGAGGCCATCGACGTACGATTGCAGCTTCGGGTCCGGCTGCACGCTCAGCGCGTATGAGGCGCCCTCGATCACTTTGTAGATGTCCGTATCGTCAAAGGGAAACGGAGGGATCTTGCGGTCCTGTGCGGAGATCTGCCCGCGTAAGGCTTCGGCTGCGTGAATGAAGTTGGCCACGCGTCCTGTGGTCTCGCATTCCTGAAACGCAAACGGGATGGTTACCTTCCGGTTAGTTTCGATGCGCGGCGCCCAGAATTCGTCGCTCAGGTGAACCTTGGTGAAAGATACCGGCTTGATGCGGTAATCATGCGCGCCGACCACCGGGCCGGTAGCGCTGAGCTGCGCATCTGCAGATACAGCCGAGAGCAGCACGAAGCCTGCAGCGATCAAAAGCCGTCCGTAAACGTGTTGCATACCTCTCCTTCCGGTCCGGCGGAAATCTGCGCCCAACCGCCCATCCGTCGGCGGCCTGCCAGCCAGCCGCGAGTTTCCAGCCTTGCCCACAGATGATCCCGTGAACCTTCGTCGACTGCCGACACGCCACATAAGCGCTTCACGACGCCGCGGTTCGATTTTGTGCTTCGCGCTTACATCTATTGCCGCAACTGTCACCAGCTCGCATGCCCGGCCTCCCAGGATCTTCCATGTACAGCCTTACAATGTATCAAAACCGGTTCCGCAGTCCGCACGCCGAGGCCACACCGGGGACCGCCGGCCGGGAAAGTGCCTGATAAGCACGCCATCGTGCACCGGATATGTATACTGATGGCGATCTACGTCCCCAAATGGAATTCGCGCATGAATAGACGCAACTTTCTTATGAGTTCGATGGCGGCCGCCGCTGTCCCCTCGTCCATTGTCTTGTCGAGTCCACGTCCTTTGGGAGCCGCTCCGGCAGCGGGAGGGGGAGTCGCCGTCCTGCTCGTCGATACCGAAAGAACCATGGCTTCGATCGACAAGCGGATCTACGGTCACTTTCTGGAGCACGTCAATCACTCGGTGGTCGACGGCTTGTTCGCCGAACAAATTCGCGGCTGCGGGTTTGAGGGAGCGGACTTCAAAACCTACTGGGAATCGTTCTCCGATCGGGGCAGCGTCGAGCTTGCTCAGGTCGCGTTCGAGAACGGGAAAAACAGCGTGCGGCTCCGTGCCGAAGGGGGCCGCGCCGGCATCCGGCAGGGCCGCCTCTACATCGAAGCCGGGCAAAAGTATGACGGCTCCCTCTGGGTCAAACGCGAGGAAGGTTCCCCGCAGTTGACGCTTCGCGTCGAGAGCTCCAACGGCGGTCCGATTGCGTCAGTGCCGCTGGCGCTTTCGGGCTTCGGTTGGCAGGAAGTCGCCTACTCTTTCACCAGTCCCGCGCGGGATACGCAAGCCTCCATCGAGATCGCGGCAGCGGACACCGGAACGCTGCTGGTCGACTTCGTCTCGATGATGCGCGCGGACGTCCGGCGTGACGGGGCACTACGCCCCGACTTGCTGCAGGCCCTCCAAGGTCTCGCTCCGGCTTTCATCCGTTGGCCCGGAGGCTCTTTCGCTTCCACTTACAAATGGAAAGACGGCATCGGCCCGCGCGTCTCGCGCCGATACCACCCGAACATGGTATGGGGCGGCTACTCGGACTACTACGGCTTTGGGACGGAAGAGTTCCTGGGGCTCTGCCGCAAGCTCGGTGCCGAACCCCTCGTAGTGCTCGCGGCCACCAGCACCGCCTCCGAAAAGGTTCAGTACGCCATGGAGTGGGTTCACTACCTGAACGATCCGCCCACAACCGAATGGGGGAAGCTGCGGTCCTCCAACGGGCACCCCGAGCCTTACGGCGTCCGCTACTTCCAGATCGACAACGAGCCCATGAACCACGGCCTCACGCCCGAGCAATACTCCGAGATCGTCAATGTCTATGGCAGCCGTCTTCGGGATATCTCTCCCCAGGCGCAAATCGTGGCGTGCGGGCAGAAGCGCTCCAACGATATGGATTGGAGCCAGAAGGTCATTGACGTCGCCGGAAAGAACTTCGACATCCTCGGAGTTCACAACTACGAATATGAGCCGGAGAACTTCGAAACTGGAGTGAGGCGCATCCGCGACTACCTTTCCAAGCTGCGGGATTACATCCGCGTTTCGGCGCACCCGAAGATCGAGATCGCCGTTCTTGAGTGGAGCCTCTCACGCACCTACGATTGGCGCGCAGGACTCCACGCGGCCGGCATGCTGATCCACTATGAGCAACTCAGCCCTGGGCTGACGATGAGCTGTCCGGCCCTGCTCATGCGGAACACGACGGACGATCCAACCTGGACGGCATTGATCTACCACGACCACGTCTCCTGGTTTCCGGGGGCGGCCTACCCGGTCGAGAAGCTCTTTCGCGAGCACTACGCGGAGCGGTATCTTGCCTCCACAAGCGGAGTCTCTCGGGACATTCCCAATCGCGAGACCTTCTTCACGGAGATTGCGACTATGAAGCCCGAAGACTGGGTGCCAGGTACCGTCGATGCCATCGCAACGGGAAGCGCCGACGGTCGCCGAATCGTGATCAAAGCCGTCAACTATGGAGCCGGGCGGAACGATCTGCTTGTGCGGCTCCAGGGCGCAGGTGTTCCCACGAAAGCCGTCGCGACGTTGCACACGCTCACTGCCGGCCTGATGGCTACCGCTTCCCTCGAACATCCGGATTCGATCGCGCCGGTGAGCCGGCCGTTGAATTACGCCAAGGACCTCACCATCGACCTGGAGCCCTACACTGTTGCCGTGGTTGAGATTCAGGCCGAATGAGCGCGCGCGTCCATACGGCTTACGGTTTCGTCCAGATCGCGGAGTACAGGTCGCCGTACGCCTGAATCTGGTGTAGGCGGTAGCCTTGGCCGGCGTACGTGTTGTACTTCTGCTGGTAGTCGTCGGAGGACATGTTGAACCAGTGAGGCCACGAGCCGGGCACCTTCTCCCAGATGGCGCAGTACCGCCGCTGGCCGCCGTCCTCATAGGCACAGAATGAGGTAACCGCCAGACCGCTCTGGCCGAAGTCGTGGCGGCGCTGCACGTACTCGTCGGAGGACATGCCGTAATAAGTCGCGTAGTTGTCCCACTGCTTCTGGACCCATATCGCTGAGGCGAGCAGTTGGCTGCCGTCGCGATAAATGTACAGATCGGTATTCAGCCAGTTGGCCTTGCGTTTGGTGTGCCACTCCGCGTCAAAATCGGCGATCGTCATTCGGTGATTGGCGTGGAACGTGGCCTCGATGGTGCGCCAGACGGCGGTGTATCGCGCGCCCGCCCCCGTCTCCGCCACCGTCACCCGGTCGGGACGCATGTTCTGCGCGAAGTACTGGTTGAAACGCTTCTGATAATCGGCGGAGGTGAGCATGGTCCAGACAGGCATCCGCGGCCCTGACTGGAATGATCCGGCGATATGAGTATCGGTGCAACTCAAGGTGTGGGGTTCGAGGCCCCGATAGCGCCAGTAGTCGAAGCAGACCTGGAAACGGTTGTTGGGCACACCGTGGAAGTCCGGCCAGCACGGCGGTTCGATCAGAATGCGGCGGCGGTCGTTCTGAAGGGTTTTCTGAATGGTGGCCTTCTGTTGGGCAGTCAGCGTCTGCGGTGCGCCCCAGAAGAAGTAACTCATCAGGTTGTCGCGGGGCGGGGTGAGGGCGAATGACACGTCCTGCCCTCCGGTCTTGCCCTTGATGGTGATGGAGGCGGGCCCGGAACTGGTGTGGGAGAGTCCGCGGAGATCGTAGATGTTCCGGCAGCAATCGGGATTGGTTTCCGACAGGAGGTCGCCATTAAATGCGCCCGGCGCGCCACCGTGAGCAGCCGCGAAATCGACCAGCGCCTGTTCGGCCTTAGCGGCAGTGTTGGCACTGGAGGGGTACAGGTCGCTGGTGCCCCAGCCAGGATGAGTGTGGAACAGCCCCAGGTAATGGCCCACTTCGTGGCCGATGAAATTGCCATTGTCGGGTGTGTTCCAGTCGCGAGCGTTGGGGAGCGAGACGTACTTCACGTCATCGGTGGGCAGCGGAACGATGGGAGGCACCGTTTGGCCGGTGTTAGGCGGGTAGCCGTGGCCCCAACCGACGGGTTGAGCGCCTGGGCCATGCCTGAAAATGATCACGATCTTGCCCGGATAAGACGATGCGATCTGATTGCCGTACACCCACCAGTTGGCCCCGGAGTTGTCCTCGTTGTTGAGCTTGGTGTCGTTGCGCGGCTCCCAGTCCCACGTAGGGTCAAAGACTAACTCCACGTCAGCATGAGCAAGAGCCTTGTTGGCCCGGGCGACGCCCTTAGAGAGGTTATCGACGGTGAACGTGTACTTCCGCTTGCCGTCGTCATCCGCCAGAGGGATCGCGTGGATGCGTAACTGCTGCATAGATCTCCTTATCTGTTGCCACCAACCGGATAGTGGGGATAGATGGGCGATGGATAGAACCGCCCGATGTCAGCGATCCCTATTCTTGTACCACAACTTGAAAAAGCATACTCGATGGCTGACTGGCGCTTCGGACTGCATCATAATAGCCCTATGCCATTTCGAGCGTTTTGCGCCTCTGCAATTGTTCTCACCGCGCTGCTGCCGGCGGCCACCACCCCCACCTACTATCCCGGCGCACAGTGGCGCACCGCGACGCCGGAGTCGCAGGGGCTCGACTCAGCGGCGCTAGCCGACGCGATTCGTCAGATTCGCGAGAAGGGGCTCGGCATTCACAGCCTGCTAGTGATCCGGCACGGCTATGTGGTGGCGGACGCGAGCTTCTACCCGTATGACGGCAAGTCGCCGCACGATCTGGCTTCGGTGACGAAGACGATTACGTCGACGCTGACGGGCGTGGCAGTGGGAAGGGGGATTCTCAAGCTCGATCAGCCGCTGCTGTCGTTCTTTCCGAAAGAGAGGCCGGCGAATGCAGATGAGAAGAAGCGCAGCATCACAGTCGGCAACATGCTGCATATGGAGTCGGGGCTCGACTGCGGCTTTCTTCCGGGCGAGCAGGAACTGGAGAAGATGAAGCGATCTTCAAACTGGGTCGGGTTCGCGCTTTCGCTGCCGATGAAGTACGACCCCGGCACGCATCCTTCGTACTGCAGCCCGGGTTACCATCTGCTGGGCTCCGTCGTGGGTGCGGCAGCGAAGAGTACGGAGGAACAGTTCGGACGGAAGTATTTGTTCGGGCCGCTCGGCATACGTGACGTGGTGTGGGCTGTGGACCCGCAGGGCCGCAATCACGGCTGGGGCGATAGCCACCTCTATCCGCGCGATCTGGCGAAGATCGGGTATCTCTATCTGCATGGTGGCGTCTGGAAGGGCAGGCAACTCGTGCCGGCGGCTTGGGTGAAGACGTCGATTACGCCACCTCCCGGTGAACGCAGCGCGCCGGGTGGTTACGGGATCGAATGGAACGCGAGAAATGGTCCCGACGGCGCGCAGTACGGCGGGAACGGGCGCGGCGGACAGACTCTGTGGGTGTGGCCGGATCTCGACATGATCGTAGTAAGCAATGCGGGCGGCAATAACGGGCAGCTTGCGCCGATGATTCGCGCGGCGGTGAAATCGGCGGAGGCGCTGCCGGCGAATGCGGCGGGTGATGCGGGGCTGAAGAAAGCGATCGCGGAGGTTGTGCTACCGCCGGCGGCGACACCCGTACCACCTCTGCCGGCCACGGCATCTTCGATTTCGGGGAATGTGTATACGTTCCCGATCAATTCTTCGCGCCTGGACAGCCTTTCGCTGGTGTTCGGTGCGAATGGTGCGGCTACCGCGAATTTCAAATATTACGGCCAGCCTTACAGCTTCCCGATTGGTCTGGACGGGGTGTACAAGGTGGGTAAGTTCGGGCCGCTTGATTTACCCGCGGGCGCTACGGGCAAGTGGACGTCCGATACCGATTTTCTGCTGGATCTGAATTTTATCGCGAACATCAATCACTACAGCCTGGCGATTCACTTTACGCCCGAGAAAACGATTGAGGTGGCGGTGAGTGAGGCTTCGGGGTTGATGCGGAATGGGCATCTGACCGGCACGCTGGCTAAGTAGCGAAGAGGCAGGGCGGGAGGCTGCAACCTATCCAGAGATCTGCCGTTGCAACCCGCGGATGGAACCCGCTGGCTACTTCTTTTCCCGCTCCTCCAGCATCGCTTTCAGGCTGGCGATTTCCCGTTTAAGCTTTCGTCCCCTCTGCGCCATCAGCAGGACGTAAAAAATCAGGATGACCCACGCCGCCGTAAACCCGTAGCTCAAGAACTCGAAGTTTCGCTTGAGGCGTTCCAGTTCGAGCGTAATGTCTTGCGGCGAAACCTGCGCCAGTAGCATGTGCTGTAAGATCGCGTGCATATCTTCCCGTCAGAATGCGTGCGCCATGCGGCGCAGCGAATCCAGTTCCCGCTGCGTTTCTTCCTGCCGCAGCCGCACTGCTGTCATCACGATTGCCAGCATCACGAACGCGATCAGGTTCCACAGCATTACCATGCTCCAATCATGCGGGAAGCTGCCGCCTCCCCAGAAAACGGGCTGCGGATGCTGCGTGCGCCACCACTTGATCGAGAAAAACACGATCGGCACGTCGATGAAAGCGAAAATCGAATACACCGCCGAGAATGTTGCGCGCTGCGTCGGTTCTTCAATCGCGTGCCGCAACATCAGATATGACGCGTAGAGCAGCCAGCAGATCAGCGCCGAAGTCAGCCGCGCGTCCCACGTCCACCAGATTCCCCAGATCACGCGGCCCCAGATGGAGCCGGTTACCAGGTTGATGCCTAGAAACGCCAGCCCGACCTCGGTCACCGCCACCGCCGCCGCATCATACTTCAAATTCCGCGTCATCAGGTAGAGAGCGCTTGCCACCAGCGCTGCCGCCGCCGCGATCATGCCGGTAATTGCAGCGGGCACGTGAAAGAAAATGATTTTAAAAATGTACCCTTGCGAAGCTTCGGGCGGAAACCCCGCAATCAGATGAATATCCCGGACCAGCAGCAAGATTGCCGCCGCCCCCAAAATGTACATTATTTTTTCGCGCATCGAAGCCTCATCCCACCAGTACCGTTTCGACCAGCACCACGGTCGCGGCTGTATATACCACGTCGAATGCTACCAGCATTCGGAGCCACGCCGTGGAATCCCCTTCGATCGGCTGGCCCGCAATCAGAATCGTCGTCAACTGCATCGCGCTCATCAGCGCGGGCACCAGGATCGGATACGTCAGCATCGGCAGCATCACTTCGCGCAAACGAATATTCACCGTCAGCGCGCTGAAAATCGTGCCGATCACCGTGAGCCCCCACGTCGCCAGCACCAGCACCAGCATCAATCCCCAGAATTGCCGGGTCCAACGCACATTATAGAAAATACCGAAAACCGGCAACGAGATGAGCTCCACCGCCAGCACCAGCGCGTAATTCGCCAGTGCTTTTCCCAAAAAGAGCTCGGCGCCCGAGACCGGCGACGCGATCAGCGCATCCAGGCAATCATTTTGTAATTCCCGCGCGAAGCTGCGATTCAAGATCAGCGTTCCCGCGAAGGCGAACACGATCCACAGCAGCCCGCCGGAGATGGCGCGCGTGGTCTGCTCGCTCGGGTCGAAAGCGAAGCTGAACAACAACAGGATCACCAGCGCGAATGCCAGTGACGCGTTGATCGCCTCCTTGGTGCGCAGTTCGGCGCGCAGGTCTTTGGCCGTGATCACCAGCACTCGCCGCAAAAATGCCATCAAACCTCGCCGTACCGTGCATAAACCAATCCCGGATCGGCCGACATTTCAGGCGTGCAGGGGCCGTCAAAGGCCACTTTTCCGCGGTTTAACAGCGTCACGTGTGATGCCAGTTCCAGCGCTTCCTTCAACTGGTGAGTGGACATCAGGATCGTCTTGCCCTGCATCAGCGCTTCGCGCAGAAGCCTCTGCAGGACAGCGATTGCCCTATCGTCGAGCGCGGTGAACGGCTCATCGAGCAGGAGCACCGTCGGCTCGTGTAGAAAGGCGCGCGCCACCGCCAGCCGCTGCCGCATCCCGCGGGAAAACTCGCGTACCAGGCTATCTTTCACGCGCTCCAGGCCGGTCTGCTCCAGCCAGCCCAGCGCGGCCCGCTTCGGATCGGCTAACCCGTAGAGCCTCCCGAACAGCATCAGGTTTTCCAGCGCGGAGAGTTCGTCGTAAACCGCGATGCCGTGTCCCAGAAATCCTACTTCACGGCGTGCGCCGCTTTCGCGCGGTCCTTTGCCGAAGATTTGGATCTTGCCGCGCCCGGGCCGCGAGAAGCCCGCGATGATCCGCAGCAGCGTGGTTTTACCCGCGCCGTTACGCCCGATTAGCGCCGTGCAAGAACCTTTCTCAGCCGCCAGCCGGATGTCGCGCAGGGCGGGGTAGTCCCCATAGAACTTCCACACGCCCTCAACGGCGACCGCGCTCATTCGTCTCCTTGGCGGTGTTCTGCGCCGGATGCGCGCGGTAAAGCAGGGCGAATCCGAGTGCCAGGATTCCTAACACCAGCAGGAGGATCAACTCGGCTTTGCCATAGAGGCGAGGCATGATCTGCTCAATCTGGGGACCCGCATCCGAGTTGTCCGTTCCCGCCGCGGGTGCTGCCGCCGCCACTTCTGCGCCGCCTAGCGTGACGTTATACGTCTCCGTGTTGAGACCGTAGATGTGCGCCTGCGTGCGCGGTTCCTGACCCAGGTCTTTGAGATTCGCGCCCTGAATGGTTACGCCGTTGGGCACAATCAGGTAAGTCATCTCGTCTTTCGTCGCGATCTTACCCGCATACTCCTGCCCCATCGTATAAGGAACGGTGTAGTTCAAATCGAAGCGCGTCTCGCCTGGCTTCACCGGAAAATCGACTTTGAAAATGTCGGGGCGGCTCGTCTTCTCGCCGAATTCCGGAACCGCCACACTGCCCGCCGAAGTCGCGCTCACGTCGGCCTGTCCGGTGGCGTTTGTGGGCATGAAGTAATGCAGCGTGCCTCCGTCCGGATCGTTCCAGGTGGTCTTGCCAGTGTTCTCGTAAATGTACGTTTCGTTGATCACCATCTGTCCCGAGCCATTCGGCTGGAACAGAATCATGTGCTTGGTAACCTTCGCTGGACCCGGTCGCTTCGATACCTGGTACACGTCCAGCACAATTCCCGTGGACGGCGTACCCGGCGGGACCATCTTGTTGTACGCCACGCCGTCGATGGTAGTGCGCACCATTTGCGGCCCCTGTACATCCGCATCGATCGCGAAACTGCCCTTCGCGTCGGTCTTGGCGCTCGCCGCGGGCGTCATTCCACCCTGGCCGAACTTCATCAGCTCCACGGAAACTCCGGCAACCGGTTTCCCTGTGGTCCGGTCGATCACCGTGCCGCTCACCGCCGCGAACGCAGGCGCGCAGCACGCCAACAGGATCGTTCCCCACTTCTTCATGACTGCGCCGCCCTCATCGATTTGCCGCATTCGCCGCAGAATTTCAATTCCTTCTCAAACTTGGCCCCGCAGGACGGGCACACCAGCCCGCTGTCCGGAACCGGCTCCTTCTTCGGTTCGGCCTTCGGCTTCGGCGGCGGTACCGCGCCATTCATCCCGAGCTTCCCCTTCAGCTCATCCACTTGCGCCAGTACGCGTGCCAGTTCGGTTTGCAGGTCTTTCTTTGTGCTCTGATAATCCGCGTCGGAGAGCTTCCCCACGCGATACTCGAATTGCAGGTCGCGCAGGTTCTCGTAGATCGCCGCTTTCCGCTCGTCCAGGTGTTGAAAAGGGGAAACCGGCTCGGGTTCAGGCAAGTCCTTCGCCCTCACCCCGAGGATGAATACGATCACAGCGATCGCGATTACACACGTGATGGCAATGATTACCAAACCAGAATCGTCCTCAGCGCCCGGGCTACGGTCACTCCAGCTACGGTCACTCCAGCTTCCCCAGGTCGTTTTCGATCTGGTCCTTGTACTTCGCTAGCGCCGGATCATCGATCTCTACAGGCCCCGCGTTCGTCGCCGCCTTCGGCCGGTAATACCGCCGAATAAACAGCCAGATCATCACCAGGCCCGCGCCCAGCAGCGCATAGGGAATGACCCAGCCGAACGCATTCGGCTCCGAGAGATAGATGCCCGGACCATAATCCTTCACAAATGCGTCGATGATCGTCTGGTCGCTCGCGCCCGCCGCCTGCATTCGCGCGATGCGTTCTTTCGCGGGCTTGGAGAAGCTGCACTCGAGCATGCTGCAGGTCGAGACCGCATCCTGGCAGCCGCACTGGCATTGCACCCGCGCGCCCACGCGGCGCGCGTCGATACTTGGTTTTTCGACCGCCGTCTGCGCCAGCGCCGCCGCCGCTATCAGCACCAGCAGCAGGCTAGTTTTGAATCGTTGCATGTGTCTTTGCGATGCCCACTACTTCGGTGCGGGCGTACTGCATCTTGATCTTGCTCGGTATCAGGCAAATCAGCGTGCCGCCGATCAGCACCAGACCCCCCAGCCAGATCCACATCACCAGTGGAAAAATGTAGGCCTGAATTGTCGCGCGCTGGTTGTCGTCTGTCATGCCGGCGAAGTTCAGGTACAGGTCTTCGTTGGGACGCTGCCGGATGCCCACTTCCGAGGTCCCTTGCCGGCTCGCCGTATAGAACCGCTTCTCCGGTTCCAGGATCCCCAGCGATTCGCCGTTCTTTGAGACTGCGATGGTCGCCCGGTGCCATTGATAATTGGCATTTTCGCCCTGCTTCAGATCGACCATTTTGAGCGTGTACTTGCCAATCGTCGTCTGGTCGCCGACGTTCAAGTCCTTTATGTCGCTCTGATTGAAAGCGTGTCCGGTGAACCCGATGAACATCAGAACAATTCCCATGTGCACCAGGTAGCCGCCGTAGCGCCGCGTGTTGCGATGCGTCAGCTCCACCGCCGCGCGCGCCAGGTTCATCTGATTCTTCGCCGCAATCGATCGCGATCCTTTGTAAAACTCGCCAATCACCGTAAGCGCCACGAACAAACAGAAGCCAAACGAAATCAGCGCGTAGAAATTCCGCACGCCCGCCGCGACGAGCGCCACAATCAGCACCACCGCCGCCGCTCCTGGCAACTGGAAATTCCGCCGCAAACTCTCCCAGGACGTACGCCGCCAGGCAAACAGCGGACCCACGCCGGTCAGGAACAGCAGCGCCAAACCAATCGGCACCATCAACCGGTTGTACCAGTCGGGGTCGAGCGAGATCTTGTCCCCTGTGGCGTATTCCGAGATCACCGGGAACAGCGTTCCCCACAGCACCGCAAAGCAGCTTGCCAGCAGAATCAGGTTGTTGAACAGGAAACTCGATTCGCGCGAAATCACGCTTTCGAGTTCTGACTCGCTCTTCAAGTAATCCAGCCGGTCCAGAATCAAATACGCCGTGCCGGCGATGCCCAGCGCCATGAAGCACACGAAGTACTTGCCGATGTCCGATCGCGCGAAGGCATGCACCGATTGCACTACTCCTGAGCGCGTCAGGAATGTTCCCAGCAGACAGAGGAAGAAGGTGGTTGAAACCAGCACGATGTTCCAAACCTTCATCATGCCCTTCTTTTCCTGCATCATCACCGAGTGCAAAAACGCCGTACCGCTCAGCCATGGCAGCAGGGACGCGTTCTCCACCGGATCCCATCCCCAGTAGCCGCCCCAGCCCAGCACGTGATACGCCCACGCCGCGCCTAGCATAATGCCCGTGCTCTGGAACAGCCACGTCACCAGCGTCCACCGCCGCGTGGTATGAATCCACGCGTCGCCCGGCTGCCTGGTGATTAGCGAGCCGAGGGCGAATGCGAAGGGCACCGAGAATCCGACATATCCCAGGTACAGCATTGGCGGATGCACCGCCATCGCCGGATACTGCAACAGCGGGCTCAACCCGTTGCCGTCCGGCACCGCCGTGATCAGCTTGTCCACAGCCAGCATCTGGAACGGGTTTGCGACGAAATTATTCAGGATCAGAAAAAAAGTCTGGATCGTAGTCAGCACGCCCACCACGTAGGGCATCATGTCGCGGTGCTTTCGCCGGTTCGTGAATACCACCACTGACGTGTACGACGCCAGCAGCCAGCTCCAGAACAGGAGTGAGCCCTCCTGCCCGCCCCACCATGCCGTGAATTTGTAGAACAGCGGCATGCTGTGGTTGCTGTGCTCCGCAACGTACGCAAAACGAAAATCGCCGGTGAGCAGAACCGAGACCAGGAGACCTGAAGCCAGCGTGATCAGCGCCCAGATAGAATAGACCGCGCGCTCCCCGCTAACCACCAGAAACGGCCGCCGCTTGATGCGCCCTACCACGGAGGCGAACGTCGCGTAAACAGCCGCCGCTAAGGCCAGCAGGATGGCCAGAGAACCCAGATTTTCCATTTCTTCCTCTACGAGATCGTGCTCTTGCCCGTGTTAATGTTGGGCGCGGCTCCGCCCGGACGCAGGTTGCCCGGCTTGGCTTCATACTTCGAGGCGCACTTGGCTTGCACTTCAGAGGCGCGGAATACGCCGTCCCGGTCCATCGTGCCGTCGGCTAGGGCTTGCGCCCCTCCGCGGAATGTATCGGGCAGCGGGTCAGTCCCGGTGTAAGCCACCTTCAACCGCAGCTTGTCCTGCACCAGAACGAAATGCACCTGGTTCCCGACGCGCTCAATCGATCCGTTCTCCACGTCGCCCGCCACGCGGAGTCTCGTGCTGTACGCCCGGTCACCCATCTGGCTGAGTTCGGAAATCGTCTTGTAGTAGGTCTTGTTCTGCTTCATGCCCGCCGCGGCCAGCCATACCACAGCGCCAATTACGATGACGATCAAGACGGCAAACTTACCGTACTTTCGCATACGCCCCTCTTGAAATTCTCAGTATAACCTGAATCGATTCCGGCATATTCAGGTCTCAATGCAACGCGCGCACCGGAGAGCGGCTCTCAGACGCTTCTACCCCGCTTCACCCCGCTGCGCTGCGGCGAGCCCTCCAAATGAGGCAAAATAGAGAGGTTCCATCCGTTCACGGCCGTGCCGGGATGTTGCTCGCGGAAATTCAGGGGTCCGCGCTTGCCGGCGGCTATCCAGCGATGGAATTACGAGGTGTACGTGGTATCACTTTTTCGAACCGGACTTCTCTCAGTTTGCCTGTTAGTGAGCGCCCACTTCCTTTTGGGCCAGCAGAACCCCGCGCCCCCAGCCGCACCGGCGCAATCGGCTCCAACGTCTACGGCCCCAGCCGCTCAGCCCGCACCGTCACCGGCGCCAGCGCCGGCCGCGCAGGCCGCTGCCGCGCCCGCGTCTTCCTCCGAAGCGCCTGAGTTCAATCCCAACACTCCGGCCATCGGTCTGTTCAGTTGGTTCAGCCTCGGCGGAACCTCTCTACAAAAGGGCCACGGGGCTCTCTACGATGCCGTAACCAATCTGCCGTTCCCCAACAAGATCAAGCTCACGCCCGATGCGATGCTGACGATTCCCCTGGGCCATGACCACCAGTTGCGAGTTTCCTACTTCGACGCGAAAGGCACCGGCAACGTCACCGCATCGCAGGACCTGTTCCTCTTCAGCACGTCTTACAATGCCGGCGATTTCCTGAACACGGCCTACCAGGTGCAGAACTTCAAGATGTCGCTGGATTACGTCACATGGCCCTTCCCCGTGAAGAATTCGAACTTCCGCCTGAAAACTCTCTGGCAGGTGCAGTACACGCAGATCACCGGGCACACCGACGCGCCCTTCAAGCCCACCGTCGACAGTGACGGCAATCCTCTCGTCGACAGCAACGGCAACCCGGTGATTTACAGTGATCAAGGTTCACGCTGGTTCATCTATCCGACCCTGGGATTGGGAGTAGAAGACCGTCTCTCCCGCCACGTCCGCCTGGAAGCGGAAGCCAGCGGTTTCGCGATTCCACACCACGCCGCCATCTGGGACGCCCACGCCCTGGCAGCCTTCCGCGCCGGCCACATAGAATTCCAAATCGGCGCCAAAGGCTTCCACTACAAGACCTCGACCAAGCAAGACCAATACTTCCACGGCACACTAAGAGGTGCGTTTGTAGGTTTGCAGTATTATTTTGAATAAAGCGGTCAGCCCTCAGCTTTCAGCCGTCAGCTACTTCGCGTGAAAGTGGCTGGTAACTTCTGACATGAGGGATCACTCCAAGCGGAGTGTCATCACAATCGTCCCCGGCACGGCCTCCTGACTCAGCTTAGGGGTTCACCTCGTTAGGGCTGGCGGGTTTCTTCGAGTGCGGGCGAATTGGCTTTGAACGATAGCATGCTAGCGTTTTTAGCAATCCGGCTAACATGCGCTTGAGTTCGATCGTCTGGCGGGCTAACTGGTCATATTGTTCGGAATGGATCAGCCCTAAATCGTTTGCTAGCAGAAGATGGTATTCCAGTTCACTTGCTGAGCCCATCGCTATCGAACAGAAACGCCCCAGTTCCGCCTCTCCACTTCGGCCGCACCCCTCGGCTAGATTCGAATTGAGGCGGCCGAGCGCCGAATCTGGGTCGTCAGCCCGTACAACTCTTCGCGCGGGAACGCAGCCGTAGCCCGATAGATCTCCAACGTCAATTGGTGCGCTTTCTGCCAAACTTTGAGTTCGCGGAAATCCTTCATATTCAGAACGTACTGCTGTTAGCTGTCAGCGGTCAGCTTTCAGCTATCAGCCTTTTAGCTTCACGTAGACATCTAACGGCGTGTGAGCCCGAGGTTTTTAGCTGAAAGCTGACCGCTGACCGCTGAAAGCTACTGCCCCATTAATCGTTTAGTCGGCCGCACTAACATTCCCATCACTACCGCCGCAACAATCCCGAATGCCGCGACAATTCCGAATAACGTTGCCACCGGCAGCGATTCATACAAGGACGTCAGTCGGCCGGCCATGTAATTCCCCACTCCCACCGAGACGAACCACATACCCATAGTCATCCCGGCCAGCCGCTCCGGAGCAAGCTTGGTCATCGCACTAAGTCCTACCGGACTCAGGCATAACTCACCCAACGTCTGCAGTAAGTAAGTTCCTGTCAACCACCACCCGGAAACCAGCGCGCCAGTGCTCGAGAGCTGCGCCGCCGGCACCATCAGCGCAAAACTCAAGCCTACAAACAGGAGCCCGAGTGCAAACTTAGTCGGCGTCGAAGGCTCCCGCTTGCCGAGCGCGATCCACAGCCACGCATACACCGGCGCCAGCGAAATCACAAAAACCGGCTGCACGAATTGAAACCAACTGGCCGGATAGTGGAATCCGAACAATACCCGGTTCGTGCTGCGCTCCGCGAAGAGGTTCAGTGAGCCGCCCGCCTGTTCGAATGCCGACCAGAACAGCGCCGACGCCAGAAATAGCACGAGAATTGCGGCAGACCGCTTGCGCTCATCCGTGGTCCATCCCGGCCCGAAGATCATCCAGGAGAACATCCCGGCCGAAAGAAACACCAGCACGACCCCCAACGCATCGGAAATCAGCCGCGGTGTAAGAGCAATCGTTCCGGTCGCCGACAGCGCGCCCAGCAGTACCAACACCGCCACCACCGCACCCAATCCATACGCCGCCAGCCGCTTTTGCCGCTGGCCTTCCTTCACGTTCTCAGGTGGCTGGTAGTTCCCCGCGGTCCCCAGGTACTTGCCGCCCAGCATATACTGAATTAACCCGGCGACCATCCCCACTCCCGCCAGTCCGAATCCCAGCCGCCAACTGATCGTTTCTCCTACCCATCCGCAAGCCAGTGGAGAAATCAGCGCGCCGATATTGATCCCCATGTAGAAGATCGAAAACCCGGAATCGCGCCGCTGATCGCCCTGCCGGTAAATCTGCCCCACAATCGTGCTCACATTGGGCTTCAGCAACCCGGTGCCGAGCACCAGCAGCACCAGGCCCGTGTAAAACCAAGCCAATCCCGGCGCCACCAGGCAAAATTCCCCCGCGGAAATCAGAATGCCGCCATACAGCACCGCGCGCCGCTGGCCCGTCAACTTGTCCGCGATCCATCCGCCCGGCAACCCCACCAGGTACACCATGGCCGTGTATAGGCCATAGATCAGCCCCGCCTTAAACACCGGAAATCCGAGGCCGCCGCTGCCGGTGGGCGCAGTCATGAACAGGATCAGCAGGGCGCGCATTCCGTAATAGCTGAAGCGCTCCCACATCTCCGTGAAGAACAGCGTGGCCAGACCCCGCGGATGTCCGAAGAAACTTCGGTCCTCGCGGACTGCCTCAAGTGAAGGGTCAATCATGAAGAAGCCAGTGTATACTAGCCGTTAGCCATCAGCGGTCAGCAATCAGCTAAAACCTCTGCTTGACCAAATTTCGCGTAGCCGATCAACCCAGAGAACCCTAGGCGGAGACGCCGTCTGCCCGTCACACGAACCGAGCTGAAAGCTGACCACCGACGGCTGAAAGCTGACCGCTGATAGCTAAAAGCTGACCGCTGATATCCTTTTTACCGCTTCCGCCAAATTCTCCGCCGAATTGGCGTAGCTGAACCGGATGTAGCCTTCGCCGAAGGCGCCGAAGGAATCGCCGCTCAGCGCGGCCACACCCGCTTCCTCGAGCAGTAAATCGGCCAGCGCCTTCGACCCCATGCCCGTGCCCGTGATGTTCGCGAACGCGTAAAACGCTCCGCCCGGCAGCGTGCAGCGGAATCCCGGAATCGTGTTCAGCCCGGCGCAGAATGCATCGCGCCGCCGCCGGAATTCCTCCACCATCGCGGTCACGGCGTCCTGTGGTCCGCGCAGCGCCGCAATGCCCGCGCGCTGCGTGAAACTCGCGGTGCACGAATTCGAGTTGACCATCAGCTTGTTCACCGCTTCCACCAGCCATTCCGGCATCGCGCCGTAACCCAGCCGCCAGCCGGTCATGGCGTATGCTTTCGAAAAGCCGTCGAGAATGATCGTCTTCTCCAGCATCCCCGGGAAGCTGGCGATCGAAGCCGGCGCTTCATCGCCGTAATAAATCCGCGAATAGATTTCGTCGCTCAGCACGATTACGTCGCGATTCGCCAGGATACTCGCCAGTTGCCGCAATTCATCGCGCGGCATAACGCCGCCAGTCGGGTTCTGCGGCGAATTCAGAATCACGAGCTTCGTCTGGTCCGTCAGCCGGTCGCGGAACATATCGAGATCGAAGGAAAAGCCGCGATCCTCTAGCAGCGGCATGGCCACCGGCGTCGCCCCCAGGAACCGGATCATCGATTCGTAGATCGGAAATCCGGGATTCGGATAAATCACTTCGTCACCCGCTTCGAGCAGCGCCAGCATCGGGAAGAACAGAATCGGCTTCCCGCCCGGCACAACCGATATATGCTGCGGCCCGACCTGGATGCCGCGCGTCCGGCAGATGTCCTCCGCAATTGCCTCCCTCAAATCCGGCAATCCCTGTGTGGGGCCGTAATGCGTCCAGCCTTCGTCGAGCGCCCGTTTGGCGGCCTCCACAATGTGCGCCGGCGTGGGAAAGTCCGGCTCCCCAATCTCCAGATGAATCACGCTGCGCCCCTTCGCTTCGAGCGCTCGCGCACGCACCAACACCTCAAACGCGGATTCCACCGCGATCCGCTGCATTCGTTCGGCAAGTTTCATGAAGTTTTTCGAAAGAAGGGCACGCCCTCGCGCGCATCCACCTCAGTCACGCGATCGCCAATCGCAACGCGCTCGCCCGCGATGCGCGCCGTCACGCGCCCGCCGCCATCAAGCGTCACGATCGCCGTCTGGTACGGCACGTCCGCCACAAAGGCCTCCGGCGCCGAATAAATCACGGTCTCCGTATAAACCGTTCCTGCCCTCATACGCTGCCCAGGACGCTCACCACGCACGTTGCGCCCGAGCCGCCCAGGTTTTCGGCCAGCCCCAACGAATGCCGCCGCACCTGCCGCGCGCCCGCCTCGCCGCGAATCTGTGTCACCAATTCGCAAATCTGCGCCACGCCCGTTGCGCCCACCGGGTGCCCTTTCGATTTCAATCCGCCGCTTGGGTTTACTGGCCGCTCGCCCGTCAGCGCCGTACAGCCCGCCGATGCATACCGGCCGCCCTCGCCGCGTGCCACAAATCCCAGATCCTCCGTGGCAATGATCTCGGCGATGGTGAAACAATCGTGCAGCTCCGCGAAATCTACTTCACGCGCCTGAATCCCGGCCATTCGGCACGCCTTCTCGCCTGCGCGCCGCACCGCCGGGAACGTGGTGATGTCTTCCTTCTGGTCGAGCGCCACGAAGTCGGACGCCTGTGCCACACCGAGCACACGCACCGCCTGCTTCGCAAATTCTCCGGCGCGATCAAGCGGCGCGAGAATCACCGCCGCGGCGCCATCGCTCACCAGCGAACAATCGTAGAGGTTCAGTGGCTCGGCAATTGGCTTGCCCGCCATCGCCTGCTCCAGTGTGATCACTTTCCGCATGTGCGCTTCCGGATTCAGCGCACCGTTCGCATGATTCTTCACCGCGACCGCCGATAGATCCTCGCGCCGCGTGCCGAACTCGTACATGTGCCGGCGCGCGATCATCGCGAAGAGCGACGCAAACGTCGAGCCCGCCCGAATCTCTCCCGTGCAGTCTCCCGCCGCCGCCAGAATCTCCGTCACCCGTGGCGTCGGCTGCGAAGTCATCTTCTCCACACCCACGGCCATCGCAATGTCAGTAATACCGGCCGCCACCTCGAGCCAGGCGTGGTAAAATGCCGACCCGCTGGATGCGCAAGCCGCTTCCACCCGCGTCGCCGGCACATCTTTAATACCGAGAGCCGTTGAAATGTACGGCGCCAGGTGGTTCTGTCCGGTGAATGACGGTCCCGCGAAATTCCCCAGAAAGAAGGATTGCACCTGTCCCGGCGCCCCACCGGCATCCGCCAGCGCCTTCTGCCCGGCCTCCACCGCCAGCGACCGTAAATCGCGGTCCGGAAGCACACCGAAAGCCGTTTTTCCTACTCCGATCACGGCTACTGCTCTCATGTCTTCAGCTTATCGAAAACCGCCTACCCGCGCCGCGCTGTGCTTTCGCTGCGAGTGTGCGGCATAGCCCCTCCATCCGGCGAACCCCTGCCGCGCCGCGTTAGAATAAGGGGACGGTTCGGCCCGTTGTACGGATCGGCCCGCTTTTATTTGTTCCACGTTTTTGTGGTTCTCGCGTCATCGGTTTAGGACCAGTGAGAACCGCAGTTTGCAGTCCGATGAGCGAAGTCGTCGAAACCGGCCTGGAAGTGGTCGAGCGGCAAAACCGCTTTGTTTCAGAGCACTTGCGGCGCATCTTTGTGCAGATCTATCACATCGTCGGCAATGTCGCCGATGCCCAGGATCTGACCCAGGAAGCATTCATCAAGGCCCTCCAGCGCCAGGATCAATTGAAGGACGAGCAGAAAGCCGCTCACTGGCTCTCGCGCATTGCCACCAATACTGCCATCGATTTCCTGCGCCGTACCGGCCGCGGCAAGTTCTGCGAACTGGACGACGCGCCAGAACCACACACCGACAGCCCCGAACAGATCCTGCTCCGTTCCGAACAGAGGAACTACCTGGAAGATGGCTTGCGCCTGCTGAGCCCCCGCGAGCGTACGGCATTGCTGCTGCGCGATGTGGAGGGTGTTCCGGTGGAGGAAGTGGCCCGCGTGCTCGATTGCTCCAAGGCGACCGTTCGTTCGCACATCGCCAACGCGCGCACCAAGTTCCGCCGGTACATGGAAAGAAGGAAGCGGTAGCCACATGAAACACCCGAGTCAGGAGACCTTGGCATTGCAGGCAGGCGGAGACCTCGGATTCTACGCCCGTTGGGTCACTGGCCGTCACGTTGCCCAGTGCGAGGTTTGCCGGAAAAATCTTGCCGCGTTTCGCGCGGTGCGCGAAATCGCCTCGGAGCTGAACGAAATTCCGGAAGTTCCCTGGAACCGCCTTGCCGCCGAAATGAAGGCCAATATCCGTCTGGGCCTTGCCGCCGGTGAGTGCGTGCGCGCCGAAGAAACGCCGCTGCGCGATTCGCCGCTTTTTTCGGGCGCTCGCGTTGTGGTGGCCCTCGCCAGCGTTATGGCCTTGCTCGTCGCCGGTCTCGTGTTGGAGCATCCGGCCCCCGGGAATACGCCGTATGAAGGCGTGGTCGTGCAGACCACCGCTGATGGCATTCAAGTCCGCGAAGGCGGACAGGCGCTGCGGTTGACTCACCCCGGAGCCAGCAACGTAACCTATTCGGCCGGAGCGCAAGGCTCTCTGCGGGCGCGCTTCGTAGACCCGGAAACGGGCTACGTCACGGTCAACAATGTGTCTTATGCGGAAGGGGAATAGCGTGACTTGGCGGCTGATGGCTTTCGGTTTGCTGGGCGCGGCCGGCCTGCTGGCCCAGGAAATTCCGCTCACTTCCGTGCGCGTGAATTTTCCTCCGGATTCACCCGTCACTTTGCTTTCCACTTCGATGGGCCAATCGCGCGCCACTCCGCGCGGTTCGGCCGTTGTGCTCGATCTCGATATGTTGTTGACGCTGCGCAATGCCGGCCACAACCGCATTCGCGCGGTCACTCTGCGCGTCATCTCGCAGGAAGTGGCGCTCGGCGGCAAGGCGTCGGTTGCGGTGCCCAGTCTCAATGTGGGACCCGGCGAAGCGTTTCCGCTCCACGTCAGTCTGCAGCTCATGCGCCCCGGTCAGATGATGGGCGGCCCGCTCGTGCAGGTCGATCTCGACGGTGTCCTCTTCCAGGATCTTTCTTTCTTCGGCCCTGACCGCCTCAATTCCCGCCGCACCATGACGGCTTGGGAAATGGAAGCACAGCGCGATCGTGAATACTTCCGCCGCATCCTTTCGCAAAGCGGACAAGAAGGTCTGCAACGGGCGATGCTGGCCAGCCTGGCGCGCCAGGCCGAGCTCCCTGCGCTCGATGTGCGTGTGTCGCGCGGCCGTGCCACGGTCTCTTCGGCCGCTCTCCCCGCGGACCGTACGGAGCAGTTTGCTTTCCTTGATTTCCCCAATGCGCCGATTGAGCCGGTGAACGGCTGGGCGCAAATCTCCGGCAACGAAGTCAGCGCCCCGCGCATCAGCGTGCGCAATCAATCTTCGCGCCCTGTGAAGTACGTGGAGATCGGCTGGCTGGTGCGTGACCAATCTGGCCGAACCTACATGGCGGCCTCGCTGCCCTCCGCCGAATCAGACCTCTATCTTCCGCCGGGAAAAACCACGCGAGTCCTGCAAGATACCGCGCTGAAGTTCACTCACCGTGGGGAACCGGTGAACATCCGAGGTATGACCGGCTTTGTGAACCAGGTGCAATTCGCCGATGGCGCGGTCTGGGTCCCCAATCGCCAGAATCTTCAGGACGCGCGGCTTTTAGGCGTAATGGCCCCGTCCCCGGAAGAGCAGCGTCTGTCCAATCTCTATCGCACGCAAGGCATCAACGCCCTGATCGCCGACCTCCGCAAATTCTAAACGGGAAAAACTCGGAGGCGCCCGCCCCGTGGGGCAATTCTGCCCGCAGCCGGGCTTTTCATCTGGCTCCTCGCAATCCTACAAAACCGCCGCTCCAGCCGCGCCGGCCCCCTCCTTCACCGGCCTGCCATAACCATCCAGGAAGAACCCAACCTCAATCTGCGTACGTACCCGAACGGCCTCGCCGCCTCGCACCGTCGGCCGGTAAACCCACTGCTCCACCGCCGCCTTCGCAGCCGGCGCAAGCAAAGGATGCCCGCTGATCAGCCGCAGCCGTTCCACGTGTCCGTCCTTGCCGATCGTCGCGCTGAACCGCACAGTTCCCTGTATCCGCTGCTGCATCGCTGCCGCCGGATACTTCGGACTCACTTTGTGGATTAGCATCGACTCCGGCATCGAAGGTTTCCGAAGCTCCTGCGCGCTGCCGGCCCGCGGCGCCATCACCGCGACCAGCCCGGCCGCGATGATCCCAACGAAATGGAAGCCAGCCATCTTTTTCTCTCTGACGCTCATTATGCGCCACCGGAAGGCTGAACTCCAGCCTGCCAGAGTCTCTTACTTCCGGACGGCTCCGCCCGTTGGTCGAAGTCGCCCTTCCGGCATGCCAAAACCTTCTCTTGTGGGGCGGGGAATCATGCCCGCAGCCCGGCACGTGTGCGGGTCATCACTTCATCGAAAACCCGCCCGCAACTCCGAACAGCTCTCGAAAGTGCTACGGCGCCACGTCCGGCAATGCCTTCTGATTCCCGGTGTTCAGGCAGGTCGGATGGCCGAAGCCGCTCGCGCTGACACCGACTCCGCCGCTTGGATTCGGTGAGATATCGAAGATGATGTTATCCGGATGTGTCGGATCGCCGCCGAACAGGCTGGCCGGGCCGGGAACAGCCGCCAGCGCGTTGGTCGCTCCCATGTGGTCAAAGCCCAGAGCATGGCGAAGCCGCCAGGCGATGAAGTGGTCGGCGCAAGAAGTATCGCCGCTGACGCCCAGACCGCCTACCACCAGGTGTCCGGTCGCGTAGAGCGTAAGCCCGCCACCAAAGACATTCACGCCGCCGATCTTTTCCCCGACCATCGGGTCGTTCGCCGTTCCGTAGTTATTTGATGACCCGTGGTACGCCACATCCGTATCCACCGGATTGCTGGCTTGCAGACCAAACAGACTGCCGCCGGGCTGGACGGCGGAGAATAAATTAGCGGTCGAAAGCGAGAGACCATTCGGCTGTCCGGATCCATTGCTGTTGGAGGACAGGTCGAGACTGAATGAATTCGCGGTATTGGCCTTTTGCGCGGAAATCACGCGGCTTCCGGGCCATTGCGCCGCGCGATTAGTGCCTGAAAAAGCGACCGCGCACACTACACCGTTCCGGTCCACAAGGGTCGCCCACATCTGGTTGTTGAGGCCGCTGCTTTCGGCAGCCACTGCGTTTACCAGCGCGGTCTTCAGTGCGGTGTAGCTGGGAAGTCCGGCGCACGAGCTATTGTTGCTGGGGACGGGTACCAGGCCGGCGGCGCTGCCGCCGTTTCCGTTTCCGTTCCCGTTCCCGTTGCCCCGATTATCGTCGTCGGCGCAAACCGAAGCCGCCGTGACTGTGAGCGCGGTCAGGATCACCGCTGTCTGGATGAGCAATCGTTTCCGTGACATCATTTCTCCTTGCCAAGTGGGGTAGCCCAGTTTACCCTGTGACCCTCGGCTGCCGGAATACAATTCTTGGTTCACATGGTACGAGACGATACGAATTTTATGCAGTGGAGCGGACGGTAGACCAAGCAGGAGCATCGGCGAGCTAATCTTGTCGCGGTCCTTCCGGGAATAGCCCGGCATCCATTGCGCTGCCAGCACCGCCGGAAACGCGAGATGAAGTGGACTACGCGGGCTCGCCGATACCAGGACGCCCCGATCCAGCAAGGCCGAAACGATGCAGGCGGGCTTGGCGTTCACCAGTAGTGGCGACCCACGCGTTTCTGTGTTAGCCCCAGAGTGTGAGGAGCGCCATCAGGCAAAGCCAGATGACATCCAGGAAGTGCCAGAAGATCGTGCTGACATCCACCACCGTGCGCTTGGCGGGGCCGAGTTGTAGATGGAGTGCCTTTACGTCCACGTAGATCAGCGCGGTCAGAGCGGCGATCAGATGCAGGGCGTGAGTCGCCGTCATGACGTAGAAGAAGGAACTCGCGGGGTTGCTCGCCACGAAAATTCCTTCGGCATTCAACTGCTTCCACGCCAGAGCTTGCCCGGCGAGAAACAGAAAGCCCATGACTGTCGCGATGGTCCACCATTTGTTGAACGCCGCGCGATGTCCGTGCCGAAGACGATGGCGGGCGATTTCCAGACAGACACTTGAGCCGATCAGGATGGCGGTGTTCGGCCAAAGGACGAACGGCAGAGAGATGCGGATCCAGTCTCCTGTAAATCCCCGACGCGCATCGAACGCGACTACCAGCGCCAGAAAAACCATGGTGCAGGAGATCAGCAGAAGGATCAATCCCAGGAAAGATACGCGCCGCGACGCCCCACGACCCCCGCTGCTGCTGTTGTCACCGCCCCATCCGTGTTGAACCGGAGGGGGTGGTGGTCCCTTCACCGTCCCTTGCTTGACTGACCCAGGCATACCTTTATTAGATACCCGGCCGATGGCCGGTGTCTCCCCGTTACCGCGTCAGATGGTTCGAATGGCTGCGCTGCCACGCGGTATTCCTGACTGTATGCCGCTGGCGCACCAATCCGTACGGAATCGGAACAGCGCTTACACGAGCCGCCGCGTTTTTGCGTTCGATAGCCGCGGCCCGGTAACCAAATCAGAGAACGGCGGGCAGAGGCAGATTAGCTTTGGCAAGAGACCGCTGCAGCATGCCGACAGCATGAATCTCAGGCACGTTGCGCGCAATCGAAATTTCCGATATCAGCATATGCCGGGCGCGATCCAGCATCTTCTTCTCGCGGAAGGAAAGTGGTTTGTCGATGTGAATCTGCAACAAACTCTTGAAAACCTCGGCGGCCAGCAAAAGATCGCCGCTTTGCATTTTCATTGTGTTTTCCTTGTAGCGAACCTTCCAATCCTGGGTAATTTCGCACGAGCCGTTGGAGAGAAAAGAAAGGATACGCGAAATTTCTCTGTCCTTAATCACCCTTCGCAGTCCGATGTCCGCAGCATTGGAAAACGGCACCATTACGGTCATGCTGTTATATCCAAAGCGAAGGAGATAGAATTTTTCGAAGGCTGAACCGAAGGAGCGAGTGCTGATGTTTTCTATGGTCCCAACCCCTTGGTTGGGATATACGACTTTATCGCCGATTTGAAACGTCATACGGGGTCCCCCACAAACCACCGCGATTAAGTTCTTACTACCGGCTAACGCAATAACTCTTGAATGGTACGCTTGAGGACGAACTCTGTCAAGAGAAACTAACATGGAAATCGGCCTCTATTGCGGCTTTTCGGTGAAACGATAGAACTCGGAAATATTCTTGGGGGGACTAATTCGGAGACACCTACCCGCGGTGTTTCGGATGCGATACACCTGTTATCTGTGGTTCTCTGTGAAGATGAGGCGAGGTCCCGTTTGTGATTCGCTAGTAATCCTCGGATAGAGCGTCGGCTGATTCGCCTGCAGGTAGACCGCGCTCGGCCAGTAACAAACGCCGCAGCATACGAAGATCGTTTAAAAGGCGGCGGCTCGTAGTGATGTGAAGATTGAGTTTGGCTAAATTATATGAGACCAACTGGAGGGCCTGCTTGCGGCGCTCGGCGCCGTCGCGCTCGGCTTGGGCGATTTCGTCTTCCACTTCGCGCCGCGCCTCGTCGAGTGCTTCAGCCAATAAGGCCACGTACTCATGGGAGCCTTCGATACTCTCGAACGGCGTTTCCGCTTCGTAGCTCACAAAGACGCCTTTCCGGCCAACCGGCTTTTACCGGAGGGCCTATGGGGCTTTTGGAGTGTTCTCCATTCTCGCACAAAAACGTAACATTGTAGCAAAAAGATAGTAGGGTGAAGATTGTACTTGGGAGCGTACGGCCACGAACAAATCATGCAACGTTTTACTTGAATTTTCGCTCCATGACGGGTCCAAGTGCGCAAGTGATGCAGGAGCCCGGTTCACTTGCCGCGAATTGCCTTGGCCGTGAGCAGCAGGATTTCCAACGATTTGCCTGGGCAAATTGTCGGCGGGAAGAATGGCGATCGGGATAGAATCGAGATTTGGGAATCGAGCGTGCCCAGGCGCAGGCGCACGTGGATTATAAAGGATGCGCCAAGAGTTGACAGCTTCGGGGCCTTTGCTTAGCATGGCCCTGAAAGCGATTACACACTCACGTTCGGGAGACGACTGAAAACTAATGCCGGATTCAACTGAGAAAAGGGTCACGTTTGGCGTGATCGTGGGCAATCGCGGATTCTTTCCGGACCACCTCGCCAAGAGCGGCCGCGAAGAAATGCTGGGCGCCATTGCCAAAGCCGGTTTCGGCGCCGTGGCCCCGGGACCGGAGGATACCAAATATGGCGCGGTGGAAACACGCGCCGAAGCGCGGCGCTGCGCGGATCTGTTTCGCGCTAATCGGGACCTCATTGACGGCATCATCGTGACGCTGCCGAACTTTGGCGATGAGCGCGGCATTGCCGACACCCTCCGCATGGCGGATTTGAACGTGCCCGTGCTGGTGCAAGCAACTCCGGACACGCCGGGCCGCATGACGATTCGCGACCGCCGCGACAGCTTCTGCGGCAAGATGTCCGTCTGCAACAACCTCACTCAATACCGCATCCCCTTCTCCATCACCGAGCGCCACACAGAGGCGCCGGATTCCGAGTTTTTTGCTCGCGATATCGAGTGGTTCGCTCAGGTCTGCCAGGTGGTGCGCGGGCTGCGGCGGTTGCGCATCGGCGCCATTGGCGCGCGCCCGGCGGCATTCAACACCGTGCGTTACAGCGAGAAGATTCTGGAAAACAACGGCATCTCGGTAGAGCCTATTGACCTCTCCGAAATTCTGGGCCGCATCAATCGCATGAAAGATGATGACCCGGCGGCGCAGCACAAGCTTGCTGAAATCCAAAAGTACGTCTCGACCAACAGCGTGCCTGGACCGGCATTGTTGAAGATGGCCAAGCTCGGCGCGGTGATCGATGGATGGATGAAACAGACTGATGTCGCCATCAGCGCCATTCAGTGCTGGACCTCGCTCGAAGAGTTCTTTGGCGTCGTGCCCTGCACGGTGATGAGCATGATGAGCAACAATCTGATGTCGAGCGCTTGTGAAGTGGATATTTGCGGCGTGATCGGCATGCATGCGCTGCAACTGGCATCGCAGACGCCGAGCGCTCTGCTCGACTGGAACAACAATTACGGCGACGATCCGGATAAAGCCGTCTGCTTCCATTGCAGCAATCTGCCGAAGCATTTCTTCCAGGAAGTGCGCATGGATTTCCAGGAAATCATCGCCGGCACTGTCGGCAAGGAAAATACTTTCGGCACCTGCGTCGGGCGAGTGAAAGCGAGCCCGATGAGTTTCGCGCGTTTCTCCACCACCGATGACGAGGGCGTGATTTCCGGCTACGTGGGCGAGGGCGAATTCACCAACGATCCGCTCGAAACCTTCGGCGGCGCGGGCGTGGTACGCATTCCTCATCTTCAGAACTTGCTGCGTTTCATCTGCGAGAACGGCTTTGAGCATCACGTTGCGGCGAATATGTCGCGCGTGAGCCGCGCGGTGGAAGAAGCGACGTCACGTTATCTGGGCTGGAACGTGTACACGCACAACTGACGCGCGCGCTTGGAATCGGGAGGAAAAGAACCATGAGTATTGTCGCCGGTGTGGACTTCGGCACGCTGAGCGTGCGAGTTTCCATTGTCGATTCGGTGAAGGGCAGGCTGGGGTCCGGCGTGGCGGATTATCCGCTGCTGCGCAAGAAGGAAGATCCGGACTACGCCACGCAAAGCCACCGCGATCACATGGAGGCGCTCGCGCTGGCCACGCGGCGCGCGCTCGCCGAAGCCGGTGTGCGCGGAGAAGACGTGGCCGCCATTGCTCTCGATACCACCGGATCCAGCGTGATTCCGGTGGATGCCCACCTGCAGCCGCTCGACGATTATTACCTCTGGTGCGATCACCGGGCGTGGGAAGAGGCCGCGCAGATCACGGCGCTGGCGCGCGAGAGCGGCCTGGAAGCGATCAATTGGTGCGGCGGTATTTACTCCTCGGAATGGGGATTCGCCAAGCTGCTTCACTGGCTGCGTCACAATCCGGAAAAGCGTGCGCGCATGGCAACGGCGCTGGAGCATTGCGACATGGTGGCGGCGGTGCTCTGCGGCGTCACGGACGCGGCGCAAGCGCCCCGCAGTATCTGCGCAATGGGGCACAAGTGGATGTGGAACCGCTCGCTCGGCGGCTATCCGCCTGAGAGTTTTCTGACGAAGCTCGATCCGCTGCTGGCGGGCGTGCGGGAAAAGTTGAACGGCCGTTTCGCGACGTCTGATGTGCCGGCCGGCGGACTGAGTGCGGAATGGGCGGGGCGGCTGGGATTGCGCGCGGGCATTCCGGTCCCGGTGGGCGCGTTTGACGCGCACTGGGACGCAATCGGCGCGGGCGTAAAGCTCGGCGACGTCGTGAACGTCATTGGCACGTCCACGTGCATCATCGCCATCGGTGAGAAGACGGGTCTGGTCCCCGGAGTGTGCGGCGTGGTGCCGGGTTCGGTGCATCCGAAGTATGTCGGAATCGAAGCAGGACTTTCGGCCACGGGCGATATCTTCGAAGCCATCGCGCGCCGCGCGGGAACAACCGTGGTGCAGCTTTCCGAAGGGCTCGATTTATACCGCGCCGGAGAAACGGGACTGCTGCGGATGACGTGGGACAATGGCGACCGCACTGTCCTGGTGAATCCGGAACTGGGCGGCGCCACCATTGGCTGGCGGCTGACGCACACCGCGCAGGACGAGCTGTTCGCGGCTATCGAGGGAACGGCCTTCCACACGCGTGTGATTCTGGAGCGGATGGAAGAGCACGGCGTGCCCGTGCGGCGCGTGATCAACGGCGGCGGAATCCCGCAGAAGAACCAGGCGCTCAATCGCGTGTATGCCAATGTGCTCAACAAGCCGATCCTGGTTCCGCGAAGCGAAGTGACCAGCTTGGGTTCCGCGATCTTCGCGTTTCTGGCCGCGGGAACATTCGCATCCATCGAAGAAGCGCAGGACGCGCTTTGCCCGGACTATATCACTGTACAGCCGGATGTACAGAGCGCGAAAATCTACGAAGAGTTGTACCCGCTCTACCGCTCACTTTATTTTGCGATGGGCCGGAAGGATTCCGAGCCGGCCGCAATCGGCGGTGTGCTGCCGGCGCTGCGGCGCATTGCGGCGCGGGCGCGTACACAAGGTCAGGGGGCCTGAAACAAGAATGCTCGAAACGCTTCGCGAACAAGTCTACGAAGTCAATATGGAATTGGTGCGGCACGGCCTGGTGATTTTCACCTGGGGCAACGCCAGCGGCATCGATCGTGAAAAAGGGCTGGTGGCCATCAAGCCGAGCGGCGTGGATTATGCCAAGCTGCGGCCGGCCGACATGGTGATCACTGACCTCGAAGGGCGCGTGGTGGAGGGCAATCTGCGGCCGTCATCGGACCTACCCACGCACGTGGCGCTTTACCGCGCGTTCACCGGCATCGGCGGCATTGTGCATACGCACTCGCGCAATGCGACCTCGTGGGCGCAGGCGGGCCGTGAGATTCCGTGTCTCGGCACGACGCATGCGGATTATTTCCACGGACCCATCCCGGTTACCGAGCCGCTGACGAAAGAGGAGATCGAATCGGAGTATGAGGCGCACACCGGCGAGGTGATCATCCGGCGCTTTGCGGGCATCGATCCGCTCTCGCGGCCGGCTGTGCTGGTGGCCGGACATGCGCCGTTCTGCTGGGGCAAGACGCCGGCCGAAGCGGCGCACAATGCCATCGTGCTGGAGGAAGTCGCGCTGATCGCTTATCAGACGATGGTGATCAACGCCGCGGCCCAGCCGATTTCGCAAGCCATGCACGATAAACATTTCCTGCGCAAACACGGGCCGGGCGCGTATTACGGGCAGAAGGCATAGGCGCGCGGTTGCGGCACAACATTTCCGGGACGGCGCACGGATCGTGATTTGTTTGGCCGGGTTTGTGTAGGAGCGCGTGCCCTCCCTCGCGGTCGGGCCTCGGAAAGATGCTGTCGTAATGCCGCGGGCTGCCTGCTGTTTCGCGGCTACCTTACAATAGGAGTTTATCCATCAACCTAAAAGACAAAAAGGAGCAACATGCCTGGTAAGCGTATAGGAATTCTCACGGGCGGCGGCGACGTGCCGGGGCTGAATTCCGTGATTAAGACCGTGGTGTATCGCGCAGGTGAGATGGGCTGCGAAGTGATTGGAATCCGCCGTGGATGGGAGGGCCTGACGCATGTCGACCTGCGCGATCCGGCCAGCCGCACGCGCTACGTTCTGCCGCTCAACCGCGAGAATACGCGTACCATTGACCGCACGGGCGGCACTTATCTGCACAGCTCGCGCACGAATCCATCGAAGATGAAGAAGCTGCCGCCGGTGCTCGAAGGGCAGGAATTTCCGCAGAAGCAGGTCACTAAAAACGGCGCCACCTCGACGGTATTCGATATCACCAGCGCGGTCAAAAAGAACATCGAAACGCTGGGCCTGGAATACCTGGTTGCCATCGGCGGCGACGACACGTTGAGCTATGCGGCGGAACTCGACCGGCAGGGCATCAAAGTAGTTGCCGTACCGAAGACGATGGATAACGACGTGCGCAATACCGAATACTGCATCGGCTTCTCCACTGCTGTGACACGCGCGATGGACGCCATCGAGCGCCAGCGCACAACAGTGGGTTCGCACGAGCGCATCGGCATTTTTCGGGTCTTTGGCCGCGACGCGGGTTACACGGCACTTTACACGGCGTATGTTACGGCGGTGCGCTGCTGCATTCCGGAATTCCGCGTGAACCTGGAACATCTCATCGAGCTGCTGGTGATAGATAAGAAGAATAATCCCAGCAATTACTCGCTCGCGATTCTTTCAGAAGGCGCTGAGTGGGAAGGCTACACCGTAAAGGAGTACGGCGAAGCCGACGCCTTTGGACATCGCAAGAAGATGAGCGTGGGCGAAGACTTGAGCAACGAAATCAAGAAGAGGACCGGAGAGGAAACCATCGTCAGCGATCTGACTTACGATCTTCGTTCCGGCAGTCCCGACTTTGTGGATCGCATGGTCGCCAACACTTACGCCGGCATGGCCATGGATGCCATCGAGGAAGGCAAACACGGCCTGATGACGGCCATCGCGAACGGCTGCTACGCCATGGTGTCCATCCCCGATCCGAAGCTGGGCCCGCGCAAAGTGGATGTGCCGCACATGTACAACACCAAGCGGTATCGCCCTATCTACGATCACAAAATGGGGATGCCCATTTTCCTGACGCGAGCGTGACTTTTGCATTGGAGGCGGCTGTTGAGGAAACCCGAGCCCGCGCAATTGACTCCCGAGTTGCGCGCACGTATTCAAGCTTCCTTCGACCAGGCCGCGAGCGACGAGGAGCATTTCCCCTCCACGATTGATCCGCGCATTTATCATGTGAAGCTGATCAGCGAGCACGTGGGTCCGCTCGCCGGCAAGCGCGTTCTCGATGTGGGCTGCGGCAAGGGCCGCTTCGCCCGCATCTTTCGTGGACGGGAACCGGAGGCGGAAATCTGGGGGCTCGACATTTCCGAAGAGATGCTGCGGTTCGTTCCCGAGGGCATTCACACGCGCGCCGGCTCTATGACCGACCTGCCATTCGATGACGCAATGTTTGACGCTGCGTACGCTACCGAGTCGCTTGAGCACGCCGTGGAAATCGGCCGTGCGGTGAGCGAGATTTGCCGAGTAGTGAAGCCCGGCGGACGGATCGCGATCATCGACAAGAACTCGCAACAATGGGGGCGCCTCGAAACACCTGAATGGGAAAAATGGTTCGGCCGAAAGGAACTGGAGCGGCTGCTGGCACGCCATTGCCGCGAGGTCTCCAGCCGCCCGATTTCCTATTGGGAAGACGTCGAGCCGGACGGCCTGTTTCTAGCGTGGCTGGCGGTGAAATAGCTACGCGTTTTTCGGCAGCGCGGGCAACTCTATTTGGGCCCAAATATGATTGGGGTCCAAGCGAAGAACTTCTTCGCGCAGCACCGCGGCTTGCCCGGATTGGCCGAGTCCCAGTTGCGCCAAGGCGCAGAGGAACGAAGCGCCGACTTGCTTTCTGAGTTCGAGATCGTCGTCAAAGAGCAGGAAATTCGGCAGGGACGTCGCGAAGTATTCGATGCGCGCAGGCTCGGCCATGTTACGGGTGGCCGACGCTTGCAATTCGCGCAGCGCCGATGCCGCTTCTTCTTCGCGGCCGAGTTTTCGCAACGCCAGCGCGCGGTAATAGGCCGCCGGGCCGGCATCGTTCCGTTCAGAGGCGGCACGCCAATGATCTTCTGCCTCCTGTGTTCGTCCCAAGGCTGCGAGCGCAACGCCGGCGTAGTAGTGCAAATGCGCTTCCGGCGTGAGCAGGTGCTTGCCCTCGCCGAGATTTTCCGGATAGTGGCGCGCCGATTCGAAATGCGCGGCGGCCTCTTCGAAATGCTCCTCAGCCAGCGCGCGGCGTCCTAACAGAAAATGCGCGAGTACGAACTGGCCGGAGACGAGGCCTTCGCCTCCTTCCCAGGGGTGGAAGCGACGATTCTCAATCTGGGTGAGCGCGTTGAAGGGGCTGCCTGTCTGGTTGTAGAGAGTTGCGAGTTCCACCACGAGGTCATCGCGCTGGGCGACGAGATCCCGATGCTGTTCGAGAAGGGCCAAGCGGGTGGACGGGTCCGCGCCGGTGCGCTTTTCCAACTGATCGAGTTCGTAAAGCAGGCGCGCATCTTCCGGATTGGCTTCGAAGGCTTGCTGGTAGCACTCGCGGGCGCGAGCCGCATTGTGCTGAACATTGAAGGCGGCGATACCGAGATTCCGCCAGGGGATGGAAAAGCCGGAATCGAGCGCGGTGGATCGCTCCCAGTGCTCGATCGCTTCTTCGTAGCGACGTTTATCGTAGAGCAGATTGCCGAGATAGTAATGCGCGCGGGCATCGCCCGGGTTTGCGCGGCAGGCAGCTTTCAGCACGCGCATTTCTTCGAGGCGCGAAGGGAAGCACCAATCGGGGTTCATTGCCGCGCCTTGCCGGTAAAACTCCCGCGCGTGTGCCTCATCTCCCAGCTTTTGCGAAAAGAAGCCGAGCGCATAACAGATCATGGGATGCGCAATGCCGTGTGCGGCGGCGCGCTTCAACAAGCCTGCGGCTTCACGCCACAGGCCTGCGTCCGCATAATCAAATGCGATATCGAGACAAGTCTGCGGATTAGTCCCCAGGAATTCGAATAACTCGCGGTCGAGGGCCTTCGATTGCGTTGCGCCCGCCAGCAGGACGCGTTCGTTGCGCGACCAATAGTCGAGTGCATCGAGCGTCCCGGTCTGGCGAGCGAATGCCGCAGCTTCTTTCTTGCGCAGCAAACGCCGCTGCATTGCGGTCTTCAGATTGCGCGCCTTCAGGTGCGTGGGGTTCGCATCCAAAGAGCGGTCTACGTGTTCCAAAGCACGCTGCCAGGCGGAGCGGCGGCACTCGAGCAGCGCGAGCTGGTAGTATGCAGCCGATTGCCACGCGTAATTCCACGCCGACTTGTAGAACGCCGCGTAGGCTTCTTCGAAGCGCTCCTGCCATCGCAGGGAAAGACCGAGGTGATAGTGCGGTTCGCCATCATAGGGATTCTGGTTGAGACGCGTCAGGCGTTCGATCGCGCTGCGAAAGTGCTCCTCGGCGTCGGTGAACCGGCCGCTGCGCAAGGCGAGCAGGCCCATGGCGTTGTTCGCGCGCGAATCCAGCGGATCGCGCCGCAGCCCTTCGGTCCAATAATCCTCGGGATGGCGGGTGGCGTGGCGGTATTGCTGCAAGTGGAGACCGGTGAGGTACAGATCCTCGTTCGACGCGATCTCGCGCGGCGGCGCGGGCTCTCGGGCGGGATCGGGCGGCGGTGCTGCGGACGGCTCTTCGGGACGGTAGCGAATCATTTCTTCGCCACTATGCGAAAAAACCTGCAGCAGCAGTTCCGTCGCGGCGTAAGCGCGCGGCAGGCGCTGTTCTTCGACAAACGGACGGCCGGGCGAAAGATTGAATGAGGCATCGAGCGCGGGTTCGCCGGCCGCGGTGAGCAGAATGCGCGCGCCCGGGCAGGATTCGGCGGCGCACACGCCGACCTTCACGCGGCCGCCTTCGGTTTCGAGACTCACCGCCATGTGGCGATTCGCATTGTGAGCCGGGCCAATCTCCTGAATCGGATACCAGAACTGGCTGAACGCGCGCGTCTCATATGGGTGCAGGAAAGAGAAATCCGGCTGGTTATCAGTGAATACGCCAGCCATCAATTCGCAGTACGGACCGCCGGAATCGGTGAGCTCGCGGTCCCAGGCATAACCGAATTCGTGATTGCCCCAGGTCCAGAGTTTCTTGCCGGGAGCGATGTGGTGATCGGCAACGTGGACCACGCCCGCGCGCCGCTCGTGATCGTAACCGCCGAAGAAGTCGTAGTGCGACGCGGTGACCATGTAGGAAGTCGGCACGGGGATGTTGCGGTACCAACGGATATCGACGCCGCGCGTGTAATCGACGCCGTAATAGAAATTGCGCGCAATGGGGAAAGACGATACGGCGCGGCGCGCGTGATCGGCGACGTAAGTAACATCAGGTGGAAAGAAGGCTTGGTATTGATCGTGGACGCGCACGGCGAGGTTGGCCCACCAGAGAAACGTCTGCACCAGCGGTGTGCGATTGTAGAGCCGCACCTTGGCCTCGATGAGCGACTTGCCTGGCGACAGGCAAATGCCGACCATGCCCTTCATGCGATTCATGGGCTCGTGCTCGCTGAGCCAAACGGTGCGGCTGCCATCGGCGTGCTCTTCGATGTGATGCTCGACGGGCATGAATGTGGAAGGGCGATGGTGCTGCGGCCAATTGAATTCGATGCCGCCGGAAATCCACGGACCGAGCAGACCGACGAGAGCGGGCTTGATCACGTTCTGCCGGTAGATGAAATCATAGTTCCTGGTTTTATCGAAGCCGATGTGAATGCGACCGCCGAGTTCGGGGAGAATCATGAGCCGCACGAATTCGTTTTCGAGAAACACGGCTTGGTAAGACTTGTCGACTTTGTGGTCGGAGACGCGATCGGTGAACGGGCTGGGGTACACTTTGCCGCTGCTGCCCTGGTAAACGCGCTTCTCGAGGAACATGGGATTGCGGTCGGGCGCAGGAGCGGGATAAGTGGGGATGATGACGGTCTCGTCCCAGGCTCGCACGGATTCTGTGGTTGGATGCATGGTAATCGAAGTGCGTGCGCGAAAAGAATCATTCGAGCACAACATACCGAACTGTAGCACTGTGCGGGAGCGGGCTGTGCGAACGGCGTGAAGTTGATAAATTCGCAGGGATGCAGGCCAATCGACGAAATCGGAGCGTGATGGTGCGCCTGTCCGAGCCGCGCGCGCAAGGGCCTGTGAAATAATCAATTTTCGGAAGAGCTGGCTTGGCACGCTGGCGCCTCACGACGTTGCTTGAATTTTGCGGGTTAATTCTCGAAGATTGGCTGGCCGCCGCTTGTGCCGGTTTTTAGGCTCTGAAACAA
>DASZPB010000030.1:0-67971 GCA_035550475.1 Bryobacteraceae bacterium | reverse complement strand
CTATGAATACGATGGCTATACCCCGCACTGGCGCGGCATCTATGACGATAAGGGCCGGCTCATGGTAGCTATCTGCTTCGATATGGACTTGGGCGATTCGTGGGAGTGGGCCGATACGCCGGAATATCCGGAGCGCTTTTCGGCATTGGGGATTCGCATTGGCGTCAATTATGTAACCTACGCCATGACGCACTAAAGACCATCACACAGGGTTCATGAATTTCCGCAGAATCATTTGGGTGACATCCGCAGCGCTCGTGTTTCTGGGCGCGGTGTATGCGTTCCAGCGCCCGTTCCGCCAGTATCCCGGTGCGGAGTATTATAACTTCCCTTTGCCTCCGGACTGGCAGGAGAAAACCGAATGGACGTTCGCGCGCCTGATGTATCCGCCGATGCCGGGATGGGGCTTTCCCTATAGCATGGATTGGACGCATGGCGAATCCAACTGGACCATTGACTATCCGCGTTCGGACAGGCACATCGTACAGGCGATCCGCCGCCTGACGCGCGTTCAGGCACGCTCGGTAGAGCAGCCCGTCAACCTGGATGAAGGCGACGTTTACGATTGGCCGTGGCTCTACGGAGTAGAAGTCGGCCACTGGAATTTGACCGACGCGCAAGCCAAGACTCTGCGCGAATACCTGCTCCGCGGCGGCTTCTTCATGTGCGACGACTTCCACGGAAGCCAGGAATGGGAAGTCTTCGTGCACAGCATGAGCAAAGTATTTCCCGACCGCCCGATCGTCGAGATTCCGAACGACGACCCGATCTTTCACACGGTCTATGACCTGGACCAGCGCTACCAGGTACCCGGTTGGCAATATCACTTCTCAGGCCGCACCTATGAAAAGGACGGCTATGAACCACACTGGCGCGGCATCTATGACGATAAGGGCCGGATCATGGCAGCCATGTGCTTCGACATGGACCTGGGCGATTCATGGGAGCACGCCGACAATCCAGAGTATCCGCAAAAGTACTCGGCACTCGGGCTGCGCATCGGCGTCAATTACGTTGTTTACGCGATGACGCACTAGTGGGAAGCTCCGTAGGGCTGGCCTTTTCAAATCGGGTGGAGTGACGGGGATTGCGCCTCGTCACCGTTGAAAGGTCCGCAGAACTCCAGCTCGTCCAACCTTCGTGGGTCCATGACGTTCCCAGGTCGGCGACCGTTGTTGTCGCGCCTGTAATTCGGCCTCGCTTCTCGCGCTGGTACTCCAATTCCTCCCCTGGTTCTTTGGCCTTCCGCTCCACCTTACGTAGTACTGCCCTATTATTCTTTTTAAGTGCTTGATTATAAAAGAATTAATTAATTAATAAAGATTTATATTAACAAATATTAATGCGATTAGTTAAGAAATGTACAAGCTCGCTGTGTTATCTAGATAGTACCGGAACTCTCAGAACCCAGCATCAGGATCTGGACAAGGTTGTGAATTTGGTGATCGCCGGTGTCACCCACAAAGCTGGCAAGGATAGAAAATTGCAAAACGATCACCGTAGTTCCCGGCGAGGAATCTGGGCCTTCGCTTTTCTCATGGCCGTCTGGTGTACACCGCTATTGCGATCTCAGACAACGATCCTAGCGGATACGAATTCTATCAGTACCTTATACAACGTATACGTGGGCTGGCCCATTACGACGCCGCGCGGCACCTGGAACAATATCCAAGTCGCCCTGTTGGATAATAGCGGGACGTCAATATCAAGCGGGCACGTCTATCTCTTGACCCAGCCATATACAGGGACACCGGCGGGCTTGAGCTCAGAAGTCACCGGGTTTGTGGCGATTTCGACAGGGGTTTCGAGCGGATACTACGTTTTCGACCCTGGCGTCACGCTTCAGCCCAACACAACTTACTACATTTACACGGATACCTCGCTTGCCAGCATCGCTGACGACACAACCCCCGCGACTCATATACTTTACAGCAATAACAGTACGACCAGCTATACCTCGGTTGGGGGAATCCCGAATTATCGGATTCTCGGAACCGCAGTCTATTCGCCCCCAGGGTTCAGCCAATCGTTCGGCGCCGGCAGCATCCCCCTGAATGGGTCCACAACTCTGAGTTTCACGATAACCAATCGCAATTCCGGGACCGGACTGACGGGCGTCGCCTTTACCGATAGCTTGCCCGCCGGACTGATTGTGTCGTCGCCATCGAATGGTTTGACGGGATCGTGCGGATCAGGGACCATTTCCGCCGTTGCCGGCTCTGGCACAATCAGTCTGTCCGGCGGCACGATTCCCGCATCCGGGTCATGTACATTCAGCGTCAACGTGACCGCCACAGCGATCGCGACAATGACAAACACCACGAGTGCCATCGCCTCGAATGAGGCGGGAGATGGTAGTACATCAAGCGCCTCCCTGATGGCTACCGCACTCGATCAGACCATCACGTTCGGCGCTCTTCCCAACATGACCTATGGCGCGGCGGCGTTCGCCTTGAGCGCTTCGGCAAGCTCGAGCCTCGCGGTTAGTTTCGTGTCCACTACGAACAGTGTCTGTACGGTGAGCGGATCGATTGTAACCATTATCGCGGCGGGGCCCTGTTCGATCACCGCCAGCCAGAGTGGAAATGCGACTTATAACGCAGCTCCGAATGTGCCTCAAGGTTTCACTGTCAGCAAAGCAGCGCTGACCGTCACGGCCAATCCGGCGGCCATCACCTACGGGTCAGCGACGCCTGTATTCACTGCCGGCATCACAGGATTTGTCAACAGCGACCCTCCCTCGGTGGTTGGCGGCGCGCCGGGTTTCTCTACCAACGCAACGCTGACCAACGGCAATCCCAATGCCGGATCATGGACCATTACGCCGGCGGTGGGAACTCTATCCGCAACCAACTACAGCTTCACTACGTTTAATGCTGGAACGTTGACGGTCGGTAAAGCGACCCTGACTGTAACCGCAAACAACACTTCCAAGATGTTCGGGGCGGTGCTTCCCGCGCTCACGTCTACGATCACCGGATTCGTCAACGGCGATGCCGCAGCGGTCGTAACTGGCGCCGCAGCTTTGAGCACCACCGCCATTGCATCGTCGCCGTTGGGCAGTTATCCGATCACGGCAGCGGCCGGCACACTCTCCGCGGCGAACTACGGCTTCGGGTTCGCCAACGGCGCACTGACCATTACAAAAGCGGCCAGCGCTACCGTTCTGGTCACCTCCGGGAACCTGCTGACCGCCACCGTAACGGCGGTTCCACCCGGAGTGGAAACACCCACCGGCACGGTCCAGTTCCTCAAGGGAACGACGGTGCTCGGCACAGTTCCATTGAGCGGCAACACGGCGACGCTGCCCGGGTCGGCCGGGACAGTTGTGGCGGTATATTCCGGCGACGAAAATTTCACGGGCAGCACGTCGGGTAGCGCAACCATCTACCCACCGGCGGCAGACTCCCTTTCGCTGACCAGCAGCCTCAATCCCTCGGCACTGGGCCAGGCAGTTACCTTTACAGCGACATTCTCGACCAGCGGAGGAGCGCCCGACACGGCCGCGCCCACTGGGACCGTACAGTTCTTCGATGGCGCGAAACTGCTCGGGAACGGAAACATCAGTGACGGCCGGGTGGCATTCACCACCGCGGCATTAACCGGAGGCTCCCATACCATTAGTGCCCGGTACAGCGGCGATTCCACTTGGCCTTCGGCTTCCACCACTTATGGACAGGCGGTCAATTCCCCTGTGACTCTGACGCTCATCGCTTCTCCGGACGCGCCGGTCTATGGCCAGACAATCACGCTCACCGCGCAGGTGAGCGGCAGTATACCGCCCGGCGTCGCGGCCCCGACCGGCCAGGTGACGTTCTCGCTGGCCGGCTTCAATCCGCTTTCTCCGGGGACGGTGCTAAGCTCCGCCGCTCTGACATCGGGAACGGCGGCCGTTACCGTGAGCAATCTTCCGGTGGGTACGCAGACGATCACGGCGGAATATAGCGGCGACGGCACATGGAGTTCGATGACCCGCTCGACCAGCATCACGGTCTCGGCCGCCTCCAGCAACGCGACCGTTTCGCTATCGATGGTTTCGGGCCAACTGACGCTCGCCAGCACGGTGACGCCTCTGGCGCCGGCCACCGGTACCCCGACCGGTAGCGTGCAGTTTGTCGATGCCACCAACAACACGGTGGTAGCGACCGCCAATCTCTCCGGTTCGAAAGCTTCGACTCCGATCACGGCGAGCGCCGTGTCGACGGTGGCGGGACAAGCTATCGAAGCCGTCTATTCCGGCGACGCCAACTTCAAAAGCAGCACATCTACGCCGCTGCCCGCGGCTGTGAACGCCGCTTCCGATCTGTCGGCGAGTTTTGCGGCCGATGAAATCGCCAGCCTCTTCGGCGTCACAGGGTTGAAGAGCGACACCACGGCAACACTGCCGCTGACCACATCGTTGGGCGGGGTAACGGTCACGATCACGGACAGCAATGGCACGGACCGATTGGCCCCGCTCTATGGTGTATTTGGCTCGGCCGGCCAGATCAACTTCCTGGTTCCCGGCGGCACCGCACCCGGCTTGGCGTCGGTAACCATCACCCTCCCCACCGGCGACGCGATCAAAACCATGATCAACGTTACGCCCACGGCGCCGGGCATCTTCACCGCAACTCAAACCGGGCAAGGCCCCTTCGCCGGCCAGATTGTTTATGTGCACCCCGATCAGTCGCAGACGGTAGTCAATTCCGTCACGCCAGACTCGACCGGCACTTTGGTTCCTAATCCGATTACCGTCAGCAAGCCCGGCGACCAGGTTTACCTGACCCTCTATGGCACCGGATTACGGCACGCCGGCACACTTACGGCGACGATCCATGGTGTAAGCGTTCCGGTGTCGTATTTCGGCGCGCAAGGAACCTACGACGGGCTCGACCAGATCAACATCGGGCCGCTCCCCGCGACGTTGGCAGGCGCGGGAGTAGTGAACCTTGTGGTCAGCGCGGACGGCCAGGCGGCGAATGCGGTGAGCGTGGCAACTCAGTAACGGAGGATGACTGGCCTTAGCCGCCGCCCTCTTCGCGCTTCTTACCCCCAGCAGGTTTCGCTTTTTCGCGCCCGGCAACTTCCTTCGCGCGGAACTTCGCGATGCGCCCGATCAACCTGACCGGCACTGCCTGCGAGAGCGGGAATCGGATCGTGCCCTTACTCAACTTGCACGACGCCAGCTCTTTTTGAAACGCCTCGACCAGGCGCTCACTGGCGGGATACAACGAGTAGTGCTCCTTCCATCCCGCGAAATAGAGCACAATCCGGTTCTGTAATTTATAAGCCGGGATTTGATACGAGATCACTTCCTCCGCGGCGGGTAGAGCACCGCGGATGGTGCTCCGCACACGCCGCAGAACGCCCTGAACTGCCTTGGGCCGGGAGGCGATGTATTCGTCCACAGACTGGAAGTTGGTGTTCGGCATGCTGGTTCCACTCTAAATCGAATCGGCGCGCGCAGATGAGCCCTTCCTCGACTTCCCGTACCGGCGAATTCGCGATACGCTTATCTATCTACCATGCCACCTTTGCTGAAACGCCTTCTTTTTGCGATCCCCGCGGCCGCGCTGCTTGCTGCTTCGTCGAACGCGGCCGGTATTGCCGATTTGCACCAGGCCTTTGAACACCCGCCCGATAATGCCCGTCCGATGGTGCGCTGGTGGTGGTTCGGTCCTGGCGTGACCACCACGGAATTGGGACGCGAACTCCGCGCCATGAAGGCCGGCGGTTTCGGCGGCGCGGAAGTACAGCCGGTCTACCCCATGGCGCTCGACGATCCGCAAATCGGCTTTCACAATTTTCCCTATCTTTCGGATGGTTTCATCAATGCGCTGCGCTTCACCAACCAGACCGCGCATGATCTGGGGCTGCGCATTGACCTGACGCTGGGGAGCGGCTGGCCCTACGGCGGTCCTGAGATTGACATCACCAAAGCGTCGGCCCGGCTCCGCTGCGACCGCGTGACCGTGCCGCAGGACGCAACCAGCATTGCCATGCCGTACCTGGAGAACGGGGAGAAGTTGATCGCGGTTTTTCTTGCCAAGGGCGAAGGCCGGCAGTTTTCACCGGATGGCATCCAGCAGCTAGCGATCGCGAAGGGTGAGCGCCTGCCCATTCCTTCGGGCGTGAGCGGCCCGCACGTGGTGCTCTATTTCATTTCGAGCCGCACCGGCCAGCAGGTAAAGCGCCCGGCCATCAACGCGGAGGGCTTCGTGCTCAATCACTACGATCGGGCCGCCATCGAGACTCATCTGACGCACACGGCCGACCGGCTGATGGAGGCGTTCGGCTCCAATCCTCCCTATGCAGTATTCAGCGACAGCCTGGAAGTTTATCAAGCCGATTGGACGCCGAACATGCTGGAGGAATTCCGCAAGCGCCGCGGCTATGACCTGACGCCATACCTGCCGGCCCTAGTGGGCGATATCGGCGACAAGACTGCGGCCGTCCGGCACGATTGGGGCCTTACGCTCTCCGAATTGGCGGACGACAATTACCTGAAGCCTCTTACCGAGTGGGCACACGCGCACGGTACCAAGTTCCGCTCGCAGACCTACGGCACTCCGCCCGTCACAATGTCGAGCAATGCTTTGGTGGATCTCCCGGAAGGCGAGGGCGTGACGTGGCGAAATTTTAGCGCGACCCGTTGGGCATCTTCGGCCAGCCATTTGTATAACCGGCCCGTGACGTCGTCAGAAACCTGGACGTGGCTGCACGGCCTCGTGTTTCGCGCTACGCCGCTCGACATGAAAGCGGAAGCGGACCTGCACTTCCTGCAGGGTATCAACCAGCTTATCGGCCACGGCTGGCCGTACTCACCGCCTATGGCTGGATACCCTGGCTGGCACTTCTACGCCGCAGCCGTGTTCAATGACAACAATCCCTGGTGGATCGTGATGCCGGACATTACGAAGTACATGCAGCGCGTCAGCTTTCTGCTGCGCCAGGGAAAGCCGGCCAACGACGTCGCCATCTATCTGCCCACAGCCGACGTTTTTTCTCGCTTCACTAACGGCCGCGATACGGTCAACGGCGGCATGTCGCAGTACATGCGAAACGTAGTGCCGCAGGTTCTCGACGCGGGCTTTAATTTTGATTTCATCGATGATAACGCCATCGCGAGCATTGGCATTCCTCACCCCATCCTGATTCTGCCGGACGTGGAGCGAATCCCAGTGGCTGCCTATCAGAAGATTGAAGCCTATGCGCAGAAGGGCGGCATCGTGGTGGCCGTCGGGCGTACGCCCGGGCTGGCGCCGGGGCTGATGAATGCGGAGCGCGACACAGCGCAGATCCGCACCATCTCGCACACGCTGTTTGAAGGCGCATCGGCGAAAGGCCACCTGGTCCAGAATGCGGATACGCTTGGCAAGGACCTCGCGGGTTGGTTTACTCCAGACGTGCGTTTTAGCGCCCAGGCTTCCGCCCTCGGGATTGTGCACCGGAAGGTGGATTCCGGCGAGATCTACTTCATCGTCAACACAACTAACCAGCCGGTTCACACGGAAGCCACTTTTCGCGTGAAGGGCCTCAAGCCGGTGTGGTGGAATCCGTTCAACGGCGCCGAGGAAGGCGTTCAAGGCACTTCGGCAGATGGCGCTGCTGTGAAACTCGATCTTGCGCCCTACGAATCGCGCGTGCTGGTGTATTCCGCGCAGGGCATGGCTGCGCCCACTTCTCCGGCGAACCCGCCTTCCCCTATCGACCTCGGTTCAGATTGGAAAGTGACCTTGAACGGACGCACGTTCGACATGGCCAAGCTGCAATCGTGGACCGATTACCCAGGCGACAAATACTATTCCGGCAAAGCCACTTATGAAAAGACGGTTTCGGTTCCGTCCGCGATGACGCACTCCGGCGGCGCGGTCTATCTGGATTTCGGACCGGGCACAGTGGTGCCGCCGGGCCGCTTGGGCAACGGAATGCGCGCCTGGATGGAGAGCCCGGTTCGTGAGGCCGCGCAGGTGTATGTCAACGGCACGCTGGCCGGTCCGGTGTGGCATCCGCCTTATCGAGTGGATGTGACGAAGCTGCTGAAGCCGGGGCAGAATTCGATCCGCGTGGTGGTGGCGAACCTGGCGCTGAATGCGCTGGCCGGGCAGTCGCTACCCAATTACCATTTGCTCAACCTGCGATACGGTGAGCGGTTCTCGGTGCAGGGCACACAGGATATCCAGGCGTTGCCTTCGGGAATTCTCGGACCGGTGAAACTCGCAGTGGAATAGGGACCAGGGACATGAAGAAATACCTCCGTGTTTTCACGGCAGGCGTTGTATTCGCCGTCGCGGCAATAGCCGCGCCCGCTTATCAAAACATTGTCATTGCGGAATCGTCGCATCCGGCGATTCACTCGGCCGCCGTCTTGCTCGCGCAAGATCTCGGGCTGACAGAGGCCGCAGTCAAGTCTGAAGGTAAGCTCGCCGCGCCACGTGCCGGCGAGATTGTGCTCACAGCAGAGCCCGCACTCGCCGGAACCCATGCCGCGGCAGTGAAAGGCGACGGCTACGTGGTGGTATTCGAAGGAGGCGGGGCGCTGGTCTATGGCAAGCGCCCGCGATCCCTACTCTATGCGGCCGGCGATTGGCGCCAGTGGACCGGTCGCGCGTCGGGAACGTTTCTGCGCAATCCCGCCTTCGCCATGCGTACCGCAGCTTACGATGGCAGCCGTAGCGTGGCGGAATACGTGGCCACTCTGGGCGTCAATGCGATCATCCTCAAGCAGAACGATGCGGTGGTCACGCTCAAGGACACCATGCCTGAGGTCTACCGCCAACTGAGCCCGGCCGACCAAACACGGCTCGACCAGGAGCGCGTCCAGCGCAAGGCCAAGAACCTGGAATTCGCCAAAGAGTGCCATGACGCGGATATCACGCTCTACTCGTTCCTCTACGGCAATGATGTGACGGGCTGGTCGCGACCGATTTACCAGGCATTGCTCAAGGCCTATCCCTCGGTGAAAGGCACCCCCGAGCCGCGGTCTTTTGAAAAAGGCTTTCTCTGCCCGTCCGACCCCATGACATGGAAGTTCGTGCGTGCCTATGTAACGGACTTCATGGATCAGACCGGCGCGGATGGCATGTATGCCACCTTCTGGGATCGCTATGGCATTTACTGCCACGACGACCGCTGCCGGCGCGATGGCATGGACCACTTCAACAATGAAGTCTATGCCAACGTGAAGGCGTACTACGACGCCCTTCACGCGATGAACAAGAAGCTGGTGATGCGGACGTGGTCATCCGGCACTCCGCACTGGTTGGGGAAGGAATATGTACATGCGCCGGGCTCCGGCAACTTCGGCGGCAGCAAGATGGATGTGTGGGGCCGTGTCATTCACGAATTGCCGGCCGACATCATTATTCAGACGAAGGCCTACTACTCCGATTGCGAGCCTGATCCGCGCGTGAATCCGTTTATCGGCCAAGCGAAGCCGCATCCGCAGATCATTGAATATCAACAATCGGGCCAGACTCTGGGGCGGTTCTACTTCCCTGCCTCGCAGGTGGACTTCAATACCGCTACCATGCGGAAAGCGTATCAACTGATGGGCCCGCAAGGCGGCGTGAATATTTTCCCCGGCGGCACGGCGCAAACGAATTATTCCGTGTTGGACGATATCGCCAACAGCTTCAATCTGTATTTCTGGCGCGAGCTTTCCTGGAACCCGAACCTGAACGTCGATCAGGCCTGGATCGATTGGGCCACTCCCGTCTACGGAGCCAAAGCCGCGCCCTATATCGTCCAGGCCTTGAAACTTTCCGAAGAAGCGGTCGCGCGTACATTTTCGACGCTCGGAATGGGCAGCAGCACGAACTCCGATTTTGCCGGCGATATTGCGCGGCGCGAGACTCTGCTGATGTATACCAACCGCTATTACCTGCCCGATTTCGCAAAGTACCTGGAGCCGACCAAGGAGAATATCCAGCGCGTGATCGATGAAAAAGTCGAAGCGCAGCGCAAGATTGAGGAGATGAGTCACCAGGTGGACCTGGCGAAGCCATACCTCACACAGGCCCAGTATGACGAATTGAAGACGCGTATCGATTGGCTTAAAGAGTTTTCCATTTGCAGCCGTTACAGCGATGAAGCCCTATGGCGCTACCGTTATTTGCGCGGTCTGGCGGCAATGATGACGACTGACCCGGCGCAGATGAAGCTGATCGATGCCGATAGCCAGGCGCTGCAGGAGCACGCGAAGCTCCTGTTCCAATTCGATCCCGCGCTGAAATTCAGTTGCTACAACACTACGCTCGGCAAACTGCAGCGGCGGCCCTCGCTGGGCAGTCCGCTGCGCATGATGCGGGAGATTGTGACCAAGTCCCGGCAACTGGTGGAGAACTCCGCGGGGCCGGACTACCTGCCGCCCACCGGCAACTGATCCCTCCGCTGCTACTTCTTCTCGCCAAGCTGATAGGCGAGGACGGCGCGTTGTAACTGGTAATCGTAGCGGGCGGTGGCTTCAGCGATCTGCGCCGACGTGTGATTCAACTGCGCCTGGCTGAGTTCCACAATTGAGCTCAAGCCCAGGTTGTAACGCGTCTGCGCCAGATCGAGCGCCTGCCCGGCTTCGTTCAACAGGTCGGCGGTCAGTGACAGGCGGTCGTGCGCGGTATTCACGTTGAGTAACGCCACTTGAATGTCACGCGCCACGCGGTTCTGAAGATCCGCCACATTTTTCTGCGCAGCTTGTGCCTGCAACTCGGCCTCACTCCGGCGCGCGGCATAGAGGTGGCCGTTGAATACCGGCACGTTTAGATTGAAGCCCAGCGCGCCGTAATGATTCCCCAACTGCTCCACGTGCAGCGGAATTACGCCCACGCTCGCCAGAGCGCTGACGGTGGGAAATGACAAAGCGTGCTCGGCTTTGGCGAAACTTTCCGCGGCTTGCGCAGAGGCGCGTAGCGCGGCAACTTCGGGCCGGTTTTGCAGGCCTTCCGCAATCAGCGCGGGCAGGTTTGCGTTGAGTTCGGGGGGCATCACCGTATCCGCCAGATCGAATTTCTGGGGCCCGGGATAGCCGAGCGCCTCGGAGAGTTCCGCCATGGCGGCTTCCGCTTCGTTTTGCGCGCTCACCAGCAGCAGCTTGGCCTGCGCCAGATTGACATTGGCGAAACTCACGTCGAGACTCGATTTCAATTTGCTATTGGCCAGTGCCGTCACTTGGTCCGCCACAGTCTGGCGCTCGGAAATGGTATCGCGAGCCACGGTGAGCACCGTGCGCGTGCGCAGCGCCGCATAATACGCGCGATCCACTTGCAACAAGATTTCAGCGCGGGTGGCCACGGCATTATCCTGCTGCGCGGTGGCTTTCTCGCGCGCGTTGGCGACCAGATCTTTGGTGCGCCCGAAATCGGTGAGCACCTGGCTGATCGTCATGCCTGATGCGAGGCGGCCGTAGATGACCGGATTATTGAGCGCCCCGGCGGCGAGGCGGCTGTTGTCCATCGCGCCGGCAGTGGTGACGCTGCCCACCACCGTCGGATAATAGGCCGATCGCACCTCCGTGGTCACTTGATTGGCCGCTAGCGCCGTAAGCAGCGCCGCGCTCACCGCCGGGTGATTTTTTACGGCGAGCGCTTCGGCCTCGGGCAGTGTCAGCTTTACCGGCGCTTGTTGCGCCAGTCCACACCCGGCAGCGAGAACCAGCAGTCCAGTGAACCGCTTCATTTGGCCTCCTGAACCGGAGCCGCTGCGGGCCGATTTCGATAAACCAAAAGGTACGCAGCCGGAACGATGAACACAGTGAATACTACCGAAACCGTGAGCCCGCCGATGATCGCGCGGGCGAGCGGCGCGTACGCCTCGCTGCCTTCGCCGAGTTTCAGGGCCATCGGCATCAGTCCGATTACGGTAGCCAGCGAAGTCATCAGTACGGGGCGCAGGCGCACGCGGCAGGACTTAGCTACCGCGTCCCCTGCCGAGAGGCCCTGTTCCTCCAGACGGTGAGCGAATTCCACAATCAGAATGCTGTTGGAGACCACGATCCCCACCAGCATCACCACGCCCATCAGCGACATCACGTTCAACGTGGTGCCGGTGAGCCACAAAGTCAGCAACACGCCGGTCAAGCCGGTTGGCACTGCCAGCAGAATCAGGAGAGGGTCCATAAAAGAGCGAAACTGCGCCACCAGAATCAAATAAAGAAGCACGACCGACAGCGAAAGTCCGAAGGCGAAACTGTGGAACGAGGCGCGCATGCCCTGCACCATTCCGCGAAGATCCACACGTACGTTTCCCGGTATCGTCATGCCGGCGATAAGGCCGTCGATGCCGTCGGCGAGTTTGCCGAGATCTTCGCCGGAAGGCCGGACGTAAATATCGATGTCGCGGCGAATCTGATAATGGTCCACTTCGGTGGGCGATTCAACGCGCGTGACTTTGGTAATCGCATCCAGCCGCGCTGGTTCGGCGTGAGAAGGGGAACGGATCGGAATGGCTTTCAGGTCCTGCAGGTTGTGGACTTGAGACTCCGGATACTGCACCGTCAGCATGTAGTCGTTGCCGGACTTGGGATCTACCCAGTAGCTCGGCGCGATCATCTGATTGGAAGTGAGCGCCGTGATAATGTTGTCGACCACTTCGCGCTGGCTCAGGCCAAGTTCGCTGGCGCGCGTTCGATCCACATCCAGGCGCAGCGCGGGGTAATCGAGATCCTGCGGAATGAATACATCGCTCACTTCCGGCAGTTTGCGAATCTTCTGCGCCAGTTCCGAGGCGATGCTGTAATCGCTCTCCAGGTTCTGCCCCGATACCTGCACGTCAATGGGCGCGGCCAAGCCCATATTCAAGACCGCATCTACCAGGCTGCCGGATTGGAAATACGCGCTCATTTGCGGCAGATTGGATGCGATCTTCTGGCGCACGCGCGTCATGTACTCGAAACTGCCGACCTTGTGGCCATCCTTCAAACTCACTTGCACGAAGGCCGTGTGTTCGGCTGAGTTGGAGGTGTAGATCGAGGAGAAGCCCGGCTGCGTGCCAATGTTAGAGACAACCATGCCGAGATCTTGTGGCGGCACGGTATCGCGAACGATCTGCTCCACCTGCGCGACCAGGCCCTCGGTGTCTTCGAGGCGCGTGCCGGAAGGCGCCTTCAGATTGATGACGAACTGGCCGGCATCGGTACGCGGAAAGAATGCCAGGCCGAGGTAGGGAAAGATGGCAAGGCTGGCGACGAATGCGCCCGTTATCACTACAATCGTGGCGATGGGCCGCCGGAGCACCAGGTGCACCAGGCGGTCATAACCATCAAGCATGCGATTGAAGTTGCGATTGAACCAGTTATTGAACCGCCCGCCCCAGCTCAACCGCTTCGGCGGCACGGCGGGCATTTCTTCGGCCGCATGATGGGTATGCTCGATCGCATCAACTTCTTCCGCCGCTTCCACCTCCACGCCTTCGGCCGCATGGTGATGGCCCTTGATGAACAGCGCGCAGAACAGCGGCACTACGGTCATCGCCACGGCAAAAGAGGCAAACAGCGAAATCACCACCGCCAGCGCCAGAGCCGAAAACAGAAACTTGCTGACGCCATAAAGAAACGTCACGGGAAAGAAGACCACCACGGTTGTAAGCGTGGCGGCAAGCACCGGCAGCGCGACTTCCTGCCCTCCCACGATCGCCGCACGGCGCGGCGCCTCACCCATTTCCAGGTGGCGATAAATGTTCTCCAGCACAACGACGGAGTTATCGATCAGGCGCGAGAATGCCAGAGCCAACCCGCCCAGCACCATGCTGTTGACCGATCCGCCGCCCAGCGCCAGAAAGATAAACGTAGCCAGCGCGGAAAGCGGAATTGAAAAGAACACTGCGACCGTCGCCCGCATGCTTCCCAGAAAAATCAGAATCATGAGTGTGGTCAGAAAAAGCCCCATCGCGCCTTCGTGCACCAGGGTATCGATGGCGGTCTTCACGAACCGCGATTGGTCAAACACCACACCAGTGACCAGGTTTTTGGGAATATCCGTCAGGTGCGCCACGGCATTGCGCATCCCGCTGACTACCGCGATAGTATTTGTATCGCCGCCCTGCTTGAGCACCGGTACATAGACGGAACGCTGGCCATCGACGCGCACGATGTTGCGTTGAATCGCGTGACCATCTTCGGCTTCCCCGATATCGGCTACTGTCACATCGGCCTGGCCGACGGTCTTGATAGGCAGTTGGTCGATCGTCTTGATGTCCGGAAGCTGGCTGTTGGTGTAGATGTTGTAGTCGTAGCTGCCGATCTTGACGTCGCCCGCCGGAAGAATGAGGTTCGAATCATTGACCGCGCGCACCACGTCCATGAGGCTCAGTTGGTGAGCTTCCAGCTTGAACGGATCCGCGTAGACCATGATCTGCCGGTACTTCCCGCCGAACGGCGGCGGCACAGAAGCGCCCGGCACGCTCGCGATCTGGTTGCGCACGTTGAACTGCGCCAGATCGCGAATCTGCGTTTCGGTCAGGCCCTTGCCTTTGAACGTCACCAGGCACACAGGCAGACTCGATGCATCGAACTTGAGCACTACCGGCGGCAGCGTTCCCGGCGGCAGGCGGCGCAACTGCGCCATCGCGAGGTTGGAAATCGTAGTAACCGCGGAATCGGGGTCGGTACCCGGCTGGAAATAAACTTTGACGATACTCACGCCAGGCAGCGAGCGCGATTCCATATGTTCGATGCCCGCGCCCAGCGTAAAGAACCGCTCGAAGCGCCCTGTGATATCGGTTTCAATCTGCTCCGGCGCCATGCCCGAATAGAACGTGGCCACCACCACCAGCGGAATATTCATCGAAGGGAACATGTCCACCGGCATGCGCACCAGGCTCGAGACGCCGACCACGGCGATGATCAGGCACACTACCAGAATGAAGTAGGGATTGCGAACAGCAAATCGGCACATGGTTATGATCCCTGGGCTACCGTTGCTTGCGTTAGTTTGGGATCGACCTTCTCGCCCGCGCGGAACTGGGAGCGGCTGCCGACCACTACCAGGTCGCCCGCGTTCAGCCCGGAGAGAATTTCAATCTTGTCCGGTGTCACGATTCCCGTTTTCACCTGCCGCAGCTCGAGCGTGTTGCCCGGGCCAATCAGCATCACCGAGGGATTTGTGTCGAGATCGGAAACCGCCGCGACCGGCACGGCCAGCGCTCCCGATCTTCGCTCCAGCGTGAGCACGGCCTCTGCATACATTCCGGGAATTAGCACCAAGCTCGGGTTCGGCACATCGACTTCGGTTTCCATAGTGCGCGTCGCCAGACTGAGTTTGTCGGCAAAGCGCGCGATGCGTCCTTCAAAAGTGCGGTTCAACGTGGGAACGCGGACCTGCACGCTGTCGTGCAGGTGGATGCGCGGCACCATCGATTCGGGCACCGGCAATACCAGGCGCAGCAGGTCGTTTTGCGAAAGCCGCACCACCGGCATGGCCTGCGTCTGCGATGCGGTGCCGGCCTGGATCAGAGCACCCGTATCGGCGTAGCGGTCAGTGATGACGCCCGTGAACGGCGCGGTGATCCGCATGTAATCGCTGAGCGTTTCCACCTTCTCCTGGTCGGCGCGGGAGACATCCACCTGTTGCTCGGCGGCTTGCAGAGCAGCTTGCGCGGCGGAGACCTGAGCCTCGGAAACGCGATCGCGCGCTTCGGCGTCGTCGATTTCCTGCTGCGCCACCAGGTTCGGCCGGGTCTTCACCACTTCGGCCAAACGTGCGTAGTTGAGGTGGGCGGCCGCATGCGCCGATTGCGCGCGCTCCAGATCATCGCGCGCCCGCGTAACGTTGGACCCGCTCAGTTGCGTGGTGGCTTTGGCGCGCGCCACGTCGTCGGCCATCTCGGGGACTTCGAGCAGCGCCAGCATTTGGCCCTGTTTGACGTGGTCGCCTACGTCCACATAAATTTTCTTCAGATAACCGGCCACCTTGGCGTGCACATCCACTTCCTGGAAGGGGCGGAATTCCGCCGTGAGCACGGCCTGGCGCGCCAGATTGGCGGGCGCAGCTTGCGCCACCGGGGCGGCCGGCGGCGGCGGGTCCGCCTTTGTCTCGCGCTTTCGCGCATTCAGGGAACAGCCCGCCAGCACAATGGCCAGCGCCGCGGGCAGCAGAACAGATTTCACTTCAACCTCCACTGCTTCTCAAGAACCTGGATAACTACCGGGACGGGAACCCACGATGAGCTTAGATGGATGTTGGTGGAGGGCGGAAACGGAAGGAGTCGAGAAAAACAGCCCGCGAAGTAACCGGGATGCAAACGGGCGCGTCGGAAGCGCGCGTTTCTTCATACGGGCAGAACTGCTGACTGATGCGCGGGATGACTGCCGAAGTCTGGCAGCTATCACCGGCCATCTTGGTTGCTTTGGAGAGGTAACTCCCTGAGCGCCACTGTGAGTGGTATTGGCTGCACTTCGCCTGGCTGGCGAGAACAAATACTCCCAGAGCCAGCACACAAACAAGAGACGTGATCAAGCCCCTGGGAAGTCGAATCGTTCGGCGCACGGATTACCTTTCAAGTTACATCGCTCACAATTGCGGTGTCAATTCGGTTGGAAAAGAGCCGTGGCATCATGAAGGAATGATTGTTCCTCTAAGCCGTTTGGCGCATACGCGCTCCGGTGACAAGGGCGACACCTGCAATATTGGCGTCATCGCGCATCAGGAACGTTACTATCCGGTATTGTTGCGGGAAGTGACGGCGGATCGCGTCAAGCGGCACTTCGGCGAATTGGTCGCCGGAGATGTGGAGCGCTACGAACTCCCCAATCTGGGAGCGCTGAACTTTCTGCTTCATCGGGCCCTGGGTGGTGGCGGAACGGTTTCCCTACGGACTGACGCGCAAGGAAAGACCTTTGGCGCGGCCCTCCTCAGCCTCAAAATCGAAGTCAACGAGCGGGAACTAGCCGAATAGCGCTCGGCAGTCTCGCGGACCGTCCGTTCGATAAACCACACACGGCGGCAATGCACGCGCCGCCACGTCCGGCCCGGATAGCATGCAAAGTCTGTTTCATCTCTTACGGACGGCCTGCTTCGTCTCGCGCAGACTCAAAGAAGGAGAGTGAGCGATGAAGCTTCAATCCCTACATGATCTCTATATCAACGAACTCTACGACCTCTACAATGCTGAGAAACAGATTCTCAAGGCGTTGCCGAAAATGATCGATAGCGCGAGCCATTCCGAATTGCGAAGCGGATTGTCCGAGCACATGGAGCAGACGCGGGAGCACGTGCGCCGGCTCGAACGCATCTTCCAGATGCACAATGTGGAAATCAAGGATGAGAAGTGCGAGGGAATCCAAGGCATTCTCGAGGAGGGGAAGGATATCATCAAGCACGACGAGAACAAGAATGTGCTCGACGCCGCGATCATCGCGGCCGCGCAGAAGGTTGAGCATTACGAGATGGCCAGTTACGGGAGTGTCCGGACTTGGGCGCGGCAGATGGGCCATCAGCAGGCAGCCGATCTCCTGCAGCAGACTTTGAATGAGGAAGGCGAAGCAGACAAGAAACTCACAACAGTGGCTGAATCTCTGAATGTAGAGGCGGTAAGGCGGGCGGGTTAGTCCGCCGTAGTTCGAGCTTAATCCCTTCCTATATTGCCGGGCCGCTACCGAGTGGGGCGTCCCGGCTTTCGTAGATCCGAACTGGCGCTACGCCGAGTGCTCGCGGTGGAGCATCTTGGGAGCCGGGCTCGGTTCTGTCGGCACAATCGTCAGATTTCCCAGCAACTCGTCAAACAGCACTGTGTAGAGCCGGATTGCGCGGCGGAGTTCATCCGGCTCGATGCGCTCTCGCTTGATAGCAATCGCGTGCGCGGCGCGGTAACGGTCGTCGAGCACGGCGAGGGCACTGGAACGCGACGCCCATCCGTGCTCCTGCATCAGATCAGAGACCAGGATATCGGCATATACAACGGCTGTACTCGGGTCACTCGAAAAGCGCTCGCGGACGGAACGCCACACGCGCAAGAAGCCACGGCGGTCCTCTTCACTCAGGTTCCGAGCGCCGGCCCGCAGTGAGAAGCAACTCACTCCCCAATGCGCGACTGAATATTGCGCTGTTTCCTTTGTGGCAAAGACATGCTTCGCCCACCGAAAAAAACGCCGCAGGCGGTTTGGCGGAAGCGGATGTGCTGTAGCAAACGCTGTCAGAAGCAAAAATAAAATCACGAGAAGAGTCCATGCCCACATGTCGCATCCTCATGGAAGATTCAGCAATTGAACATCCAGAGTCACGGCCAGCGGTCTGGTTTGCCACGCGGCACCAAAAGCGCGCTGGGAAGCTCTCGCCGGAGTCCATTCGGCCGCGCCGGCTGCTCCGCTCTGCCGGCCGGTGAGCCCGACTATGACAAGCCCGGCTACGATCAGGGCGGTAGCGCAGCTTTTTCCAATCAGCACACGCCGCCGGAAGTCTTCGTGCAGCCAGACCGGCTTCCATCTGGTGATGAGATACGCACCCAGAAAGATGATGACGTACCGGACTCCCGAAATCGCGTCCACCAGGGCCGGGCTCGCTTTACTGATCGCGAAGAAAATCAGGAACGATCCTACGCCAGAGACGAACCGGTTTACGAAATAGAAAAATTTGCTTCGCGGCAGCGCCTCCGCGGACTGTCGGAAGATCTGCTTGCGCCAGACCGGACGAATCAACAGAGCCACCGCGCCCAGAAATGTTCCAAGGGTGAAGAGGACATAACCGGAAACGAATCCTACGGCATTGAACACCATCTTGTCCAAGACATTCGTAAGGCCGAATAGAGCGGACGCCAATAATACGTGCGGAAGAACCCGCTGCCAGTTCAGATTCTCGGAGAAGAACATCACAAAGCCGCCCGCCACCATCAGGGCGAATGCTGCCAGAGCGTCTCTGCCGAGTGGTTGCGAAAGCAGTCCGATGCCGATGAGCGCCGTGGCGAGCGGTGAGAAACCGCCCATCACCGACAAAGTCTGGGATGCTTCGCCATTCTTGAGCGCGGCGTAGTAGAACCAAATGGCCGCAAGGTGGATGACTCCCGCGGCGACGGCCAGCGCCGCGATTCTCATTCGCGGAAAATGGAAGCCGAAGGGCATCAGCAGCAGGCCGAAAATGCTCATCGAGCCCAACCAGAACACGTAGTTCGCGAGGCTTTTTGTAGCCGGCCGGCGCAGCAGGATCTTGTCCCAGACCAGCGACACACCGATCAGACTGTGCGCGATGATGGCTAATGTGATTCCGCTCGCCAGAAGCTTCATCGCGCCCTCCGGGATTTTGGTGGCATCAAGCGGCAAATACGAGCACCCCGAGTTCCAGCGGCTTGAAAGATCGCTCTCTCCCGCCCTGGACGTGAACCCGGCATTCGCACAAACGGGTTTAACCGTTCATTGGGTGCTTGCATATAATGAGAGAGGTGGTGTGTGCTCCGTCATGCCGCCGCACGGGACCTTCCCGCCTGCGGAGCGATTCTCATGAGCGAAATACTGGAAGTCGAGCAGCAGGGACACTTGTTGCATCTCACGCTCAACCGGCCGGAGAAGCGGAATGCTCTCAGCTCCGCCCTGTGCGTCCAGTTAGTAGACGCCTTCGACCGCGCTCAGCATGATCCGCAGATCGGTGCCGTCCTGCTCTCCGCCAATGGCAAAGCCTTCTGCGCCGGTATGGACCTTGAAGAAGTCGAGAAGGGCGAGCCTCCCGGCCTCCATGCCGCCCATGAGCAACTTTTTACCGTCGGTTCGCGCTTCTCCAAGCCGCTCGTCGGCGCGGTCGGGGGTGCGGCCCTCGGCGGCGGTACGGGGCTGGTGGCGAATTGCCATGTAGCGCTGGCTTCCGACGCAGCGGTGTTTGGATTGACTGAGATTCGCCTTGGGCTATGGCCGTTTCTCGTGTTCCGCTCTGTTGAACTGGCGGTCGGCGAGCGGCGCGCCGTGGAGTTGTCGCTGACCGGCCGCACCTTCGACGCGGCCGAAGCCAAGCTCATGGGCTTGGTGCATGAGGTCATCCCGGCGGCCAATCTCGCTGCGCACTCCTTGGAAATCGCGACTGCACTCGCAAATTCCAGCCCCAGTGCCATCCGGAGCGGCATGACTTATGTTCAGGAAGCTCGTGGAAAGGATTGGAAAGTGGCCGGCGATTTGGCCCGGCGCATCCGGGATGAGGTCTTCCATGGCGAGGAGTTCAGGGAAGGACTGCGGGCGTTCCGGGAAAAACGTCAACCGAAATGGTAGCGATTCGAGAGATGCACAATATCTTGGGGCGGTTTTAGGAGAACTACAGGAGGCTGTACCGAATGCGCTTTACTTTTCATCCCGGCGCGTTTAGTATAGTGACAACTCCCCCGAGCAGACGAGGATACTGGTTTGCTGAAACTAAAACGCGTCGAACTGCAAGGATTTAAATCCTTTTGCGACCGCACGGAGCTCCGTTTCAACGGCGAGGGCGTAGCTGCCATCGTGGGGCCGAACGGCTGCGGCAAATCGAATCTCAGCGATGCCATCAGTTGGGTGTTGGGGGAGCAATCCGCCAAGAGTCTGCGCGGCACCCGCATGGAGGACGTGATTTTCGCCGGAACGCGGGATCGCAAGCCGCTCGGCATGGCTTACGTCACTATGACCCTGGTGGACCCGGACGCCTACGACGAGAACGCAGCACACAAGATCCAGGTAGTGGAAGACGCGGCCGCGAATGGCAGCGCCGCAGCGCCCAAACGGCCGAGTGAAATCACCATCACGCGGCGCCTCTATCGCTCGGGAGAAAGCGAATACCTGATCGACGGCCGGCCGGCGCGCCTTCGCGACATCCAGGATATCTTCATGGGCACCGGCCTGGGGCCAGAAAGCTACGCCATAATCGAGCAGGGGCGCATCGGGCAGATCCTTAGCTCCAAGCCGCAGGACCGCCGCTCCGTGATTGAGGAGGCCGCCGGCGTCACCAAGTACAAGACGCGGAAGCGGCTGGCTGAAGCCAAACTCGAAAGCGCCAAACAGAATCTGGCGCGCGTCTACGACATTCTGGAAGAAGTAGGCCGCCAGGTGAATTCGCTCAAGCGGCAGGCCTCCAAGGCGCGGCGCTATACCGAGCTGAAATCCGAACTCGAAGGCCGCCTCCGCGTGGTTCTTTCGGGCAAATACCGCCTGCTTGATCGCGATGCCGCGCAAACGGCTATTGACTTGAATATGGCGGCGGCGGAGCTGAAGACGCTCTCCGAACAGGTGGCGGAGCAGGAGCAGGCGCACGAACGGCAGCAGGGCGTTTGCTATGAGTTGGAACAGACTCTCACCGAAGCGCGCCAGCAACTCGCGGCGCTCAATGTGGAAGCGGAGCGTACGCGTGGCCGCCTGGAGTCGCAGGTCAAAGAGAGCGGCGCGATCGAGCAGCGGATTACGCAAGCGGAAAAAGAGTCGCAGGATCTGGAAGTTCGCCTGAATCAGCTCGAGACCGAAATCGCCGGGCATCAGAAAAACGTCGAGGCATGGGAAGCGCAGATTGCGCAAGCGCGCGAGCGGATGCTCGAAATCAATCAGCAGCGCGAAGGTTTGCAAGCCAGAGTACGCGAGCGGGAGCGGGCGATCGAAGCCGGGAGGCAGGTGATTCTGCGGCTGCTGGGCGAGGCTTCCACGCTCAAGAACCAACTGGCGCAGGTCGATGAATATCTGGCCGGTATCGAGCGCGAAACCGGCCGTTCGACGCGCGAAGAGCAGACGGCCGCGGCGGAAATCGAACGTTTGGAAGCCGCCCGCAAGCAGCTCTCCGAAACCGTATCACAGCGCCAGATGGAGCTGGAATTGGTCGCGGGCGAGCGGCGGCGCACGGAAGAGGAGCTGGCGGTACGGCGGCAGTCGGCGGTGGAATTGCGGCGTGAAATCGATGCCCTCAAGCAGGAAGTTTCGCAGATCGAGGCGCGCAAGGATTCGCTCGAACAAGTACTGGCGCATCGCAGCTACACCACGGAATCGGTGAAGCGCCTGTTTGCTTCGCTCGAAAAAGGCAAGGCCACGGACCTCAAGCCGATGGGCGTGCTCGCCGATTACGTGGAAGTCGATCCGCAATTTGAAAAAGGGGCCGAGGAGTTTCTCCACGACGAGTTGGAATACGTGGTGGTCGAGAACTGGCAGCAGGCCGAGTGCGGGCTCGATTTCATTCGCGCCGAATTGGACGGCCGCGCCACCTTCCTGGTGCATCCCGAGCAAGGAACCAATGGCCACGGCCGTTTGCCCGAACCGCCCATCGGGCCGGAGACAGGGATTGCCGCGCGGCTGAGCGAATCCCTGCGCCTCACTAATGGCTTCCGCGATCGCGCTTCGGATCTACTGCCGCGCGTCTCGCTGTGTTTCCTGGCGGAAGACCGCGCGGCGGCGCAGCGGCTGGCGGTAGCTTATCCCCATCTCTACTTTTTGCTCTCCGACGGCGTCTGCTATCACGGCCACACCGTTACGGGCGGCAGGAAATCCGGCGCCGGCCCGTTGGCGATGAAGCGCGAAGCGCGCGAACTGGCTGGGAAGCTGCAAAGCCGGAAAACGGCGCTCAACGAACAGGTAGCGCGGATGGAAGACTTAAGCCACGAGATCACCGGCCTCGACGCGGAGTTGGAACGGCTGCGTTCCCTGCAGCAATCGAGGGAAAAAGACCGCCTGGCGCTGGATCATGAAATGCGCAAGCTGGGTGAAGACCTGGCGCGCGCCAACTCCCGCCTCTCCGTGGCGCGTCTCGAATTGGAACGCTTGCGCCGTGACGCGGAAAGATCGGCCGAACAGCGCGAAAAGAGCCGCGTGGCCGTGGAAGAGAAAGAGCAACAGCGTGCGGAGCGCGAGACCTCTCTCGAAGCTGAGCGGGAGGAGTTGGAAAAGCTGGAAGCCCAGGCCGTAACGATCGGTGAAGAGCACTCGGCGGTACGCGCGGAGTTGGCCGGCCTCGAAGAGCGGCACCGCGGCGAACGCGCAGCCATGGGCCGCCTGGAACAACAATTCCGGGATACCTTGAATCGCCGCAACGCGATTGTGCCTGAAATCGCGCGCTTGGGCGAGCAGCGGGCACGGCTGCTCACCGATAATATTGAGCTCGACCGGAAGGGCGCGTTGCTGGGCGAGCAAGTCGCCGATCTGGACGGCCGCGTGAACGAGATGGCTTCCCAGGAAGCTTCCCTGCGCGAGATGCTGCGCGCCGGCGAAGAGGAATTAAAGTCGCTCCGCGGCCAGGTGGAAGCCAGCCGGGAAAAACGCTCGCAGATTGAACTGGAACTCGTCCGCAAACAGGCGGAGTTGAAGTACCTCGATGAGACCAGCCGGAAAGAACTGAATTGCGCGGTCCAGGAATTGGCTGCGGCCGATGACCCGGTGCCCGATTCGGACGCGATCGCCGAAGCCGAACAAGCCTGCAACGAGGTCCGCAATCGCATTGAAGCCCTGGGTCCGGTGAACGCCGCCGCTATGGAAGAGTTTCAGGAAGCGCAGCAGCGCCATGATTTCCTGAGTGCCCAGCGGCAGGACCTGATCGATTCCATTCGCGATACCGAAAAGGCCATTCAGGAGATTGACCAGGTCTCGCGGCAGCGATTCGGCGAGGCGTTCGAAGCCATCAACGCCAATTTCCGGACCGCGTTCCAGACGTTATTTGGCGGCGGCACCGGCGAAATGCGGCTCACCGATGAAGCCAACCTGGGAGAATCGGGCATCGACATCATCTGCTCGCCGCCGGGCAAGCGGCTGCAAAACGTCCTGCTGCTTTCGGGCGGAGAAAAGGCTCTGGCGGCGGTGGCGCTGCTGATGGCCATTTTCAAATACCAGCCCAGCCCGTTCTGCGTGATGGACGAAGTCGATGCGCCGCTCGACGAGGCCAACGTGGGACGCTTGGCGCGCCTGGTGCAGGAGATGTCGCAGCACACGCAATTCGTAGTGATCACGCACTCCAAGCGGACCATGGAAGCAGCGCAGGCGCTCTACGGCGTTACCATGCAGGAACCCGGCGTCTCGCGCCTGGTATCGGTTCGGTTCGAGGCGAAAGAGGCAGCGGCCTAGCCGCAGGACGGCTCTTTACCAGATTCCTTTCCGCCTCACCGCGAGCGCCGGGCTCACCGCCGGCGTCGTTCATCTCGGATTTCACGCAGGCATCCACAGAGGGACACCGTTGTGCGCCTAGTCCACATTTCAAGTGGAGATAGAGCCGATCTGTTTTTAATTCCGGCTAATTCTTATTCCAAATACATTTTAATTCAAATAGAATTACTATTATTTATTCGATATAATTACGCAAATGGCCTCCACGACGGGTTCTTCCCCATTGTTCGGAAAGAGCGTCCCTGCCCTTCTCTATCGCAACCGGTGCGACGCGTGCGGCTGGGTTTGGACATCCGACAGTCGGGAAAAGCAGTGCCAGAGAAAGAATTGTATCGGCGAAATCTCCAGCAAAAAGGTTCGCAGTGACGCCGTCCGAAAACCCAAAGATCTTCATATAGCACCTCCGCTGGCCTTAGGACGCGAAAAACGAGCGGCTGCGCGCATGGCGCAGGGGCACTTCAAACACGCCGAAGAGCTTGAGTCGCGACGCGGTGAGGGCGCAGACGACGACGATCCGTCATATGCCCCGCCTGCCGATTTCAATCCGTCCATGCGGTTATCGCAAAGCGGAGAAACCAACAACCTCATTGGGCGGACTCAAGGCATGACGCTCGCCAGCACCAGCACGGCCTTTACCAGGATCGGCGCGCGCGCCGCTCGAAGCAGTACGGATGCCGCGATGGGCAGCCGGGCGGCCGACTACGCCGCCGGCATGCAGCCCGCGCCGGTGGTGATCCAAGAGGGCTACGAGTGGTGTCACCGAATCGCGGCTTGTCTCGGTGGCCCTACCGATCGCGCGAACTTATTCTGCGGCGGATTCCACGCCAACACGCACATGCTCGCGCTCGAGCAAAAACTGACCGGGAAGACCCATCTGGAGGTTCAGGTGGAGGTGCGCTGCCGTCAGGGTACCGTTATGGCCGAAGAAATCGTGTACCGGGTCCGAAAGCCCGGCGGCAGCAAGGTTTACGAAGACTCCATCGATTCGCAGAGCACAGGATTCTCGGCCGATGATTATAAACGCGTACGAGATGCCCTCGGCAAGTGGCTTCGAGTCTATGGGCGGGGCTAGACAAACGGCCTGCGACACAGAACCGGCACTTCCATGGCGAAATCTGTTTCAATAATAACGGGATAGGGCGGGAACGATCCTGGATACAACAAGGACGTGTGGACGGCGTGTGGGGCGCCCTCCGCTCGCGGCGAGCGCCCGGAACTTGGGTGCTGCGGTTAGACCTGGAACGAACTGCCGCAGCCGCAGGTCGACTTCACCTGGGGGTTGTTAAACTTGAAACCCGAGCCCTCCAAAGTCTCCACGAAATCGACTTCGGCGCCGTCCAGATAGAGCAGGCTGGCTTGGTCAATGAAGACCTTCAGGCCGTCATAGCTATAGGTCTTATCGAGAATGTTGGGCTGGTTCTCGAAAGCCATGGAATAGCTGAACCCGGAGCAACCGCCGCCGACCACCGCAATACGTAATCCGGCGGGCGCGGGCTGCTGGGAGGCCATGATTTCCTTCACCTTGCCAACTGCTTTGTCGGTCAATTGGACCATGCGTTTAGACTCCTCTTCTGTGCGAGCTTTCGCGTCTCCTCATTATACAAACACAGGACTACGCTATCGCAACTCAGTTTTTTGGATGCCTTTGGGGCTGGTTAGGTCGCGCAAAACATGAGCAACGGATGTCTTCCTGCCGTGCTATCTTGCAGGAGGTGACGGTTTTTGGGTGATGAAACCCGAAGACGGCGGGGCACGTCGGAAACCGTGTATGGGAACACTGACCGGCGCTTTACCGCTCCCCAGATTCGGCAGTAAGGTTGCGGCGAAGTCTAGAGTGGATTATCAAAACACCCCGGAAGGTGCGCTGGTCCGGCGGGCACAAGCTGGTGACGAGGCGGCGTTCCGTGAAATCGTAGAACGGTACCAATCCAAAGTGTTTTCCATTATCCACGGCATCGTCCGGCAGCGGAACGATGTGGAAGACATTGCACAGCAAGTATTTGCAAAGGTTTATTTGTCCCTCAAGAGTTTCGACTTTCGCAGTTCGCTGATCACCTGGATCTACAAAATTACAGTGAACGAGTGCTTCGACTATCTCCGCAAGCGAAAGGTGCGCAAGCTGGTTTACGAAAGTGATCTCAGCGAAGACGAAGTCCGGCGCGTAGAGAATTCCGAGCCGGCAGTCGATCGGCACGCGCCGGCGGATACGACCTTGGCTCGCCGGGACTATGTGGTCAAACTGCTGACCCGCGTTTCGGAAGAGGAGCGTAGCCTCCTGCTGATGAAAGAAGTAGAAGGATATTCGGTCGAAGAGTTGGCGGAAAAGACGGGAATGAACGAAAACACCATTAAAGTCAAGCTGTTCCGGGCACGGCAGAAGCTGGTGAAAGCAGCCCAGCGCCTGGAACGGGCTCCTGGACTGGTGGCGGGCTGAACGCAGGGGTTTACGAAAACTGGGTGTCCCTGAAAGCGGGCGGTATGAGACCCGCAACAGGTCAATTTTAGGCATGGTAAGTTACATTTGTAAGGGAAGAAACATATGCACGCGGTAGTGATGGAGAGCCTCGAGGAGTACCTGTCCGGTATGCTGAAACCGGCGGCTCAGCGAGAAATCGAGGCACACCTGAGCAACTGTGGAACATGTCGCGAGGAGTTGCGCGGCATGCAGGATGTTTCGCAGATGCTTGGCGCTTTCCGGACTGGCGAGGTTTTAGACCCTGTTCCCGGGTTTTATGCCCGGGTGATGAACGAACTGGTCCAACGAAAGCCGGTCCCCTCCTTCGCCAGCCTGTTCGGCTTCGATGCCGCATTTGGCCGGCGAGTGGTATTCGCTTCTTTGCTGACCCTGGCAGTGTTGGGCAGCTATCTGGTTTCGCGCGAGACTCATTACAGCAGCGGTCCTTCTCCGGATGTGGTGATGGCGCAGCAGGATTCGCCGTCATTTGATTCGGCTCCGGCGCCGGACAACATGCTCGTTACTCTGACGACTTATGAGCATCAGTAGCCTGCTGGCAAAAGCTCCCGCCGGACGGACGTTGGATCCAAAAGTCGCCTGCACGGTTGTGCTGGCGTTGGTATTTCTGGCGGGGGCGGCTACGGGCGCGCTGGCGATGAACCTGGGATTGCACGATTATCTGCATCAGCCTACCTTCGATACCGCCGCCGGCAAGGCCCTGTACTTCGAGCATATGCAGAAGGAACTGGCGCTTTCCCCCGGGCAATCCCAGCAACTGGAATCGATCCTCGACGACTTCTGGCAATACTACCGAACGGTATTGAGCGACAGTAAAGCGCGCATCGAGCAGGTTCTCAACCCCGCCCAGCGCAAGAAGTTCGACCAGATGCTTCAGGATCATCAGCGGCCCTGACCTCGGTAGAACCTTCTCCTGTTGACACATCGGGGTGTCACAAGGAAAATGGTTTTGCCGACATGCGTCCCCTTCAACTGATTCTGCCAGTGGTGTTTTGCGCCACTCTTGTGCTGAGCGGTTGCGCGCCCGGCCCTTCGGGCGATTCTGCAAGCACCTATAACATTGGCGACAAGATCGAGATGGGACGGCTCAGCTACACCGTCTTCGATACCCAGTGGCTGCCACAAATCGGCAGCGGCGCTACGGCCCGCGTGCCGCAATACCGCTATTTCCTGGTGCGTATGAGCGTGGCGAACACCGGCAGTGGCGACGCCATTGCCCCCAACTTCACGATAGAAGACGACAGCGGGAAGTCATACAGCGAGCTGAGCAACGGCGAAGACGTGCCCCAGTGGCTTGGATACCTGGTGCAAATCAAGCCGGCGAAGTCGATGGCGGGCAATATCGTGTTTGATGCGCCACCCAAGCATTACAAGCTGCGCGTGACGGATGAAACTGGCCAGCACACAGCGCTGGTGGACATTCCTCTATCGTTCGGAGCGCAACTGCCAACGGAACCTGCCAGCGAACTGGGCGGCGGCACCCCAACACCACCCGCTTCGGGAGAGCTAAAATAGAGGCTGAGGACTCTTCATGCGGCCGCTCCTGGCGCTCGCATTCATTCCCGCACTGCTGTGCGCCGCACCGGCGCTCGACATTGTCAATCCGGTTCTGAGCCTGACGGAAGGCAACGTTTCCGACCCTACCGGCACGCAATACACGGCCGGCGAAATCCTCTACTTCAACTGCCACATTGCCGGCTTCCAGAAATCCGAGGATGAACAGGTTCACGTCAACTATACGATTGACGCCGTGGACCCGAACGGCGTGCCGTTGATGGAGCCGGCGAAAGACGATATCGCAGTGGAAGTGACCTCCCACGATAAGGAGTGGCTACCGAAGGCCGAGGCGCGCATTGTGCTCCCGCCGCTGGCGATGCCGGGCACCTACAAGGTTGTGGTCCATGCGCAGGACCTGCTGGCGAAGACTTCCGCCGAAAAGTCGTTCCCCTTTTCCGTGACCGGTCTCGCCGTCGAGCCGAGTGATTCGCTGATTGTGCGCGATTTCCATTTCTACCGGAGCGAGACTGATTTGCATCCGATGGAAAAGGTGGTCTATCGTCCCGGCAATTCGTTGTGGGCGCGGTTCAGCATCATCGGGTATAAGTACGGGCCGAAAAACAAAATCGATGTAAGCTACGTGACGTCGGTCTTCGCCGGCGACAAGCAGCTTTGGAAGCAGCCCGAGCCGGCTGTGGAGCAGAGCGAATCCTTTTACCCCAAGCGCTACATCCCCGCCAACTTTAATCTCGATCTGCAGAAGAACATCGCTCCGGGCGTCTACACGATAGCAGTAGAAGTGACGGACGCAGTCGGGAAGCAGACATACGTGTTGAAACAGGACTTCACGGTAGAGTAGACGCGGATTCGGCGCTACACCTGCAGCAGGTCGCCGTCGCGCGCCACCATTTCGTAGAGCACCGGGTTCAGGAAAAAGCCCAGGAACAACGGCGCGATCACGCCCGAGACAATGACGATGGCGAACGGTTTTTGCGTGTCGCTGCCTACTCCGGTCGACATCGCCGCGGGCAGCAGGCCGAGGCACGCCACCAGAGCGGTCATCATAATGGGTCGCAGCCGCAACAGTGAGGCTTCGCGTGTGGCGTCCCGGATGCTCATGCCCTCGCCGCGCAGTTTGTTGATGTAGCTCACAAGAATGACGGCGGTTTCCACCGAAACGCCCGACAAAGCCAGCAGGCCGAGCACGCTCGATACGCTAAACGGCTCATGCGTGAGCTTCAGGCCAATCAGCACTCCCACCGGTTCGGTGAGCAGCACACCGAGAGCAATCATCATCGGAAACTTGAAGTTGCCGTACAACGCGAACAGGATCAGGAAAATCAGCAGCACGGCGATAGGGCCGATTACGAAAAATTGCGCCTTGGCTTCCACCAGTTCGCTATACTCGCCGCCCCACTCGATGTGATAGCCCTCGGGCAGCGGGACCGCTTTAGTGACGGCCGCGCGGCCCGCGTTGACGATGCCTTCCAGATCCCGCCCGTTGACGGAAAACTGAATTCCGATGTAGCGCGAATTGTTTTCGCGGTAGATGAACGACGCACCGGTCTTTTCCTGAATCGTAGCCAGTTCAGATAGCGGCACCTGTTGGCCATCCGGCGTGGGCACCAGCAGGTTGCCGATCTCCCGCGAATTCGAGCGAAACTGCGGCTCCATGCGCACAATCAGATCGAAGAGCTTCTCACCCTGCACCACCTGTGTCGCGGCCTGTCCGCCGACGGCGGCCTCGACGACCCCCTCCACGTCATCTACGTTGATTCCGTAGCGCGCGATCTTCTGCCGGTCGGCATTGATGATGAGGCTCGGTTGGCCCAGTTCGCGGACCACAGTGAGTTCCTGGAATCCCGGCGTGTGGTCCAGCACGCGCTTGATAGCGACCGCCTTCTGTTCCAGCACATTCAGGTCCGGCCCGAAAACCTTGACCGCCAGTGAGCTCTTCAAACCGGTGAGCGCCTCATCCACGGCGTCCTCGGCCGGTTGTGTGTAGTTGAATATGACTCCTGGGAACGCGTCGAGCTTCTTCTGAATGGCGCTGATGAGTTCGGGCTTCGAGTGGATCGACGTTTGCCGCCACGAGGCGTCGCTATAAGGCTTCAGCCCAACGTAAAACTCGCAATTAAAAAATCCGGTGGGGTCCGTGCCGTCATCGGGCCGGCCTAATTCCGATGCGACGACGGTGACCATCGGGTAGCCATGCAGAATCTGGCGCACCTGCGGCGCGAACTTGCCGGCCTCTTCAAAGGAAATAGTGTACGGCATGGTGGCGCGCACCCAGAGCGCGCCTTCGTCGAGGTGCGGCAGGAACTCGCCACCGATGGTCGGCACCAGCAGCAACGAGGAACCAAAGATGAGCACCGCCGCAAAAATCGTGAGTTTCGGATGATTGAGGCAGAAGTTCAATTGCTTGCCATACAGGCTGCGAATCCCCTCAAAGATGTGGTTGCGTGTTTCCTTCACGCCCTTGCTGAACCAGTAAGAGACCAGCACCGGGACCACGGTGAGCGTGAGCAGCAAAGCGCCAACCAGCGCGAAGGCCATGGTATCGGCCATCGGGCGGAAGAGTTTTCCGGCCGGACCGGAAAGCGCGTAGATCGGCAGGTAACCGGAGATGATCACGGCTACCGAATAGAAAATGGGCCGGTCCACGTCATGCGCCGCGGCCAGCAGCACATCGTAGAGCTCATAGGGCTGACCGGCGCGCAGACCCAGTTCCCGATAGATGTTCTCCACCATGACGATGGTGCCGTCGATGATGATTCCGAAGTCAATCGCTCCGATGGAAAGCAGGTTTGCCGCCTGCCCGGTGGCGTGCAGGAAGATGAATGCGAAGCAGAGTGCGAGCGGAATCGTCAGCGCCGTAATCAGCGCGGCGCGTATGCTGACGAGGAAGAACATGAGCACGATGAGAACCAGACCCATGCCGCGGAGCAGGTTCCCTTCCACCGTATCCGTGGTGATGCGGACCAGGTCGCTGCGGTCGTAGTAGGGTCGCACCTTCACATCCGGAGGAAGCACCTGCCGGTTCAACTCTTCGGTCTTCTGTTCGACACCGCGCAGCACGTTTTGCGTCTGCTCGCCGGTGCGCATAAGGATCACGCCTTCTACGGCGTCGTTATTCTTCTCAAAGCCGAAGATACCGAGGCGCGGCGCATGGCCGATGACCACGCGGCCCACATCCTTCACGCGCACGGGGACGCCGTTCGCGCTGCCCACCACGATTTCGGCGATGTCCTCGGTGTTGCGCACCAGACCGATTCCGCGCACGTAGAAGAATTGCCCGCCCTGCGAATAGAAGCCTCCGCCCGCATTCGCGTTGTTGGCGGAAAGCGAGTTCAGCACCTGCATCACCGTCAGATGGTAGTTGTAGAGCTTCAGCGGATCGAGCAGCACCTGATACTGCATGGTGGTGCCGCCGAATCCGGAATCATCGGCGACGCCCGGCACGCTGCGATACGCGCGCTCGACCACCCAATCCTCATACGTCTTCAATTCCTGCGGCGTGCGATCGGGGCTTTGCAGAACGTAGCGGTAAACCAGGCCGCTCGGGCTGAACAGCGGCGACATACTGGGCGCTACGCCGGCGGGCAACTCGGCGTCGCCAAAGCGCTCGAATACTACCTGGCGCGCGAAGTAGGGGTCGGTGCCCTCCTTGAACGTCATCCGGATATCCGATAGGCCGTAAAGCGAAATGGAGCGCATTACGGTCATGTTCGGCGTGCCGTTGATGGCCAGTTCGAGCGGCAAGGTGGTGAGCCGTTCCACTTCTTCAGCGGCGTGCCCCGGCCACTGCACGACGACCTCCACCATGGGCGGCGAAAGGTCCGGATACGCATCCACCGGCATCCGCTGGAAGGAGATCGCGCCGCCGATGACGATCATCACCATCATCATCAACACCAGAAAGCGCTGCCGGAGCGCGAAATGCACAATACGGTGGATCATGAATTTGTTCCGGATGCCGTCAATGCTGCAACGAGTTCTTGAACTGGAGGAAGATGCTGCCGTCGCTCATGACGTGGTCGCCTTCCCGCAAGCCGCTGGTAATCTGCGTCTGCCCGGCACGCGAATCGCCCAGCGTCACCAGCCGGCGCGCGAACTGGTTTTGCCCAGCCTCGACATAGACAAAAGGCTGATTTTCGCTGTCACGCAGCACGGAGGCATCGGGAACCGTTACCGCATTTGGATAGGAGCCGGCGTAGACGGTGGCAGTGACGTACATATCCTTTTTGAGCTTCCCCCCCGGGTTATCGGTGACGATACGCTCCTGCACGGTGCGCGTAGCGGGATCCATGGCGGGCGCGATGTAGGAAATGCGGCCGTGGAAATGCTCCGGGTAGGCATCTGTCGTAATATCGGCCGAATCGCCGACCTTCACGCTGCCCAGATCGTCCTGGTACACATTGACGAGCACCCAAACCGAGCTTGTGTCGGTGATCGTGAAGCACTGGGTCGCGCCGCTTTGCAGCAACTGCCCGGGCCCCACCTGCCGATCCACAATCACGCCCGAAACCGGCGCCAGCACCGGAATTTGCGAAGCCTGCGCGGAGCCGAGCTTATCGGGATCACTGATGCCGAGCGTGCGCAGCACGTCGGCGCTCGATTGCATGTCGGCCTCCGCCTGCGCGCGCGCCGATTCGGCCTGCTCGAGATCGCGCTGCGCGATGGCCTTATGCTGCAGAAGATCCACCGCGCGCTGGTAGTTCTTGTCGGCAAGTTGATAAGCATCGCGCGCTTTGAAATAGTTGGCGCGCGCTTCGGAGTAGTCGGGGCTATTCACGGTCAGCAGCGGTTGACCGGCATGCACGTACTCGCCCGGCACCGCCAGAATCTGCCGCACGGGACCATTGACCGCGGGAAAAACCGGCGTAGTGGTGAAGGCGTTATACGCAACCGTGCCGGCAAAGCGCAGCACGCGCTGCAGGCGCGACTTCCTCACCTCCACCACCTGCACATGCGCCATCTGGCCTTGAGGAACCGTGAAGAGCTCGGCGGTATCTGCGGCCGATTCGTTTGCCGTGTAGGAAGTCATCTGCGAAGCACGTTCGCGCTGCGCTTTGCAGCCGGCCAACGCGAGGACCATTGCCAATAGGGCGATTACGAGTGGGATGCGCCTGGTCATGGCAGGTTCCTCGTCCCCACGGCATTGCGTAATTGTTCGAGTGCCAACATATAGTTCGCTAAGGACTGCCGGTAAGCAAATTGCGTGCTACGGTAGCTTCTTTGCGCGTCCAGGTAGTCGAGCAGGCTGGCCGCGCCGTGCTGGTAAGCGTAGAGGCTGATGTCGCGTGACTGGCTCGCCTGGTCAAGATAGCCGGATTGATATAACGAAATGATTTCGTCATTGGAATGCAGGTTCTCGTAGGCTTCCACTACATCCGATGTCACCTGCTGCGACGTTTCCTGAGCCTGTTCCTGCGCCTGTGTGATGGCGTAGTTCGTCCGCGCGATCTCGCCCTGATTGCGGTCGAAGATGGGGATTTCGATATTAAAGAAGAAGGCTCCGGAACTGATGCCGGCGGTGTGCGTGTAGTTGAACGACGCGTCCAGATCACGCTTGCCATTGGCGACGGCTAGTGCCTGCTGGCTGCGGGCCGCCGTGATTCCCTGCTGTGCTGCCAGAAGATCGGGACGCGAACGGTCCGCCAGAACCACCAACTGGTCCGGCCCGGCATGCACCGGCTGATAGGCGAGCTGCCCCGCCACATCGTAATTCTCCGGCACCGATTCAAACCCCACCAGTTGCCGCAGCGAATTCAGAGCCTGAACGCGCGCCAGCTTGGCCGTCGAGACATCGGTCTGGAACTGGAGCATCTGTAATCTGATCTTGAGCAGGTCGCCTTCGGCAAGATCGCCGGCCTGCGAACGCGCCTCGCTGATCGAAACGGTCTGCTGGAAGCTGGCCAGATCCTGCTGCGCGAAATCGAGCGTCGATTCCGCCAGCAGCACGTTCACGAACTGCTGCGCCACATCAAACTTGAGCTGCCGCTCATTGTCAGCTACCTGCGAGCGGGTCACGGCCGTCTGATCGCGCGCCGCCTGCAGACGGTGCTGCCGCTTGAGCCCACGCTCAAAGGTGTATCCAATTCCCAGATCAAACTGGGCGCTGTTAGCCAGATAATCGCGGTTGAATTGATCAAGATGAAAAAGCGGTATGAATTGCGTGTCCCAGGCGAGCGTCGGGTTTGGCCGCAAGTTCGCCGTGATTTCCTGCGCCTGGCTTTGCAGAATATTCGAACGGGCCGCCAGCAGGCCGTGATTGTGCTGGATCGCGAAATCAATTGCCTGTTCGAGCGTAATACGGACACTGGGGGATGCGGGGGAATTTGGCTGCGCTGGCGCAGCCGGAGAGGGCGGGGGTGGGGAAGTTGTTGACTGTGCGCGCGCGGCGATTGTGGAAAGGCAACAGAGCACTAGCCACCACGCGCCTGTTCTTATCATGCCGGCACTCCTCGGAAATATGCACGTAAATACCCAGATGTACCCAAGAAACATCTACGGACGAAAGCCGCTCCGGGTTGCGCCGGATGCGTTTTGGGCGCAAAAACATGACTCGATCTGCCAAGACAGATGAATATTACCGGCACGGACTTTTTCAGGGGATAGGATTCCGCCTGCTAATAAAATGGCGCAACGGGCATACGCCAAGGAGGCGCTCACCCGTCAACCGCTTATCAATCGAACTTTATATTATACGGCGAACATTTCGGTTAGGAATGTTGCGCGATTTTTTTACTTGCGAGATCTTTTGCGGGGATTCCAAATTGCGCCTCGCTTCCGGCACGCGGATTGCGCGCCGGAAGCGAGGCGCTCGGGGGTGACTGCTACTTGAGGATTGGGGCTGAGCCGGGAAGCGTATACCGAAGATCGAAGAAGCCCACATTCTGGCTGGCATTGGCCGGCGTGCCGGTAGCAACATACCACGGGTTTCGCGAGATATACGAATATTGGAACATCAGGTTCAAAGCGCCATACCGCGCATCCTTCCACAATGTCTGATTGATGTTGAAAGTGCCTTCCTGAATGGTCCGGTTCTGGCCGTTGCTGCTGCCGGTGTAACCGTAGCCGACCAACTTGCCGCTGCTCGGATCGATAACGGCATTACGGCCGATGTAGACGCCGCCGTAATACATCGAGAATAAAGTATTCTTCACCTGCAATTCCACGCCATCTACGGTCGAACCGGAGTGGATCAGCGAAAGTCCACCATCTCCGCGAACTACGAGGTCGGGCGCCAGGCCAAAGATCCATCGGCCGCCGCCATCGCTCCAGTAGTTCATGGAGAGCAGGCGAAAGTTCTTCACCGGCTCAAGGATCACGTTGGCTAATGCGCCGCCGCCGGTGGTGGTGAAGTGCTCCAGATCGGCGGGATTATACGTGCGGAATGACCGCAGAACGCCACCGACCTCGAAGTGAATCGGAATCGCGCTCGACTTCGGGTCAAACGCCACTTTGGCGGCGATATCGGGATGCAGGTTGGGGACGTTCAGCGTCGTACCGCCGTTATTCAGTTCATTGGCGTAGGTGGCCTGCAAAGACGTGGGTAGCACTACCGGGCCCGCGCCGCCCGAGCCGCCGATATATTGTTCCGGATTCTCCAGAGAAATGCCCATGGCGACCGTATCACTGGGGTGATAGACCACGCGGAATTGCGAGTCGCGCGACCACAGCAATCCGACCTGGTAGTTGGTGTCCACGTTCTGCGAGTAAAATAAGTCGCTCGGCATCGGCGACAGGCCTTTACGATTCGGCGTCAGCAGGCTCCAGGATTGTCCCGCCAGCACTTCGATGGGTCCTTTGCGAACATCGGCAAAGTATAAGCGCATACGCAGGCTGTCGCTATTGCTGGTCACCGCAATGTTGCCGGGCGCGAAACCGAGAAAGTCCGATTCCAGGTAACCAAGCACCTTGGCGCCGTGCACCAGGGCATCTATGCGCAGGCCGATGCGCGAGTTCTGCGTGCTGAAACGCGTCTCGGACATGTTGCCTGCGGTGGTGTTGCCGAACGGAATGCTGCCGAAATTAGTGCTGATCCCGCTGCCGGATACGGTGGATCGCGTGACGGTAGTGAAATCCATAAAGCCGACCGGGGTAATATAAGCGTCGCCGATTCCGAAGGATAGCGGCGATTTCGCTTCGGCGCTTTGCGCCGCGCCATTGGCAGGCGTGACGGCCGTATTGGCCTTTGCCATGGCTACCGGTACCATTGGAGTGGTGCTGGCGATCTGGTTGGCATCACTCTCCTTCGTGGAAGCGGTCTTCGTCTGCTGGTCAAGACTCTTCTGTTGCGCTTCAATTGCACGTTGGAGTTTCTCGATTTGTGCCTGCTGCGCCGCTAGCTGCGCCCGCAAAGCCTGCAACTCCGCGCTTTGGGACGCTCTTTGCTGCCCCGCAGGCGGCGATGCCGGAACGTCGGCAGCATAAGCGCCGAAGCACAGGGAAAACAACAGGACCAGTTCGCGAGAACTCGCCACTGCTCGTAACCTCATCATTAAGCTCCTTAAGCTGTGAGTTCACCGACAGGTTAACGAGCGGCAGTTACTGTTTGATGACTATTGTGTAACCGCAATGTTTCAGGATTCGGCGCGCCACACGGGAAGCTGTACGGTAAAGCGAGATCCTTTGCCGAATTGGCTTTCGGCCCGAATCGTTCCATTCATGCGCTCGACGGCATGTTTGACGATCGAAAGGCCCAGGCCGGTGCCGCCAACCGCGCGGGAGCGCGCTTTATCCACACGATAGAAGCGCTCGAAGATGCGTGGCAGTTCTTCGGAAGGAATGCCGATGCCGGTGTCGGCAATGGCGATATTGACCAAGCCGTCAGTCTTGGTGGTCTCAATGCGGACCTCTCCGCCGGGACGGTTGAACTTGATGGCGTTGCTGAGCAGATTCACGAAAACTTGCTCCAGCCGCGTGGTGTGGGCTAACACACGCGCTTCCACGACGGGACCGGCAATTAGCGTGACCTTGCGCACGCGCGCTTCCGGTTCCACCGTGCGCCGGGCGGCATCGAGCACGTCGGCGAGCAGGATGGGTTCGGGCTCGGGCATGGCCTGGTTCGACTCCAGATCCGAAAGCGCGAGCAGGTCAGAGGCAATGTTATTCAGCCGCACCGCGTGCGCCTGGATGATCTCGACGAAGCGGCGATTGTTCACCGGATCTTCGAGCGCGCCATCGAGCAGTGTTTCCGAATAGCCCTGGATAGCCGTCAACGGCGTGCGCAGCTCATGCGAAACGTTGGCCACGAAGTCTTTGCGGACTCGCTCCAGCCGTTCGAGGTCCGTAATGTCGTGCAGGATGGCGAGCGCCCCGCGAGTGGCCGGCGTCGCGAGCCGCGTCGCCTGGACTTCATACGTACGATGCCCCTTGGCTGCCAGCTCGAGCCGCCCCATCCGCGGCTCGCCGCGAGTCAATACATCCCGCAGCATATCCACCAGCGCATGATCCCGCAGCACTTCCCATAAGGGAGCCTGGCGCGCGATGACGCCCGCTCCAGCCGCGCGGGCGAAGGCGTCATTGTAAAAGGTCACGCGGAGCTGTTCGTCCACCGCCAGTACACCTTCGACCATGCTGGCCAGAATGGATTGCCGCTGCCCGGATTCCAGGCTTAAGCGGTCTACCAGATCGTGCAAACGCGCGGCCATGCGGCTCAGGGAACCGGCCAGCGCGCCCAGTTCATCACTGGAATCAATCGCGAGTTTCGGTGGAGCGTCTTCGTCGAGCAACCGCTCGGCAAAGCTCTGCAGGCGGCGTACGCGGCGCGTGAATGAGCGCGAGAAGAACCACGCGATCACCAGCGCAACTCCGGCGGCCACGACCGAAGCAGCCAGCACCTGCCGCCGGACAGCGGAAATCGCCGCGTCCAGTTCTCCCAGAGGCACCGCAAGCCGCAGCACCCAGCCAGGGCGCGCGGCATCATCCAGCGGGAAAGCCACGTAACACAGGTCAACGCCCAGAGTGGCGCTGTGCCGAATCGATGCTCCAACGCGCCCCGCTGCCGCCGCGCGTACTTCCGGCCGGCCGGCGTGGTTTTCCATGGACTCCGCGTCGTGTTGGGAATCGGCCAGTACGACGCCGCGGCCGTCGATCACGGTGATGCGCGCCCGGGCCCGAGTGCCCACACTGTTCGCCCACTGCTTCAGATCCGCGCCGCCGCCCGAGGTGATTTCACCCGCGAGAATCCGCGCCTTGCCGGTGAGCAAGGTCTCGATGGCTTCCGTCTGATGCCGGCGGGTATAGGGCGTCAGATAGAAATCGAGCGCAACCAACGTAACTGCAATGAGTAACAGGGAACTGAGCAGCAGTTTGCGGAAGAGCGTACTGCGCATTGCGGGGGTCTCTCGTCTCCCCCATGGTAGCCTGATAATATGCAGTTCTCCGAGTCGATTTTTGCGGTGCGCTTCAACCTGACCCGGCAGGATTTGGAAGATTATCTCGGCGAAGCGCTCTCCAAAGGCGGTGACTACGCCGACCTCTACTTCGAATACCTGCTCACCAGTTCCATCAGCATCGATGAATCCATGGTGAAGACCGCCGCGCAGGGCGTTTCTATGGGTGTTGGCGTACGGGTAATCGCGGGAGAGCGCACCGGATACGCGTATAGTGACGATCTTTCTCCGGAGCGAATCCGCAAAGCCGCACGAGTGGCCGCCTGCATCGCCGCAGCGCCCAGCAAAGTCGACAAGGTGGATCTCAACGAAGGCCGGAAGCACAATCTGTATCCCGTACTTACTGCGCCCACCGAGACTGCGTTCTCCGAGCGCGTGGAACTGGTGAAGCGTGCCGACCGCGCCGCGCGCGCCTACGATCCGCGCATCTTTCAGGTGCAAGCAGCCTACGCGGATAATCTGCGCCACGTAATGGTGGCTAATAGCGAAGGCGTTCTCACACTCGACCGGCAGCCATTGGCGCGCCTCAGCGTTTCGGCGCTCGCGCGGAACAATGGCGGGGCTCCGCAGCGCGGCCACGCCGGCGGCGGCGGGCGCGTGGAACTGGGCTTCTTTCTAAACGAGAAGACGCCGGAGCATTTCGCCACCGAAGCGGCACGCGAGGCCATCACGATGCTCGATGCCGTGCACGCGCCGGCGGGAGAAATGACTGTGGTGCTGGGCCCCGGGTGGCCCGGCATTCTGCTGCACGAAGCTGTGGGGCACGGGCTGGAAGCCGACTTTAATCGCAAGCAGGTTTCCGCTTTCAGCGGTCGCATCGGTCAGAAAGTGGCGAGTGAACTGTGCACCGTGATCGACGATGGCACCATCAACAGCCGCCGCGGCTCGCTCAATATGGACGATGAAGGCCAGCCCACCCAGCGCAACGTGCTCATCGAAAACGGCGTGCTGCGCGGCTACCTGCAGGACAAGCTTTCCAGCCGCCTGATGAATGCCGGCCCCACCGGCAGCGGCCGCCGCGAGAGCTATGCCCACATTCCCATGCCGCGCATGACGAACACATTCATGCTAGCCGGCGAAAGCGATCCCGAAGAAATCATCCATTCCGTGCCGAAGGGCCTTTATTGCGTCAACTTCGGAGGCGGCCAGGTGGATATCACCAGCGGCAACTTTGTCTTCTCCGCATCGGAGAGTTATTTGATCGAAGACGGAAAGCTCACTCGCCCGGTCCGCAATGCCACGCTCATCGGCAATGGGCCGGAAGCGCTGAAATACGTCAGCATGGTCGGCAATGACCTGCGGCTCGACGAGGGCATCGGCGTGTGCGGTAAGGAAGGGCAGAGCGTCCCGGTGGGTGTCGGTATCCCGACCATCAAGATCGACCGCATGACCGTGGGAGGCACGGCGTGAGTGAAAACCATCTCGGCGAACTGGCCGCGGACATTGTGAAGCGCGCCCTCGCCGCCGGAGCCACAGGCGCCGAATGCACCATCGCCGAGGGCGATGAGTTCTCAGCCAACGTGCGCATGCGCGAAGTGGAGAACCTGAAGGAAGCCGGCTCGCGTGGAGCCGGGCTGCGCATCCTGAAAGGCCGCAATACCGGGGCGTCGTACACTTCGGATCTTTCGAGCGAGGGCATTGAGCGGCTGGTGCGCTCAGCCGTCGAATTGGCAGACGTTACGACCGAAGATCCCCACGCGGGGCTGCCCGAACCGGAGGAATTGGGCTCGATCGCGGGCGACTTGGAATTGTACGCGCCGGGCGTGGCGCAACTGGAAACGTCATTCAAGATCGATGCGGCCAAGCGCGCCGAAGAAGCCGCGCTTTCGGCCGACCCCCGCATTGCCAATTCCGAGGGCGCGTCGTTCGACACACATATGGGCCGTCATGTTTTCGCCAATTCCCTGGGGTTCGCCGGCGAATACCGCACCAGCTACTGTTCGCTGAGCGCGGTGCCGGTCGCCCGCGATGGCGAATCGATGGAACGCGACTACTGGTACACCATGGCGCGAGGTTTCGAAGGCCTCGAAGCACCGGAGCAGGTCGGTCGCACGGCGGCCGCGCGCGCCCTGCGACGGTTGAATGCGGTGAAGGTGGAAACGCAGCGGGTGCCGGTCGTATTCGAACCGCGCACGGCTCGCACACTGCTCGACAACATTTTTGAAGCCGTGCATGGCATGTCGATCTACCGGCACGAATCGTTTTTGGCCGGCAAGCTGGGCGAAAAAGTAGCGTCGGAAAATGTCACTGTGGTGGACGACGGCACCATTCCGGGATTATTCGGAACCTCGCCCTTTGACGACGAAGGCGTGCCCTCACGCCGCACTGTCGTCATCGACAAGGGCGTGCTCAAAAGCTATCTGCTCAATTCCTATGCGGCGCGCAAGTTGGCGATGAAGACCACCGGCAACGCCTCGCGCGGACTCACTGGCAATGCCGGCATCGGGCACGGGAACTTTTTCATTGAAAAGGGCGTCCAAACCGCGGAGGAGATCATCGGCGGAATCGCCAACGGCTTCTACGTCACCGAGTTGATGGGCTTCGGAGTGAACATCGTAACCGGCGACTATTCGCGCGGGGCGGCCGGTTTGTGGATTCGCAATGGCGAACTGGCTTTTGCCGTATCCGAGGTGACCATCGCCGGCAACTTAAAAGATATGCTGATGGGTCTGGAATCGGTGGGCTCAGACCTGGAATTTCGCGGCTCGGTGGCGGCGCCTACGCTCAAAATTGGAGAGATGACGATTGGCGGTAAATAGAACGGCGCGGCCGGCGGAGAGCCGGGAGCGGATATCCGTACCTCCGGCAGTGATTGTCATCGCGGTGCTGGTCATTGCCGGCGCAGTCGCCTTTTTCTTTCTCGATCGCGCGTCGAAACAACCCCCGCCTCCTCCCCCGCCACTCACCGGAGCGGCCCGCGCGTATGTGCGCAATCTGCAACTCACCGATGTGAAGATGGAGGCGCACGAAAGCTACCTGAAGCAATCGGTGATGGAGATTACCGGAAACATCACCAATAAAGGTGATCGGGTGCTGGAACTGGTTGAGATCACCTGCGTTTTTTACGATGCCTATGGACAGGTGATTCTGCGCCAGCGAGTGCCGGTGGTAAGCGGAAAGCCTGGCGGTCTGGCCCCGGGCGAGACCAAGCCATTCCGGCTGCCGTTTGACAACCTTCCCGAGAGCTGGAACCAGGTGCTTCCGCAGATGATCATCGCGCGGATCGACTTCGCTTAGCCGCGCCCGGCTGATTCCAGTCTCTCTACACCTACTTTTGTTTCTTCAGCACCATGCTCATGTTCATGCCCTGGTCGCCGCCCTCGGATTTCGTCGTCAGGTTGATTTCGTCTCCGTTGACGGTGCCTTCGTGGGAGAACTTCATGCCACCGTTGAAGTCCGTTTTTACGGTAAATGAGATTTTGTCACCGTTTACCTTCCCGTCGCTAATCGGAAGCGGATCGCCTTGTGGACCCTGCACGGTACCTGTTAACGACGAGCCGTCCTGCTTAAATGCGAACGTGAGAGTGAACTTGTCGCCGCCGTTGCCCATGGACGATTCGCCTTTCCACGTGCCGGTGACATCCGCGGCCCAGCCCGCCACCACGAGCAAGGTCATCAAAACCGCAGCAAACACAAAGTTGCGTTTCAGCATCCTGCGATTGTATCGCCGGACCGTCTTATAAGCTAGTCCAGTTATCCGGTAAGCTAGTCTGAAGCTATGAGAAAAGGCGTCGGAGTTCGTTGGCGGGAGATGAGCCGCATCCAGAAGGCCTTTTTCGTTCTGCTGGCGCTCTATTTCGTTCTCTATCTCACTGGAGTTAGTTCGGTCTGGCGGCCAGTCACCGGCCTGATCGCCTTTATTTCCGGCCTTTTGTCGCTGTTCCAAATCGCGCGCCGCGGGCTGCGCGCGGCCATCTGGCGGCTGCGCAACCGCCTGCTGCTGGCCTATCTGTTCATCGCCGTAGTGCCCGTGATGTTGATTCTCACACTGGTAGGAATCGCCACTTACGCCGTGATCGGACAGGTTGCCATCTATCTGGTGAACACTCAACTCACGGCCAGCACGGCCTCCCTGATGGGAATGGCCGAAGGACTGGCACGCGCCAATGGACCCAGCGCGGAACTAATGGTGAACCGGTTCTCGTTTTTCCTGCGCCGCCGCTTTTCCGATTTCGACGTTCTGGTGAGCGGCAAAAACGAATTGCGTTATCCACCGGGCGTGACCCTTGCGCCTCCGCCGCCGGTATGGAAGAACGCCAGCGGCCTGGTTGTACGCGACCGGAAATTGTATGCCTGGGCGCACGTGCTGAATGAAGGAAACGAAGTCACCGTACTCGCCCCCATCACCAACAGTCTGCTGGTCTCTCTGGTGCCGGGTCTGGGTGAAGTGAACATCGTTGGGTATACCGTGCCCAAACTGCCGGATCAGGTTCCGCCGAAAGCCAATGCGCTCGATTTTTCCCTGGGGGCCTTCTACCCTCTGCGCATTCCCTTCTGGGACTCGCCTGACCACACTGAAGGCACCGCTATGCTGGTGCAAACGCGCTTCTCCGCCGTGCTGGGCAAGATCTTTCAGACGGTGGATTGGGGCGAACTGGCGCTGGGACTGTTCGTCGGCGTCGGGGTTCTTTTTCTGATCGTCGAACTGGCATCGCTTGTGGCGGGCGTCTCGCTCAGCCGCACCATTACGGGTGCAGTGCATGAGCTCTACGAAGGCACGCAGCGCGTCAAAGCGGGCGATTTCTCGTATCGCATCCGCGTGAAGGGCAACGATCAACTAGCCGAGCTGGGATCTTCATTCAACTCAATGACGGCCAATATCGAGCGGCTGATTGTCGTCGCGAAAGAAAAGGAGCGCTTGCAATCGGAGATCGAAATCGCGCGGGAAGTGCAGTCGCAGCTTTTTCCGAAGGCCGCGCCTTCTACCAGAACGTTGCAACTGGCGGGCGCGTGCAGCCCGGCGCGAATGGTTTCGGGCGATTACTACGATTTCCTGCCGCTTCCCCATGCCGCGCTGGCCTTCGCCATTGGCGACGTCGCGGGCAAAGGCATATCCGCGGCTCTGCTGATGGCGGCCATTCAGTCCACCATGCGAACTCAGTTGAGTGCTTCCAATGGTTTTGAGCCGCATCGGCTCTCGGCGGCACGTCTGGTATCAAATCTGAATCAGCAACTCTACGCCAACACCGCGCCTGAAAAGTACGCGACATTTTATTTTGCCCTGTATGACGAAACCAACCATTCGCTCACATACGCGAACGCCGGCCATTTGCCGCCGATTCTGGTGCACCAGGGCAATCTGCAGATGCTCGATTCCACGGGCACGGTAGTGGGCGCATTCCCCTTCGCGACGTACGAGGAAAAGACGGTTCCGCTGGATCGCGGCGATATACTGGTGGCCTATACGGATGGCGTCGTGGAACCGGAAAACGTCTACGGAGAAATGTTCGGTGAAGAACGCTTGAAAGACCTGGTGTTGAAGTACGAACAGGCGGAACTCACCGAAATCATCGCGCGCACGATGGAAGCGGTCACCGAATGGACCGGCTCCAGTGAATTGCAGGATGACATGACCATACTGGCAGCGCGGCGGATATGAAGGTCCTCACCGTTTCCCAGATGCACGAGGTCGACCGAAGCACCATCGAATCCGGTATCCCCGGAATCGTTCTGATGGAGAATGCCGGCCATCGCGTCGTGGAGTTTCTCGCCGAACGCTTCGCGCCGCTGGCCAGCCAACGCGTGGTGATCCTGTGCGGCAAGGGCAACAATGGGGGCGATGGAATGGTGATCGCGCGCCAGTTTCACACGCGCATCCATCCGCAGTCGCTCCACGTGGTGCTGTTTGCCGCGCCCGAAGAACTGAAGGGCGATGCGGCGCAGAATTACCGTATGCTGCAGGTCTGTGGGTGTACGATCTCGCGGGAGATTCCGGCCGATGCGCGCAATGCCACGCTCGTGCTCGACGCGCTGCTCGGCACCGGAATTACCGGCGCTGCCTCCGGACCCATGCTGGCGGCGATTCAGGAAATCAACAACGGATTTCCGTTGGCCGATGTGGTGGCGGTCGATATTCCCTCCGGTATGCCGGGCGATTCCGGCGAGCCTGTCGGCGAGTTCGCGCGAGCCAATGCGACGGTGACCTTCACCGCTCCCAAGCTCTGCCACGCCTTACCGCCGAACTGCAATCACCTGGGAGAATTGGTGGTCGCTCCGATCGGCAGCCCGCCCGAATTCTATGAGGATGAGTGGCTTTCGTTGATCGAGCCCACGATGTTCCGATGCGCGCTCGCATCGCGCCCGCCCGGCGGCCATAAAGGCACCTTCGGCCACGTGCTCGTCGTAGCCGGCTCACGCGGCAAGTCGGGCGCGGCAGCCTTGGCGGGGCTCGGCGCGCTGCGCGCAGGCGCGGGGTTGGTCACGGTCGCCTCGGCACAGAGCGCAATCGCCTCGATCGCCGGACACGCAGCCGAGCTCATGACCGAGCCGCTAGCCGAAACCGGGGATGGCGTGATCTCGGCGCAGGCTGCCACGCAACTCGACAAACTGGCTGAGTCGAAGAGCGTTATCGCCATGGGCCCGGGACTGGGCCGCCATCCCGACACCGCCGCACTGGTTTCGCATGTCATCGAAACCTGCCCGCAACCGGTTGTACTCGATGCCGATGCGCTCTCTCCGGACATTCACGGCCGCCGCCGTCTGCGCGTGCTCACACCGCATCCCGGCGAGATGGCGCGCATCACCGGCAAGACTACGGCGGAGATTCAGAAGGATCGTGTTGGTGCGGCCCGCGCCTTCGCCACCGAACGGCAAGTCGTGCTGGTGCTCAAGGGCGAACGCACTGTCATCGCTTTCCCCGATGGCCGTGTGTGGATCAACCCCACCGGCTCGCCTGCCATGGGTACCGGCGGCAGCGGCGACGTACTGACCGGCCTCATCGCAGGCATGATGGCGCAGTTCCCGGAGGACTCCGCGTGTGCCATTGCAGCCGCCGTTTATTTGCACGGTCTGGCGGGGGAGATCGGCGCCCGAGCCTTGGGCGAAAAATGTCTCATCGCCGGCGATTTGCTGCGATACCTTCCCGAGGCCCTGGAGGAGTGTGCCGACCTACCACACGACGTCTGAGGAAGAAACCATCGCCTTGGGTGAACGGCTGGCGCGAGAATTGCCGGAACGAAGCGTGGTGCTGCTGATCGGCGAACTGGGAGCCGGCAAGACCACTCTTGCAAAGGGCATCGTGAAAGGGCTGCGCGCGGCGGAGGCGGAGGAAGTGTCGAGCCCCACGTTTACGCTGATCCACGAATACGGAGCGGGCAGGCCGGTCTATCACATTGATCTGTACCGCCTCGACCAGGCGCGCGAAGTAGCGACGCTTGGCCTGGACGAACTGTTCGACCGGCCGGCCGTCGTGCTCATCGAGTGGGGCGAGCGCTTTCCGCAACTGTTGCCGAAGGAGCGCACCGAAATTCGCATTCGTGCCGCGCGGGGGGACGAGCGCGAGATCGAAGTAACGAATACCATATGAGCCAACGCAAGCAACCCGAAGAAAACGGACTTCCCTGCCTCGATCTGCTTGCCGCTACGCCGGATATTTTGCGCGGCCTGATGTGCGAAGTCACGGCGGAAGATGCGCGGTGGAAGCCGGCACCCGATCGCTTTTCGATCGCCGAAGTCCTCGCGCACTTGTCGCACACCGAAGGACATTGCTATCGCTTACGCCTGGACCGGTTCCTGCAAGAGGAGCGGCCTGTCTTCGATCCGGATGATGCCTCGATGCACCTCGATCTGTACCGCGATGCCGACGCCGAGGACGAGTTCGATCATTTCGAGGAACAGCGGGAAACCAACGTGGAGTTTCTGCGCAGCCTGCCACCCGGCGCGGGAGAGCGGCTTGCGCTACATCGCGAAGCCGGAGAAATCACCCTCGCGCAAATGCTGCACGAATGGGCGCTGCATGACCTGGGTCATGTTCGGCAGATTGCCGAACTGGTGCGGGCACGAAAGCACTTGTCGGGCGCGGGGCCTCTTGGGCGCTACTACTCGTCGATTCGGGGCTAGACGGCGCGTTTATCGACGGCCGCGGCGGAAAAATGACGCCCTCGACATATAATCAAAAACGGCCATAGCAACCTGAGAATCTAAGAAAGGCAAAACAACGTGGTATGAGCACAACCAGTCAGACAGAAGTGACACCACAGCGCATCATGCAGTTGGCGTGGGGCTATGCTGCTCCCTTAATGCTGGAAGCGGCGATCAAGCTGAAGGTGTTTGATGTTTTAGACAAGAGCCCTCAAACAGTGGATGAAGTTGTCGCCCAGACGGGGGCATCGCAGCGCGGACTACGCGCTCTTCTGAATGCGCTCGTAGGCTTGCAATTTCTGAACAGGGACGCGAATGGGCGTTATGGGACTACTGCCGAAAGCTCGCAGTTTCTGGTCACGACGAAGCCCACTTTTTATGGCGGACTCATCCGGCATACCAGCACGGATCTGATTCCAGCATGGTTGGGCCTCACCGAAACTGTAACAACGGGCAAACCCAACAAAAGCGTAAACCAGCAGGGAGACGGTTCAATCTTCTTTCAGCAGTTTGTGACCGATCTTTTCCCGATCAGCTATCCGGTCACTCAGGTGCTTGCAGGCACACTCGGCATCGAAAAGGCCAGCCAGCCGGTGCGCATTCTCGACCTCGCCGCGGGTTCCGGCGTATGGGGTATTGGCCTTGCGCAACGCTCGCCGCAGGTTACCGTAACTGCCGTTGATTGGCCGCAAGTGTTGGAAGTGACGCGGCAGATGGCCACCCGCTTCGGCCTGGTGGATCGTTTTCAATTCGTGGCTGGCGATCTGGCGACGGCCGATTTCGGTCAGGGCCACAATGTTGCCATTCTGGGACATATTCTGCACAGCGAGGGCGAAGCTAATGGCCGCGAACTGTTGAAGAAGACGTTCAACGCTCTGGCTCCGGGTGGAACAATTGCCATTGCCGAATTCCTGGTAGACGAAGACCGCCGCGGGCCGGCGATGAGCCTGATCTTCGCGGTCAACATGCTGGTAGCCACCGATAAGGGCGATACATTCTCATTCCAGGAGATTTCCGGCTGGTTACGGGAAGCAGGCTTTGAGAATCCGCGCGCTCTGGAATCGCCTGGACCGTCTCCTCTGGTTCTGGCTAACAAACCCAAGTAGCGGCCCTAGTTATCGCCCCTGCGCGCTGGAAGGACACTCATCGCGCAGGGCAGCCATTCCGAGATGAGGGCCGGCGTCCGCTAAAGCAGCTCCGCAGCCCCAAAAAGGCTGTCCCGTATCCAAAGGCAGCCTGAGGGCTGTCCCAGTTACACTGCACCTGAAATTATTCGGATTCTTCGGTTTCCCTGCCGCTCTGGCGTCGGACGATGGCCAGCAGTTTTCGGTATCTCTCCTGTAGTTGTTTCCTATACTCCGGCACCGTCATATGAAAACTGGCGGCTTCCGATTCCAGCTTCTCCTCTGCTTGCTCGACTCCGCCCGACATGCGCAAACCGGTCGAGCGCTCAAAGCCCGGATCAGATTCGAATCCGAACAATTCCACCGCCGCCATGTGCTCCTGGTAGTTGTCCGGCAGACCGACCTGCGCGAAGGGGAAGCTCGACGCCCAATCAGTGTGATAGCCTACGCGCCGGTTCGAAGGGTTTACGGAAACTTGCGCGTGCGTGACGCAATTCGCTGCCGGAATGCGATACCGGTTCTGCAGCATCTCGGTCAGCATGGCCGCCGATCGCACCTGGGCCGGGCTGATAGAGGTCTCCAACTGTCCGGGTTGCGTGCGAGCCTCGAAAGATATTCCCAGAAAACTCTCATTGAGGTTGAGATAAACCCATTGGCCGTCGGACCAAACTGAGTAACCGGCATGATTTGCTGCGTCATTCTCATCGACTACGCGATAAATTCGCCCAAAACGGTCGATTAGAAAGTTATATGCCCGCTTGCGCGTCACATAGTCGAGCAGCGATTCGCCGATCTTTTTCAAGACCGGGTTCTGTTCGGCTGCAAATGGCGCCTGGCGGCTCTCGGTGGTGTGATAGACGATCCCAACAGGGACCGAATCCCGCACGCCGTTTTCCTGTCCCAAGCCATTTGCTGGAAAGGCCAGGTACGATCTGGGGTGCGTGGAGACCGCATACCGGTCGTCAATGCGCAGGCCATTGCTATAAGTTTCCGAATCGGCGCTCTTATCGACCAGCCACACCTGGGGCAGCGGTTGGACGCGTACCGGCGAGGCCGCGCGGGGCCGAGGCACCGGTGTGGGCAGGCTGGCGAATCCCGATGGCGTTCGAAACAGGAAGAATCCTCCCGCCGCGGCCAGTAAGAGCAGAGGCCACAACCGGTGCAGGGCGCGCCGCGCGCGTAATCCCGCGGGGGTTCTGGGAGGAGGCGCCACCGCCTTGAGGTATTTCAAACGCAGAACCGGGTCGGTGATTTGCCCTGCAAACCACTCCACCCAGGGCCTGGATCCGGGCACTCGACGTTTTGGGATGCCCATGTCGTATCACATATCGGCAGGTACTCCTAAAAAGTGCAGGGAGTAGTGCTCAATTCTTACCGAGTTAACGCATTTTCGTGTTTCGACGCCAGTAAAGGAACTCTTGTGAGAAGTTTGCAACTCCACGGATACTACCAGAGCGGTATCCGTAATCCAGAACAGGAATCGTCCGCCGGGCAGGCCACGCCGCGGGTTCGGCCATCGGCGCAAAGTACAAGCGCGGCTTTACGGAGTGGGTATGTTTAGACGACTTTTTCAGTTCTCGCTAGATGCCGGCGAGTTGCCGCAGGATGCGACACCCCGCAACGGTACCGTTGACCAAGCGATCGCCGAAGTGGAGGAACCGCGCGAGCTCGAACGCCCGGTTTCCTCACCGCATGAACGCGTTCCGGCGACCCGATTTTCCTCATTCGAGGAAATTTACCGCACCGCGCCGGTGAAACCGCCGCAGATGGCCTATAGCATTCTCAAAGTCGCGGAGATGGCCAACAGCCCGCATATTGCCGGCATGTCGACCGAATCCAAACGCGGATCGCTGCTGATGGCGCTCGACGCGGCAGGCGTGGAAGTGGAGGACCTGCTGCAGGACGCCATGGTCCGCCAGCGCGCCCTGAACGACTATGAGGAAGCGCAGCAGAACAAACTGAAGGATTTCGAAGCGGCCAAAGCGGAAGAGAACAGCCGCATTCAGGCGGAATTGGACCGCATTACGGCACAATATATGTCCCGCGTGCAGGCCAATCTCGACGATGTGGCGCGGCAGCAGGACAATTTCCGCGCGTGGCAAAAGCGCAAGCATCAGGAAGCCGAGCGCATCAGTGAAGCTGCGGCGTTCTGCGTGCCGCAAACCAATGGCTTGAACAATGGCAGTCTCACCGCTCTTCTGGAGCGCGCCACCGGGCCGAGGCGGTAGAGGTGCGAAGCCATGGTTGCCGTTGTCTTCCTCGCTCTTCTGCTGATGGCAGCTCTGTTCTGGATGCGGGAGCAGCAGCCGCGCCTGGACCGCCACGAACTCGACCGGGTACGACGTTTTGCAGACAAGATCCAACGCGAGCAGGGTCCACCCTTCGACTAACAAATCATTCAGCGTTCCGGCGAGGCCGCCGGTGAATCACTGCGGGGAAGGTGGTGAGGGCAAGAATCCAAGCCAGGACACGCGAACCGCTGGGCCGGATCGAACAGCAGGCGGACCGGATGCCGGACTACGTCCAGCGGCTGCGCTACCTGCGCGGCCGGATTTGTCTGGCTCCGTCGACGCCGCGCCCGTGGAAACAGCAGGCCCTGGCGGCACTCGGCGTGCTTCTGCTCATCGCGACGGCGATCCTGATTTGGCGCGCAACTTAGGAGATGGAACCATGAACAACACCGAACAAGATACCAACCTGCCTCTCGGTCTCGACGTCGGCACCAGCCGCATCGTGGTGGCGCGGAGCGCGGAAAAGAAATACCAGTACGAATCACAACTCAACGCGTTCATCACCCTGCCCTACTCAAAGCTGGCCGAAAGCCTGCTGATTCGGGAAAACGTCTTCCATGAAGTGCAGGGCTCGGAAATTGTGGTGGCCGGCAACGACGCCCAGCAGTTCGCCGAGGTCTTTCACGTCGAAACCCGCCGCCCGATGCGGAATGGCGTGCTCAATCCGCAAGAACCGCATAGCCTGTCGGTGGTGCGCCGCATCATTCAGAAGCTGGTGGGGCCGGCCACGTCCACGGAGCAAAAGATCTTCTTCAGCGTACCGGCGCCGCTCCCCAATCAGGAAAACGGCAACGCCTATCACGAAGCCTCGATCCGCCAGATCCTGACAGATCTGGGTTACACGGCCACACCCATCGAAGAAGGACTCGCGGTGGTATTCGGCGACCTCGGCGCTTCCAACTACACCGGCATCGGCGTCTCCTGCGGCAGCGGGCTGTGCAACGTTTGTCTGGCCGTATTGTCCGTGCCGGTACTCAGCTTCAGCGTGCCTAAGGCGGGCGATTTCATCGATACCCAGGCGGCATTGGTGACCGGTGAAGTTTCGACGCGGCTCCGGATCCAGAAGGAACAGGCGTTCCGGCTGAACGGACTTTCCACGGACCGGGTGCAGAACGCGCTCACCGTCTACTACGACGAGATGATCCAAAACCTGGTGAATGCCCTGCGCGGCAACCTGGCGACCGCTCATCGCCTTCCCAAGTTGGATCATTCGATTCCGCTCGTATTGAGCGGCGGTACCGCCATGCCGAAAGGCTTCGTAGACCGGTTCGGCGCTGTTCTGCGATCTCAGGAATTCCCTGTCCGTCTCTCCGACGTGAGGGTTTCCCCGGACCCCTTGAATTCCACTGCCCGCGGAGCCCTGATGGCCGCGCTTTGCTGATGAGACAGATTAAGTTTGAGGCTGCCGGACTATAAGCCGGTTTCTGTACCCTTGCGGGCGATAGTCATTCCTCTGGGCCGGACATCGCTGCCCGGCTCTAGCGGCCTACCCGGAAGTCGAGCGGGACGGGCCGTCCCTCCTCCCCTATTTGGCCTTGCTCCTCGTGGGGTTTTCCCTGCCGGCGGAATTACTCCCGCCGCGGTGCGCTCTTACCGCACCATTTCACCCTTACCCGTTGCCGGGCGGTATATTTTCTGTGGCACTTTCCGTAGAGCCTTGCGGCTCCCCCGGCCGTTAGCCGGCACGCTGCCCTGTGGAGACCGGACTTTCCTCCCCCGTTGCCGGGAGCGACTACCCATCCGGCAGCCCCGACAAGTATTCTCCCAATTTTAGCCGGAAATGTGTACGACTTCACCGCGAAAATCTGTACGGGGCAACACCACGTACTAGGATCTAACCGATTCCAATTCTTGCAGATAACGGCAAATTCGGGTGTATCCTATTCATATGTTGCGCTTGTGGGTGGTTGTTCGGCTTTTTTCCGCTTGAGCGGCTCTCGCCCGCCAGTTCGCAAATGGGCCTAGATCGAGGCCGCCTCGGGACATTGGCGGCAGCGGCTATCAAAGAGTTTCAGATCGTGTACATGTGGATTTAGCTGAGGAGATCTAAACGAAATGAAGAAACTAGCAGCGATAGGAGCGCTCGGGTTCTTGGCATCCTGTCTATTTGCTCAGGGGTTGACTACCAGTCAGACGAAGGACGATTGGGAGGAAATTAATTTTGAGTTCAACTCCTCGATCCTTTCAGACGGCTACCCAAGCCTGCTGCGTCTCGCGGACTTATTAAACCAGCACAAGGATTATCACGTTAAAGTTACCGGCCACACCGACTATGTCGGATCGGCGCGTTATAACGACCGCCTGGCACTGGCACGAGCCAATACGGTCAAAGCATTCCTGGTAAAGTACGGCGCTTCCGCCGACCAGATCACCACCGCGGGCGACGGGAAGCGGAATCCGGCAGTCTCCAACCGAACCAAAGAGGGACGATTCATCAACCGTCGTGTGGAAATGGCGGTCACCGACGCCCAGGGACGGTTGATCAAGGAGGGCGGCATCAATGACGTCCTCCAGGCCTTGCAGGATTTGGCCAAGAAGCAGGAGGACTGCTGCAATCAGATCCTGAAGCGCCTCGATAAACTGGATGATATTATGGCGGCCCTTAATGATTTGAAGGGCGAAAACGCCCGCCTGCAGAGCCAGATCGACGATCTGCGGAACCAGCAGAACGCCCTGCACGATCAGGTGAACAACCTGCCGAAACCTCTCACCGCTCAGCAGACCACCGATATCGCGCATACGCAGGCGATGGGCGCGGTTGATGAGGCCCAGAAGCGTAACAAGAAGTTCTCTTTGCTTGGGCTGAACGTCGGACCGACTTATGGACCCGCGCGCACCGGCAATTACACCGTTAGCGGCCGCGGCCAGTTCTTCTCGCCGTTTGGCGGCGACGGCACACATGCCGTGCAGGCCCAGGGTGAGTACATGTACTACACGGGCCGGCAGGAAGGCCAGTTTGATATAGGACTTGTGAACCGCTGGGGCAATCTGCAAGGCGGCGCGTTTGCCAGCTTCAAGTACCTGAACTTCAAGGAATACCAGAACGGCGGCGGACTCGGCGAAGCAGCCTTCATGCTGGACTATCTCTTCAGCCGCGGCCGTATCGGCCTGTTCGGAACGCGCGGCTTCAAGAACACCGCGGTTCTCAACAATGCCAACCTCGGGCCCGACTCCTTCCTCCAGACCTATGCGCAGATCGTGGATCAGTACGGCGCCAGCGCACAGGTTGGGGTTTGGGGCGATGCCTATATGGAAGGCAACATCGGCTATCTCCGGCGGCATGGGCCGGGCAGCGACCGTCCGGGCGGCATGATCCGCCTGGTGCAGCCGCTGAATCAGCACGTGGCTTTCACCACCGAAGTCGGATTGAACGAGACGCTGCTCGGCACCAAGGACAGCGGCCGCGTAGTCTTCGGATTCCAGTTCGGGAATTACATTCACCCAAAGGAATACACGAAGATCACCAGTCCAGTCCCGATGGACGTTCCGCGAATTCGTTACGAATTGCTGACACGGCGCGTGGGCAACAGCCCGCCTGTGGCTAATGCCGGTCCCAACCAGATCGGCGCGCAGCCCGGTACAATTACGCTCGATGGTTCCGGTTCGTATGATCCGGAAGGCGACGCAATCACCTTTAGCTGGAGCCAGATCGGTGGACCCGGAGTGGCTCTGTCCGGCGCTAACACCGCGACGGCAACCTTTACCGCCGTGGCGAATCAGACGTATGTCTTCCGCTTGACCGTCAAGGATTCGGGCGGCTTGCAGAGTTCCGCCACCACGACAGTAACCACCGGCACAACTCCGCAGGTGCGCGTCCTGCAATTCACCGCTACGCCTACAGTTGTCCAGCCCGGCCAGAGCACACATCTGGTCTGGGTGGTGGAAGGCGCGGATACGGTGACCATCCAACCGGCGCCCGGTACGGTTGACGCCCGCAGTGGGTCCTCCGATGTGACGCCAACCCAGACCACCACTTATACACTGACAGCGACGGGCGCGGGCGGTACGGTGAACTCCACAGTGACCGTGAACGTAGGCGGCACTGGCGGCCCGGCCGAGATCATCCGCTTTGAGGCCAACCCTGTGACCATTTTGCAGGGTGAATCTTCCACCTTGAGCTGGACCACGACGGGTGGAACGCAAGTCTCCATCAACGGAATCGGCAACGTCGCGCCCAACGGCAGCCAAGTGGTTTCGCCGACCGCGACGACTACTTACACGCTGAGCGTTACCGGCGCCGACGGCAGTGTCGTCACTGCTCCGGTGACGGTAACCGTTACCACCGGCTCGATTCCGCAAGTCGTGCAGTTCGTGGCCAGCCCGGTCAATATTGACGCGGGCCAGACCTCGAAGCTGTGCTGGCAGGTGAACGGCGCGACATCGATTTCGATCGCTCCGGATGTCGGCAGCGGCCTCGCTCCTAACGATTGCGCGAATGTGAGTCCGTCAAAGACCACGACGTACACTTTGACCGCTACTAATGGCGCGGGCCAGATTCAGGCCAATGTCACCATCAATGTCGGCCAGGTGCGGATCACGTCATTCACCTCGAACCCGGTCACCTCCGATGCGGCCGGGGCGCCGGTCACCTTGGCCTGGACGACGGAGAATGCCACTTCAGTAGTTCTGACAGGCAATGAACTGCCTGCGGAAACGCTGAACCCGAACGGCAGTATAGTCGTCCACCCGACAACGAACTCAACCTACACCTTGACAGCTTACGGACCTGGAGGCCAGACGGTAAGCGTCACCATATCGGTGTTCGTGAGGTAGCGCTTAGACCCAGTAACGAAGGAGAAGGCCGGGCGGATCGCTTCCGCCCGGCTTTCGTATTTTTTGGCGAAGCAATTGTTGGGAAAAAACCCGACGCCGAAATTCAGAGTAGCCCCGCAGGCAAATGGGCTGCCTTTCCAGGCTGCGGACTTGCTTTCGAGCAGGTCCATTCGGCCGCTCACGAGACTTCATCACAATCCGAGTACAGACCTTCGCGAAAAAGCACAGGCAACGCGTTTCGACAGACCCAGTTTCGGTGTCTGAAACGTGCCGCCGGCCGGCCGGCCGGTGGACCTGCTAAAAGTAGGTCCGCAGCTTAAAGGCGCGGCCCCATGGCGAAGCCGCAGGGAGGCCCGCCGATTGGCTCGGCTGATTGGAGGCGTTCTGAATGCCGTCCGCGATTTCTTTTAGAGCACATCCGCGAAACCGCGCTTCATGTGGCGGAAGAACAGGCCTCCCAGTACGAATGTCACTGCGGCGTAGAGGAGCGCGATGCCGAAATCCGTCAAACCGGGGGGTTGGTGGCCTAGCAATAGCTGCCGATAGCCGCGCACTACGTAAGCCATGGGGTTGCCCGCCAGCAGGAATTTCGACCACGGCGGGAACTGCCTTTCCGTGATGAAAATCGGCGTCAGCCAGAACCAGAATGTCAGAATCACGATCAGAATCTGCGCCGTGTCACGTAAATAAACATGGAGGCCCGCTACGATCCAGCCGATTCCCACAGCAAACAGGCCGATGAGCAGCATATAAAGAGGCAGCATGAAAATAAAAACGCTGATGCTCTTCAGAAAAAATGCCGCTGCGCCGATCATTAATATTAGAGCCAGGAGGTGGCTCACCAACGTCGAAAGGAAAATCGAAACCGGAATAATTTCGGAGGGAAATACAGTTTTCGTGATCAGATTCGCCTGATCGAGAAGGCTCCCGGCCGAGCGCTGCACGGTCTCGCTGAACAACAGCCACGGCAGCATACCGGCGAAGATGAAGAGCGGATAATTCGTAGTGACTTCGCCCGCCGGCAGGGTTTGCTTCAGGCAAATCACGAAAATGAAAATCCAACTCACTAGGAGTACCAGCGGGTGGATTAAGCCCCAGATCCAACCGATGGCGGAACCCACAAAGCGCTGCTCGAAATCCCGGCGCACAAGCTGAAAGAGCAGGCTGCGCCGTTCTACTAAATTCCGCAGAAACAGGGTCCCGGGGATTCGCCTTGGCACGGTAAATTTGAACAATACCAATTCCATCAATCACTTGCAAGCTTTCGATAGGGGTTGACAGCGACCTTCCGAGGTTGTTACAGTTTCAATTCGTCGTCTTTTTACCTTTATCCCCCTGGACATGGGGCTAATTCCGCTAGGATGCGGCGCACGTTCAGCCGGAGAATACTATGCAGCAGGAATATTTCGTTGTAGTACTGGCTCATTCGCTGCGGGGAAGACTCAGGCGGATTCATATCCCGCACCAAGCTGTCTACGCGATCCTTGCTCTGGCCCTGTTGGGCTGCTTTTCGATTTTCGGTTTCGTCGCAAGCTATGCCCGCATGGCGTGGAAAGTCGCCAACTATAATGCGCTTCGCCGCGACGCCGACAGCCTCCGCACGCGGTACCAGAACTTGCAAAAAGTGGTCAGCCAGACTAACGAGCAGCTCGCGAGCCTCCAGATCTACGCCCAGGAAGTCTCCGTCGCGTATGGCATCAAGCAGAAGCTCGACGGGCCGTCCGATATTTCTGCCGAAGGCAAGCTGACGCCCACCTTCGCCGAAAGCGTCCGCGATTACAACTTCCTGCGCAACGCGAATTCCCTGGCACTCCAGAGCCAGGAAGCGCGGCGAATGCACATGGCATCCCGTCCGAGTATCTGGCCGGTGGATGGGCGCCTACTCGGACCGTTTGGAGAGCGCACGGACCCGTTCTCGGGGGAAGGCGAATTCCATAAGGGCGTGGACATCAGCGCGCCATCCGGCACTCCCGTGCGCGTAACCGCGGATGGAATTGTTACCGAAGCCGGCATGATGAGTGGCTACGGCCGTCTGGTGATGGTCAACCATGGCGGCGGCATCCAGACCTACTACGCTCACCTCTCCCGTTACTATGTTCATGAAGGCGAGGAAGTCCGGCGCGGCGACATTATCGGGCTGGTGGGAACGTCGGGCCGTTCCACAGGACCGCATCTTCACTATGAAGTGCGCCTCGGAGGGGCTCCGGTCAACCCATACCGTTTCCTGGTCAAAGCGGGCGTATACGCGCAGACGGCCCACAACGATTTTCCGTTCTAGCGGATTCGCGCTCCGGCCGTAGACCGATCGCGTTTAATCCGTTTGGCATCCGCTGTCCTTTATGGGCGTAATTCTTCCTGCTTCCCCGCACCACCACGACCATCCGGAATCCGTTCTCACGGAGGCCGCGAGGCGCTTTCTGGCTGCGCTCGATCCTAAGCAGCACGCTCGCGCGACTTTTCCCTTCGATGATCAGGAACGCTACAACTGGACCTACCTGCCCGGAGAGCGTCAGGGACTGCCGCTGCTTGATATGTCGCCCCACCAGCGGCACCTCGCCAGTGGGTTGCTGAGTGCCGGTTTGAGCCAATCGGGCTACATTAAGGCCGTCACCATAATGAGCCTGGAAGAAGTGCTACGGGTTCTTGAAAACGATAGCGGGGTACGCCGGAATCCGGAAAAATACTACATCTCCATCTTCGGCACGCCCTCGGATGACGGCGTCTGGGGCTATCGGTTCGAAGGTCACCACATCAGCCAGAACTATACCGTGGCGGGCGGCGAAGTCGTGGACGCCCCTGCCTTCTTCGGCGCCAATCCGGCCGAAGTCCGCCAGGGGCCACTTCGGGGCCTGCGCGCCCTTGCGGCCGAGGAAGATCTGGGCCGCGAATTGCTCAGCGTACTCGATGGCGACCAGCGAAGCGTCGCGATTGTCGATCCGGTTGCCTACCGCGACATCCTGACCGCCGCCAATCGGCAGGCCGCGCTTCAGGGCCAGGCCTCCGGGCTCTGCGCCACCGCCATGAAGGCCCGCCAGTGGGAACGGCTGATCGATCTGCTGCGGGAATTCACCAGTAACCTTCCCGACGCGATGGCGGAAACGCGGCACCGCCAGATTGCGCAGGCCGGCCGGCAGATCCACTTCGCGTGGGCGGGCGGCACGCAGCGCGGCGAACCGCATTACTACCGCATCCAAACATCCGCGTTCCTGATTGAATACGACAACACGCAGAACGACGCCAACCACGTCCACACCGTGTGGCGCGATTTCACCGGCGATTTCGGTCACGACCTGCTCGCCGCCCATTACCGCAGCGGCCACCATCACAAGTAGGCGGCCTTTCGCGTTCGAGCGCCCGCCGCTGCTATCGTGAAAGAAATGTCACGCATGCTGGAAGAGATCCGGCAGCAGCCGGTAACGCTGGCACGCACGCTGGCCGAAGGCAGACGCCGCATCGAGCGATTTCGCAAGCTCGTGGAAAAACGGCGGCCGCGATTGATTGTGCTGGTGGCGCGCGGCACCTCCGACAACGCCGCACTATTCGGCCGTTATCTGCTCGAAATCTCGACCGGAATTCCGGTCTCGCTGGCCGCGCCTTCCATCGCCACCCTGTACAACGCGAACGTCAATTATCGCGATGCCCTGGTAGCCGGGATCTCGCAATCGGGCGAATCCACGGACACGAATCTCGTGCTGGAGCGCGCGCGGGCGCAAGGCGCTCTCACGCTCGGCATCACCAATGAACGCACAAGCGCGCTGGCCCACATCGCCGAGCACGTGCTGCTGGTGCGTGCCGGGAAAGAAAGGAGCGTGGCCGCTACCAAGACGTACACGGGGCAAGTGCTGCTGCTCTACTTGCTGGCGTATGCGCTGGGCGGCCGTGTGCGACTGGACGACCTGGACCGGGTCCCCGAGTGGGTGGATCTCGCGCTCGGCTTGGAACCGGATGTTCGCGAGTTTTCCGAGCGATACCGCTTCATGCATCATGCCGTCGTGGCGGGGCGCGGCCTGAACTACGCCAATGCGTTCGAGTTCGCCCTGAAGCTGATGGAGACGTGCTACGTGGTAGCCGAGCGCTTTTCTTCCGCCGATTTTCTGCACGGCCCGATCGCGCTGGTAGAACCCAGCTTCCCGGTCTTCGTGTTCGCGCCTTCGGGCGTCACTTGGCCCTCGGTGAGCGGCATGTTCGATCGCTTGCGTGAGTTACGGGCCGAAACGGTGGCGTTCACGGACGCCGGCAACCGCGAGGTGGACGCGCGGGCGAACCGCGTCATCCGCCTGCCGCGCCGCATCCGCGAATCGTTGACACCAATCCCCTACATCGTGCCGGCGCAGTTGTTCGCCGCCTGCCTGGCTGAGGGAAAGGGCCTCGATCCCGACCGCCCACGCGCGCTCAGCAAAGTGACTCTGACGCTATGACTGCTACTTCGTCTCGCGCGGCGAGTATTTATCCAGCAGAGCGATGAGTTTGCCGGCAGCGGCCGGAGGTTTGGCGCCGCTGGTGAGAATCTGTTTGCTGTCCCACCGCTTGCCGTACATCGCCTCATTCTCATCGATGTCGTTCCGCAGCGTGGCTCCATCCAGCGAGATGCCCGCGAACAGCCCGCGCGCGCGCGACCAGGAGAGAATCTCCGCCGTCATCAACGCGTCGGTTTGCGCCGTGGCGTTGCGCCCTACTGGACCAGCCGCGGCCGTGGCGTCACCGCCAATCGTGAACTTACTGGTGGTGAGGCGCTGCATGCCGCGATCGTTCATGATGAGCAGGATGACGTCAGTCGAAGAAACGCCCAGTTGGAAACCGACGCTGCCACCTTCAATGCGAATCGCAGCCGGCGGCCCCCAGCCCGGACCCTGCGTCGCGCGGCAAATTGCAAAGCCGCGGCCGAACTTGCCGCCAAAACCAAAGGCGGCCTTCTTCAAGCCCGGCACCAACACAATGCAGCGGGCCTTGTTCAGCAGATCCTGCGGAATGGATTTGTCGGGCGTGCCCATGACCTCGGAAAACAGGCTGGCCGAATCGTCCAGGCGTTCAACGGTTTTGCTCTTTTCCTTCTGAGCGAGCAGCGGTGCGGAAGCGAGCGCAAGAGCGAGCGAAATCGTAAGCAGGCGCATGGGTCTATCCTACCGCGCCTGCCCTGTTTGCCGAAAGTTCCGCCTGGCCTTTTGCTCTCTGGGGCTTCCACGCGGCCGCACGGCGCAGGTCATTCCAGCCTTTATCGCCTCAAGGCGGGAGGCCGGCAATTCACCGTCGTGGCTGGGCCAACCGCATCTTCAAACCCTTCGGAGGCGCCAGCCCTCCGGATTCCGCCGAGTCTCGCTGTGACGTCAGCAGCGTCAGTTCTTCGACGCCGGACGCTTGTGCCGCGTCCAGAACCTGAACGACATCGTTATAAGGAACGCGAGCGTCAGCCTTGAAGTAGACTGTCTTCTCCGCCCTGCCGGAGAGGGCTTGCCTGATTTTTTCCGGAAGCGCGTCGACGGTGGTCCGGTTCACACCCAGGTAGACCTTGCCATCGCGGGTGATCGCGACGATCAATGCGTCTGAGTGATCCGCATCGGGCACTGCGACCGCGTTCCTGGTGACCGGCATCTCCACGCTGACACCTTTTCGCAGAGGGACGGCAGCCGGCTGCGCAGTCACCGAAGAGGTAAATCCAACGAATGCGAATGCGATTGCACACACCGCGATTGAATAGTTCATACGCTCTGCTCCTTTCGACTCAACCGAAAGTCATGGTCACGGTTTTGCGCCGCCGAGCGATGCGGTCGCCAAAGTTCCGCCAAGGCCCATGGTTTCGACCGCCGATGAGGGCACGATCACCATCGACCCGCGTTCCTTAATCGCTTCATACAGCATGTTCATGGCGCGCAAATGGAGCGCCACCGGGTTGTTCTGATACGTGAGCGCGGCCTGCGAAAACTTGTCTGAGATTTCCGTTTCGGCCTGTCCCAGAATGATGCGGGCCTGCCGTTCCCGCTCAGCCTGCGCCTGCCGCGACATCGCGTCTTCCAGCGCCTGTGGAATGCGCACGTCGCGGATCTCCACCGACTGCACCGTGATCCCCCAGGGATTAGTCTTTTCGTCCAGGATGCGCTGTAGTTCGCGACCCATCGACTCGCGTTCGGTGATCATTTGCGCCAGTTCATGCCGCCCGATCGATTCGCGCAGCCCGGTTTGCGCGCTGAGCGTGATGGCCTGTACGAAGTCCTCTACCTCGAGGATGGATTTCTCGGCGTTCCACACCAGCCAGAAGACGATGGCGTCCACATTCACCGGCACGGTGTCCCGTGTGAGCGTGGATTCGGCTGTCACGTCCGTCACGCGCACCCGCTGATCCACGAAGCGGCTCATCGTTTCGATCACCGGAACGATGTGAAACAGCCCGGGTCCACGCAGACCGACATAACGCCCCAGGCGCAGCACGGCCACTTTTTCCCATTGGTCCGCCACCTGGAGAGCAAATAGCAGGTAAAGCCCCACGGCCACGCCGGCAATCACAACCGCCGGTTTGTTCGCGGCGGCGGCTATGGTCACGCCGATCACGACGCAAACAACAAATGAGGCTTTTCCCACGCCGCTCAACCGCAGGCCCCCTGCTTGGCTCTTCATGGCGTCATCTCCTCTTTTTTTCAGATTCATTTTGTAAATCATGGATTTGCTCCAACAGATCGGCCACCGTGAAGCCGGCCGCGCCGGCTCGCGCTACAAACTCGCCTACCAATTGATTGAGCCTGCGCTGCCGTTCGACTTCATCGACCTTCACCTTCTGCCTGCTAACAAATGTTCCCGTTCCCTGTTGGGTTTCGAGCACTCCGCGGATTTCCAGCTCCCGGTATGCCCGAACCACCGTGTTCGGGTTGATCGCCAGATCCACCGCCACCTGCCGCACCGTGGGAAGCTGGTCGCCCGGGGCCAGCGTGCCCGATGCGATGCCTCCGGTCACCTGGTCGATGATCTGCCGGTACACGGGCACGCCGCTGCGCAGATCCAGGCGAAAGGCAAAGGGCCGTTTGCGGTTGGTGGCCGGGGTGCTCATCTATAGATATAGTGTACTAGTTAATTAATACAAGTCAAGAGAGAAAAAAGGTGATTATGCACTTGACACAGAACTGCGGTAAGCTGTTGAAGTGACAGGCCGGAACGCTGTTTTTGCTTGAATTCTGGTGTTTAGAAGCGCACGTTATAATCAAGCGCGGCGAGCGGGAGCGTAGATCTAACGAGATGCTGAGTGAGCCCGGCGACTCTCCTGGGTCCCATAACCGCAGCGGAATTCAGCAATTAGCTCTTGAGTGCTAATGACTGTTATGGTACGTTTTAAGGCATCTTGCTGTTAGAGCAACTATTGCCTTAAGGGCAAGTTTGGAGTAAAATTACATAAGTGGAGGTCTGGTGCCCATGCGCCAGGAGCCGGGAACTCAATCTCCGAAGGCTCTCGCCCCATCTCTGGCAAGTGCGAGAAACATCCTGCGTAAGGCCGCGCAGTGCGGGGAGGTTACGTTCACCAACCAACTGAAGCAACGATGCCGAATGCACGTAATCAATATGGTGGATATTGTCAGAGTATTGTCTACCGGAGTTCTTGTTGGCACCAGCCGTTTCGACTCAGTAAACAATGGTTGGCGCTATCAAGTAGTTGGATTAGCAGAGGGAAAGAAGTTAATGATCGAAGTGCTGCTGGACTGCCAGCACGATTTCGATGATTCGCCAATGGTCGTCATCATCACTGCATGCTGGTGGAGGGGGCGACCAAGGACAAAAAAAGAGTGAGGTTCGACTTTCTGTGCCGAGGAGAACTGATATGCGCAATGACAGGTCCAACGCTATCGTGGGGACGCGGCGATGCTTGGACTGTGGACGCCTAATGAGCGGCAAGAAGCAGGCGTACCACTACACCGAGTGTGGCTTGTCATCCGTCAAATTGGGCGGTGTCGTCGTGTTCGAATGCGAATGTGGTGCTCGGGTGCCGGTGATTTTGGAGATTCAGGCACTACACTTCCGGATTGCAATTACGCTTCTGCATAAGCAGTCCGTGCTTGCGGGAGAAGAAATTCGATTTCTTCGCAAAATGGGAGGGATGAGCCAGGTCGAACTGGCTAGGATCATGGGTGTCGAAAAAACGAGACCATCGAAGTGGGAAGCTGAGAATGGGTCAATTGGGTCCGAGAGTGAACGATTTTTTAGATCCGTTTGTTTTATTAAGATGCTGAAACAGGTGATTGGGCAGGAGTCCAATGCCACGGTGGATGGATATGCAGAGAGCGAAGAAATCAAATCGCTCGACCTGGAAAGCATCCTAAAGGCCATCGATGAGGATCATCGGGAGCCGGAACCAATTAACATGCCATGGCCGCCGCCCAAGGCCGATGGATGCCAGGGAACGCACGTTCACTAACGCAGAATTCGCATAAGCCAGAGAAAACTACACGCGCCGCCCCAGTTTCTCGGGGCGGCTTTCTTTTTTGGAGGGCGTCTAGCTGGCGCTAGGGGCGGTCTTATAAACCGCGAATGTCTTGACCGGCATTGGGGTCCGATCCCCCCGCCCTCCGTTCGAATTATACCGAATGCGCTGTGAAATCTCCCTGACCCACAGCCAGAAAGCCGATATAATGGACTGGCAGGGTCATCGCGGCTGCGGCTGTGGTGATTTCAGCCCAGGCGGAGGTTGCAGCCTCAGTTAGGGCGTCTGATTGGAGCCGACGGTGGGATTCGAACCCACGAAGCTGGATGAGCGGCCCCTTGCAGGGGGACTGGGTTTAGCCACTTCCCTACGTCGACACTAGTACAAAAGGCCAGATGATCAGGTGATCACCTGATCATCTGGCCTTTTGTTTTCAGTAAATTCCTCATTACGGCATTATAATGTCATTCTAATGTCACTGTCAATGCCGAACTAGTGCCTGTATACTAGCTGAATTAGTACGATAAACGTCTTGAATAATGAACGCATGCAGCATATACTACGTCATAAGAACAGCGCCGAAAGAGCGCTTAGAAAGGAGTGGCCGCTGAGCATGACCGGAGTCCAGTACGCTGGCCCGTACATCGATGAAAAGGTAGAGCACGTTGGCGTAACCCGTCTACGTTCGCTCAATGTCTCCAACCTACGTGACTTCGATAAGACGCTGGTGATCCAAGACAACGACAAACCACTAGCGGTCCTGCTCGCCTATGATCAATTCCTTGCCATGCAGAAACAGTTGCTCTCTGTGCTGGCGACATTGGAGATGTTCACTAATGGAGAAGAGGCTGACAAATTTCAGGCTGGCATTGGGGACATTGAGGCGGGTCGAATTAAGCCGCTCGCTGAGGTACGCGCATCAGTGAAATCGCAGAAGAAGGCGAGCAAATAAATGAATCGATCACAGTACGCCGTCAAATTGACCGATACGGCTGAGGCGGCGTACTGTGAACTGTATATTCGGGTGGAACAGGGGGTGCAACCGAGCGCGGACCTACAGGCGCTTGATGAAGCATTGGACAATCTGCCAACCACCGCGAATGATCGAAAGTTTCAACTGGCAGGCAAATTTTCGGCGGTCTACCGGCAGAAGATCGGTACGCTTGCTTTCACATATAAAATTAGTGATCCAACCGAGTCGATAATTGTCGTTGAGATCTCCCCGCTAACGGTGAGCGAGGGCCGAGCCCATGTGTTGTTCAACCAGATCGTGACCCAGCCAAAATTCAAGGAGGCGCGAGCCGTTTTGGGAATACCTGAAAAGGAGAGCATCGGCGTTGGGGACCTTACCGTTGGGCCGCCGATCAATTAAGGTTCTCATCTCTGACTCGTATTTAGTGCCTAAACCGCTCAAAGTTCGGAAGGACAAGTTCGACGCAGTGCTGTCGAAGTTGCTCGCAACGCCCGCCAGCGTGAAAGACGGGATAAAGCCTAAAAAGGCTCATCCGAAGCGGGCGGCGAAAAAGTAGCTGGCTCTGTGCTATTCACAAGTGTCTCGTACGGCATGGCTATTCCCGCCAATAACAACATCACCACCAGGGCGAACATCTGACCTTGCTGATCGCGGTTGTTGAAGCGAAAAGTGAACTCATCCAAGTAGCGTTGCAGGTGCTTTATGCTGACCCTGTGAAATGAGCCTATCAGGCCGCGCTTGAACAGGCTCCAGAAGTTCTCGATGGAGTTGGTGTGTACTCGGGGATCGGCGGCGCTGACGTACTCCAGTTTTATGTGATTTACCGTCTGGTGATTGTACGCGCCTTTCAGTGACGAATAGGCTGCGAGTTCATCGGTACACACCAGTTCGGCCTCGCGCGATACGCGGTTGTTCACAATACCCACTAACACCGCCCTGCTGTTCGTCGGAATCGGCATAGCCTGAATCTTCGACGCAGAAGTATCAGCTCCCCGCTGGAGCAAGCCCATTACAGGCTGCTTCTGGTATCGCTCCCGATGACGGCGGCGGTCGTACTTGCCGCCGACATACGTCTCATCGGTTTCGATTGTGCCAGTCAGCAATCCTTCCCCCTGCTGCATGGCCTTGCGGATTCGATGATTCAGATACCAAGCCGTCCGATAGGAGACGCCCAGATCGCGCTCCATCTGTTTTGCGCTGACGCCTTTCTTGGCGTTGCACATGAGAGCCACAGCGATGAACCATTTCCGGATCGGCAGGTGCGTATCGTGGAAGATTGTTCCAGCCGTAGCGGTGAACTGATGGCCGCATTCCGGATTCAGGCACTCGTACAAACGCCGCACAGTTTGCTTCTTGCTGCTCGATGTGATCTTGGAGATCCGATCCTTACCACACTTCGGGCAGTACACGCCTTCCGGCCACCGCAGCTTCTCAAAATAGTTATAGCAGGCATCATCCGTGGAGAACCGGCTGAAGATCTCTATCAATGTGGTGTGGTCGGGCATGGTTCAAGTATGCGCGTGGACCTCTCCTGTGTCAAGTGTATAATCACCAGAAAAAATCGAAGTCTTTGCAGCGGATCGCGAATCTACGGGGTCACAAGAATCTCGAATGGATCGCTCAGCTTGCTGCCCACACTGAAACGGTACAGTCCCGCATCCGTGACGCGAAAGTTAATCTGAACCACGCCAGTCACCATCCCCGGAGCCGCTCCGGCATAGGAGGGCAGAATGGTTTGCCCGCGGCTGTCCTGGACAATGCACGAACACAGCGGCTGCGCAGCCGTCGCCATCTCCCCATCGCGGCCATCGACGGAGCCAATGCCCGTGGCCCAAATGGAGACAAACGACTCCACCTTAGCCGGATTGGCGGCCGAATTGATGCTGCCGTCTTCGTTGATAGCCGCGGCACTTCCATCCGCATTCCGGAAGACCTGTGGCGCCACTGGGTCAACCACCAGGCGGAAGTCCGGGAGCGGCGCACCGTTTCGCGTCACGCGCAGCACGGCAGGCGCGCCGCTTACCAGTTCGAGCGGCGCAACGGCATTGATCTGGTTTTCGGAAACATACAGCAGGGGTGCGGGCGTGCCGTTGATCGATACCTGCACACCTGCCAGCATCGTGGGCAGGAAGCCGGCCGGATCGAATGCGCCGGGCGACGGCATTTCGGGTCCCAAATGTAGCCCATACAGAGAAATCAATTCGCCAGGCGCAACCCTCCCCGACAATTCCCCGCCCGCGGCATTGGTCACACCGAAGAGACGCGCAGACGAAATCTGTCCCGGTGTCAGAGTCGAAATCAGGCCCGTGTCTCCGGCCGCGTGGACGACGCCCTGGGCGTCGATCGCGAGCGCCGTACCCACCGTACCGGTGGAATATCGCGCGGCAGACAACAGCGACGAACCGGAGGCATTCAACTCCGCAAGGAACTCGCCGCCGTTCGGAAAACCCATGGATACGGGGAAATCGACGGATTGCGTGGTGCCGGAAACCCAGACATCGCCGGCGGAATCAGTTGCAATCGCGCGTACATCATCCTGGCGGATGCCGCCCAAGAATGATGCCCAGACCATCGAGGTCCCCGTGGGGTTGAGCTTGGCGATAAAGCCGTCGGATGGCGGACCAGTCACCGGATCGATCTGCGGGCTGGCGAGCGAGAGCTTGGGCTGAAACGAGCCCGGTGTGGCCGGGAAATCCGGATCCTTGGTCAAGCCGGCTATAAAGGCGTTTCCGGCGGCATCGGCGGTAATGGCGTAAGCGAGGTTTCCCGGATTCGAACTCGGACCCTGGATATAGTTTGCGCTGCCAAACAATGTGAGATAGCCCAGACCCGTACCCGCCGCGTTCACTCTGGCCGCGAAAGCGCCGATGCCTTCCGTGCGCAGCGCCCCTACCGTGGCGGGGAGTCCAGTTCCGCCCGTGTTACCACAGATGTAAGCATTGTCTGCCCCATCAAGTGCAATACCGGTTCCCCAAGTGGGAAGCGTGCTGAGAAAGCAACTGCTGCCAGCGCCACATGCGTGCCCGGTAGCAGCGAGACCCCCGGCATAGATTATCTTGTCCCCTGCTGGAGAGATCTTCGCAAAGAAAGCGGCGGATACACCTCCAATGATGGTGTTGGCGGTCCCGGCCGGCAAGCCCGGCGTGCGCGGGTAGTCGGACGCAAACGTTTGACCGGTAACGTATGCGTTGCCCTGCGCGTCGGCTGCGACCGCATTCATACTGCTGTAACCCGCCGTTCCGCCCAGGTACGTTGAATAGAACACGGTGCCATCTCCGCTGAACTTCACCAGAAAGCCGGTTCCACCTATAGGACCGTGCGACGGCGCGCTTTGCAGCGGATGGTGCAAAGGAAAATTCGGCGAACTCGTGCTGCCCACAATATAAATGTTGCCGGCCGGATCGACTGCGATGCCGTTCGCCTGGTCCGAAGCCTTACCGCCTATAGTCGCCAGCAACGTCAAGCCGCCTGAGGGATCGAGCTTGCTCACGAAGACATCATTCAAGGCAACACCACCCGATCCGCCCACGATCACGGACCGGCTGCCCGTGACATAGGTATTTCCGGCGGCATCGGTGGCTAGTGCAGTTACACGATACGTGTAACCATCGCCTATGTAGGTTGTATAGTCCGTGGCGGCCGAAAGCAGGGCGCACGCGAGCAGGAAAAGTAGCGGTGCCAAACGCACGAAGAGTCTCCCACAGACGCAGCAATTTCAGTCTAACTTTGTAAACCGGCGTCCACAAGGCCTCTCCCGGATTAGCATTTTCCAATCGAAGAATGAGCATGAAATGGGTTCCGTTCGACCGTAGGGAGAAGGGATAGGAAAATGAGGCGGCCGCGCAGCGGCCGACTTCCTTTCTTTGGCTTTGTTTTCAGAGAGTGGACAGGAGTTATCGTCGCGGGCGGTGGGCCCGGCATTTCCACGGCCCTTGTTCAGCCGAACTTCGGCAACGACGGCGTCCGGCATTGCCGCA
>DASZPB010000029.1:0-6013 GCA_035550475.1 Bryobacteraceae bacterium | reverse complement strand
GAAACCAGTTTCCAAGGTCCCCTGTCGACGCCATACCTATAGTTGACGCCGCAGGCCGTTCACGGGCTCCAGGGGTCCAGCACCACCACAAATGCGACGCATGTTGGCCAACATGAAAATCGTTCGAAGGCGGCCCGGGTGGGAGGACGCCCTCTGATTTGAAGATAGCAGTGTTGGGATAAGGCTCCGGGTTGATAGGAGCGGAAGTGCGTTGAAGGGAAAGGGCAGAAATATCTTGAGGTGTGGTGACGATTGGGTGAAGAGAGCAGCCCTCGGCGGGGCCGGGGGCACGGGCCTAACGAAAAATTCCGATCAGTTGAGGCGCCATCTGGACACAGACGCGTGAGAAGACGAGCAGAACGGGGATGAGTTCGACACGGCGGCGGTAGACGATGCCGTGGAGCGCGAGCACGGTGAGCAGCGGAGAAAGCACGCGGCCGAAATCGTAAACATGGGTCCAGTCATCGAGCGAGAAAAGATAGATGCCCAGGCAGACGAAGAGCAGGCCGATGGCTTCGAGCGGACTGGCGCTCCACTTCCTCAGCCGCGCCATCAACCAGAAAGCCGCGGCAATGCCGGCCAGCGCCACCAGATCAAACGCACGCACTACGGAACTGGTCATGGTGGGCCAGGGATAGGGCGGCGGATGAAAGAGGAACCGCAGCGTGGAGGCGAAGGGCGTGCTGGGATACCAGAGCTCAAAGCGGGGCGGGAAGTGAGCGCCAATATACGCCGACCAAGTGAAAAACGGCAGCACGCATAGAGCGGCGAGAAGAGCATCACGGCGGCGGCCATGGACCCAGAATGAGAGGCAGAATCCGGCAACCACTAACACGCCGGTTTCCCGGGCGAGGCAAGCCAGAGCGAGAACGCAGAAAAAGCGATGCCGCGCGCCGATTTCCCAGTAATAGAGCGCGCCGATCGTTAGGGCCAGCAGGACGAGGTCCGTGGTGAGGCGATCGAGAGAGATGAGGGTGGCGGGCATGGCCAGAAGCAGAAGGCCCCAGGCCGGACTGCGTCCACGTTCCGCGGCATAGAGGCTGAGCCACCAGGCTCCGGCGAAGAGAAAACACCAGACCACGAAAATGTAGGCCGCGGCAATATACGGAGCGCGGCCGAGCGCCAGAACATAAGCAGCGAGCGGAAGCAGAATACGACGGTAGCGGAGGCCGGGATAGTCGATGTAGGACGCCAAGCCGCGGCGCAGAAACGGATCATGGGCCATCACGTAATAGAACTGGCCGTCAAAGCCGGAACTGTTCGGAAAGCGATAGAGACCGTCGAATCCCGGGCCATCCGGCAGGGTCCAAGTATCACCGGCGCAGAAGAGAGCGGTCCAGTTTCCGCCGTAGTTGCGGTAGACGGTGGCAGTCTGCCAGGACATTCCGGCCATCAGACACAGCGCGGCTGCCAGCAAACTGAGACGGAATGGGGACGCGGCGTGGCGGGTTTCCGGCGGCGCGGAAGAATCTCCGTCAAGCACGCGCAGAGAGTGCACTGCGCGAGACAATGCCGGGTACTATAACATAAAACCTGTAAATTAGCTTGCAACAAATTGAAAACTAATGATTTAGCAGTACTGGACCTTTCAGCTAAGGCGACGGCGGGAGCCGCAAGCGGTTGAAACTGGGAGCCTGCGGCGCTCATCTCAATATGTAACTGACGATATAATGAGAAACCAAGGGCGAACGGGAGTTTGGGTGAAATCACTGGGGTTATTGTTGTGCGCAGTGCCGGTTGTGTTTGCGGGTAGCTCGCAACTGGAGCAGGCGCGCCAGCTCTATGACACGACGAATTTCGAGCAGTCGTTGAAGGTCCTTCAAGCGATTCCGCAGAAGGACGCGGAAGTTTATGCGTTGATGGGCCGCAATTACTACATGGAGAGCGACTATAAGCGCGCAACCGATGCGCTCGAAAAAGCAGTTGCGGCGGAGCCCACGAATTCGGAGTATTTCATGTGGCTGGCCCGAGGCTACGGGCGGCGGGCGGAGACATCGAGCATGTTCACCGCGCCGGGCTATGCCTCACGCGCGCGGCAATACTTCGAGAAATCGGTGCAACTGGACCCGCGCAATCTGGAAGCGATGAACGATCTGTTCGAATACTACCTGGATGCTCCGGGGTTCCTTGGCGGCGGCGCGGACAAGGCAGCGGCGCTCTCAGCACGAATCGGAAAGATTGACGCGGCCGAAGGGCACTGGGCACAGGCGAAGCTGGCCGAGAAGCGCAAGGAATACCGTAGCGCCGAAGACCAATTGCGGCGCGCGATTGATCTGGCGCCGCACCAGGTGGGGCGCTTCATTGACCTGGCGCGGTTCCTCTCCAAGCAGGGCCGTTATCAGGAGGCGGACCAGAGCATCGCGCGCGCGGAGGCGATCGCTCCCAACAGCCCGCAATTGATTTATGCGAAGGCCGATATTTACATCCAGACGGGGCGGAATCTGGATGTTGCCAAGGACCTTCTGAAGCGATACTTGAGCCTGGCGCTTTCCCCCGATGATCCGCCGCGCTCAGACGCCTTAAGACTGCTGCGGCAGGCGCAAGGCGGGTAAGCCGGGAGCCATGTTTCTCGGCGAAGCTTTACGCTTCAGCATTCAAGCGCTGCGTTCCAACCCGATTCGATCCTTATTGACCGCACTGGGGATGGTGATCGGCACCGCGTCGGTGATTCTGGTAGTCACGATTTCGCTGACGAGCCGCGATTACATCCTCGAGCAGATTGAGGGCATCGGTTCCAACATCATCTTCGCCTACTACGCTCAGGCAGACGCGCCGGCCGCCACGATCTCAGAGGCGGACTACGTCAAGATGGGCGACGTGGAGGCGATCCGCCAACAACTGGGCAGCGAGATCGTGGCGGCGACGGGCGTCATGACGAGCTACGACCGGATGCTGATCGGCGGTGTGGAGCAGGATGTGAAGGTGATCGGCACCGACTCGGCGTATCAATCGGTGCGGAACATCGTGGTGAGTTCGGGGCGCTTTCTGGATCCGGGAGACCTGTCACTGCGCGAAAAAGTGGCGCTGCTGACCGACAAACTGGCGGACCGGATGTACGGCAGCCACAATGCGGCGGTCGGCCAGGTGATTAAGCTTTACGGCCTGCAGTTCACGGTGATTGGGACGTTCCACGAAAAGGTGGAGACGTTCGGGCAATCCGAAGTGGCGCGCGACACGATTCTGATTCCGATCACGGTGCTGCGGTATTTCACGCCGGTGGAACGGATCGATCCGTTGTATGTGCAGGTGCGATCGCCGCAGCAGGTGGACCGTGTGGCCGAGCGGGTGCGGGAAATTATCGAGAGCCGGCATCGGCCGGGCGCGCGATACCGGGTGGATACGCTGACGGCGATTCTGAACGCGGCCAAGAATATTTCGCTGATTCTCTCGGCAGTGCTGGTGCTGGTGTCGGCGATCACGCTGGTGATTTCGGGCATCGGCATCATGAACATCATGCTAGTGACGGTGACGGAGCGGACGCGGGAGATCGGGCTAAGGCTGGCGGTGGGAGCGGCGCCGCGGGAGATCCTGCTGCAATTTCTGACCGAAGCGGTAATCGTGGGGCTAACGGGCGGGCTGGCGGGAATACTTGTGGGCGTGGCGATTCCGCTCAGCGTGCGACTGTTCGCGGACGTGAAGATTCCGATTTCGCCGGTAGCGATTGTGGTGGCATTCGGTGTCTCGTGTGTGGTGGGCGTGGTGTTCGGTCTGCTGCCGGCGCGCCGGGCGGCGCATATGAATCCGACTGAGGCGCTGCGGTACGAGTGACGCGGCGTGGCGGCTGGTGCGGCGAAGTTTTCTGATTAGCAGAGTCGCGGCCGCGCTAATGAAGCTTTATGCATCGCAGCTTTTCCTCTGCCTCATCCCAGAGGAGCGTTGCTGAAGATGAATGCTGATTCAATGGACAAAACATGCCGTGCTTCTGTTCGGCAAGAACGAACTCGAGTTGGCGGGAGGTCACATTTGCGAAGAACGGGACGCCTCGAAGTGTGCCGGGAACACCGAGGCCGGTGATGTTTGCTACTTCGGGGCCAACGCACTGCACGGCAACCTCACTCGCCGCCCTTGCTTTGGCGGAGACGCATTCCCACGCATTCAGATTGTGCTGAAGGGCAGCGGCATGGAACGCTAAGATGACGGCGGGAACGATCCATCGGCTCCGATGTGCGAGGCCATCCACGGCCAGCGCCAACATGAGGCAGAAACCAATCGACGGAAGGTAGAGCAATCGGGAATTCCGCAAATCGGCTCCGATGCCGAGCAGATGAAGCGGCGGCAGGGCACAGATGATCACGAATGCGAGAGCAGCGCCGATTAGCGGCCGGCTCTGACGAGCCGTCACGAGCCAGGCGAGCGCTGCGATATACGCCAGCATCAGCGCCATCAACCCAGGGCCGGGTTGCGCGCTCCAGTTTATCGGGAAGTAGAGCGCTGCCCAGATGCTCAATCCCAGGGCTTTCAAGGTGGCGAGTCCAAACGTCAGAGCTTGCGCTTTTCCCGTGTGCAAATTTCGGTAGCCGCCAATCCCGCCGCACAGGCAGCAGCGATATGCGAACAGCGCCGCTGCCGTCACGAAGTACGGCATCGCAATGCCGATGCGCTTTCGGGAGAAGCCGTGCTTTGCGAGAATGCACAGAACTACCAATAGCGGGAAGATGTAGGCTGATTCCTTGCTAAGAATCGCCAGTATCATGCACACTAGCGACGCAATTCCGTAGACGCTGCCGACTGGCGTTTCGGCGCTGCAAGACTGGATGAAGAGCAACAGCCCAGCCAATACAAAGAATGTGGCAATCAAGTCGAAGCGTCCGGCAATCCATGCCACTGCTTCAGGCCGGGTTCCGTGAATGGCGAACAGAGCGGCGGCAAAAAATGCTGCCGGCCGCGAAACAGGCAGACGAGCTGCCAGCATAAAAACGAGGACGACATTTGCCAGATGCAGCGCGATGGCAGTGACGTGCCACGGTACGGGGTTCACGCCGGCCCACATCGAAGTCCACGCCAGTGAGAGATAGCCAATCGGCCGAAAGAAGCCATCGCCGCCGGCCGTCGTCAATAACGGGCGCACGGCGAAGCGGGTATTGGCCGCAAGATTCACCAGGACGAAATCATCGGAGAAGAAATAGAAGCCGATGGTCCGCCAGAAGGCAGCGATGGTGAAGCCGGTCAATACCAGAATTGCAAGAACGGCCCACCAGCCGGACGGCCGCTCCGGCGACGGTCGATCGTCCGCATGGACGGTTCTTCCTGCCATCCAGAGAACTGTTAGAGCGAGTGCGAACCAACCTTCCGGGTTCAGCGGCGTCCGCACTCGCACCGGCGAATCGAAGGGGCCGAAGAGCATCCGAAGGGCGATAACCAGCCCCGAACACACAAGTACACACACCACGCCGAAGCGTGCTGTTTTTGATCGCATCTGATTCGGAAGCAGCGGCGGAAGCCTGAAGGGGAACGTGACCGCTCACATCAAAGACCCGGACGGAACTGTTTTCAACTACAGCGCGGGCGTGGGATGGCGTGAGTGGTGTTGGCGGCAGCGATCTTTGTCAGGTTCGCAGCGGCCGATTCGCATGGTACGCGAGGTCCCGTGCGCTCGCTGCCGCGTCGGGTACTGCAGGGATATTGGCGACACGGTCGCGAATGGAAGCATTCACGAGGCGAGCCCTCCCCTCTTCGAACATCTGTCTTAGTACTACTGTGTTATAAACGTAAAACGCCGCAGAAAGGGCAGCAGGCAAGCTGCTGCAATAGCGAGCGTGTAATTCGAATGCGCAGGCTTGCTATCGACGCGGGGTTATGTCGCTCCGGACGGAGGCGAGCCGCGGGACCGGTAGTCCGGCGCGATTTCGGGGATTGGTAATCGGAGATGGCAGATACCCGCCGAGGGGGAAAAACGGTTCCGTTCGGCCACCAGGAACCCATAGGCCGCCATACAGAGCGTGGCGTGGTGGTGAAACCCGCGCCAGCCGCGCCCTTCAAAGTGCCCCAGGCCCAGTTCCTGCTTGAGCTCCTG
>DASZPB010000028.1:0-50737 GCA_035550475.1 Bryobacteraceae bacterium | reverse complement strand
TCGTCGAATGCTTGGAGCGAACGCTGCATCGAGTGCTGAGTCCGCAGAAAGGCGGCCGGCCGCGGAAGCCCGCGACGGGATCCGCGCAGTCGGTGCTGCCGTTCTAGCGCAGGTCAACGTTCCGTCTGTCCCCGAGTTTCCCGTCCCCGAGTTTCCCGTCCCCGAGTTTCCCGTCCCCCCCGAGTTTCCCGTCCCCGAGTTTCCCCCCCGAGTTTCCCCCGAGTTTCCCGCCGTAGCGAACACAAGTACCATTAAAGTGAACACCACGATTCGGCTCATTCTCATATGTCCTTTCAATCACTGTGGCTCAACTATCACCATGTCGGGAACATTGCAGTGGCTGAGTACGTCGTTGGGTTTGGTCCACCGCAGGGCTGCATGATCCATCCGGTACCATTTGAGCTGCCAAGTAGGTTCGGATTGAGCGTGTTAATCGCGTTTGCGCTGAAGCCCCAGTCGATCTTTCCGAGAGCACTGGGATCGATCCGGTACAGGTGCTCGGGGTCGCCGCATCGCCACCGACTTTATCAGCGGGATTACAGCCACCAGGAAACGCGGGATCCCACATCTGGTAACATCAGGTACATTGTTGCGCGGAACTCGACGGCGGCTCTCCGATAGGGTCGTTACTATGCTGGGGGTCGTCGAAGTACAAACCGATACCGGGATCGTCCAACGCCTGATTCGGGTTACGGCTGAGAGCAGAGTTCTCATGTATAAACTTCTTTTCCTGCGTCACTTCTCCGTCTGATTGGGCGGCGAATCACTCGTGACGGTTAGGGTGACAGCGTTGGACGTCACGAGCTGTCTGGTCTCCGTATCCGGGCGGCGCAGTCGGATCGTGTATTCGCCCGGTTGGCTCAAGACAAAAAAATCGGTGATCACGACCTCATCGTTAACGGTCCCACCGGGCGGTATCCGAATCGTCCAGCTCGTGCCCCCTATGTATATGCGCGTCTTTCCATCCTCTACAATGCGCTCCTTTTTTAGTACGAGACGCCCCCTCGGCGTCAAAGGTGCTGGTTTTCCAGCATGGTCGATAACGTCGACCGCGTAAGGATACGGAGAGCTAGCGATCCGGACCTCTCGATCGGTTGCGTTAAGAAGTTCGACGTTCACGGTCACTACAGCACCGGGTTTTACCCGGGACTCCTTCAAACTAATGTGCATTGTGAATGCTGTCTGCGGGAATTCACGAGGAGTTGGCCCTTGACTCCTGGCATGTCGCGCACACAGCAATGCCAAGGCAATTGCCGTGAACCACAGCGAGCGATACATACGTTTCTCCTTCCGTTTTCTACTGCACGCGAACGCACTCAAGCTCCCCTGCAAAGCGTATCCCCCATTCTGGATGTGCCGTAGTAATCGACCCACTTGGGTTTCTTGAAGACGTCTCACAACCAGTCAACTTCCATGTAGTGCCATTATCTGGTTGCGCTTGGAGTGTGTTTACTGCATCACCCGTCCAAGACCAATCGACCTTCGAAAGAGGCACCTGGATCGTACAGGCGGAACCCGTGCAAGCGGGCGCCGCAGTCGGCTCCCACATTAGGTACATAGTCGCTTGAAACCAAGCCGACACCTCGCCTCCGACGACGCCATTGGGTAGCAGATCCAGGTTCACTGAAGGACTGTCTTCTGACGTGTCATGCGGGATACCGCCAGTCTGGTATGAATTATAAGGAAGAACGACATCGAGCGCGGGAGATTGCTTGAGACCGCAAGCATATCCACCTGTACCATCGAGATAGTGTTGGTTATAAGTCCTGAGTAAGTGGATCCAGGAGATTTGCCCCTGATTGCCCATTGGAAGGCTCGCCGAGGCTCTGAACAGAATACCGACGGGATTTCCATTGGGTCCCATGCCCAGGACGGCACCACGTCCCACCATGTTACTCTGCACTATCCGCGTGGTATCCGTTGTTGTTGTAATTGCTGCCCCGGTCGGTCCGTCGACCCTAAAGTTCACGGTAGCTGAACTTCCATGTCCGCTACTGAGCGTGTAAGAAAACGTGATCGTCCTTGATGCAGCTTGGTCCACCCAATAAAAGGTCAGGCAGGCCTCGGTAAGGGTCTGGCATGTTCCCGCCTGTGCGATCGGGAAGTGCTGCACTACTCCGCTGTCCGTTGACGGCGTGTACCCGGCCACCACCGTCCCCTGCGGCATCGACCAGGAATAGCTCTGCACCGTGATGCCGGCGGGAAGAGGAATGTTCGTCGTGATCCGTTTCGCCCCCTGTTCTTCAGCGCTTGATCAGTTTGCAACTGTCATTGTAACGGCATTCGATTTCACACGGACCTTCGTGACGGGGTCAACACGTTCTAGCTGGATAGTGTATGTTCCGGGCTGAGTGAGATCGAATTGCTCGTCAATATTCACCGAGTCCTGGACTGTTTCGCCAGGGACAATACTGACCTGCGCGCCGCTACCGGGAAACGCGCGAACAATCCTGCCGCTTTCCAGTATGACCGCTTTTCCCTTTTGAAACGCTCTCCCCTTAGCAGTCAAACTCGCAGGCCTTCCCTGACGATCGGCGATCTTAATAGTATACGGAGGCGGCCCTGTCCTTGAGCGCCAGAGCCAAATTGGCTCGGTTGAGATATTTGTCAACTCAACCCAGACCTGGACCTCTGAGCCTCGCTTGACAGTATCGTCCTTCAAATGAATTCGCATTGTGAATGATGCCTTCTGGTCAACCGACGGAGTGTTTTGGGCAAGAGCCAATCTTGCACAGGCAACAAGCACCGCTATAGCAACAACTCGTGTACGACAGCTCATATTCGCCATTTCCTTCTTCATTGTGCTGGAACGGGCTGGCATCCTTGCGACGTATTGCTCGTCCACTCCGGGGGCACGCTGGTCGGCTGCGCGGCTGCGTCACTCGAGCAGTTTTGGCATCCTGTAAATATCCACCCGCTGCCTGTGTCGTCGTTCGGTCGCGTGTTGATGGCGTCCGCTGTCCAAGACCAGTTGAACAGCGCCAACGGAACTGGAATGGTGCAGGCCGAGCCACTACATTCTGACGCCGGATTTGGCATCCACATCAAATACGTCTTCGCATCGAAAGCGACCTCCGTTTCACCCCGGTCGGGTGTTGCCAATACCCATGGATTATCTGTAAAGGTCGCACCTGCAACTACTGCGCCGTCACCCTCAGGTGAAAAGTCCAGCGGGCATACCCAACGTCCCTGGGCGTTGATGTAGTGCCAATTATAATTTGTGAGCACCTGTATCCAGGAGTACTGGCCCTGGTTGCCGCTCGGAAGGTTGGCCGATCCAAAACCTGGAGATAGACGGAACGTTTTCGAGATTTTCTCCATCCTTCACCTCTCGATTATGGCTCTTTGGCGCGCGTGGTGGCAGCGAATGTGCCGCATCGCGTCACCCAGCGCGGCAACGCTCGCCGCACGTTGTTCGAAAATCTTACCGGCCACTTAGTCTATCTCGAACTCCCGCACTCTTACTCGCGGCGGCACCAGCTCTCCGTGCTCGGCTTCTGGCAGATGTCGAATCACGTCCACTGGTGGTCACGCCGTGGCGCTTCAATGCGCTCTCGTTCGCCCTGCCCACGGCCACGATGCCGCCTATCTCAACAGACCGCAGGGCGCGCCTCCGGTCACGTTTGACAGGGACGCTATGACTCGTGTCCGCTGGACACCCATCCCCTGTGGGCCGCCTTGCGGTACGCTGTGGGCGCGACCTGGAATGCGCTCTCGTGGCGTGACTATCTAGAGCGCGTCGAGACAGGATCGGATGCCGGTGCGCTGTGCGCCGGATGGCTTCTGGGAAGCGAAGAATTCGTCCAATGCTTGGAGTGAACGCTGCATCGGGCGCTGAGTCTGCTGAAAGACGGAGGACCGCGAAAGCCACCGACGGAATCCGCGCAGTCAGTACTCCCCTTTTTAGCGCGGCGTCAACGTCTCCAGGTTTCCCTGATTAACGCCCGGTCAGAAATACGATCAGATCGGCCGATCCCGAACCAATCTCCTTCAGGAAATGAGGTAATGATGCCACTACCACAGAAGTTTTAGCCCGAACTGTATCTGGCGCGCGGTCGTAGTCGTTGAGGTGATGACTCCGGCTGTCGGAGATGGTCCGCCGGTTGCGGCCGTAAACACAATGGGGTTCGGTGAATTGAAATTTGTGTGGTTCAGTATGTTGAAGAATTCCCCGCGAAACTGTAACTTCAACCGTTCGCCCAGCGGGATGCGTTTCGAAAACGAAAGGTCGAGCTCACTCAGCCCCGGACTTCGGAGCACGTCTCGTCCTACGTTGCCATACGTGCCATTTAGCGGCACCGCGAATGCATTTGGATCGTAGTATTGACTTGGGCCCCCGAGGATAACGTTCCCCGAAAAGGCGGGATTCCAGGAAGGACGAATCGGATTTCGGCTGTCGCCGTCATTTGCCGGGTTGAAGCCAAGTTGGGGTGAGAAGGGCAGGCCGGTCTGCACTGTCATGATCGCACTGGCCTGCCAATTCGAAATGATGTGATTCAAGAAGCTGTTCACGTCCCCAGCGCCCTTCCGTTTGAAGGGCAGCTCATACGTTGCGTTGATCGAAAGCGAATGCCGAACGTCGAATGAAGACAAACCGTAGTCCAGATGCGGCTGCAGCGGATTCATCGTGAAGGCGTTCGTCGTCCCGGAGATCGCGTTGGCGAGAGAAGAGCCTTCGTCAAGGCTCTTCGAGAACGTGTATGCTGCCCGCAGTTGCAGTCCGTGGGCCAACCGCTGTGCTAAGTCCAGATGGAGTCCGTTGTAGGAGCTACTTCCCCAGGAGAACCAATGCGTTGTATTCGCAAGACTAGGATTGGCCAGCGGCGAATTTGGCGCAAAGTAAGTTGCGCCGGCTGGATATCCGGCCGGGCACGGAGACGCAGGGCAAACCGTCGGAATCGGGACGTTCGCGTCAATAGATAGTAGCTCATGATATCCGTGCGATCCCTCGTAGCCGATGCTAAACACTGTTGTCGGAGTCAACTCCTGTTGTACGGTGAGTGAGTAAGCCACCACCGCAGGAGTAGCAAGGTCCGGTTGCACGCCGGCTGGAGAAATCTTAGAGCCGGAAGGTGGCGTGGTGCCAGGGACGATATGGATGCTCGATAGAGGGATATTTTTCTGCACCAGCACCGTGTTGAAAGGCGCATTTTGAGTTAACCGATAGCTTATAGAGTCGTTAAGCGAATAGTAGATTCCGAATCCTGCACGGATCACCGTCTTCCTGGAGAACGGTGACCAAGCCAAACTGATTCTCGGCGCGGGTAAGAATTTGGCCTTGTTTACAGTGAACGGTGACTTCCCCACGAATGGCGTGGACTGAATTATTCCGTTGGCATCGAACAACCAGTTCGAGGAGCGGTCGTGGGACTCGTTCCAACCGTTCGTAAATTCACCTCGAAAGCCGATACGCAGTTCGAGCGAAGGCCTGACCTTGATCGTGTCCTCTGCATAGTAGGCGCCTTCGAGCGATCGAAATGAAAGGGCCGTCGGGGAGGGAATAACGGTGAAGGTGGCCAGCGTTCCCTGTAAGAAATTCTGCAACGAGGAAAACACTGCCTGGCCATACTGATTTGCGGCCATATTGTCGTTGCTCTGAAGCTGCTGAAGCCACACACCAGCGTCGATGGTGTGAATGCCATGCGTAACCAGTACCTGATCAGTCAGCGTGAAGAGATTTCGATCTGATCGTAGGTTGCTGGTGCCATTCGTTCCAGCCGGGGAGAGCTGCGACGAAGAGTTAAGCGAGGTACTGCCGCCGATCGTAATGGCTCCGATGGGCCTGCCCTCCACGAACCCAGGGACATCCACGGGCGTCACTCCGGTAAAGAAGAACGCCGCACGCGAGAAGCCGGCCGTGAACTTGTTGAGGATCTGTGGAGTGAAGATATGCGTCTCGCTCACACTCGCCACCTGATTGCGCACTGTCAAATCTACGAGGCTGAGGGGATTGACCGATGGGGTATTGGCCGAGCTGTCATCGATGGTGTAGACTGCCGCCAGAGAGTCTTTATCGGAAAACGTTTGATCCAACCTCGTCGTCCCAAAATCTTCACGGATGGCTTGTTTGGGGTTGTTGTAGGCAACAGCGATTCCTCCACCAAGATCCGGACCGTTTGCGACTGGCCATAGAGCCAGTAAAGGCTGTACGCTCGCGTCTGCGCTCGCTCTGGACGCATCATCTGGAACGAGTGTGACGTTGCTCAAGCCCAGGCGCTGCCGGAAGCCTTCGTAATTTCCAAAGAGGAACGTTTTGTCTTTCTTGAGCGGACCGCCCAGTGAGCCCCCGAACACATTGCGCTGAAACTGAGGGACGCTGCCGTGATCGAAGAAGTTCCTCGCGTCCAGTGCACTATTCCGAAGGAACTCATAGAGTGTTCCATGGATCTGGTTTGTGCCCGACGTCGTAACGATGTTCACTTGCGCGCCCGATCGTTTCCCGAATTCGGCGCCGTACGTGTCCTTTATGACTTGGAATTCGCGAATGGCGTCTACACCCAGAAGCTGACCACTGGCGCCGCCGGGAGTCACATTGATTTGCGAGGACCCCGTATATTCAACGCCATTCAGGAGAAACAGATTCGCTTCCGGTCGATGACCGGATACGGAAAACATGTTTCCAACTGACGCAGCCGAAGTCCCCACTCCTCCGGCTCGCCCAGCCGTGACATTCACAACGCCGGCATTCAGGCTTAGAAGATTGTCGAAGCTCCGGCCATTCAAGGGTAGTTCCTTTACCTGACGTTCTCCGACCAACCCGGAGACGTCAGACGTGCTCACTTCGACGCCGGGAGCTTGCTCTGTCACCTGAATTGTTTCACTGGCCGCTCCGACTTGGAGCGCGAAATTGACGGAAGTTCGTTGTCCAAGGACTAGGGCGACGGACTTCTTGGTTTCTGACCGGAAGCCACCTTTCTCAGCAGTGATCTCATAACTGCCAACTGCGAGCAGCGGAATCTCGTAGTGGCCTGCACCATCAGAAAGAACCTTCCTGACAGTGCCTGTTTCTTCGCTCTTGACGGTCACAGAGACTTCCGGAACGGCGGCGCCGCTCTGATCGGAGATGGTCCCGGTTATCGAAGCCTCCCCTTGTCCCCAGGAATTGGAGCTAATGAGAGTAGCGCAGAGCAGAAGGAGCAGCTTCGCGTGGTGGCGAGCTCTTGGTGTGGTCTCACGTTTACTCATTCTTGGTTTCATTGCGGATGTCATATTGTTAAAGTCAAACTGCTACCGATCTCCTCGCCCTCTAAAGTGTTGGTTGCGTGGAACGCATCCGGATGTCAGCGACATAGCATTGTCTTGACGCCGTTGATCGTTCTGCTGCTCAATAATCTCCATGGCGACATCCTTGAGGCGGCGTCGAGACCTCCGGCTCAGAGTCCGCAGATAGGCGTGCGCCTGCCCCTCAGTCATAGAGGTCTTACTTCGAAGGATGGTCTTCGCCAGAGCTGTTGTATGACGCTCCGCGAGTTCCTCTTCTAAGTCAGCTAACGCCTTCTCGAGGATTCGTCTGCTGTCCGGCGGGCGCAATACACGTTGAACGTGTTGTGCGATCACCGTCACGAAATCGGAATCCTCACGATTCTCCAGCAGGCCGCGCACGCGATCAGCAATCTTGGCGTCGAGCAATTGAGCCTCAAGGTTCCGGACACGGTCAACGAGTTCCGAACCTCTGTCGATCGATTCGGTAGCCCCCCAAACCAGACGAATCATCTCCGCAACCTGATCCAAACGCTCTCGGAAATCAGGGCACTTTGGCGGAACGGGTATGGCGAATGCGACCACGCCTTCGGTAAGGGTGTTGGCTGGTAGGGGATACTGAACGATATTGCGATCGAGCAGATCATCGGGAATTGGGAGGCCACAACTGGTCAACCGGCGAAACAACCCGTTGCCGCTCTTCTCGAAGAAAGCATAGCCATCAACGCTCGCCCAACGCGTGCCCATGAGGGCGAGCGCCGAGAGGCTATCCCGGAACGGCCGTGATTCCCAATTTTTCATTTGAGCTGCCCCTCCAGGGCTCTGGCGGTCAAGGGAGTCAGTGTCGGCGCCGGCCGCTGATTGTCCATCTGCTCCACGAGCCGGGACCAAACGGATCGACCCTGCCTGCCGCTGATATCAAAAAGCCAGAAATGCTCAACGGCCTTGCGGCCAAACTCCATTTGAAACATTCCTTGCGATTTATGTTCCGCGATAACCCAGTTCGCGACGATTGTGTAATCGAGGACCGAGGCTCCAATGATCGGATTGCGGCGATCGAAGGTCCAGAGCGGTTGTTGAGTTGTGGTAGATGCAAGCGAGGAGAGGCGCGGCTGATAGGAGAGAATCTCCTCGCCTTCGAGCGCGCCCGCGGTACGCACACCGAGTATGGCCGGACGCTCGTCATAGGATATTTCCGCTGCCGCTTCCAGAGTCAATTGCGCCACCGTTTGATGGTGACCGTGAGTGTTCGGCTCCGGCAGAAGCGTGAAGACCAAATTGTATCGGTCGCGCCGAAGCAAGCGGCGCAATTCACGCCGAACCCTGGGCACATCCCACGCATCGAATCCGTCTTGCGGGTCGAGCGTGAAGCCAGTATCTTGTTGTTTTAGGAAGTGACTGGTTCTGACACCCAGAATGCGCGCTGCCTGGATGGCTTCCCGGCGGCGAATATTGGAGAGGAAACGTCTGGTGCACCGACGGCCGTAGAGGATGTGACGGTAGTAGGTCTCCGCCGGTGTCGTATACTGAACTCCCGCTGCGCCGTTCGTCACAAAGACCTGATCCACAATGCCGCCAAGCTCGTGGGTTATGCGATAGAGCACACCAGCGCATTCTGACTCGTCGTCCGGATGTGCGACGATGACGAGTGCCTTGACCGGTCGGACATCGGCCCGCGGGCGCGCAACGGGCTGAAGCAACCCGTACTCGGACTGCGGCCACACCGCAGGTATCGTCGTCAGCGCTTCGAGTATCCGGTTGCCCAACGAGTTCTCTTCGTGATTCCGAGTTGCCCCGGTCATGCTGCCTCCTCGCGCGCTGGCGCCATGCTCCGCTTCTGTGCAAGAAATCGATCAAATGCTGTTGCGATGTGCACCACGATACGCCGCAAGAGATCGCCGGCGGCTCCCCAGGAGCCGAAGCACGCGATCAGACAGCGATTGCCGTTGCGAATCGGTTGGGTATAGACTCCGCGAAAGGGAAACTCTCGCGACTCCCATAAACTAAGCACCCGGCCTTCGCGGAAGTGAGACGCACGGAGCGGCTCTGGACACACTATGAGGCAGGCCGCTCCAATCTCTTCGTCCAACACCGATTGGACGCGTTGAGTCGCCTCTTCCAATGTTGAGGAACAGTTTATAGCTCGAGTAATTTCAACTAAAAGTTCGTTCTCCCTCATACCTCGACTCCTTCGCATTGCGCTTTCGAGACACGAAGGCTGCATTTGCGCCCGCCGCCTGAAGGCTTGCGGTCAACAGCAGCAGGATTTGCAGAGGGTAGCCGGCTTAAGAAGGAGCGGAACCTTCGGGGACGTGAAGAGAATGTTGGGCACGAAACTTCTCCTTTGGGGGTTCAATGCGGCCGCAGCCGGAGCGGCCTCACCAGCCCAGCAAACGCCAGGGTGCCTCTTTAGGCTGGCTATCTGTACTATCTCTATAGAGTATAGGATGATTCGACCAGCCTGTCAATACCTGGCTCGTCAAATCAAGGTAAGACCGCCGTGCGTAAGGCCTTACGTCTATTTCTTCTATAAAGACGAAAGGGCCGCGACCCTTTCGGAATCGCGGCCCTCTCTTCACTGCTGTTCAGCAGCGGCTTACTTGATCTCCATAATTTCTTTCTCTTTGGTCTTCGAAGCCAGATCGATCTTCTGCATATAGCCGTCGGTCAGCTTCTGCACCTCGTCGAGAGCCCGCTTTTCGTCATCTTCGGTGATCTTCTTATCTTTGAGGAGCTTCTTGACGGCCTCGTTGCCATCGCGCCGGATGCTGCGGACCGCCACGCGATGATGCTCGGCTGCGGTGTGTAGCTTCTTCACCAAATCCTTGCGGCGTTCTTCGGTGAGCGGCGGAATGGGAAGGCGGATGACCTTGCCGTCATTGGCGGGGTTCAGTCCAAGATCGGAGACCCGGATCGATTTCTCGATCGGCCCGATCTGCGACACATCCCAAGGCTGGATGGTGATCAGGGCGGGCTCGGGAACGTGCAGGTTCGCGAGCTGGTTCAACGGGGTGGGAGTCCCGTAATAATCGACGCGAATGTGATCCAGAATTCCCAAAGAGGCGCGCCCGGTCCGGATGGAAGCCATCTCGTGTTGCAAATCCGAGATCGCCTTCTCCATGCGCGCTTTCAGATGCGCTTCGACGTCCTTAACCGAGTTGAAAACTTGCCCGCTCGGGGCGGCTTGTGGTTCAGTCTTCATGGGCAGTATCTCCGGAAGCCTCTGCCGACACTTGGCGGCTAGTGAATCATGGTGCCGACGGGTTCACCCATCGACATACGCATTATATTTCCTGTCGTATTCAAATTGAAAACAATGACCGGCAACTGATTGTCGCGGCACATGGCGATGGATGTGGCATCCATGACGCCAAGCGCTTGGGAAAGCACTTCAAGGTAGGAAATCCGGGTGTACTTAACAGCGTCCGGGAACTTGAGCGGGTCCTTATCGTAGACGCCGTCAACGCGAGTGCCCTTGGCGATGACCTCGGCTTTGATCTCCAGGGCGCGGAGGGTAGCTGCCGTATCGGTGGAGAAATACGGGTTCGAGGTTCCAGCCGCGAAGATGACGATGCGGCCTTTTTCCATATGCCGGATAGCGCGCCTCCGGATATAAGGCTCGGCCACCTGGTGCATTTCGATAGCACTCATCACTCGCGTGGGGCTGCCCATTTGCTCCAGGGCATCGGAGAGCGCAAGCGAGTTGATGACCGTGGCCAGCATGCCCATGTGGTCAGCCGTGACGCGGTCCATCTTCTGAGCCGCGGCTGCCACGCCGCGGAAGATGTTGCCACCACCAACGACCACGCCGACTTGCACACCGGCGGCGGCGACGTCGGCCACTTCGCGGGCCAGTTCTTTGACCTTATCGGCGTTGATTCCGAACTGTGCTCCTCCCGCCAAAGCTTCTCCGCTGAGCTTCAGCAGGATGCGCTTATAGCCAGGCATTTACGCGCCTGGTTCCGGCATCGGATTTTCACCGCCGGCTTCGGCTGCCGCCACATCGCCCACCTTGAAGCGATCGAAGCGGGCGATCGTAATGTTCTCGCCCAGCTTGGCGATCTTGGTTTTGACCATCTGCCCGACGGTGAGGGTTGCTTCCTTCACGAAGGGCTGTTCGAGCAGGCAGACTTCCTCGTAGAACTTGCTGAGGCGTCCTTCCACGATCTTGTCGAGGATCTTTTCCGGCTTGCCCTCCGCCAGCGCCCGCGCGCGAGCGATTTCCTTTTCCTTTTCGAGGACCTCGGCCGTCACGTCTTCCTTGCGGATGAAATGAGGGTCGGCCGCCGCGATGTGCATCGCGATATCGTGAACCAGCTCCTGGAAATCAGGGGTGCGGGCCACGAAATCGGATTCGCAGTTCACTTCCACCATCACGCCGAGCTGCCCGCCGTGATGAATGTAGCTGCCGATGAGGCCCTGCTTGGTGGCGCGAGAAGCCTTCTTATGGGCCGACGCGATGCCGCGCTTGCGCAGCACCACTTCCGCATCCCCAATATCGCCTTTGGCCTCCTGCAGCGCGCTCTTGCACTCCATCATGCCGGCTCCGGTGCGCTCCCGGAGCTCTTTCACTAATGCCGCAGTAATTTCCGCCATAATTTTGAAACCTGGGGAATCGGCAGAACGGGCGCGGAACCTCAACGTGCGGCTGCTCTTCGCGGGCTGTCAAGCCCGGCGCAAAGCGCGCTCGGAGGTTCGCTTCCCGGCTACCGCATTCCTTCCTAGTGTCCCCCTTCGGTTACCACCGGCTCATTGGCCGGCTCGGCGGTTTCCGAGGCGGGGCCTTTCCGCTGCGAAGGCGGCGCCGGTTGTTCTTCTTCCATACTCAGGCTTTCCGCCATGATCTTCTCGGCGTACTTGGGATCCACGTATTCCGTGTAAGCCAGCATGCCTTCTTCGGCGGGCGCCTCGTCGGCTACAATCTTGTCGGCCGTGAAGTCCTGTTCCGTGGCAAGGGCGCGGCCTTCAATCACGGCGTCGGCGATCTTGCTGGCGAACAGGCGGATGGCGCGCAGAGCGTCGTCATTTCCGGGAATCACGTGGTCGACTTCGTCCGGATCGCAGTTGGTGTCGACAATCGCGACCACCGGGATGCCCAGACGCCGGGCTTCTTTCACCGCGATCGCTTCCTTGTTGGAATCGATAACGAACATCACGTCCGGCAGCCCCGGCATATCCTTAATGCCCGCCAGGTTCTGGTCCAGGTGCTTGCGCTCGCGCTCCAGCCGGATGACTTCTTTCTTCGGCCGGCCCGCGTAGCCGCCTTCATTGGCGGCCATGCCTTCCAGTTCCTTGAGCCGCTTGATCGATTTCTGCACCGTGGCCATATTGGTGAGCAGGCCGCCGAGCCAGCGCTGGTTCACATAGAACATCTGGCAGCGATTGGCTTCTTCGGCAATGGCTTCCTGCGCCTGACGCTTAGTGCCTACGAAAAGCACGTTTTTGCCCATGGCCGCCATCTCGCCCACAAAGCGGGCGGCGTCCTTGAACATCTTCAGAGTCTTCTGCAGGTCGATGATGTAGATTCCGTTACGTTCGCCGAAAATGTACTCTTTCATTTTCGGATTCCAGCGCTTGGTCTGGTGCCCGAAGTGAACGCCGGCTTCGAGCAATTCCTTCATGGATATTGCAGGCAAACTTCCTCCTCAATCGGTTAAGAAGAGCTCACGCCCTTCGATCATGCCTTCCTGGCGTTCCCCCCGGCGTGCGGTCCAAAGCGAAATTTGCCCGCCGGAATGGAACAGAAGGCTGTTTCCAAGTGAAATAGCGAAGCGCGAAAGGCAAGAGCTACTGGACCACACGCCTTTCCGCTTCGCGAAGAATAACTATCGTTTGGAGAATTGGAACCGCTTGCGGGCGCCCTTCTGGCCGTACTTCTTCCGTTCGTGTGCCCGCGGGTCGCGCGTCAGATAACCCAGCTTCTTCAGCCTGGACCGCAGCTCCGCATTGAACTCCACCAGCGCCCGGGCAATCCCGAGACGCACCGCGCCGGCCTGTCCGGCAACCCCACCGCCGTTGGCCAGAATCAGAATATCGAACTTGTCCACGCTTTCGGCTGCCGCCAGCGGCTGCCGTACCACGGCGCGAGTGCTTTCCGTGGGGAAATAATCCTCAAACGCGCGGTCGTTGACCTTGATCTCGCCCTTACCGGGCCGCAAAAACACGCGAGCTACCGATTTCTTGCGGCGGCCCGTACCCAAATATTGAACTGTCGTCGCTGCCACTAACCGTACCTTCCTGCTATTTCCAGGCCAAAGCGGCAGGCTTCTGCGCCGCATGCGGATGGCGATCACCCGCGTAGACCTTCAATTTCCGAAACATCTGCTTGCCGAGCTTGGTCTTGGGGAGCATACCCTGAATGGCCTGTTCCACAATGCGAGTGGGACGCTCCGACCGCACCCGCTTAAAGCTCTTCTCCACCAATCCGCCCGGATAACCGGTGAAATGGCGATAGACCTTGTGATCTTCCTTCCGCCCGGTAAGACGTACTTTTTCTGCATTGATGACGATCACATGATCGCCGGTATCCAAAAACGGGGTGTAGATTGCTTTGTTCTTGCCCATCAGCAGCATAGCCGCCTTGCTGGCGAGCTTACCCAAAACCGCATCTTCAGCGTCAATCACGTGCCACTGACGATTCACGCCATTCTTGGAGGGGAACTCGGTACTCATTGACACACGTCTCCAACTCTTCCTTTATTAAATATTTAGCCTAGCGGGATAGGGACCCGCTTGTCAAATGCCGGGAGGAAGAGAATCGGCACGCCGCCGGAGCAGACAACATTTTCGATTCTTTTGTTGTGACCGGATGAAGGCGTTCCTCCGGCCGGGTGATTACCCGCACCGCAACGCGCCCGAGTTGCTGGGCCTGGGATATAAGACCTCTTCGGTTGCGCGGCAGGGCCTATTGAGCGGCCGGAACCGCGTGCATGTGCAATTGGTGTGAACGTTGGGCGCACGCGGCGGAGCGGCATCTTCGCCGAACCCAGCCCGATGCCGCGAGAGTGAAGATGCCTCGCGTAATGAAATCCCGCCGATCCGTATGGTTCAGGCGAGATCGAGCTCGACGGCGGTGACCGAAGCCGCCGGGAACCGCCACGCCAGCACCGGTGCGGCGGACACAGCGCGCTCGCGCGGCTGAAACACATCCGGTTGATCCTGATTTACGGCCTGCCGCAGATCTTCGGGCGCAATTTCGAAACACCGGGCCCCGGTAACCGTTGCGCCCTCCACGGCAAAGCTCGTTTCGATGGACTTGGCGAATTCCAGATTTGCCACATGCAGGAAGATCTTGTTCCCGTCGCGGCTGGCCGCGATGTCCAGGCCCGAAGGAGCGGATTTCACTTCCACGCCCTGTTTCCCATTGTGCTTCTTGAACAGGCGCGCAATGGAAGCAACCGGCATGAGATAAGTGTTCCCATTCGGCACCGGAAGAATGACCGCGTTCACCGTCCATCGCGTGCCCTGGAAATCCGCCGCCGTAGCAATCCGGACTCGTGCACCGTGACGCTGGTAGATATTGAACGACCGCGCATGATAGGCCGCCGAGAGCCACTCGGTGAGGATCGGATTCGCATTGTGCGGGTTCAGACTCAGGTGCCCTTCGGTCACGGCGATGCCGATCCGTGGGTCCGGCCCAATCGCCGATTCCAGCTCGGAGATTCGCTTCTCGATGGTGTTGGTTAGCTCCAGCAGTTCTTCCCAGGCGCGTTGCGGGTCCCTCTGATAGCGGTTCCCGCGTAATACGGTGTCCGGCCGCCTCGGGCGCTGACCCATCATATGAATCGCGACCATATCGAGATATTCGCCGGCGCGGTTGACCAGGTCGGTGGCCCACAGTTCTCCGCCATCCAGCCCGTGGTCGCCCCATCCGATGAGGTGAATGGAGGAGTCGCGCTCCTTCATGGCACGCGCGAACTCGATTGTGTGGGCGATCGATTCGTCTTTCGTGAAGTTCCCGTTGCTGTACGAGGTCTCGTTGCCGAGCTGCCAGAACTTGATGTTATAGGGTTCGGCAGCGCCGTGCGCGCGGCGTTCGCGATTCGCGGGGTCGTTGGCATAAGACACCCACTCGGCCGCCTCGCGCGCGTCTCCGGTGCGATTGCCCTCCCGCATCGATTGGTACCGCTTTTCGCCGTCGCTGAGGAAGTTCACGCAATAGAGTGGCTCGGCGCCGACGCGGCGGCAGAAGTCTACGAACTCGTGCGTGCCGACGCGGTTGGTTTCCTTTCCGCCCAATCCATAGTTGCGCATCCAGGGGCGAGTAGACACCGGACCAACGCCCTCGCGCCAGTGGTAATAGCGGCTGAATATTCCGCCGAAGCGCATGGTGTCCGGCGCAAGATCGCGCACGGCGGATACGAAGTCCTTCCGCCAATCGTCCGCGTTATAGTCCCAGGCCGCTTCGACGGAACTGTCCGTGGTCCCCAGCGGCTCCATGAACTGCATGTAGAACCGCGGCGAGATATCGAACAGCGGACGCGGATTCACCACAATCGCGTTGCTGCCGGCCGCGCGTAGCGCGGTCTGCGCCGCGGCGGCGATACCGGCCTGGCGCATGAATTCTCTGCGAAGCATCATAGACTGGTCACAATCGGGCCACCAAACCCGGCTCGCAGTTTAATTTTCAGTGAGCTGCCCGCCTCATGCAATTCTTTCTTGACAACTCGGCCCATTCTCTATAATGTCTATAGACAATGGTACGATTCGCAAAGACGCCCGCGGTCAGCAACCTGGTGAACGCTTCGATGCCATGTTCGCACGCTCTTCCCTTTTATTTTTGTTGTCGCTAATCCCTCAAATTGCTATCTGAGCGACCTCGTCTTTTGGGGCTGAATGATTCCCAGTTGTGAGAAAGAGGAGAAGATCCAATGCAAACAGCCGTCCTTCATGCATTTCATTCTTTGCCCGCCATACGCCCCGGCGACTTTCATGCAGCAATCACACCGCTACTGGATGTGGCGCTGACGGAATTGAATTCCCAGGGCGCTTACCTCCACTCCGTCGATCTGGCAGACTGGACAGCGCGCTTGATCGTCTGGTCAGGCCTGTCGCCTCTCTCCGCAAGGGTACCAATCAAATGGCAGGGGAATATCGTAAAATCGCGATTCTCATGTCAGATGCCTCTCGTCCTTCACGCAGCGGCTTGGGAGCATCCCACCTTTGCGGCACTGCAAGAATTTCAGAAGAACCGATTTGATGGAGTTATTTCTATCCCCGTTCTGGACATGAGGCAGTTGGCCGGACTGCTCAGCATCTGCCGGTCCGGGCGAACGGGCCTGAAGCCACACGAGTTCTCCTTCCTCCTGAATCTCGCCGCATCGATTGGGGACTGTTGGCCGCGTCAGGAGCCCGTCAGCGTCTCGAGCGCGAGGTGGACAAATTGACGCGACAACTGGCCGGCCGGAAATTGCTGGAGCGGACGAAAGGCTGAATTTATCGTCATGATCACCATGGCGCCGGGAATTACGGTGTCCAGAAATTTCTAATCTGGATGAAGAGCTGAGAGCACAGACCGGGCGGCGGCCCGGCGGGCCCTCGACTACTCGCTCACCGCAGCTTGTAGAAGCCCGCACCGTGGGGCGGCACTTTGAAATCGTAGCCACCAGCCACTTTGCCCAGATTCTTGTGGTCCCAGAGGTCCCGCACGGGACACGTTTCCGGCAAATCGAGATCCTTCCAATTGACGCGGATCTCCTCCGGATTCTGATCGTTCAGATTGAAGACCGCCAGATAGCGCGCGTTGCCTTCTTCGGAAACCCACGCGACCTGGTCGCCGCGGGCGAACAATTGGTGGCTGTTGGTGGCTTTCTGATCGGCCGTGAGGACTTCGTCGTTGGTGATGAGAGAAAGCGTGAAGTCATCGGTGCCGGGCAGATCGCCGCCATACATCAGGGGCGAACGCGCCACACACCACAACGTGATGAGCGTGCGCTGCTCATCGGGCGTGAAATGCGTCAGGCGATCGCCGCCGACTTCGGCACGAATTCCGATATGGCCGAGCGGCAGCATATCCGCATCCGGCCAGGAGCCCGGACGCGCGTACGCGCTCCACTGATGGAGCAAATCGAAATTGGCGCGCAGGCTGCTCCAGCGATCCCAGAAATCGCCGGAAATGCGCCAGAGATTGGCGTTCGCGGCCAGAAAAGCGGCTTGGGATAACGGCGCGGGTCCAGGCGAGAGACTCAACACAATCGCACGGCCGGATTTCGCAATGGCGCGATGCAGGGCGGCAATTTCATCGGCGTGGAACGGGCTCGACATGTCGTCGGCTTTGATGTAATCGACACCCCACATCACATAAAGCTGGATGAGCGAATCGTAATAATCCTGCGCGCCCGGTTTCTTCATATCGATGCCGTACATGTCGGTGTTCCAGCGGCAGAGCGAATTCGTATCGGCAATATCGGCGGCGTGGTATTCGCTATGAAAGATGGGCGTGTTGGCGCGAACGGCCTGGCGCGGGATACCGCGCATGATGTGGATGCCGAATTTGAGGCCCTTGCGGTGAATGTAGTCGGCAAGTGGACGAAAGCCGAGGCCGTCGACCGCGGAGGGAAATCGGTTAGGAGCAGGCGTCAGCCGTCCGTAGCCATCCATGATCAGCGTAGTATTGGGGCGGTAGCCGTGCGGCTGCGGATTCGGTTCCGACCATTGAATATCGACGACCACGTATTGCCAGCCGTGCGATTTGAGATGGGAGGCCATGTAGTCGGCGTTGGCCTTGACCTCGGCCTCGGTGACGCTGGTGCCGAAGGAATCCCAACTGTTCCAGCCCATGGGAGGAGTGGGAGCAATTTCCACCGCGGCTGCGGCCGAACCGGCAGCCATGAGAGCGACCAGGAGAACGGGACAGCGCATATAAAGGAACTATCCGAAATCGACCCGGTTGTCAAAGCCTTTGACATTTGTGGCCGGAGTCTCTTCTACTGTTGATATGGCACTCAGAGATCGTATCCGGGGCGTTCTCGGATTTCCCGTTACTCCTTTTCGCCAGGACCTGTCGCTGGACCTCGACGGGCTGGCCCGCAACGTGGATGAAATGTCACGCCACCCATTCTGCGCCCTGGTGGCGGCGGGCGGAACCGGCGAGTTGTATTCGCTGACGCCTGAAGAGGTGGAACAAGTAGTACGAACTACGGTGCAGGCCGCGGCGGGCCGCATGCCGGTGGTTGCCGGTGCGGGCTATAGCGCGGCAATCGCCGCCGATATGGCGCGCCGCGCCGAGAAAGCAGGCGCCGATTGTGTGCTGCTGCTGCCGCCTTACTACAGCAATGCGCCGTTTGAAGGCCTCATCGATTACTATGCCGCCGCCGGATCTGCCACGGGACTGCCGCTGATGGTTTACAGCCGCGATTGGGCTGTCTTCACGCCGGCCATGGTCGTGCGACTGGCCGAACGCGTGCCGACGCTCGAATTCTGGAAGGATGGGCAGGGCGATGTGCGGAAATACCAGCGCATCATTCAATCGGTAGGCGACCGGCTGGCATGGCTGGGCGGCTTGGGCGACGATTGTGTGCCGGGATATTTTGCGGTGGGCGTGCAGGCGTATACGTCGAGCATTTCCAATATCGCACCGCTGCTTTCGGTTCAGCTATCCGAGGCCGGCCAGGCACGTGATTTTGCGCGGCTGGATGCGCTGATGGCGCGCTATGTGCATCCGCTGTACGCGATTCGGGAGCGATCGAAAGGGTATGAAGTTTCAGTGATGAAAGCGGCGATGGAGATTCTGGGAATGCCCGCCGGACCGGTTCGTCCGCCGCTCACCAATTGCACCGAGCGCGACTTGGCCGATATCCGCAAGCTGATGGAGGCATACGCGGACGTGCTCGATGCACACCGTACCGCCGAAGTGGCCCGCTGAAGTTAGAAAAAGAGAGGGAATCCGGAAAGGGAACGGAACGCTCCGCAATGGAGCGGGAGGGCCGGTTTGGGGAGATGTTCAGGTCAGCTAGGTTTGCTCGATGGGACCGAACTCCCTCTACCCGATTCCACGGTAGCGTGCGAGAATTGCGACTTTGCTGGCTGAAAAAGCCAATTCGTTGAATTGAAAGAGAATAGAGTCGCAAAAGTTCAGTGAATCGCTTTATCGGCCAGCTTGGCATTCCGCGAAATGCGATTGCAGGTCCAACGCAATCTGGCAGAACCGTTCGCTGCCCGCGCTTCTCTCCTATGATTTGTTTACTACCCGGGTCTGCGATGCGCCTTCAGTCCAGGCGCGTGCTAATGCGCAAATAAGAGAGCTCTGGGTCCAGCCCTTCGCAGGTGAAGGGCTTCCCTGCGGTGATAAACAGCGTATCGCCGCCGCTCACCTCGCGCACGTCGTGGCCGACTCCGATCTTTCCGGCGCCGGAGATGATATAGAGCGTGTGTTCCCAGGAACCGGTTCCGGTATAGTCCCGGTGGCTTCGAAAGGGTAGCGTCACACGCTCTGCTTCAATGCGATGAGTTTCCGATTTCGTAAGCAGAATGGCGGAGCCGGAGTGATCATTATGCACCAACTTACTGGAGCGCACCGCCTCGGGCAGGTCCGGAGATCCTTCCGCTCCTTCTACCACCGCCGTATCCAGCATTGCCTGTTTCGTCCGCACGCTTTTCGTTTTAGCAACATGGTCCGCGAACGTGGCGTGGCCTTCCTTCCGGTAATCTAAAAATGCATTGAAGAGTAGATAACGAAGTGCTGTGCCGGAACTCGCGACGGAACGATGGAGGACGCCGACCGGTACATAGACGAGGTCTCCAGGTCTTACTGTGTTCGGTTCTCCCGAGAGGTGAATACTACCCTCTCCCGAAACGATATAAAAAACCTGCTCCTTGCTGGAATGGCTGTGAGGCGGCCCGACCAGACCGGCTTTCCATTCATTAATGCCTACTTCGGTAAGACCGGTTTCGCTCCGGTCGACTAAGACCGAAATTCGGTTCAGTTCATCGACTTTTAGACACTCGACACCACTTGTGTTTCGACAGATCATGTTGCTTCCTCCTGGCCTACTTGTGTTTTAGATAAGTCTGTTCTTCCTGATTGCGACGTTGGCAAGGGACCCTTAAGCGCCGTCACGCAGTTGCGGTTCGTTGCCAGAGACAGCGCTCCTGTTCACTCGTCACTCTCGTCAGTAGTCGTGTTGTAATCCGGGGAATCCGTATGTGCCGCGGCCATAACGGCTTTCATCTTTGCCACGATCTCCGGATGCTGCGACGCCAGGCTATGGCTCTCCCCCAGGTCCGTCGCCAAGTTATACAGTTCCATCGCATTGCTGTTTTTGTGACGGAGCGCCTTCCAATCTCCCATCCGAGCGGCTTGGTGAAAGCCGTGAGAGTACGTCTCCCAATACAGGTACTCATGAGTCCGCGCCGCCGGCTGCCCGAACAGATGTGGAACAATCGATATGCCATCGGTGTCCTTGGGAGGCGGCAGTCCGGCCAGTTCGGCCGCTGTGGGAAGAAAATCCCAAAATGCCCAGGGAGTCGCATTCACCTGTCCCGGCTTGATTCGGCCGGTCCATCTGGCAATTGTTGGCGTTCGAATGCCACCTTCGTAGAGCTCTCCTTTTTCGCCCCGCATGCCTGGTGAGCTATTAAAGAAACGCACGTGGTGCCCGGCTTCATTGCCCGCTCCGTTGTCGCTGGCGAAAACCATCAGCGTGTTGCTTTCGATGCCAAGTTGAGTTACCAAGCTCGTGATCTTACCCACGTCGGTATCCAGCATGTGCACCATCTCGGCATATCCCTTCTCAGGCTTCGGCCAGTCTTTGGCGGCGAATGGTCCGTAGTCCGGCACTACGTACCCATCTCCGGTATCCCGGCCAAGTTCGCTATCGGGATGGGGTACTGTGTAGGGCACATACAAAAAGAACGGGTGGTCACGGTTCCGCTTCATGAAGTCCAAAGCGCGGTCGGTAAACAGCTTTTGGGCGTAGTCCTTACGTTTGGCGCCCTGGTTTCCGGCGGGGAGAACTTCGCGGTCATTTTCCCAGAGGATGTTCGGATAGTAGTGAAGGGCCTGATCCTGGTTCAGGAATCCGAACCATTCGTCGAAGCCCTGATCATTCGGCACGCCGAATGTGCCGGCTTCACCGATACCCCATTTGCCCATGATCCCGGTTCGATATCCCGCCTGCTTCAGCACTTCAGCCACGGTTACGTCATCCGGCTGGAGTGAGATGCGGCGCTTCCCCGCACCGTGATTGGCCCGGATTCTGCTATGCCCGGTATGCTTACCGGTCATGAGACAGCATCGCGAGGGGGCGCAGACCGCAGCTCCGGTGTAGCTGTTGGTGAAACGCATGCCTTCCGAGGCCAGCCGGTCGATGTTCGGTGTGGCGAACATCTTCTGCCCGAAACAACTCAGGTCCCCATAGCCCAAATCATCGGCGAGGATGAAAATGATATTGGGTCTGGGGCGATCCGCGCCCCGCAAGAGTGCGGTGGCCGCGAGTCCCGCCATTCCCAAAAATTCGCGTCTCGAGATCATCGCTTAAAAACCTGTTTTCCCTTCATCGGCCCGCGATCTTGTCGCCTTTGAAGATGCCGATGGTGCCGCCTTGTTTGATCCAGCTCTCTTCGAAATTCACACACTTGATGGTCCGCCTGTGATAGCTGTAGGCAACGTAGATGCGACCATCTTTCGCTTGCAGGATTGCCGGATATTCATAAGTATTCAAGTGATCATTGAATTCATCTTTTTCATGCTGCGTAAGCACAACGCCGCTGATCTTGTTCGGCACTGGCGGCTCTAGTGTGAGATTCCCGGCCTCGATGTCACGCACCCATGGCCAAGTTTTTCCTCCGTCCGTAGAAAGCGCCACCGACAATGGCACGCGGGCGGCGTTTCCCGCGACGTTGTCCCTGTTTTTCTTGGCCTGCGTATTATTGAAAGCCATCACCAGGTGGCCGTCGTTCAATAGCACTGCTTGCATGGAAGCGTTGTTATTTGGAAGCTGCGTCGGTTCCGGCTTCGTCCATGTGCAAGCGTCGGTAGAAGTACTGCGGTAGATCCAATCGGCGAACCGGCTGCGGAAAAACATCAGATAGCGTCCTGGTCGAAGCATGACCAGATCAGGTTGGGCAAGGCCACCCGAATCGGGCACTACACAGGGCTTCCACGTCTCCCCGCGGTCCTGGGAGATCTGCACCGCGGAATAGTCCTTCAGCACATCTTTCTTCTGGCCCCTGGGCGTGTAATACATAGGCATTAGCCATCGGCTGCCTGCCACGACGAGAGGTTGTCTGTCATACGAACTGGGAGGGATGGCTACTTTACGGTCACTCCAGTGATAGCCGTTATCGTTGGAGATTTGGCGGTAAATTTCTGCCAGAGCTTCCCCGGCTTGCTCCTTTTGAGAAGTGTGAAACAGCCATACAGGCCCTTCCGGCGACTGAAACAGCACCGGATTCTGGAATGCGTAACCGGTCTCGTGGTCGGCATTCTCCGGCGCCGTCCAGCGGTTTGAACCGTGCCGCAAACGGGCAACGGCGATTGCCAGATCCGACGCATTCTCCCAGCGACCTGAGTAATAGGCGCACAAGATATCTCCGTTGGCGAGAAGCACCAGATTCGCCGCATGGGAACTCGGATAGATTATCGGGATATATGCTTCCTGCATGCCGGAAATGTGGGATGCTCGGGTGACACCGTCAGCAGCCTTTTGAAGGTCTACGCAAAAGGCGGGTGCTATCAGAACCAAAGCAAGCGCCAGCCGGGAAAGCCATGTGGAAAGATGACACCTGAGGTGGACTATGGGAACTCTCTCTTGTATATCGTTCAACGGATCATCTCCATTCATCACGTGGTCACTGCGAAGCGTACGGGAGGTCTGTGCGATCGCCGTCAAAATACCAGCTTGGCTCCGATTTGGACGGTTCGCGCAGTAGCCGTGGTCAGTTGGCCAAAATTCGCCGCACTGATGTCGTTCACCAAACCGCCGAGGTTTGTGTGGTTCAGTGCGTTGAGAAAATCGCCCCGAAGCTGGAGAGCGATGCTTTCACGGATCGTGAATTTCTTGAGCAGCGTCGCATCCAGATTCCACATGCCAGGCGCCCGCACCGCATTCCGGCCCAAGTCGCCGGGGCGTGCGGAAGCTCCGCTGGCTTTGATGATCGGAACCGCAACGAACGCTGCCTGATTCAAATACTGAAGCGTGGCGTGGTAGTTGTCGAAGATGGGTGCGACTTGCGTGTTGACATCCGGGCGACTCTCCGCATAAGCCGAACCCGAATCTGTAATGTCAACCGGGGGACCCGAAGCAGCACTGAGAATACCGGCGACCTGCCATCCGTCCAAGAGCAGGCCGGAGACGCGCCCCGTCCAACTTTTCGGGCGAAGCGGAAGTTCGTACACGAAATTTGCATGAAATGAGTGGCGAAGGTCGTATGGCGTGGGTCCCCACTCCGGCTTGAGATTGTTGTTGTCTTGCGGGCTGTTCTCAAGCCCCAGGTCCCCATCGCCGTATGCCATGTTATTCGCGTAGACATATGTGATACCGAAACTCAGCCCGCGAGAATAGACTTCCTTCAGCGAGGTCTGCCAACTGTTGTAAACGCTCGAATCGGACGTATCGAACCATCGGAACTGGCCCCATTGCGGGTTCGGCGAGACGCCGGTCACCCGATCCGGAAGATTCAGTGTGCGTACCATGCTAAGGTGCAGTGCCCGATTGCCTACGAAGTCGGACTCCAGCATGAGACGGTGCGGCAGCTCCCGCTCAATTCCCATCGTCCATTGCATGCTGTAGGGATTGGGATAGTGCGGACTAATCGTGGAATTGGCGATTCCCTGCCCGCTTTGCTCCAGAGTGGCCTCTACGGCGGCGGTATTGAGCGGGTATTGCAGGCCCATCTCCAGCGCCTGCGCGCGATTCAATGTCAGAGTGAACGGAATCAACGCGGAGGTAAGAACTTCATTGACGGCCGCTCCGCCAAGCGGGTGCCCGCCGTAGAAAATGCCCGATCCGCCGCGAATCACGGTCTTGCGTTGCGACCCCAGAGACCAGGCAAACCCGATGCGGGGCGCGAAGTTGGGATAATCGGCGTCATACATCTGCGAGGGGTCGCGATAGTCGCCAAAGCCCGGCCCCAAGGGCGAGGGATTGCGGTTGAAGATGCGATTGTCTCTTTCTTTGGGAACCGTGAAATAGTCGTATCGAATCCCGAGAGTCACGCTGAGATTCGGCTTCCAATGAAAATTGTCCTGCACGAATCCTCCGAACTGAAAGGTGTGCAGGAGGAATGGCTCAAGCGGAAACTCAACCACAACCTGGCTGGGAATATTGGCCAAGAGGTCGGAAAGCGAAGAATACTTGAAGCGGTTGGTCGTGCTGTCAATCCGGCCCGCGGTCCACCGCGTGATGATCCCACCGAACTGGAGCGAGTGCCGCCCGAAGGTCCTGCTAATGGTCTCCTCCCAGGAATAGATACCGCCCATGGACTGGTAGTCTTCAGAGCCTTTGGAGTTAAACCCCTGGTATTGAATGCGATTCAGGTCGGCGCTGAACCCCTGGTCCAGGCGGGTGAGTCTGACCCGGTTGTAGCCGAATCGCGTGCTGGAAAACCAGCTTGCCGCCGAGTGCGTGAACTCGGCGTTGTAGGAGTCGCTACGGCCGGTCTCGGCGCGCGCATTGATTGGAATCAACGCGGGCTGCAATTCGTAGGGGCGGGAACGGCTATATCGCAGCGTCACGCGGTTGTTGGGGGAAAAGTAATCGTCGAGGCGGCCTACAGCGTTGCTGTCATTTTGAACCATTGATCCGCTGCCCAAAAAAGTAGCAGTGGCCGAACCTGCTGCGTACGGCTGGTTCGGAAGCGGAAACGCGTTCAACACCGGAGCATAAAAGGGGGCGGACGCAAGAACCTGGGAGTCGAGCTCCGGCGTAGGCACCACGCCTGAAACGGGCGTCACTATGTGACTGCGAACCCCTTCATAGTCTCCGAAGAAGAACAGCTTGTCGTGAATGATGGCGCCGCCGAGCGAGCCTCCAAATTCGTTGAATGTCGCACTCGGATTCGTGGTCAGAAACTGGTTCCGCGCGTTGTAGCTGCTAACGCTGTTCAACTCGAGCAGGGAGCCGTGGAACTGATTGGTTCCACTCTTGGTGATGATGTTGATGTTCCCGGACAAACTACCGGAGACCGATGCTGGGGCGATCCCCTTGGTAGTGCTGATCTCGGATATCGCTTCTGAATTCACCGCATTGATGACATTGAATCCGTCTTTGAAGGTAAACGAGGCTTCTTCGGGGTCCTGTGTGGCGTTTGTGCCGTCGACCGTTAGATTCACACCGAGCGGTGGCAATCCGTTGAGGGTGATGCCGCCTGGATTTTTTCCCGCCACGTTGACTCCGCTATTCAGAGCAAGCAGGCCGGTCCAATCCTGTTTCGCCAAAGGAAGGCCGTATACTTGTTCTGTTTCAGCCGTAGAATGCTGTTCGGCGGACTCGGTATTCAACAGCGGCTGCGCGCCCGAAACAACGATGGTTTCACTCACGGCGCCCAGCACCAGTCGGAATGGCAGCGTAATCGTTTGCCCTGCTGCCGCTTCCACACCCGCCTTTTGCTGTTTCTGAAAGCCGGTGGCTTCTACCGTGAACGTATAGGTGCCGGGAGGGAGAAAGTTGAAAGTGAAAGCTCCGCGGTCATTGGACGCGGTAGACAAGTTTGCGCCCGTTAGATTGCTCTTCGCTGTAATGTGAGCAGCGGAAACCGCCGCGCCGGTGGGATCTTCCACCGTGCCATAGATGGTCGCCGTGTTTACCTGACCGAACAACGAGCCGGTGACGACGATCCACATTGCGGCGCATCCGGCTGGATAGATCCAATTACTCCGTCGCATCTTTTACCTCCCGCGTGACTGAAGTGTCAGATTCCCGTTCGACAAACGTCTATTCAGAAATGAAAGTGTATTGCCAAAATCGCCATGAGTCAATGACATTTTGAAAAACAAGTCGCTGTTTTCGAAAACAGCAGAATTATTGCGAACAAAGCGATGCGTCTCGAGCGAGAAGCTTGGATTGCTGCGAGATCAATGACAAAGCTGTAACTCTCGCAGAGGCGATCCTACTAGCGGCGAACATCGGCCTCATTCCGATTCGGGAGCCTCCAGAGATGCTCGATCTCATGCTCCGACGTGTCCCAGCGCATTTGGTGCGCCACCAAAGGTTCTCAGAGCCGCCGCATGCGAAGGTGAGGCGTCAGCTCCGATAGAAACGGTCGGTCAGAACAGCCGCTTCCCCTTTGCCGAATCGCTCGGCGGAATACTCGTAGAATTCTTTCGCGGTTTGGGTCTTCACAAGATGCTGCAGGCGCCGGTCCTGCTCTCGAAAGGCTTCTCTGGTCACGGCATCCGGGTCGAGTTGCGAGGTCAGGATGGTGTGCAACTCTTTCTCGATTGATGCGTATTGCGGCTGTCCCGCCAAGTTGTTCAGTTCATCCGGATCGTTCCGCAAATTAAAGAGAAGATTGTCATACCACGAAAAATAGATGTACTTCCAATCTCCTTTGCGGACCATATACGATCCCGTACAGCAACCCTGGGAATTCGCCTGGGTCATCGCCCATCCCGGATGATTTCCGGAAACTCCCATGGCCAACGGACGCAGCGAATGGCCGCGAAGTTCGCGGGCTATTTCGGCGCCTCCCCAGTCGAGCAGCGCGGCCACCAGATCGACGTGTGCTACGGGAGTCTCCACAACTCTCCCACGAGGAATGCCTGGCCCGGCAATGATCAACGGCACGCGCGACGCCGCTTCCAAAAGCTCGTTCTTGAACCAGAGGCCGTGCTCTCCCAACATCTCGCCGTGATCCGAAGTGTATACAAAAATCGTGTCCTTCAAGTGCCCAGTCTTTTCGACCATGTTGAGCATCGCTCCCAGGTGGGCATCCACCTCCGAAACGCGGGCATAGTAGGCGGCGCGAGCTTCTCGGACGCGTTCATCTGGAATAGGGAAGGCGATATCGCTGAAACTGCGCATCACCCGATAGGCGATGTGCATGTTTTCCAGGTGGCCGGGAGGGATATTGGGAAGCGGCATCTTTTCGGGTGGATACCACTCCATGAACTGCTGCAGGGCGCCGCTCTCCCAGGCTTTCGGTTGTTCGATACCGCAATACATAACCCACGGCTGCTGCATTTTTTGCGGCTGGGTCTCTAGCCAGTTGAGTGCGCTTTGCACTCTTCTCCCATCCTTGTGAACCTTCTTTCTGGGCCCGCCTTTGATGTGTTGAGCGAGTCCAGTTCGATAGCCAACCGGGCGGCGGAAGAGCGAAGTGGTGTCCGGTTCGATAAAATTGCCGTGCTCGGTATCAAATTGGACGAAGCCAAGATCCTTGTCCGGGCAGAGATCCAGTTTGCCGGTGGCCCATGTGTAATAGCCGGCTTGTTGCAGCCTCTTTCCCCATGTCGGATATCGGCCGTCGAACGCTGTGGCATTGCAGTAGCAGCCTACATCGGAAGGAAACCGTCCGGTCATCAGCGAGGCTCGCGAGGGACAGCAGACCGCACTGCCTGGGTACGTATTCCGAAAGAGAACGCCCATCGAGGCAAGCCGGTCCATGTTGGGGGTACGGACGACCGGATGTCCGTTGCAGCCCATCACGCGCCCGTCGTGCTGATCTGAGACGAAAAACACAATGTTCGGTTTGCCGTTGTCTGGTGGTTTTTGCGCGTTCAGCGGTGCTGCCGCCGCGGCTAATGCCGCGCTGAACCCCCGGCGTGTCAGATCACTCATGATCTCTCCCTCAGCTGAGCTAGGATATTTTTGCACCGCCTGTTCAACCCAGCGCCACCAAATTCTTTCATTTTCGCAAACGGCTGTCAAGTTTCGAAAATTATTCTAAAAACTAAGTGATAAAGAAGCGAGGGAATGAGAAGTGAGACGAGTTTTCTTTGTGGGCGTGTCTAAAGCAAGAGTGCTGCGATGGCGGCTGCGGTTTGGAGAACGGTTGCCACCATGGCAGGCTCGCGCTCGGAATTGATTCTCGCAACGGGCATGGACAAACTGATCGCTGCCTGGACCGGGCGTCCCGGTACAACAATCGGCGCCCCAATGCAGAACTGACCTTCTGCCGCTTCTTCGCGGTCAAAACAATACCCGCGCTCACGAATTGCCCGGTATTCGTCGAATAATGTGAGCCGATCGGTAATAGTGTTGGGCGTCCGCCTCACCAATCCATAGGCTTGTAAGATCCGTTCTGCCTTTTCGCGGTCTTGAAATGCCGCAATGGACTTGCCGAGAGAGCTGCAATGTGGCGGTAGTACCCGGCCCGGACAATTGGCGACGCGCACTTGATGCAGTGTTTCCAAGGTGTGCAGGACTTCGATTCGGTTTTCGTACATGTACGCCAGACTCGTAGTCTCGTCGAATCGCAGCGCCAGCGCTTGCAGGCTGGGGAGGGCGAACTGGCGAAGCTTGTCGGCTTCTTCCCGGACCGTCCCGTAGAGTACCCTGGGAGCCAGTTCAAACGTACCGTTCAGGTTCTGTGTCAGATAGCCACGCGATTGCAAAGTAGCGCAGATACGGAACACCGTAGTTTCGGGCAAACACAGCCGACGACTGAGTTCGCGCAAGCCTAGCTGCGAGTCCTGGGGGGAAAATGCCGAAAGGACGTCGAGTGCCCGCCCAATGCTTTTTGACTGATATGCCTCAGAACTATGGCTCTGCGGTTTGCTTGGTTTTCGCGCCGGTTTGAATTTCGAACCCTTGGTCGCTTCTTTCATCAAGGTAATGGGAGCTCCCATCCGTTCGTAACAGCTTAACACTCTGTCACACAAATTCGAAATCAAATCATGAGATTTGAAGTCAGCTTTCACGGGACCGCACCGCAGGCCCGATCTTCGAAGCCGCTTCGCTTCGGGATTGAGACATTGCGCCGGTGCTGCCCAAAGACGCCGGGCAAGAACACCCGCTCCGGAATCAATTCTCCGAAGGCTTTTCCACGTGATCGATGACGAGGACCTCGGCTGGTGCTTTGCCAGGCTCCAACTTCAACCCGAGTTGATCCTGAACCGCTTTGAAGAGGTCCGGAGGCGCATCGGGGTTGTCGCTCTGGGGCGGAGGCTTTACGCCGAGGTTCGTGAATTGGAACTCATCGGGTGTCCATTTCAGGAGGAAATCGAATCTTCCCTGGAGTCCTGTCTGGTCCACTACGGGACGGTCGAGCACCGCTCCCTGCAGGACGCCGGCTAAATCGGCCATGTTCGCATTCCGGCACGGCAATGTGCCGATCCCCTGGAAAAAGAGGGAAGGAAGACCATTCGGGTCGCCGGTGCTTTTCGTCAGCTTGGGTCCGCCCTTGGCCACACTCAGCACATAGACGGAGAGTTCTTTCTTTTCGCGATGGAAGGTGAGCTTGAAACGCTCCGCCAGCAGCTTCTGAACCATCGTCTTCCACTGCCGGTCATTTGGCTGGCCTTCACCATCCGGCTTGGCAAGCAGATCGTACTTATCGGTTTCGAGCCACGGCGGACCGCCCGCGATCTGCCGCGGATGCATTCCGTAGGCAAACGTGATGAGATCCGCAGCCGTCGTGTTGAGGGTGGAGAATTGCCGGCCCCGAACCATAAAGGCCTTTCCGGGCGCGTTTGGCTTGCTGGGTTTAATTGTGGCAACTTCGAACACCGGGTTCGCATCGGCTGCCATCGGCTTCGTGCGGGGTGGCGGCGCGGGGATTACCCACGCGGTCGCTTCGGTGGCGCGAGTCAGGTTGAGAGGCAGCGGCTTCGGTCCCTGAGTCCACGTGCCGGCGATGGAGTTCCCGTCGGCGCCCAGCTTTCCTTCATATGTGCCGCCGATACCCGGAACAGTGATCTTTACCGTCGAGCCCTGTAAAGCGACCGAACCAGCCGGCATCGGCTGTCCGCCCTGATCGATGCTGTACAGGACAGCCGCCAGCGCGTCCGCCGGAGTGGTCGAAATTTTGATCACAATCCGCAAGTCTCTACCGGCCTGCAGCGTGCCCTGCCAGGTTCCGGTGATACTTTGAGCAAACAAGGCTTCTCCAGACAACGCCGCGAGACCGGCCAGAACGAGCATCCAACGCTTCATGGGTGTTTCCTCCAAAAGCCGCGACGGTTCATTCTACCGCCGATGTTTGCGATAAATGACGTAGACGGTAGTGCACCCATTCTGGTAGATCAAAAGAAGCAGTAAGTGAAGGCTTTCCGCAGGCCGACTGGATAAAAACCTGCACCAACAGTCGTTCGATCTCAAAGTGACACCGGCCGAACCGCAGGCCGGAAAAGAATGGCTGGCCGCTATGAAACAAAGATACTGACAGTACCTCGACAAGAAAGAATTTCCTGACTACATGGCCGCCCGCTTCGAAGAAGCCGACGTGGACCACAAAGGTACTCTCGATGCGGCAATGCTCGACACCACTTATTGGACCAGCGGTGTGCACGTGTGCGGCCCATGTCGCGGCGAAGACAGCAAAGAACTCACTACAGAGTCACCGTGAGGTGAGCGGAATCAGGCGAATCAGCATTCCCGGCGTAGAGGCGGAAACCGGAATGCCGTTTACCCCTGTAGGATTCTGGAGCTCGATATAGAAATAACCATCGGGACCCTGAACGATATTTTTGAGGCGGCTTTAATAAAGCCTCCGACCGATTGCGGCGGAGGTCCTCGGGGCGAGACGCGTCCCAGCCGAATTGATCTCTGGTGTGCAGCGTTTCGGCCCCTGATTGGGACGGCATAGAGCGATTTTGTGGGTGGCGGAACCGGCCGGAAGGCCAAAGTCTTGGGTGGATCGCAATGCCTTGCACAACCCGCTTGGGCTCAAACTGCCACGCGACCGGGCTCCGATAGAAATCATAATGGGCGATCGAGTAGAAAGGCCGTCCGCGAACTGACCGGCAGATGGCTCCTCCGATTTAACCCTAACTGGGCGCGAGGCTATCGACGCTACACTAACAGCCTCTCGTAACCAGATAGACGGCCTTCTCCAATCATCAATCGGGAATCATCCCACTCATGACTTTGAACATATGTTCGAACGCCTTAGGCTCTCCCGTACGGAAGGAACGCCGGATGAAAATGGGGCCCTCGGGTATTCCTCTTACGATGGGGTCGCGGACCACGTGGACGAATCCGACGATCCGGGCCGCCGGAATCGGTCCCCATTGCGCGATTTCGCCCTCCTCCGACCCCCAGATTTTCATACTGCCAGGCGGCACGATGAAGCCGCCGTGGACGACCGTCAAATAGAGCCAACCCGGCACAGTGCCGTGGGCCGTCGCAAAAGAAAGAGACGTATCAATCGACTTTGCCGTCGAGATATATCCTTTCAGGCATTCGTTCTCAACCATTCGTCCGAGATGCACGGCTTCTCTTTCGGTGATCTTGCGCCACATCAGGTAATCGACTAGGAGCGTCTGGTCCTCCGCCGTTAATCCAGCCGTGTCAACCGCCCGGAGGAAGTCCCATTGCTTCAGATCGCGGTCCCACCGCCGCTTGACGTAAGCTTGGAAGGCTTCAAAAATGTTGTTCTCGAGATAGGATCGGTCGGTGCGCGAGTTTGGCGGGTAGAAGCCGCCCGCCGTCGTGAGGACCTTGACCGGGGAGCGCCTATCGCCGCGGAAGGTCACGGCATTCGTGCGTGGGATACTCTTCAGCAAACCCCAGTCAGAGGCGATGGCCGTCTCATTGAGAAATTTCGTTTCGACCCCGACCAGGTTGCCCAAGGCGTCGAAACGCGTCGTGGGACGAACCTGTGGGTTAAACCGAGCATCGCTCGTGGGGGAGACGCGGCGGCGTGCGCCGATGGTGATGCCCTGAGCCGTTCCCGGTTTCGGAAGCGGACCTTCCTTTCCCGGAGGCAGCGGATGGACGAAAGGCGAACCTTGAGTGTTGTTCCGGGACGGTTCGGCGTATTTCCAGGTTGCTTTCAGCACCTTCTGGATAACCAGCGGGAGGGGTGGAATTGGGGGAGCCGTTGCCGGCTTGACGGTCTTCCACGAGTTCCGTTCAGGCGCTATTCGGCCATTGAACGTGTAGTCCGGGTCGGGCTTAAACGCATCGAACTCCGCGAGCAGGCTTCCGACGTCTTGAACCGTGGAAGCGCCCAGCGACGATGCTGGCACCAGTACGTAATTAGGCATGGAAACCGCTCCTCTGCAACCGGGATTCGGTTTTTTTCGGCGTTACTGTATCACATGCACGCCCAGATTTCTACCGCCTTTCCTGGTGATTATCGGAATATTCGCCCGTCCGCCCCATGGCCGACTACTCTTTTGAGGCAGTATCAGTTGCCGGTGTGCCGGGAGTTATTCCGCAGGTCATGGAGGTCATCAGCGGGAAAGTCAAAGCCTCTCAATCCTGTGCTGTGAACTTACGCTCGAAAGAGAAGTGGCTGGAAACGGCTCTCGCGGCGCAGCCGGTTTGAAGTCAGGAAGCCGGACATTTCCGTATTCGGGACTCCGTTCCGAATAATCGTTTCGATGCCCCCGTCCGACACTCTCGCCAGCCATTTGGCATCGAACAGATTCGGTGCGCGGCCCAAGGTTCCGTCCGTCCCGCCATGACACGCGGAACATTGCGCGTCGAACAGGGCTTGGCTGGCGCGCAAGCCGCCGCGGCCAGCGCGGCCCTGCCTTGCCGTCAAGGCGCCGGTTGCTGCTGCGGTAGAGCTGAAGCGGTCTGGGCGCTAAGATCGCCTTGCGGCCATTCGATCGCACGAGCCAGCGCCGGAGGGAACAAAGCGCAAGATCTCATCATCTTTGATTCCCGCCAAATATGAATAAGGGCATCGTATAACACGGCGGCCCTGCAGGCCGGAAAAAAATGGCGGGCCGCTATGAAACAAAGATACTGACAGCACCGTCAACAAGAAAGAATTTCCTGACTACATGGCCGCCCGCTTCAAAGAAGCCAACGTGGACTACGAAGGTACTCTCGATGCGGCAACGCTCGACACCACTTGTTGGACCAGCGGTGTGCACGTGTGCGGCCCATGTCGCGGCGAAGACAGCAAAGAACTCCCTACAGAGTCACCGTGAGGCGAGCGGAATCAGGCGAATCAGCATTCCCGGCGTGGAAGCGGCAACCGAAATGCCGTTTACCCCTGTAGGATTCTGGAGCTCGATATAGAAATAACCGTCGGGACCCTGAACGATATTTCGCACCCGTCCGTATTGGGCAAAGACGACCTCTTGGTGGATCACTTTGTCGCCGCTGATTTCGAGACGCCTTAGTTGTTGGCCACGGAGTCCGCCGACAAACAATGAGGTATTCTTCCAGCCCGGGTACTTGTCGCCGGTATAGAAAGAGATTCCGGCGGGAGCGATAGAAGGAGTGTAATACACAATGGGCTGCTCCATTCCTTCGTGGCTCCGTTCGGTAATGCCTGGCTGAATTCCGTCCGAGATGACTCCCCATCCATAGTTGTGGCCCGGCTGAATCACGTTGATCTCGTCGCCGCCGGTGGGACCATGTTCCGATTCCCATAGTTTTCCCGTCACGGGATCCCACGCAAGGCCTTCAGGATTGCGATGGCCGTAGCTCCAGATGGTTTTGTCGGCGCCTTCGCGGTTCACGAATGGATTGTCTTTGGGTACGCTGCCATCGTCATTGATGCGGTGGATCTTGCCGAGCGGATTGTCCATCAAATCCTGCGCATTCTGCATGACGCCGCGCTCGCCGAGAGTAAAGAACAGATGGCCTTGCCTGTCCCAAATGAAGCGGCAGCCGTAATGTTCGCCTCGCGACGTGTACAGGCGCGCGGGTGATCGGAAAATGAGCTGTTGATCGGTCCACTCATTCTGCGCGTTGATCTTTCCGCGTACGATTACCGTGTTTGAAGGAACCTGCGGTCGACGCCCGCTGCCGTCGTTCGAACCGGCGGTGGGTGCGGGCGGCGTCGCGCCCGGAAGATCTTCCGAGTAAGCGAGATAAATCCATCCGTTTCGCGCATACCGCGGATGCGCCGTGATATCGAGATATCCGCCATCCTGCTGGACATGGGGAACGGGTGTGCCCTTTACCGGCGCCGACAGCTTGCCCTTGTCGTAAATGCGGATGTGGCCGCCGCGTTCGGTGAGAAGCAGCCGGCGATCCGGCAGGAACGTCATGCCCCACGGCGTTTCCAGATCGCGCGTCAGGACTTCGATCCGGAACTTCTGTTTCTCGGACGCGATTACCTTGCCGTCCGGATCCGCGACGAATTCTACCTTCGGAGCAATATTTACACTTTGGGTGCGCAGAAAAGCGGTCAACTCGAAAATCTGCTGGTCGCTAAGTTGCGAAGTCAGGAAGCCGGACATTTCCGAGTTCGGAATTCCGTTCCGAATAATCTTTTCGATGTTCCCGTCCGACACTCTCGCCAGCCATTTGGCATCGAACAGATTCGGTGCGCGGCCCAAGGTTCCGTCCGTCCCGCCATGGCACCCGGAACATTGCGCGTCGAACAGGGCTTGGCTGGCGCGCATGCCGCCGCGGCCAGCGCGGCCGGCGCCTTGGCGGCCCGGCGCCGGTTGCTGCTGCGGTAGGGCTGAAGCGCTCTGAGCGCTAAGATTGCCTTGGGGCCATTCGACCGCAAGAGCCAGCGCCGCGGCGAACAAAACGCAAGATCTTATCATTTTTGATTCCCGCCAAATATGAATAAGGGCATCGTATAACACGGCCGAACCGCCAGTAAAATGTAACACGACGCCCCGTGAGCAAAATGAAGATTGTCCGCCAAGCTCAAGGCCGACCAACGGCTCACGGCGGTCGTGACTATGCTGCGAAAGTACGGCAACGACGACGCAACGGTGGATGCCGTGATCAGCAGCATTCCAAGGCAGGAAGCCGACGCTATCAGTATGCTGTTCGTTGAACCGGGCACCTCGGCGCGGCCGGTTGAAGTTCCGCGTACAGGGCCGAGCCTGATGAGTGGCCGCGCGGGTACCGTTGTTCCGGGCCTCAAGTCGAACGCGGAGGTACGCGCGCAGGCTGAACGGAAGGCGATGCGGGTGAGTTACATCCAATGGACCAATCGGGGGGAAAGCCCGAGATATATGCGGCGGCAGCGGCTAAGTTTAACGGTCCTATCGCAACGAATCCTGCCAGTGCAGCAGCACACCTAACGGCCGCGGGCCGCTGCCTTCCTGCTCACTGACCAGGAAGCGTTGACCGTCACGCGTTACGTCGAAGCTCGTTGCCGTGGGGAGTTGAAACAGTTCCTTGGGCACGCCAATCGAAATCGAACCGCGCTCGGCTTCCTCAATCGAGACGGCCATGATCTTTCCCGCGCGGTAGTAAAACAGTTCGCGGCTGTCGCCGCGCCAGCGAGGTGTCGCTCCTCCGTCGGTCGAAATCTGCCACTTCTCACCGGTCGCATGCGATGGACGGATAAAAATATCCGGTGTGCTTTCCGCCGCGGCGTCCTGAGCCGCGTATCCGATCCATTTGCCGTTCGGCGAAACCTGGCCGTCCATTTCGTCCAGAGTGCTCTGGAATAGAGGGTGCGGCTTGCCCGGACGGCCTTCGGTTGACTCAAGCGGTAACTCCCAGATGTCACTCAGCGTTTCATTGGTATGAACCTCATATAACAGGCTTCGCCCATCGGGAGACCACGAATTCAACTCGAAGCCGGCGCGGCCCGGCAGCAGCACTTCTTCACCGCCACCCAGCGCCTTCTTCCGCAAGATGCCGAAATCGTCGTCGGCCCACGCGATCCATTTGCCATCAGGAGACCAGACCGGGCTATCGCTGTTGCCGGCAAAACTGAAGCGCCGCGCCGCGCCGTGTCCGGCGTCAAAGAGAAAGACATCGCGCAGTGTGGTCACCGGGTCCAGCCGAGCCACCGCCACCGAGGCGCCATCGGGAGAGATACGCCAACTGCCAAACAGGCCGGGGCCGCCGATAGAGCCGATTCGCGCGCCTTTCCGGTCGCGCCAGGACAGATGCCAGATGGGCTCCACACTCGGGTTGTAGGCCAGGATGCCGTTGTCCGATACGGAGATGTCCACATAGGCATCGCTCCCGACGCGCTCCACGTTCGGAACCAGCGTGACTGGATTACCATGCAGACTCATATCGCGCGTGTTGAACGGCCGGGCGACCACGGTTGAACCTTGCACGTAGAGCAGCCAGCCATCGGAACCGCCGCAGGCGGGCGGAGCGTAGACAGCGCGGTATTCGGTCTCGATCAGCTTGACGCGGTGTCCGGGGTCATCAAGTGACGTCACGTAGATGGCGCTTTTGGCTGGGGCTTCTCGACGCCCGAGATAGAGAAAGTGCTTCCCATCGGGCAGGAACTGCGGCCAGTAGTGAGCGTCTTCTCCCAGCGAAGTGTCCAGTGCGGTGACGGGAATCGGTGTGCCGCCGCCGGCCGAAATGCGATGAATACGGCGGTTTCTTTGCGTGCTGCCAAAGGGGAACAGAATCACGCCATTCCGATTCCAAGTGCCCCCGCGCGCTACGGCGCTCACCAGAGTCTGTGGAGCGCCGCCCGCCAGATCAACGCGCAGCAGGCCGGCGGGCGAATAAAAGGCCAGCGAACGACCGTCGGGAGACCAGAAGGGTTTCCCGCAAGAGCCGGTATAGAGGGCGCGGGGCTCGCCCGAATCGAGCGATGTCACGTAGAGGGTTGAAACGGCCTTCGCCTCGGTGATGTAGGCCAGCATTTTGCCGTCGGGTGAGATGGCCAAACCGCCCATGCTGGGATCGCTGATGAAGACCGCGCCCTCGTCGTGCGGCAGCAGATTCAAGCGAGCCATCGGATAAACCGGCGGGGTCTTGCGGACATAAGCCGTTACGGCGATGGCGGCGGCCACCATCGATACGGCAGCCAAACCCCATGCCAGCCGGCGGGAGGCGAGCGCCTTGTGACGTGGGGAGGGCTCAATCGCCGCGGCGGCGGCCGCGCCGGAAGAGCCCGAAATCCAATCCAGTTCCGCGCGCAGATCGCGCGCTGATTGCCACCGCTCCTCCGGGTCCTTGGCCAGACACCGATGGAGCACACGCTCGAGCGCGGCGGGAACTACGGGCTGGAGGGACCGCAAAGGTGGCGGGTCGGCCGTCAGAATCGCCGCGATCAGACTGGCCGAATTCTCCGCATCAAAAGCGCGCCGGCCGGTGAGCAGCTCGTAGATCACTAAGCCAAACGAGAAGATGTCGCTGCGAGCGTCAGCCGGTTCGCCGCGCAACTGCTCGGGCGACATGTAGTGCAGAGTTCCAACAATCGAGCCTTCCTGCGTGATGTGATCGGTGATGGTTTCTTCGGTGGAAGATACCGCGGGCGTCACCACTTTGGCCAAGCCGAAATCGAGCACCTTAACACCCGACTTGGTGACCAGCACGTTGGCAGGCTTCAAATCGCGATGGATAATGCCCTTGGTGTGGGCCGCGTCGAGCGCATCCGCCAACTGTACGGCCAGACGCAGGGCCGGTTCCACCGCGAGCGGACCTTTGATTTCGCGGCCTTCGACATACTCCATCACCAGGTAATTCGGGCCGACGTCGTAAAGCGTGCAGATGTGCGGATGATTGAGCGCAGCCACGGCCAGCGCCTCACGGCCGAACCGCTCGCTGAATTGCTCGCTCGAAACCTTGACGGCGACCTGCCGGTTCAGGCGCGTGTCGCGGGCCTGGTAAACCGTGCCCATACCTCCGGCCCCGATCGGCGCAATCAATTCATAGGGACCCAAACGCTTTCCAACTGCGGGAGACATGAGTTTTCCGTAATTATAAGCGTGAAGCCGGCGGTTCGCTATATCGACGAAAGCTTATTCATTCGCCACACCGGCCGGGTCTCAGGCGAAGCGTTCCGAGTAGCCCATTTCGAGTTCGAGCAGCCTCTGCTTGAGCGCCAGTCCACCGCCGTAGCCGACCAGTTTTCCGTTCGTCCCGATCACCCGGTGGCAAGGGATCACAATTGGAATCGGATTGCTGCCATTGGCTGCGCCCACGGCCCGCACGGCGCGTTCGGAACCGATGGCGCGGGCGATCTCCCGGTAACTGCGTGTTTGCCCGTATGGGATAGATTCGAGTGCTTGCCAGACGCGCTTCTGAAACTCCGTACCCTGGGGATCGAGCGGCAGGCGGAACTCGCGGATATCGCCTGCGAAGTAGGCGCCGAGCTGGCGCATGGCTTCACAGAGGAGCGGATGGGCGGAATCGGGCGCACCGACGGCTCTCTCTTTGGGCGCCAAGTCAATCCTGCGGATGCCGTACTCACTCACGGTGACCCGGAGCACCAGACCAGCCACTGCTTCCCACTCCACCCAGTGCAGCACCGGTCCATTTTCGCAGATCCGGCCTTGTGGCGGTCCGGGTATACACCCGGCATGACTGGTCTGAGCGGCCACCAGAATCGGGCGGGAGCGGTGCTTTTTCGTGCCCCTCTCTCGCCGAAATGCTTGAGCCTGCCCATCTTGCCAGCGCCCATCGGGAGGTACACCTGATATAATAAACGCACACGCCTCTATGCCACTAAAGCCTTTCGCACCAAACCATGGCGCGGAGAAGAAGATTTTTCTGCTCAAGCCGCGCGGGTTCTGCGCCGGTGTCGTCAGGGCTATCGATGTTGTCAAGATCGCTCTCGACCTCTATGGGCCGCCTGTTTACGTGCGTAAAGAAATCGTACACAACAAGCACGTGGTTGATGAGTTGCGCGATGCCGGGGCCATTTTCGTCGAAGAATTGGACGAGGTGCCCGAAGGAGCGCGCGCCATTTTCAGCGCGCACGGTGTTTCGCCGGTGGTCCGGCAACAGGCCAAAGAACGTCATCTGGATGTGATCGATGCCACCTGCCCGCTGGTGACAAAGGTCCATCTCGAGGCGGTACGGTTCGCGCGCGGCGGCTCCAGCATCGTTCTAATTGGCCACAAGGACCACGATGAAGTGATCGGAACACTGGGAGAGGTGCCGACGAACAGCCACCTGGTGGAAACCGTGGAGGACGTGGACCGGCTGGAGGTGGCAGACCCCACGCGGGTGCGCTACCTGACGCAAACCACGCTGAGCCTGGATGAAACGCGCGACATCATCGCGCGGCTGAAGGAGCGGTTTCCCATGGTGCAGGGGCCGCCCGCGCAGGATATCTGCTATGCCACGGAGAACCGGCAGATGGCGGTGAAGGCCATTTCGGAATTCTGCGACCTCATACTCGTGGTCGGCTCGCAGAACAGCTCGAATTCCAAGCGGCTGGTGGAAGTGGCGGAGAATTTTCACGTGCGCGCGTTTCTGGTCAACGACCGCCAGGACGTGGATATTGCATGGCTGGACGGAGTTCGGAATGTCGGTGTGACGGCGGGCGCTTCGGCGCCTGAGCACTTGGTGCGCGACCTGGTCGAGTCGTTGCGAGAGCAGGGCTTCCACCAGATGGAGGAGATTGAGTTGGTGGAAGAGGACGTGCGGTTCTCTCTGCCGCATGAGCTTACCGTTTCAATCCAATGAACGCTCCGGCAAATGTCGGGAACGCTCTCGAATCCGCCGCGGAGCAGGCGCTGCGCCGCGCGGCAGGCCACCTGACGAACCTCCAACGCGAGGACGGCCACTGGTGCGCGGAACTCACCGCCGACAGCACACTCGAATCCGATTACATTCTGTTTCAGCTCTGGCTCTATCCTCCGGTGAATGGAAAGTGGGAACCGGCGACGCGGCCGCTGATTGATAAAGCGGTGCGCTCGATCCTGGAACGGCAACTGCCCGATGGCGGCTTCAACATTTACGTGCAGGGACCTTCGGAGGTCAGCGCTTCCGTCAAAGCCTACTTTGCGCTGAAACTGTCGGGCGTGCCGGTGGCGAGTGAGCCGATGGCGCGGCTCCGCCGCCGCATTCTGGATCTGGGCGGTATTCAGGCGGCTAACAGCTACGTCAAGATCAACCTCAGCCTGTTCGATCTCTATCCGCGGAAATATTGCCCCAGCATTCCGCCGGAGATCACGCTCGCGCCGTTCGATTTTCTCTATCAGATGTCCTCATGGTCCCGGGCGATTGTGGTCTCACTCGCCCTGGTACATGGCGCGAATCCCCGCCGGCCGGTGCCGGAGGGTTTCCACCTGCAGGAAATCTGGCTGGAGGGAGCCGATCCGGCCTTTGCGAAAGATCCGGCATGGTTCACCGCGCGCAACTTCTTCCTGGCCGCAGACCGTTTCCTCCATTGGTGGGACCGCCACAATATCGGCTTCGTGCGGCGTTGGGCCATCCGAAGAGCGGAACAGTGGATGGTCGAGCGCATGCACTATTCCGACGGACTGGGCGCAATCTATCCGCCGATGATGTATTCGGTGATGGCGCTCGATACGCTGGGCTATGCGGAAAACCATCCGCTGCGCGTGGAAGCGCTCCGGCAGTTCGACCGTCTAATGGTGGACGATGGAGAGCGGTTCTTCTTCCAACCGTGCTTCTCAGCGGTGTGGGACACTGCCATCGCGGCCTACGCGCTGGCGCAGGCCGAGCCAAGAAATCCGGCGCTGGCGCGCGCGGCCGATTGGCTGGTGGCGCGGGAAATCCGGCGCAAGGGCGATTGGGTGGTAAAGCGGCCGCAAGCCGAGCCTTCCGGTTGGGCCTTTGAATACCGCAACGAATTTTATCCGGATATCGATGACACCGCCATGGTGCTGCTGGCGCTCAGTGCCGCGCAGGGCGCCGGTTCAGCAGCACAGAAGGCTTGCCGGAAGCGCGCGCTGAACTGGCTCCTGGCGATGCAATCGAGCGATGGCGGCTGGGCGGCATTCGATGCCGATAATAACTGGAATTTCCTGAGTCACGTTCCATTCGCTGACCACAATGCGATGCTCGACCCCACCTGCGCCGATATCACCGGCCGGGTACTGGAGGCGCTGGCCGCCAATGGTCTGCGCCGCGAACATCCGAACGTCCGTCGCGGCGTGGATTGGCTGGTGCGCAACCAGCAGCCCGACGGAAGCTGGTACGGGCGCTGGGGCGTGGCTTATATTTACGGAACCTGTTTTGCGCTGCGGGGGCTGGCGGCAGCGGGCGAGAGTGATCGGGAAGCCCACGTTCTGCGTGGCGGGGAATGGCTGCGCTCGATCCAGAATTCCGACGGCGGCTGGGGCGAGAATTGCGCCAGCTATGATAACGGCATCTTCATGCCTGCGCCAAGCACACCGTCACAGACCGCGTGGGCGATACTCGGCCTATTGGCCGGCGGCGACACCAACAGCCAGAGCGTGCAGCACGGTATCAGCTATCTGCTCGAATCGCAGTGGCCGGATGGGAGCTGGGAGGAAGAACTGGCGACCGGCACGGGATTTCCCAGGGTCTTTTATCTGAATTACCACTTGTATAAGGATTACTTTCCACTGCTGGCTCTGTCTTCCTACATGAAGACCATGAAGACGCGCCGGAGCGCCAACGGATAACTTATGAAATTCCCGATCGGCATGACCGCCGGCATGGCGGGATACATCCTCAAGAACAAAATGCGGCCCCGTCCGGAATGGCAGAAAACCGCGGCCCCGGGCGAATCACTCGACGCGTCGAATCCGTTCCGTATTCTGCCGCCCAAAACCGGGGAGAAGCACCAGCCGCACCCGATGATCAACAAGCGGTTTCCGATTGTGTTGATGCTCGAGCCGCTGCACGCGTGCAACCTGACGTGCACCGGATGCGGGCGCATTCGGGAATACGAATCGACCATTACCGAACGCGTACCGCTGGAGGAGTGCTTGGCGGCGGTGGATGAATGCGGCGCGCCAATCGTATCGATTTGCGGCGGCGAGCCCATGATGTATCCGCAGATCGGGGAACTGGCAGCGGGCATTCTGGAGCGCAACCGCTACATTTACCTTTGCACCAACGGCATGTTCATCCGGAAGCGGCTACGCGAGTTCAAACCTGACCGGCGTTTCTACTTCAACGTGCACCTGGACGGCATGGAGAAGACGCACGATCTCTGCGTCGAGAAAGACGGCGTATTTCGCGATGCGATTGAAGGAATCAAAGCAGCCAAGGCAGCCGGGTTCCTGGTTTGCACCAACACCACGGTCTATAAAGAGACCGACATGCGCGAGATCGAGGAGCTGTTCGAATATCTGAAGCAGTTTGGCGTAGACGGACACCAGATCGCGCCCGCGTATGGTTACTCCGCGGTCAATGATCGCGAAATCTTCCTGACGCGGGATGACGTGCACGAAAAGTTCAAAGACATCGACCGTCTCGCGAAGAAGTTTCCGCTGCGCCAGACGCCCATCTATCTGGAGTTTCTGAAGGGCGAACGGGATCTGCCCTGCACCGCGTGGGGCAATCCTACATACAACGTGAAGGGCTGGAAGGGTCCTTGCTATCTGATCACCGACGGGCACTACAAGACGTTCGAAGGGCTGATGACACAGACGCCGTGGGAGAGTTACGGCACGGGCAACGATCCGCGGTGCGAGCACTGCATGGTGCACTGCGGGTTTGAGCCGTCGGCGGCGCTGGGAATCAACGCCGGCTTGGCCGACAATCTCAAAATGCTGGCCTGGACTTTGCGATAGCGCATGAGCGGTTTGAGTCAAAACAGCGATTGCCAAGCGCCGGAGCGCCATCCGGGGGCAAATGGAGCCGCCGCATGAAGCCCGTGCTGGTGACCGGAGCATCCGGTTTTCTAGGATGGCACGTGGCGCGCGCGCTGGTGGGACGCGGTTACCGCGTGCGGACGCTCGTGCGGCCGGGAAGCCATGTTGCCGAGCTGGACGTGGAGCCGGTCATCGGAGATTTGCGAAACCGCGAATCGCTCGACCGCGCGGCAGCGGGCTGTGGCTTGGCATTTCACGTGGCAGCCGACTACCGCTTGTGGGCGCGAGATCCGCACCAACTGTACCGCTCGAACGTAGAAGGGACTCGCAACCTGCTCGAAGCGGCGCGCGACGCGGGCGTGGAGCGGGTGGTGTATACCAGCACGGTGGGCTGCGTGGGAGTGCCGCACGGGGGCATCGGAGATGAACAGGCCACGGTAGCGCTGGCGGAGATGACGGGTCCTTATAAGCGTTCGAAGTTTCTGGCGGAGCAGGTGGCGCGTGACTTTGCGCGCGAAGGATTTCCGGTGGTGATCGTGAATCCGACGGCGCCGATCGGCGATCATGACATGAAGCCGACGCCGACCGGGAAGATCGTGCTCGATTTTCTGAATGGCGACATGCCGGCGTTCATCGACACGGGGCTGAACGTAGTGGATGCGCGGGACGCTGCCGAGGGGCACTTGCTGGCATGCGAGCGCGGACGGACGGGAGAACGCTACATTCTGGGTTCAGAGAATCTGACGCTGGCGCAGATTCTGCGAAAGCTGGCCGCGATTACCGGCGCCAAAGCACCTTCGGTGCGGCTGCCCTACGGAGTGGCGTATTGCGCGGGCGTATGCAGCACGGCGTGGGCGGAAGTGACCGGAAAGCCTCCCCGAGTTCCACTCGACGCAGTGCGGATGGCGAAGAAGAAAATGTGGGTCACCCACGAAAAAGCGCGGCGCGAATTGGGATTCGAACCGGGCCCGGCGGATACCGCGCTGGCCAGGGCCGTGGAGTGGTTTCGTGGAGAATGGCGCGCGGTGGCTCGGATGCCGGCCGCGTGATGAGGCTGTTGGTAGTGGCGTCGGAGCCGCGTGAGTTTTCGGGCCTGTTGGCTCAGACCGCGGGAGCGGAAAAAGCGGCGCTGGCGGTAGATTGGGCGCGCCGGGTACGGTTCGGCGGCCATGAAGCAGTGTTGATAGCCAATGGAATCGGAAGGGAACGCGCGGCCGCGGCCGTGGATGCAGCGTGTGAGGCCCTGGGGGCAGATGCGGTGGTGAGCACGGGGTTTTGCGGCGCGTTGGCGCCGGAATTGGGAGTGGCGGAAGTAGTGGTCGCAACAGAAATCGAGGCTCCGGAGCGCCGCTACACGGCGCGGCCCGTGGAGTGCGGACGGGCGCATCGCTCGGGTATGGTCTGCTCGGTGGACCGCGTCGCTCGAACCGTCCGCGAAAAGCAGCGGCTGCATGCAACCGGGGGGATTGCCGTGGAAATGGAAGCTGCCGGCATTGCCGAGCGCGCGGAAATGCGCGGTTTGCCTTTCTATTGCGTGCGCGCGGTGACGGATCTGGCGGGGGAAAGTTTGGCCAATGATTTCAATGCGGCGCTCCGTTCAAACGGACACTTCGATACAATGCGTATTTTAAGGGGTGCATTCCGCCAACCGTGGGTTTGTGTGCCCGAACTGATCCGGCTGCGGGAGCGTTGTGTCCGGGCAGCGGACACCCTGGGAGAATTTTTTGCCGATTGCCGATTTTGACCGGAACGTCGTACCGGCCACCATGCAGGCCGCGGTGTATCGCGGTGGGAGTGCGGTGTGCGTCGAAGAAGTACCCGTGCCGGCGATCGGCCGCGGCGAAATTCTCCTGCGCGTGGAAGCCTGCGGGATTTGTCATACCGACCTTAAGAAGATTGAGCACAATCTGCTGCCGCCGCCGCGGATTTACGGACATGAAATGGCGGGTGTGGTGGTGGCAACAGGCTCCGGAGTAACCAGATTCCAGCCAGGCGACCGTGTGATTGCGTTCCACCATGTTCCGTGCCTGGATTGTTTTTATTGCCGACGCAAGATTTATGCGCAATGTCCGGTTTATAAGAAAGTCGGAATTACGGCAGGCTTTGAGCCCGCCGGCGGCGGGTTCGCGCAATACATTCGCGTGATGGATTGGATTGTCGATCGCGGTGTGGTGAAGATTCCCGATGGCGTCTCCTTCGAGCGCGCCAGTCTGGTGGAACCGCTGAACACGTGTCTCAAAGCAGTCGTGCAATGCGATCCGCAGCCGGAAGATGTGGTAGTGGTGATGGGGCAGGGTCCCATCGGCCTGATGTTCACCATGCTGGTGCGGCGCACAGGCGCGCGTGTCGTGGCAACCGATACGATCGCCGAACGTCTGGCGCAAGCCGGAAAATGCGGCGCGAGTTTTGCGTGGGACGCTTCTTCCACAAACGTAGCTGCAAAAGTTAAGCAACTCACTGATGGGCGGGGAGCCGATCTGGTGATCGTAGCCGTTTCCGCGCCGGGCATCGTCGAACAAGCTATAGCGTGTTCCCGGCCGGGAGCACGCATCTTGTTGTTCGCGCAGACGGCGGCTACGGAACGTATCGATGCGTCCGGGGCTGATATTTGCGCTGGTGAACGGATGTTGTTCGGCTGCTATAGTGCATCGATCGATCTGCAAGAGGAATCGGCCCGCCTGGTATTCAGCGGCGAGTTGCCGATGGAAGATCTGATTTCCCACCGTTTGCCGTTGGTTAAAATCCGTTCAGGAATTGATTTGGCATTGCATCCCGGGCCTAAATCATTGAAAATAATCGTTCAGCCACAGAGGTGGTCTTAAGTGAATAACCACATGATGGCGGCCGTGCTGTATGGCAAGGAGCACTTGCAAGTCGAGCCGGTAGCCATTCCAAAAATCAGTTGTGGAGACATTCTCGTACAGGTAAAGGTGGCGCTCACCTGCGGCACCGACGTCAAAGTTTTTAGCCGCGGATATCACGCCCGCATGATTGTTCCGCCGGCGGTATTTGGGCACGAACTGGCCGGCGACGTGGTCGCGATGGGTGAGGGCGTAAACCGGTTTTCGCTTGGAGAGCGGGTGGTCGCGGCCAATTCCGCTCCCTGCAATGAGTGCTACTTCTGCCGCCGCGGATTAGAGAATCTTTGCGAAGACCTGTTGTTCAACAATGGCGCCTATGCGGAATACATTCGGATTCCGGCGCGCATTGTGGAGCGAAACACCTATCGGATTCCCGAGAATGTGGGTTATCAGGATGCCGCTCTGGTGGAACCGCTGGCGTGCGTGGTGCGCGGTCTGGAAGAAACGGCTCCGCGGCCGGGCGACACCATTGGAATCATCGGGCTGGGTCCCATCGGCCTGATGTTCGTCAAACTCGCCAAGCTATATGGAGCGCGCGTCATTGCCGTAGGGCGCAGAAAGACGCAACTGGACCGCGCAGCAGCCTTGGGCGCGGATGAACTGGTGGTAGCGGGCGATGATAACGGTCCGGTGAAGGCCATCCGCGATCTGACGCACGGGCGCGGCGTAGATATCGCAATCGAAGCTGTGGGCAAACCCGAAACCTGGCAATGGGCAGTGGATATGGTGCGGCGCGGTGGCACGGTGAACTTCTTCGGCGGCTGCCCGAATGACAGCAAGGTGAACCTGGATACGGCCCTGCTGCACTATTCCGAGATTACGTGTAAGGCCAGTTTCCATCACACGCCGGCTTATATCCGTAAGGCGCTCGATCTGGTATGCGCCGGGCACATCACGGCCTCATTCTTCGTGAATCGGGAGGAGCCGCTGGCGAACCTGCTGGAAGTGATGCGCCACCTGATGAGCCACAACGGGCATTTGAAGACGGCAATCGTCCCGTAGGAGCCGGGAGTGGGCGCACCTGCGTTTTTGTCTCCGGCCGACTTCGTGAAGTCCCCGCAGGCCCTTCAGAAGATCTATTCTCCCGAAGAAGCCTTGGCGTATACGCGCTGGCTGGCGACAAACCACTACGAGAACTTCCACGTGGTCAGCTTTCTGCTGCCCAAGCGGCTGCATCAGGACTTCTACAACGTCTACGCATACTGCCGCTGGGCTGATGACCTGGGCGATGAAATGGGCAACCCCGCCGAAAGCCTGCGCCTGCTGGCATGGTGGCGGCAGGAACTAGACGCCATGTATGCGGGCCGCGCTTCGCACCCGGTTTTCGTGGCGCTGGAGCCCACGGTCAAGCGGCATGCGATTCCACGCCAGCCATTCGATGACTTGATCCAGGCTTTTATTCAGGACCAGATCGTGACGCGGTATCGCGATTGGGACGAACTGTTCGGTTACTGCCGCTATTCGGCGAACCCGGTAGGACGGCTGGTGCTTTATCTGTGCGGGTACTCCGATGAAACCCGGCAGCGGCTCTCCGATGCCACCTGTACTGCGCTGCAACTGGCCAATTTCTGGCAGGACGTGACGGTTGACTTACTCAAGGACCGCGTCTACATTCCGATTGAGGTGATGGACCGCAGGAATTATTCAGTGGAAGATCTGTACGCGCGGCGCTCGACCCCGGCCTTCCGTGAAGTCATGAAGGAGATCGTGGCTAAGGCCCGCCAGTTGTTCCTGGAAGGGCTGCCCCTGGTGCGGATGGTGGACCGGCGCCTGGCGCTTGATATCGACCTGTTCAGCCGCGGCGGCATGCGCGTGCTCGATAAGATTGAACAGCAGAGCTACGACGTGCTGGCCTCCCGGCCTTCGATCTCGAAGCTCGAGCGGGTGAGGCTTCTGGTGGAATCGCTGGCGCACGTGGCCTTTTTGCGGGCGGCTTGATGAATGAGATCGACCAATCTTACGACTATTGCCGCCGGGTGGCCCGAAGCCGTGCCAAGAACTTCTATTACTCCTTCCTGCTGCTCTCCGGCTCCCAGCGAAAGGCCATGTGCGCCGTCTATGCGTTCATGCGCTATTGCGACGACCTGAGCGATGAGCCGGGCGCCAATCGCGCGGCGCTGGACCGCTGGCGCGCGGAACTGGAAGACGCTCTCGAAGGTCACTTCGACGGCCATCCGGTCTGGCCGGCATTCCACCACACCGTGCGTCGCTTCGGCATCCCGCACGACTATTTCCGGCAGATGGTGGAGGGCGTCGCATCCGACCTGGAACCGCGCCGCATCGAGACATTCGACCAGCTCTACCGCTACTGCTACCAGGTCGCTTCGGTGGTAGGGCTCACGACAGTCCACATCTTCGGTTTCGATACTCCCAGCGCTCTTCCCCTGGCGGAGAAGTGCGGTGTGGCATTTCAACTCACCAACATCCTGCGGGACATCCGCGAGGATGCGGACCGCGCCCGCATCTACTTACCGGCGGAAGATTTACGGCGATTCGGGGTCACCGAAGACGATCTGCGGGCAGGCAATCGCAACGAATCGGTGCTCCGAATGATGCGGTTTGAAGCGGAAAGGGCCCAGGCGTACTATGACCAGGCGCGGCCATTGCTGGACTTGGTGCATCCTCGCAGCCGGCCTTCGCTTTTGGCTCTTATTTCGATTTATTCCAGTCTTTTACAGCGAATTCAACGAAGTAATTATGACGTTTTTTCGCGGCGTGTGCGGCTCTCTTCGCTTGAAAAATCCTGGATTTTGGTTCGCGCGTTAGTGTCCTAGCAGTACTGGATAGTATTGTCTGATTTCGCCCTCTGGGGCTATGCTCCAAGAGACGGATCGAAATGAGGACACTTTCCACAGTTGTTTGCGGCACGGCAATGCTGGCGTTTGCCACGTTGGCCAACGCCTCTCCTTTGCTGCTCACGTCGTCCTACACGGCCACACCAGGGGAAGGTGTAGCGCAAGGCGGCAGCATGAATTACTTTGACGACACGGGAAATCAACTGACTGACGGCGTATACGGCGTGGACGAATGGCATGCTGATTTGGGAAATGGCGAAGCTTATGAGTGGGTAGCCTGGAAGACTGCCAGCCCGACCTTTACCTTTTCCTTTGACACTCCCGTGACCGTGGAGTCGGTGAATATCGATTTCAATCGCAGCGATGGCGATGGCATCGATCTGCCTTCCTCGGTAACTATCGGTGGGACGTTGTTCAGCTTGCTGCCCGACCTCATCGCGGATTCCACGCGAGGCACGTTGTCATTCACGGGCTCCTGGACAGGCTCGAACCTGAGTGTAACTCTAAACGATGGCGACGTGAATAAGTGGATATTCGTAGATGAAGTGACGTTCAATGGCACGTTGGATCCGGTTCCCGAACCTTCGGAGTGGCTGGCGGTCGGCCTTGGACTGGCGCTGTTGGCAGCGTGGCGTTTCAGACGCTATCAATCAGGCTCAGTTGGCGCGGGTCCGGAACTGGGCTGACGGGCACCGAGGGACGCTTTAAATCGTCGTGGGAAGGGTCAAACTTCCGGATTAACTGGTTCAGCCTCAAAGAGGCTTCCCAGATATCGGCCAGCAGATTACAACGAAGACAACCGCCTTTAATTGCACCGCGGCCATCGACGGCAGGATTGAATCGCTTGTGCTTCGCGCACCGGCCCTCAAATTTTCTGGATCGGATTTTCAAAGCCGCTTCAACCCGCCAATTGCTCCTGACATTGCGCCGGAACTCAAGCCTTTTGGCCAGCGTCCTCGCTCCCGCCTTTTAAAGCGGTCTTGAAGTTCCGAATGCCTTCTCCCAGGCCTTTGGCTACTTCAGGGATTTTCTTCCCGCCGAACAACAGCACGGCCACACCCAGGATCACCAGCAACTCCGGCATTCCGATTGTTTCCATTGGGTCCTCTCTCTTCTTCATTGTAGACGAAAGTACAATAGCGAGCGTTACAGCGGAGGCGCGGTACAATCCGAGTGAATGCCCTCCGCACAGCAAGTGAAGTGGGCCCAGTTTCGCGTGAGCGTGGTGGGACTGGTTGCTGTGCTCATATTCGTTGTTCTGATCTATCTCCTCACCGGCGGGACTCTGCTGACCAAGAAAACGCGGCTCTATTTGTATATTCCTGATGCTACCGGACTGGACCGGGGTTCGCCGGTGCGTGTGGATGGCATCGACGTGGGTAAGGTCCATTCGGTCGCGCTTTCCGGATTGAGCGATCCAAACCGCGTGATCCTGGTCACGATGACGGTGGAACTCTCGCAACTGGCGTCCATGCCCGTGGATTCGTACGCCGAGATCAACGCCGATACGATCGTGGGCGACCGTTTTGTTGATGTGACCAGCGGCCACAGCCGCATCCACCTGCGGCCGCAGGAAGAACTGCGCTATCAGCCCGAGCCCGAATTACTTAAGAGCCTGGATCTGCAACAATTCCAGGAGCGGCTTCAGACCGTCAGCAAGATGATGGACGACATTGAACAAGGGCGCACGAGTCTGGGCCAGTTCATCGTGGGCGAGCAGATGTACCACGATTTGACCGGGCGCGTGGCACAACTTCAGCACGATCTGGAGGACGCGGCCAAAACCACCGGCAGCGTCGGCCACGTATTGCGCACCGAAGAACTATACCGCAAGATAAACGCGCCGTTGGTTGCGCTCGACCGAACCCTGGCCCAACTGCAGGCGGGGCAAGGGTCTGCGGGCCGCTTCGTTACGCAGGACGAACAGTACACCAAACTGCTCAACCAAGCCCAGAGCCTGCGCCACTCGATCGCCGACATTCGGGCGGGAAAGGGTTCGATGGGAACGCTGGTGAACTCAGACAAGGCCTATACGGATTGGAATAACCGCATCGCGGCGCTGATCCAGAAGGTAGACGACTTTAATACCAAACCGCTCATGGCCAACTCCACGGCCTACGACAATCTGAACGGCTTCGCCAAAGATCTGCGCGATACACTCCAGGAATTTCGCCGCAATCCGGAAAAATTCCTGCGCATCAACGTCTTTTGAAGCGCGGCGCGCGCCGTTGCGCATTTTCCAATCGAAGAATGAGCATGAAATGGGTTCCGTTCGACCGTAGGGAGAAGGGATAGGAAAATGAGGAGGCCGCGCAGCGGCCGACTTCCTTTCTTTGGCTTTGTTTTCAGAGAGTGGACAGGAGTTATCGTCGCGGGCGGTGGGCCCGGCATTTCCACGGCCCTTGTTCAGCCGAACTTCGGCAACGACGGCGTCCGGCATTGCCGCA
>DASZPB010000027.1:0-1555 GCA_035550475.1 Bryobacteraceae bacterium | reverse complement strand
GCATGCCGTCGCCAGCGCATAGGCGGCATTGAGCACCATCCGCGGTGATTTGCAGGTTTCCATCCTGCATGATGTAACCAGCGAGCGTCTATTGCGCAAATTTCATTGGCGCGAATTATGAGGAGGGTTGAGACAGAGCATTCTTGACCAGTTTTCAGCCGAACAGGAATCGGACTATACGCGCGAAGAAGCGATAGGCGCGGTGGCTTCTGCCTACAGTAGACCCGCGCGAGAGGTTATCGAAGAACCAGAGCCTGAGATTGTAGAGATTGACGATGGGGATACGTTGCCGGAGTTACCACCCGATGCGTTCGCGGGCTGGGCGGCAGATTATGTCCTGGCCCTCAGCGAGAGTGCTGAAGTCTCCCCTGCCCTTCCCTTAATGCTCCTGATGCCCGCGCTAGCCTCAACGTGTCAGAAGCGCTTTACCGTGTTGATTGAACCCGGCTACCGGGAGCCGCTTTGCATCTACACTGCGCCCGCGTTGGAATCGGGCGAGCGGAAAACCGCCGTACATCATCCGATTATAAAGCCGATCATGGCCGTGCAACGTGGACTGCGCGATTCTGCAAAAGGGAGCGTCGCTGAAGCGAAAGTGAAGCGGGAGTGGGCCGAGAAGCAAAGCAAGATGCTGGAGAAGGACATGATGGATGCGGAGATGACTGGGGACAAGGAAGAAACCGCGCGCATACTCGCTGAGCGTGTGAAACTGCTGAAGGAAACGCCGCAAGAGACGCACTTGCCACAGTTGATTATTGAAGATTTCACAGAAGCCGCGCTCTCCGTCGCACTCTCGTGCAATGGCGAAAGTCTTCTGGTGACATCCGATGAAGGTGGACTCTTCGATAACTTGGGCGGGCGATTTAACGATCATCCAGAGATTGACCTTTTCCTGAAAGCGCATGCGGCGAGTCCCCACACGGTAAATCGAACAGGACGGGACAATGTGTTTCTCATGCGGCCGCTGCTGTCGGTCGCGATAAGTCCTCAGCCGGGCGTCTTGGCGCGCGCCGGTACGATTCCGGGCTTTGCCGACCGTGGATTGCTCGCGCGGTTCCTGTGGGCGCTGCCCCGGTCCAACGTCGGACAGCGACACCTCACCCCTAAGCCCGTCCCGATGGCTGTGGATTTGGCGTACACGGATCGTGTACAGCGCATGGCAAGGGATGGGTATGAGTTTTCACCCGCGCAGCCGATTGTGTTGGAATTAAATGCGGAAGCATACGCTGTCTGGAAGGCGTTTCAGCGCGAATTGGAACCACGCATGGGGAAGCGAGGTGATTTGCAGATTATTACTGCTCTTTGAAAAAATAATGTAACTCAATCGCACGCCGCCTACGATGACTTGTCTCCAGGACAGGAGTCTGCGATGAGGCCGAAAGGATCTTCGGCGGCATTGGAGCAGCGTCGCCGTTGCGCCGTGGCGATGCTGAAGCAGGGCATGGAGCCCGGTGCCGTTGCCAAGGCGGTGCATGCATCAACAGTGTCGGTCGGACGCTGGCGAAAGGCCGTTCGCGAAGGCGGCGCCAAGGCGCTCGCAGCCCGGCCCGTGCCT
>DASZPB010000026.1:0-65067 GCA_035550475.1 Bryobacteraceae bacterium | reverse complement strand
GAGATCGAACGACTGTTCCGTCGCCTCAAAGGCTTCCGTCGCATCTTCTCCCGCTTCGAGAAACTCGATGCCCTCTTCCTTGGATTCCTCTCCTTCGCACTTATCGTCGAGGCCTTGCGCGTAGTGTGAACACGCCCTAGTAGAAACGGTGAATCAGTGCGGCACTAAGTAAGGCAACTTCCTTTGTAGTCTTGCGTACTCTTGCTGTACCTCTTGAGTAGTAAGGGACTTTCCCGACGACGGTATCGACGCCTCCCGCAAGCGGTAAATCACGGTTCCGTGTGTCCGCGCAATCTCTTCATATGACGCGAACCACTCGCGCAGGTCGGGGAATTGATCGATCGCTAGATGCCGATTGTACAAGCCAAGCCCATCCAGTACGAAGGTGGGCCGCGATTGCGCCAGTTCGGCCCGATGCTGACGTGCCTCCGCATGTTCCACGGGCACCCACTGCGTCAGATGCCGGTCGGCCGGCACGCCGGTCAGAGGTTGCGAATCGAGGAACCGCGTGGCTGCGGGCAAATTCGTATAGACATACAACTCCGGCCGGAATCCCCAGACGAACAGCGTGTCGCCGGGCCGCTCCATTCGGCGAACAAGTGCCGCCGCCGCGCGGCTGTCGTCGTCCATGGCGGTATCGGTCCAGCCGGTGCGGCCCGCCGCGAGCATCACATAGCGCGGTCCGAACCGCGACGCCGGAATCAACAGCAGTAGCGCGACGAATTCGCGCTTGCGGCCGAGTAATGTGAACCCGCGCGCAGCCGCCAGGACCATTACGGGCAGCAGCTCGAAATAATACCGCGGGAAGAATCGCCAGCCCGCAACGACGCCAGTGAGCGAAAGGGCAACCCATCCCGCCCAGGCCCACATGGGCGGCCCGGAGCCCGATTTCTTCAGGCGAATCGCAAACCAAACGGCGGCGACCACAATTGCCGCGTGAAAGCCTGCCCAGTCGAGCGTCCGCACCAGGCCGTTGTGCCAGGGTTCGGCGACGAATGTGCCGCCCGCATAGATCCGCCCCCAGTGCCAAACCTGATCCCAATACGCGTTCAGTGAGCCGCTCAGCCCGAGCCACGCCACGGCCGTGCCGCAAACCGCGGCGAACCCCGCCACCATCACAAGAACGCCTGCTGGGTTCCACAACGCGCACACTGCCGCCACCATGAGCCCTTTCGGACTCACCAGAAACGCCACGCCTGCCATCGCCCCGCTCCAGAACGCACGCCGCTTCCAGGCCAGCCACACGGCCGCCAGGTGCGGGGCCAGCATCAGCAGATCCGAAGCCAGCGGAATCACCGATGAAGCGAAATCAAACGTGAGGAAAAATCCGAGCAGCGCTGCCGCCCACAGCCCCTCCCGCTCACTCCACAGATCGCGCGCGAAACGATAGGCAATCCAGCAGGCAAGCAGCGCGTAGAGGGCGCCCGCCAGTCGCAGCAGCCAGCCAATGCGCGCCGCCCAAAGCAGGTAAACCGCGGCCAAGAGCGGCGGCTTATCAAACCAGATGCCCTGATACAGCGTCTTGCCGTGGAGCATCTGGCGCGCTGCTGCCAGCGGCAGTGTTTCCTCTGCCCACAGGATGGAGACGTGGCACATGCGCGCCGCCACCAGCAGTGCGAACAGCAGCAGGAACAGCAGGTGAGATTTTTTCAAGCCGTCGCCGCGGACCGCGCCAGCAGCCGCTCGATCACGCGGCGGAATTCCTCGCCGTAGAGCGGATCAGCCAGCGCGAATTCCACGAAGCTTTCGAAGTAACTCGGGAAGTTGCCGATATCGTAGCGCTTCTCTTCGCTCGAAAGCTTCACCGCCATCACGCGCCGGCCCTCTTCGCACATCAGTTGGATTGCGTCGGTGAGTTGGATCTCGCCACGCCGATCCGGCCTGACGCGCCGGATCATGTCGAAGATCACCGGCGAAAAAATGTAGCGTCCCGCAATGGCCAGATTGCTCGGCGCATCGGCCGGCTTGGGTTTCTCCACGAGGTTAATGATGCGGAACACGTCGTCCGGACCGTCCTCCGGCTGCACAATGCCATAGTGCAGTGTCTCGGATGGCGGCACTTCTTCCACTGCGATCACGCAACTGGCGTGCTTCGATTCAAACACGTCCATCATGCGGCTCACCGCGCGGGAGACCGCGTGCAGCCCGAGAATCGAATCGCCCAGCGCTACCAGGAACGGTTCTTCGCCGGCAAAGTTCTCGCCGCAGAGAATGGCGTCGCCCAAGCCTTTTTGCAGACGCTGCCGCGTGTAGAAGAAGTTCGCCTTCAGCGGCTCGAAATCCACTTCCTTCAGCAGATCCTCTTTGTTAGTTTCGCTGAGCACACGAAACAACTCGGGGTCATGATCGAAGTGGTTCTCAATTGATGCCTTGCTGCGCCCGGTCACAAACAGGATCTGTTGAATCCCGTTGAGGACCAGTTCCTCTACTACGTATTGCACAATCGGCTTGCGCGCTACCGGCAGCATTTCTTTAGGCTGCGATTTGGTGGCCGGCAGCAGCCGCGTGCCATGCCCCGCAACGGGCACTACTGCGCTCTTGATCACCCTCTGAATATACCAACTGCCGGGCCGCCGCCCGAACCGCTCATGGTGCTATATTGGGCAAAGAAAAAGCGAAGTATGGAGGAGATCCAACAACAACTCGCCGCCCTTCGACGTCGTATCGCGCGCATTGACCGTAAGTACGCCGCGCCGAACCCGGCTGTCGCGCCACCGCCCCCGCGTCATTCCGCGCGCTTCATCGAGCAACTCATGACGGGCGAAGTGGTGCGTACGCCTCACGGGGAACACTTCGAAGCCGAAAAACTCTGGGAGCGCCATCGCCGCCACGGCAGTGTGGACATCTCCGACCTCGCCGGTCTGCCGGAAGATTTGCTCGAAGCACTTTCTGATGGCGCAATCCCTCACGCCTGCCCCGCCAAATGGGCATTTCTGGATACCGAAACCACCGGCTTGGCCGGCGGCACTGGCACGTACGCGTTTCTCATCGGCGTGGGTTCGATCGAGCATTCCGGTTTCCGCCTGCGCCAGTTTTTTATGCGCGATTATGGCGAAGAGCCCTCCGTTCTTTACCGCCTCGCCGAATACCTCTCTGCTTTTGACGTTCTGATCACCTACAACGGCAAGGCCTACGATCAGCCGCTACTCGAAACCCGCTTTCGCATGGTGCGCGCGCGCCATCCCTTCAGCCGGGTTGAGCATCTCGACCTCCTGTTCGGTGCGCGGCGTCTGTGGAAGCTGCGTCTCGAAAGCTGCCGTCTGGTCGACCTCGAATACCAGATTCTCGGCGTCGAACGGCAGGGCGATCTGCCGGGCGAAATGATCCCTTACTGCTATTTCGAATTTCTGCGAACGCAGGAAGCCTTCCGCATCGTCCCGATTTTCCACCACAACGCCATCGACATTCTTTCGCTCGCCTGTCTCACGGCGATTGTGCCCTTCGCCTTTCGCTCTCCCGAGAAGGCCGCCTTCCGTCACGGCTCGGATCTCATCGGCCTCGCCCGTTGGCTGCTGCACGCAGGGCGCAGTGAGGAAGCCCTGCGGCTGTTCCGCCGCGCCATTGATCTGGGCCTGCCTGACGACCTGCTCTTCCGCGCACTGTGGGACGTAGCTTCGCTCGAAAAGCGCGTTGGGTGCCACGATGCCTCACTCGCTGTTTACACTGATCTCGCGCAATCCCGCAATCCTTACCGCGTCCGCGCGCTGGAAGAACTGGCCAAGCACTACGAACACCGTGAGTGCAATTATTCGATGGCGCTCGAAATGACGCGCGCCGCGCTCGCACTCGCCGATATCCCCGAAATCCGCCGCCGCGAACAGCGCCTCCAATCGCGCCTCGCAAGCCCGCGAACGCGCCGCCTCGCTTTGTAACAGCGCGGGCCCTCTTCGCCGGTTGCTATTCTCGAAAGAGAGACCAAAATCCAACTTCTGTAACGATGCCGTTCCGTGACACTCCAATTTGGCTCCTGCCCAATCTTTTGAGCCTCGATGCACCGCTCGTCGCGCTGGTCTGGCAGGCCTATGTTTCGAATTCGTTCGGCGTGCCGCTCACTTGGTCCGCGCGCGCCGCGCTCGCTCTGGCTGTGTGGGCGGTCTATATTGCCGACCGGCTGCTCGACGCGAGCGGCATTTCTTCGGGCGGGGAATCCTCGCGTCACGTTTTTTATCGCCGGCACCGCCGCGCCATGTCCATTCTGCTGACCGGCGTTCTCACCGCGGGCGCAGCCGATGTCTGGTTCCTTCGCCCTACGCTGGTGCGCGACGGCATCGAGACGGGCGGCGCGGTTCTGGTCTACTTACTCCTGGTACATGGCCGCCGCCTGCGGCTGCGTGCTCCCAAGGAGTTGGCGGTAGCGCTGTTATTCACTATCGGCACAGTCCTGGCGGCATGGAGCCGCGCGGCACGGCACGCGCAACTAGCCATCGCGGCCGCGGCATTGTTTCTTCCGTTCTGGGCCAATATCGTTGCCATCGAATATTTCGAATGGGTGCGGCTGCGACGCCGCATCGCTCCGCCGCCGCACGCGATCACGCAGACCTATGGCGGTCGCTTCATCCGGTTTTCGGTGTTGTTTCTCGCGCTGTGTCTGGCAGGCGTACTTGTCGCCGGCGGGGGAGTTGCCCGCATTGCCGCTGCCGCGGCGCTGGCGCTGGCCGGTCTGGTCACGTTGCATCGCTGCCGGCGCCATCTGCGGGCCGATACGTATCGCGTTCTCGCGGATGCAGCGCTGCTCTCCCCCGTTCCCCTCGCTCTGTGCCGCCGGTTTTTCTGATCCGGCGGTGTGAATCGTTTCCGGATCGGGCGCATCTCACGATAAGCTGTCTTAAGCGGCGGCCGCATCGCGGTAGTCTGCTCCAATCAACCATCGTGCCTACACTGGATCTGCTTCACGCTGCGGCGGCGTTTGGCGCCGCGTTCCTTGCCGGAGCCATCAACTCAATCGCTGGCGGCGGAACGCTCGTATCTTTTCCCACGCTGATCTGGCTCGGTCTGCCATCGGTGACGGCCAATGCCACCAGCACGGTGGCGATCTGGCCGGGCTCGCTGGGCAGCCTTGGAGGATACCGGCGGGAGCTTCGGGCGGCCGAACGGCCCATGTTCCTGCTCATCATTCCGAGCCTGATTGGAGGGATCACCGGCGCCCTGCTGCTGCGCTACACACCGCCCGCACTCTTCGATCGTCTTGTCCCGTTCCTCATCCTCTTTGCGACCTTGCTGTTCATGGCGCAGGAACCGGTGCAGCGCAAGCTGAAGAAGGCCGCGACAGGCCCGCAGCACAGGTCGCCTCAATGGATCGCGGGAGCTATGGGTTTCCAGTTGCTGGTCGCGCTCTATGGTGGCTACTTCGGCGCAGGCATCGGCATTCTCATGCTCGCGGCACTGAGCATTCTGAACTTCACCGACGACATCCACCAGATGAACGGATTGAAGGTGCTGTTCGGCATGTGCATCAACGGTGTCGCCACGCTGTACTTTGTTTTTGCCCGCATGGTCTACTGGCCGGACGTAATTATCATGGCGGTTGCGGCCATCATCGGCGGGTACGGCGGCGCCGATGTCGCGCGGCGTCTGGGCCGCTCCACCGTGCGGCGCATTGTGGTCTGCATCGGGTTGGGGATGGCGGTCTCGCTGTTTCTGCGAAGACTGGGATGACGACCGTGCCCGCTCAGGGCGTCTTTGGTTTTGGTGTCAGGAATCCGACGCGTGCCGGCTTGGCCGGCGGTTCCACTTTCATCACTTTGCACGTCACTTGCAGCGATTCAACCGGCGCCACAACCCGCGTAATGTGCCGGTCGGTATCGATCCCGCTCAGTACCAGCACATGCCACGATGGCGCGAAGAATTCGAGCACGCGCACCATCTCCGCGCCCGTATTCACCAGCACCATGAGCTCTTCATCTTCCTTGAGCGCCTTCTGCATGGCCTGCACTTGCCCGAGGATCGTTGCCGCCAGATTGTCGCCTTGCGCGGGACCCGAAGGCTTCGACGCGCGCACCTCCTCGGAAATCTTCGAGAGGTCGGGCGGCCGGAGCGAATCGAGAACGTCCTTCACCTGATCGCCAATCGCCTTCTGCGCGATTTGCCGCGTGAGTTCACCGAGAGCCATCGGCTCGATCCTACCACGCCGGATGAAGACCGGCGCGAGCCTGGTTACCGGTCGGGGTTTTGATTCTGCAGCCTGTGGCGCTGTTGCTCGCGGCGAAGTTGCGCGCGCTCCGCGTCGAGCAGCCGCAGTACTTTGGTGTACCGCGCGGTTGCCGCCGCGAGCTGGCTCTTCAGCGTGACCACCTGTTTGGCCAGTTGGTCGCGCTCCTTGCGGACATTCCCATCGGCCGGAGCAGGAGGAGGCGGCGCCGCGGCCACTGGCTGCGCGGCTTTCGGCATGTCGCCCGCGAAGCCCGTGGTCTGCTGCACCTGTCTGCCATCGCGCTCGTGAATCGTCAGCTTCACGTCCACCCGTCCGCTCTGCCGCGCATAGGCGAATGTGCCGGATTGCAAATGAGCCTGGTCGAGTTGAACCACCGTGGGCGCTGCGCCATCCACGATTTCAAGCGTGGCGCTCTCCGCATCTCGCACCGGCGCGGAATCCCGGTCCCAGCGAATCTGCAATTGGCCGTCGGTATCGTTGGAACGCAGTGTCACTGTCGGCGGAACGAGCGGAGCCGGCGCCGCGGCACGCGGAGCCGCGGAATGTTGCGTGAGTGCCGCCACCTTCGGCATCCAGGCGTCCCGCGTGCGGTACGCGGCGCCACTCGCGCCCACTACCACCACGACCGCCGCTACAATCGCCAGCCATCGCCGGCCTGGAGCGTCATCCTCTTCGTCCTCGGAATCCAGAAACCGTGGCAGCCGGACGTCTGAGGGCGCAAACTTCAACTCGAGTCGCCGTTCCAGCTTCGGTTCCGCGGCTACCGGGGTTTGATAGATTGGCTCCGGAGCCGCCGGAATCGCCATGGAAGCGGCGGCTGGTGGAGGCACGGGCGCAGGCTCGATTACGTGCTCCCCTGCTACCGCGGTTGGTTCGCCAATAGAATCTTCCGCTGCGAGATGCGAGCCGGAAGCAATCCGCAGCATTTCTTCCAGAGAAGGGCCGCTCTCCGGCGCAGGCGCATCAGCCGTGAATTCCAGGCTCTCCTGCACCGGCGTGTCTTTTACCGGCGCGGGCGCATTCTCCTGAACCGGCACAGCCTCATTCGTCTGAACCGGCACAGGCGGCTCCTCTGGAACCGGCGCGGCCGCTTGTGAGATTGCTTCAGCCGCTGGCGGCGCGGTCCCAGCCGCGTACTCCGGCGCTTCCGCAATCGGCTCCGAGGCCGCGGCATTCGACGTAGATTCTACCGGCTCGCTGGCGGGAGACGACATTTCCGCGGCGGGTTCCACCACTTGCGCAGCCGGTGGAGCTTCCACCGTGGGTTCAGCTACGGCCCCGCTCGGCGAAGAAACTTCGATCCTCGATTCTTCTACCGGCGCGGCGTGTGACAGTGGTTCGGGTACGCTTGGTGCGGGTTCCACCGCTGGTTGCGGCGAAGGTTCGTTTCGAACTTCCGCAATCGCCGTCGGCTGCGGCGGCATTTGCACAACGGGCTCTCGCGCCGGCATCGATAATACCGTCTCGTGCGAATGCGGCTCGGCCACCACAGGCGGCGCTGTTGCCGCCGGCATCGTAACGGATGGCCCGTTCACCGGTGCATGCTGCAGTGGACGCCCATCTGATGGAGGCGCCGGACAGATTCCCGAATTCTCCAGCGTGAACTCCTGATAGCTGGCCGCAGTACGGATCGAGCCATTCCCTTCCCGGAAAAAGAACCCGGCTCGCATCGGATGAAACGTGGACGGCCGCAGCACCAGCGCCACCTGCCACGCTTCCGGGAAATAGCGGTTGTGAATCTCCAGGTCTGCGTCCGTCAGGCAAATCTCGCTGCGCGTGTGCGAATGATACCAGCCCACCGGTTCCAGCCCACCCGTCCGGGAAGCCGCCATGAGCAGCTCACCGAGCCGTGCCAGATCCGTCGCCGACAACATAAACGAGGGGCCGAAAGCGTGCTCGCAATCGAGCGGCACGTAGTCCAGAATGCACACCCGAGCATTCTCGTGCTTCCCCAGCAGAATCCCGCCGATTTCGGCTCCGCCGCGCGGCAGCGAAAAAAACGCGTCCACTATCGCCAGACGAATATCGTCCAGTGCTCTGGGTGCGTATTCAATCAGGAAAGGGCATGCCGGCACACTCCACGTCGCCAGCCCGCTTGCCGTCAGGCTTTCTACCATACGTTACCCGCACTTCCGATTGTATGGGATTTGGGCGTGAAAGTTTACACCTCTTCCGGCAGCAGTCCGGGCCTGTCTTTCGATAGCACGGTTTACAAGGGTACGCTCGGAGACGGAAGTTATAATGGAGTTGTGCCGAAAGCCAAGGACCTCGAACTACGCCTTCAGCGCACCGAGCAGCAGTTGCGCCTGTTCCAGAAGATCAGCCGCTTCATGGTACGGGATATGAGCTTGCAGGAGGTTCTGCAAGGCATTGTCGGTCTGGTCGTGGAGTTCACGCAGTGTGATTCCTGCCTGGTTTATCTGCTCGATAGCGACGAGCTTGTGCTCTGCGCCTCCAACACACCGCACCCGTCCACCATCGGCAAGATCCGGCTCCGCCTGAACGAAGGCTTAACCGGGTGGGTGGCACGCGAGCGGCGCTTGCTCGCCATCTCGCGAGAGGCTTACAAGGATGCACGTTTTAAGACTTTCGGCGAATTGCCGGAAGACACATTCGAGGCTTTTCTCTCCGCGCCGGTCATCGCTCGCAACCGCGTAGTGGGCGTCATTAACGTGCAGCATCGTCTTCCTCATCAGCACACCGGCGGCGAAATGGAAGTGCTCACCACGGTCGGCGAGCAGGTTGGCTGCGTGCTGGCGCTGGCCCGAATGGCAGCCAGCGAAGCAGATACTGCCAATCATGTGGATCTGGTGCTCTCTTCCGGACCCGTTCCGTTGAAGCTGTAGCCACAGTGACCCGGATTCTACAGCCCGCGTGTGTGGTTCTGTTGCTGGCGGTAGGGGCCGCTCCCCTGGCAGCCCAGCGCTGGGACATGCGCTATCTCTACGATGAACAGAAATCGTCGCTCGTCCTCACCGACCTCCAATTTCCTTCCGCGCGCCGCGGCGTCGCTGTAGGCTTTCTGGAGGAAGGCAGGCGTACTAAGCCCACTGCCGTGGTGACCTCTGATGGCGGAGCGCACTGGCAGCTTGTTCCCTTGCGCGAGATGCCGATTTCTCTGTTCTTCCTCAATGAGGACCTCGGGTGGTTGGTAACCAACAAGGGGCTCTGGGTCACCGAGGAAGCCGGCAAGAGTTGGCGTAAGCTGCACAACCTGCCTGACGACATCCTCCGCGTCTACTTCTCCAGTGAGCAGCACGGTTGGGCCATTGGATCCAAAAAATCGCTCTTCGAGACTGTGGATGGCGGTAAGAAATGGAAACCGGTAGCCGCGGCCGCGGAACCGAAAACCACGCGCGACTACACAACCTATTCCTGGATTTCGTTCGCGAACCCCCAACTCGGAATCGTCACCGGCTATAGCTCGCCTCCTCGCCGCGTCGATCCGAGAGCGGCTTTCCCCGAATGGATGGACCCCGAACGGGCACTGCGGCGCGAGAACTGGCCGCACGTTCTGATTACGCTCGAGACTCACGATGGCGGCAAGACCTGGCGGCCCCAGGCGTCATCTCTGTTCGGCATGCTGGCGCGCGTGCGTTTCGGTCCACCCAGCACCGGTCTGGGCTTGGTCGAGTTCCCGGACTCCTCGCCTTATCCCAGCGATGTGATGCGGCTCGATTTAAAAACCGGAAAGAATCAGCGCATCTACCGCGAGAGAAACCGCGCCATCAGTGATGTGTGGATCGATTCGAAGGGCGTGGCCTATCTGGCGGGAACTGAAGTTGTGGGCCGGCTGCGGTCCATCATTCCCAGCCAGGTGAAAGTATCGGTCAGTCATGACCTCAACAAGTGGACGGAAACCGCTGTGGACTACCGCGCCGTCGCCAATCGCGTCATGCTCTCCGCGCCGGATGACAACCACCTGTGGCTTGCCACCGATACCGGCATGATCCTCCAATACGTCTCCGCCGCAAAACCCTGAAGACCGTTCATCCGGTTCACCGGCGGTTGGAGACCCACCAGTCAATCACGATCACGTCACAGCTTTGCATTTCGCTGCGCAGCACCAGGCGTCTGAAATCATTGCTGGCATTCGGCGCTTCCAGAGTAGCCAGCAATTTGGCACGCGCCGGTTCCCAGACAAATTCCGTCGCATTCCAGCCATTCGCCCTCCCTGCGGCCTCTTTGCGGCCATTGATTGCCGCATCGGAAGTGTAAATCACCAGCCCGCCGCTTTTGAATTCGGCTGGAGAGACGCGAAAGTTGATCGGCACACCGGGCAGCGCGCCGGCGATTGTACCGGGCTGCGCCTGGCCGCCTTGAATCTCTACCACGCCGCGCTGCGCCAGCGACCCGGTCCAAATGATGCGCCCCACGCGCGGTCCGCTGTAAGAGGGAGCAGAAGGCGGCCGCTCAATTGGTTCGTGCCGCAACACCGGCGCGATGGAGAGCGGAACCGCGACGGATTCTGCCGCCGGCGAATAAACGGGGGACGGCGGTTCGGGAAGCATGCTCGCGCTTTGCTGTGTCCGCGGCGTGGGCCGTGTCGCCGGCAGGAGGAATCGTCTCACGGGCGCGGCACGGTCCGCTCCGCTCTTGTCGGTCTTGTCTTCGAGTGTCGTGTTCTTCGCCGGCGCGAACCGCGGCGGTGCGTTCGAAGCTATGTTCTCCGTAGCCGCGGCCGTTTCCAGCGGCGGTACAGCCTCCGCAGTCGCGGTGGTAGTAACAGTATCACTGGCCGTGGCCGCTTGCGCGGAAGGAAACGGTCCGCCCACGAATTGCGTTGCGTCGATCAGCACGGGCACCGCGTCCCTTGTCTTTGCTACCCATAGCGCAATATTGATTCGCCGGGAATGCATCGCGTATGTGATGTTTCCTGCGCGGAGACGGCCCGCGTCCAGAGGGAGGCGTACATGAGATGGGCCATCCTCGATATCGATTGAGCCCGTCGCATCTGCCGGCGCATCCACGTGGTCCCACACGATGCACACCTGGCCGGGAGCCACGGTATACGCATTCAATTGCGGCGCCGCTTGAGACGACGGCGGCGATGCGGGCGTTTTGTGATGGAGCAGACCAAAGAATGCGAATGCGGAAATCAGTACGGTCGCAAGGGACGCCGCATAAATCCAACCTGTGCCCGCCGACTTGCGGCGCGGAACTGGCGGCGCGGCAGTCACGAGCACGGGAAGATGATCTTGCACGGCGCCAGGTTCCGTTGGCGCGGGTTCCGCCGTGGCGGCTTGCCCTATCTTCGTTTCCGCGGGCGCGGTGACGGGCCGCGGGATGACAAACGTCTGATGCGGCGTCCCTTCGTCTTTGAGATACAAAGCAGCTTGCGCACCGCCTTCCGCGTAGGGCTTGACGATCAGCGCCACCAAGCCCGGTGGGCCGAAGAACCGCGTGAAGATTGCCAGGTCGCGCAAGTTCAGTTGAAGCTCGCTGCGCGTGTGGGAACAATACCAGCCGGCAAGTTCGAGGCCCTCGGGTGGCGTCAGCCGTTGCTCGAGCAAGCGCTCATCGTTAGAGGAAAGCGCGAAGCCCGGACCGAGCGCATGCTCGCACTCGACTGCGGCGCTTGCCGCGATGCGCCATCCGTCTCCTTCGCGCACACCGTAAAGAACGCCGCCGATTTCCAGACCTCCGTGTCCGAAAGCACGAAGCCCATCCACCGACTGCCGCCGGATTTCATCAAGAACGCCCGCTTCAAAGTGTATGGAAGATGTTTGCTCTGTGGGGTCCTCGCATGAGATCACACTTTTAGCGTGCTCGCCGCCGTTTGAATTTTCAACCACACATCAAAATCGTCAGTGCCGTTTCGCACAGCGTTTCGCGCAGTTTGGATGTAAAAGAAATCGATGTGCCGCCACTTCCGCCACACTCTGCTTTTGCTATTCCCACTCGTCTGCGGCGCGCAAACACCGCCAGGCGAGCCTGTTCTAGGCCCTTCGGAGCTTTCGATCCGCGTCATCGAAGGGGATGGAGCAATTAACAGCATCAAACTGAAACGCGGTCACGACCCAGTGGTACAAGTGACGGATCGCACGGGCGAGCCTGTCACCGGCGCTGTCGTAACATTTATTCTGCCCGCCTTCGGAGCGAGTGGTGAGTTTTCGGACGGTGGGCGCAGTCTGACGGTGCAGAGCGGCGCCAAAGGCATAGCGACCGCGCATGGACTTCGGCCGAACCGCACACCGGGCAAGTTTACGATCCGTGTTACCGCTTCGCTCCATGGGCAGGCAGCGAGCGCCGAGTTGACGCAGACCAACGCGGAGCCGGTCGCTTCAGCGAACCACGGAAAAACCATTGCCATCCTTGCGATCATCGCCGGCGCGGCTGCCGGCGGCGTGATCGCCGCAACGCATGGCGGCAAATCCGGCACACCTTCCACTGCGGGAAGTAGCGCGGCGGCGATTGGTTCGATTGTTGCGGGCCAGCCTACGCTGGGGCCGCCGCAGTAGGAGCGGGGATGAAGCACTTTGCGAAGATGTTCCTGACTCCGGTCTTGTGCGCGCTGACCATGATTGCGCAGCCGCTGCGCATTCAGACTACTTCGGTTCCCAATGCGTCTCCCGGCATTCCCTATGACCAGGCGCTCCAGGCCGGCGGCGGCACTCCGCCCTACGCATGGTCTCTTGCCGCTGGTTCCTTGCCGAACGGCATCGCGCTCACGATGGACGGCAGCTTGTCCGGCACGCCGAGCGCTCCCGGCATGTCGCGATTCACCGTGAGCGTGACGGATTCAGCCAAGAGGCCGGCCAGCGATAAGCAGGCCCTCACGCTGAGTGTGGATGATCCGCCATTGCGGATCACAACTTTGCTACTGCCTCCCGCCACAGCCGGCGCGCCATACTCTCAAGCGATTGGCGCCTCCGGCGGCACGCCGCCATACTCATGGAGTGTATCCGGCGGTTCGCTGCCCGACGGCTTGCAGCTTCAACAGGACGGAACAGTTAGCGGCATGCCGGCGGCTGCGGGAGCCTGGGCCTTCACCGCAATGGTGACGGACCAGGTGGGCGGCCGAGCCAGTCAGCTCTTCCCCATACTCGTGCTTCCGGACCCCGTGAGCGTGACAACAAAGTCGCTGCCACAGGCAACAGTGGGCGTGCAGTATTCACAACCGCTCACTGCTATCGGCGGCACGCCTCCCTATTCCTGGGTCGTCTCGAACGGAACGCTGCCGCAAGGGTTGATGCTCACTTCGGCCGGCACCATCAACGGCGTACCCACAACCGCCGGCACTTCGACCTTCACGGTGACTGCCACCGCAAAGTCCACTGAGACCGCGAGCCAGATGCTCTCGATTACTGTGATCCCGGCCCCACTCGTGATCACCACGAGCACGCTACCGGGCGGAGTCGTTACGTCGCCCTACCTTCAGCCGCTCAGTGCCACCGGCGGCACGCAGCCTTACTCCTGGACCATCTCCGATGGCGCCTTGCCTCAGGGTCTGACGCTTAGCACGGCTGGCGCAATCAGCGGCACGCCCACAACCGCCGGGAAAGCAGACTTCACCGTAGAGGTCACTGACAATGCGCACGTGACCGCCACCGCCCCGCTCTCGATCACCGTGACTCCGCCGCCGTTAAAGGTGACCACGACATCGCTGCCGGCTGCAACGGTCGGTGCAACATACTCTCAAACGCTCGCCGCGGGCGGTGGTACGCCGCCATATACTTGGGCAGTATCCGACGGCGCATTGCCCCAAGGCCTGACGCTCAGCGCGGCGGGCGCACTTAGTGGGACGCCTGCAGCCGCTGGTACAGCGAACTTCACTGTCAAAGTGACCGACTCGGCAAACGCCAGTGCGACCAGTGCTCTCTCGATCGTTGTCAACCTACCTCCGCTAAACGTAACCACAACGTCGCTGCCGGCAGCAACCGTAGGCACCCCCTATTCCCAAACGCTCGCCGCGGGCGGCGGCAAACCGCCTTACGCCTGGTCTGTGTCAAACGGTGCGCTGCCGCAGGGCTTGTCCCTGAGTGCGGCTGGAGCGATTGCTGGCACACCCACGGCTACGGGAAATGCCAGCTTCGCTGTGAAGGTGACGGATTCCGCCAATGGCAGTGCGACCGGCTCGCTCTCGATTACGGTCAATGCGCCTGCTCTTACGGTAACTACCAGTTCGCTGCCCGCTGCCACTGTTGGTGTGGCCTATTCGCAAACGCTCGCTGCGGGCGGCGGCGTGCCGCCGTACACGTGGGCGGTATCGAACGGTGCGTTGCCGCAGGGACTCACCCTCAGTGTGGCCGGAGCGATTAGCGGTACGCCTGCTGCTGCCGGCACGGCGAACTTCACGGTGAAGGCCACTGACACCGCCAATGTCACTGCCACCGGCTCACTCTCCATCGCCGTGAATCCGCCCGCTTTGACCGTCACAACCGCATCGCTGGCGGACGGCGCCGTCAGCGCGCCATATACCCAGACGCTCTCCGCGGGTGGCGGAGTACCACCCTACTCATGGACCGTAACGGGCGGCGTCTTGCCGCCTGGATTGACGCTCTCCGCCGCTGGTGTCATTGCGGGCACGCCGTCAGCCGCTGGTCTTTCTTCCTTTTCCGTTCAGGTTTCCGATGGCGCTTCCGGGAAAGCCTCAAAGACTCTGACGATCAACGTGATGCCGGCGCCGCTGCGCATCACGACCACGCTGCCGGTCGGTGTGGTGAATACCGCGTATTCCCAGCAGGCTAGCGCTAGCGGCGGCTCACCGCCGTATAGTTGGTCGGTGTTGTCTGGGTCCCTTCCACCCATACTCAAACTGAGTCCCAGCGGCGCAATCTCGGGCACGCCGACGACACCCGGAGTATTCACGTTCACGCTGCAGGCATCCGACAGCAACAATGCTTCTGCCACGGAAACTCTGTCACTCTCCGTGCAGGCCGGACTGGCCATTGCTACTCCCTCGTCTCTCTCCAGTGGTTCGCTCGGTGTGCCGTATAAGCAGACCATGGCCGCGACTGGCGGCACGCCGCCCTATACGTGGCAAATCATTTCGGGCACATTGCCCGCCGGGCTGGCGCTCGATTCCTCGGCCGGCGTTATCGCGGGAACTCCGGCGCAGGCCGGCACGGTGCAAATCGGCATTCAGGTCAAAGACTCCGCGGGCGCCACCGCGCAAGGAAATTTCAGCCTGACTGTCGCCGCCGGTTTGGTCATCGTGACCGCCCCGGTACTGCCGGGCGCCGACGCCGGTTCCCCGTATTCCCAAACGCTACAGGCGGCCGGCGGTCTTGCGCCCTATCTCTGGTCCGTTACGGCTGGCTCACTGCCGGCCGGTCTCGTATTCGGCGCTGATGGAAAACTCGCAGGCACTTCCACCGGTTCGGGCGCGTTCACCTTTACCGTTCAGGCCACCGACGCCAAGTCGAACCGGACGACCAAACAATTCACTCTGAACGTGTCGCCGCCGCTGGCCATTACCACGAGCACTCTGCCCGGCGCTTCCGCCGGCGCGGCCTACCAGCAGACGCTGGCTGCCAGCGGCGGTTCCCCACCCTACAACTGGTCGGTAAGCACAGGAAGCTTGCCTCCCGGACTCATCCTTGATGACGCATCCGGCACCATATCCGGTACGCCCACGAGCACAGGCACCGTTCAGTTCACGGTCGCGCTAACCGATAGCGTTGGTGTAGCGGTGAAGAAGCAATTCAGTATCGCGGTGGCGCAGGGCCCGTCGATCACCACGGCATCTCTGCCCAACGCCACGGTGGGTCAGGCTTACAGCGCCAAGCTTGCGGCCAGCGGCGGACAGTCTCCTTATTCGTGGAGCATCACTTCGGGCGCGCTGCCCGCGGGCCTTGCGCTGAACGCTTCCGCCGGCTCGATCGGCGGAACGCCGTCTGCCGCCGGAACATTCAATCTCACAGTGCGCGCAACCGACTCGTCCGGTGTCTCGGCCAGCCGGGTCTTCACGATCGTGGTGAACCTGCCTACGCTCCCCGATGTATCCATTACCGGACCTTCCTCCACGGCAGGCCCCTTGCAGCAGCCCACCGTGGATGTAGCGCTTTCGGCGCCGTACCCCGTGGATATCACTGGCGTGTTGAACCTGAGCTTTACTCCATCCGGAGCCAACGGCGTGAATGATCCCGCGATCCAGTTCTCTACCGGAGGGCGCACGGCAGCCTTCACGATTCCCGCCAATGCTCTGCATGCCGTGTTCGCGTCGCCGCAATTGGCTGTGCAGACGGGCAGCATGGCCGGCATGATTCAACTGCAAGTGCAGTCGCTATCGGCTGGGGGAAATTCAGTCCCCGGTCCCGGCGCGTCCATGAACATACAGGAAGTGCCCGCCGCGCCGGTCGTGCAGAACGTTATCGTGACGCACACCGGCGGCGGCTTCCAGCTTGCGATTACCGGAGCCAGCAATACGCGCGAGTTGACGCAGTTGGTGGTGCGATTCCAGGCGAGCGCGGGAACCACCGTCAGCTCGCCGCAGGCCACAATCTCGCTCAGCGCCGTTTCGCAGACATGGTTCCAGGGAGCTACGTCAGCGCCTTATGGCGGGCAGTTCACGCTGACCGTGCCTTTCACATTTTCGGGAGGCCTAACCAGTCTGAGCTCTGTTTCTGTAGTACTGAGCAACAGCGTTGGAGACTCAGCCGCGGCACAGACGACGTATTAGTACTACTGTGTTATAAATATTGACGGCTTTCAGGCTACTGAAGCGGGATGCGTTATTGTGAGGAGGAATGGGAGTTGTCCGGGCAAAGATTCAGACGGTCGAAGATATTTATCGGCTGGTGTGGACAGCGGTGGCAAGCAAACGACCGATCGAAGCTATCTATGACAAGCGGCTTCGGCTGTTTTGTCCGCACCGACTGGGCCGGAATCGCGCAGGAGAGCTTCGGGTGCTGTGCTACCAGTATGGTGGAGAGAGCAAAAGCGGACTCGAAGCGCCGGGGTCCCCGGCCAATTGGCGTTGCACAGCGCTGGAGAAGTTCAATCAGGTGAAGCTACTGGAGGATGCATGGCGCACCGCGCCAAACCATTCGCGTCCCGCCTCATGCGTGATCGACGCTGACATCGATGCCGAAGATTATCCGGCGCACGACCCACAAAAGGGACACTGAGGGAGTTGTCTGAGAAGGAGCCGAGCGATCCTCACTCTCATTGTCGCGATCGAACTCGGATTATGCCGTTCGGGGCGCACGCGGCGATCCTCGCGGGCGGAAGTCCGGTGGCTGCTCCGGGGCTGATAGTCCAACATGGCCGGCGCGGGCAGAGGGGGAAAAACGGTTCCGCTCGGCCATCAGGAACCCATACGCAGCAATACATAGAGTGGCGTGATGGTGAAATCCGCGCCAACTCCGCCCTTCATAATGACCCAACCCCAACTCCTGCTTGAGCTCTTCGTAATCGCGTTCGATGATCCAGCGGTGTTTGGCGATCTTCACCAGAGACTTCAGGGACATCTTCTCCGGCAAAGTGGACAACCAGTATTTGGTGGGCTCCGATTCCTTCTTCGGCCATTCGATCAAGAGCCACTCTTCCGGATAGGGTTCGGCGCGTTTGTAATCGCGATGCGCAGGACGCACGCGAACTGCGGCGAACCGGGAGCGCAAAATACCTTCCGTGCCTTGGCGCCAACCGATCTCTTTCCAAGCTGAAGACGGTAAGCTGAGAGCTAAGTGCTTTACCGAAATGGGCTGATGGTCTGCATCGCGTCGCAGGCGTTTGGCAGGTGCACCCCGGCCCGATTTTCGTGCCGGCGCCGGCAAAGGCTGTTGCCCTGGTTCCCAGACTGTGGCATTCGACTCAATGCCCACCACATATTGCAACCCGAGTTGCGTGAGATCCGTGCGAAATTGCGTGCCCTTTCCATAACCCGCATCTGCCAGCACCACTCCCACCGGAACCTGTTGCTTGATTGCTTCCCGAATCTGCTCCAGCGCAATCTCTGGCTTAGTCTGAAACTTGACCTCTCCCGGAACGCCCGCTTTTCGGCAGCGCTCCGCATCCTGACACCATACTTCCGGCAGATATAATCGCCACGCGATCGGCAGACTCGAACTCCACGTGCTCACCGACAAACTCACCGCCGCCTGGCAGTTGTCCGACTTTCCCAACTCACCGCAATATTGCCGGGCAACCCCCACCGAATGCTTCCCCTGCTTCGGAAAGCCCGTGTCATCCACAATCCATGCCACCACCGGACCATGTTTCTGCATGGCCGGAAGCACATGTCGCCGAACCTCGGCCAGCATCTCGTCGTCGTTCCAAGGCGCGTCCGCCACCAAGTGATGGAGCGACTGATGCATTCGACGAACATTATTTGGAGCCAAGCGCGCGGCCATAGGCTCGACACTCTTACGCTCTCCAGGCAATAACAGTCCCGTGCAGTAGTTTTTCAACGGCGTGCGCCGATCGGCGTGCCCCGCGGCGTTGGCCAAGCCCTCGATATATGCCGCGAAGCGCCTCTGTTGGGGGCCTGGCGAAGAGAGGCGTGAACCCACGGAAACAATTCTACATCAAATTGTTCTCTTTTAACACAGTAATATTAGTATCCTGATTCAGAAATTCGCTTAGAGAATTCGCCACCGCATCCTCGCGCGGCTCTGCAACGACGCAGTCAACTTTTTAGCGAACTTCCAACTCAGCCGCAGCAGTGCGGTTTTCGCGCTGTTCTATCGGCGCGGTATTTCAAGGCTTGAAACATGATCCGTCGGTTTCCGCAAGCGGGCCGGCGTGCCGCTAGCGCCGAACCGCGCCGGCGTCCTTATGCTCGGCGAGATAGCCGCGGACAAAATCGCGGAACGCCTTCTGCAATGCTGGCCGCGTCCGTTCCGCTTGCTGTGTTTTTTTGCCTGCGATCTCGAGCACCGGCAACAGATCGCGCGTCGTCGATGTGATGAAGACTTCATCGGCAGCTTCGAGATCTGCCGGCCGCAGAGCCTTTTCAACCAGGCGTATGCCTTCTACGCGGATCGCAGTCAACAGGACTTCCCGCGTAATTCCGGGCAGGCAACCGGAACTGAGCGGCGGCGTCCAAACCTCGCTGCCCTGGGCCGCGAAGATATTGGCTGACGTGCATTCGGCCACTTCTCCGCGCTCGTTGAGCAGAATCACTTCGTCGAAACCCTGAGCATGTGCGGTCTCAAGCCAGGTCAGATTCGCCGACCACGAAAGACTTTTGGTTCCCGCGAAAGGGGAAGCCGCATGACGGGCGTTTTCGACGTATGCCAGTTTCACTCCGCTGCCCCAGTCTTTGGAATCGGCCGTCAGTGCAATCAGGTCGCTCGCGCGTCCCAAACTCGGCCCTTCCCACACGCTGCCACCGTTGCGCACAATCACCAGCCGGAGCGTGGAATCGGATGCGCGATTCGCATCCACCAACTCCAGCAGCTTGCGCCTGACCGCGTCTGAATCTTCGGGAATTGGAACGTGCAGCGCCGCGGCATCGCGCGTGACCCGCGCCCAGTGCCGCTCGAAGGCAAACAACACGCCTTCAGCAACACGCATCGTGGTGAAGACACCCCATCCGGAAAGCAGGCCTACCTGGCCGGGAGAGAGCACACGGTCGGACGCTTCTTGAATGCTCTCGTTGTGAAGAATATAGCGATGCACCACGACCGCTCCATTTTACCGCGACGTGCCCGAACCGACCGCAATAGCTCGCGCCAGCACGGCCAGAAGCTCCTGTTTCTTGAGCGGCTTGGCGAGGTAAGCATCCATCCCTGAGCTGAGGCATCGTTCGCGGTCTTCCTTCATGGCATGCGCCGTCAAAGCAATCACCGGAATATGCCCACCGCGCTGCTGCTCCAGTTCGCGAATGCGCTCGGTGGCTTCAAAGCCGTTCATCTCGGGCATCTGCACGTCCATCAGAACCGCATCGAAGCTGCCCCGCTGGAACGCTTTTACAGCCTCCTTGCCATTTCCCGCCAGCGTCACCTGGTAGGCGCTGCGCGCCAGCATGCCTGTGATCAACCGCTGGTTCACGATGTTGTCTTCGGCAACCAGAATCTGGAACTCCATGCCGGCCGGCACGGACCCATGCTCCTGGCCAGGCGCCGGTGTTTCTCCCATATTCGCCTCCATCAATGCCGGCGCCAGCTCGGAAGGCTGGATCGGCTTTACCAGCGTTTGAACACCGGGCCCCAGCGCACGCGAGACCCCGCCGCTCAGTACATTGTGCAGCAGAACGACCACTCTCACGGGCTTTGATTGCAAGCTGTGAATCACTTCGACAACTGATTCCGGATCGAGCAGGTCATCCACGATCACCGCCGCCAGATTTCCGCCAGCCGCCCGGATTTCCCGCGCGGCCAGGCCCGCCTCGGCCGGCGAAGCCGCGGCAACCGGTTCGAAGCCCATGCGCCGCAGCAGCAGGCACGCGCATTCACGGCTCGGTTTGTGCCGATCCACCACCAGTACCCGGCCATCGCCTTTAGGCAGCGGTACACCCTCCGCGACCTGCAACGGAATGGTCACCTGAAAGGAGCTGCCTTTACCCGGAGCGCTCTCGACGGAAATCTCTCCGCCGAATAAATCGACCAGCCGTGAGCAGATGGCCAATCCCAGGCCGGTTCCGCCAAACCGCCGCGTCGTCGATCCATCCGCTTGCGTGAACGGCGCGAAGATCATCCTTTGTTTTTCTTCCGCGATGCCGATCCCCGTGTCCTCGATGGCAAAGTGAACCAGGCACCGGTCACCTGCCCACCGGCAATCGACGCGCACCACCACTTCGCCTTCGGATGTAAACTTTACCGCGTTGCCCGTCAGGTTCAACAGGATCTGCCGCAGGCGCGCGGCGTCGCCCACAAAATGGTCGGGTACATGCTCCTTCACCACATATGCCACCTCGACCCCTTTCTGGTGCGCCCGGACTGCCGCAATTCGCAGCACGCCGGCCAGATGGTCGCGCAGCAGAAACTCAGTCTTTTCGAGCTGCACCCCGTCCGCTTCAATTTTGGAAAGGTCCAGGATTTCGTTCAGCAGGTTCATCAGCGAATCGGCCGAGGTTTTCAGCAGTTCCATGCGCTCGCGTTCCTCTGCCGCCAGATCGGCATCCAGCATCAGCTCCGCCATACCAATAATCCCGTTCATCGGAGTCCGGATTTCATGGCTCATGTTAGCCAGGAATTCGCTCTTGGCCCGGTTGGCCAAGTCGGCTTCTTCTTCGGCGCGCTTTCGTTCCAGCACTTCCATCCGAAGCGCCGCGGTGCGCTCGGCCACGCGCTCGGCCAAGTCCCGTTCGCGGCGGCGCAGACCGCGCACCCGCCAGTGGTACACGCCTGAGCTCACTAGCGCTACGACGAGCGCGCACAGGCCGTAGAACCAGAAAGTCTGGTAGAAATGCGGCGACGCCTTGAAGGAGAGCGAAGCTCCCGCTGTGTTCCAGAGGCCATCGTTATTACAAGCGATCACGTGAAAACGATAAGAGCCAGGCGGCAGGTTCGTATAGTAGGCCACGCGCCGCGTGTCGGCTTCGACCCAGTCGCGGTCAAAACCCTCGAGTTGGTATCGAAAACGCACGCGCTCCGGAAACAGGAAGCTCAACGCCGTGTAATGGAACTCCAGATTGCTCCCGGCCGTCACCCGGCCGCCGTTGCCGAGCGACGTGCGACCGTTGGCTGTCACGCGTTCCACGTATACCGGCGGCCGGCTCTGGTTGGAATTCAGCCGCGCCGGATTCACGGTCAGAACGCCGCCATACGTGGGGAACCATAGCGTTCCGTCGCGCATCTTGCAAACCGAAGGGAAGCTGCCGAAACTGAAGTCGCTCGATCCCAGGATACCGTCGGCCGCTCCGAACACATCTACTTTCACGCGATGAATCAGCCCCTTCGCCAGGTCGTCCAGTTGCGCCCGTGCCACCCGCAGCAAACCGCTGCGGCTCGTGATCCAGAAGTAGTGCGAGTCATCCTCCAGCAGTTGATACACCATCGAATCGGGCAGACCCTGCGCATTCGTATACTGCTGAATCGTGTCCCCGGAGATACGCGCCAATCCCGCCGAGGTGAGTACCCAAAGAATCCCGCGGTCGTCTTCATGCAAATCCAAAACGTTTGTCCCCGGCAGTCCGGAATCCTGCGTAACCAGCGGCAGAAACCGCCCCGCACGGTAGTGCCGCAAGCCTTTGGATCCGCCCATCCAGAGGCTGCCATCAGAGCTTTCGAGGATCGTCGTAATGGGGAAATTCGCCAGGCCGTGTCTTTTGCGTACCGCTTCCGCCTGCCCACCGCGAATGCGGACTAGCTCAGGGCCGTAGCTCACCCAGACCGTTCCATCCCGCTGCTCGAAGATCACCCGCACAGGATCCGGAAAATTCCAAGTGCGGATCGCCCGGCGCTTCAAATCATGTCCGCGGAACCACTGCAGCGTGCCATTGTCGGACCCGACCCAAAGATTTCCCGCACGATCCTCCAGAATGGGCCAGCTCAGATCCGTCGCGAGACCATCCCGCGAAGTGTATCGGACCAGCTTTCCGCCGCTTGTGATCTCCGCCACCCCGGCCGCCGTCCCCAGCCAGATGTTGCCTTCGTGATCCTGTGTGACCGACCTTATCGTGTCGCTCGGCAGTCCCTCGCGCATCGACCGAACCGTGAACCGGTATTCCTTCAGCCGGTTCAATCCGCCGCCTGCCGTTCCGATCCAAAGGCTGCCTTCGCGATCTTCATAGAGGCAGCGGATCACGTTGTTCGAGAGGCCTTCGCGCGTATCGTAAGTCGTGACTTGGCCGCCAGTGAAGCGGCCCAGGCCGCTGCCATCCGTGCCGATCCAGAGATTACCATCGCGATCGGTATGGAGCGCGATCACCGCGTTGTCGGAGGGTTCGCCATGCGCGGTGTAGTTGTGAAAATGCCCGTCCCGGAGAAGGCTCAGTCCGCCGGGCCGGGTTCCAACCCACAAACCGCCGGCCGGGTTCCGCGCAAAGGACCACACCGCATTGGCCGGCAGTCCGTCCTTAGCCGTGTAGTCTTTCAGCTTGCCCCCGCGGATTCTCCACAGGCCCGAATTCGTGCCCGCCCAAATCGTGCCCGCCGGGTATTCGAACAACCGGTGCACCACCATCGACCGGCCACCGCTGAAGACCGTCGAGATTTTGCCCCCTTCATACTTGGCCAGGCCCGCATCGGTGCCGATCCACAACACACCGGACGAATCGAGCCACAGGGAGCGCACGTTGCAGTTCGGCAGATGATCCACGCCCAGACCAGTGAACTTCCCGTCCTTAAGCCTGTATACGCCCTTGCCGCCCGTCCCCACCCACAGACTGCCATCCAGTCCGGGGACCAGTGAGAGCACCCGGTCCGTCTGGAAATCCCGCACATCACTCGAGTTGAAGACCGTGAAGCTCACTCCATCGAAGCGCGCGAGCCCGCTGAGGGTTGCCACCCAGAGATACCCGTCACTGGTTTGAGTAATCGCGCGGATCGAGCTTTGCGGCAGACCGTTGGCCGTGGTCCACACCTCGTGGCCGTATTGCGTAATCGCCAGGTGAGGATCGAGCGCCCATGCGCCGGCCGCGGTCCACGCCACCAGCAGGAGCCACGCACCTTCCCTGGCGCTACGCACCCTCACCCTTATCTGATCGTCCAAAGCACACCATCTCAATAGAGTGGTTTGCCGTAGGATGGAAGAAAGATGGCAACGGACGCAATTGTAGTAGGCGCCGGGATTATCGGCGGTTCCATCGCTTGGCGCTTGTCGCAACTGGGTTTACGCGTGTGCCTGGTAGACGCTGGCCGCGTCGGCGGCGAGGCGAGCTGGGCAGGCGCCGGGATGCTTGCTCCCGGCGGAGAGATCGAGGAACGCACGCCCTGGGCCGATTTTGCCGTCGAAAGCCTACGGCTTTACCCACGTTTTATCGAGGAACTGGAAGCTGAATCGGGCCTCTCGATCGATTACCAGCGCCTGGGCGCCGTCGAAGTCGTCGTGTCTCCGGAGGCCACGATTCAGTTCGAAGCGCGTGCCCGCCTGCAGGCGGAGCTGGGCATTCCATCCTTCCCACTGGGTGCGCGCCAAATGGCCGAGCGCGTTCCGCTCGCGCGTAAAGAAGTCGCGGCGGTCCGCTTTTATCCGGAAGATGCTATCGTTGATCCCCGCGACGTCATGCACGCCCTGCATGCCGCCTGTCTCCGGCGGGGTGTCGAAATCCGCGAAGGATGGCGCGTGGACTCCATCCGCCCGGAACCGTCATCGGTCGAAGTAATTTCCGGTAATTCGGTGCTGCGCTCGACCGCCGCTGTGCTGGCGGCGGGCGCCTGGAGCAGTCAGATTGCCGCTGAGGGCTTCTCACTGCCCGTCTCCTTTCCGGTGCGCGGCCATCTGATCGGGTTCTATCTGGAACCGGGCTCGCTCGGCCCGATTCTGCGCAGCGGCCACACCTACATGGTTCAGCGCGCGAACGGCTTCACAATCGCCGGTAGTACACAGGAGCGAGTTGGTTTCAACCGCACGCCCGACCCGGCCTTGTTCGCCGCCATCCATCAGCGCGCCGCGGAACTGATTCCGCTGCTCGCCGGGCGGGCTCCTGACGAGTCCTGGATCGGCTTTCGTCCCGCGCTGGAATCCGGTTCTCCGGCGATTGGCCGTCTCGAAGACACGGCGCTGTGGCTTGCCTACGGCCACTTCCGCAACGGCATTCTGCTCGCGCCAGCCACGGCCGGCCGCATGGCAGGCGAGATCACAACCAATTCACGAACGGGTTCGCCCGCCCTTCCTTGCACGAAGTAATCAGCTCGGGAAGGCGTTTGCGCCGCGCAAAGAGCTGCTCCAAAAGCCGTTCCAGTGCTTCCTCGTCGCCCTCGACCCATTCCGGCGGAATGCGCTTCCAGGCTTGGTCCATCACTTCCTCGGGAAAGTGCACTACCTGTTCCAGCCATGGCTCGAAATCGGCTAGCGAACGCACGCCATCGTACACCATGCGGCGCGCATACAGCCCTTGCAGCGGCGATTCTGGGAAATCCCAGTTCGGACCGTTAAAAGCAAAGCCGTGATCGATCATTCGAGCGACGAAGCCGGGTTTGCCGGCGCCCGCCTCTCCTCCGCGCACCATGGCGCGATAAAACACGCTCTGCCGCCCGTCGGCGTTGCCTGTCCATTTGTCGAATACCAGAATCGCGCGGAATTCCTCCAGATTGACTACCTGCGAGAGCAGAGCATCGGGCAGAAAGTCGTAAACCGCCGTGCGGCTTGGATCTCCCGGATACTGCGAGCCGAAGTGCCAGCCCGATTCCACCGGCAAGCGGCGCGTGCCCAAAGTCAGATGCACGTCCGGATTGCACTTGAGAAACTCCGGCGTAATGCGCACCATGGCAGTCGCGGGCGAGGCGATTTTGAGGTAATCCAGAAACGTCGCTGAGAGCAGTTCGTTTACCAGGACCCGCCGGTGCTGGGGATTATTGCGGAACTTGACCACGTACCAATGGCCGTCGTCAGCCTCGAGCAGATGGGCCTGGGCGCCTCCTCGCATTTTTCGCACATGCCGGACCGCGGTGAGGGGCATCAGAAAGAAAATGCAGTAACCTAGTGTTGTAACACAGGAAGGATTGAATCTCAGATGCCCGAAACACCTACCAATGAAGCTGCCGAGGCGAGCAGCCCATCCGCAGGCGCTCGCAGCAAAGACGAAGTGGCGCTTGAACTCATGAAATTCATCGCTGTGGCGACAGGTTATGGAAAGTCAACGCAATCGGCCACCGGGTTCTCGGGTAAGCCGGTCGCCCGCTCGGCCGAGGAACATGCCGACGCCCTGCTCGATCTGTTCGAACGCTGCCGCCGCGTGGTGAACCGCGAAGATCAGGGTCAATCCAAGTGAGTTCCAGGCGTTGATAGCCTGCTTAACTTCTGTAGTGTCAGTGAAATGCAGTGCTGAGTGAACGGCTTTGACCATAAGCCGCCAGGGGAGGGGAGAGATCCAGGACCGAATGTAAGGTGGGGTGGGGCAGGCGGTCTGCCGTCGAAAAACTATGCCATCCTACGGCGATTACGCCTTCTTACAGCCAGGCGCGGACGAGCGTCCGCCTTGCCCCAGCCACACTAGCGCCTTTTGGCTTTTTTAGCGGCCTTCTTGGCAGGAGCTTTCTTTGCGGCCTTTTTGATCGGCGGTTTGTGGGCCTTCTTCGCACCCGCTCTTTTCGCCATCTTTGCCTTTTTCGCCGGAGCCTTGCGCGCGGCCTTCTTGGCCGGAGCCTTTTTAGCGGCCTTTTTCACTGCGGCTTTTTTCGCAGGAGCTTTCTTCGCTGGTGCCTTCTGTGCCGGGGCCTTCTTTGCCGCCGCGGCTTTCTTCATAGGCTTCTTCGGAGGCGGTGCTGCCGGGACTGTCTCCGCCGGCGGAGCCGATGGCGGTTCGGCTCCCGAAGGCACCCCCACCATTACTACCTCGATCTCTTCCTCGTCTTCTTCCTCGTCTTCGGCATCCTCGTAGTCGTCGAGTTTGGAATCTACATCCGAGTGTTCTTCATCCTCGTAGTCGTGGAAGTCTTCCATTTCTTCTTCGTCCTTCGGAGAGAATTTGGGACTATCAAACATTAAGCAAGCCTCCAGTAGTCTGGCACAATCAAACATAGAATACCCCTTTTTGATGTGGAGGCAATAGCGAAAACGTGTGAAACAGGAATTTCAGGGCAATTAGCGGGAGGTGCTGCGCGCCAAAATCACCGGCGACTTCTGCGTGGATCGTGCCGACTTGGTGACGGGCTTACGAGACCGGCGATGGCTTGCGACACGCCGTGAGGATGTGGTTTTCGATGCTTTGTGCCGCACGGGAGCCGCTACTTTCAGCGCAGCCGGAATCAGCAGGCGGTCTCCTTCCACTGCTTCGTTTTCCTGCAGATTATTGACGGCGATGATCCGGCTTGCGTTGGTTCCGTATCGCTTCCCAATTGAAGCCAGAGTCTCACCCGCGCTGACGCGATGTAAGCGCCAGGAATCGCGATGCTCGGCGGGAATCAATTGCAGAGCCGCCAATAGTTGATTGCCGCTCCCCTTGGGAACTTTGAGCGAGTATCCATCCGGAACCACGCTGGTGAGCAGCGCGGGGTTCAGGTTCAACAGCTCAGCCACCGGCGTATCGGTGATGTCCGAAACCAGATTCAGGCTGGTCGTGGAAGAAACCTCGACCGTGTCGTACTCCACCGGCGGATCCAACTGGACATCATCCAGCCCGTATTCGGCTGCATTCTTCTCTATGATGGTCATGGCCAGAATGATCGGCACATAGTTGGTGGTTTCAGCCGGCAGAACGCCGCGGTTGCGCAATTCCCAAAAGTCCGCGTAGCCGGTGCGCTCCACGGCCTTCTCCACTACGCCCGGCCCGCAGTTATAAGCCGCAATCGCCAGATACCAGTCGCCGAATTCCTGATAAAGGTCCCGCAGATGGTGAGCCGCGGCGTGGGTGGCTTTTTCCGGATCCATGCGGTCATCCGTATACTTCGTCCGCATCAATCCATATTCCTGACCGCGCCAGGAAAGGAATTGCCACATACCGCCGGCAGCCTTCCGCGAAACCGCGCGCGGGATGAAGCCGGATTCGGCCTGCGCCAGGTGGATCAGTTCCTGTGGCACTCCTTCTTCGTCCAGCACCCGCTGGATCATCGGCCGGTACCGCCCGGAGCGCTCCATGCCCGCGATGATGGTCTTCCGGCCCCGATTGGAAAAGTAGTTGATATAGCTGAGGACCGCATCATTTACGGTTAGCGGCAGTTGCGAGACGGTGGCAGCTACTTGAGCCTGAACTTTGCCCGTCAGCTTCGGATCGATGGGGAAGGTCATTGGCAGGATGTCTTCGAGCGGTGCTTTCTCGAATTCCGGCTTCTCCACATCGGCCGACGCTCCCAAGCCTGCCAGGTCGAACCGATGGATCGTGTCCACCATTTGATCCAACCGTTCCGCATATTCCTCGCTCTCTGACGGATTCTGATCAGAGGCTTCGAGCATCAAATCCACAGCGGCATCGAAGTCGCGCCGCGCCTCGGCCATGTCTTTGACTCGGTAGGAACGCCTGCCGCGCTGAAAGCGCTGTTCGGCCTGCTGCACGAGTCCATCGGCTCGCGACCGGCGCACCGGAAGTTGAGGATTGATATTTAGGAAAGGAGGGGAGTCCTGCAGGTACAAATTCGGTTGGACAATCGGTGGTGCTACAAATTCCGCGGCTGCGAGAGTCACGGGATGCGGCGTCGGCGGAAGGAACGAAGTTTGGAACTTCGACTGCTCACCGTATCCGCAACCGGTAGCGACAATTACCGCTACACCCAGGAAAAAGGAGCAAACCGTTTTCGTCCGACCATCCATTAAACCCTCGAACTAAAGAAAATAAACCACTTCCACGGAACGGTGCCCGTCGCGGACCCTACAAGCCTACAACAGCGGCCCTACCAGAATCAACCGCTCTTTTGGGTGATGCGGGTTGGTGTGTCCAAATCGGAACACGGGCGAGTCAGTTATTCCTCGTCTTCCTCTTCCCCGGTCTTCGCCGCCCGAGCCGCCGCAATGATTTTATCCGCTTGAAGTTGCGGCACAAAATCATAATGGTCGAACTCCATCGTAAAGGAAGCCCGCCCCTGCGTCATCGCCGTCAGGTCACTCTGGTAGTTCAGCATTTCAGCCATGGGAACTTGAGCGCGTATAAATTGCGTACTGCCCTTGGTCTCCATGCCCGAAATTCGCCCGCGCCGGCTGTTCAAATCACCCATCAGGTCGCCTGCATACTCAACGGGAGCCTGTATCTCTACGTTCATAATCGGCTCCAACAGAGTCGGCTTAGCCTGCTGCATCGCCGCTTTGAATGCTTTGCGAGCTGCCAGTTTGAACGCGAGTTCTGACGAATCCACGTCATGATACGACCCGTCGTACAGCACGACCTTGAAATCCACCATCGGGTAGCCCGCCAAAAAGCCGTTCTCGGCCGCTTCCAAAATGCCTTTTTCCACCGCTGGAATGTAGTTCTTGGGAATCGACCCACCAAAAATCTCGTTCACGAATTCGAATTTGCCGCCGCGCGGCAGCGGCTCCATGCGAATCCAGCAGTCGCCGAACTGGCCGTGGCCTCCCGTCTGCTTCTTGTGCCGCCCCTGCACGTCTGCCGTTCCACGAATGGTCTCGCGGTACGGAATCTTGGGCGCCTTCAATGTCACATCCACGCTGTAACGCTTTTTCAGCCGGCTGACGACGATTTCCACGTGTTGCTGCCCGCTGCCCGCCAGCAGAAACTCGCGCGTCTGCGGATCGCGATAAAAACGCAGCGACTGGTCTTCTTCCAGGATACGGTGCACCGCGTTGCCCATGCGGTCTTCGTCGTTGCGCGACTTGGCTTCAATCGCGAAAGCAATCGAAGGCTCGGGCAGTTTCACCGGCGGAAAGACTACGTTGAATCCCTTATCCGCCAGTGTGTCCCCGGTGAGCGTGTCCTTCAGTTTGGCGACCGCGCCAATGTCGCCGGCATGGAGCTCGGTAACCGGCTGTAGCGTTTTGCCCTGCGGGCTGCTGATGTGTGCCAGACGCTCAGTCGAACTGCGGTTGATGTTCTGTAGATTGGCGTCGTTTTTCACCACGCCGCTCATTACTTTGAAGTAAGTGATGCGCCCGGCAAACGGGTCCGCCGTTGTCTTAAATACAAATAGGGAGCATGGGTCGGATTCGGTGAACTTGCGGCTGGTCTCTTTGCCATCGATCTGCGCCGGTACCGCGTCGCGGTCGGCTGGCCCGGGCAGGTCCACCAGCAAATCCAGAATCAGGTCGCTACCCACATTGTGCTGCGCGGAAGCACACAGCACGGGGAAGATGCGCCGTTCCACAACCCCCTGCCGCATTCCTTCCGTAATGTGTTCCACCGGCAGCGTGCCCTTTTCGAAGAACTCTTCCATGAGGGCATCGTTGCCCTCCGCCACCATTTCGACCAGCGCTTCGTGCGCCTTCTGAGCCGCGTCAGCCAGATTCGCCGGAATGTCCCCTTCTTTCCCCTTGCCGTCGCCATCCGTCGTATAGGTGTACGCCTTCATCCGGATCAGATCCACTACACCCTTAAAATCGCGTTCGGCTCCGATGGGAATCTGCACCGGGACCGCCGCCCGGCCAAAGGTTTGCTGCACATTGGCCAGAGCACGGTCAAAACCGGCGCGCTCTCGATCCAACTTGTTGATCACAATCGCCCGGGGGAGCGCGTAATCGTCGGCGAATTGCCAAACCTTTTCCGTCTGCACCTCGACACCCGCCACGCCATCCACTACCACCAGCGCGGCATCGGCCGCTGCCAGCACGGCTCGGGCATCATTAATAAAGATGTTGTAGCCGGGAGTGTCGAGGATGTTGATCTTCGTTTTCTTCCATTCCGCCACGGCAACAGCGGTAGAAATCGTGATCTTGCGCTGGATTTCCTCTTCGTCAAAATCCGTGATCGTGTTGCCTTCGTCCACACGGAGCAGACGGTTGACGGCTCCTGCGGTAAACAGCAACCCGGCGGTGAGCGTGGTCTTCCCGGAATCGCCGTGGCCCACCACACCGACATTCCGAATGTCCCTGCTTTCGTAGACTTTCACGGAGTAGCTCCCTTATTTAAAACGGAATGGTAACACGCGCGGGCGGGAGCCGGCGCAGCTTTCCTTCAGGTGCTATCCCGGAAAAAGAGTGAGGATGAGTAAGCCGGCGGGCGGGCTACGAACTGCCCACTACTCCCGCCAAAGGACTGCTCGCCGAAGCATAGAGTTTCTTCGGCATGCGTCCGGATTCATAGGCCAGCCGCCCGGCTTCCACCGCCAGCTTCATGGCTCGCGCCATGCGTTCGGCGTCTTCGGCCGCAGCAATGGCCGTATTCAGGAGTACGCCATCAGCGCCGAGTTCCAACGCGATGGCGGCATCCGACGCCGTGCCCACGCCCGCATCCACAATCATCGGCACGCTCGTGATCAACTCACGCATAATCCGCAGATTGGCCGGGTTCTGCACCCCGAGCCCGGACCCGATCGGCGCAGCCAGCGGCATCACCGCCGCCGCGCCCGCATCCACCAGTTTGCGCGCGTTTACGACATCGTCATTGGTATAAGGCAGCACCACGAAGCCTTCTTTCACCAGTAGCCGCGTGGCTTCGAGCAGCCCTTCGTTGTCCGGGAACAGCGTTTTCTCGTCGCCGATGACTTCGAGCTTGATCCAGTTCGACAGCCCGACCTCGCGAGCCAGCATCGCCGTACGAACCGCATCATCAGCCGTATAGCATCCGGCCGTGTTGGGGAGAATGAAAATCTTCGAGCGATCGATATAGTCGATCAACGATTCCTTCGAGCGATCCGTGAGGTTGACACGGCGCACCGCAACCGTCACCATCTCCGCTCCGGAAGCTTCGTGGCACCGCTGCATCTCCTGGAAACTGCGATACTTACCGGTTCCCACGATGAGACGCGAACGAAACTCGCGCCCCGCGATCTTGAGAATTTCGGACATGGATCTATTGTATCTCTTACGTCAGTAACACTAGCCCGGCAATGCTAGCGCTCTAACACTAGAAAGCTCCGCCCTCCCACTTCACGCTGTGGTCGGAGAGCACTGCCCGCGTCTCCGGCGGCGATTCGATGCGGAAGTACGACCACGGTCCGGGAACCCACGGATAGCGCTCCACCACCGATTCATCCACCGCCACACCTAAACCTGCCTCGCGCGGAACTACCAGATCCCCGCCGTCGATTTCGAGCGGCGCTTTCAAAATCTCCTCGGCCAGGGGAAACGGGTACATGCCGGGCCGCTCAAGCGTCGAATAGCATGGATACTCCAGCCACTCCACCACTATTTCCGGCCAGCAGATGCCCAGATGCGCTGCGGCCAGCACTTCGAGCGCGGTGCCCCAACTGTGGAAGGCGAAACGCAGCCCCTGCCGCGCGATTTCCGAAAACAGGCGCCGCCCCATGGCATAGCCGCCTTGGCAGCAGACATCCATCTGAACGTAATCCACGGCCCGCGTCAGAATCAGGTCCAGATAGCTTTCTTCGCTCGGTTCGTGCTCGCCACTGGCCAGGGGAACCAGGTCTCTCTCTTTGAGTTGCAGGTACGCTTCGTGATCATCGGGCGGCAGAGGTTCTTCGAGCCAGGCGATGCCGTAGTCAGCCATCTGCGCCGCCAGTTGTTCCACCGTGTGCGGGCTGTAGCTGCGGTCGCCCATGCGCCACCAGGTGTGCGCGTCCACCATCAGGTCGATATCGTCGCCCACCGCCTGCCGCATCAGCCGAACGGCTTCGAGATCCTGTTCCGGCCCCAGCGCCGGCCTCATCTTATATGCGGTAAATCCCAATTCGGCGACAGCCGCGGCTTCCGCTGCGTATTTCTGCGGGGGCATGTACATCCCCGCGCTGCCATAAAGCCGGATACGGTCGCGCACGCGCCCGCCGAGTAATTCCGAAACCGGAACGCCCATCGCCTGCCCTACCAGATCGTAAAGCGCGATCTCGACCGCACAGTATGTCTTGGCTACCTCGCGGTCCGCTCCGGGTCCTTGCAGGAATTGCACGCGCAAGGCATCCGGATCGGCCAACGTGCGGCCTTCCAGAAACGGACCGATGATCTGTTCGATCTCGCGCTGTGCCCGTTCGCTTCCTGGCCCGGGTGCGTGCCCCAGCAGCCCATTGGCGGTCTCGATGCGGATGAGCATGGCATCGCGTTTTACGATGGTGCGCTCGCCGCCGAAAAACGGCAACCGGATCGGCTCAGGGAAAGGATAGGACAGCAGGTACGAGCGGACGCTCTGAATCTTCATGCGCTGCGCAGATCAGGATAACACGCTGCTTCCAACTGCGCGCTTGGTATGGTCATGCCGCGGACGAACCCGCCGATTGCGGTAATCTGGGCGTCTATCCATGCCGCACGATCACTTCGGCTTCACCCCACGGGAACGCGCCATCTTCCGGCGCCTTTCGACGCCCGCGAAAATCCAACGCTTTCTTGACCACGAAATCGGCTACAACCACGAGCCCTTCGGTCCCACCTGCCGTTCACCCCGCCGCGTGTTGCGTGATGGCATTGCGCACTGCATGGAAGGCGCGCTCTTCGGCGCCGCCGCCCTCCGCATGATCGGATTACCGCCTCTGTTGCTCGATCTCGAAGCCGTGCGAGATGACGACCATGTCCTCGCCATCTTCCGCAGCCACGGCCATTGGGGCGCGGTGGCGAAATCCAACTATTCGGGCCTGCGCTACCGCGAGCCGGTCTACCGCACGCTGCGCGAGTTGGTGATGTCTTATTTCGAGCACTATTACAATCCGTCGCGCGAGAAAACGCTCCGCCGCTATTCCCGCCCGGTCAACGCCTGCCGCTTCGACCGCATCGGCTGGATGACGGCCGAAGAGGATGTCTGGCCCATTCCCGAATATCTCTGCACGATCCGCCACACGCCTCTCCTTCGTCCCCGCCAGATTCCGCGCCTCGGCCCCGTCGACGACCGCCTCTTCGCGGCAGGGCATGTCGGACAGAGAAGGTGACGCTCTCGCTGGGTTCGCCGGCAGCGGCGGTGAAGAATTCCAGGACTCAACACGGCGGGCTATAGCGCCGGGGCGCGGGAGAGGATGATTTCAGTGCTCATACGTTCCTGCAAATAGCGCCGCGAAATCGCGCGCAGAGATAATCCGGGTGCCTTTGTGGGTGCCAAGATCGAGCAGGCCTCCCTTGTCGCCGGTCACGAGGTAATCGGCATCGGCCGCTTCGGCCAGGGCCAGCAAATAATCGTCGTCGGGGTCGGAAGATCGCTCCACGCAGGGCAATGGATCGATGTCCTCGGCAAGTTTCCTGATCTGGTTGACCAAGCGTCCGGCCTTGTCGATCAGATCGGCGATCCTGGGCTTGTGCAGCGTGGCGCGCAGCTCGTTGACATGCGTAGCGCAGGTCAGCAGCGTAAATTTCCCATCCAGCCACATTCTGATGACAGTGGCGGCCCGACCGGTCGGGACGATCAAGGCGGACACGAGGATGTTGATATCGATCACCACGCGCATCAGGCTTCGTCAGCCTTCTTCTTGCGGCGGCGTTCCGCCCGGACCTCGCTGACGGCTTGGTCGACGATGCGCTGAACTTCATCGGGGTCGGCGTCGGCATTACGCTCCCAGATATCCTGCACCGTGCACTGGAGCACGCGTCGGTTGACGGCATCCTCGACAAATTTCGAGAGGTCGCCTTTTTTCATGCCTTGGGCGCCGAGGAACGTGCGGAGATTCAGATCGGTTTCCTTTGAGACCTTGAGACTCCAGCGGACAGCTTGTTCTTCCATTTTGCACGTGTACGTTTAGGTTCATAGACGCTCAAACGTCTATACGCCTATTTTTAGCCCGGATTCCGGCTGCGGACAAGTGCGCCCGTATCAAAACACTCCAGCAGGGAAATGCTCTTGCGCCGCCGGTCGAGCGCGGGAAAGGCGCACCGCTGCGTTACTATTTAACTTGTTTCCCTGATTCGATGAACCCCATTCTCGAATTGCGCGTCCTGGTCAAACACTATGCCGGCCAGCGCGCGGTCGACGGCATTTCGCTCAGCATCCCCGCCGGCGGTTTCTTTTCCCTGCTGGGGCCTTCCGGCTGCGGCAAGACCACTACCCTCCGTCTGATCGCCGGCTTCGAGCAGCCCACTTCCGGCGAAGTCCTCCTCGGCGGCGAAGTGGTCAATGACCGCCGTCCCTACGAACGCAACGTCAGCACTGTCTTCCAAAGCTACGCGCTGTTTCCTCACCTCACCGCGCAGCAGAACGTCGAATTCGGTCTTCGCCGCCGCCGTTGCACCGATATCGCGGAGCGCGTCCGCCAGGCGATTGAACTGGTGGGTCTCACCGGCAAGGAATCGCGCCGCCCTGCTCAGCTTTCGGGTGGCGAGCGGCAGCGCGTCGCCCTCGCCCGTTCGCTCGTGCTTCAACCCGACGTCCTTCTGCTCGATGAGCCGCTCGCCGCGCTTGACCCGAAGCTGCGCCAGCAGATGCGGCTCGAACTCAAGGCCATGCAGCGGCGCATCGGCATCACTTTCCTGCTCGTCACTCATGACCAGGCCGAAGCGCTCTCTATGTCGACCGCCCTCGCCGTCATGAATCAGGGACGCATTGAGCAAACCGGCTCGCCCGAGGAACTCTATCTGCGCCCGCGCACCGCGTTCGTCGCCGGTTTTCTCGGCGGCGTCAACTGGATCGGTCCTGTCGGCGTGCGTCCCGAATCCACGCGCATCAGCCGCCAGCCACCTGCCAATGGCGCCCGCTCGCAACCCGCCGTCGTCACCGGCGTCGTCTTCCTTGGCGACTGCATCCAGGTGCTGGCGCGCCTCATCAGCGGCGAAGAGGCCGTGGTCCCGGTTCCTCGCGGTGAAGCCTCGTTTGCAGCCGGTGATGCCGTGCACCTTTCATGGAATCCCGCCGACGAAATGAGTTTTTTGTGAACCTGCGCCGCTGGTTCCTGCTCCCATCCTGGCTCTGGATGGGCGTGCTCTTCGCCGCACCCTTTGCCATCGTGCTGGCCTACAGCTTTCTCACGCCCGGTGTCTATGGCGGCGTGAACCCTCCCTGGACCGCCGAGAGCTACCGCCGTCTCATTGATCCCGTCTATCTCTGGATTCTGCTGCGTTCGTTCGTGCTGGCACTCGCCGCCACCGGTCTCTGTCTGCTGTTCGCCTATCCGGCGGCACTGTTCATCTCGCGCGCCGGCCGCCGCAAGAATCTCTACCTGCAACTCGTGATTCTGCCCTTTTGGACCAGCTTTCTGGTCCGCACTTACGCCTGGATGTTTCTGCTTCGCGACACGGGCCTCATCAATACCGTGCTCGAATCGCTCGGCATCATTCACCATCCGCTGCCGCTGTTGTATAACGATGGCGCTGTGCTGCTGGGCCTCGTTTACGGTTACCTGCCGTTCATGGTGCTGCCGATCTATGCCACGCTCGAACGGCTGGACCCCACTCTCGCCGAAGCCGCCGCCGATCTCGGTGCGCGCCCCTGGGCCACGCTCTTCCGCGTGCTCATTCCGCTCTCGAAACCCGGGATCGTTGCCGGATGCGTCCTGGTCTTCATTCCGTCTCTGGGCGCTTACCTCACCCCCGACTTGCTGGGCGGCGGCCGCACCGTGATGATCGGCAACCTCGTGCAGAATCAATTCACCACGGCCCGCGATTGGTCTTTCGGCTCGGCTGCCTCCATCGTTCTCATGCTGCTGGTCACCGCGCTGCTCTGGATTTTTCTGCGGCGGCAGAGCGAGCCTCTCGCATGAAACGCTGGCTCGCGGCCTACGCCGTAGTCTTCTATGCTTTCCTGCATCTGCCTCTGGTGACGCTCGCCGTCTTCAGTTTCAATTCCTCGCGCTTCACCGTCTGGCAGCATTTCTCGTTCGACTGGTATCGCGCAATTCTGCACGATCCCCAGCTTCTCGAAGCTACCCGCAACAGCGTCCTCATCGCGATTGTCGCCACGGTCATTTCAGTCTCCGCCGGTACGTTGTGCGCTTATGGCTTGTGGAAGCGCGGCTCCCGCCTGCTCACCGGCTCCCTCTATCTTTCGCTCGTCACGCCCGAAATCGTCACTGGTGTATCGCTGTTGGCGCTTTTTCAGTGGGCATTCCGGTGGTTCCACTGGCAGCTCGGAATTTACACCGTGGTCCTCGCCCATGTGGCATTTTCCATCGCCTATGTGGTGATCGTGGTCTCCGCGCGCCTGCGCACCATCGGCCCTTCGCTTGAAGAAGCGGCCCTCGACTTGGGCGCCAACGAATGGCAGGCATTCTACTACGTCACGCTGCCGGCGCTTCTGCCCGGCATCCTCGCCGCCGCATTGCTCGCCCTCACCGTTTCTTTCGATGATTATGTCATCACCAGCATGGTGGCCGGCGTGGATTCGCAAACTCTGCCGATGGTGATTTACGCCATGGCGCGGCGCGGCTCAAGCCCTGTCATCAATGCCATTTCCGCGCTGATCACCGTCTTCTTCGGCGCGCTCATCCTGATTTCCGAAAAGGTGCGGGCCGCATGAACCGGCGCGTATTCCTTCTTGGTGCAGCCGGACTCGCCTCCTGCCGCCGCGATACCCGCCCTCACTTGAACGTCTACAACTGGTCGGCCTACGTGGCGCCCGACACGATTCCCCGCTTTGAATCCGAGTTCGGTGTGCGCGTTCGCTATGCCACCTATGAGAGCAACGAGGAAATGCTGGCCAAGGTCTTCACCGGCAACTCCGGTTGGGACGTCGTCTTCCCCACGCACAACCGAATCCAGCCCATGCGCGATTACGGTTTGCTCGCCCCGTTCCAGCACCAGTGGCTCCCGAATCTCGGCAACCTCGCCGCGCAATTCCGCGCACCCGCCTGGGACCCGTCGCTCCAATACAGCGTTCCCTACATGTGGAGCTCCACCGGCATTGTCTACAGCCGCGCTGCCGCGCTCGCTCCCACGCGCTGGGCCGATCTCTGGGATCCGCGGCTTAAGGGCCGCCTTACCATGCTCGACGATCCCGAGGACATGCTGGGCGCATGTCTGAAGAAGCTCGGTCTCTCTTTCAGCTCTACCAATCCCAGCGATTTGCACCGCGCCGAGCAGGAAGCCATCGCACAGAAGCCGCTGCTTCGCGCTTATCTCAACGCCGAAGTGCGCGACCAGCTTGTAGCCGGCGACGTATTAGTGGCTCAGCTCTGGTCCACCACCGCGCAGCAGGCGATCGATGCCGACCCGCGCCTCAAGTTCATCTTCCCCGCTGAAGGCTTTCCCTTCTACTGCGATTGCGCCGTCGTGCTTCGAGAAAGTCACCGGCAAAAGCTCGCACACCAGTTCCTCGATTACCTGCTACGCCCTCAGGTTTCGGCGGCGATTGCCGAAGCCACCCGCACCGCCACCGCCAACGGCGCAGCTCACGCGCTGCTGCCGCCCGATACCCGCGACAATCCGACGCTCTATCCGCCGCCGGAAATCATCGCTCGCGGGGAATGGCCGCGCCCCATGCCGCTCGCTGCGCAAAAGCTGCGGGATCGCATCTGGACGGAAATCAAATCGGCGTAGTGCCGCGGTGTCTATGCCTTGGGGTGGGCCTTGTCGTAAACCGCCATTAGATCTGTCAGAGAAACCTGCGTGTATTTCTGCGTGGTGGATAACCGCGCATGACCCAGCAGTTCCTGAATCGCTCGCAGGTCCGCACCATCCGCCAGCAAGTGTGTAGCGTAGGCGTGCCGGAAACTGTGCGGATGAATCGAGGGATCGCGTGCGATCTCCTTCGCGTACCACTTCACGATGCCGCGAATTCCGCGATCCGTCAGCCGCTTTCCGCGATGGTTCAGAAATACCGCTGGTTCGTCACGTACCACCGGCCGTTCGGCCAGGTACCGCTCCAGCGCCTCGGCCGCTTTGCCGGGCAAAGGGACCTGCCGCTCCTTCCGTCCCTTGCCGCGCACACGCAGCCACTGCTCGGATCGATCCAGGTCCTGCAGATTCAATCCCGCCAGCTCGCTGACGCGCACGCCGCAGCCGTACAGCAATTCAAAGATCGCGCGATCACGCACCGGATGCGGGCGCTCGGCCGCCGCGGCGCTCACGCCATCCACCAGCGCGTTCGCCTCCGCCGGTGTCATCACCTCCGGCAGCTTCTTTGGCGCTTTGGGAGTCCGCATCAGCCGCGCTACGTTCACCGTCACTACTCCCTCCCGCAGGAGAAAGCGAAACAGCCCGCGCACCGCGGCCAGCTTCCGCCGGATCGTCACCGCTGTGAGGCCGTTCTGATATAACCGGGCCAGCCACTCGCGCATTGCCAGCAGGTCGATCTCGCGCGGCGCGGGCGGCTCCGTTTCGGGCGGTGAAAAGTATTCCAGGAACTCATGAAGGTCTGCGCCATACGCATCCACCGTGTGCGGCGATGCCCCTTCGCGCACCAGTTCACCCAGGTACCGCCCGATCTGTTCCGCGAGTTCAGACATGAGCGTGCAGAAATTCTTCGAGCGAGTCGAGCGCCCGACGGCAAACCGCCGAGTGCCGCGCCTTCTTATCGTGCCGCAGTTTCTGCCGCATCTCGTCATCGAGCGGCGGCAGCAGATCGAAAGCGATATTCGCCGGCTGGTAATTGCGCGCATCGGCGCCCGATATGTAATGGCACAGCGACCCAAGCGCTGTCTCACGCGGCAGCGCGCGCGGCGTTTCTCCGTTCGCAAGCGCGCTGGCGTGCACGCCCGCCATCAGCCCGGTCGCGATCGCCTCCACATAACCTTCCACTCCCGAGATCTGTCCCGCGAACAGAACGCGCGGATGCTCGCGAAGCTGCAGAGTGGCCGTAAGCAGTGCCGGCGCATTGATGTACGTGTTGCGATGAATCTGCCCGAAGCGCAGGAACTCGGCGCGTTCCAGGCCCGGAATCATGCGCAGAATGCGTGCCTGCTCGCCGAACTTGAGATGGTTTTGGAAACCCACCAGGTTGAAACTCGACGCGCGCAGATTTTCCTGCCGGAGCTGCACTGCGGCGTACGGCCGGCGTCCGGTGCGCGGATCGTCCAAACCCACCGGCTTCATCGGTCCGAACCGCAGCGTCTCACGCCCGCGTCGCGCCAATTCTTCAATCGGCAGACACGCTTCGAAGTAGCGCACATGATCTTCTTCGATGTGCGCGCTCACACTTTCCGCCTTCAGCACTTCATCCACAAACGCTTCGTATTGCGCGCGGTCGAGCGGGCAATTCAAGTAGTCCGCCGTGCCGTCGGAAGATTTGCCGTAGCGCGAAGCCCAAAACGCAATCGAAGTATCCACCGATTCCGCTTCAACGATCGGGCTGATGCTGTCGTAAAAATACAGCCGGCTCGATCCCGTCAGCTGCGCGATCTCTTCGGCCAGCGCATCACTCGTCAGCGGGCCGCTCGCGATCACCGTGATCGCATCCTTCTCCACTCGCGTCACTTCTTCGCGCCGCAGCTCGATCCGCGGCTCGGTGGAAATCGCGTTGCTCACTTCCCGCGCAAAGATGTCGCGATCCACCGTGAGCGCATGGCCGCCCGGCACACGCGCCTTCTGTGCCGCGCTGAGCAGCAAAGAATCGAGGCGCCGCAATTCCTCTTTGAGCAGCCACGGCGCGGTCGAATCCAGTTCAGACTTGAGCGAGTTGCTGCACACCAGTTCCGCCAGCCGTTCGGTTTGATGCGCCGGCGTACGTTTTACCGGACGCATTTCATGCAGCACCGCGCATCCGCCGCGCCGCGCGATTTGCCATGCTGCTTCCGTTCCCGCAAGACCGCCGCCGATGATGTGTATCTGTTCCGACAAACCAAACTCCGCTCCTTCAGAATACAAGACCCGATTCTATCGCGCGTTGATTTGCGCAACAGGCGCGTGTTTCAATGCTCGCGCGCATCTCGCGAGAGTCCGCATCGACGCTGCGTGCAATTCTCAAACGGCTTTGAATCCTATGCTGCTAGGTAATTTTTTTGCTTTACCATCTGTCATCCGCAGTTATACTTGCAACAGAGGAGAATCATGGCTGTTAAAAAAAGTGCAGTGAAAAGAGCAGTAAAGAAGAGTGCTACGAAGAAGAAGGCAGCCGCGCCGAAGCGCAAGGCCGTTGCGAAGAAAAAAGGCGCTGCTAAAAAAACATCGCGCAAGAAGTAGGAGAAGCGTAATGGAAGCCGCCCTCGCTCGAACATTTCTCGACTTCTCCGCCGCTAAGCTCCGGCAGCTTTCGTCGCGAATCGAAGCCTGCTTGTCCCTGCTGAACGAAGAGCAGGTGTGGGCACGTGGAGGAGAACACGAGAACGCCATCGGTAACCTGGTACTGCACCTCTGCGGAAATGTGGGGCAGTGGTTACTGGCGGGCGTGGGCGGCGCACCCGATACACGCGTGCGCGATCGCGAATTTCAAGCGCGCGGGGGAATCACGATCCCCCAACTCAAAGAACTCCTCGAGCGCAGCATCGCCGAAGCCACCGCGCTCCTGGAGCGCGTCCCCCCCGAACAGCTCACCCAACGCATCACCGTCCAGAAGCACGACGAAACCGTACTGGAAGCCATTTACCACGTGGTGGAGCACTTCTCGATGCACACAGGCCAAATCATTTTTGCAACGAAAGTGATCAGTGGAAAGAGTCTGTGAAGAAGCCGTCAGCAATCAGCGAATAGCTGTCAGCATTCAGCGCTCAGCAATCAGCTAAACCCTGTTCAGTGAAGCCGCACGTCTCGAAGCTGATTGCTGATAGCTGATCGCTGACAGCTATTCGCTAATCGCTGAGAGCTTATAATCAACTTACATGAGCCTTAGGGAGCCGCTGCGCGCATTGGTGCAATTACCGATGTCCCGGCGGGCGGTGCTCTGGGTAGGTTTTGGCAGCCTGCTCGCTCTCATGATTGTCAATGCCTCTAATGCCAACCGCACGCTACGGCGCATCGAAGCCAGTAATGCGAATATCCGGCGATCGTTTCTCGAACGTGATGACGTGCTGGACCGGCTGCGAACCGACCTTTACCGCTCCGGCATCGACGTTCGCGACTACCTGCTGAATTCCGATCCACAGCGCGCTGACCGCCGCCGCGTTGAAGTGCAACGGACACAGCGCGGTATGTGGAGCGCTCTTAGTGCGTATCGTAAAAATCTGCCGGCTCCAGAAACGGCCGCGGTCGATGAACTGCAGCGGGAGCTTTCCGATTACTGGACCGTAGTGGAACCCGTGCTGCACTGGGACGCCCAAACGCGTGAGGACCAAGGCCGGGCTTTCGTGCGCCAGGAGCTGCTTCCGCGCCACCAGCAGATGTTGCGGCTGGCCGAGAACATCGGCAAGATGGACGCGCGCCAATTGGGTTACGGCGAAAGCACAGTCGCGCAGGTATTCGCCGATTTCCGGCAACAACTCACCATTACCGCGGTGCTGACCATCCTGTTCGGCTGCGTCCTTGCGTTTCTAAGCATCTCCCGCATTCAGGGCCTGGAACGCGAAACCGAGGGACGCTACCGGGAAGTCGTCCAGGCGCGCGAGGAACTCGAGCGTCTCTCCGAGCGCCTGGTGGCAGCGCAGGAAGACGAACGGCGGCGGTTGTCGCGCGAACTGCACGATGAAGTGGGACAATCGATGTCCGCACTACTGGTGGAATTGGGGAACCTGAACGCGGCGCTGCCGCCAGGCGACGCTTCGCTGCATGAGCGCGTCCAATCAGTCCGCCGATTAGCCGAGAGCAATGTGGGCGCGGTGCGTAATATGTCTCTGCTGTTGCGGCCTTCCATGCTTGACGACCTGGGACTGGTTCCCGCCTTGAAATGGCAGGCGCGCGAGGTTTCTCGCCGCACAGGGCTCAAAGTGAAAGTGGCCGCTGAAGAGGTATCCGACGATCTGCCTGACTCGTACCGCACGTGCATCTACCGTGTAGTACAGGAGGCACTTCATAACGCCACGCGCCACGCCAAGGCGACTCAGGTGCGCGTCACCGTACGCCAGGAAGAATCGCAGATCCGCGTAGCGATTCAGGACGACGGCGCCGGCTTCGACCCGCGTCTCGAAAAAGGCTTGGGCATTCTGGGCATGGAAGAACGGGTCCGGCGCCTGGGCGGGGCGTTCCGCCTGGAATCCGAAGCCGGCCATGGCACGGTGATTTCGATCCTGCTGCCGCTCGCCGCCTCCGCACGTGCCGTAAAAACCGTATGAGCCAGATCCGCATTCTTCTCGCCGATGATCACGCTGTAATGCGCACCGGCCTTCGCCTGGTGCTGGAACGCCAGCCCGATTTTCGCGTGGTGGGCGAAGCCTCCGATGGACGCGAGGCCGTGGCGCAGGCCGGCCAGCATCATCCCGACGTGGTCGTAATGGACGTGACCATGCCCAATCTCAACGGCATCGAAGCGGCGCGCCAGATCTGCGCCACCATGAACGGTGTCTCCGTGGTGATTCTGAGCATGCACTCTGATGAGAGTTACGTGCTGCGCGCGCTCAAAGCAGGGGCTCGCGGATATCTGCTGAAGGAATCGGCCGAGGCCGACCTGATTTCTGCGATTCACGCGGTGCATTCCGGCAAGGCTTTCTTCAGCCCCGCCGTTAGCCGCATGCTGGTGGAAGATTACGTACGCCAGCTACAAGACCGTGAGATCGAAGACAGCTTCGAACTGCTCACCACACGCGAGCGGGAGATTCTGCAACTGATCGCCGAGGGCAAAAGCAACAAGGAAATCGCCGCCATGCTCAATCTCAGCCTCTACACCGTGGAAACGCACCGCGGCAACATGATGGAGAAGCTCAATCTACACACGGTACCCGAATTGATTCTCTACGCCGTGCGAAAGGGCGTCATTTCGTAGCCGGCTTGTTGGGCCGCTGCTCCGCGTCTTTGTTAGGCCGCTGCTCCGCATCGAGCGCGCGCTGGCAGCGCCAGTGCGAGTAGGCTGCCTGGACCGTGCGCAGCAGCGCATCACTTGCGGAAGATGGCAGCACATCATAACCGCCGCAGGCCGTGGCTTCCTCCCAAAGCTGCTGTCCTACCACCGGTGCGAGCAGAATCACGCAGGCACGATAGGGTGCGGCGGCCAGCCGCGAAAGCGCGTGCCGCCAATCTAAACCCGGAGTCTCGCGATCGCATAGCACTACCGAGACCGGCAGGTGTGCCAGGCTTTGCAGCGCTTCATCCAGACTCCCGGCGAACTGGACGCTGCCGTACGCGGACAAACATTCCACAATTGCTGCGCGCAATTCGGCACGTTCGATGACAGCCAGGACACAGGGCTGCGCAGGGCATTCTTCTTCCATGGGCGCATGAAGCCAGAAGCGTTTGAGGCCTGCCGTTATGTTTCGGACGGAAACAGGAAAGCTACGCATCACCCAACCCCGTCGTTTAAGGGTAAATCCCTAAAGGTCTTCCGTGTATCCCGCCCGGGCAGTAGCCGGACAAGCCGCGCGGTGGTAGATCGTCTTCATGCGACTCACCGGTTCGCGCTTCGCGCAACGATTTTTTCCAGAATGTCCGGAATCTCAAAGACAGCGCGATTGTGCATGTGTTCGGTGGCGGCGCGAAAGCGCGCGAAGGCGGCCGGCTCGGTCAGTTCGCGTACCGCCCGGTCGATCGTGCGGAAATTCGGCAGCACGATGCCCACTCCGTTCTCCCGTATCCATTCGGCGTTGTACCGTTCCTGCGGCAGGGTCCAGGCATTGCGCTCCACGATCAGCGGCAGCCGCATGGCGACTGCCTCGCTGATGCTGCCCGGCCCGGGTTTGCCGATGAAGTAGTCGGCCAGTTGCATGTAACGAGGCACATCGGTGGTAAATCCTTCGACGAACAGGGGAGCGCGCCGCTCGAGAGCGCTCAGACGGGCGGCCAGTTTCTGGTTATGCCCGCAAATCGCGATCAGGGGACGATCGGAGAGACGCCGCGCGATTTCCACCATTACCGGAGCGCCATGGCCGCCGAAGAGCATCAACCCGACCTTGGATACGGCGTCGAATCCCAGGCTCTCCCGCTCTTCGGCGCGTTCGGCGGGCTTGAGCGAGCTGGCCTGATAGAACTTGGGATTCAAGATCATTCCGGAGACGCGGTGTATCTTTTCCGGCGAATATCCCATGGCCAGCGCCTGGGCGACGGCGTGATCAGATCCGCAGATGAGATGCTGGTCCTGCCGTTCGATCCAGAAATGCGGCGGGTAGTCGGCGAGATCGGTGAGAATGGTAACCAGAGGGACACCGGGCAGCGCGCCGCGCAAGCTATCTGCGAGCGCGCGATTAAAGTGGGGCACCATGGAGACGACCAGGTCCGGCTGGCTTTCCCGCCAGAACCCTTCCAGGGTTTTCACTTGGCGGCTGTGAAAGGAGCGAATCACCATCTGCATCCCCTTCATCAGGCGCGGCGACCCGAGCGTCCAGCCTTTGCGGAGCATGAGGTTGTAAATATCCTGCAGGCGGATGCCGGTGGTTTTCCGAAACACGTCGAGGCGGTCCAGCAGTTCCTGCAGATTGACGAGGCGGACGTCGAGTGGCCGCTGCTGCTGCTCCATCACCTGCCGCAAGGCATTGGCTGCCGCGCGGTGTCCGCCGCCGGCGTCAAAGAAGATGAAGTCGGCCCTGCGCATCACTGGCGGCACACACCGTTTCCCCAAGCGGACATGGATCAAGGGTAATCCAGACGAGCCTTACCCGCCATTGGCCGGTGCGCATATAATCGGTATATGCGTACGCGGGGTAGATTTCTTCGCCTCCTGATTCTGCCGGCGCTGCTCGTTTGGGCCGGATCGGCCTGGGCGGACGCGCCGATGACCAAAATCGATATTCAGGTGAAAACCGAGGGCGGCCATCCGGTGGATCGCGCCGCAGTCATCGTGCGGTTCGTGGAGGGACGTTCCTACATTAAACTGGGGAAAAAGATCCGCACGACCTATGAATTGCGGACCAACCAGGAAGGCCAGGCGAGTATTCCTTCGATTCCGCAGGGAAAAATCCTGATTCAAATTATTGCCAAGGGATATCAGACGTTCGGGCAGACGTTCGACATCAACGAGGCGGAAAAGACCGTCAACATCACACTGAAGCCTCCACAGCCCCAGTACTCAACCTATAAGTGAACAGGCCGGCGCGAGCGGGCAGCGTGCTGCCATGAACGTACTCAATCCGCAAGGTCAAAACGGAGTTCCGCGCGTTTGCGTGTGTGCTACTATGCTAGGGGAATTTGATCGGGCCCTCCAAGGCACGCTTCCCATCCCGAAGTGAATCACGGTAAATGAATTTACGCTCGCTTTTTAGCCTATTCTCCTCCGACCTCGCCATCGATTTGGGGACGGCCAACACGCTGGTCTATGCCAAGGGCAAGGGCATTGTGGTGAACGAGCCATCCATTGTCGCCATTAATAAAAATACGGGCGAAGTGGAGGCGGTCGGCAAGGAAGCCAAAGAAATGCTGGGGCGCACGCCCGGCAATATTGTCGCGATCAAGCCGATGAAAGATGGAGTGATCGCGGATTTCAAAGTCACCGAGCGCATGCTGAATTATTTTATTCAGAAGGCGCACGGGCGCAAGATGCTGGTTCATCCGCGCATTGTCATCGGCGTGCCGAGCGAGATCACTCAGGTGGAAAAGCGCGCCGTGATGGATTCGGCATATCGGGCAAAAGCCAGTGAAGTTCATTTGGTGGAGCAGGCCATGGTGGCGGCCATAGGCGCCGGGCTGCCCATCACGGAGCCCTCAGGCAACATGGTGGTGGATATCGGCGGCGGGACCACCGATGTCGCCGTCATTTCTCTTTCCGGCATCGTCTACTCGCGCTCGGTCCGCGTGGCCGGCAATGAAATGGATGACGCCATCATGCAGTACCTCAAGCGCAAATACAATCTGCTGATCGGCGAGCGAACGGCGGAAGCCATCAAAATCGAGGTTGGTTCGGCTTATCCCCTCGATAAGCCGCTCACGATGGAGATCAAAGGCCGCAACCTGATTGAGGGCGTGCCGCGCACCATCACGGTGGACGATAGCGAAATCCGCGAGTCGCTTTCGGAATGCGTGGCCACTATTGTGAACGCGATCCGCGTGGCCCTGGAACGCACTCCGCCCGAATTGAGCGCCGATATCAGCGACCGCGGCATCGTGCTCACCGGCGGCGGGGCGCTGCTCAAGAATCTCGACAAGCGCATCCGCGAGGAAACAGGGTTGCCCGTCTCAATTGCCGACGATCCGCTGGCATCGGTGGTCCTCGGCACGGGCCGTATGTTGAGCGATTTCCGGCTGCTGCGCAAGATTTCGATAGACTAGGGACATAAGGCTGTCCCCGCGGCCCGCGGTATGGAGTCCTTTCTTAATCGCTACCGGAACATCACCGTCCTGTTGCTGGTGATCTTCGCACAGCTCGTTCTGCTGGCGGTGCAGGTGAAGAGCGATCAGGATATCCCGCTCATCCGGGTTTGGGCCGTGACAGCGGTCATGCCGGTAGCGCGCGTGGTGGAAGCCGTGCGCGGCGGCATCACAGGATTGATGGACAGCTACATTCTGCTTCATGATACTCACGAAGAGAATCGCCGGCTGAAGGAAGAAGTCGGGCGATTGAAGCTCGACAACAACGCTCTCAAGAATCAGCTCAATCTGGCGGACCGTGCCAAGGCGCTCCAGATTTTTCAGAGTCGAACGGAATCGAAGACGCTGGCGGCCAGTGTGATCGCCTCCGGCGCGGGCTCGAATTCCAAGGTTGTTTTCGTCGATCGCGGCTCGGTGGCGGGCGTGGAGCGTGGCATGGCTGTGGTGACGCCGGAGGGCATCGTCGGTAAAGTGATCGCGGCTTATCCCACGGCGTCGGAAGTTTTGCTGATCACCGACCCGGATTTCGCCGCCGGCGTAGTTTCGCAAAAGAACCAGGTTCACGGAACGCTGAAGGGTCAGGGAACTCCGACGTGCAAAGTGGACTACGTTCCATTTGAAGAAAAGGTGGAAGTGGGCGAATGGTTCTACACGTCGGGTGATGACCGCGTTTTCCCGCGCGGTTTCCCGGTGGGCATCGTGAAAGTGGTGCGGGACGCGCAGCCGTTTAAAGAAATCCTGGTGGAGCCTAGCGGTTTGCAGCATGGCCTGGAAGATGTGCTCATCGTCCTGGCCGCTGTGCATCAGGCTATTCCGGAAGCGCCGGTATCCACTGGTCCGGTTTACATTGCACCGCCGCCGCCGGGAGAGACGGCGCAGCCTGCTAATCCGCAGCCGAATGTCACCGGGACTGAGGCGGACAAGCTTCGCACGATGTACAAAGAGTTGGGTGATGCCCAGAACCACAAGTTCGGCGAGGGCTTGCCGGGAACGAAGCCGCCCGATTTCAATATCAAACTACCGGCGGCCGGCGCGGCGCAGCCCGGGACCGCGCCGAAACCCGAATCTGCGCCGAAACCCGGAACACCGGCTGTTCCTCAAACCGCAGTTCCCGCTAAACCACCGGCCAGGAATGCGGCACCGGCATCCCCGCCTTCCGGAACGGGACTGAATCCGGCCGGCAGCCCGCCGCAGCCGCATAAACCGGCTCAGCCGCCCTCCGCCGCGCCATTATGACCTACTCGGGCGAGCGCATACTGCTGAACAGCCAGCGGGAAGGGCAAGTCTCGCGTTTCCCCGCATGGGTCATGATCGTGGTGCCGCTGTGCGCCATTCTGTTCCAGGTCTATGTCCCGCTGTTCTTCCAATTCCTCGGCTTCGTCGAAATGCCGCTGCTGGTGGTGGTCTACTTCGCCCTCATGCGGCGCAACCAGATCAGCGGTTTGGTTTTGGGAGCGTTCGTGGGACTGGTACAGGATGCGCTTTCCAAGAATCCGTTGGGGCTGTTCGGCATCGTCAAGACGCTGGTCGGCTATTTTGCCGCCTCGGTGGGTGTGCGGTTCGATGTGGAGCACGGCTTTGTGCGGTTGGTGCTGTCGTTTTTCTTCTACCTGTTCCACCAGTTCTTCTACTGGGTGATTTCGCGGGCCCTCCTTGGGCAGCAGGCTACACTGGATTGGCGCAAGATGCTCATCCTGGGTCTGCTGAACGCGATTGTAGGTGTATCGCTGTTTCATTTCCTGGATAGAGTGCGCGAAACCAGCTAGCCGCCCGGACGGAATGCGGCTGCGGTGGGCTCGGTAGATTTCACTGGCGGATCCGATTTCTCTTGGCTTGCATTTTTTGTTGCAAGTGTTTACAACGAATTCAGCCCATGCCACACTCATTGACTCGCCGCAATTTCGTGCTGGGTGCCGGCACGCCTTCGGCCAGCCGAGTTGCCGCCACTCTCGGTGGCGACCATTCTGGTGAACTTGACATAAAACCGGCGCGGGCAAAAGCGCGCGGCCATGCGATACTGCTCAAAAGAGATGATTACGAAACAGCCTCAAACTGAACCGGCCGAGGAAACGGCGCCGGCCGGCACACGCAAGTACCGCATCATCGATCCGCACGTACACGTTTGGATCAACGACCCGCGTTACCCGTGGGCCAAGGAGACCGCTAATCCCCCAGCGAAAGACCGTTCACCGGAAATGCTGCTGGATCTGATGCGCGCTAATGGCGTGGAAAAGACCGTGATTGTTCAAGTAATCCACTACCGTTGGGACAACCGGTTTGCTGCCGATACGCTGAAGAAATATCCGCAGTATTTTATGGGGATTGCGCGCGTGAATCCGGAGAGCCCGGCAGCGCCGGATGATCTGTCCCGGCTGGTAGAGGAGGATGGCTTCCATGGCGTGCGCATCAGCCCGTCGGCCGACGCGTCGAGCGATTGGATTCGGGGGCCGCTGATGCCGCCTTTGTGGAAGCGGGCCGAAGAACTCAAAGTTCCGATGACCGTGCTCACGCCCGTGACCCGCATGCCCGATCTCCAACCGCTGATCGAACCGCGCACCAATCTGGACGTGGTGATCGACCACATGGCCGATTCGCCCATCGACCAGCCGGCGGAACTCGACAAGCTGATCGCACTCGCACGTTATCCACGCGTCTTCGTTAAGATTTCGCACACGTGGTCACTTTCCAAACAGGACTATCCGTACACGGACACGTTCGAGCAGGTGAAACGTCTCTACGATGCCTTTGGACCGCAGCGGCTCATGTGGGGCACAGACTGGCCGCTGGTCGAAGAGCGCTGTGGCTATGCCAAGGCGCTGTCGCTGGTGCGCGATGAAATGAAATTCCTCAACGAAGAAGACAAAAGCTGGATTTTGAGCAGGACTATTGAACGCGTCTGGCCGTTCGACTGACCGCTCGTACGGTCTTTCGCGGCTGGGAAAAGCCCTAAAAGACACGTTTCTCCGCCTTTCGGCTGTCGAGGGCTGCCTCAATTGTCACAGTTCGATCGTGCTGCCGCTTCGGCCCTGCTCGAGCGGCCAAAACGGAGACAGGCGAAATCTACCATGCGGTTGTTTCTGGCGTACGTTTGCGTGCCGGGGATGTCACTGAGCGGTGAACCAAATGGGACATGCGGCAGTGCAAGTTGTGCCCGTGTGTAGTCTGGAAGACACAGAAAGCCAGCGCAATCGGCATGATAATACAGTCTTCCTGCTTGGTAACCGGATTGCTTAGATAGCAACGAGAGAGAGCAGCGAATGCAGATTGCCGGAATCACGCGGGAAGGACTAGCCGTGACCGCCCTGTCTGTGGCAGTTCTGTGGGCCTGCGTGATCGGTCAGAGTGTGCTGATCCACCGTGCGCAAAATGACCAGGCGCGCGCGTTGCATGAAATTCATCTTCTGCAACGCCGCCAGCGCGCGGAACCTGCGTCGGCGCCTACACCGCGATTTCCTCATATACCCCGCGAGACTGCAGGATAGTTTCGCACTACAAGCGGTTGTACAATTGCAACGATGCTGAAGCTCGTTGCAGTGCTCGCCGTGGCCGTTCTTGCCAGTAGCTGCCGCCGGAATCCCGCTGATGAATTCAACCGGCTTTCGGATGAATTCGTTTACACTACGCTTTCTTTTTCCCCTTCCGGCGCCACCGCCGCGGGGCTGCATCAATATAAAAATCAAAACCTGGATGACATGCTGGATGATTTCAGTCCGGCGAATCTCGGAAAGCAGCGGCAGTTCTACCAGGACTTTCAGCGCAGGCTGGCCGCGCTGCCGGCCGAGAAGCTGGCAGCGGAAGACCGCGCGGACATTCAGATCATGCAGGACCAGATTGGCCTGGCTTTGCTCGATCTGGACCAGGTGCACACTCCTTCGCACAATCCCACGTTATACGTGGAAACGCTGGGGAACGCACTGTTCAATCATTTTGTGCTGGAATATGCGGCGAAACCCGACCGGATTCGCCACATCATCGCGAGGCTGCAAAAGGTGCCCCTGTACCTGGATCAGGCGAGTACCAACCTGGTCTCGTCTCCCAGCATCTGGACTCAGGTAGCTCAGGAAGAGAACGAAGGCAATATCGATCTGGTCGATCGAGCCATACGCGCAGGTGTTCCCGAAGATCTCAAGTCGTCGTATGACAGCGCTGCGAAGCCGGCTCTCGACGCGATGCATAAGTTCCAGGATTTTCTCAAGAACAAGCTTTCCGCGTTGAATGACGCGGATTGGCGCTTGGGCGGCACGTACTACCCGTTGAAGTTTCGCTACATGCTCGAAAGCGGCACCGATCCCGGCACCACGCTCGAACAGGCGACGCAACAACTGCAAAAAGTGCGGCAGCAAATGATGCAGCTTGCGCTGCCTCTGCATCGCCAGATGTATCCCGGCCATAAGGATCACCCGGAGCTCTCCGGCGACGCGCAGGAGAACAAGGTGATCGGCGAGGTGCTCGATAAGATTGCCGAGCGCCACTCAACGCGCGAAACGTATATGGAGGATGCTCGCAAAGACCTGGATGAAGCACGCGCCTTCGTGCAGGAAAAGCACCTGCTCACTCTGCCGACGCGGTCCAACCTGCAGGTGATTCCGACGCCGGAATTCATGCGCGGCATCTATGCGGTGGGAGGCTTCTCGGCTGCGCCGGCGCTCGAACCGCAACTGGGCGCGTTCTACTGGATCACACCTATACCGCCCGACTGGCCGAAGGAACGCGTGGAATCCAAACTGCGTGAGTATAACTTCTACAAGCTCAAACTGCTGACCATCCATGAAGCCATGCCGGGCCATTACGTGCAGTTGGAGATGGCCAACAAGGTACAGCCGAAGACGCGCCGCGTGCTACGCTCAGTCTATGGCAACGGTCCCTATATCGAAGGCTGGGGGCAATACTCCGAACAGTTGATGATCGACCAGGGCTTTCTCAACCATTCTCCCGAAATGGCCCTGACATTCGCCAAAGAGGATCTGCGCGTGATCGCTAACGCGATCATCGATATCCGCCTCCAGATGCTCAACATGACGGACCAGGAAGCGCTCGACCTGATGGAGAAGCAGACCTTCCAGGAGACCGAGGAAGCCAGCGCCAAGCTACAGCGCGCGAAGCTTTCCTCCTGCCAGTTGCCCATGTACTTCGTGGGCTGGCGGGGTTGGCTCGACGTGCGCAACCGCTATCAGCAGGCCAAAGGACAGGCGTACAACCTATCTGAATTCAATGACCAGGCGCTCGCCGAAGGGTCCGTGCCCCTGCCGCTTTTGAGCGGCCTGCTGCTGAAATAGCCCAGTCCCCAGCGGCCCTAGGGCAAACGTACGTTTCTTAACGTTTTGCTCCCCGGGGAGACGTCCTTGTACGCGTGCGGATTTTCGGGGCAGCCGCGGCGGAAATCAGATAGGAAAAGGCGGATTTCTGTGCTAGCATCCCGGAATACCAGGAGACGATTTATGGCGGGCTCTGCCTTGGCTCCCAAGACTTCCGCGCTCACAATCAACATTTTCGATGGGTCGCGTCAACCTCTGACAGCCGGTAATGTGCTGATGACCATTGCCGATGGCGCGGGTAAGCAACTGGTGCGCGACGAGTATCCCTCGGGGACTACGTTTAGCGTTCCCTTTTATGACAATTTCGGCGATCGCTACACGGTTCTCGCCTATCGCGACGGTTATGAGCAGGCCGGCTTTACGCCCGTTTCCTGTTCACCCGGGCAGCCGCAGACCGTGGATATTATGCTGCTGAAGAAGGATGCGGCGTTCAATTTCGCCTCCGCGCGATGGGAGTTGCTGCGGCAGACGCGGTCCCAGCTTTCCAGTCTTCTGGCGCACGGCGCGGCGAGCGATGCGGCCGCCCGCGATCGCTATTCACAACTGATGGAGAACCATGCCGCGTCTCTCGCCTGCCTCTTCAACATCACCACAACGATGGAAGCGATTCACTTGCCGACGGGAACTCCGCTCGACTATTTCAAGGAAATCATTTGGGACGATACGCTGCAACAGGATCGCTTCTACGCCTGGGCTGATCCGGCTCTTTACGACCAGGTGAAGGCAGCCGCGGCGCAGTGCCTGTTCGCGCGCGAGGTGGGCTTTGCCGCTTTCCACCACGGCGCTACGGACAGCTACAAGCAGATTCAGTTTGGCGAGGCAAATCTTCAGTTGACGTTTCACGCCAATGACACGCGTGAGATCGACGGGAAAACCTGCATCCGGATGGAGCCGGATATCGATTATTTCAAGGATCTGGGCGCGCACGCGCTGCTCGAAGTCATTCACAATGGCATTACTGGCACGCTCACCGACCCGCGGCAAGTCTATGTGCTCCGCTGGATTGCCGGGCGCCACGCCGGCGTGCCGAATTTCAATCCGCCCTATGTGATTGTGTGAGGTACGTTTATGCCGTCGATTAAACTCAACGATCAGTTCGGCCTTGATGCGGACATTACGCCGGGAGTCACTTCGGCGCTGACTCAGTTCTTTAACAAACTGCCGAACCTTTCGGTGCAGGATTTCAATTTGAAATCGGTCGCGGGCTCCACGCTAGAAGACCCTAAAGTGACCAGCCTTCGTGGAGGCTTGCACTTCAGCGAGCCGGTCGATATCGGCGCTGATGGTGTGCAGTTTCAGGTGAAGGCTAGCGGGGCGGGCGAGCTTTCCGTGTTCGTTCCACCCGCAGAGGGCGGCAACCTGTTCGACCCGGATCTCTATGGGGACAACGTGCACGTGGCTCCGCATGAGCGTTATATCTCGCTCGAGCTTTCCACCACCGCGGGCCCGGAGATCAATATTCCTGCAGGCAAGCTCTCCTTCGGATTTGATGCCGGTACGGACGTGAAGATTGCCAATTACCGGCTATTCGACATGCGTCCGGCGGCGCCCACCGTTCTCCAGGCGCTCACGGATACAGTGGCGGGCTTCTCGATCCCTGCGGGACTTGCCGACCTGCGAGCCATCCCTGAGCGCGGCATCATCGCGCTCGAAGGGCGCGGGCATGTGAAGTGCAGCGGCGAGGCCGATCTGCTGGCCGCCGCCAATCCGCTCGCCAGTGTCAATCTGCCCACTCCTCTGCCGCAGCTCAGCATTTCGGCGGGCGGTTCGGTCACGGTGACCGCGAGTTGCGAGATTTCGATGGACTACCAGCTTCGCGTCCAAAAGATTGACGCGAAACACGCCACCATCGGCTACTATCGCAAGCGTGCTACGGAAACCGAAGTTTCGGTGGATGTACACGGTGGCATCTCGGCCGGCACATCCAGCACCGATCTGTTTTCCACGCTGATCAGCGCGATCAGCAAAACTGCCGCGGTGGATTCCGCTTCGCTCACCGCCGCGGGCGTTCCGGACGCGCAGATTGATGCGATCCAATCGGCTGTGAAGGAAGGAGCGCAAAGGAAACTGCAGCTCGCTTTTCTTTCCAGCCTTACGCAGCTCGATGCGCAAAGTGCCGCATTTCTCTATGAACTGGATCTCGATGCGGTGGCGGAAGATGTGGCGGCAGCCGCGCTACGTGGGGATTTGACGCGGTTTTCCGGCTCCCTGCCCGCTGGCGTGCACCTCGTACGGAACATCTTCACGGACCTCGCGAAGACCGGCTGGACGTGGAAGCTCAACCTGCTGGGGATCTACAACCATGTCTCTGTCCGCGATCTGACGGTAAAAGGCGTTACCCTCTTCGACCCGACTACCGGCGACGTGACCATCACTGACACGATTACGGCTCAAAGCGTACGGGCTGACACCGTGAATTTCGGCGCGGATTCGGAAAAGCTGCGGAATGTGCTGGCGGGAAGTTTCCTCATCACCGCGGCCTATCGCGCGGGCCCCGCGCAAAACTGCGCGCCCGAACTGAAGAGCACGCATTCCTATTTCGTGACGCATGCCGACACCAGCCGGCAGGATCTGGATCAGGAAATCAATGCCGTGCAAGCGCTGGGCTTCGCAGTTCCTGGTGTCTCACCTGAAGCCGGAGACCTGGGGCGCACGACCATTTATGCGGAGACGGCTTATGATGACCGCCTCACGACCGCGCTATTCCTGGACGCCGGTAACGCGCGCGCGGTCAGCGAATACGACCGGGCAGGCCGGCAAGCGCTTCGTCTGCTCGTCCATGCGGGGGATGCCGACGAGTACCGTCTGCGGCCCGCGGTCGACGATGCGCTTTGGAACAAGATGCGCGATGCCGGTCCTTTCAACTTCGCGCCTCTATTCCCAGACTTGCCGAAGCTGGCCGTGGAAGTGATCGCATCCGATTACGTCACCGTTGTGTGGTGGGCGGAAGCCATGCATTCGGCTGCCGAACTCCTCGCCGATATGCGAGGGCTGGAAGCGGCCGGAGGTGGGCGCTTCGACGATCCGCGATTTATTGCTCTGCGCCGTAGTCTCGACAGACACCTGGCGACAGTGACCAAGGACGCCAAAAACCAGTTCGGACTGCCATGGGGCTTGGTGGCAATGGATCTGGTATCCGGCGGGAGTGCGACCGCTCGCGCGCAGATTACCGGAAAGCGGCTGGCACTACATTTCGAGCGAAGCCGCGCGGCGGCTGCGACGTAGAAACGGCTGAGATCAACGAATCAGACGGATCAGCCCATAGCAAACCACGCATAGCCAAAAGTCAATGACCACTCCCCAGTCGAAGTGATAGGGCTGGTGCCTCGCCGCCGGTGGCAGATATTGCATTAAGCTGAAATAAATAGCATTTCCTATCAATATGGCGGCTAAATATCGCCAGAATCGCGCATTCATCAGGCAGTCGATTCATATCTTATGGCAAAGCTTCCCCTGATAATGCCTCGCGAATTTTGTCCGCCAATGCGCTTGCCGTAAAGGGTTTGGCAAGAAACAGAGCAGGAGTTCTTTCCACCTCTTCGAGCATCGGCGCATCCGCATATCCGGACATGAAAAGAATGCGTACTCCCGGGCGGTTCCGCGCGAGGTAGCGGGCCAATTCCGATCCGCCCATCCGCGGCATAACCAAATCCGTCAAGACCAAGTGCACAGTCTGGGCAGGAGCTTCCTCGAGCAATCGCTGGGCTTCCGCGCCATCGGTTGCTTCGAGAACTCTATACCCGACCTGCGTTAACATCGCACATACCATCCTCCGCACGGCATCCGCATCTTCCACTACCAGGATTGTGTGGGGAGATCTGCAGGTGCTGGAAGCCATTGCGTCGAATCCTCCAATTGGGATATGTGCAAAAGCATTGCCAAATTTGTCCCAGTTGCAGGCCGCAGTCGGTATTGTTACAATTGGCTTTTCGGCACATCAGGGAGATCTTTGTCTTATGGCACAAGTTTGTGAAGTTTGCGGACGCGGACCTCGTTTCGGCAATCGAATCAGCCACGCCCACAACGTGACGAAGCGGCGGTGGAACCTCAATTTGCAGCCGGTGCGCGCACTGGTAAATGGCGCGAGCCGACGCATGCGCGTCTGCACTTCGTGCATCCGTTCCGGCAAGGTTCAAAAAGCAGCGTAGATCGTGTCGGCTTCGGCTCGGAGTTTTCCTATCGGAATTGCCGGTAAGTGAAAAGTCCAAAGGGTGCGCTGATTCACCCACTTAGTGCTTCATCCCAATCCTGGTTTTCATTAGCTGATTCGTTTCATCAGTTTGCCTCTTTGCCGCTTCCTACAACATGGCCCTGTGAAATCGGTGTAACCTGCTGCAACAATTCGTCAGTCTAAATGCTTTGGTGTTTTTCACCTCAGTTCGAGTCTGAAATCCAGTCACGGGGTCGATTGGAAAGATGAATTGGTGCAAGGCGTTCAGTTGGTTGCTTGTGCTCTGCTCTTCCGCCCTGGCAGCCGGCACGCCGCTGGTTCCTACTACGGTCTGTGAGATCCTGCATGACCTTACCAGTTACACCGGTAAGGACGTTGCTGTGCTCGGCCGGTATTCGTTTCGCTCGGCCGGGCGTTGGTTGAGCGAGCAGGCCTGCACGCCGAAATCTTCCGTGTCTCCGCTTCTGTGGCTAACCGAAGATTTGAAAGACGCGCCCAAACCACCCGCCGATTTTGAATTGGACGGCGTCGCACTGCGCCGTAAATTCGCAGATTTGCGGCAGCATACCTCTCTTGGAAACTTCCGGTTTGGAACACCAGATTATGACCGCTGGGCTGTGGTGTACGGGCGCATCTCCCTTCGCAAACCTGACCCCGCGGCGTCAAAGGATAGCAGCCCCGCCCCGGCCGCGGACCTCATGTATCGCGGCAATGGTGTGGTGGTGTTCCTGGCTCCCAACGAATAGCAACGGGCTATTTACGGAATAACTTCTCCAGATTTACCAGGGCCTCTTCCAGCCGCTGCGGCTGGGTGAGCACTCCTTCAAAAAGGTCGCCGGTGCGGGCAAAGCGGTCGCGTGCGTTGGCGATGTGGAACTGCTTCGGGTCCAGTTCGGGCCTGACTTCAGTCCAATCAAGCGGCGTTGCCACCGGCGCGCCCGGGTAAGCCCTTAGGACGTAAGGCGCGGCGATCGTTTTCGATTTGCCGTTCTGCAGGTAATCGAAATAGACGCGGTTCTTCCGGCGCATAGCGACGGAGCGCGGCGTGGTAAAAAGATCCTGCGCTTCGTCAAACGCCAGCCGCGCCAGCAATTCCGCGAAGGCGCGCGTTTCGTCGTACGTATAGATCGGCTCCACAGGTATGTAGACGTGCATGCCGTCGCCGCCGGTGGTTTTTGGATAGCCTTTCAGACCCAGCCGGCCGAGCAGCCGGTTGACCAGCAGTGCCGCTTCCACGATCAGATCGTAAGGACAATCCTGGGGGTCGAGATCGATCAGCACGAAATCGGGATTATCGAGCGTGGGCGAACGGCTCATCCACGGATTGTGGTCAATGCAGCCCAGGTTCACCAGGTAGAGAAGGCTGGCGCGGTCTTCGGCGAATACATAGCGCGTCAACGTCTCGTCGTCAGATGCGATTCGCTCAGTGCGCAGCCATGGCGCGAATGTCGCGGGCACGTTCTTCTGGAAGAAGAAGTCCTCTTTGATCCCGTTGGGGTAGCGCTTCAAGGAAAGCGGACGGTCTTTGAGGTGCGGCAGAATCAAGTCCGCTACGGCATCGTAGTAATTCAGAACATCGCGCTTGGTGTAACCCTCGTCCGGATAGAAGACTTTCTCGAGGTTGGTAAATTTCAGCGAATGCTCATCGATGCGCAGCGAGAGTTCGCGGGTGTTTTTCGGAATCAATTCCGCGCGCTCCTGTTCCACTTCGGTAGCGTCCTTGTCGTTTCGGAGCCCTAGATAGACCGGCGCACGCAACCGGTTATCAGTGGTCCAGTTAGCGTACTTCACTTGGCAGACGAGTTCGGGCTTGATCCAGGTGATCCCCCGGGCCGGTTGCGGTTGATTGACAAAGGGACGCCGGGACGTAATCAGCGGTTGCAGGCGGCGGTAGAGATCGGCGAGCATCTTCTGGTCGAAGCCCGTACCGACGTTTCCGACCCATCGCAGCTTGCCGTTCTCCTGGACGCCCAGAACCAGCGCGCCGAAATACTTACGGCCTCCCTGCGGTTCCGTAAAGCCCCCAATGACGAACTCTTGCTCGCTGACGAGCTTGATCTTGAGCCAGTTCGAGCTGCGTTTCGATTCGTAGTGGCTCGTGGCGCGTTTGGCTATAATCCCTTCCAGGCCGTGTTCGCGCGCGGCGTCCAGAGTCTCCTGGCCGGAGCCGGGGAAGTCCTCCGAAATCCGCAGCGAAGGCGTCGGCGTCAGGATAGCGCGCAGCAACTCCTTGCGCCGGCGCAGTTCGACTTTTCGAAGGTCGAAGCCGTCGAGGTAAAGCAGATCGAAAACGAAATACACGACGGGCGTGGATTTCGAGAGGCGTGCCACCATGCTGGCATCACGATTGGCGATGCGCGGCTGGATCAAGTGGAAACGCGAGATTCCTTTCTCGTCCAGAACCGCTATTTCGCCATCCAGGATCGCCTGACGCGCAGCCAGGTAATGCGGAATCGCGGCTAGCTCAGGGTATTGCCGCTCACAGCGAATGCCGGTGCGCGAAGACAAGTGGACCTCTTCGCCGTCGACGAACGCGATGGCGCGGACGCCATCCCATTTGATCTCGAAGAGCCAGTCGTCCCCTTCCGGCGGCCGTTCGGTAATCGCTGCGGACATGGGCACAAGGACCGCAGGCATGGCGGCCAAGCGCGCGCCCTTTATTTCGCTGAGATCGATTTTCGTTTTTTTTTCGGCGGCGTGGCGGGCGCGGCAGCGGCCTTGGCGGCTCGCGCAGCCGGACGGCTGCTCTTCCAAACTCGGTCCGAAGCTCCTGCCGACTTCCGCTTGGACTTGCGCGCCGGAAGATTCTGAGCGATCTCCTGCTGCGTGCGGCCGGAAAGCACACTGTAGGCGTGCGCCTCCACGTCCCAATCAGGCTCGGCAAAGGAATCGCGCTTCTTGAGCAGCAGCCAGTCCTTGCCTTTACCACGGCCCTTCATGAGGACGATCGCGAATTCGCCCTTCAACTTCTCGCCATGGAGCCGGAACTTGAAATCGCCGCGCGCCAGTTGCTCTTCGGCGGGCGCGTCGCCGAGCAGATCGAACGTGCCGCGGTCCCATAGCATGACGCTGCCGGCGCCATAGTTCCCGGCCGGAATGTTACCCTCGAAATCGCCGTAGTCTACCGGATGATCTTCCACATGCGCCGCGAAGCGCTTCACCGAGGGGTCCAGTGTAGGACCTTTCGGGATGGCCCAGGACTTCAGCACGCCGCCGACTTCGAGGCGAAAATCGTAATGCAGGTGGCTGGCGTCGTGCCGCTGCACACAAAAATAATTGGCAGACTTCTTGCTGGTTTGACCAGGAGGAGGTTCAGGCGTGTTTTCAAACCGGCGTTTGGATGAGTATTCTTCCAGAGCCATAAATTATTGCTCCTCCTATATTTACATCTTAATAGGCTTTATACTATCTGGAGAACCAAAACGTCCTTTACGTAAGGTGAGGAGCCACACTATGGCAGCAAGCGTCTGGAAAGGTCAACTGACTTTCGGCTTGGTTTCATTTCCGATTCGACTTTTTAGCGCCGCGCGTAGCGAAACCATCAGCTTCAATCTGTTGCATAAGGACGACCACTCGCGCATCAAGCAGGTCACCTACTGCCAGGCTGAGGATAAACCAGTGCCGCGTAGCGAACTGGTGAAAGGCTACGAGTACGAGAAGGATCACTATGTGGTGATTCAGGACGAGGACATCAAGAAAGTGGCTCCTAAGACCGCAAAGGTGATGGAGATTCTCGAATTCGTGAAAGCGGCCGACGTTGACCCGATTTACCTGGAAAGCTCCTATTACGTCGCTCCGGATGAGGGTGGTGAAAAACCGTACGCGCTCTTATTTGAAGCCATGAAGCAGACTGGCTATTACGCGGTCGCCAAAGTCGCGATGCACAATCGCGAACACATCATCATCCTGCGGCCGGGCGCCAAGGGCATTCTCTCTCACACGATGTTCTATCAGGACGAGATTCGCCACGTGGAGGAGTTTCGTACGGATACGAGCCTGGTGAAAGATCGCGAACTCGATCTGGCCAAGATGCTGGTCTCCTCGCTCGAAGCTGAGTTCGAGCCGCAAAAATATCACGACGCATACCGCGCGAATCTGGAGAAGATGATCGAGGCCAAGATGGAAGGCAAGAAGGTGGTGGAGACACCCACGCCTCACGCCGCCGCGGTGATCGACATCATGGAAGCACTGAAGCGCAGCCTGGCCGAAAAGCGCAAACCACCAAAGGTTGCGAGCGCCGCCGTTTCCTCCGCGCCTGCAGAGGAAGCACCCGCCGAAACCGCCGCCCCCAAGAAGCGTACACGGAAGACCCGCGCATCCTGAGCCTCAGCAGCTTACTGAAGCGCGGTACGGGGAAGACCACTACAGGCACGGAGAAGATCCGGCAGACTCTGGTTTGCAATTCGCTTCATCACCACAGTTACCGCGCGGTCGCAGCGCGCGCCTAGAAAGACGTACGCATCAGTAACGCCCGGCCCGACTTGTGACTCCAGTTCCCGGCGCAATAGCGCGCGCGAGCGGTGTAGCCGGGTCTTGACTGCTTCTTCGGAAAGATTCAGGCAATCGGCCGTTTCGGCAGTGCTCAATTCCTCGATCGCGCGCAAAACAAAAACCACGCGGTAGCTCTCCGGAAGGCGGTCTACGGCCGATTCCATGACGTGCTTCAGCTCGGCGCGAATCAACTCCTGTTCGGGGTCGTCGCCTTTAGCTTCGAGGCCTTCGCGCGGAGCGGCGGGTTCGCTCTCATCGAGCGCGGTAAACCTTCTGCCTTTTCGCGTGCGCGCAAGGGCTTCATACACGGCGATTCGTGTGAGCCATGTGGAGAAGCGGGATCTGCCGGCGAACTGCGCGAGGTGTTCGAACGCCCGCACCCACGCCTCCTGCAGGACATCTTCCGCCTCGGCACTGTCGCCGACGACGGCGCGCAGCACACGATAGAGGCGCTGGTTGTGCCGGCGCATCAACAGCTCGTAGAGTCCGGTCTCCCCCGCGCGAACCCGGCTGACGATCTGTTCATCGGAGAAGGAAAGCCAATCATCCAAACCCATACCGTATAGAGTCGCGAACACGCTGAAGGTTGCAGGCTGCAACGAAATCGCTGCTGCTGACTCTGTTGCCGTGGGAGCAGAAAATGGCAAACCACAAGTTTCATCTGTTACGCCATCGGGGAGGCCGCAAGTGTTAAGCGGACGACAGCGAAAATTTTTTCAGTTCGGAGTGCTGGCGATCTGCGCCGCGCCGCTATTCCTCGCAGGAGTACACGCGCTCGCGGCGCCTGATGCCGACCCCGTCTCGCAAAATGCGGCGGCGATGCTGGACGCGGGCCGTAACACATTCCGTTATGAGACCTTCGGTGACGAAGTGTTCTGGGGCGGAACGCTCAAGCTGCATCACGCCATCGAAGGTGCGTCGCACGGCGGTGTAGGCCCCGGCGTAAGCCCCAAAACGGCATTGGCAGTGGGTCTCAAGGTGGATGCAGACGCGCTGCCGTCTTCCGTCGTAACGGGCGTGCAGGATGGAAGCATCAGCCTCGACGACCCGGCCACCACGCTCGCTCTTCTGAAGCTCAACGCGGTGGTGGGCGTCACGGGGTTCTTCAATACAGACGGCAGTCTTCAATCGGTCGGCATTCAATGCGCCCTTTGCCACTCCACGGTAGATGGCTCCTTTCATACCGCTGCCATTCCCGCGGGGAACATTGGCCATCGCCTGGATGGCTGGCCGAATCGAGATCTCAATGTGGGCGCTATCGTGAACCTTTCTCCCGATCTCTCGGTTCCCGCAAAACTGCTTGGGGTGGATGAAGCAACAGTCCGCAAGGTTCTGATGAGCTGGGGACCGGGCAAATTCGACGCCCAAGTCTTCGTAGATCGAAAGGCATTCCGGCCCGACGGCAAAACGGGGGCTGTTCTGATTCCGCCCGCTTACGGGCTGGCGGGATTCAATCTGAGCACGTCTACCGGTTGGGGATCCATGACCTATTGGAATGCCTTCGTCGCCAATCTCGAAATGCACGGCGTTGGGCGGTTCTTCGATTCGCGTTTGAACAATCCGGACCAGTTTCCCGTAGCCGCTAAGAACGGGCTCTTCGACGTGAAGCGAGATCCTGCGGACGACCGCGTCACATCGAAGCTCGCCGCGCTGCACTTCTATCAACTGGCTATTCCGGCGCCAAAGCCGGTCCGCGACGCTTTCAACTTCTCCGCCACGCGCGGTGAGCAGTTGTTCAACGGCAAGGCGAAATGCAGCGGGTGCCACGTGCCGCCGCTCTACACCGAACCGGGCTACAATCTCCACGTTCCGGCCGATGTCTGCATCGATGATTTTCAATCCAGCCGGTCCCCCACTCACGGTTACCGAACAGCTCCATTAGCCGGCTTGTTTTTCCGGCAGAAGGGCGGATTCTATCATGACGGGCGTTACGCCACGCTGAAAGACGTGGTCGATCATTACGACTCATGCCTGAACCTGCAGCTCAGCGACAGCGATAAGTCCGACCTGGTTGCCTATTTGCTGACGCTGTAAGTGGACGCAGCGCGAGCCATTTGCGGAGAACGACGCCATCCGCTTCAGGATGCCGTTCTCCGCCGCGCACCGTGTTCACTCGTTTTTCGATGAGGATGAAAGCGGAGGCCTACTTCCACTCCCAGACCTTGGCTAACGTGTTGCCTGTCTGATCCACGTCGAACTCAAAAGAGCCGCACGCATTGTTCAAAGCGGCGAGCTTCTGCGAAGGAGTGTGGTAGTAGAGCATACCGCGGTAGCTGATCGAACCGCCGGCACCGAACTTACCTACTCCCGAACCTTTCCACGTGATCATTTCGCCCTCGGCCGTCATGATCGCCCCTAAGCCATCGCCGTGAATTGAGCCATCGGCGCGTACAGAAGAGGTGTAGGTTCCAAAGCCGCTGGTAGCAACGCCCAGCATGTGGCCGCTGTCTTCGAAGGACACTTCGACCGTTGGAGGATCGATCGACAAAACCCGTCTGACGATTCGTTTGCCCTTACTTTCTCCGAGCTGCTGTCCGAGCATGGCAGACCTCCATCAATGAGGACTTGGGTTTCCTGATCAGGTCAGTATACATCGAGGGTGGAACCGACGGCGGGTTTGGCGAATTGGGTCATCTAAAATGTCACCCAAGGAGTCCTGGTTGGGCCAAATGAAAAAGTAACCGAGAGCGAAGCGGGCTAAGGACTGTCGGCGGTATGCCGAACGGTCGTTCATGGACATGCGCTCCCGGGAGCAATATCTGGCAAGTGTTCGCCAGGAATATCGGCAGGCGGATCGGAAGCAAAAGAGCAAGCTGTTGAATGAGGCGCGCAGGCGGACGCGGCTGAATCGGAAGGTGCTGATCCGGAAACTGGCGCACCCGGCGAAAGCGCGCGCGGAGGGGAGGCGACGACCGCGCAGCGCGACCTACGGAGCAGAGGTGGTGAGCACATTGGTGAAGGTATGGGAACTGTTCGATTACCCATGCGGACAGCGGTTGGTACCGGCCATGCGGAGTGAGTTGGAGCGTCTGCGGAAGGGCAAGGAGGTCCAGTGTAGTGAGGAGGTCGCCGGCAAGTTGGCGCGGATATCGCCCAGGACGGTGGATCGCCTGCTGGCGCGGGAGAAGCAGGTGCGGCGGCTACGCCGGAATCGAAATCCGGCGCCGCACCGTTTGCTGTACCAGCAGATTCCGGTGAAGGTTGCGGCGGAATGGGACACCAGTGAGGTGGGCAACTTGCAGGTGGATTATGTGGAGCACTGCGGGCGGAGCAGTGGCGGGGAGTATGTGCATACGCTCTCGGCGGCGGATATCGCCAGCGGGTGGTGGGAAGGCGAGGCGATCGCCTCGCGCAGCCAGCAGGCTACGAAGGAAGGGATGGCAGCGATCCGAGCGCGCTTGCCGTTTGGGATCAAGGAAGTTCATCCGGACAATGACAGCGGACTGGTCAACGATCTGCTGTGGGGTTACTGTCGGGGAGCGGGCATCCGGATGTCGCGCTCGCGACCGTACCGGAAGAACGATAACGCATGGGTAGAGCAGCGGAACTGGACGCACGTACGCAAGCAGGTGGGATATCAACGGCTAGACACCACGGCGGAGTTGCGCGTCTTGCGCGAATTGTATGAGTCGCTGCGTCTGTACAAGAATTTCTTTCAGCCCACGATGAAGCTGGTGGCCAAGACGCGCGTGGGCGGCAAGATTCACCGCAAGTACGACGAGCCACGAACCCCATACCAGCGGCTGTTGGAATCAGGGCAATTGAGCAGAAAAGCGGAAAAGCAACTACGGCGGCAGTACGAGTCTTTGAATATGGCGCAATTGCGACGAATGATCGAGACGGCGAAAGACAAACTATTCGCACTGACGCTCGACAAGGCGGGCAGGCCACGCCGTCCGGCCAGGCAGATGCCGCCACAAGCCATTAACGTGATGGTTCGGCGGTCCCGGGACCGCCGGGCGAATCCATAAGGAAAGCCGGGCAAAAGCGGCCCGGCTGTCTTCGCGCTTTTCTCTATCCGAAAACCGCTGCTCGGGAGCTTCACCAAAGCAGATGTGCCATCTAAAAACCAAAACCCCCAGAACGGGCACATCGGGCCCGGTTTGACTGGGGGCTTGGCGCCGCCTGCTTCGGAGCCAGTCCCGTCGCAGCGGTCTTCGGATCTGCCCCAAGGAGCGCGACTCCCCTAGGACATCGATCCCACTCTACGAAAGGAGAAAAGCCGCCACGTTCTCGGTTACTTTTTCAAATGACCCAACAGCCCCTCGTTCGGTTACCGGATTAAATGACTTGACAGG
>DASZPB010000025.1:0-341455 GCA_035550475.1 Bryobacteraceae bacterium | reverse complement strand
AATCCACAGGTCTGACCAATCTCCTTTACGAGGTCCAATGCCTCAAAACCATGAACAGCCTGTGACCTGTCTACTCCGGAAGTCGCCTCCCGGAGCTTACCGCCGATCGTCGGACGATAAGACATTCATCTCATCTCCTTTCAGGGCGCCTAGGCGCCCCACAATTCTCTTAACGTTTCCCCAGCGGCGGATAGATTGGCGAGCCACATCTCGACGTACTCGCGCGAAAGGACTACCCCATCCGCGCCGGCTCCGATAGCGGCCCGTATCGACTTTCGGACATCGTCGGGAGTGGTGCGCTTATCTGTGCGTTTGGTCGGCACATCAATATCCACGCCTGGGTAGATCTTTGCCCGGCCTTCTACGCCGGCGATGGCGCGCTTCGTCTCGCGGGCCACATAGTCCGCAGAAAGTCCCGTAATGTGCAGTTGGTCGTACGGAGCCTCGTTGTAATTCATCATCTTGTAGTACAGCGGGAGGAAATCCTGCGGAGTTCCGTCGTGAAAAACCGTGCCACATAGGTGTCCCAGATAAGCTGCGAGTCTTGGTCCACCTGCATTGTTGTAAGTCGCGAGCTTCAGATAGTCCGTGTAATCCTTAGTGCGTGAATAATCTTCTTCCGCTCTGTAGAACGGGCTGAAGGTCATGTTCTGCATGATGTGGAAGCCGAACGGCTTTTCGGGCGCGATGGATTTCCCGATGCCGTAGAGGTGGCTGCGAATCTCATGGTAGCTATCGGTCCACAGGCTTTCCCAACTCAGAATCTCGGGGTATTCCAGCAGCAGACGCCAGAAACTGATGAAGTAGCCATCCACCGGACGCTGGTCCGCCGCGGCGGCCTGGAGTAACTGGTCGAGTTTCTGGTATCCCTGCTGGGCGCGGCGAACGGAAATGTCTCTGGTGCGGGCCTTCGCCTGGCAATGTTCACAGAAGCAGGAGATCCCATTGGTGCTGAAGATGCCGCCGATCATGTTCTGCAGCGGGCCCATGCGCTCGCAACCCCAAGCAATGCCATCCACCAGCGACGGATAACCGTTCAGCAGGCTTTCAATTTTGCCGGTCAGGTGGGCGCGGTAATCGGGGTGGTTGAAGCAGGGGCTGGTGGTGCGGCGGCCGTAGACATCGACCTCGGTAACCTTCGAGTAGTTCGGAATGCTCCGGTTCATGATCGGAAAGGCATTGTTGTAGTCCCAGGCAAAGAAGTCCATGCCCCGGGCTTTTACCTTAGGCGCCACTTCGGTGATGACGTTGAATTTGCCATAATCCGGCGAGCGGAAATCCTTGAGGATCGTGTCCGTAAAATACTTCGGATCGTAATCGTAGAAAGCGCCGCCCACGAATTCCGGGCTGCCGGGCTTCCCATGATCGGGCAGGGGGATGGCGCCGTCGCGTGTCATGCGTGCTTCAGCGAAATCGTACGTATACGCCCAAACCGTGTTGACGTTGCCTTTGTGCTGCATGTTGTCCAGCGCCTGCTCGATGCCTTCATCCACCCAGGCGTAGGGCTTCACCTGAATTGCGACAAAGTGTTCCTTCAACTTGGCCGGAGTGCGTGGCGGCGCCGGTGCCGACCGGGCTGACCGCAAGGACCCCTGTGCCAGGAAGGCGGCGCAGCCCGAGCAGAGTTCAATGAAGGCCCGGCGGCCAAACCAGGATGATTTCATTGTTTAGTTCCCCCCTTTATGCGGTGAGGAATCATATCATTGCCGCACGGGACACGTAGGACACTTCTGTGTTCCTTGCGGGTCCCCGGGCAACTCTCGGACAGAATGGGAGTTCCTTTCAGGAGTTCCCCCGGCGGAAAATGGTCGGACCGCAGCCGCGACTTTGATGTAGAATCATTCCACACGTGGCTTGTAAAGGGTTACATTTCGGATCGTTCGAACTCAATCTGGAGATCCATGAATTGCGCAAGCACGGATTGCGCATCAAGCTTCCCGAGCAGCCGTTCCATGCGTTGACGGTTCTGGTGGACCGGCAGGGGCAAGTAGTCACCCGCGAAGAGCTGCGCAAAGCCCTTTGGCCCGACCAAAGTTGGGGCGATCTCGACCATCGCCTGAACAAGACGATCAACCGGATTCGCGAAGCGCTGGGGGACTCGGCGGAGAGTCCGCGATTTATCGAGACACTGCCGCGAATCGGTTATCGCTTTTTGCTGCCGGTGCAGGCGCTGCCCTCGGAGGCTACGGCGCGTGCACGGGGCGAGCGGCCCGCCGGCTCACGCCGTCTCCTCTGGCCGCTGGTGGCCGCGTCGGTTCTGACGATTGTCTTAGCACTTACTCTACCTTCCGCATTCCGCACGTTCGGCAGAACCGGCAGTCTCATTCTGCCCGGCTACGAGCCGACGCCGCTCACGACTTATCTCGGTTCAGAGCTTTACCCCTGCTTCTCACCGGACGGCAGCCAGGTGGTTTTCGCCTGGGACGGCGAGGCGCAGAAGACATTCCACATCTTCGTGACCGGCGTAAATCCGGGCGCTCCGCGCCAGTTGACAAACGGCCAGGACAGCGACTACGGACCGGTTTGGTCCCCCGATGGGCGCAGTATTGCGTTTCTGCGGGAATCGAAGGCAGGCCAAACCGCGGAAGTGAGAGTTGTGCGGCCGGACGGTTCGGGCGAACGCAAGATCGCGGAACTGGTGCCCGCGCGCACGGATCATCCGCTCTCGTGGACACGGGATTCGCGCTGGCTGGTGATGGCGGCGAATCCTCCCGGCGACGGAGCGCCCGCCTTATTTTTGATTTCTGCGGAAACCGGCGAGCAGCGGCGTCTCACTTCGCCTCCGGTCCACTCAGGCGGAGACCTGAGTCCCGCGATTTCGCCCGACGGCGCCATGCTGGCGTTCACGCGCTCCACCAGCGCCGCTTGGCGCGACGTCTTCGTATTGCCGCTTTCCCGCGATCTGGCGCCTACGCAGGAGCCCATCCGGATCACGAACGTGCGCCGCGTGGTGGATACGCTTGCATGGAGCGCCGACGGCCGCTCTCTCTTTTTCTCCGCGGGCGCCACGCAGGCGGGGTCGCGATTTTTGTTTCGCGTGAACCCCTCTACGTCTTCGCTGAACGGTGGATTGGTCGAGACCGGCATCGAGGGCAGCGATCCCGCGATTTCTCCCGCCGGCGGCGAGCTGGCTTATGTGCGGCAGAATATCGAGCAAACCAGCATTCTTCGTGTACAGGTTGCGCGCGGGCCGTCCGGTGGCCCGGACCGCTGGTCGCGCCTGATGTCATCCACCCGAAGAGACTTCACCGCCGATATTTCGCCTGACGGAAAGCGGCTGGTGTTCAGTTCCGCCCGTTCGGGCACGACGGAGATCTGGGTCTCCAATCTGGATGGCTCCGACTTGAAACGGCTGGCTTCATTGGGCGCTACTCCGCGCTGGTCTCCGGACGGGCGGCGAATCGCGTTCGAATCGACCGCCGATGGCCAGTCGGAAATTTACGCCATCGATGTGGAAACCGGCGCCAGTGTGCGCCTGACAAACGCGCCGGGATCGGACATCTATCCCAGTTGGTCGCGAGACGGGAAATTCATCTACTTCTCTTCGGACCGCAGCGGCAAGCCGCAAATCTGGAGGGTCCCCAGCACCGGCGGGGACGCGGTGCAGATTACAAGGCTCGGGGGCACATACGCGGTGGAGCGCTTTGACGGCAAGACGATCTACTACACGACGCCCGACCGCCCGGCTGCTATCCGCTCAGCTCCCGCAAACGGCGGCGCAGAGACCGGCGTCATTCAGGGAGTGGTCGGATTGGCGGCGATCGCGATGGCTCCGGACGGGCTATACTATCTGGCTTCGCTAACCTCAAGCAGTGCGACGTTGGACCTATACGATTTCGCGACGCACACGAGCCGGCTGATTGCGCAGATCGATCATCCGGTGCATCATGTACTATCAAGCCCGCCGGACGGCCGCTCTGTATTATTCACGCAGATCGACCGGCAGGATAGCGACGTGATGCTGGTGCGGGTGAAATGATTCTCAAACGCCGTTCACGCGTTTGCAAGGAAAGTAGAGACGAGTGATGAAGACCTTCCGAATACTGCTTCTGCTGGCCGGTGTCATTGGACTTCCGGTTGTGACGTGCGCCCAAACCGCGACCATCGCCGCGACGCCGCCGATGGGCTGGAATAGCTGGAACCATTTTCACTGCGGGATCAATGATTCCATTATTCGCGCGCAGGCCGATGCCATGGTTTCGAGCGGTATGAAGGCCGCCGGCTACACGTACGTCAACATCGACGATTGCTGGGAGGGCGAGCGCGATTCCAACGGCTACATTCACTCCAATGATCAGTTCCCCGATATGAAGGCGCTGGCGGATTACGTGCACGGCAAGGGTTTGAAGCTGGGCATCTATTCTTCCCCCGGTCCGAAGACCTGCGACAAGCACGAAGGCAGCTACGGGCACGAAAAACAGGACGCGGAAATCTACGCGAAGTGGGGTGTGGACTATCTGAAGTATGACTGGTGCAGCGCGCGCGATATGTACCAGCCGCCGGAGTTCCCACTGGCTTTTCGCAAAATGCACGACGCTTTGGTCAGCACCGGCAGGCCGATTGTTTACAGCATTCACGGACGCGGTGCGGTTTGGGAATGGGCAGCATCCACCGGCGCGAATCTGTGGCGAACCACCGGCGACATCCGGGATGACTACAATCGTATGGCCGCCATTGGCTTCGGACAGGCAGGCCTCGAACGGTTCGCCGGTCCGGGGCACTGGAATGATCCAGACATGTTAGAGGTCGGTAACGGTGGCATGAAGGAGAACGAATATCAAATGCACATGGGCCTCTGGTGCCTGCTTGCTGCTCCTTTGATCGCTGGAAATGACCTCACGAAGATGTCCGAACAGACCGTCGCGATCCTGACGAATCCGGAAGTGATTGCTGTGGATCAGGACGCAAAAGGCGCCCAGGGTTACCGCGTCACGAAAGAAGGGCCAGTCGAAGTGTGGGTCAAACCGCTAGCCGATGGAAGCAAGGCCGTTGGCTTCTTCAACCGCGAACAGGGAACCGTCAAGGTGAGCGTTTCCTTCAAGGACATTGGCGCAGGCGATAGTGCTTCGGTGAGAGATCTTTGGGCACGGAAAGATTTGGGTGTCTTCCACACCTCCTTCGCGGCGGACGTTCCGGAACACGGATCGATGCTTTTGAAGATTTGGTAGCGGAACGCAGCCGTTCCGTGCTTGCCGGCGATTGCCAAAACCGGCGCTCAGTGTGCGGCGCCGGTTGTTTCCCGAGGTTCTGCTTCTGCGGGCGCTGCTTCCGGCGTGAAGGTCAACTTGTCTAAGTCGCGATCGTAGTCGATTTTCACCGTCTGCCCGTCGCGGATGCTTCCATCCAGCAGCAGGTGCCCCAGGCGCGTCTCGACGTGCTTTTGGACGGCTCTCTTCAGCGGCCGCGCTCCGTAAGCCGGATCGTATCCGATGCGAACCAGATGCCGCAGCGCCGGCTGTGTTAGCTCAAGACGGATGTGGCGTTCTTCCAGCCGCCGTTTCAAACGCTGCAATTGGATCTGGACGATCTCCTCCAAGTGCTCTTCCGAAAGCGCATGGAACACAATGATCTCGTCCAGGCGGTTCAGGAACTCGGGACGGAAGAACCGGCGGACTTCTTCGAGCACCGTCTCCTTCATGTGTTCGTATTCACTGCCATCGAATGCGCCGCGATATCCGAGAATACGCTGGCTGCCGATGTTCGAGGTCATGATCAGAATGGCGTTTTTGAAATCGACGGTGCGCCCTTGGCCATCGGTGAGCCGCCCGTCATCCAGAATCTGAAGCATTACGTTGAAGACGTCCTGGTGGGCCTTCTCCACTTCGTCGAACAAGACCACGCAATACGGGCGCCGGCGAACGGCTTCCGTGAGTTGGCCGCCTTCCTCGAAACCGATGTAGCCGGGAGGCGCTCCAATCAGGCGCGCCACCGTATGCCGCTCCTGGTATTCGGACATGTCGATGCGAATCATGGCGTGTTCGTCGTCGAAGAGGAATTCCGCGAGAGCACGCGCCAGTTCAGTCTTGCCGACGCCCGTGGGGCCAAGAAACAGAAAGCTGCCAATCGGGCGATTCGGGTCCTTCAGGCCCGAGCGCGCACGAATCACTGCCTCCGCGACGGCTTGCACGGCTTCGTCCTGGCCCACCACTCGTCTATGCAGTTCTTCTCCCAGGTGAAGCAGCTTCTGTACTTCGCCTTCCATGAGGCGCGACACCGGAATTCCCGTCCAGCGGCTGACGACCTCGGCGATGTTTTGCTCGTCCACCTCTTCCTTGATCATCGGGGAGCTCGCCTGTTTCGCCTCGAACTGCTTAGCTTCGGAGTTCAACTGATTTTCGAGCTGCACTAACTTGCCGTACTTGAGCTCCGCAACCCGGTTCAAATCGTATTCTCGCTCCGCCTTCTCGATGTCGATTTTGACCTGTTCGATCTGCTCGCGAAGCGAGCGCAGCCGCTGCACTGTGCGCTTTTCGGTCTGCCACTTGGCCTTCAGCGCGTCGGACTCGGCGCGCAGATTGGCGAGTTCCTTTTCGAGCTTGGCCAACCGCTCGCGGGAAGCGTCATCCGTTTCTTTCTTCAGAGCTTCGCGCTCGATTTCCAGTTGCATGACGCGCCGCAGGCTTTCGTCGAGCTGCGCCGGCATTGAGTCGATCTCCGTGCGAAGCTTTGCCGCTGCCTCATCCACCAGGTCAATGGCTTTGTCCGGAAGGAAGCGATCTGCGATGTAGCGGTTCGAGAGCACGGCCGCGGCCACCAGGGCCGAATCTTTGATGCGTACGCCGTGATGAACTTCGTAGCGATCCTTCAGCCCACGCAGAATCGAGATGGTGTCTTCCACCGAAGGCTGATCTACGAAGACCGGTTGGAAGCGGCGCTCCAGCGCAGCGTCTTTCTCGATGTGTTTTCGATACTCATCGAGCGTCGTCGCGCCGATGCAGTGCAGCTCGCCGCGCGCCAGCATCGGCTTCAGCAGATTGCCCGCATCCATTGCGCCTTCCGCTTTGCCGGCGCCTACGACGGTATGCAGCTCATCGATGAAGAGAATGATGGCGCCTGCGGATTCCTGTACTTCCTTGAGCACGGCCTTGAGACGCTCTTCAAATTCACCGCGGAACTTGGCTCCGGCAATCAAAGCACCCATATCGAGAGCAATAATCCGCTTGTCCTTGAGACCCTCCGGCACGTCTCCGCGAATGATGCGCTGCGCCAGTCCCTCGACGATCGCCGTCTTACCGACTCCCGGCTCGCCGATGAGCACAGGATTGTTCTTGGTACGTCGTGAAAGGACCTGAATTACGCGGCGAATCTCATCGTCTCGCCCAATCACTGGGTCCAGCTTGCCCTCTCGCGCAAGATTCGTCAGGTCGCGTCCATAGCGTTCGAGCGATTGATACGTGGTTTCGGGGGTGGCTGTAGTCACGCGTTGATTGCCGCGCACCTCGCGCAACGCTTGCATCAACCGCTCTCGGTTGGCGCCCATTTGCGTAAGCATGCGCCCGGCTGCGCCACGATCTTCCGCTATCGCGAGCAAGACATGCTCCACCGAAACGTACTCGTCTTTGAGCTTCTTCGCTTCGTCTTCCGCATGAGTCAGAATCCGGCTTAGACGTCCCGTGACGTAGATCTGGTCCGGCGGGGCACCGCCTGGACCTGTGACCGTTGGCATGTGCCCGAGTTCACCGTCGAGCCTCTGCCGAAGGACGTCTGTGGCGACTCCGGCCTTGGTCAGGATGGCGCCGGCCAAGCCGCCTTCCTGCTCAAGTAGCGCTAACAGAAGATGCTCTACATCCAGTTGCTGATGATTGTGACGGGAAGCGAATCCTTGCGCGGCGTGAAGGGCTTCCTGCATCTTTTCGGTAAACCGATTGATGTCCACTGGGCCTCCAACGGCTTCTATTCCAACTATACAACCGGCCAGGTGAAGTCGTGAACAGAAAACAAAGATGACAGGCACCGTTCGGCGCCTGTGTGAATCCATCCGAAGAGCACGATGCAGTGGAGGCACTTTCGCATCGGCCAACCATGATCTAGAATCAGGATGCAATGGTCTTTGAGCAGTTCTATCTGGGGTGCCTGGCGCACGCCTCCTATCTGATTGGATCGGAGGGAACTGCGGCAGTCGTTGACCCGCAGCGCGACATCGGTATCTACCTCGACGCGGCAAAGGAACACGGGCTCCAGATCAGGCATATTATTGAGACTCACTTGCACGCCGATTTTGTCTCGGGCCACCTGGAACTGGCCGAGCGGACGGGAGCCACGATTTATCTCGGCGAAGGATCGGGCGCAGTCTTTCCGCACCGCGCGGTGAAGGACGGTGATGAAGTGGCGTTCGGCAAAGTTCGGCTGCGCTTCCTGCAAACGCCAGGACACACCATCGAGAGCGTCAGTGTAGTGGTCACGGATCTGGAGAAAAGTGACGCTCCCGTAGCCGTGCTGACGGGGGACACATTGTTCATCGGCGACGTGGGGCGGCCGGACCTTTCAGCGGACCATACACCTCAGGAACTGGCCCGGATGCTCTACGACAGCTTGCGCGAAAAGCTGTTGAAGCTGCCGGACGATGTGGCCGTTTATCCCGCGCATGGAGCGGGTTCCATGTGCGGGCGCAACATCAGCGCGGAACGGCAGTCCACGATTGGGCATGAGCGCAGCACGAATTACGCGCTGCAGCCGATGGATCGCGAGCGCTTCACCGAGATGATGACGCAGGACCTGCCTGCCCGGCCTGAATACTTTCAGCGAGACGTGGATTACAACCGCCGCGGCGCAGAGCCACTCGACAGCTTGCCGCCGCTCGCGTCGCTCGCTCCCGAAGAGGTGGAGCAGCGCTCGCGGAAAGGTGCGGTGATTCTGGATACGCGTCCGGCGATGGAGTTCTGCTCCGGGCATATTCCGGGCTCTATCGGGATCGGCCTGGGTGGGCAATTCGCGTCATGGGCCGGGGCGCTTCTCGGGCTTGACCGGGAATTGATTCTGGTGGCCGAAGATGATCGATCCGCTCAAGAGGCGCGAATGCGTTTGGCGCGTGTCGGTATTGAGAATGTCTCCGGCGCGGTGAAGGAAGGCATTTCTGGATGGGTGCGAAGCGGAATGCCGTTGGTGACGACGCCGCAGATTACCGCGCAGGAGTTGTCGCAGGAGAAAGCCCACTACACCATCGTCGACGTGCGGCGGCGGCCGGAGTGGGACGCGGGCCATATTGAAGGAGCCGAACTTCATCCGCTGGATGGATTGTCGAAGTCGCTGGCCACGCTGGATCGCAGTCTGCCGGTTGCGGTGCATTGCAAGAGCGGCTACCGCAGCGCCATTGCGTGCAGCATCCTGGAAGCGGCAGGTTTCGAAAACGTGACGAACGTAATCGGCGGCTACGACGCGTGGATCGCAACCGGTATGGGAGCTGCTGCGTGAAGTGAACTGAGCTTGCGCTGCTCACGCGCCGCCGAGATAGTTTCCATAGGTCAGCACAAAGACTCCCAGAATGAGCAGCGCCATCGAAAACGCAAACAGAAGCTGAGTTTTGCGCCGGCAGCCGTTCCACTCCTTCAGAATGAGCGCGATCAATCCGCTGAAGAGCACCAGCATAGTCATGTGCAAGGCCCAACTGCTGAACTTGTACGCGCCCATGCGCACGTGGCCGAGATTGTAGAAAAAGAACTGCCCGTACCAGAGGACTCCGGTGAGTCCCGCCATCACGAAGTTAAGAGGCAACTGCGTGGTCTGCTCGCCGCTCGGCAATGACACGAATTCGCCCAGCGATTTGTGCTTCAAATGAAGATACGCGCAGTAGATCAGCGTCGTGAGGAAGGCGCCGGTGTTTGAAAAGATGTAGACCACGTTGCCTTGCCATACATCCGCGCCATGCTGCGCGGCCACATCGGCGATGGGCTGGCCGGCATTCAAAGAGAAGTTGTATACGGCTGAGAGAACGCCCGCCAGCAGCGACAACGCGAGGCCTTTGCCGATGGAAAAATGCGCTTCAAAAGCAGTCTCCGGCTGTGATTCGGTTTTTTTGCCTTGGAGTCCCTGTTCCTTGAGGCGGCCGGCCGCACCTGTGACTGCGATACCGAGTGTTCCGATTGCGATGCCAAGAAAAATATAGCCGCCGCCCGGTTTGTCGAAAGTTCCGGCCAGCGTACCCGCGACTAACGGTGGAATCAGCGTACCGAGCACACTCGACAGGCCTACTGCGATTGCATAGGTGAGGGAAAAACCGATATACCGGATGGAGATGCCGAATGCCGTTCCGCCAACGCCGTATGCCATGCCCAGCAGAAACGAATTGCGCATTGCCGCGACAGGCGCTTCCGTCAGCACCGTACGGAGATGAGGAATGGTTGCGATTGCCCCAAGAATGGGCAGCAAAAACCAGCAGACTGACGCTTGCGCCAGCCAATAAGTTTGCCATGACCAGCCGCGAACCTTTTTCTGCGGCGTGTAGCAGGCGGATGAAGAGAGCGCTCCTACACCGTGATAAAACGTGCCCAAAATGGGGTCTGCCGGTATCATCGTCTCCCTCCGTGCCGCTCCGATTCTTCAGAAAGGCGGTTGACTGCAAGGCTGTTCATGCACCGAATTCCTCCGACAGCACGGCCGTGTGCTCTCCCAGATCGGGAGACCCCCTGGCGGCATAGAGCTTCCGGCCATTAAAGGAGATGGGACATCGCGTCGTGCGGTAGCGGGTTCCACTTCTTCTTTCGACCGTCTGCGTCATACCCAAAACCGTGAAGGCTTCCTGCCCTGCTAACTGCTGCCAGTTGAGCACTTCGGCGCACCAGATATCGGCTGGTTCCAGCAGGTCGAGCCAATGGCGAGTCGAACGGCTCGAAAGATGCGCCGCGAGAATTTGCTTGATCTCGTCGCGCTCGGTGAACCACGTCGCCGGGTTGGTATACGTGAGCAGCGAAGGGCAGCCGAGCAGTTCCCCTAACTGGGGGATTCTGCCCATCGCCAGGGCCAGATAGCCGTCCGCCGTTTGGTAGATTCCGTAAGGCGCGCCAAGCGCGGCATGGGCGGCATTGCAGCGCGATCGCTCGATGGGCGCGCCTCCATCGTGACGAAACGTGGTGATCGCTTCGAACTGAAAGTCGAGCGCCGATTCCAACATGCTCACTTCCACCAGGGCTCCGTTGCCCGTCATTGCGCGTCTGTAAAGACACGCGAGAAGGCCTTGCGCCAGGTGCATGCCGGCCAGTTGATCGACCACCGATAGACCCATCGGCACAGGTCCATCGCCGGCCGCGCCGCTGAGCCAAGTCAAGCCGGAAAGCGCCTGCACCAGCAAATCCTGCCCGGGCTTCTTGCGCCATGGGCCTTCGGCGCCATAGCCGGAAATGCTTCCGTAAATAATGTCCGGCTTCAGCGCGCGTATTGCGTCATATCCCAACCCCAGGCGATCTGTAACGCCCGGGCGGAAGTTGTGCATCATTACGTCCGCGCGCCGGAGGAGCGCCTGCAATTTCCGTAAACCGGCCTCGGTCTTGAGGTCTGCGACGAAGCTTTCTTTGTTTCGATTGATTGCGTGGAAGGTGGTCGATTCTCCATCGATCCGTATGTCGGAGACGTACAGCTCGCGGCAGATATCTCCCGTTTCCGGCCGTTCGACTTTGATCACGCGCGCGCCGAGGTCCGCCAGCCGGAGACTCGCGCACGGACCCGAAAGGAACTGGCTGAGATCGACTACCAGGATGCCTTCGAGAGGCTTCGCGTCCGCAGCGGCGGGGACGGGTAGGTTGCCGGACACCGCCGGCGGATTGCGCGCCTTTCGCAGTTCGGCTTCGATGGCGTCGTTCTCCTGGCCCACCGAAGGAGCAGCGCGATCGGAGAACAGCCGCTGACCGTCGATCCGAATCGGGCAGCGAAGCGTGTGAACGGTAGCGCCGCCTGGTCTGTGCACCGTCTGCTCCATCTGAAGCGAGTGGAAAGCGTCGTGTGACGTGAGCGTTGCATAATCAAACACGTCGGAGCACCAGATATCGAGGGGCTCCAGGATCGCCAGCCAATCGGCCGTCGTGCGGCCGGCAAGATGCTCGGCAATGAGAGTCTGAATCTCATCGCGGCGGCTGAACCAGGCAGACGCCTTACGGTAGGCGGCAATCTGCTGCGAGCCGAGAGCACGGCCGAGTGCGGCGACGTCGTTCATCGCCAGTGCAAGATATCCATCGCGCGTCGGATAGACGCCGTAGGGTGCTGATAGATATGCGTGCGCGTTGTACTTCCTGGACCGCTGCGGCAGCCGGCCGCCGTCGCCGTAATAGGTGGTGAGCACTTCAAACTGAAAATCGAGGGCGGATTCCAGCAAACTCACCGAAACGCTGCAACCCGCTCCAGTTCGCGCGCGCTGGATCAGCGCCGCCATCAGCCCCTGCGCGAAATGGATTCCGCAGAGCATGTCCACCACCGCCAGCCCAAACGGCGTAGGCGGATCATCGCGATTGCCCGTTAGCCACGTGAGACCGGAAAGCGATTGCAGCAGCAAATCCTGTCCGGGCCTGTTTTTCCATGGGCCGGCATTTCCAAAACCGGTGACCTCGCCGTAGATGAGACGCGGATTGATCGCGTGGACGGATGGGGCGTCCAGGCCGATCTTCTCCATCACACCGGGCCGGAAATTGTGGGTGATCACGTCTGCTCTTCGAATCAGCTCCCGGACCTTTTCCAGATGGGTGGGATTTTTCAGATCGGCGGTGAACGATTCTTTGTTGCGATTGATCGTGTGAAAGATCAGGCTGTCGCCATCGACGAATAAATTCTTCACCTGAATCTGCCGGCCGGCTTCGCCGCTGCCTGGACGCTCGATTTTGATGACCCTCGCTCCGAGATCCGCCATTCGCAGGCCTGCTGTTGGCGCTGCCATGTACTGCGCGAATTCGAGAACAACGATTCCTTCGAGAGGCAACATACGGGGTTACGCCGGGCCGATCTCTTCCGCGTCCCGCAAAGACGCCGCGTAGATCTCATCGAGACGGCGTAATACATCCTGCTCGGAGCCGCCTTCACGAAGGTAAGTCTGAATCGGCTCGCCGGCGTGATCCTGAAAAGTCATGCTGCCCCGGTAGCGTGGCCGCAGGTACGCACGGTCAAGCGCGGGCAGCGTATCGCGAAAATAATGGCGAGTAATCGTGTTTGCGTGATCGTCCGTCCACGCCCTGCGATGACCCGGTTGGCCTCCAGTATCTACGTAAATTCCGGACTGTGTATCGGGGCTCGCGACGAATGCCGCATATTGAATGGCGGCATCGCGCGCGGCGCATCGCGCCGTCACGGCCAGACCGGTGCCGCCGAGGGTGCTGCGAAGCGGTCCGGATTTGCCGATTTCTACCAGATCGCCGAACGACAACAGCCGCCGCGCATAACCCGGCCTGGAGTAATTGGAGTAGCCATAGGCAAACGGGCAATAGACGAACCGGTCGGTTCGGGTCATTTGTTCATAAACCGCGATCGGGTTGTAGCCGAAACAATCAGGCACGACACGGCGTGCCAGCGCTCTTAACATGCTAAGCGCCTTCGCCCCGGTCTCGCGCGAGATTACGCGCTCCCGCGTCTGGCATACGTCTTCACCGAGCGACGAGCACAGCATATAGAAGTTCATGAGCGTATCGATAGGAATGCCGGGGATCAGGACGCCGCCCGCGTTTGCCAGTTCCAGAAGATTGTCCCATGTTCGCGGCAGATGATTCGGAGCGATCAGGTCGGGACGCCATGAAGCGACGGGCGTCGCAGCGTCGATCGCCAAGGCCCACTGCTTGCCGCCGAAATGATAACTGCGATGCGATGCTCCCACGCTGTTCGCCGATTGGTCTTGCAGAAATTCGGCGGGCAGGCAGTCGTCCAGGGGAATGGTGTGCCCAGTCGAGGCAAGGAAGCCGGCCCAGGGGTGGTCGAGCACAATCAAGTCGTATTGGTCTGCCAGTTTATCGAGCGGCGCGTCGGCGAATGCCTGTAGCGACCGCTTCTCCCACAAAATCTCCACTTGCGGGTTCAATTCCGAGAAGCGCTGAGCCGTAGCGGCCATGGGAACGAAGCCGCGAGAATGGTTCCAGGTGATTCCGCGAAGGGTCAACGGATGGGATTTGCTAATGAACGTGATGTTCATATATAAATACAGATAATTCGAATATGTCAAGAACCGGCAGCACGGCCTATCAGGCGCCGGCCTTGGATAAAGGGCTGGACATCCTGGAGTTTCTCGCCCAGGCCGCCGTGCCGCAGTCACAGGCGCAGATTGCCGAAGGCCTGGGACGCGGGCCGCAAGAGATTTTTCGGATGCTCACACGGCTCCACGCGCGAGGCTATCTTCTGCGTGACGAATCCTCGGGTCGATACGAGCTTTCACTCAAGCTGTTCCAACTCGGCCGCACTCACTCTCCCGCGGAAGGTCTGGTTCGAGTGGCGCGCCCGGTCATGCGCGATCTGGCGGAAAAGATCGGCCAGTCTTGCCACCTCTGCGTTCTGGAAGGCGGGGAACTACTGGTCATCTGCCACGCGCGGAGTCCGCTGCCTGTATCGCTTTCGGTCGCGGAGGGATCATCGTTTGATCCTCTCGCCACTACTTCGGGAAAGCTCTTACTGGGAGTGCTGCCACCGGGCGAACAGCGCCTGATGCTTGCGCGAAACCGCACATGGCGAAATCTGACGCCGCCGCGCCGCAAAATACTGCGAACGTGTTTCGATCAGGCGAAGATGCGGCACCGGCTCATCCTGGAAAGCGAAATGACACCAGGAGTGACGGATGTTGCGGTGCTTGTCGGCAGCCCGGCCGGTCCAGTATGCGCGTCTCTCTCGGTCAGTTGCATCGGCTACACGGGCCACGCGATCCGGCGGGACCGCCGGCTGCTCGCTGTCGCGCTCGCGGCGGGGCGCAAGATTACTGACTCGATCGGAACGGCCGTGGAACCCAGGGTGCGGTACGTGCTATCCCGGGAATGTGGGAACGCCAGCCCTTCACTGAAGTAGTTTCTGATGTCCCAATGGCGGACACCCATTAATCAGATGTGTTGGATCAAGCGCCGGCGTTACCACTTGCATCACCAAATCATAACCAGACGAGCCGGGTGATTTTGCTGTTAAGCCGCACGGTCCAGCCCTGGCTTCAGAACAACTTTCGTCACATCGGTACCTTCGCCCACGCCGCGCATTGCGAACCGCGAGTAAAACTCCGGCGCCTTTTGCAGCGGAAGACGGTGGCTCACGATAAAGCTCGGCTTGGCGCGGCCGGTGATGATCATGTCACGCAGTTGCACGTTGTAGCGCTTGACGGGCGCCTGCCCCATGGCGATCGAGATCCCTTTTTCCCAAAAGTCGCCCAGCGGGAACGTATAGCGGCCCTTCTTCGCTTGTGCGTCCACTCCGCCGGGGTCTTGCGGAAAGTAGACCCCAATCAAGGAAACATGGCCGGTGGGATTTACGATTTGCGCCAGTTGTCTCACGGTCTGCATCGGATCTTCGCGGTTCGGATCGTCATCGCTGTGCGCCTGGTAGCCGACCGCATCGATGCCGCACATGACGCCGTCCATCTTCTCCTCGCCGGAACGGAGCGCGGCCTGCAGCTTGCTCTTTTTACGCAGATGGCGGACCTGCTCGGCTGGGTCGCCTTTGGTAAAGTCTACGGGAATAGCACCGATGGCTTCTGCTTTCTCCAGGCGAACCGGCGCGCGGTCCACTACATAGACTTCCGCCGCGCCGCGCAGAAACGCGGAGTAGGCGGAGAGCAAACCCACCGGCCCTGCGCCAAAGACGGCTACGGAATCACCGCGCTGGACGCAGGCCTGCTCGGTGGCATGCCAGGCTGTGGGAAAGATGTCCGCCAGCAGCACGAAATCGTCCTCAAGCTCGTCGCCTTCTTTTCCGGGGAGCTTTAAGCAGTTGAAGTCTGCGAAAGGAACGCGCAGGTATTCCGCTTGTCCGCCGCGGTACGGCCCCATGCCGGCGTACCCATAACCGGCTGTGGCCCCGTCGGGATTGGCAGTCAGACAGGCGTTGGTATAACCGCGGCTACAGTTGAAACAGAATCCACACGCCACGTTGAAAGGCAGTACGACGCGATCCCCTTTTTGAATCGAACGAACGGCGGGTCCGGTCTGCTCGATGATTCCGAGATTCTCGTGTCCGAAAACCGTTCCGGGTTTGGCGACGCTGCGTTCCTCATACATGTGCAAATCACTTCCGCAGATGGCAGCGCTGGTGATGCGAACGATGGCGTCGTCCGGAGCTTCCATCCGAGGGTCAGGCACCTCTTCGATGGCTACCTTATCTTTTCCCTTATAAACAACCGCTTTCATAAGTGCGTTCCTCCTGCCCCAGAGTACTTCCGGCGAAACGCAGCACGGCGTGTGTTTGCGCGCAGAAGAATCGCCAAAAGAGAACGCGTTGACAGAGAAGGCAAACGTTACAGAGTGAACAACAACGCCCTGGGTCGAAGCGGTCGCAGTGCAGCGCAATCGTTCGGTCCGAGTTCCCACCGGCTGAAAGTGCAGGTGGCTGATGACGGTCTTGTAATTGCAATTGATTTTGCGAGGTGAAGTCTGGCTCGTGTCGCCGGGCCGGGGCTATTAAAGGTTCGGCGAACTGAGCGAGTCAGGGAAGAAGGAGCGTGCCATTATGACGCCAAAAGGTGCAACAGCCCGTCAGCGCAAAATCCAGGCGCAGGTTCACAAGGCGGATCAACAGCGCCCGAAGCAGAAGCCTGAATCGGCAATGCAGGCAGGCGCGCGGGAATACCCGGCGCCGCCATTTCCGAAGCAGCATCAGCCAAAGCCAGGCATGGAAGCGGTGCTGAATCCGGCGCCGCTGTACGATGCTCCGTACTACATCGGATCGAAAAAGCTGGAAGGCAAGGTGGCGCTCATCACGGGCGGAGATTCGGGCATCGGGCGCGCGGTGGCGGTTCTGTTCGCGCGCGAAGGCGCGGATATAGCAGTTGTCTATCTCGGGGAAGAAGAGCAGGATGCTCAACAGACAAAGCACAGCGTGGAAGCCGAAGGCCGCGCTTGCATCCTGATTTCGGGCGATGTTTCAGACCGGAAATTTTGCGCCCAAGCCGTGGCGAGAACAGTCAAGGAGTTGGGCGGCCTCGATGTACTGGTGAACAATGCGGCTTTTCAAGTGCACACGTCCCGCTTCGAAGATCTCACGGCGGAACACTTCGATGAAACGCTGAAGACCAATCTGTACGGATACTTTTATATGGCCCAGGCGGCGGTGGAGAAGATGAAACCGGGCTCAGCCATCATCAATACGGGCTCGGTCACAGGGATGCTGGGAAGCGCGGGCCTGCTCGACTATTCGATGACCAAGGGCGGAATCCACGCGTTTACTCGTTCGCTCGCCACGCACCTGGTGCCGCGCGGAATCCGCGTCAACTCCGTGGCGCCAGGGCCCGTTTGGACGCCGTTGAACCCGTCCGACAAAGAAGCGGGAGACCTCACTAAGTTCGGCGCCGACACCCCAATGAAACGGCCGGCGCAGCCCGAGGAAATTGCGCCGGCATATGTATTCCTTGCGTCGCCACACTGCTCCAGCTACATCACCGGCGAAATCCTGCCGATCGTTGGAGGTTATAGCGGGAGTTGACGCGCTCGGCGTGTGACCGCGCAATGCAGAAGTTCCGAACCCACAGGTAGTAGCCGAAGGGAGAAATCATGGCAAAGAAATCGTCGTCTTCGAGTTCGCGTTCCAGCTCCAAGGGCAAACGGAAAGTTCACAAAGTGATGAAGGAGCACAAAGAAGGAAAGCTGAGATCGGGGAGCGGCCAAAAAGTCAAAAGTCGCAAACAGGCCGTCGCGATTGCGCTGAATGAAGCGCGAAAATCAGGCGCGAAAATTCCGAAAAAGAAATCCTCGTCAAAGAAATCCGCATCAAAGAAGTCCGCATCAAGGAAAACGAAGTCATAGGGTAACGGATCATCCGTAGCGTGGGCACGCGGACCATGCCGAGGAGGAAGATTTTCGCGCCTCAACTCAACTTGCTGAGACCCTCGCCGATTGCTGCCCGATCGAGACTTTGGCGTGATTTCGTTCATGATCGAGCAGCCATTGTTTGCGCTCCAGGCCTCCGCCATAACCGGTCAGTGATCCGTCGGACCCGATCACGCGGTGACATGGAACAATAATGCCGATTGGATTCGAACCATTGGCGAGACCGACCGCTCTTACCGCAGCGGGCCGGCCGATCTGTCTGGCAAGCTGTCCGTAAGAAATGACTGTCCCTCCTGGAATTCTGCGGAGTTCTTTCCAAACGCTTCGCTGAAAGGGCGTACCTGCCGTCTGAACAGGGATCTGGTCAATGCCCTCCACATCACCTGCAAAGTAATGTCGGATCCCATCGCTTCGGGTGTGAGGATTGTGCGCCGATTCCAGCTTGAATCCGGTTTTTCCGTAATGCCGCGCCAGCAGGTGAAGCATACGTTCTTCGTAATCGCTCCAATCGAGAGCGCGCACCGTTCCGGCCGTGTCCACTACGAGCAACAGCCGCCCGATGGGCGTTTCGATGCGGTCAATTAACAGCTCTAAAACATCATGCATAAGTACTCTCCGATTGTGAGGTAATGGCCGAGTCCGCGGCCCAAAGATGCTGTGCAGCGTAAGCGCGCCAAGGCCGCCAAGTCTCGGATCGTGTCAATAGATCGAGCGCTGTGGGCCGTGCTCCATCCACTGCTTCGGCGCCGCGGAGCAATCCGATATCCGCTGCCGGAAATGCATCTGTCTCGCGCAGCGCGCGGAGCGCGATGTATTGTGCCGTCCACTCACCGATTCCACGGATCTTCCGCAATCTGGCAATCGCTTCTTCAATCGTCCCGAACGGGCGAAACAGATTCGAATCAGCCTCGGCGGCTTCCGCGAGCGCCTTCAAAGCCGAACGGCGCGCAGTAGTCAGGCCGGCCTCGATCATTTTCGCTTCGGCAATGGTCTTCGCATCGGGGAAGAGATGTGTGAGCCGCGGGTCCGTTACGAATTCGCGGGATACCTTTTGGCCATGGCTCAAAACGAGTTGTCCGGCAAGGCGCCGCGCCGCGGCGATACTCACCTGCTGGCCGAGAACCGCCCGCACGGCCAATTCGAACCCGTCCCATCCGCCCGGTGCGCGCAGGCCCGGACGCCGTGCTACGAAGGGCGCGAGATGCGGGTCAAGCGAGAGGTGAGCATCGATAGTCTCGATATCCGCGCCGAGATCGAACAAACGCCGAACGCGGCTCACAATTGCCGGCAGCGATTGCACTCGAGGAAACCGGATGCAGACGCGGAGACTTTCACGCTGCGGCAGGTGCGTGACTTGGACACTTCCGCTGAATCCGTCCATGCCGACAGTGCGCTGGTAGCTGCCGTTTTCCACTACTTCCACGCCGGGTATAGCGCGCGCCTGCAGATAGCCGAGCATGGATTCCCAGTCATAGGGCGGACGATAGCGCAGCCGAAGATTGACGCCACCGGGATTCGGGGAAGCGGGTGAATGTTTTCGACGCAAAGCAGTCGGCGGCCGGCGAAAGAGCTCGATAAAAATCTCGTTGAAACGCCGGATGCTGCCGAAACCGGCGGCGAGTGCAACTTCCGTCATCGGCAATCCGGTCTCGTGGATCAGTTGTTTCGCGAAGAGAACGCGCCGCGTCTGCGCTACCGCGATTGGCGACGCGCCCAGATGCTGAACAAATAGTCGGCGCAGATGCCGCTCCCCAATTCCCAGGCGCTCCGCGAGTGCCTCGACGCCGGCGTCTTCTGCATCGAGCGCGCCTTCGCTGATGAGGGCGAGCGCGCGTGAAACGGTGTTGGAAGTTCCGCGCCACGAAGCCATGTCCGGCGCCGTTTCAGGGCGGCAGCGCAGGCATGGACGGAAACCCGCTTCCTGCGCCGCGGCGGCGGAACTGAAGAAACGGCAGTTTTCCAGCTTGGCTGTGCGAGCGGGACACACGGGACGGCAATAGATGCCGGTGGAGGTGACGCCGACGAACAAGAGCCCGTCGAAGCGCGGATCGCGGCTCTGCAAAGCGCGGTAACAAGTTTCCTGGTCCGGCAGCTCCATACGTCCATTCTCTCAGCGGCCGAACACCGAGACTAGCGGTTTTCGGACGTCAACGTTCTGCAACGAATCATCGGTTGCGGGTTTGGAATCGCGGTCAAGTGCCTCTGCCGATTGACATTTGATGCGATGTAGGATATTAGATATCTGAAGATGGAATGTTGATTCCGTTCCGGAGGGGAACAATGCGCGCCCGATGGGCCATAGTGATTTTCCTGGTGGCCTTTTCCTCCGCTGCCGGCCAGCAGCCGAAAGACGAGGTTCATTCCGGCCCCGCAGCCCTGGCTCCTGCCCGGCGCGCGTCCGACCCGCAGCACTATCGGGCTGTGCAAACCGTGACTCGTCCCGGCTCGCAGCCGGTTCCGATCCGCAATTTGATTGATCGCTACGTCTTTGGAAAGCTCGCGGCGGACAAAATTCCGCACGCAGGACTGTCCGGGGATGAGGAGTTTCTACGTCGAATCTATTTGGATTTGACCGGCCGGCTTCCCGAGCCGTCCGACATCCGTAAGTTCCTCGCCGACACGCGGCCCGGTAAGCGCGAGCGCGTGATCGACGCGCTCATGGCCATTCCCGAACCAACGGAAAACGAGAAGCCGAGCAGCGCATTCCTCTCGCGCTGGGTCTACTTTTTCGGCGACCTGCTTCAGATGTCGAACAACCACATGGCGCAGGGCCGCAACATGTTTCACGACTATCTCTATCTGGCGCTGGTCCAGAATGTGCCCTACGACGAGATGGTTCGCGACATGCTCACGCATACGGCGCGTTCGAGTTGGCTGGATGGGACGATCAACTTCCTCGCGGCAGACCACGTCAATGATTCCGATCCCCTGCAAATCAACCAGGAGGACACCTACGACGCCATTGCCATCACGACCGGAAAGGTGTTCCTCGGAATCAATCTGGAATGCGTTTCCTGCCACGATGGTAGAGGCCATCTGGAAAAGATCAATCTGGGACTGAGCCATATTTCCCGCGATCAGTTCTGGCGGCAAGGCGCTTTTTTCAGCAAACTGCGAATGGTTCGTGTCTACCACGACATGAACGAAGAGTTTTCCATGCTGGAGAATGGAAGGGGCTATGACGTCACCAGCGACTGGAACAAGAAAATCGTCAACACGCCGTCCGGCCGATTCTTTCAATATCTGGAGCCGACCTCGGGCACTGCGTTTCTCGATCCCGGAGAGATTTCGGTGCTATTTGCATGATGCGGACGGGGATCCATCTCACGGCCGGCAAGATGAAACGGCTCGTTTTCCGACTTCTTCCGGCGGTGCTGATCGTACTGCCTGGATTCACCGCGGCCGCGGCGCCGTCGCGCATGGATGCGATTGTCGATTCGCTCTCGAAGGTTCTCGATATTAAAGAGGTGGCGATCTCGCCGGATGGCTCCCGTGTGGCCTGGGTACAGGAAACCAAAGCCGGCGCGCCGGTGTCGTGTGTTGGAACTGCTGTTTTTTCGCAAGACCTCGGCCGGACCGCTACGCCGTCACGGATGGCTCCCGCGAACGGCAGTTGTGATGAGCAGGGAATCGCGTGGTCTCCCGATGGTCGATCGATCGTGTTTCTCTCCGACCGCAAAAAGCATGGCCAATTGCAGCTTTATCTCAAGCCGCCGGCCGGTGCACTCCGCCAACTCACCAGCCTGAACGGTACGCTGGCTGATCCCAAATGGTCGCCGGACGGCAAGACGATCGCGCTCCTCTTCACAGCAGATACGAACGCCGGCCGTGGGCCTACCGCACCGAAGGAAGTGCTGCTCAGCGCCGCGTCTGACCGAGTTCCCGAACAGCGGATTGCGGTCATCAATGTTGCATCCGGAGCCGCTCGAATGATCTCTCCGGCCGACTTGTACATCTACCAATACGATTGGTCTCCGGACGGACAATCTTTTGCGACGATTGCGGCGCATGGTGAGGGAGACGCGAATTGGTATCTCGCCCAGCTCTATACGATCAATGTGGCGTCCGGCACGACGCGATCGATTTGGAAGCCGTCTCTTCAAATCGCGGAACCTCGCTGGTCGCCTGATGGGAAGAATATTGCGGTCGTTCAAGGCTTGATGAGCGATGAAGGAAACACGGGTGGCGATCTCTTCCTTGTACCGGCGTCGGGCGGCGGGGCGCGCAATGTGACGCCCGGGATGAAGGCATCCGTATCCTGGTTGACCTGGTTGGACGCGTCACGAATTCTTTTCGCCGAGTCGGTTGAGGGAGAGGAAGGGCTGGCATCAATCGACGTCCGCACGCGCCAGATCACTACGCTGTGGAGAGGTTCGGACGGCATATCCACGGGTGGTTTCAACGGAGCTGTGTCCTTGATGCGTGACGGAAAGTTGCAGGCCGTAGTCTTGCAATCGTTCGAGCGGCCGCCTGAAGTTTGGGCGGGGCCGGTCGGGAAGTGGAGCCGCATCACCCACATTAATCCGGCAGTTGAGCCGGCGTGGGGCAAAGTGCAGTCGCTGCGTTGGGGTGACGCGGCGCACCCGGGGCAAGGATGGTTGCTGTACCCGGTACATCACGATCCGGCGCGCCGGTATCCCATGGTGGTGGCCGTACACGGTGGCCCGGGCTCCATGAGCCGGCCGCGCTGGCCGGGCAATTCGTCGTCTCCCTACATTTACAACCTGGCGCTATTGGCGCATGAAGGCTACTTTGTTTTTTATCCGAACCCCCGAGGCAGTTTCGGACAGGGGGAGGCCTTCACGCAGGCTAATGTGAAAGACTTCGGCTACGGCGATCTACAGGACATCCTCCATGGTGTGGATCAGGCGATCCGTTCCGCGCCGGTGGACAAAGATCGAGTCGGCATCGCGGGATGGAGTTATGGCGGGTACATGGCCATGTGGGCGGTGACGCAAACCAACCGGTTCCGTGCGTCCGTCGCTGGGGCTGGAATTGCGAACTGGCAGAGTTACTACGGCCAAAACGGGATCGACCAGTGGATGATCCCGTTCTTTGGCCAATCGGTGTACGACAATCCCGCGGTGTATGCGCGAAGCTCGCCGATCAATTTCATCAAGAACGTCAGAACTCCGACCATCATGCTGGTAGGTGAGAAGGACGGCGAGTGCCCGCCTCCGCAATCACTCGAGTTCTGGCACGCCTTGAAAGCGCTTGGAGTGACGACGAAACTCGTTGTCTATCCCGGCGAAGGTCACCGGATCGGTAAACCGGAACATCGACGCGATGTCATGAGCCAGACGCTGGAATGGTTCAATCGGTATATGGCCGCGCGGTAGGTGAAAGTTCAGCGAACCACTGCATATTTCAAAAGCAAAGAGGCCACCTTTTTTGGAGGATTCGACTGATTCGGACCCCAAACTGGTATGTAATCTCTACGCTCTACGCGCACAGCCAGTCCGCTCCGGGAACATTCCGCGAGGAGATTCGGCAGGCCGTAGGCCCAAACGGTCTGGACCTACATTGATCGAGTGGCGCATTAAAGCCAACCGGCCTCGCACGGCCCACGACCTTCGCAACGATGCCTATAAGCCATTGATAACTCCGCGTTCCCAGCGCCCTCAGCGGCCGGTGCACTTGTCCAGAATTAGCGACAATATGTCATATATCACTTGACAGGACCACAGGCCAGCCTTATGATTTTCTGCAATTGTTGAAGTTTTGCGCACGTCCGCGGGCCGAACACCAAAAGGGGCGAGTGTGTTTCGGCGGGCGGACTTGGGGTCTTGAAAAGACGTCTCTAGATCGGGAGTGCATCATGAAACGCTTGTTTCTATTTGTCCTCTGCGCGCTGGCTGCTGCCCTCATTGTTTTTCCACTCTTGCTGCCAGCGCAAACCAGTACCAACGCCACAATTACGGGAGTTGTGCACGATGCATCGGGAGCCATTGTTCCCAACGTGCAGGTGAGCGTACGAAACACGGACACTGGAGTCGTGCGCGCCACGACAACCAACGGTGACGGGCTCTATTACGTCTCCAATCTCATTCCCGGATCATACGAAGTCACGCTCCAGATGAACGGATTCGAGACCAGAACCATCCGCGACATTCACCTGGTCATCGAGCAGCAAGCACGCATAGATGCGGATCTCGCCCTCAAGACCGTCGGACAGGAAGTGATCGTTACCACCGCTCCGCCGCTGCTTCAAACCGAGGACGCCAGCGTGGGCACTGTCATTGGCAACCGGCAGGTGGTTGATCTACCCTTGAATGGCCGCCAGTTCACTCAACTGCTGCAGCTTTCCCCCGGAACTCTGCCCGCGATACAGGACTACCTCTTTAAGAACAACGATCCGATGATCGCCGGAACTGAGCGGAACGGTATGCCGGCATATGACCTCAATGGCTTCGGCGGCGCCTTCATTACCTACCGCTTGGATGGTGTCGATAACTCCGAAATGGAATTCGGTGGCGCGAACATCCCCGTCTCCATCGATGCGATCGGCGAAGTCAGAGTCCAGGCGGCGAACTTCTCTCCTGAGTATGGACATGGACCGTCGCAGGTAGACGTAAGTATGAAGTCGGGCAGCAATAACTGGCACGGATCGCTATTCGAGTTCGTACGCAACAACTATTTTGATGCCGCGGAATGGGCATATAGCGGGCCGCACGTTACGCCGCAGTTGAAGCGCAATCAGTTCGGCGGAACGGTGAGTGGTCCCATCATGAAGGATAAGCTCTTCTTTTTCTATGATTACGAAGGCACGCGCGAAGTGCTCTCCGCGCCGCAGACAGGCACTGTTCCCTCCGTGGATATTCGGAATGGTATCTTCCCGAGTGGTGTCCTGGTTTTTGACCCGCTGAGCGGCCAGCAATTTCCGAACAACACGATTCCCGCATCTCGCTTTAACCAGATTACCCAGAAGATGCTTCAGATCTTCCCATTGCCCAACACCCCGGCGATACAGAACACGAACAACTCCGGATTCTTGCTGGTTCCGACGAAAAATTACTACTTCAATCCGAAGCGCTGGCGCACGATCAACCAACACAATGTCCGCATCGACTACAATCTGTCCTCGAAGGACACTCTTTTTGCCCGTTATACGTATGGCTCCAACGTCGCCTTAGGCGAGGGGCCCGAAGCGACGAATATCGGTGGCTTCGTAGGGCTGGAACACGCGGACCTCGGCGGCAAAAACCTGAGTTCGACGTGGGAACACAATTTCGGTCCGGCAACCATCAATGAACTGCGGTTCGGTGTTTCAAGCGACCCGCAGAATTATCAGAGCATCGGTCCGTACGGCACCACCGATTTTTTGAGCCAGTTCGGCCTGTCGCAGTTCATGTCCCCAACGGCGCCCCTGGGGTTGCCGTCGATCCAGATTCAGGGCTCTTACGGCTCGACGGTCACCGCGGGTAACACACGCCCCTATCAGGCGAGTGAAAGGAACTGGCAGATTCTGGACAACCTGACGCTCGTTCGCGGCAAGCATACCCTCCGGATGGGCGGCGAAGTGTTTTACGAGCAGAAGACGGTGGTGGACACCGCCCGCGCGCGTGGGGTGTTCCGGTTTAATGGCGCCCAGACGCGCAATCCTCTCTACCCCACGGTCGCTACCACGAATTGCCCCGGAAGTTCTGTGGCTACGAGTTGTTCCGCCGGAGATGCGATGGCGGACTTTCTGCTGGGCGACTTGAGCTACTTTGAAGCGGGACAGGCTACCACGTCGATCCCATCGCATTTCATCGCGCCGGCTTTCTACTTCTGGGATGTCTGGCGAGTCAATAGCAAGTTGACTCTCAACGTCGGCCTTCGCTGGGAGTACACCACGCGGCTCTTGACGGATCCGCCTGAATACTCCCTACCGATCATCCAGGGCGATTTCACCGGCAAGGTGGCCGTTGCGAACAACTCCGACGGACAGCTCCCTTCGACCGTCACGGCGCAGTCGCTGGCGCTGTTCCCCAACACTGTCGTGACGTGCCGCTCGGTAGGGTTGCCGGATGGTTGCTCCAGCACGCCAAAGGACGAATTTCAACCTCGTCTGGGCTTTGCCTGGAAACTGAATGACAAGACGGTGATCCGCGGTGGAGCAGGCATGTTTTACAGCCATGCTCTCGGCACCTATCAGGAAGACGCATTCGACGGCACCTTCCCATACCAGTTAGATCTGACGACACCGACTTATTCCAGACAGATGACCCCGGTGCCGCTCAATATCAGCAATCCCGTAGGAGGGCTACAAACACCAGCGCCTTCTTTCTATACGTTCTGGCCGCGCTATAAGGACCCGGGAACTTATCAGTGGAACTTCACTGTAGAACGCCAGCTTGGCGGATCCACCGAGTTGTCCGTAGCCTATGTTGCCGCCTTGGCGCGTCATCTGGAGACGATTACCGGAGGCAGCTATAACGAATGCTGCTGGTTCAACATCCCGCAGCCCTGGGGTGTAGTTCTGGCTCCGGGACAAAAGCAAACAGTAGCCGCCCCGCAGTTCGGCCCGATCGATATGATGACTTATCAGGACAATTCCAATTACCAAGCGTTGCAGGTGAAGGTAACGCGAAGGCTCAGCAAAGGTCTCACTCTGACCGCATGGTACGCCCATTCCCGGAGCCTTGGTGTGGCCTACGGCTTGAGCGACCCACGTTATCCGACGAAGTCTGCGTTCTATAACGACGTTCCCAATACCGCGACGGTGTCCCCCATCTATCAATTGCCTTTCGGCAGAGGCCAGGCCTTCTTAAATCACGGCGGCGTTTTGAATCAGATTGTGGGCGGCTGGCAGCTCAGCGGCATTTTCACGGCGCGGAGCGGTTTCCCATTTACCCCAACTCTCTCGGGAACGAATCTGTTGAATTACTCGCAGATTTTCTCCGACCTGCCCAACCGCATTTGCAACGGCAAGTTGAGCGATCCCACTCCGTATAACTGGTTCGACAAGTCGTGTTTCACAATGCCGGTGGAGCCGACCACGCCGGGCGCGCAGTTGGTGGAAGGGAATTCCTCAGCGTTCATTCTGCGCGGTCCCCGCGCATTCACATTCGATTCGGGTCTGTCGAAGACGTTTCCGATCACGGAGCGTTATCTGTTGGACTTCCGTTTCGAAATGTTCAACGCGCTCAATCATCCGAATCTGGGATTGCCGAGTGCCGGCATCGCCCCCAACGGCAATAACGGTCCGGCGACGATTACCACCACTGCTACCTTGCCGCGCATTCTACAGTTCGCGATGAAGTTTCACTTTTAAGCAGGGCCCGCCGGCTGCGACGCTCCAGTTCCCGGCCGGCGGCTTAGTGCCAAAGATGAGTCTCTTATGATTGCAAAAGGAATTGTCCTATCCGGACTACTGTCGCTGTGCCTCGTTCCAATTGCGGCTGCCGCGGTAGTGCAGCCTTATCTGGAAGTAAATGGCAGGGAGGCGGCGTCGAACGCCGTGCAAGTCAGCAGGAACGCCTCGCAGATTACCGCGACGTTCCAAGCGCCGCGCGACGGAAACTACAGCTTCGGGCTGAGTCTTGCTGCCACGGAGCTTTCCCCGCTCACTCCGGGAATGGAGCCCTACAACTGCGCGTCGGTAAAGGAGCCGGTCATAATCCGTTATCCCTATGACTGGATCACGCGTAAGCCCGCGGGCGACGTGCTGACTTCGCGTGCCCGCTTAGTGATGCCAGGCGTCAAGGCGGATGGGCAAATTTATCTTGTCGATACCCATGAGTTGTTTTCCTTAAAAGTGGAACCCTGTAGCAAAGGCAACGTCCGCGTCCTCCTGTTGGCTCACCGGTTTTTCAATGCCGGAGGCGACCGCGCCACCCCTGAACTGCACCTGCGCGCCGGCGAGAAGCGGCAATTCGTCGTGCGACTTTACAAAGATATCGCCGCGGTCAATCGGGACCGCTTTGGCACACACGACCTCACCATGAAGGGCTATATGACGTCGCTCGACTTTCTCGAGTACGCCGAGGACACGGCCAGAGAAGCGGATTCTTTCTTCAGTGCAGCGGGCAAGGGCGATGGTATCTGTTGTCGCAACCTTACTGCGGCGGAATGGGGCATGGCCGCTCAAAAGCTGGATGGTGTTTTCCGCTATGCAGTGATCCGGGACAAAATTTCCAATATTGTTGCTCCGCCGTTTCATAAACATGGTGAACTTGTTTACCACTACGAGTACATGGGCGCATGGCGCAGGCATAGCCCCGATGTCACGCCGGAGATCGAAAAGAATTACGCTCTTCGAGACGTGAAAGGTCAACTTTATATGGCCCCGCGTTCTCCTGATGGAGTTTTCCTGTTAGTGGATATTCGGCGGCCGGAAGTTCGAGCCCGGCTGGTGAATGACGCGCGCTCCGCGGTTCGGGCTGGCTTCGACGGGATCTTTCTCGATGGTTGGCCATTCTGGACTGACGCCACTGGAGACATTGGAGGAAACGTCCCGTCGGCGACAGAATCCTGGGCCTATGCGCGTTGGCAATTGCTCACCGAGACCAAGGCCGCGATGCGGGCCGAGAATCCGAAGGCTACATTGGGTATCCTGGCGAACCGCTACTGGGATTCCTTGGGTATAGGCGATTGGTTGATGAAGGAGTTTATCTACGGCGGTTGGTACAGTGTAGAGCGCACAAGCGGCAATAGCCGTGTGGGGACCTATCAACCCGAAACGGGCACCCGGATCTTCCAGAAGCGAGACGGTTACGAAGACGAAGCAGCATACTCTCCTGCGCCCATCGCTTTCGGAGCAAAAGGCTTCAGCCCGATTGCGGTGCAGAGTTCGATTCACTTCGTCCGTCATCCGAGCGGCCTTTACTATGTGGAGGCCGGAACGTTCCCCGCCTCGGCAATGGGGAAATACATTGATACCATCAATGCGGATGTGAAGCAGGCGGATCTGTACGTGACGAACATCCAACCGGAAACCTGCGTGATTCAGTTCGCAGGCAAGGCCACCATGCAGTCGAAAGCGCGCTGTACGGTGAAGTTCTCCCGTTCCGCATGCATAACTCCACTGCCAAACGGCAAACCCACTGGCGGCCTCAAGGAATTCACGTTGGAGCCGGGCACGCAATATAATGTGTCCCGCGAATGCGGCGGCGCGTCGGGGAAGTAATCTCCGGGGCTGGTTGCTATAGGATAGAGATCTCCGTCAGCGGGACTTGAGATCAAGCCGTGGACTAACGACTGTTGTTTCATGTACGCTACATTCCCTGACAGGAGTAGGTTGCGCCGTGCCGCAAGCGATAGGGGCTCGACCTGCGGATTCCGGCTGCCTTATGATGAATGCAGCCGCCGGGCGGTCACGGTGTCTATTCTTGTTGACCTCGTCAGTAGTGGCGCTGGCGGCAGATTCCCTTGCAGCGAGTCTGTTATGCTCATTTCCAATTGAAAGGAGATGGTATGAAATCCGGAAGAGATTTCGCTGGCTCTCTGGCAATCGCAGTTATCCTCCTGGCCTCCCTATCGCTGACAGACGCTCAGGTTTTGCGGCAGGCTGAGGTCAAAGCTCCTGCCCGTCTTTCGTTTGAAGTTGCATCAATCCGACCACATAAGGGGACAATCACTTTCTCCATGGATCCTTCGATCCGCGGCAGAAGAGTAACCGCCACCGCGAGCACGTTATTGGACCTGATCACGACGGCATATGGAGTCAAGTACTACCAGATCTCTGGAGCGCCAGCATGGGCGGCCAGCGAACACTACGACCTCGAAGCGAAAGCGGAAGATGGCCGAAGTCCGCTGACCATGGATCAATGCCGCCAGATGCTTCAGACGTTATTGACTGACCGATTCCAACTGAAGGTTCACCGCGAGTCCGAGGAAGTGCCTGTATATGCACTGGTTGTCGGAAAGAACGGCCCCAAGTTGAAGACGATGGCGGCCGAGGCTACCGGCGGCGGTTTCGTACGTGGCAGCAGCCAAGGTCTTCATATAGAGGCTACCAAATGGACGATGGCGCGACTCGCGTCTCAGCTCTCGGTGACTGCTGGCCGTCCGGTTGTCGATAAGACGGGTCTCCAGGGATATTATGCGTTCACACTGGACTGGTTTCCAGCCGATCGTCCGATGCCCGCTGATCTGGACGTGTTGGATATGTTTCAGGCAGTTCAGGAACAACTCGGACTAAAGCTCGAACCGGCTAAAGGCTCGGTTGAGAAACTTGTAATTGACCATGCCGAAAAGCCCTCGGAGAATTGATGCCGCGGAGTGAACACTCCAAAGGTCAACACTCGCGAAACGCAGGGCAGCCGGAAAGGTTGATCTCCGCACGGCTGCCACGCCATACATACCCGACTTACTTGCAGTCTTCGCCGAAGCACAGATTCTTACTGAAGAAGGGCATCACATGATTCTGAAAGCGGTCCGCCACCGCGCTGGTATGCGTGCCGTGATACACCTCGAAGCTGTTCGCCACGCCATAGCTGTCCAGGATTTCATGCAGCTTGTTTGCTCCGACCCGCAACCCGTCCTGGTCGCCGACATCAATGGCGATGCCATGATATTGCCGCAGATTGCCAATGTACTGATCGACAAAGGCCAACGGAGCATTCGCCGCCCATTTCGCGATCACATCCTGCTGCACCTCGCCGTTCTTGGTCGGTAGATCGAGATAAAGCGGCGGGTTCTTCGGATCGGGTGACCACGCGGCAGCGGACGCCAGTTGAGCGCGAAGACCGAAGGGTAGTTTGGCTGAATCCTCGGGTGTCTTCACGGCTTCCAGTGCCTTTGCCGACGCTGCGTTGACGGGTCCGGCTCCCCGCGCGGCCATGCAGCAAGGGCTCATAATATATAGGCTGCCGAATACATCAGGGTGCTTCATTCCGATCCGGCTTGCGCCATAGCCGCCCATCGAATGGCCCACCAGTCCCCTGCTCGTCCGCCGGGCAATGGTCCGGTAATGAGCGTCAATGTAGGCGACCACATCGTGCGCGATGAAGTTTTCAAAATCACCTGTAGTTACGGAACTGGAATACATGGAACCGTTGTGCACGGTCTTGGAATCGGGTAGCACGACAATCATTTCCTGAGCGCCCTGGGAGAACGCGCCTTCGATGGTTTGCGGAACATGAATTTCGTGTGTCCACTGCTCAGCGCCGATTGAATAGCCGTGCAGGGCATAAACCACCGGATAGCGGCGATCTTTTTCCGTGGCATAGCTGGGCGGCAGGAAGACAATCACATCGCGATCGACAGCATCGCCTTCCAGGTTGCCTTCCAGGTAAGCGCCGTGGACCTTGATGTGCTCCACCGTAACCGGCTTGGCGCCGGGTATAACGGCAGGTACTTCTGTTTTTACCTGCGCCGGCGCCAGCACGGCGAATCCCAGGGCCATTGCCAGCTTACAGAGAATATTTGTTGTTGTAGTCAACTGGATCTCCTCATTCACTTGAGCATAGTAACTGGGCCACGCGAAGCTGTAAAGGCCATCGTTGCGGATTCTGGCTGGAACTTTGCTCAGATCTTCCCGGGACTTACCGGAAGCACGTTGATTCCGCTGAGAATGGCGGTGCCTCTGAGCGAAGCAAAGCTGAGATGAAGGAAGCCGTCTTTGTCGGGCGAGATGTTCCGGAAGACCGGTGAGGTTACCTGCCCATCAGCAATACAGCCGGCGCGGCGCTGCCGGATGCGATCGTATTCCTCACAACTCCACTCACCCTCTCCGCTTCACTTGGCCGGGGTCCACTACATCCGGCGATTTCGGCGGCGTAATGCTCATCACGGGAGCCGTGTACCGCAGCGGAATCCACGCATCGAGGTCCGCCGCCGCAATCTTGACGGAAGGCCGGAAATGCTCCGACGCCATGTAGTCGAGCACCGACTTTCGTAGCGACGGTCCGCCGGCATGACCACCTACGCCTGCTTCCGAAAGATCGAGTGATGTTACCATCAACCGGCCTTCGCCTACCGCGCACTCGAACAGCATTGCCAGTTTCAGGTTGCGGTTCCAGTCGTCGATCGGCTGCACCACCGGTTGAAGGGCTTTCGGTAGCGCACCAATGTTCATTGCCGAGGTCTTGGGTAGCAGGTCTACCCACTGCCAGTCGCAGTTCGTCTCGGTGGGGAATCCTGCCAGCGCGGGATGGTCCTTGTCGCACCATAGCCCCAGCATCCAAGCGCGATTCGGATTCATGAGACGGTTCCAGAATATGGGCACAGTCGTTAATGCCAGGTCGGGTGAAGGCTTCTCCGGAGCGCCGGAAAAAAACAGCACGCGCTTGCCGGATGCTAACGACGCCTTTGCCTCCTGCCACGATTGCGTTACGACGATTTCTTGCGGCGCGGCCGTTCCCACCTGCGAAGGATAGAGCCAGAAATTCCACTCGTTGCGGAACGCTGTGCCTTGGAGTTCCACCACGAGCTTGTATGCCGCCGGTGCGCGCAGCTTGGCCAGATCGGTCGAGATGGTGCCCAAAGCCAGGTTGCTCCCGCGGGGCACAGGGCGCGCAGGCAGCGCGCCTGAGATGACGGCTTTTTCGTCGCGATCGACGATGCGCCACACCGGCGTGACGGAGGCCAGTGGCTTGGCGCCGTAGTGCGCCAGTTCCACTTCCACCTGAAATGGTTTATCGGTGGTCATCACGCGATCCCGCAGTCGTGCCAACGGTACGGTCGTGTTATTGAATTGCCGGAACTCTTCCGGTGTGACGTAGCCTTTCGACTCCCAGAACGCATCGAGCACGCCGATCAGCGCGCCACCTTGCCCCAGATAGTCATGTAAGTCCAAAAGTTCGTAACCCGAGTAAGACGATGTCCGCAGATTGGCTTCGATCTCCTCCTTATAACAAGTCACCTGAAAGCGTCCCGAGGCGTGGGCGAATTCTTTATTGCGAGCGAGCAGGCCGTTCTCCTTCGCCGAGTCGCGCATGATGATGTAGTTTCCGGGATGCATGTACGGCGCCTTGCCCGTGCCGATCCCATCAGGGAAGGCCGCGTACCTGGCCTGTTTACCGGAGAACTTTTCGATCACGGAAAAGTCCGGATAAGCGCACCACTGTCCCACCTCGTGACCGATGCATGGCACCTTCGACCCGCGTGCGAATGCCTTCAGCATGCTGTCATAATCGGCTCCGAACCAGCCGCGCGGTCCGCGCGCCGGTATGATGACAAAGCCGGCCGCGAACGGAGTGCCCGGTCCTCCCGGTGGGGGAGCCCAGCGGCCGGTGCCATCGGTGTACAGCCGGCGCGAGTCGGCTTCGTACCATTTCTTGTCCCAGCCCGGAAGCTGTTCCCGATAGTGTCCGGCGGGCTCGTTGCTGGCGCTGAGCAGGACGAAAGACGGGTGATTGCCATAGGCCTTCAACAGTGCGGCGGTCTCCTCGTTGAGAACGTCGAGCATCTTGTGCTCCGCATCAAACGAATTCCACATTCCGCACTCGGGCTGGAGATAAAAACCGATCTCGTCGGCCGCGGTGAAAGCCGCTTCCGGCGGGCACCAGGAATGGAAGCGCATTCCGTTCAGGCCCCACTCCTTGCAAATTCCGATGATGCGTTTCCACGTCGCGACATCCGTCGCGGGGTAGCCTGTCAGCGGGAAGCCACCGCCATCATGCGTCGCCCGGAAGTGGAAGAGTTCGCCGTTGAGCAGAATCTTCTCGCCGTCAGCCTGAATCTCACGCAGGCCGAAAGTGAGTTCGCGCGTGTCGTCGGCTTCCGGCCCGGAGAGAGACGCAGTAAGATGCTGCAGCGCGGGCTCGAACTCCGACCAAGGTGTTGCCTCGGGAAGCGGAACATCGATGGTCGCGTGGCCGCCCTCGACCGCCCAGTTGACCGGCGCGGATACGTGTCCCGCCCGCAGTGTTCCGGCGCCAGACCGGCCGGTGAGATTGCCGATTTTGACGCGGATCTCCGCAGACTTCTTCGCCACGTTCGGGTAAACCTGCGCATCATCGATCCATACCGGAGAGCTGGCGGAGAGTTCGATGCGTCCCACGATTCCGTTCCACGTGCTGCCCTCCGCATCAGAAACCGAGTGGCCATCCGGGCGATACGGCGGCTCCAGCATGCGGTTATCGATGCGGATCGACAGGCGGTGTCTGCCCGGGCTGAGAATGCCGAGCTCGAAATCATGCGGCGCCACCAGCGAGCGGTTGCTTCCGATGAGCTTCTCATCGACATAAATATCCGTCTGCCAGCGCGTGCGTTCCAGTGAAAGCGCAACCCGTTTTCCGCGCCAGATCGAAGGAATCTCGATCTCCCGCTGATACCACGCAACACCGAGATAGTGCCGCACCGGCTGCGAAAGATAAGGGACCTCCACATGTCCCGGCTTCGTGTAGGCCTGGTATTGTGGCAACAGATACCAGCGCATATCGCGCGGCAGTGCGGCGACGAACTGTGTCTCAGCGACGATTTCATCTCCGTAACCTTGCGTTTGCAAGATGCCCGGGAGTTGAATATGCGCGCCCCCAGCGAGCTGCTTTGCAAACCACCCCGCATGGACGCCGGCATCTTCGCGATCAAGGGAGAACCGCCAGGTGCCCGCCAGCGACCGTGCACCCGGACGTGAAGGCGCGGCGGGAGCAGGCGCGGCCCGTAGGGCGGCAGTGGTTGCGGCAGTTCCGGTGACGGCGAGAAACCTTCGGCGTGTGAGGCGGCTGGAAAACATGAAATCCCTTTCTACGATTCGTAGCAGCGGCTGGTGTCAGCCAGGAGTGGCACCTGCGGCTCAGTGGACACTGATACGAATATACTCCCATTCCGAAAGCCCGCTGCTATTCCGGCGGGTTTCTGCTGCTTTTCAGACTGCTCGGCGTGTGCCACAATGAGCTACCGCCCGTCCGTGCTGATGTCCAGCAAGGTCTTACTCTACGTTTGGAATGTATCAAACGATGCTCTGAACAGAGAAAATCGAAACTCGACAGAGACGGAAGAAGTGGTTGCTGCATCTACATGGTTATCCTATGAAGAAACGCAGACTCGGCCGAACCGGCCCCGAAGTTTTTCCCGTTGGATTTGGCTGCATGAGCATCGGCATCGCTGATGTGTACACCAGCAGTGCGCAAACCGAGAACGATGCGATTAAGCTCGTCCAACGCGTCTTGGATCTGGGCGTCAACTTCCTCGATACGGCCAACGTCTACGGCGATTCTGAGATCAAGGTAGGTAAGGCCCTTCGAGGCCGCCGCGAGGGAGTAGTCCTGGCTACAAAATTCGGCATTGTATCTGGGTCGTCCTATCAGAACAGGGCTGTCGATGGCAGTGCCGAAAACGCGCGTCGCTGTTGTGATTTGTCTCTGCAACGCCTCGGTGTCGATGTGATCGATTTGTATTATTTGCATCGAGTCGATCCGAATGTCCCGATTGAGGATACGGTTGGCGGCATGGCCGCGCTCGTGCGAGAGGGAAAAGTACGCTATATCGGTCTTTCGGAGGCATCGGCTGCGACCGTTCGCCGGGCGCACGCGGTGCATCCGATCACGGCTATGCAGACCGAGTACTCATTGTTCACCCGGGAGCCGGAAGACGACCTCCTTCCCGCGCTGCGCGAACTGGGAACATCACTCGTTGCCTACAGTCCGCTAGGTCGTGGATTCCTCGGGGCGCGCTTTCGAAGCATTGAAGAACTCGCTCCGAATGATTGGCGCCGAAGCAATCCACGATTCCAGGGAGAACAGTTCCAGCGCAACCTGGCGATTGCTGACACAATCGGTGAGATCGCTCGCGAAAAGGGCGTGACCTCTGCGCAACTGGCTCTGGCCTGGGTCCTTGCGCAAGGAGAGGACGTTATTCCAATACCTGGCACCAGCAGCGCGCAGCGCCTGGAAGAAAACGTTCGCTCAGCCGGCGTAACCCTGACGGCCGGTGAACTCAACCGGTTGGACCAGGCAGTCCCGAAAGGTGCAGCGGCAGGCGACCGGTACGCGTCCGGAATGATGCAGCTTCTCAATGGATAAGGGATTACGGCAGACGGTAAAACGGGTCCGGCTGGATGAACGTTGCCGCCGGCAACAGGTGGACGAAGGTCATTTCCCGGACCTGGCTTCGGTTCCCGCCGAAGCCATTACGCTGACGTGCCCCGCGCTGATGGCCGCGGAGACCCTGATCTGCTGCGTGCCGGACCGTCGTAAGGCCCAGGCCGTGAGGCGAACCCTTGAAGAGGCAATCGCTCCCGAGTGCCCGGTATCGCTGGTGCGCACCCATTCCCGCGCCTCACTTTATCTCGATCTGGAATCAGCTTCGCTGATGGACATTCCAGTGGAGCGGACGCAGTGAAGATCACTGGAGTCGAGACATTCATCTTGCATGTTCCGGTGACCCGGTCCCGGATTGAGGACAGCACCCATCGAATCACGCACTGGGGCGCGCCTGGCGTCATCCTGCATACCGATACGGAACTGCGCGGCTACGGATACACGGGAACGCACGCGCACCTGGCGACAGACCGGCTGATTGTCAACTGCATTGCGGAGACGTACGGTCCGCTATTGACCGGCCGCGATCCGGCCCATACAGGCGAACTATGGGAGGAACTGTTCCATTATCCGCCGGTCCAGTGGGTCGGCCGGTGCGGCATCACGCATCTGGCTTTGGCTGCTGTGGATGTAGCCTTATGGGACCTGAAAGCCAAAGCGGCCGGCTGTCCTCTCTGGGCGCTGCTCGGAGGAGGCCCGAAGAGACTGGAGGCCTACAACACCGATGGTGGATGGCTGAACTGGCCTCTCGAGATGCTCCTGGAAGACTCGAAGCGCTTAGTGGAGGAGGGCTACGCCGGAGTCAAAGTCAAGGTCGGAAGCGCCGACTGGCGTCAGGACCTGGACCGCGTCGCACAGGTTCGGCACGCCATCGGCGGCCGTCCGAGGCTGATGGTAGATGCCAACGGACGATGGGATTTGCCCACCGCTCTCGCTTTCGGACGCGCACTGGCGGGCTTCGGCGTCGAGTGGTTCGAAGAGCCGCTCTGGTACGACGACCTGGAAGGCCATTCCGCGCTCGCCCGCGGCATTGGGACGCCAATCGCCCTGGGAGAGCAGCTTTACGGCATCGACCAGTTTCGGAGTTTTATCCATGCCGGCGCCGTTTCCTACGTGCAGCCGGACGCAGTGCGTCTGGCGGGTGTGACGGAATGGTGGCGCGTCGCGGACCTGGCGCTGGCGCATCGCCTGCCCGTGGTCGCACACATCGGCGACATGATGCAGGTTCACCTGCACCTGTCGATTGCGCATCCTGCCTGCAGGCTACTCGAATACATTCCGTGGATGCGGAAATGTTTCGAGGAGCCGGCCACGGTGGAGGACGGCTCCTTTGTAGTGCCGCAGCGGCCCGGTGCGGGAACAACGCTGCGATCCGACGCGCTGGAGCGATATGGAGCGTGAAGTCCCGATGTGAAAGCTCCTCGTGCGGACGGTCTGGTGTCCTGAGTTGGAAGTCCGCTTAAGAAGTTCTGACCGCTCCGCTGCAGTCGCGTCTTGAAACGATTCAGCCACAGCAGAAAAACGGTATCGTCCGTAGCGGTCCGGCTAAATCGACATTTCATTTTAGATCGATCATCGCTCGACGCCCCTGTTTGCCGTGGGCGCAGTCTCTTCCGGTTCAATCGCAACAGTTCTGCCGCCGTTCAGAATGGATTCGCGCGCGGCTTCAATGACCCGTTCGTTATAGGCGCTATTGCCGGGCGTGGCCACGATTCCCCCGGCATCAATCGCTCTGAGGATTCGCTGGCGCTCGGCGAGGTTGCGCCGTTCCGATTCCACGCGAATACAGCATTGGATAATGTACTCGACGGACCGGTATCCATAGCCTACTGGCGTGAGACCTTCTCCACCCACATCGACATACTGAAAGTAGTCGGGATTGGGCTCGGCATAGATCATGGCTCCGGCGTCGCTAGCGCTCGCCGCATACGAGTATTTCAAGCCGCGATCCTGGTCCGAATGCGAGACCAGTGTGCCGTCGTCCGGACCTTTGCCGTACATGATGAGTCCCTGGGTGTTGCTGCCGGGCGCCGCATTGGGGAAGCCAAGGGCATTTTGCACGCTCAGCGACGCGCCGTTGTTCCAGGTCACGCGGGCGTCTGTCCAGAGGAAACCTTCGTTACCGTTTGGGAAGCGGTCCGGAATACCGTACACGCTGACGGACGCGGGCAGCAAGCCGGTGATGAAGTGGACCAGGTCCACGTAGTGGCAGCCGACGTAGGTAAAGGCGTCGGAGTTCTCGCAGGTCATCCAATTCTGGAAGTTGGAATCGCGGTAGTGCCATTTTTCCAGGAGCCAGGCCACGCCCAGCCGGAATTCGCCGAAGAGGCCCGCGCGGTACTTGCGCCGGGCGATCAGATTGCGGTCATCGAACCGCTTATGGTATTCGATGCCGACCATTAGTCCGCGGGAATACGCTTCCTTGCCGATCTCGAGTGTCTGCTGATGCTTCAGGACCAGCGGCTTTACAGAGCAAATATGCTGATCGTGCCACAGGGCTGCCATAGTGACGTCGAAATGCAAATGGTCAGGAACGGCTACGAGCACAATGTTGCCGGGTGGCATCCCCGCCAGAACGTTGTGGAAGAGATCCGGATGCGGCTCATCCGGGTCTCCGCCTTCCGGAAATGGACGGAATGACTGCCCGGGAAAGGCCTGTTTCAGATCTTCAGCCGCGAGGAGACGCTGCAAGCTCCGTCTGCGTGATGCGCAAATGGAGAGTTCGCCAACCCGCCCCTGTCTTTGCAGATGGTACAGCGAAGGGAGAAGTTGATCATGCGTGATCATGCCTCCTCCCACAATCAGAACCTGAGGCTTCATGCCGTGACCTCCTTTCCCGTGATGACGGCCCCCGCGGGATGCGCTTTCTCCGATCCGGCGAAGTGCCGCGGGGAAAGACGCATTCGCACACCATAGTCGGCGTCGAAGCTGTGATGGCCTCCCTCCAGCGAGGCGCATTGTCTAGGAACGAAAATGTGATCGATAGCCATCGTTTATAGAATGCTCTGCGGCGCGCGGATTCATGGTCTGCCCGATGAGCGAAGAGGAACAGAACGCCGGCACTTCTTCGCAGTCCAGGCACTTGTGCCACGGTTCGCGGAAAGTGTGACGAATCGCCGTTCCATACGCCACGGTTCGCGTCCGGCGAAAAAGCCTATGCTCGAAGCCGCAGGTGCGGCAAGTGTGGCGGCAGCACCCCGCACGGCAGGTCAAAGTGTACCACGCTGGACGGCCGGCGCAGAACGCGTTTGCTGCGTAGCCTCCGCGAGGGATCTCCCGAGCTTCCTGCTGTGCCTCGCCTTTGTGTAGTTACAAACGAGGTCCAGTGCGAAATGTATATACTCTCATGAGATATGAAATGGCATCGATATGCAGCGCGCGTGACGGCTGCTTTGGCCCTGGGGGCGATTGCTGCGATGGCTGCGCCGGTAGAACTGAAGCGGTTGCCGGAACAGATCGAAGTAAGTATTGGCGGTACGCAGTTCACGACTTACTATTTCCTTCGGGATGTGGCCAAGCCCTACCTCATGCCATTGAAGAGCCCGGCCGGAGTGGAAGTCTCGAGGCCATTTCCCATACGCAACGATATTTCCAAGGCGGATCGCAAGCTCCCCGGCTTTGAGCCGCATCAGCGCCCGTTGTATTTTGGGCACGGCGACATCAATGGCGTGGATTTCTGGACGGAGGCCGTTTTCGATGCCTTCTACCGGCGTGCCGTACGTCCCCGGAACGGGGAGGCGGCTGCACCGCCTGTTTCGCGTGCTTATGGCCGCGTAAAACTGGTGCACGTGGAAGAGGCTCAAGGCGGACCGGAAGCAGGCAGGATCCGTGCCCGGTTCACTCTCGAAGATGCCAACAATCGCGTACTCGGCGAAGAGATCCAGGCCTATACCTTCCGTGGCGACAATCGCACACGCACCGTCGATTGCGAGTATATGGTCGATGCGGGGACGAATCCAATCGTCTTCGGCGACACCAAGGAAGGCACTTTCGCCGTCCGGCTCAATGCGGAGCTGAGCACGCCGCACGATCACATGCTGAATTCGCACGGCGCCGTGGGGGAACAAGCCATCTGGGGAAAACCAGCGGATTGGGTCAACTATTCCGGCACGGTTTCCGGAAAGCCGGTGGGTGTCGTTGTTTTCGAGCATCCTTCCAGCTTCCGCCACCCCACTACCTGGCATGCCCGGGCGTACGGACTTCTGGCCGCCAATCCATTTGCCGCCCGTGAATTCACGAAGAACGAGAACGCGGACGGCAGTTGGACCGTGCCGGAGGGAAAATCGATTGTATTCCGGTATCGCGTCATGATCTACGATGGGGTCCTCACCGCCGACAAGTTGGCCGAGATGTACCGGCTCTACGCTGCCGGCCCAAGCCAGTGATCCCACGAGCGAAGAGCAGTCCGGCAAAATATGAGGGCGAGGACCAGCATTGTAGCCAGGCGCCGGAGGCTGGTTCGGTTTTGGAATTGCCAATGTCCGCGGAGCGCTTTTAGCATCGCTGGTGTTGTGCAACCCTGGAATATGAAGAAAGAGCGAGCATCTTTTGGTGTCCCATGATGCGCGACAATGCAACGTGGTGAGTAACCTGCCTTCCGAGGGACGCGTTCGAGTCGAGATGAAAACGGCGGGTGATCTCTGGGTCCATGTTCCGGATTGGGCAGAGCCCAAGCACGTCGAAGTTTCGCTCATTCTGCTTTTGAACGGGCATAGGCAGCAACGGACAAATTCATGGGAAGACAATACGAACTGAAGCCCGCAAAAGTACCGCTGGTCGAGACACGGTACCGCCGCATTGCGACGGAGATTCCTGCGCCGGAATCGATTCCGCTTCTGGAGGAGCTTGCAGAAGCGGAGCCGGTTGCCATGCGCGGGCAGCCTCCGATCGTGTGGGATCGCGCCTGCGGCTTTCAGGTTTTCGACCCGTACGGCAACTGCTGGATCGACTGGTCGTCTGGAGTCTTGATCGCGAATGCCGGTCACGGCCGGCAAGAGATTATCGATGCCATCACGAATCAGGCGAGCAGCCAGTTGTTCACTACGTACTGCTTCCCAAGCCAGATCCGCGCGAGGCTCGTGAAACAACTCGCTTCCATACTCCCGTCGCCACTCGAGAAGGTGTTTCTGCTGACGACGGGATCTGAAACGGTGGAGTGCGCCATCAAGATTTGCCGCACTTATGGTCAGCGCAACTTCGGATCGAGAAAGAACGTAATCGTCTCGTTTCACAACGCGTTCCACGGCAGGACGCTCGGGGCGCAACAGGCCGGCGGGATTCCAGCGCTGAAAGATTGGATCATAAACCGCGACCCTGGTTTTGTTCAGGTGCCTTTTCCCGACGGATTCTGGAGCGAAGACACTTCGTTCGATGGTTTTGAAGCCAGCCTGAAAGAACTCGGGATCGAACCCGCGGATGTCGCGGGTGTCCTGATGGAGACGTATCAGGGTGGGACGGCTGCTTTTGCGCCGCGGGAATATGTCCTGGCACTGCGGAAATGGTGCGATCGCTTCGATGCTCTTCTGGTTTTCGACGAAGTGCAGGCGGGATTCGGACGCACGGGTAAGCTCTGGGGCTTTGAACATTATGGCGTCGTCCCTGACCTGGCCTGTTTCGGCAAGGGGATCTCCGGTTCATTGCCGCTTTCGGCGGTGGCCGGGCGCTCGGATATCATGGATCTCCATGGGCCCGGAGCTATGACTTCCACGCATACCGGCAACCCCGTTTGCTGCGCCGCGGCCTTGGCCTCGATCGACCTGATCCTCAAAGAGGATTTGAGCGGGCAGGCGAACCGTCTCGGACAGGTATTGCATAGCCGCCTCCAACAGATGCGCGGGAGCTTTCCGGAAATCGGACAGGTATTTGGGAGGGGCCTGGTCGCCGGCGTCATTTGCATTCAGCCGGACCGGCAACCCGACGGCGACCTTGCATGGGAAGTTGTGCGGCGCTGCGTCGAGTCCGGCGTGCTGATGTTCAGTCCCGTGGGCGTCGACGGCTCCACCATCAAGATCGCACCACCCCTGGTGATTTCCGAAGATGCCTTAGTGGAAAGCCTCGACGTTTTCGAGCAGGTGTTTCATTCCGTGCACAGAACCAGGAGCGCCGCATGTTCCAGCATCGTCTAATCCCCGCTCTCGCAGGCGGACTGATCATCTTCCATGCCGCAGCCGCGGCCGCAGTTTCGGCACAGCAGGTGGGGGAGTGGAAAACGGAGATTCGCCGCGACCTCTTTGTGCCGTCGCCTCTGCCGGACTTGCACGCAGCCCGGCATGGCACATTCCAGGCGGCTCCCGGGATCGTCGCGGAACGAGTCACCTACTCAACCGGCTATGGTTTGCAGGTTCCGGCAATCCTCTACCGGCCTGAAAAGCTGTCCAAGAAGGCTCCCGGCATCGTCGTAGTCAACGGCCACGGAGGCGATAAGTACAGTTGGTATTCGTTCTATTCCGGCATTCTTTACGCCCGAGCGGGCGCAGTGGTGCTCACCTACGATGCGATCGGCGAAGGAGAGCGGAACATCCGGCGCGAATCGGGAACACGGGCTCATGACAAGCTGCAGTCCCCGCCGGAACTGGCCCAGCGTCTTGCCGGCCTGATGATCACGGATGCCATGCAGGCCGTCTCGTACCTGCGGCAGCGCCCGGAAGTAGACTCGACGCGAATTGCGGCGGTTGGATACTCGATGGGCTCGTTCGTTCTGAGCCTGACCTGCGCTGTGGATGGCCGCATCCACGCATGTGTGTTGGCCGGCGGAGGCAGCTTGGATGGCCCGGGCGAATACTGGGACAGTTCGAAGCCCATGTGCCAGGGTGTGCCCTACGAGTCGCTTTCATTTCTGGGTGACCGCCCTGCCATCATCTACACTTTGCATGCATTCCGCGGGCCCACGCTGGTCTACAACGGCCTGGACGACGAGATCATCCGCCACGACCCGCGCGGTCCGAAAGCCTTTTTGCAGGATTTGCAGCAGCGGACGGTGGCGCTTTCGGGCACATCCGGACATGTTTTCGAGACCGGCTTCGAACCGGACGCCGGCCATCGTCCCTGGTTCGTCACAAAGCCGGTCGCGTTGTGGCTGGAGCGCCAACTGCATTTCCCGAACTGGACTCCCGAGTCGATCGAACGGATGCCGGTAACACATATCAGTGAGTGGGCAAAAACGAATGGCGTCGAGATCGACAACGACTATGCGACGGAGAAGCGCGAAGGCGGCACAATGGCGCTCGGCACCGGAGTGCCTGCGCTAACCAGACAACAATTAAGCGTGTTTGTGCCCGCCAAGTGGGCGCGCGAAAAGGACCACCTGACGTACGAAGCGTGGGTGAAGGCTGCTCGCGCCCAACTCACCGGCACCGGAGTTCTTCCGGCCTACGACATCCACAGGACATCATCGCGCATTGTGATTGATGGGAAGTTGGACGATCCCGCTTGGGCAAAAGCGCCGATTACCGGGCCCTTCCACTTTAATTCGTGGAAATCCGGAGAAAAAGAGGCCACCGATGTCCGGATGCTGTGGGACAACCAGAACCTGTATGTTGCATTCTATGCCCACGACCGTCACATCTCCGCAAAGGTCACGCGGCGGCACGGCCCGGTATCGACCGACGATTGCGTGGAGATCTTTCTTGCTCCGAAGCCGCAGAAGCCCCACAACTATTACACATTCGAAATCAATGCAATCGGAACGATGCTGAACCGCAATAGGACCGACTGGTGGACAGGGCCGCCGACGTGGGAGCCGGAAGGCGTCTCCTACCGGACCTCGCTCGAGAGTTCTACTCCCAAACAGGAATCGGATTCGGATCACGATTGGGTCGTCGAACTCGCAATTCCGTTCCGGAATTTCGTTCACGATGCCGCCCATACGCCTCCAGCTCCCGGTGACATCTGGCGGCTGAACCTATACCGAACCGGTGGGATCACGAACGCACAGCAGAGCAGTTGGTCGCCGCTTCCGGTCCGCTCCTTTCATACGCCAACAGCGTTCGGCTTCGTCCAGTTCGTTGCGGATCCTCGTTAATCACCAGCGGAAATTCCGTAGGCGGTGTGTGATCCAAAATCATTCATTTGAAACTGGAGCCACCCGCCGGGATCGAACTGGCGACCTGCTGATTACGAAAAATATGGCCCGTCTCTAAGCTCTCCATTCACTCCATACGGAAGTGCCTGATATCAACAACTTGGGGAAGCTGCTCTCGCTCAACCAGCAACTCCAGGCCCGGCAAATGGATAGGGTTTTGGCACAGCTTTGGCACAGGTCAACAGCGCCGACGACGCTTGATGGAATCGACGATTTGCTCGACGGTTAGATCCTTCTGCCACTGCATGCGATCTTTTGTATAGTCGCCCGACCCGAACCGGTCCAATCGCAGGAAACGCGCCAATCCGTCAACGCCCAGTTCGCGACGAAGGACCTCTAGAGCATGCCGTTCAAATTGCTCGTCGGTCATCGTCTCAAGACCACTCATGGCAAATTCTCTTTACTCCAGGATAGCGGATTCAGGACGGCAACAAGCGGCCCGCCATACCGGCGTGAAGCCCTGCGAACGAATCCGTCGTCAGTCGTGAGAAGGACGTCCACTCGCGCTGCTTCTGCGCACGCGAGGTGCAGCGCGTCGTAAGCTCCGTACCCAGCGATTTCCAGATTTGCGGCGCGGCTGGCGATGACGTCGTCCACTTCGATGCTTTCGGATGCGAGGGCCAGCAGGGCTGTGTTTTCCAGTCGCCTTTCGACGTCCGGATTCCTGTTTATCTCATCAACGAGCGCATCGCTCGATATCCATTGAATGGTTCCGCGCCGCATCTGCCTGAGGATAAGCTCCACGGCCTCAGCCTCCTGGTGGATACGAAGCTGCGTCTGATCATCGGTGAGGCGATTCAGGCAGCACGCATCGAGGTATACCTTCATGAGCGTTGTAACCGCGCGAGGAATGGCACTTTGTCACAGTCAATCCGTATGTCACGGAGTAAAACAAAAGAAGGCCAAATCACTTCAGTGAAGCCAGAACCCCGAAGCCACAATGCCGTCCAGCCCCAACGCACAGCGGCCCGGCAACGGGACGTTCAAAAGCGATGCGAAGATGAACCGCCGTAAAATTTTCGAGATGCTGAGGACGATAATAGCCGACCCGCCGCTTCTGGCGGTCATACTTGTGTGCAGTCAGGCAGTTGGAAAAATTCGGTAACGCACTCCAGCTAAACCTGCAAGTCTGATCGAGTCCACTTTGCCGAAGGGAGCGTTCGATAAGCTTGATGGTCTTCGCAGGCTTGTGGTCATCATGACCGGGAAGAATCGCCGGCGTCACGGTGGCCCATACATGGGACGGGCGCAGGTATAACGCCGTCACGGCGTCGCTCCGCAATCGTTCGAGCACCGGTCCGACGGCGCCATCCTCAGGATGAAGTTGAACACCGCCGAGTTGGTCAGCCAGATGGTTAAGAGCGGTTTCATGGCCGAACGGCGCGGTCACCATCACCCGGCGAATCATCGCATCGGCATGCTCGTGTCCGATAGAGGACACGGGGATATACGAAAACCGCCCAGGGCTGTCTGCACCTGGCGGGCAATGGCCAGCCACGAAAGATTCCAGCCAATCGGCATCATCTTCCAAACCAGCGGGTGGATACTCCTTCATCGCACTGATTGCGGCGCTTCGGATCATGCCGGCCACATGCATCAGTTTTGCGTGAGGATAGCAATAATAGTTGTCATCAGTCGTACGAAGAGCGAAGGTTACCGATGGTCGTCCGAGCGGCCGCTCAACGCTCGAATAGAAGACACTATCGAACGCCTGGGGCTTATGGACGGTTCGAAGGAGTGGCTCTTCACGTTCAATGCGGCTCAGCGCTGAATTATAGGCCCTGCGCAAGTCAGCCATCGATCCCGATTTGGGTATTCGCAGTTTTCCCTCATCCCGGAACGTGTCCGGCCTCGGAAACCATCGGATTCCATCCAGACTTCCGATCTGTTCCTCTTCGAGACCATAACCGGCCGCGTAGGCCAGATCGATCCCCCACCCAAGGCACGACAGATATCGGCATGCCTCGATCAGCCGACCTGCGACCGGGCAGTCTTCCGCAACAGGCCAGACGTAGTGTACTTCAGGCCGATCGAGCATGAGTGTTGGACGAGAAGTCTTTCCGGTCAGTCGATTCTGCCGGTCCGGTACTTTGTCACCGTCATTATTTGGCACAAACCGCGTAATCGCCGGAACCCTCTGGGATGAACGCGGCGCGACGATGATCGGCGGTTTACCCTCCAGCCACTCCAGCGAGCCGCCGATCTCTCCATCCAGCTTTCCGGCCCGCGCCACTCCTGCTACGAGTGCCTGGAACAGCCTGTACGGCGATGGCGGCCATTCCGGCGGCCCGTCGCGATCGAGCAGTCCGTGATAGCGGTCATCCAGCCACCGGACGGTGATGCACAGGTGCGTCATTTCGTCTCGGTTTGGTCAGCCGCTACAGAGTCAGCCTGCTGGTGCTTCTCCTTGGGCGCCTTGGCTGTTTCGTCTGCAATCGCTCTCGCGGGGTGCTTGGACTTCGCCAGAACCTTGCGCTTTTCCTTCTTGAGTTTCAGCCACGCCTCGGCTGTATCGCTGTCGAATGTGTCAGGAGACGGTTGGTCGATTGGCACATCCTTCGCAGTGCTCTGGGCAAATGCCAAGGCGAGTTCGTGTGTGAAGCCTTTCAGGGCGGTTTCGTCTTTGGTGCTATCGAATTTCACAACAGTCCACTTACCGTCGAAGTCCTCCGTACTCGCTGCACACAGCAGGCAGCCCTCACGGAGATTGAATCCTTCCTGATCCCGGTACGACAACGCTACTAGCGCGAGGCCGAGCAGATAGCGCTGTGTCGGCCGATCATTTGATAGACTTCGCAAAGCCACAAGATTGATAACTGCTTCTTGACAGATATCCCCCTTGACCAGTACACCGCCGTGTGTCTCAGGCGCAAGGGAGTATTTGAAGCCTTGCTCGGAGAGCGGGTTATTCTTGCCTTTTCCATTGTCAAGTGCTTGGGCGATCACGCCGTTGCTGGTATATTCGTAGGGTGCCCGGTAAGTCGCCCGTCGTTTCGCTGGGGTCACATCATATCCGCGAACTACCGATCGCACGATCCGCTGGATTTTTACTCCAGTGCCGCGTGAGTCCCACACACCAAAGAGCAGCGACGTAGGCGCAAGCTTAACCAGATCGCTACAGTCCCGGTGTTTGCGGTATTTGCTGAACGCATCCCAGAATCTTGGGCCGTAACTTCTCGAAAATCGTACTACGGCGTCCGCAGCGCGGTGCCCGGCATCAAGAAGGTTGACCTCATCGCCGTCCTTCAGTTTCACTCTCACCTGTGGGACCAGTGCCGAATAGGGTTCTTTCTTGAACAAGGGCTCAATTCGATTCGCCTGCGAGCCAATGCTGTCGATCAAACAGACATTCCTCCTCTCATCATTAGGCAAAGGATCGATCTGATATGTTCCGCCGCCGCCCTCCTCATCTTCATCAGCCGATTCGCTTTGAGCAAACGTCGGCGGAAAGATCCAGGAATCCTTTCCTTCCACTGGCATGAGCTTGCGACGGAATACAATTGCGGCCGGCCCGGCGTCAGTCAAAAGGCTGTCGAACTTGTCAACTGCAACTTTGGTTTCAGACATTCTCGCTCCTACTCGCGCGTTGCGCGCGAAAACATGGTCACGTACTCGCCCCCGCGGGAAGGCTTCGTAAAACGAAAGCTGCCGCATGACCGGACCTGCAAAATGCCGCAAGCGGCGGCGGCAGCTACGATCACGGGTAGAGGTTCAGCCCAAGCAGTGTACACGAACGACCTCGGGCGCGTCTTCTCATCCGTTTGTGGCCGGAAGCGCTGCAGGCCGACCATCGCGAGCGATTCCACCGCGGGATACGCATCAACGGACATGTTCTGTTCATCCGGTGAGAAGCCAAAGTCGAGGCTTGTGCCAGCGCGCCGGCAGTCGAAATAGAACGGTGAAATTGTCTTTTGTGAGGTTTTGCCATTTTTCGTGTCAAAGACAGCTTCGGAGTAATCGAGCGGTGACTCCGCTAATGCCGCCCTTGCGGTTGCCTGCTTCATCAACCGGAAGATGAGTGGTGCGGACTGCTGCCCGGCCCACGTCTTTAAATTGCCCCCGCCATCCCTAGCGGCGCTCTGCCACCAATCCAGTCTCAAGTGGAAAGGCTTCAAAAGCCGCAGCGGAGACGTCGTCTTGTCTTCGGGATCCAACTGATCGCATTGGGCGGCGGCGAAATCGCCGAGCAGTGTACACGGCGAGCAGGCCGGATCGGCCGCCATGATTACGAACCGGTTGTGCTCGAAATAAGCATGCACATTCGCGTGCGGACACTTCCGATCCGTGAGTTCAAACAGCCCGCAGCAGGCGAAGAACTGGCCCGGATTTGCAATATCAACAGAGATGCTGGTATTAATCCGGCTCATGTCTCCTCGTCTTCGTTCTCCGCGGATGCCATCGCGTCGGCGCAACGGAGCAGATTTTCGAGCCAGGCTAATCGCCAGTGGCCGTAGTGACGTTGGAGCCGTGCAAAGCGGCGGAGGGATTCGATGCTCATTTGCGGGCAACGTTTTCGATCGGCATAATCGAAATCAACGGGCCGCGCAAAGTGAGGTCGACTCGACCCGTGGTGAGCGGCGATGAGATGCAGCGCGAGGTCGCGTGATTGCGGATCGGGAGGTAACTCGGTCGCGGCTTGATGCGTTGAGTCTGTGATGCGAAGCAGCGACCCAAACTCATGTCTGTAGCCGCCAAGCCGTTTGACACTCATGCGTCCGCCGCTCTTCCCGAGCGGCTGATCAGGCGTTTCTTTGTTGCCAATCGCGTACTGCCAGGTCCGCGCCTTCTTGCCTTCGTCGTGGTATTTAGCGGCAAATTTTAGCGCCGAGAGATATGGGTCCGTTAGTCGAAGCTGTTCGGCGATTCGAGCCGCACACGATTCAACGGTGCCCACGTGTTCGTCAAGCAATTGCCTGGAAGCGCTTTTTTGCGCGCGAAAAGGATAGAGCGACAACAGATAGGTAGTCGCGTTGCCCTCCTTATCAAACTTCAACGGCTGGCGAAGACGGAGGTTCCTTTGCAAACGTGCCTTTATTACATCAATCAGGGAAGTCAACTCACCGGGAATGATGCCGTCCAAACCCGAAGGCAATGTCGCACCAGGCATTGCTTTGACAGCCCAGCTATCCTCCGTGCGTTCTACGAGAAGACGTAATCGGGGCAAGTCTCCAAGGCTTCTCTCATATCCGGGCTCATCTGCCACATCCAGATATCGGGGGGGGCTAAAGTCGTCGGGTCCTGATTCGCTTGCCACACATTTCTCGTCGAGCATACCTGCGTCATCGATCCCACCGAAACTGCCAGGCAGAATCAATGTCGGATCAGAGCGCAGCGGCGAGGGATCATCCATCAACTCCCCGATGGACGTCGGAGTCAAACTGTCCGTTAGTAGAAGCGCCTGCTTCTTCTTAAGGGAAGGGCGCTTCTTCTCTGCCCTCTTTAGGAATTCAAGGAGATGGTCGGAGCGGGTGGTCAACGTCTCATGTGGCCGAATGCGGTGCTTTTGGAACACCATCTCGACTGCTTCCCGATTCAACTCGCGATCGTCGAAAAGATCTAATTCTGTGCGCCACGCGATCGTCGTCTGGGGCATTTCATCATCTATTCCCCGTAGCCACGGCGCGACCGGCGGCCGACCTGGCATTGGTTTCGTAATGCTCGTCATCGACCAGGTGTCGACCAGGATGTCCGTTACTTCAATCGTGGCGGGCTTCGGTGAGATGGCGTCTTCGGGCTTCGCCAGTGAAGCGAGAGCCTGGGGGCTGGCATCATAGCCGATTCCATCCGCGATTTTTGGAAGCCGTTTCAAAGCTTCGATAGCCGCCGCTGAAGCGGTCTCGACTGTGCGCCTGGCACTCATTTGCTTGCCGCTCTGTTTTTTGGCCTGCTCCTTGATTTTTCCAGCGAATAGACGAGCTTCGGCTTTACCATCGCCGCGGCGGTTGACACGGCCGAGCCTTTGGATCATGGAATCCAGCGGGGCAGGATCGCAGACCAAGTGATCTGCGTTCAGGTCAAATCCCACTTCCCCAGCCGACGTCGAGACGAGGATTACCGGACCTTCCTCCGCCCGGTTCGAGGGCTCCAGGAATCGCTGCATGATCTGGCCCTCAAGCCGTTCCGAAGCTCTTTCCGGGTCCAATAGTCTGTCGCGCTCCCAGCCGCGCATCGTTCCTGTGAGGGTTGCAACGGGTAGTCCCGTGGCACGGATTGCGTCCGCAATTTTGGCCGCAGTTTCCGGGGAGCGCACGAATATCACCACCCGCATATTCTTCTTCGCAAGATCCATCGCGGCGTTGACCATCGCCCGATGCGAATCCGCAACTCCTTCGTGAATGATTAATGTCTTTTCGGCTTCGTAGCGGCGAATGATCGAATTCGTTTCGCGATCACCTTCCAAATCGGATGCAAGAAGCGAAAAGCGGCCTTCCACCCCGTTTGTAGCAGTTGCCGACATATGGATCACGAACAGCGAACCAAGGTTCCAGTCCTCAAGATGGCGCGTGAGCGCCGCAAATGGTTCGCTGAGGTGAGCCTCATCCAGGATCAGGAGGGCATCTTGCCCGAGCAGTCCAGCTTCCAGGGGGCGAAGTTTATAGCTACTGCGATATCCGCTGAACAGCAGCCGGCTTCCGATCATGTCGATGGTTCCGATGATAATTGCGGGCCTGCAGGGATCACGCAGCCATTCGCGATTGTCAGCCCGTTGGCCCCGAAGGGTGCTTACTGCCAGCCAGTCCCGCTCGCAACCCAATGACTGGAGTTTCCGCGCGATGCTCTCGGCGGCCTCAGTCGCCTGATCGACTACTGTTCGCCTGTCAACGACATAAACGAGTCGAGTAGGCAGGCGTAGAAGCTGCCCTGCCCGGATCTGACAGATTAATGCTAGGAACCAGACGTGAATAATATTGGTCTTGCCGAGCCCAGTCGGCAGATCCACGATCTTCGGAAGGTCATTTCGGCAGAATTGCTCAAATAGCCGCTGCTGCCAGAGCATTGGCGAGTGGCCATTCGGATGCTTCGATGTCGCGGTCGCCAACCTGAATAGCTGCTCGAAATCCGCCATGGGCTGGGGTCAATGGTAACGGAGTCGACCGCCCGAGTCAATTAGAACTTATGATTCTTAGAAGATCTCAAGAAACCTGTTACCATGGCTAACATCCCGGCATACAATCTGATCATGCACACCGTCCTGATACGCGCCCGCAAGATTACACAAACAAGGCGGACTGAGACTACCATAGAGTATTTGGAGCGATCCCCACCATGTGGTGATTCCGACGGAACGACCGTTTCAAGAGCTAAAACAAAATCCGTCGTTCAGCGCCAGAGTCCTGCCCAAGCCCGCGCTCGGCCCATCAGCCGTTCGCGCCGAATATCCTGAGAAACCGCCCATATATCGCGGCCCAATTGAAGCTGATTTTTCGACGACCTCTCAACGTCATAAATAGCGATTTCCGCGATAGATGATCGCCGCCCTGACGGGCTGGAATTCCTCCACCCTGTTCCCTCGGCGTTCTCCGGAACGTCCCCCGATGACGTCGCGGTCATGCTGGGGTGCACGGGTTTCGGGCAAGGAGGATGACCCGTTAGATTGAGGCAGATACGTGTAGATTGCGCCGTGCCAGCGGTTTCCCGTTTGCTGCCAGCACGAAGGTCGATTCGGCCACACCAAGACACTTCGGCCGCCGCCCTTCATTCGCTTACGACGATTCTGGCACAGGTGACCGGAAGGATGGAGCTGTGCCAAAACTGTGCCAGAATTCTTGGGGTCTGGAGGTGAGATAAGTTATTGAAAGGAATGGAGCCACCCGCCGGGATCGAACCGGCGACCTGCTGATTACGAATCAGCCGCTCTACCAGCTGAGCTAGGGTGGCCTTGGTATGAATTTGTCGGATCAGACCGGCAGTGCCTTCGCACACCACCACACTGGCCGTTGATCACTTGTATTGACCGATTATACCTCATGAGTGACTCGCGAGCTTTCTACACGAACGCGCGCTTATCCCGTAATCGAACTCGTCGAAATTGAGCGTGAGCCATTGACCGAGCTCCTCACCCAAGCCCTCCGAGCGCTATATTGGGCTACGTGAACGTTTGCCCGCCGGCGGCCTAGTTCAGCCGGAGCGGGCTGAAAGTACGCATATGCTTCAAAAGGGTGCGGCGAAGAAAGTCACCATCTACGTCAACGAAGATACCCAGCACCATATCGGTCCGCTCTACGAAGCGATACTGACCTTTCTCCTGCACAAGGGCGTCTCCGGCGCCACGGCCACTCGCGCCATGGCCGGCTTTGGCGCCCACCATGTTGTGCATACCGCGAAGGTCGAGCTGCTGGCCGAACACCTGCCGGTTCGTATCGAATTTATTGAATCCGCCGAAAAGGTGGACAGCCTTCTCCCGACCCTCTACGACATGGTGACCGATGGTGTTATCGAGGTGCAGGATACGCAGGTTGTGAAAGCCGCCAACAAGGACCGAAAGCCCGAACCTGCTGTCCCGCACGAAGAGAAGCGCGGCACAGCCCGGCTCATGCGGATTTATATGGGGGAGTCGGACCAATGGGAGGGACAACCTCTCTATGAAGCCATCGTCCAGCGCTTCCGGCTCATGGATATTGCCGGCGCCACGGTGTACCGCGGCATTCTCGGCTACGGGGTCAAGGGCCACACGCACAAGAGCGGCCGGCTGCCGTTTTCCCGCGATCTGCCGATCATGATTTCCGTGGTGGACTCGGAAGAAAAACTCAACAAGGCGATTGAGGAGATTGAATCCATGATGCAGGACGCGCTCATCGTGCTGTCCGACGTCGAGATGATCCGCCTCATCCGCCCCACGCCGGGAGTGGCCGGTGCGTGACTCCAGACCGGCCAGGCTCTTGCGCCTGCATTTTGGGGAGAGCGATCAATATCGGGGCAAGCCTCTATATGAGGCCATCGTCGACCGGTGCAAACAGCTCGGTATCGCCGGCGCGACGGTCTTCCGCGGTCTCGAAGGTTACGGCGAAACCGCGGACATCCACCGCCGCCGTTTGCTCAAGCGCGACCAGCCGGTTGTCGTCAACATTGTGGATACGCCGGAAAGCATCGAGAGACTCCTTCCAGAACTGGAAGCCATGATGTCCACCGGAATGATCGCCGCGTCCGATGTACAAGCGATTCGCTTGCAGAAACCGGCAGATCCGCGCGATTAAACTCCAACGCGAAATCGTAGTCCGGAGTCGCCTGCATGTTCAGTATAGAGGTGTATCATGTCTAAGAAGCCGATCGGAAACTATGCAGGCAGCCACTTACTGCGAGTCCGCGCGGCTTTCCACCTTCCGGCCGTGGGATGGTGGTGTACTCTGCCATTAGCTAGCGACAGATGATGTTTCCGTTTTCCGCGATGCCGGTAGGGTCCGCTTTCGAGCATTTGAAATTGATTGAGAAAGGTTGTAACAAGCGAAATTCCGCGAGCGTTTATGGGAGTCAGGTGCGATTCCATTGCGGACCGGCCGCGGCTTGTAGGTGCTGGCTGGAAGTGTAAGGTTCATGAGAATCCTGCTGACGAACTTGACTCTGGCGACGCGGACGGGAACCGAGATCGTGACGCGGGATCTGGCGCTCGCGCTCAAACGAGCCGGGCATGAGCCTTGCGTCTTTACACCTTATCCGGGAGCTATCGCGCAGGAAATTGTTGACGGCGGTGTGCCGGTGGCGGCGGCGATCGAAGATGTCCCGTTCCGGCCTGATATTATCCACGGCCATCATCACGTAGAAACCACACTGGCCCTGTTGCATTTTCCAGGCACTCCGGCGATCTTCGTGTGCCATGACCGGCTGAATTGGCACGATACGCCGCCGCGCCTCGATGCCGTGCGCCGCTATGTCGCAGTGGACCGTAACTGCCTGGAGAGGCTCATCCTGGAAGCGGCGATTCCCGAGAGACAGACGCGCATGATTCCCAATGCCGTGGATCTCCGTAGGTTCATTCATCGCAGGGATCTGCCGGCACGCCCAGAGCGCGCCCTCGTTTTCAGCAACTACGCCCGAAAAGGGACACAATTGGACCCGGTGCGGCAAGCGTGTGCCGAAGAGGGTCTCTCTCTGGATGTGGCAGGCAGCAGTTCCGGCGCTCCCGTGGACCGGCCGGAAAAATTTCTGGGCCACTATGATCTCGTATTCGCCAAGGGCCGCTGCGCGCTGGAGGCCATGGCAACCGGCTGTGCCGTGCTGCTATGCGACTTCCAGGGATTGGGGCTGCTGGTTTCAAGCGGCCGCGTCTCGGAACTGCGTGAGTGGAATTTCGGCATGCGCTGTCTGACGAGCCCTCTCAATGTGAAAAGCATTCGTGAGGAGATGGAGCGATACGATGCGGCCGATGCCGCGCGCGTCAGAAATTTCATCCGGGGCAATGCTTCGCTGGATGCCGCGGTTGCCCAATACGTCGATCTGTATCAGGAGGTCTTAGCTGAAGCCGCGGCGGTCAGCATCCGGGTCTCGCCCGGCCAAGCCGTGCGAAAGCTGGCAGAGCAGGTGGGATGGCTCGAATCGCGGTTGCGTGCGGCGGGCGAGCCGTTGGCGATGCCGCCGCTGCCGCGCGGTGTAGGCCGGCAGATTCATCTGGAGTTGCAGGACGCGCCGCGGCGGCTGACGGCCGGCAGCAAAGCGCGGCTTCGCGTGGAAATCGAAAACAGCTCGAACGAAGTTCTGGCTTCAGTGCCGCCGTATCCGGTTCAGTATTGTTATCACTGGCTGGAAGCCGGGACGAAACGTTGCATCGAATTCGACGGTTTGCGGACCGAGTTGAGCATTGCCGTGCGCCCGCGAACACGCCACTCGCAGGAAGTCAGTGTGCTGGCGCCGGCTGCTCCGGGCAGATACCTGCTGCAGATCACATTGGTGCAGGAGCACCGGTTCTGGTTTGATGAGCTTCCTGAGCCGGTCACGGTGGAGCGAGAGGTGACGATCGACGATGGAGAACATCGGGAAGAAGTCACGCTCAGCCAATTGGCGGCCTCGGTTTCCTTGAATGTCCTGCGTGATGGCTCTTTCATCAATCTGGGATTTCTATCTGGCCCGCAAGAACGGATGTTGACGTTTGTCGAACACCAGCGATTCGTCGATGCAGCCATCCGGAGCGCGGGGGTTGAATGTGTTCTGACGATTCCGGAACTGAGCGGCGAGTTTCCGCGACGCATGGCAGTAGCCGTGACGCAAGATCCGAAGCGGCTCTTCTTCGAAATCCACAATTATCTGGCTACGGAAACTGAATTCTATGGACGTGATTTCGCCTCGGTCATTGATCAGAGCGCGCAATTGCATCCGCGATGCTGGGTGGATGAGAAGAACGTCGTGATTGGGCCCGGCGTGATCATCGGTCCGAATGCGAGTGTGGTGGGGCGCGTGCAGGTGGGGGCGGGAACAGTGATCCAGGCCGGTGCCGTGATCGGAGCTTCGGGCTTTCAGACCAGTAGCCGTGCTCACGCTCCCGTCGAGCTGGTTCATGCGGGCGGAGTCGAGATTGATGGCGGCTGTCACATCTTCGCCAATGCCGTAATTGCGCGCGGTCTTTTCCGCCAAAATACACGAATTGGCGCCGGCACGCGCGTGGGGAACGGTGCGTTTATCTCTCATAACTGCGTGCTGGGCGACGTCGTGTTTGTCGGCCACGGTGCGGTGCTGAACGGAAATATTCGCGTTGGATCGCGCGCATGGATTGGGCCCGGCTCCACGATCGTGCATGGAATTGCAATCGGCGAGGCAGCCCAGATCAGCCTGGGAGCCACGGTTGTACGCGATGTGGAACCTGGCAAACGAGTGACCGGCAGTCTCGCGATCGAGCACTTCAAAATGCTGCGAATGATGTCGGCCGCGGACAAGGGAAAATCACGTTGAATCCAGAGTTGATCCTGAACCTGGTGGCGGCACGAGACCCGCGCGCGCCGGTTTTGCACGCTCCCGGCCGCCGTCCGCTCGACGGCGCCGGATGCCTCGAACAGGTGGAGCGGACGGTACGCGCCCTGCGTCAACGTGGCGCGAGGCCCGAAAGTCGTGTGGCGGTTGTGCTGCCGAACGGGCCCGAACTCGCCGTGAGTTTTCTGGCTGTCTCCGCGGCGGCCACATTTGCGCCGCTGAATCCTCAGTACCCGGTACAGGAGTTTCTCTTCTATCTCAAGGATCTGGGCGCGAACGTGCTGATCACCGAGGAGGGATTCTGTCCGGCGGCCGAAACCGCGGCGGCGGAGTTGGGGCTTCCGATTTGGCGCCTTCAGCCCCAGCCGGAGCAAGTAGCCGGGCGGTTCCTGTTGGACGGTCCCTCGATCTATGCGCCAGTGACCGCGAGTGAAAGCGTGCATCGCGAGAGTATCGCCATGCTGCTGCACAGTTCCGGCACAACGGCGCGGCCGAAACTGATTCCGCTGACTCAAGCGAATCTCTGTGCCTCGGCGAAGAATATTGCACGGACTCTGCAATTGGGCGAGCGAGACCTATGCCTGAATGTGATGCCGCTGTTTCACATCCACGGCCTGATCGGCGCATTGCTGTCGAGCGTCGCGTCCGGCGCGGCGGTTTTCGCCACGCCGGGTTTCAACGCATTCCGCTTTACACGTTGGATGAAGGAATCCGGCGCGACGTGGACCAGCGCGGTCCCCAGCATGTATCAGGCATTACTGGCCCGCGTAGGCGAGCAGGGGAGTGAGGATCTGTGTCAGTTCCGCTTTCTGCGCACCGGCTCTTCGCACATACCAGCGCCAGTCTGGCAGGAGTTGGAAAGTATATTTGATTGCCCGGTCTTGAATACGTACGGTATGACCGAGGCTTCGCACCAGATGGCGAGCAATCTTCTGCCGCCGCGGATCAGGAAGATCGGCACCGTGGGACCCGCCACCGGCCCCGAGATCGCGGTGATGGGCGAAGATGGCTCGCTGCTCCCAGCCGGTTGCGCAGGCGAGGTGGTGATCCGTGGCGAAACCGTGACGCGCGGCTATTTATCCCCGCCAAGCGCGCGGGAAACGGCCTTTCGCAACGGCTGGTTCCGCACGGGTGACGAAGGCCGCCTGGATAATGACGGATATCTGACGTTGATTGGCCGGCTGAAAGAGATGATCAACGTGGCGGGCGAAAAAGTGGCCCCTGCCGAAGTGGACGAAATCCTTCTGCAGCATCCGGCAGTCGGGCAAGCGTCGGCATTCGGCGTGCCTTGCTCCACCATGGGCGAGCGCGTCTATGCCGCCGTGGTTTTGCGCGGAGCTGCGGATGAACGGGAACTGCGGCGATTCGTGCGCGACCGTCTCGCGAAGTTCAAAGTGCCCGAAAAGATTCTCATTGTAGACGAGATCCCCAAGGGCGCAACCGGAAAAGTCCAGCGCGTCTCCCTCGCCGCAAGATTGGGCGTAGCTCCGGCGAATTAGTCCGTGCAGACGGGCTCTTCAGATCACGCCCGAGCCCGCGGCAATCGCCAGCATATTCCAACCTACGAATAGTGCGAACAGTACGTTGATTCTGCGCAGCAGTTGTCCTCTGCCGGTTCGCCAGGCATAGAGCGCCAGTGCGATGGCCAGGAGTTTGACCGCGACTAAGGCGAGCGCCGGATTCTGGGTCAGCTCCAATACCGCGTGGACCAGGGGGTTCGCCTCTGCCACTCCCTCACGTAGGAATAAGAGAGTGGTCAGCGCATCAAGCGCTTGTAAGCAGAAAAACGCGAGTAAAAGCATCTTAGATCACTTAATGCAGTCACCTTATGATGCAAATCCACGGCTGCCAATGGTACCGGTTCTGGTACTCAGGCGGGGTTAAAGAAGAGTGCCTGAATAGCCGATCTGTCAAGCAGATGCAGGTTCCGGGTACTAAGCCGCGTTGGAGATTGTGGGCAGGAGCCGCTGGGAAGGCGCTACTTCAGCCTTCGCTCGCGGATGTGTTCTTCCTGGTTTTATTGATCGTGGCGTTTGGCCGGACCGGCTCATTGCAGGCGTTACTGTCAGATGGCGATACAGGCTGGCACATTCGGACGGGCCAGTTCATCCTCAGCTCTGGCACGGTGCCCGCGCACGACCTGTTTTCCTTTTCGCGGGCCGGGCAGCCGTGGTTCGCCTGGGAGTGGGGGGCCGACGTGATCTTCGCCCTGCTATTCCGCTGGCATGGACTGGAAGCAGTGGCGGCCTTCACTGCGGTCATACTCTCGCTTGCGGCCCTGCTGCTGCTTTGTTGGCTGCTGCGCCGCGGCGTGGGACTCTGGATTGCGCTGGCCGTGGTACTGGCGGTAGTCAGCGCGTCGAGTATTCACTATCTGGCGCGGCCGCATGTTTTTTCCCTGCTGTTTCTAACCACCGCGTTATGGCTGCTCGATGAAGATCGCCGGCGCGCCACTCGCGCTGTTTGGCTGCTGGTGCCTCTCACGGCGCTTTGGGCAAACTTTCATGGTGGATTTGTGGCGTGGTTCGCGGTTCTGGGGATTCTGCTGGCAACCGAAGCATTGCAGCACCATGGCGCCGCGGTCCGCCGGTATGGAGCGCTTGCCGGGTTATGCGCATTGTCCACGTTGCTGAATCCCTACGGCTGGCGACTACACGAACACATTCTCCGGTACTTGACGTCGTCCTGGATTCTCGACAACGTGCAGGAGTTTCAATCGCCGCGGATTCGCTCGGAGAGCACTCTGGTATTCGCCGCGCTGCTGCTGATCGGAGTGGCGTTGGCCTCGCGTTCGCTGGCGCGGCGGCAATGGTTTGAAGGCTGCTTGGTGCTGGTATGGGGATTTGCGGCATTGCGTTCCGCGCGGCATATTCCGCTATTCGCCGTCGTAGCGGCGCCGGTCGTGGCGACCGAATGCGCTCTTTGGTGGGTCCGCGCCGCGGCGCAGGCTCGTACCCGGTCTGTGCGGCGTGTGTTCTGGGAACTCGGTCAGGATCTCGGCCGGTCGCGCCGTGCGAGCCTCTGGATGCCCGCGCTGGGCGCGCTGGCGCTTGCCGGAATCATATCCGGAGCTCCTGTGACAGATTTTCCGAAGGCGCGCTTTCCGGTGGAAGCCGTGGCACGCAACTTAGATCGGTTAACGCGCCCAGTACATGTTCTCACCTCGGACCAGTGGGCCGACTATCTCATTTACCGGCTGTACCCACGCCAGCGGGTTTTCTTCGATGGACGGAGTGATTTCTACGGGCCCTCGGTCGGCGCCGACTACCAGGCCCTGCTCTCCGCTACGCGTCGCTGGCGGATGGTGCTGGACGAATATGCGTTTCAGGTGGCACTCGTTCCTGCTGATTGGCCGTTGAACAGCCTGCTCGCGAATGATCCGCAATGGCGGGACGTCTATCACGATTCGGTGGCGCATCTGTTTGTGCGGCAACCCTCGGGGCTAAAGGAAAACGCTCGATCTGTCGAAGGTAACCAGTGGGGGAATGAAGTCGATGCACGCGGTCGAGTGGATGGCAATCGTGTTGGGGACGGTGGCGGTAGTCGATGACCTGCGCCGGTGCACGATCTCGAATTGGGCTACCGCGGCCGGCGTCGCAGCAGGCCTGATGTGGCACGGGTGGATGGCGGGAACCACTGGCGTGATGCTGGCGCTGCTCGGCACGATCGTCGGTTTCGGCGTCTTTCTGGTCTTCTATCTGGCAGGCGGAATGGGTGGCGGAGATCTCAAGCTGATGGCGGCTTTCGGAGCACTGTTAGGGCCTCGCCTCATTTTGGCAGCTTCGGTATTGGCGGCGATCGCTGGAGGCCTGATCGCTCTCACGGTCCTCGTCTGCCGCCGACAGACCCGCTCCATCCCCTACGCCCCGGCGATCGTATTGGGATCGTGGCTTGCCTTGTGGGGCCAGAGATAACTGCATGCGTCTCGACCGGCGTTTTGTGATCGTGATGGGATTCAGCCTGTTGTGGGCGTTTGTTGTTTCCGCGGTCTTCTATCGCGTGGCGGGCGGCGGCAACCATCGTACGCGACCGCAAAAACCGCTGGTGGTGGCAGCGCGCCCGCTGCCGCTAGGCGACACAATCGGCCGCGATGATGTCAAGATCCGCCAAGTGCCCGAGGACCTCTTCCCGGAACAGGGCTTTTCGCGAGTGGAAGACGTGCTCGATCGTCCAGTGATCAGTCCGATACAGCCCGATGAGCCGATAGTGGAAGCACGGATTGCCGCGCGCGGCAGTGGCCAGGGGTTGGCTCCGATGATTCCTCCTGGCATGCGCGCCATCTCCGTACGAGTCAATGACGTGGTGGGTGTAGCCGGCTTTGTACTGCCGGGCATGCGCGTGGACGTGCTAGTGACGGGCCGTCCGCCGGACTCCTCGGACACCTATACACGCACGGTGCTACAAAACGTCACAGTGCTTTCGGCCGGGCAGACGATTCAGGCCGACCCGAAGAGCCAATCGATCAAGGTGCCGGTTGTCACTTTGCTGGTTACGCCGAAGCAGGCCGAAGCGCTGACGCTGGCGGACACGCAAGGTCACATCCAACTGGTCCTGCGGAATTCGACCGATCAGAAAACGGCCGATACGCCTGGGCAACAGTTGCAGAGCCTTTATGGGGTAACGGCGCGTCCCGCGGTCCCCCCGCCGCCCGTTCCGGAGGCTGCGCCGGAGCGCCCGCGCCGCGTCGAAGTGCGCCGCGCAGTGGTCGCTGCTCCGAAAGTGACCGCGGCGCCGCCGCCCGATGAAGTCGTCATGATTCGCGGGAATGCCAAGACCGTCGAGATGGTCGGACCGAGGGCGGCAAACTGAGATGACAAGCCTCACTAAGTTTCTCGCGGCTGTTCTTTTGCTGTTTACCTGTCTCCCGGCCGCCGAATTGCAGCCACAGCACGAGCCCGTGCACGTCAGTCTGATTCAGGGCCAGGGCACCGTGGTCGATTGCCCGGAGGGAATCGAACGCGTTTCGACCAGCAGTCCCGAAATCGTCGATGCCGTCACTGCAAGTTCACATGAAGTTCTTTTCCATGCAAAGGGGCTTGGTGAGGCGACGCTGGTGATCTGGTCCAAGAAAGGGATGCGGACGATCTTCAATGTCTCGGTAGGCCCGGACCTGGCGCCCATGCGCAAGCTCCTCAAAGAGGCGTTTCCCGGCGAAGATATCGATGTTTATGCGACGCGCGATTCCATGGCACTGGTAGGAAACGTGAGTAGCCAGGCGGTTGCTGACCGCGCGCTGGCTTTGGTGGCGGCATCGGTGAAAGGCGCCATCAGCAATCTTTCCGTCGCGCCGCCCGACGTGGCCAAGCAGATTCTGCTGCACGTCAAGTTCGCGGAACTGAACCGCTCCGCCACCCAAGCTTTCGGGGTGAATCTCTTATCCACCGGAGCGGGCAATACGATCGGGCGAATCACCACCGGTCAATTTCCCGCGGGAACTCTCACGGAATTGAGTGGGAAAATCCCCGGCGGGCTGCCTGGAACCAACACCAATTTTTCGCTTTCCGATCTGCTGAACATCTTCGCGTTTCGTCCGGATTTGAACCTGGGCGTCCTCATCACCGATCTGCAAACCCGTGGACTTCTGCAAGTCCTGGCGGAACCGAATCTGGTGACCACCAATGGTAAGGAAGCGAGCTTTCTGGCTGGCGGTGAGTTTCCGGTGCCGGTCGTACAGGCAGGCTCGAGCGCCGGTGCCATTACCGTGCAGTTCCACGAGTTCGGCATCCGCCTCTCGTTTCTGCCGCAAATCACCAGCCATCACACGATTCGGATGCACGTGAAGCCGGAGGTTTCGACCATCGACCCGGCCAATGGTATCACCGTTTCCGGATTCAACATTCCTGCGCTCTCCACCCGGCGTGTGGAAACCGATATCGAGCTGGGAGAAGGACAGAGTTTTGCGATCGCGGGACTGCTGGATGAAAACGTTGTCGAGAACCTCTCCAAGGTGCCAGGTCTTTCGCATCTGCCGATTCTTGGAGAGATCTTCAAGAGCCGATCGGAAACCAAGTCCAATACGGAACTCGTGGTCGTAGTGACACCGGAAGTCGTCACGCCACAAACCGGGCCGGCGCCCACGCCGAGAATGCCCGTTCCGTTTTTGCCGCCGGCCGTACAGGAGCGTAAGCCGTAATGTTGGGAACTGAAACACATAGTGGAACGGCCGAGGAGTTGAGTTGGGACCAGCGCCTGCTGCGCAACGCCTCGCGCCGCGGGGAACTGAAACCCGAGTACCAGGAACTCAAGTTCACGCTGCACCGCAAGCTGCTGGACCAGATCAATCTGGATGCGCTGGCGAGCATCGATAACGATCGGATTCGCGCCGAAGTCCGGCAAGCGGTCCTGACCATCGTCGAAAGCGAACCCAACCTCTTGACGGGTTCCGAGAAGCAGCAGGTCAGCGAAGAGGTTCTGCACGAAGTGTTCGGCCTGGGTCCGCTGGAGCCGCTTCTCCAGGACCCCGGCATTTCGGACATTCTGGTCAATGGCCACAACCAGGTATATGTCGAGCGAAAAGGCCTGCTTGAGCTGACTAATGTTCGCTTTCACGATGACGGCCATCTGCTGCGCATCATCGACAAGATCGTCGCGCAGGTGGGCCGCCGGGTGGACGAGTCGACGCCCATGGTCGACGCCCGCTTGAGCGATGGTTCGCGTGTCAATGCCATCATTCCACCGCTGGCCGTTGATGGCCCGCTGCTGTCGATCCGCCGCTTCGGCACCGACAAGCTCATGCCCCAGGACCTGGTAGATAAGTGCTCCTTGACGCCGGGAATGATGCGACTGCTCGAAGCGGCCGTCCGCTCGCGGCTCAATATCATCGTCGCCGGCGGAACCGGGGCAGGGAAGACTACACTCCTCAATGCGCTTTCCGCTTTCATCTCGCCCAAAGAGCGCATCGTCACGATTGAAGACGCTGCCGAATTGCAGCTCAAGCAGCCGCATCTGGCGCGTCTCGAAACCCGTCCGGCCAATGTGGAAGGGCACGGCGCTGTCAGACAGCGCCAGTTGCTGGTCAACAGTCTTCGTATGCGGCCGGATCGTATTATCGTCGGTGAGGTGCGCGGCGAAGAAGCACTCGACATGTTGCAGGCCATGAATACGGGCCACGACGGTTCGCTCACTACCGTTCACGCCAACAGCCCGCGCGATGCAATCTCGCGCCTGGAGGTGATGGTCACACTGGCGAATGCCAATATGCATCTGGCGGCGGTCCGCCAGCAGATTGCCTCGGCAGTCCACATCATTGTGCAAGCCACGCGATTGAGCGATGGTTCCCGGCGCGTCAGCAGCATCACGGAGGTCACCGGTATCGAGACCGATGTCGTCACACTGCAGGATATCTTCGTCTTCGAGAAACGAGGGGTTTCCGCTGACGGCAAAGTGGTCGGCCGCTTCGCAGCTACAGGCATTTTGCCGAAGTTCAACGAAAAACTGCTGGCGGCCGGAATTCGGCTGCCGGTGGAAATGTTCGACGAAATCGTGCCGGTCGGTTCGGTATGAGCATTCCGGTCTTCCTCCTGGCGTTGTTGACGAGCCTTCTGACATACGCCCTGGTCTCACGTCACCTGACGCAGCGTCAGAACACGCTGGCTCTTCGCCGGCTCACCGGCAAAACGTCGGCCAAATCGGACGGGCATCGTTCCTCTGAGCCGCTTCTGATCCAAGCCGCCGATGCCGTGCGCGGCCGCATGGCCACGCGCGTTTTAGAGCGCCTGAAGTTGAAGCAATCCGCCGAGCGCGTGCTCGAAACTGCCGGATTGAAGTGGGGCGCGGCCGGCTTATTGCACCGCTCCATTGGAGTCTTTCTGGCGGTTTTTCTGCTGATCACTCTCTGGACCCACAATTCCGCTCCTCTGCCGGCGGTCTTGGCCGGCGTAGCGGCGGCCTATCTGCCGCTTGGGTTTGTGCGGCGTACTGCTCGCCAGCGGGTGAAGAAATTTGAAGAGCAGTTCCCTGATTGCCTGGAATTCATTTCTCGTTCCATGCGCGCCGGCCACGCCTTCTCGGTGTCGCTCGAAATGGTGCACCGCGAATTCAGTGAACCTTTGGCCAGTGAATTCCGCCGCACGTTTGAGGAACAGAACCTCGGTCAACCACTGGATATCGTTTTGAAGAAACTGTCGCAGCGCATTCCATCTCTCGACGTGCAGTTCTTCGTCTCGGCGGTTCTGTTGCAGAAGCGCACAGGCGGAAATCTGGCCGAGCTGCTCGACAAACTGGCGCACATCATCCGCGAACGTTTCAAGCTGCGTGCACGTATTCGCGCGGTCAGCGCACAAGGCCTGATGTCGGGGCGCATTCTGGCCGCTATCCCTATGGGCGTGGGCGCCCTCATGTTCATCGTGAACCCGGAATACGCGCGCTTCTTCGTAGTCGATCCGATGGGTCACGAATTGCTCGGGGCAGCGCTCGGCCTGCAATTGGTTGGCTACCTGATCATCCGCAAGATCGTGACGATTGAGGTATAGATGCTCGCGCTCACGACATTTGTGGTTTTCCTTGCGGTAGCAGTGACGACAGCGCTGGTATTCCTTCGTTTTTGGGCGTGGCGCGTACGCGCCGTGGACCGTCTGGCGCTCCCTTCGAAGTCAGTCACGCCGTTCATCCCTTCGCCCAGTCTGATCTGGCACGAAATTGTGCAGCGGGTTGGTTCCTTTGTCCCGGCATCCTCGAAAGACCTGCCGATTCTGAAACGGCGTCTGATTCGGGCCGGGTTTCGCAATCCGTCGTCGTCGCGCGTCTTTCGCGGAGTGCGCATGGTGTCGTTGGTAGTATTCACTCTGGCCGGATTTGCATTTGGCATCCGCTCGTACGTGAGCCTACAAAATTTGTTGATGGTCATCGGGGCGGCGGGGATGCTGGGCTACATGGCGCCGATGCAGTACTTGAAATTTAAGATCGCGCGCCGCAAGCGTGGCATCGAGAAAGGACTTCCGAACGCGCTCGATCTAATGGTGGTCTGCGTCGAATCCGGACTCGGCCTGGACCAGACTACCGTACAAGTCGCAAAAGAGTTGCAATTTGCTTACCCGGAGATCTGCGAGGAATTCACCGTCATGAATCTGGAAATGCGTGCCGGCAAACGCCGGGCGGAAGCCTTGCACAATCTGGCGGAGCGCACAGGAGTTGAGGAACTCAAAAAGCTCGTGGCGGTTTTGATTCAGACAGACCGTTTTGGAACCAGCATCGCCCAAAGTCTGCGCGGCCACTCCGATTACATGCGCGTGATGGCGCGTCAGAAGGCGGAGGAGCAGGCTGCCAAGCTAGCCGTGAAGCTGGTGTTCCCCATCTTTTTCTGCATATTACCGTCACTATTCGTGGTGACGATCGGCCCCGTGATCACCCGGCTGGTCCGTGACCTGTTCCCTATGATTGAAAACATGTAACCAGCCGATATGTGAGGGGAGAAAGGAGTTCTGCGATGGAATCGACGACAGTGCGGATCGTATGTGCGGCTCTCGTGGCAGTCTTCGGTGGACTGATTTTCCTGCGCCGCCGCAGCAGGAACACAGAGTAACGAACATGACCACCGGGAGGGCGCGGCGGTTGCCTCATTCCGCGCCCATGGTTTTCAAGGGCAATGATACTGTATTGCTCTGGCTGCCTCCTATGCTCACCATAATAAGCGCCGGGCTACTAGTATCGAGATCTTCGGGCATCTGAAATTGGACGACTGCAACTCCTATCAGCCCGGGTGCCGCGCCTGCGAATGCCGGAACTACCTTTTGGCCCGCAATCGTCAGTTGCAATGCATCGGCCAGCGGGAAGACCGGACTGTCCGGCACGGCGAAGCCATCGGCCGGCATCGGTTGATAAGAGCCGAAGCCGGTACCGTAAAGAGTGATCGTCTCACCTGCCGCGGCAGGAGCATCAGCCGTAACTGGACTTCCACCTGCGTGAGCAGCGGCAAATAGACCAGGCGCATCTCGTGATACCTCAAAGGGCACGCGAGTGATGGACCCGTTTTCCGGGTGCACTTCCAACTCATAAGAGCCCGGCGGAAGATCGCTCGGCACTTGGAAGTTGATCTGCTGTGGCGAGACGAATAGCAGCGGAATCAAATGCCCGGAGCATTGCAGCGTCACTCCACCCAGCGTTTGCGGAAGCGGGTTGGCATCGCTGCTCTCCGTGCTGCCGGCCAGGTTTGAACCGAACAGCGATGCGATCGACCCCGCCGCGACGGCGGCTGCCGGTGTGCTGCCGGCCGCGTTCTGTACGGTTGGAACGGGAGGCAATGCCGGTAGAGCATCCAGTAGTGCGCGCACAGCGCGAGGCCCGTCCATCAAAAGAGTAGCGGGATCGGTGGTTCCTTTCAGGTCCCCATCCCACCCGCGAAATTGCAAGCCGCTCGCAGCCTCCAAGCCGACGCTCACGGCGGTTCCGGATGGGTAGAAATTGTCGTTTGAAGCCGGCGACACATGCCATGTTCCGACGTTCGCCGGGTCTGTCGTGAGCGTCAGACGGTATGACGTCGCGTAGCGCGCAGTGATATTTTTCAAGCCCGCTGCGGCTGAGAAGGTGGTTTGCGTAGCTCCGTCCCATCCCTGGAAATCCAGGCGAACAGCATCCGTTGGCGAGAAAGAAGCTGGCGCTGAAAGAGAAACCGTTGCTCCCACGGCGCTCACGACATCACAGGGTGCGCGGCAATCCGAGTTATTCACGGAGAGTAGAAGTCCGCTCGGTGTGCTATCCACGTGAATGCGGCTCATCGGATCGTAAGTTGCTGTCAACCGGATACCGGCGCCGGCGTCCGCATCGCTCACTGTGAGCTGCTGCGTGCTCGCGCCGCCGTTCGACCAGGATCGAAAACTCCACGGATTACCCGCGGCGTCGGTTTGCTGATCGAGTGCCGCAACCGTGTGTACATCGCCGGGCGCCCAATAGAGGTTGCGCGGCGAGGCGCCGGTCACGCCGTCCACCATCAGCGGCAGCCTGGGCGGTTCGGTGAGCAGCGTAACCTGCACCGCGGGCACGAACACCGCAGTCACAGCGGTGGCGGACGGTCCTGGTTCTACCTGGAAGTCATGGCTCGCCGCGCCGCCATCGCTCCAGGATTGGAATACCCACAATCTCCCATGGTTGTCCCGCTGCGGCGAAACCACGTTCAGACTGTGGCCGGTGTTCCAGGCCCATTCGAGCGTGACTGGAGCTGTCACGGGTGCGCGATCGGCCAGAATCTGCAAACCCGGGGGTGACGTTAGTAACTGGACGGCGCGCGCCGTACTGAAGCGCGGATACAGAATAGTGGGCGCATTCAACGTGAAGGAGTAAATCGGCGGAAGCATTGTGGCGCCCTCTGCCCAACCTTCGAAGACATAGCCCGTGTTCGGTGCCGCGTCGAGCGTGACCGTCGAGCCGGCGTCCGCCCACACCTCGGTGTCTTGTTGAAAGGCGGCTTGGTCCACCCAAACAGTGCCCGGCGATGCACAAGGCGGGTCAGGGCAGCGGAAAAAACTCAGTGTGATTGCGTACTCCGTCACTACTTCCGCGTTGTACCACCCGATGCCCGGGTCCGCCGTGATTGTGACCAGGTGGCCGGATGATGCCAGTGCACCGGCCGAGGCGTACCAGTGCGAGAAGGTGTAGCGAGTCTGGCTGAGGGGGTCATACTGCACCGGGAGAATGTCGAGCGTGTGTTTACTGCCCGTCGGCCACGAAAACACCGCGCCGCCGTGAAAACTCTGGCCATCCACTTGGAAGAAGACGCTTTGCGAGGCCGAAACTCGCGTGACGACCTCTTGATCCTGGGCCGATACTCCGGCTGCCGATGCGACTGCCAGTGCAATTGCCCATAAGGCTGCCACCGGCATTACCCTGTATCCGGGCGCTAAATAGCGAAGAAATCCGTGCTGAAACCGTGTAGTCACTCTGTTGCTTCTTATCGACTCATCCGATAAGAGTCTTATGTGGTGTTTACAGGCCATCGGTTCGCTTTCGATCGGATTGGCAGCAACCGCGATGTGTATGCCACCGGCTACGGGCGCGACTTTCGGGACGGTCGTTGCTATAGGTGGCCAGGCCGCTGATGTAGCACTCGACGAACCGCGGGGCGTGCTGTACATCGCGAACTTCACCGCGGCGCGCATTGATGAGCTGTCGCTGGCGGACCAGACGATTCGGACCTCGGTCCACGTGGCGCCTCAGCCTTCGGCACTGGCTCTGTCACCCGACGGCCGATATCTGGTAGTGGCCCACTTTGGTAACGTCCAGGCGCCGGGAACTCCGACCAACGCTTTGACAGTGATCGATTGTTCAACTGGCGCGCTTCGGACCCTGACGCTGGATACGCCGCCGTTGGGAGTGGCTTTCGGCTTTGACGGGCTGGCTCTGATTGCCACAACCACCGAGTTTCTTTTGCTCGATCCGGCGAGCGGGCAAACCAACTTCCTGGATACGGTGCAGAACGTTAGCGCCAATACGTTGCCCGCGCTGGCAGCGACTCCGCCAGTGCAGATTGTGGCTGCTTCACTCGCCTCGTCCGGCGATGGACATTATATTTTCGGGCTCACCGATTCCATCCGATTTGTCTATGACGTGGCGGCACATTTTCTGCGTGTGGAAGGCTATACAGCCAGCCCGCCGATGGGTCCGCGCGTTGTGAGTGTAGCCCGTGATGGATCGTATTACGCGGCTGGTTGGGGAGTTTTCAGCCGTGACGGTGTTCTCGTGGCGCAATTTCCCGATCCAGCCGGGCTGCTCGCCGTTGGTTCGCATGCAATCGATTCCGCATCCGGCACCATCTATGCCGAGATTCCCCAGGCTTCGGCGCCTGCGAGCACTCCGCCGATGCTTTCGATCCTCGACGCGGACAATCTCACGCTGCGGGAGCAATTGCGGCTTCCGGAGAACCTCACCGGACGCGCCGTGCTAAATGCCAATGCGGATACACTCTACGGAGTTTCCGAAAGTGGCGTACTTGTGCTGCCGGTAGGCAGCCTCAGCGCCGCGCACCGGCTAAATGCGGATCACGAAGACCTGGTGTTTCAGGGAAGTCTCTGCGAGCACGATTTGATCACTCAGACCTTGCGGATCACCGACCCGGGTGGCGGCAAAACGGCGTTTGCATTGAGCACCGACCTGGCAGGAGTCACGATCTCGCCATCATCCGGGCAGACGCCGGCCACGGTGCAGGTGCAGGTCGATCTCGCCGCATTTCAGAATCGCCGCGGCACTGTCGTGGGTTCTCTTACTCTCAGTTCTCCGCAGGCCGTCAATCTTTCTCCGGCCGTTCGCATCTTGATCAACACCCACCGCCCGGACCAGCGCGGCACCATTACGGACGTTCCTGGCAAACTGGCCGGCGTGCTGGCCGACCCACAACGAGACCGCTTTTATATCCTGCGGCAGGATCGCAACCAGGTGCTCGTATTCGATGGCACCGGATTCTCGCAGATCGCTACCCTGCGCACGGGTGCGACGCCAACGTCCGTGGCCATGACGTTTGACCGAAAGTATCTTCTGATTGGCCACGACAACTCGCAATTGGTCTACGTCTATGACCTGGACTCCCTGCAACGGCAGCCGCCTGTCGTATTTCCGGGCGGCCACTATCCACGTTCGATCGCAGCTTCATCCAATGCGATTCTGGCAGCTTCGCGCGTGGCGGGTGGCCCGAATACGATTGACCGCATCAACCTGACTACGCAGCGGGCGGTAACGCTCACCAGCCTGGGAGTCTTCCAGAACTCGATCGCACTCGATACGGTGCTCACCGCCGCACCGAACGGTTCTTCGATCCTGGCAGCTTCCTCGGATGGCAACCTTCTGCTATACGACGCTGCGGCGGATACGTTCACGGTTTCCCGCAAATTGGAGACGCCGCTTTCCGGTGCGTACGCGGCTTCCAGCTTTGGGCAGTTCCTCGCGGGAGGAACCCTGCTCAACGCGTCGCTGGTTCCGACACAAACCTGGAGCGGAAGCGATTTTCCTTCCGGCTTTACCTTTGTCGATGGACAGGGCCTGCGGCTCACCAGCCCGCAGGATCCCACAACCGGCAGCGGGAGGATTGAGCACGTCGATTTAACTACCGGAGCCGAGATTCTGCCCACGAGCCTCGCCGAGCAAACGGTAACTACCAATGGCGTCTCGGGCTTCACACAGGCTCTGGCGCCGCTTGCGAATCGCAATTCCGTGATTGCGCTGACCGTCTCAGGTTTCACCGCGCTGGCATGGAACTTCGACGCCGGCGTCGCGCCTCCTGTGATTCAGGGCATCACCAACGCTGCCGATATGACGACGAACGTGGCGCCCGGCGGCTTGATATCGGTTTTCGGCAGCAACCTGAGCCCAACCAATACCGCGACACAAGAAATGCCGCTGCCGACAGCCTTGGGCGAATCCTGCTTGACTGTGAATGGTGCGGCGATTCCGATGCTGTTTGTCTCGCCCGGCCAGATCAATGCGCAACTGCCGCTTCATCTTGAGGGCACCGTGACCATGACCCTCTACACGCCGGGTGGGGTGAGCGACGACTATTTTCTGAATTTGCTGCCTGCAGCGCCGGCAATCTTTGAGAGCGGGACCGCCGGGCCATTGACGGGTATCCCCGTCGTGGTCAAAGCATCGAACGGCCAGCTTGTGACTCCCTCCAATCCGATTCATGTCGGGGACGTGATCACAATCTACGCGACCGGCTTAGGTCCAACCTCGCCCGAAGTCGCGGCCGGTGATCCGGCGCCCGTCTCGCCGCTGGCTGAAACGGTCGTCTCGCCTGACGTACGCCTGGGCTCTGTGCCGATTGTCGTAGATTATGCCGGGCTCGCTCCGGGCGAAGTCGGCGTCTACCAGATCAACGCTCGCGCGCAGGATGGAGTGCCCACCGGGAACCAAGTGCCGTTGACGATCACGCAGGGTGGAGTTACCGCATCGGCGACGGTGCGTGTCGTGAATTGAAAGGAATACTCATGTTTTGGAAAGTGGCGCTCTTCTGCCTGGCGGCCACGATGGCCGCCGCCCAGCAACGCGAAGTCGGCATCCAGGGAGGAGGCGGCATATTCACAGGCGCTTCATTGGCCGGTACGCCGGCCACTGCGTCGTTTGCGCCGGGCCCGATGATCGGAGTACTCGTAGGGCAGGATGTGTCACCGCACTGGAGCGGCGAGATCCGCTATGAATATGAGCGAGATGACCTGCGGGTCGTATCCGGCGGACAGTCGGCCGCAATGGCAGGCGACGCTCATGCTCTGCACTACGATCTCATTTGGAATTCACGCACGCGGCGCGAACATTTGCGGCCCTACATCGCCGCGGGGGCGGGCCTCAAGCTCTATCGGGGAGCGGGCGCGGAAGAGGCCTACCGGCCCTTGATGCAATACGCGTACCTGACGCACACGCAGCAGTGGGAGCCTCTCATTGCGGCTGGCGGCGGCATCAAAATGAGCCTCAGCGACCGGCTCGAGTTGCGCCTTGACCTGCGCGACCAGATCACTCCGTTCCCGAACAAGGTGATTACTGCCGCTTCGGGTTCGAAAATATCCGGCTGGCTGCACGACCTGGTTCCCAGCGTCGCTCTGAGCTGGAGGTTCTAGCCGGCGGCAGATCACACCCAGCCGCCACCGTCGCCGGCTCGTCCCAAGGAAAGCCGCGCCCGTGCAGCCTCCAGCCGCTAGACCACAACGGCGGCGGACCGCGTCACGTCGTTCACAAGTAAGGACAGTTACACTAAGGATGTCCCGAGCGCTCCGGCGAGCAGCCATCAGTCGCTCCACCGCGCGAGCCGGATGCTCCGGGAACCGAACGGAATTGTTCCATGTCCAGGTGGTGCGGATTTCTGCTGCTGCTGATCTCGATAGCGCCTGTGCGCGCACAAGCTGTGTTTGAATACTGGCCGGGCGCCGATTACGATCCGAAAATTCCCACAGTTCATGCAGTGCTGGGCTACAATGCGGGCGAACAGATCAGCAGTGACCAGCAAATTCTGAAGTATCTCAACGCTTTGGCGGCCTCGTCCGGACGCATCAAAATCTTTGAATACAGCAGAAGCTGGGAAGGGCGCAAACTGGTTTACGCCGCCATTGGTTCGGAAACCAACATCCGTCGGCTTAGCGAGATCCAGGCCGATATGAAGCGGTTGGCCGATCCGCAACACACGAGCGCAGCGGAAGCGCACCGGCTCATCGCCTCGCTGCCTGCCATCGTCTGGCTATCTTACGGGGTTCACGGAAATGAAATCTCGTCGCCCGAAGCCGCGCTGGTGGTTGCGTACCATCTGCTGGCAGCGCGCCACGATCAGATGGTAGACGGCGTTCTGGCGCACGTGCTGATCCTGATCGACCCGGTCCAGAACCCCGACGGACGCGACCGCTTCGTCGATTCCTTCCGCCAGGCAACAGGACTCGAGCCCGACCCCAGTCCGCTCTCGGCGGAGCACAACGAGCCATGGCCCACCGGCCGGGTCAATCATTATCTCTTCGACCTGAATCGCGACTGGCTTGCTCTCACGCAGCCCGAGACGCGCAGCCAGGTGGCTGCCGTGCGCACATGGTTCCCACTGGTGTACGTGGACCTGCACGAGATGACGGGTGATAGCTCTTATTTCTTCAGTCCGGAGGCGGATCCTTATAACCCGAACCTCACGGCCGAGCAGCACGAAGCGTTGAAGCTGTTCGGCCGCAACAACGCGCGTTGGTTCGATCACTATAAGTTCGACTACTTTACGCGCGAAGTATACGACGCGTTTTATCCCGGCTACGGCGGAAGCTGGCCCTCTTACTACGGAGCGCTGGCGATGACTTACGAACAAGCGAGCGTCGGCGGGTTGGTATTGCAGCGTTCCGACAACTCCGTGCTGCGCTTTCGCGATACGGTTCGCCAGCACTTTGTCGCGTCGCTTTCGACGCTCCAGACTGCCGCTGAGAATCGCGAAAAATTGCTGAATGATTTCTACCGCTACCGGGCCACGGCCGTGGAAGAAGGCGCGAAGGAACCCGTGAGGGAATACATTCTGCCGCGCAGCCGGGACACTTCCGCCACCGACAAGCTGGCTGGAATTCTGGTGGAACATGGCATCCAAGTGAATCGTGCCATGCAGCCATTTCAGGAAGACGGGCGCGACTATCCGGCAGGAACGTACGTGGTTCCCATGGCGCAACCAGCCAAGCGCCTCATCCGGACGCTGCTCGATTCGCAGACTGCGCTCGACAGCAAATTCGTGGCGGCGGAAGAGACGCGCCGAAGATCGCGGCAGCGCAGCGAGATTTACGATGTGACGGCATGGTCTTTGCCGCTGATGTTCAATGTGGAGGCGGTCACCTGTAGCCGGGTCTCATCCGGGAAATTCGAGCCGGCAACGAAGGCGCGCATTCTGGCCGGCGAACTGTTTGGGCGAAACGCTGCCGTGGCGTACCTGGTGCCCTGGGGATCGGAAGCGGCTGGACGTTTTCTGGCAGCCGCACTGCGCCAGGGCTTACACGTATTCTCAAGCGACCGGCCGTTGACGCAAAACGGGAGAACGTTTCCGGCCGGCAGCCTGATCGTCAAGTTGAAAGACAATCCTGGGGACATCAGTGAGCGGCTTGCACGCCTGGCGCGCGAAACCGGCGCGGAGATCTATGGCGCCGATACGGGCTGGGTGGATGCCGGCGTGAACTTCGGCAGCCGCTATGTGTTGCCCGTGCGCAAGCCGGCGATTGCGATTGCCTGGGATAGTCCTACAGCGCCTTCTGCTGCCGGCGCCACCCGCTTCGTGCTCGAGCGGCAATACGGATATCCCGTGACGCCGGTTCGCGTGGAGCAGTTGGATTCGGCCGCATTGGGGCAATTCCAGGTGCTGATCCTGCCGCCGGGTGGAGATTACGCGGCGGCGCTCGGCGAAGATGGCGTCGACCGCGTCAAGGATTGGGTACATGCCGGTGGGACTCTCATTGCATTGGGAAGCGCCGTCCAATTCGTGACGTCCAGCGACATCGGTCTCCTCGATATCGATGAGGAAGAGGCCGTGGAAACCGGCAAAGACACGAACTCGCAAGAGAAGACCGGCCGTGTGCGAGGCACCGAGATTTCGAATGAAGAGCAGTATGAGGCCGCGACGCACGCGTCGCTCGAATTGCCCGGCGATTCGCCGGGCGCCATTGTACGAGCGCGCGTGCAACCCGATTATTGGTTGACAGCGGGAGTTGGCACGATGGTGAATGCGCTGGTTTCAGGCCGGGCGATCTATTCGCCCATCAAAGTAGATAAGGGCGTGAACGCCGTCTACTTCGATGCCTCCGGCCAACTGCTGGTGAGCGGATATCTCTGGAATGAAAATCGCAAGCAACTCGCTTACAAGCCGCTTGTAGTGGCGGAGCCTTCCGAGCGCGGCCTGGTCATTGCCTTCACGGAAGACCCGAACTTTCGGGCGATGCTGGATGGCATGAATGTGCTGTTCCTCAACGCCGTTTTTCGAGGCCCGTCTCACACACCTTCCGCGGCGTCCGAATAGCGGCAACGTGTTTTGCCCGTCTATTCCGCGCGGAGAGCTTCGACCGGATCCAGCGTAGATGCGCGCCGGGCCGGCAGGTAGCTGGCGGCAGCCGCCGCAGCCACCACCCCGAGCGAAACCGCGGCATAGGTTAAGGGGTCAAGCGGGCTGATGCCGTAGAGCCAGGAGGCCATGATGCGGGTCATACAGGCGGCCACCGCCAACCCCACTAGAGATCCAATGCCGGCCAGCCAGATCCCCTTGCCAACCACCATCGTCTTCAGACTGAACTGCGGCGCGCCAAGTGCAAGGCGAATGCCGAGCTCGCGTGTGCGCTGGGAAACGGAATACGAGATGACGCCATAAATGCCAATCAGACCCAGCAGAAGCGCCATGGCTCCCGCGATGGCGAGCATCACCAGCGTGAATGCGCTGCGCGCCATCGAGCCGCGGTAGATCTGTTCCATAGTCTCGACGCGCGCCAGCGGGAGATCCGGATTGATGGACCAAACTGCCCGCCTGAGCTGTTCGAGAAAATTCTGTGAACCGGCCCTGGAACTGCGGACCGCATACACGATGCTCCGCTGCACAAGGTTGTCATTGTTCCAGAATCCCTTCATGAGGACCGGCCAATATACTACCGCTGGCGGTTTTTGGTCAGCGCCATCGTAGTGGACGTCACCAACCACGCCGATGATCTCGCGCCAGTCATCCTTCATGCCTTCGCGGATGCGCTTGCCGAGCGCGGCAGTGGGGCTTCGCCACATTTCGCGCGCCACGTTTTCCGATACGATGGCGTATTTTCTCTCCTGGTAGATGTCCGTCCAGGTGTAATCGCGCCCGGCCACCAGCGGAGTTCCCATGGTCTGGAAGTAACCCGGAGCAACGAACTTGAAGCGGCGCAAGGGCGGAAGCTGGCCTTCGGAATACACGCGGTCTTCGGCATAGAGCAGGTCGTTACTGTTGTTGCCATCGGTGGGCACCGAGTTGGCGTACGCCACTGAAGTGACGCCGGGAATCACAGCGAGCTTATCCTGAATTTCCTGTTGCAGGTGAATGACGCTCGCTGCGTCCTTCACCTGTGTATCGGGAATATAAATGCGTAGTGTCTGCACTTGCGACGGATCACGGAAGCCGGGTTGCACGTGGCGAAGCGCCTGAAATGTGCGAATCATCAGACCGGAACCGACCAGCAGCACGACCGCGAGCGCAGTCTGCAGGATGACCAGGGTATTGCGGGCGCGATGCGTTTCACGGCTCTGGCTCAAGCTCCGTCCCCCACCGCGCAATGCTACAGCGACACGTGGTGCGCCATATTTCAGCGCGGGCATGAGGCCAAACAACAGACCGGCTCCGAGTGAGAGGGCAAAGGTGAACACGAGCACGATGGGATCGATGCCAATGCTGTCTACACGGGGCAAGTAGCGCGGAGCCAGCTTTAAGAGAAGGGCGATGGCGCCGTAGGCGGCGACCAGTCCCACAATGCCGCCGGCCAGTCCCAGCAGAACACTCTCGGTGAGCAGCACGTCGGCGATGCGTCCCCAACTCGCGCCAAGCGCGATCCGGACGGCGATTTCCTGCTGGCGGCCTTCGGCTCTGACGAGCAGGAGGTTCGCGACATTGGCGCATGCAATGAGGAGAACCACACCGATACTACCCATCAGCACCCAGAGGATCTTGCTAAGGCTGCCAATAAGCTCTTCTTTCAGCGGCCGGAGGTCGGGCTGGAAATGGGCTTGTTCAAACAGCTTCACGCTGAATCCGGGAGGCGGCGGAAATTCGGCGAATTCCACGGGGATCATGCGGCCGACATCGGCATTCGCCTGCCGCACGCTCACACCGGGCTTCAAGCGAGCGATGCCGAGATAGCTGTAGTTGCCCAGGGTGGTCTTTGTGCGATTGAACCGAAACGGCTGAATGAGATCCGCCTTGTTATCAAGCAGCCGGAAGCCGGAAGGCATCACGCCGATGATTTCACAGAGATGGCCGTCGATATGGATGCTACGGCCGATAGCGGAGGGGGCGCCAGCGAACTTTCGCTCCCAGTAGCCGTAGCTCAGTATGACCGTTTCTGGGGCTCCGGGAGAATCGTCCCTGTCGCTAAACCAGCGGCCAAGAGCCGGCGGGACACCAAGCGTGGGAAGCGTATCCGCGGTGACGTTAATTGCCGGGACCTGTTCCGGCGCGCCGAGTCCGGTGATGCTGACCCGGTTGCTATCCCAGAGCCCGAATCGCTCAAAGGTCCGGTTTTCTTCCCGGAAGGTGAAATAGTCGGCGGCGGAAATCTCCAGGTCCTTGAGATTGAGGACGAGAGCATTCTCGCGAACACTCACTAAGCTGTCCGGCTCGGGATACGGTAGAGGCTTCAGCAGAATGCCGTTGACAATGCTGAAGATTGCCGCATTAGCGCCAATGCCGATTGCAATCGTAAATACCGCAATCGCCGTGAACATCGGCGAACGCAGCAAGGTGCGGAGCACGCAGCGGAGCTGATAGCTATACGGCCCCACAAGAGCTTAATACGCTGTATCCGCGTAAAAGTTTGCAGAATTTGAGGTGCGGTTTGCTGCAAGTGTAGCGGAAGCTCACATAGAGCCGGCGCAGCACGACTGGATTCCAGGCGCATCAGTTGCGAACTCGCTGGAGGTCCGGACCGAATACGTAGCTGACGCCCGCCTTCGCCTGCAGTTCCACTTCTTTGCCGGCATAGCGCACTTTGAGCGGCTCCGATTCCCCTGATTTCAATGTGGCGCGCACCAGCTTCCCATTCCGCCAGGTGATGTCCACATCGAATCCGCCGCGGGCGCGCAGGCCAGTCACGGTTCCATTTGGGAGCGCGGAGGGCAGTGCGGGCAAGAGCGTAATGAAAGCCGCATGGCCGGATTGCACCGGCGTCAGACTTGTCGGAGTAGCGTAAGGGTCGTTGCTCTGCAGCAGCATTTCGGTAATGCCTGCGGTAGCGCCAAAGTTGCCGTCGATCTGGAATGGCGGATGCGCGTCGAACAGATTCGGGAAGAGCCCGGCATGGCTGGGCTGCGTCTTCGTCTTGTTGTATGCCGGCGTCACCAGGTTCTGGAGAATCCGGTACGCGTGGTCTCCATCGAGGAAACGCGCCCACAAGTTGATCTTCCATCCCATCGACCATCCGGTGGCCGCGTCGCCGCGAAAGATCAATGACTGCCTGGCGGCCTTGAACAAATCGGGTGTGCCATAGGGCGTAATCTCATAGCCCGGATAGACACCCCACAAGTGCGAGAGATGGCGGTGATCGTCTTTCGGATCGTCCTTGTCTTCGAGCCATTCCTGTAATTGGCCGTACTTTCCGATCTGGTTCGGCGCAATCTGCTTCCGCATACTGGCGAGCCGGTCGCGCAGATCGACGTCGATATTTAGAATCTTGCTGGCGGCGATCACGTCGCCGAACAGGCTGCGCACAATCTGGCGGTCCATCGTAGGACCCATCACCAGTCCGCCGTGCTCGGGCGAGTTGCTCGGCCCGGTGATCAGGTAGCCTGTTTTCGGATCTTTTACCAGCGTGTCGACGAAGAACAGCGCCGCGCCCTTCATCAAAGGATAAGCCGTGGAGCGGAGGAAGGCTTGGTCGCCGGTGTAGAGGTAATGCTGCCATAGTTGCGTCGAAAGCCATGCACCGCCGCTTTGCCAGATGCCATGATTGGAGGCGTTGATCGGCGCAGTGCCGCGCCAAAGGTCGAAATTGTGGTGCAGCACCCAACCGTGCGCGCCATATTCTTCGCGCGCGGTTACGGCGCCGGAAGCCGCAACTTCTTTCAGAACGTCGAACAGCGGACGCGCACATTCGGAAAGATTCGTTTCTTCCACCGGCCAATAATTCATTTCGAGGTTGATATTCGTGGTGTACTTGCTATCCCACGGCGGAGTATTCGATTCATTCCAGAGGCCCTGCAAGTTGGCGGGCTGACCGCCGGGACGGCTGGAGCCGATCATCAGATAGCGCCCAAACTGGAATACGAGCGCCAGCAGTTGCGGGTCGTTCTCATGGTCGAAGTCGCGGATGCGCTGGTCCGTGGGAAGCGCGGCCGCGGGCGTAGAGCCAAAGTCCAGCGATACGCGACGGAAGAGGTGTTGATAGTCGGCAACGTGGGCGGAACGGAGAGCGTTGTAGCTCTCGCCGCGCACTTTGGCCAGAACGGCGTCGTTGCGTTGTTTGGGGTCGGCTGAGACGTCCTGGTAATTCTTGAAATTCGTGGCGCCTGCCAGGATCAGCGTGGCGGAATCCGCGCCCGTCACCACGATCTTTCCATCATGCGATTCGCGGTGTCCGCCGGTAGTTTCCACAATGAGGCGGGCCTCAAAATGAATAGCCGAATCCTTGGGGCTGCCGATCATCGAGATCGCGCCATTCGGCAGCACGGATATAGCTGAGTTCTCGTGGGCGCTCTTCAAGGCCGCATCGAACGTCAGGCTACCCGGCTTGCTGGCCAAAAGATGCACTACGATCACCTGCGTGGGCCAACTGGCAAAGACCTCGCGGTGGTAGGTCACACCGTGGTCGATGTATTCAACGGAGGTCACCGCTGTATCGAGACTGAGGTCGCGCCGGTAGTCCGTAACCTGCTTCGCTTGGATGGTGGGGAAGTCCAGCAGCAGATCGCCGAACGCCTGATAGGCTTTCTGGCGCAGCGGCACGCTCATGAAAACCTTCATCGCGAGCGCCTCGGCTTCCGCCTGTTTTCCTTCCCAGAGCAACTGCCGCAACTGTCCGAGGTATTTCGATGCGCCGGGATGCGCGTAGTTGTGCGGCTCGCCGTTCCACACCGTGTCCTCATTAAACTGAATGCGCTCGTGAGAAATGCCGCCGAAGACCATTGCGCCGAGCCGCCCGTTGCCGACGGGCAGAGCTTCCTCCCACAGATTCGCCGGCTGGCGATACCACAACGTCAGCGGCTCCTGGGCGCACAGGCCGGCAGTGGCTAGCGAAAGAGCTCCCAAAATCGCATACTTTAACGTTGTAATCATTCTGATACAGAGTATCAGATTCACTTTTCGTTATCGCGGGAAACTCGCGGGTCGCATGCGGAACGGAACTCAGCCGGCGAATCGCACGAGGGCATCCCCGGTCAGGCGGAATACAGTCCAGTCATTCATGGCAACAGCGCCGGCATGGTGATAGAAGTCGATCGCTGGCTGGTTCCAATTCAGCACCGCCCACTCCAGTCGTCCGCAGCGGCGTTGGATCGCCAACTTCGCCAAGTGATGGAGCAGCGCCTTGCCCACACCCTTACCCCGATGCGCCGGCTCGACAAACAGGTCTTCCAGATAGATGCCCGCACGGCCGAGAAACGTCGAGAAATTATGGAAGAACAGAGCAAAGCCTACCGGTTGGTCATCCAAACGCGCCACGATCACTTCAGCCGCCGGGTGAGGGCCGAAGAGCGCGGCGCGCAAATCGTCTTCGGTAGCCACCACTTCGTGAGACAGCCGTTCGTAGCGAGCCAGGCCTCGAATGAGGCGCAGGATCACGGGTATGTCGGCTTCCGTCGCCGGAGTGATGCGCAGGTTTGACGCCATGTTTGTGATTGTCGCAGGAACGGTAAGGCGGGCGGGCACAAAAAAGGCGGGCCCTCGCGAATGTCGCTGGAGGCCCGCCAAAAGTTCAGAAGGTGTAAAGCAGAGTTCCGGCTGGCGGCTCCGCGATTCCGCCGGCGGGGACCGCCGCTTCGCCTTCCGCGCTCACTTGCCGATAGTAAATGCCAGTGTCGCCGAGGTACACCTCCAGATCCGCGGGACGGGGAAGCGTTCCCTGGATCAAGGATTCCGAGAGCGGATCTTCGATGTACTTCTGCAAGGCGCGCCGCAGCGGGCGCGCGCCATAACTGCGATCTCCGCAGGTCTTCTCCAGAATGTACCGGGAGGCTTCCGGCGTGAGCCGGATCTTGACCTGCTTGGCGACCAGGTTCGCGTTCACCTGTTCCACCATCAGGTCGATAATCTTGATCAGATCATCATCCGTCAATGAGCTGAACAGAATGATTTCGTCGAGACGGTTGAGGAATTCGGGATTGAAGGCCTTCTTGACCTCACTCCGCACCATGTCCTCCACCTTGGACGGGAAGCCTTCGCCGGCCGGAGCCGAGAAACCCAAGTGGCCGCGCTTCTCCAGGAATCGGGCGCCCAGATTGGACGTCATGATGATGATCGAGTTCTTGAAATCCACCTGGTTGCCGAGCCCATCGGTCAACTGGCCGTCTTCAAACACTTGCAACAGGATGTTGTAAATGTCCGGATGGGCCTTCTCGATTTCATCCAACAGGATGATCGAGTAGGGGTTCCGCTTCACGCGCTCGGTGAGCTGGCCGCCTTCTTCATAGCCCACGTATCCGGGAGGCGAACCGATGAGCTTCGAAACCGAATGCTTCTCCATATACTCGGACATGTCGAAGCGAACCAGGCTCTTTTCGCTGCCGAACAGGAACTGTGCCAGCGCGCGGGCCACTTCCGTTTTGCCGACGCCGGTGGGGCCGAGGAACAGGAACGAGCCCGCCGGACGACTGCTTGATTTCAAACCGGCGCGGGAGCGGCGGATGGCACGGGCCAATGCGGAGATCGCTTTCTCCTGGCTGATCACGCGCTTGTGCAGCTCTTCTTCAATGCGCAGAAGCTTGGCGATTTCTTCCTCTTTGATGGCGGTCATCGGCACGCCGGTCCAACGCGCCACGACGTCTTCGATGTCGTCTTTGGTCACGCAGCCGGTAGAGGAATCGTCGAGGTTGTATTTCTCGCGGAGCTGGCGCATGTTTTCGCGCTCTTTGCGCTCCTCGTCGGAATAAAACCGCGCCTTCTCAAACTCGTGGTTCGCAATGGCGTTCTCCATGCGATGCACGATGAACTTGATCCGCTTCTGGATATCGGCCAGGTCGGCGGGGAGCGTAGTCTGCCGCAGCTTCACGCGTGCGCCTGCCTCATCGATCAGATCGATGGCCTTATCCGGCAGAAAGCGATCGGGAATATACCGGCTGGAAGTAAACACGGCCGTTTCGATGGCGTCATCCGTGTAAGCCACGGCGTGGAATTTTTCGTACCGGTCCTTAATGCCGAAGAGAATCTTCACAGCATCGTTCTCGCTCGGCGGAGGCACTTTGACGGCTTGGAAACGGCGTTCGAGCGACCGGTCCTTTTCGATCGATTTGCGGAATTCCGCGGGCGTTGTTGCGCCAATGCACTGGATCTCGCCGCGCGAAAGAGCCGGCTTCAGGATGTTGGCGGCATCGAGGGAGCCTTCGGCTGAGCCTGCGCCTACCAATGTGTGCAGCTCGTCGATGAAGATGATGGCGTTCTGGTTCTCCATCAGCTCTTTCATGATGGTCTTGAGCCGCTCTTCAAACTGGCCGCGGTACTTGGTGCCGGCGACGATCAATGAAAGATCGAGCGCCAGAATGCGCTTGTCGGCCAGAAACGACGGAACGTCGCCTTCAGCGATACGCTGCGCCAAGCCTTCTACAATGGCCGTCTTGCCTACACCGGGCTCGCCGATGAGCACGGGATTGTTTTTCGTGCGCCGGCAGAGAATCTGCACGACGCGCTCGAGTTCGTGGTCACGCCCAATCAGCGGGTCGAGCGTATTGTCCATGGCGGCCTGTGTCAGATCGCGGCTGAACTCGTTCAGCAGAGAGCTCTCTTTGGGACGCGCGGAAGCTACTTTTTCCGATTGGGAACGCGCCAGTTCCTCGCGGATGGTGGAAAGGCGCAGCCCGCGCTCATGCAGAATCTCGGCGGCGAAACACTTTTCTTCACGGAGCAGGCCCAGTAACAGATGTTCAGTACCGATGTGCTTGTGATTCAGGCGCTCTGCTTCCTCAGCGCCATAGGCCAGGACGCGCTTGCACTCGTGGCTCAGCGGAAGATCCACGGAAGTGGATACTTTTTCCCGAACGGTTGTGTGTCCCTCAATTTGTTTCCGGATTGATTCAACTGCGGCATGAGAGCGAAGGAAACGATTCGCCAAAGCCTTGTCTTCGCGCAAAAGCCCGAGAAGCAGGTGTTCGGTCTCGATATAAGGGCTGCCAAACTGGCTGGCCTCGTACCGAGCGAAAAAAATCACCCGACGCGCCTTTTCCGTGTATCTCTCGAACATAGACGTGACGCCCCCTAAAACTAAAGATACTCCGGCCCAGCTTCCGGTTGCGAATCAGTTGAAACGCCCGGTACCAGGCCTTCCCTTTCCATACTCAAGACACGATCACACCGGCGGGCGAACGCGAGATTGTGGGTGACAAAAACCGATGTGAGCTTGTGAGTCTGGTGCAGACTTTCCAGGAGTTCGAAGATCATCTCGCCGGTCCGGAAATCCAGGTTCCCAGTGGGTTCATCGGCGAGCAGGACGGACGGCCTTCCGACCAACGCGCGGGCCAGCGCAACGCGCTGTTGCTCCCCACCCGATAACTCACCGGCGCGGTGAGTAGCCCGCGCCCGCAAACCCACTTCATCCAACCTCGCAAGTGATTCCGAAACCGCCTGGGAGTGCGGTATACCCCGAATCAGTAACGGCATCGTCACGTTCTCCAGCGCTGTAAATTCCGGCAGGAGGTAGTGAGTCTGCCAAACGAATCCAATTTCCCGATTCCGGAAATCTGCCTGTTCCGTGTCCGCGAGTCCTGAAATTTCTGTCCTTCCGTAGTATATCGTACCATTTGAAGGCCTGTCCAGACCGCCCAACAGGTGAAGCAGCGTCGATTTACCCGCTCCCGATTCGCCCACCAGCGCGAGCATCTCTCCTTTGTCTACAGCCAGATCCAAATCGGCGAAAACCACCAGTTCGGAGCCGCCCGATTGATATATCTTCGACAGATTGCGCGCCTGAATGTAGGGTTCGGACATGCTTACCGCTACATTATCGCAGTTGCTATTGCCGAATCCGTTGCTTTCGATCCGGGGCGTGTGAGATTGAGGGTGACCAGACAAGAAAAATCCGGCTTCGGCGGCACGTGTTCTGGCGCCGGAGCCGGATCGCAGGAGAACGAAAGTCCGTCGCTCAAAAAACCACGCTGAGACCCACCATCGGGACGAAATCGTGCAGGAGGCCACTGATTTTCGCGCCGGGAGCCGGAGCGATCAGCTCGGTGGGAAACGGTGTGATGTAGTCGCGGAATTCGGTCCTCAGAAAAATGTTGCGCCGGATGACATATTTGATCCCGCCGCCGACGCTGATCATGGGCTTCACCGCCTGGGTTCTCGTGAAATACGCGTACTGACTGAGCGGTTGATAGGCGGCTTCTTTTCCCGTACCGCGGAAGATTTTCATCCCCCCTCCTGCGGCCGCGAAGAACTGAACTTTGGATTCGCTACGTGAGGTGTGCAGAATCAAGTCGTAGTGCACTACATGCGCGACCCCCGCGAAGCTGGCGTCTGAGCCGCCGCTCTGGATGTGCAGGTCGCTTTGCAAAAAGCCGTAGTGCAGCTCACCACTGAGGTGCCTGTAAAGATCGTTGCCGATAAAAGCGCCGAACGCGGCGCCTGATTTGAATCCGGTAGTGGCCGAACCCACCACGCCGGTGACTGGAACCCCCGTCAGAAAACCCGCGCCGGCAGTGCCGCCGAACTCCCATTGCTGGGCATAACAAGCGGTTCCCGCAGCCGCGAGGAATAGAATCGATAGGCCAAGCGTTCTCATGAATTGCTCTCCTGGTACTGCTTATTTCACGACCCGCACGCTCAGGGTGGTCGTCGCGCCACCTTGGTCAATCACGAGCGGGATATCCATGCCCTCTGGCACTCCGAACGGAACCGAGGCGTTGATTTGATACACGCCTACTTCGCCCGGCACCAATCCGGCGTATGTCACATTGAGCGACATGCCGCCCAGTGTGACGTTCGGTTGCACCACGGCCTGGGGCAGGGGATCGGCGGGAGCGGGAAGGCCCGTATCGACGGCGGGCAAAGTGCGGCCGAGGCCTGTGGCGTAAATGGTGATGACATTGTTCGGGTGAATCGGATTGGACGGCGTCACCAACTGGTTGTTGTCGTCACGGACGATCGTGGCGAGCCCGGTTTCCGGGCCGGCTGTGCCGGAGCGGAACACGCTCGGCGCCACCGCCGAAATCGAAAAATAGTAGTTGTCGCTGATTCCGCCCGGTGTGTGAATGGTCAGCGTGGCATCGCCCTGCAGGTTGAAGGGCAACTGGGCATTGATCTGTTGGCTGGAAACGAACAACAGCGGCACCGGTGCACCGTTTACGCTAAGGCAAGAATCGCCCAGAGCGGTCGGCAGGGGAATCTGTTGAGTGGCCATGTTGACCGGGCTCATCTGCTGCCCGAAGACACTGATGAGTCCACCGGGCGCGACGGGCTGCGTCATGTCGGCGGCGTTCACTACGGAGGCGATTTGCGGAGCAGCCACGGCGGCGTCATAATGCCACGCCATCACCGTGACGCCGGAAGTGGTCAGAGCCACCACGGCGCTATTGTTCGACAGCGGCGCGACCGTGCGCGTAAAGCTGACGCCTTTAATGGGTAGCAGCGGCGCTTCGCTCATCCGCGTGGGAGAGGCGAGACCGTTCTGCAACGTGGCGATGTTTTCGATCACGCCCGGTCCGCTTGCGGCCGAAGCCGTCGTGCGGAAGGCGTTTTTGCCGGCGAAATAGAATCCGGAAGAGCTGCCGACCGAAGCGTCCAACGTTCCCACCGGCACCAGCGACTTATTGAAGATCGTGTTGCCGACCAGGTAGTTGCCGTAATCGGAGGCTGCATAGCCGCCCTGCAGCGAAGGCATGTCCTGCCGCAGCCCGACAAACGTATTCTCCGCTGCGGAATACAGGAACACCGTGCCATCGTCCATGCTTCCGAGAATCGAGCCGCCGCTCGGCGCGGGAGCGAGCACTGTCGTGGGGAGGACGCCGTTCTGATAAATGCCGAGCGAATTCAGCGGCGTCGCCATGACGGCGCTGACGTCGATGCTGTCGATCCTCGCGCCCTTTGCAGAAGCCGCCGCGCAAGCCGCACCCACACAAGCGCTGGTGCCGCCGGTAGCGCTCGGGGCCGGGCCTTCGCGCGCCACGGCCAGCATGAGTTGGTTCGATTCCGCCATCGAGCGGACGTACTGCCCGGAAGGCAGCATGATGGGCGTTTGCGCCTGCAGGGAATCGAGATCGTAGACCATCACCATTTGCGAATTGTCGTGGCCCACCAGCAGATACTTGCGGTCCATCGAGATCGCCATCCGCGTCGGCGTGGTTGCCGTGCGCAGCGTCGCTACCGGCGCGTACGTCGCGCCGTCAAATACCAGCACCTGGTTGCGGTCCTGGCGCAGCACGTAGAAGCGATTGCGCACGGGATCAGCCAGAATGTCGGAAAGATAACCGGGAACATCAAGCACCGTGCCGCGCTGGTCCTGATCCGGGTCGTTGATTAGAACGCGCACCGGCCTGGGCACGTTCACCGCCTGGCCCGACGTGATCAGCAGCGGAACCGTCGCGGTGCCGTTGGAGTTCTGGAACGCGCTGGGGTCGACTCGCACCTGAACGGTTGCGGGCGTAACGCCGGAAGACGGCGAAACCGTGACGCCGTTCTGATTCGCAACGATGGTGAAGCTCGTGCTGCCGCCGCCCGGATCAGTGATGGTGAGATTCTTCGTAACCACTCCGCTGTTGCAGAAACTGGTTTGGAACAGCAGGTCCTCTTGAGAAGCGGTGAGGCGCGGATACTGGTTCAGCGATCCAATCGGCAGAACCATGAGACCGCTGTCGGAAACCGCATAGAGCATCGTGCCGGCTGCGTTCAATACAGCGCGGCCGATAATGTTTTCAGGCATGCCCACTCGATCACGCACCGTCAAATTGTCCGCGTCCATGATGGAAAGTACCGGCAGTTTGGTGGAGGACACCTGCGCTGCCGGCGACACGGCGGGGCTAAATGGCGGGCCAAGTGGCGTGGATGCATCGGGGATTTGAGCGTATATGATGCCGCTCTTGGAATCGATGGCATTTCCGGTAATATTCGCCGACGCGACAACGTCCGGGTATTGCGCGAGCTCGTGGCCGTAGCGGTCGAAGACTGCGTATCCAGCCATCGCCCAGGAGCCGTCCGCCGCTACGCTGATGCGCGGCAGAAGAGTAGGCGTCGCCGGCAGAGAAAACGTGAAGACCTGATTCTGACGCGCGTCATAGCGATAAAGAACCTGTGCGGCGTTACCCGCGCCTGCGTCGGCGATACCGTAGACTGTGTAACCGTCGGCGGAGGCGGCCATTTCCGTTTCGACGACCTGCGGCGGGAAAGTGCCGGCCCCAATTGCCAGGCTCTTCGACAGATTGGCAAACGTGTCGACGGGCTGCACATATCCGCTGACCGGATCCAGAAGCAGAAAGCTGGTGGTCGTCACCACGAGCAAACGTCCATCGTTGATGAACGCCACGCCCAACGGGGTGTCGCCAGTGCCGATCGTCTGATGCGTATGATCATTCAGGTTGATCAGCGTTACGGCATTCGGCGGATTCGTCAGGCTCAAAGAGCCTGATACGTCGCCGTAGTGAGCGACGGCCAGAAGGCGGAAGTCCGGCGAGAGCGCGAGCGCCCCCGGCGCATCCGGCACATTCATTGACGTGTGAATCGTGAAGTCTGCCGTTGAGACCACGTCAATGCGGTGAGCCGCGAAGTTGGAGACGTAGACCACACCGCGGGATTCATCGAGCGCGATGTCGGCAGCCTGGCCCCCAATGGCGACCACTGTGCCGAAACCGGCCGCGTTGCAGGGCAGCGTGAAATTCAGTCCGGCCGCCGCAAGGACAATCGAGATCAAACAATTCCAGCGCATAAGCAGAGTCTTCGAACGTTACGATTAAATGCCGGGGCGGAGAAGGAATCAATAATCGAAATGGCTAATAATCTCCGCATTACCAAAGTTAGCCGTGTATTTTCTCTGATTTGCACTTATACTGCACGCGTGGAATCGGAATCGGGAAGTATGCAAAATGCGCATGCCCGATCCGGGAAATGCACGTAGTCATGAAGAAATTCATAAAGAAATTCGTTCCCATCCTGTCCTTATTCCTGTTGGGGCTGGTGATCGCTCCGATCGGCCGCGTTGAAGCGCAGACCTTTATCACGCGGATCTACACGGTTCCCGATGGCGTCTACTACAACGTGGACGGCCAGGAGATGCGGCAGGCGATGAATGTGATCTGGCCCGCCGGCAGCAAACATACTTTGTTTGTGGATTCGCCCGAGCAGGATTTCGCCACTCCGAAAACGAAATATATTTTCACCGGCTGGGTGACTGGCGATAATTCTCTTCCGGGAAATCCGGTGGTGGTCACGGCTGATCCTTCCAATACCGAATTTCACGCTGTATTTCAAATTCAATACGCCATATCTGTTGCGTTTTTTTCATGTCCCTCCACGCCGTGCCAGGGTCCGGGCACGGTCTACGTGAATGGCACTCCGGTCACATCCGATCAGGATATTTACGTCAGCCCCGGCAGCTCCGTCACGCTGCAAGCGGTGCCGAGTGACGGCTACGTGTTCACGGGCTGGGCGCCAGGGCCCGGCCAGGTGATTCAAGGCTTCCAAAATTTCGTCACGGTGAATCAGCCCGTCACCGTGCATCCGATTTTTCAATCCGCACGCCACATCAACCTCGCTACTTCGCCGGCAGACCTGAAAGTTCTAGCGGATGGCGCGGCGGTGTTGACGCCGGCCACGCTGCAATGGGGATTCAATACCAGCCACTCACTGGCGCCGCTCTCGCCGCAGCAGGACATCAACGGCAAATGGTGGATGTTTTCTTCCTGGAGCGACGGCGGCGCCGCGGTCCGCACCTACCAGGTGGATTCCACCTTCACGGATGCGAACCTCACTGCGAACTACGTGCCTGCCGCGACTGTGACGCTACTGACGTCGCCGCTCGGGTTGAAGCTCGTCGTCGATGGCCGCGACAATTGGCCGTCTTACAACTTCAATTGGGGAGTAGGAGAAACGCACCACATCGAAGCGCCGCCGCAGCAGACGGATTCGCAAGGCCGCGTCTGGTCCTTCAGCGAATGGAGCAACGGCGGGAGTGCGGCGCAGGACTTCACTGTGCCTGATGAGGCGGGTTCGAATGGCGGTGTGCGCCTCACCGCGACCTATCAGGCCTTCGGGCGCCTCACCCTCACGAGTTCGGTGCCTGTGACTCTGAATGTGGATGGCAATGATTGCGCGACGCCTTGTGACATCCAACATCCGCAAGGAACGCAGGTCCACGTGAGCGCGCCAGGTTCTGTGCCGCTCGGCGACAACTCGCGCGCCGACTTTCTTGGCTGGAGTGATTCTTCTACCGGCGACCTCACGGTCACTCTCGGCGCGAATCCACAAACGATGAGCGCGAATTTTCACGTGATGAACCGGCTCACGGCAATTTCGGATCCGCCCGACGGCGTCTCCTGGACGATGCAGCCCGCTTCATCGGATGGTTTTTACGATTCGCAGCTCAGCGTCAGCGTCACGGCAACTCCGCTCGCCGGATTCCGGTTCCGGCAGTGGAGCGGCGATCTGAGTGGTTCCTCGCCGAACGGCACTCTGAATATGAATGCGCCGCGCTCCATCAGAGCGATGCTCGATTCAGTGCCGTATATCGCGCCCGCCGGTGTTGGAAATGCCGCGGGCAGCACGCCACAATCGGCCGTTGCTCCGGGCTCGATCATTTCCATTTTCGGCGCGAATCTCGCCAACAGCACCGCGGTTGGACCAACCAGCCCGATGGTGCAAACGCTCGGCGGCGCAACCGTACAAGTTGGCGACCGCATGCTGCCGCTTTATTTCGTATCTTCCACTCAGATTAATGCGCAATTGCCGCCCGATTTGCCGTCGGGGCCGCAAACTCTCACCGTGAGTCCCGATGGGAAAACGCAAGTGCGCGCTGATTTCACCGTCGCGGCGGATGCGCCGGGCGTGTTCGGCCAACTGATCGGCGGCCAAATTTTCGCACTCGCTCTGCACGAGGATGGATCGGCCGTCACGACCGATTCGCCGGCCCGCCGCGGTGAGTTATTAACGCTCTACGGAACCGGCTTCGGCGCGAGCAATCCCGGGCGGCCTGAAGGCGTCGCCATTCCCTCCTCACCCGCCTTCCGCATCGTGGACCCGGTGGATGTGCAGGTGGGAAGCGCGACCCTTCAGCCGCAGAATAGCTTCGCCATGCCGGGGAGCGTGGGACTTGATATCGTCCAATTTCGTTTGAGCGATGGCGCTCCGACAGCGCAAAATGCGCCGCTGCAGGTGAGCGTCAACGGACAATTGAGCAACACCGTACTCCTGCCCGTGCAATGATTGCGGCCGTGCGGGGGGGCACAGCCGTAGAGCGGGGACAGCCTCCACGCCAGGCTGTTCCCGCTTGTGATCGCCGGGCGCGGGCTTCGAGCGCATACTCCCAAATCCTTGAACAACGGCTAACGCGAAGACTGCGGCGCAAGTGTCGTCGCGCCGCAGCGCAATTTGATTGTCATTTCGACGAAATTAGAAAAGCGAACGGTTCGGGAAGCGAAAGCGAGGATGTGAATAGAAAAACGGAGGAGGGAATCGCCTTGGCTGTTTCAGGGAAGGGAACAGGAAATACGGCCCGGCGTGGGGCGCCGGGCCGTGAACCTTGCGGATTAGTAATGACGGGAGACGACCGGACGCAGCGGGGAAGCGAATCGGGCAGGCGCTTCCGCACGTTCCGACGGCCTTTCGAGAACCAGCGAACGCAAACCGGGCAACGGTGTGGCGCCGGCCCTCGGATTCTTTTCGCCCACCGGAACATGGCCCGTGGTGAGATTCTTCAATCCGAACAGGGCGAGCTCGAAACGATCCTTCACCCCGACCTTTTGGAAGAGCCGCGAAAGATAAACTTTCACCGTGCCTTCGGAGATCATCAGCGTGGAAGCGATTTCCTTGTTCTTCAGACCCTGCGAGAGCAGGCTGACGAGTTGCCCTTCGCGCTGCGTCAAGGCCACGCGGCGGGCGCACAGAAAGCTGTCGGTCAGCGCTTTTTCAAACCACAACTCGCCGGTCTGGACTTTCTGCAGGCACTTCACCTGAAGCTCAGTGGGCAGCGTCTTCCGCAGAATGCCGCGCACGCCGAGACCCATGGCCTGGAACGCCAGCTCGGTCGAGATCGAGTTAACCCACAAAACGATCTTGCAGCTTGCCATCGCGTGCTTCAGCTCGCTGAGCACGCCGAACGTGATTTCCTGTGTCAGGTCCATGAGGACCAGATCCGCGGCCCCGTGGCCAATCTGTTCCATCAGACAGTTCACAGTGACACAGGTGGGCAACAATTCGAAGCCTTCGACCTGGCGCAAAATCGACTCCAGGCCCTTGGCCAGGATCGGTTCGTCGCTATAGAGAAGAATCCGCGTCATTAAAATTCTCCCTTGCCGTAATCACTTCACCCAAAGAATTGCATTTGAGCAACGATTACTTGGCAATTGTCCGACGTTTTATCTCTTTTGTCAACATAAATTCTGAGACAATTAAGCAACAATAACACGGAAAATACGAGTTTATTGGACTATTTATGAAGATGTAGACCGGCAGCTATCTATTTCGTCAAATACCTTTAGAACATGGGTTTTGGCGGCTTGGCGCGCTGCCGGCAGCTACCGTTGTACGCCAGCGATGCGCGGGAAATATCCAAAAAAATATTTCATTATTTATTGTCTGTGATCGTGCCATTTTCACAAGGCTAAAGATTTTCATCGGGTGGTTACGAGGCCGGTATTCCAATGCTGATAACCTTCTGGAACAGCGTAATGTAACCCATTTACGATATTGATCCAGAGGCAATTAGAGAGATAAATTCGCGAATGTCGAAGCCGAACAAATGAGGACCATCAACAGGCGCGAGAGCCCACGCATGGAAATCAAACTCCGGTGCCATGTGACATCGCCGGCTGTGTGGATGCAAAGTGCGATGTATACGGAAAACATCAGCCGCAGCGGAGTTTTGGTCACTTGGGACGGCAACGGCAAAGATTCGCGGCTGCCTTCCGTGGGACAGATCATCACTGTCGAAATTGAATTGCCGGCAAATCACGGCTTCGGACAGAAATGTATTCATTGTCAGGGCACAGTAACGCGTGTCTCGACTCCGGGGATGGAAAATCCGCAGGTCGCACTTCGTGTAAATTACATGGATTTTCGTTCCTTCCACGACCGGCTGCGTTCTCTCGAAGCGATGCAACCTCTTGCCAATTCGTGGATGGCGTGACGCACATGGAAAACCCCCGCCCCCAATTCGCGCTTCGGCTTCTGCCCTCCATGACGGACTTCGCCTTCCTCATGCCGATCGTGTTTTTATTTGCGCGCATGGATGGCGCCAGAACGTTGCTTAGCGATGGTGATACAGGCTGGCACATTCGCACCGGCCAGTGGATTCTGGCGCATCACCGCGTTCCGGCCCATGACATTTTTTCTTTTTCCCGGGCAGGCGACGTCTGGTACGCGTGGGAATGGCTGTGGGACGTGCTGTTCGCGTGGCTTTATATGCACGGCGGGCTGGCGATTGTGGTGCTGGCGAGCATGCTCGTTATCTCCTTCACCTATACGCTGCTGTTCCGCCTGGTCCGCCGGCGGGCGAGTTCAATCGTCGCCATTATCTTCATGATGCTGGCAGCGGTCTCGTCGTCGATTCACTGGCTCGCGCGTCCGCACCTGTTTACGCTGCTGTTCCTGGTGCTGTTTTATGGCGCGCTCGAGAACGTCCGCGCCGGCCGCACGCGTATGTTCGGGCGCGTGCCGTACCTGTGGGTATTGCCGTTCGCGACGATCCTGTGGACCAACCTGCACGGCGGCTTCTTCGCCGGAATTCTGCTGGTAGGCACGTACGGCGTGGGCGAGCTGCTGCGCGCGGTATTTGCCGCGGAAAGCGAAGAGCGGCGCACCGCGGCGCGATGCGCCTGGCACTACGTCTGCTGCGCGGCCGGCTGCCTGGCTGCGAGCCTGGTGAATCCGTACACCTATCACTTGCATGTGCACGTGGTGGATTATCTCGCGGACCCCTACCAGGGCCAGCACATCGTGGAATTCTTCTCGCTGAGCTTCCATCATCCGATGGCGATCTTTTTCGAAGCCGTGATTGTAGCTGCGACCATGGCTTCGTTCTGGTACATCAGCAAGCGGCAATTCATTGAGCCATTGGTAATGCTGATGTGGATGCACGCGGCGCTGGTTTCGGCGCGCAATATCCCAATTTTTACGCTGCTGGCAGCGCCGATGGCGGCGGGCGCTGTGGAGGAATGGCTGAAGCTTCTGCCGCAGCTTCAGATTGCCGCGTGGGCTCGCTCGGCGGCAAAGAGCTTTCGCCAGGTGGCAGCCGAACTGGACGAAATTGACGTCGTGCGGCGCTGGCACGTGGTGAGTGCGTGCGCGGTGGTTCTGGTCGGCTCGATTCTGTTTGCGCCCGCGCCGCCCCGCAAGTTCCGTTCGGACTATGACCCGAAGAGCTATCCGGCAGCGGCTCTGGCCGTGCTCGATCGCGATCCTCACAGCCGCATCTTTACCAGCGATGAGTGGGGCGATTATCTGATCTATCGTCTCTACCCGCAGACCAAAGTATTCGTCGACGGCCGCAGCGATTTTTACGGCCGCGACTTCGAGGAAAAATATCTGGCCGTCATGAACGTGAAGTACAACTGGGAAAAAACTCTGGACGGCTTCGGCATCGACACCATTTTATTGCCCACCGACGCTCCGCTCGCCGGTGCGCTTAAAGAATCCAGCCGGTGGCGCCTGATCTACGACGATGGCATTTCGCTGGTGTTCCGCCCGTCGCGGGCCAATCCGGGCACACAGTTTTCCGCCAACCCCACTGGTGGCGGAACGGGCCGTGATCGCGAGGTCACGAAGACTGAGGCACGTGATCGGACGATCACAGAATCTAAATCCAAAACTTAGGAGCGAAACCAATGACGTTTTTGCAGAATCTGTGGAATGACGAACAAGGGCAGGACCTGATTGAATACACCCTGCTGATGGCGTTCGTCGCGCTGGCTTCGGCAGCCCTGTTCCTGGGCGCCGGCGGCAGCATCAAGAGCATTTGGTCGTTGACCAACAGCCAACTGGGCAACGCGTCCGCAGCCGCGGGTGCGAGCAGCTAGTCTTTAGGCGGGACGCCGGGTCCCGGGAAATCGGGACTCGGCGTGCCTTTTTTTCGGTGGTTGTTTCGCCGGCCAGGGTCCGAGCAGCCAAAGAGCGGTCTAGCCGCGTTACTTCCGTATGTTCCGGTAAGCGGCGTTCCCGACGCCGGCGCCGGCCGTTCGATCTGAACGAGGCGGAGAACAGCAATGAATAAGAGATTTCTTTCGGTTTTGATTTTTGCGTTTGTCGTGGCTACGGTTGCAAGCCTTCTGCTCTACCGTTTGATGTCGAATCGCCAGCCGACGGCGAGTGCAGCGCACTCTACCACGCGTATCGCGGTGGCGACACGCAATCTGGAGGTCGGCACGATCCTCAAGGACGGTGATGTCAAACTCGACGACTGGTCGGGCGCTACCCCGGATGGTGCTACGGCGAATGTCCAGGAAGTGATCGGGCGTGGCGTGGTGACGCCGATCTTCGCGCGTGAGCCGGTGATCGAATCGCGTCTGGCCGCCAAGGGCGCTGGCGGTGGTTTAGCCGCGATGATCCCGCCCGGAATGCGGGCGGTTGCCGTGCGCGTGAATGAAGTTGTGGGCGTGGCCGGATTCGTTCTGCCCGGCATGCGCGTGGACGTGTTGATTTCCGGCAATCCGCCGGGCGTCGGCAACACTGGTCTGGGAACCTTGACCAGAACCCTCCTGCAGAACCTGGAAGTCTTATCCGCCGGTCAGGATTTCAAGAAGGATTCCGAAGGCAAACCAATCATGGTGCAGGTGGTCAATCTTCTGGTGACGCCGGCACAAGCCGAGCAACTCAGTCTGGCCGCGAGCCAGACGACCATTCAATTGGTTCTGCGGAATCCGCTCGACCGCGACGTTACCAAGACGCCGGGAACTGCTCTCGCCAAACTGTTCACCGGTGGAACGCTGCATCTTGAAAACTCGGATGACGAGAAGTCGCGCCCACGGCCGGTGGCCGTAGTGGCGAAGGCGCCGGTCATTCATGAGGCGCAGCCTAAGAAAGAAGCGCCATTCGTCATGGAAATCATCGAGGGCACCAAGAAGAACGAAATGAAGTTCGTCAATGCCGGTGCCGGGGAGGATAAGTAAGTGTTACGCACGGGGAGACTCGAAGCCACGTTGTTCGTGGCCTTATCCATTGCGGCGATAGCCGCCCTTCCCAGCAGCGCCGAAAGCATGGGCGCCGGCGCAGCCCAGGCGGAGCCCGCCGGGCAGAGCGCGGCGAATAGCGGCGCGCCCGGCAAGCTGACGGTCACAGTGGGTAAGTCGCTCATCATTGACAGCCCTTTGAACATTCAGCGCGTTTCGGTGGCCAACGGCGACCTGGTCGAAGCAGTCGCTGTCAATCCGAAAGAAGTTCTGATCAACGGCAAAGCACCTGGTGAGACTTCGCTGATTATCTGGCAACAGGGCGGCAGCCGGCTGCTCTATGACCTGCTGGTCCGCATCAGTCCCCTCAAAGTGGATGCGGTGCGGCAGCAAGTTGCGCGCGAATTCCCGGGCCAGGATATCAGCGTCGCATTTGAAAACGACACGGCATTCGTGCGCGGCACGGTGAAAGATGTGATCGCGGCGGACCGCGTGATGGCCATCGTTTCCACTCTCGGAAAAGCCATCAACCTGTTGCGCGTGGACGTGCCGCCGGTGGATACGCAGATCCTGCTCAAAGTGCGATTTGCCAATGTAGATCGCGGCGCGAGTCAGGACCTGGGCCTCAACATCGTGAGCGGCGCGTTCAACCAGGCGACCTCCATTACTACGGGCCAATACAATCCGCTGCAGATCTCGCCCGGCGGAGCAATCAGCCTGGCCGATGCGCTGAACATATTCTTATTCCGCAAGGATCTCAACCTGGGCGCTACCATTAAGGCCCTCGAAAGCAAGCGTCTGCTCGAGATGCTGGCCGAGCCGAACGTGCTTGCGATTAACGGCAAGGAAGCAAGCTTTGTTTCGGGCGGCGAATTCCCGTTCCCCACCGTTCAGGGAGGCTCGAGCGTCGGCGCGGTCACGATTTCCTTCCGCGAATTCGGCATCCGTATCAATTTTCTCCCGGTGATTACGCCTCGCGGCACCATCCGCCTGCAGGTTGCGCCGGAAGTGAGCTCGCTCGATTACACCAACGCAGTGACGTTCGAGGGCTTCACAATTCCGGCATTGGCCACGCGCCGCGTGCAGACGGAAGTGGAGCTCGATAGCGGCCAGAGCTTCGTCATCGCAGGATTGCTCGACAACACGATGACGGAGACTTTGAACAAGATTCCCGGCATCGGCGATATTCCGCTTCTAGGGAAATTGTTCCAGAGCCGCAACCAGAGCCGCAGCAATAGCGAGCTGCTGGTGATCGTGACTCCCGAAATCGTGCGACCGATCCCGGCCGATCAACCCGTGCCGTCGCTGAACTTCAGCGCCCCCTTCATGTCAGACAACACGAAGGCGCCGCTGCACCAGCCCGGATTGGACAAGACTGGCCCCGTGCCAGTGCATGCCCCGTCAGACACCATGCCGGTAGAAGAACTGATTGAGCAGCAAAAGCAGGGACAGGAATCGCCTGCGCCTCCCGTCATGCAGCCCTACCAGCTCGTACCCATGCCGCCGCCGCAGCAGACCAACACGAATCCGAACCCGGGTCTTGCGCCCGCGCCCATGCAGGCGACTGGAGGTTCCGGCAAGTGAAGTTGGCCCCGGGAGACCCGACATGTACCCGCTGACGATTGGACTGGCGATTGAGAATCGGGAACTGTGGGAGCAGGCGCAAGCCTGCCTCGCCGACTCGCCGTTCCGCGTCATTGTCGAGCACCAGGATATCGGTGACCTGACAAATCTGTTGGACCGCCTGGAGCGCATGCGGCCGGACGTGGTGCTGATCGACATCACGGACTGGCGCGCTCCGCTGGAAGGTCTGGTCACTTCGATCCGCTCCGCCGTGAGCGATTCGATGATCATTGCTCTCAACACCTCGGCCGATGCCGAAACGATTCTTTCGGCGTTGCGGGCCGGGGTGAACGAGTATCTTTATCCGCCGCTGCAGGACACCCTGCGGAAGTCGCTCGAAAAGCGTTCGGCCGATCGCAGCCGCCGGCGCGACGGCAGCGCCAAGAGCGGCGGAAAGAGCTTTGGATTTCTTTCCGCCAAGGGAGGATGCGGCGCTACCACGCTGGTCTGCCACGTGGCCGCGGAGTTGGGGCGGCAGGGCCAGAAAGTTCTGCTCTCGGATCTGGATTTCGATGCCGGCATGGTCGGGTTCATCACTAAGACCAAGTCGGTTTACTCGATTGTGGATGCCGTGACGAATCTTCACCGGCTGGACACCAGTTACTGGAAGGCGCTGGTCTCCAATGGCATCCCCGGCGTCGAAATTCTCTCGTGTCCGCTGGCGCTGGCTTCCAAGCAGCAGCCGAAAGACGAACAAGTGCGGCACGTGCTGGCCTTCGCGCGGCCGCACTACGATGTGACGCTGGTGGACCTGGGTCGCAGTCTCAACCGGCTGGCGATGGCCGCGTTTGAGGAAATTGACGAAGCCTGCCTGGTGACCACGCTCGAAGTACCGGCGCTGCACCAGGCCAAGCAGGTGATCCAGACGCTGATCGACGGCGGGTATGGCAAGAACCGCATCCGTCTCGTCCTGAATCGCTCGCCGAAACGGCTGGACATTACGCCTGACGAATTGGAAAAGATGCTGGGAATTCCGGTCTTCTACATGATTCCGAATGATTATCCGGAACTTTACGAAACGTACGCCGAGGGCCGCATGCTATCGCGGAGTTCGGAATTGGGCAAGCAGATTTCGCGGCTGGCGTTGAAGCTGCTCAGCCTGGAAGAAGAGAAAACGAAAAAGCGCTTTGCGCTGTTCGGATAACAGAGCGACGGAAGGAACATTATGTCCGCAGTCTTAGATCCTATTTCGAGACCAGGCGAAGGCCGGGACACCGGCTGGGTGAATCGCCTTTTCGCGCGCGACGGCTACACGCCCGAGTATCAGGAGCTGAAGTTCACGCTTCACCGCAAACTCCTCGACCGCATTAACCTGGAAGCTCTCTCATCGATGGCCGGCGAGCGTGTGCGCGCCGAGATCCGCGCCGCGGTCGCGAAACTGGTGGAAGAGGAGAAGACGCCTCTCAGCCTGGTGGAAAAAGACCGCGTGATCGAGGAGATCCTCGACGAGGTCTTCGGCCTGGGGCCTCTCGAACCGCTGCTTCAGGACCCCAGCATCTCGGACATCCTTGTCACTACGCCGCGGCTGGTCTACGTGGAGCGCGGCGGCAAGCTCTACCGCACGCCGGTGGAGTTCAAGGACGATGCTCACCTGCTGCGCATCATTGAAAAGGTCGTTTCCCGCGTCGGCCGCCGCGTTGACGAATCGTCGCCGCTGGTGGACGCCCGGCTGCCGGACGGCTCGCGCGTAAATGCCGCCATCCCGCCGGTAGCGGTGGATGGGCCTCTGCTGTCGATTCGCCGTTTCGGACGCCACGCCCTGAAAGGGGAAGACCTAGTGGCGAAGCTGGCAATGACCGAGGGCATGCTGGAGCTGCTGAAAGCCTGCGTCAAGGCGCGGCTCAATATTCTGATCTGCGGCGGCACCGGCTCCGGTAAAACCACGCTGCTCAATGCTCTCTCCTCCTACATTCCGGAAGATGAGCGCATCGTGACTATCGAAGACGCGGCCGAGTTGCGGCTTCAGCAGACGCACGTGGCGCGCATGGAAACCCGCCCGGCCAACGTGGAAGGCACCGGCGCGATCCACATCCGGCAACTCGTCATTAACGCCCTCCGTATGCGCCCCGACCGCATCATCGTCGGTGAGGTTCGCGCGGAAGAAGCCCTCGACATGCTTCAGGCCATGAATACCGGTCACGATGGGTCGCTCACCACGATCCACGCCAACACCCCCCGCGACGGGCTGAACCGCCTCGAAGTGATGGTGGGTATGGCGAACTCGAACATGGGTGTCCGCTCGATCCGCCAGCAAGTGGCGTCGGCGGTCGACCTGTTCGTTCAGGTAGCCCGCTTCAGTGACGGTACCCGCCGCGTCACGCACATCACGGAAGTCGTCGGCATGGAGCAGGATGTCATTACGCTGCAAGACGTCTTTCTATTTGAGAAGACCGGCATTTCCGAAGCAGGGAAGGTGACCGGCCGGTTCCGCGCCACCGGAATCCGCCCGAAGTTCTATGAACGGCTTCGTGCCTGCGGAATCATTCTGCCGCAGCAGATGTTCCAGACGGTTGTGGAGATCAACTAAATGCCCGTCGGCGTTGTCGTCACCTTCATCGTAGTCTTCGCGCTCGTGCTGCTCGCTGTCAGCGTGGGCATGAAATATTACGATGCCCGGCGCAAAAAACAAGTGACGGACATGCTGCAGACGGCGGCCGGCGAATCCACCACTACCGTTACCAGCCTCCTGAAGGAGATCGATCCGGAAAAGCCGACCGGTTTCAAAGGAGTTCTAGCGTCGTTCCAGTTTTCGCGGCATGCCCAGGCGCAGATCCAGCAGGCCGGCCTGAGCTGGTCCTCCGGCCGGTTGCTGACGGCTATGGGACTGGCGATGGTTCCGGGCCTGGGCCTCGGTGCGCTGCTGCCGTTCCTCTTGAATGGCGCTGTAACAGCGGTCGTCCTGGCGATCACGTTCGCGACAGTGCCGTATCTCTATGTGAAGCGCAAACGCAAAAAGCGTCTGGACAAACTCGAAGAGCAGTTTCCCGATGCGCTGGACTTTCTGGCGCGCTCGATGCGCGCCGGCCATGCCTTCACCATCAGCCTGGAAATGCTGGGCGAGGAGATGTCCGATCCGCTGGGCCAGGAATTCCGCACGCTGTTCAATGAGCACAACCTGGGTGCTTCGCTCGATCTTGCGCTACGAAACTTTGCCCTGCGCGTGCCGCTGCTCGATGCGCGCTTCTTTACGTCGTCAGTGTTGCTGCAAAAGCAGACCGGCGGCAACCTGAGTGAAATTCTGACGCGCCTGGCCTATGTGATCCGTGAGCGCTTCCGCCTGAAGGGGCAGGTGCGCGCGGCGAGCGCGCATGGGCGGCTCACCGCGACCATTTTGACCGTGCTGCCGATCGCCACGATGCTCGGCCTGCTGGTTGTGGCGCCTGGTTATCTGCAAGGCATGGCTGCCGATCCGGACGGAAAGTGGATGATCGGCGGAGCCATTGTGGCGCAGATCCTCGGCAATTTCTTCATCAAGAAGATCATCAACATCAAGGTTTGAAAGATGACCCACCCTATCCTGTTAGCGTTCGTCACTTTCTTCGGCCTCATGGCGGGGTTCAGTTGGGTAGGCTACCGTGTGTTCTACAAACCCGGACGCTTCCTGAGACAGTTGGGGAGCCCGGTGATCGTCGCCGAGCCGGGTATGGTTCTACAGCCGGGCGCCGTCGCATCGAGTCCCATTGTGACGGTTTTGCGGAATATCGGCTCGCGAGTCCCGTCGTCGGAAGTGGAGGCCACAACACTACGTGGCGACCTGGTTCGCGCGGGCTTCCGCTCGGAAAACGCCATGCCGGTTTTTTACGGCCTTCGCATTGTGTCGACGTTAGTAATGCTGGTAGTGTGCCTCCTGCTCGAATCGAAGATGCCTTCGAATCCGGTGATGCACCTGGCGCTGTTGATGTCGGGTTGCTGCGCCGGCTGGATTCTGCCGCGGTTCTTTCTCGAGAAGCGAATCGCGAAGCGGCAGGAAATCATTAAGCTCTCGCTGCCTGATATGCTCGACCTGCTGGTGGTTTCGATTGAAGCCGGTTTAGGTCTGGATCAGGCCATCCAGCACGTGGCGCGCGAACTCCGCTTGAGCCATCCGCAACTGAGCGAAGAACTCATCCTGGTGACGCTCGAAATGCGCGCTGGTAAGCGCCGCGCCGAGGCTCTGCGCAATCTGGCCGAGCGCACCGGCGAATCGGAAATCCGCAAGCTCACGGCCATCCTGATTCAGAACGATCGCTTTGGCACCAGCATGGGCGAATCGCTTCGCACGCATTCCGATTTTCTGCGCACCAAGCGCCGGCAGGAAGCCGAAGAGCGCGCCGGCAAGGTCGGTGTGAAGCTGGTGTTTCCCATATTCTTTTTCATCCTGCCCTCGATGTTGATCGTCGCGGCGGGCCCGGGCGTACTACAAATCTTCAAGAATCTGTTCCCAATGATGAAGCAGATTGGATAAGGAAAGGTGACAACAATGAACAACACACTGCTACAGGCTGTGATCTGGCTGATGGCCGGAGGCATTCTGTTCGTGTTTTTGAAGCGGCGGCGCGGCCGCCGCGTCCAGCGGTAACCACGGCGCCGCGTCCTCAAACAGGGAGCGGCGTTTCGTTTCCAGTCCCGGAATCACACGATTTAAAAACGAAAGGAGAAAACGATGCAACTGGCAATTCAAGGAGCCATCTGGCTGGGTGCGGGAATCACTCTCGTCCTGTTGCTGTCACGCCGGCGCAAGCGCCGTGTTGCGCGCTAACTCTGAGCCGGCAGACTGGCGCCGTGCCCGCGCAGGCCGGACTCCGGCCGGGGCGACGCTATTCGCTTCCCTGTCCATTGAAGCGCTAATCGGCAAACAAAACTCGGATGGCGGCTGGCCCTACATTCGCGGTGTTTCCTGGACTGAGCCGACGGCGTACGCCGTGATGGCGATGCATGCCGCCGGAGAAGTGGATAGCGCCGCGCGCGGGCTGGAATGGCTACAATCCTCGCAGCGGTCCGATGGGAGTTGGCCCCCGCAGCGCCACGTGGACCAGAGTAGCTGGGTCACGGCGCTGGTGGCGCTCCTTCCGTCTAAACTTTTGGACGAGCGTGCTCACGCGCGAGCCATCCGCTGGGTCCTGCTCAGCACCGGGCAGGAGTCTACGTCCGTGTATCAGTTCCGGCAATGGCTTCTCGGCAATCCGCCACTTCCGGATACCGACTTTCCCGGGTGGCCATGGATACCGGGAACGGCTGCGTGGGTCTCTCCGACTTGTATGGCCATCTTCGCTTTGGAAAAAGAAACGCGTCTGCATCCGAGCGCCGCGATTGATGAGCGCGTCCGCACGGGCCGCCGGTTTCTGCTTTCACGCACCTGTCAGGCCGGAGGTTGGAACCACGGCTCGGCGCGCGCTTTGGGGTATGAAACGAAGGCGTACCCGGAATCGACGGGTCAGGTATTGGCAGCGCTGAGCGGCGTAAACACGGCCGAAGTTCAGAACGCGCTCGGATTGGCCGCCGGGTATCTTGCGGAAACACGCTGCGCCGATGCGTTGAACTGGCTGCAGTTGGGCCTGATGGCGCACCACCGCCTGCCGGAGAGCTACTCTGTGCCGGCGGATATTCGTTATCGTTCCGTGAGGGATGCCGCTCTCGGCTTTCTGGTAGCCGCCGCCAAGGAAGGCCGCAATGTTTTGTTCGATTGACCAATGACGCAGAAGATCACAAGGCGCGAATTGTTGGCCGCCGCATTGGGCACGGTGGCGCTTGCCCCGGCGTGCAATCAGGTCAAGGCCGTGGGCCCTTCCCATGTCTCGATTGTGCGCGCGCCGGCCTACGACCAGCGATTGTACGGCACGGTGCGCCGCATTCTGGAAGATCAGCGGCTTGACGTCCGCGGGCGCCGCGTCGTGCTGAAGCCGAATCTGGTGGAATACGAACCGGACACTGCCATCAATACACATCCCATGCTGGTTCACGCCGCGCTCGAGGGGTTCCGCGCATTGGGCGCCGCGGAAGTGCTCATCGCCGAGGGGCCGGGCCATCGGCGGAATACGTATGACATGGCTGAGGCGGCTGGCTACTTCGACATGATTCCGCGCTTCGAAGACACGTTCGTCGATTTAAACCTGGACGATGTCTCCCGGTTTCATCTGCCGCGGCAGCATTCCACTCTGGAAAAACTCTATCTTCCGAATACCGCGCTGGGCGCGGACCTGCTCGTATCGATCCCAAAGATGAAGACGCATCACTGGGTGGGCGCCACACTTTCGTTGAAGAATCTGTTCGGCGTCGTGCCCGGCGGCGTATATGGCTGGCCGAAGAACGTGCTTCACTGGAGCGGCATCGAAGAGTGTATTGCCGATTTGCATACCGTTTTTCCGCGCCGGTTCGCGCTGGTGGACGGCATCATCGGAATGGAAGGAAACGGACCCATTCAAGGTAAGCCGAAGCCCGTGGGCGTGTTGGTGGCGGGCCGCGATACCGCGGCCGTGGATGCTACCTGCTGCCGCATTATGGGAATCGAACCGTTGAAACTCGGATACTTGCGAATGGCGGCCGAACACCACGGCTTCATCATCGAGTCCAATATCCACCAGACCGGAGAAAGTATCGCGAGCGTACGCGCGCCTTTCGAATTGATTCCCCCATTCCGCTGGCTTCGCTTGGAGGCGACATGATGCCCGAGGAATCCACTTTGCTTCCGGCCGAATCCGCACCCGCTCCGCGCAAGCGGCGGAAGACCGGCCTGCTCTATACGGGCATTTCGCTGCTGATGCTTGTTCCGTGTTATTGGCAGCCGCGGCTGCAGGCGGGTGACCTTTCGAGTCACATCTACAACGCCTGGCTGGCCAAACTGATTGAAAGCGGCCATGCCCAGGGACTGGTGATTGTGCACCAGACCACTAACATTCTTTTTGATCTGCTGCTCAGCGGCTTATTTCAGCTTGTTGGTCCGGAGGCGGCCCAGCGAATTGCTGTCTCACTCGCCGTGCTGACGTTCATTTGGGGAGCCTTCGCCTTCGTCTGCGCGGTCTCACGGCGCGAGCCGTGGCATCTGCTGCCTTGCATCGCCATGCTGGCTTATGGCTGGGTCTTCCACATGGGCTTTTTCAATTTTTATATTTCGCTGGGGCTGTGTTTCTGGGCGCTCGCTCTGCTGTGGCGGCCGCGGCGGAAACGCGTCCTGGCGGCGGCAGCGCTTCTCGCAGTGGCTTACGTCGCACACGCTTTGCCGGTGGCTTGGATCGCCTGTTTGCTCCTGTACCTGTTGATGGCGCGCCGCGTGGGCCGACGGAACTTGGGATATCTTACGGCTTGCTCAGTCGCCTTGGCTGCGGGCCTGCGCGCTGTTCTGAGCCACACGCTGGTGACGCAGTGGTCACTCCGGCAAATCGCGGTCACCACCGGCGCGGACCAGGTTTGGGTCTTCGGGACCAAGTATTACCTGGTCCTGATGGCGCTATTGCTGGTGTGGGGTCTTTTGTTCATTGAATTGGTTCACGATAAGGGTGTTAAGCGGCTGGTATTCAGCCTGCCCTTCCAGTTGTGCATGATCAGCGCAGCCGGTGTTTTTATTCTGCCGACGACCGTGCTGATCCCAGGATTCAATTCCGCACTCGCCTACGTAGCGGAACGCATGTCGCTCGGCGTGGGCATCTGCGTCATCGCATTGCTCGGCGGAGCACGGCCGCGCGCCTGGCAGCGTTATGGAATGCTGGCAGTCGCGGCCATCTTCTTTCTGCTCGTTTATCGCGATGAGCACGCGCTAAATCAATTCGAGCAGCAAATGGATGAAGTCGTCGCGCAGTTGCCTCCCGGACAGCGCGTAGTGAGCTCCATCCAGGATCCGGATCTTCGCACGAACGCACTCACCCATATGATTGATCGCGCCTGTGTGGGCCGCTGTTTCAGCTATGCCAATTATGAGCCCTCTACGGCACAATTCCGCATTCGCGCGGTAAAACCGAATCGCTTGGTAGTCTCGCGATACGCAGATTCCTGGGCGCTGCAAATGGGGACCTACATCCTCAAAAACCGCGACGTCCCTATTTATAAAATCGACCTCGATGATTCAGGCCGGATGGTAATCCGGCCCTTAAAGGCAGGTACCTTATGTGGAAGCACATTCTTGCAAATATTGCCGGACCTCAGGCCGAACAGTTAGTCGGCCGCCGCTGGCAGAGTATTTGCTGGCGCAAGCTGCTGTTTGAAGCACTGATTGTGCTGGCGGTGTTGCTGTCGTCATCCCTGCTGGCGCAGCGCTGAGGTCACCGCGCCCAGGCAATAGGGGAGTGCCGCTCCTTATCCGAGGAAGCGTACCGGCACCGCGAGTATGACCATCAGGTTCCACACCACCAGTCCGCTGTACCAGTAGGTAATCCAGCGGATAATGTGCCGCTTCTTCACATACACACACACGCCGGCCAGCCCGATTGCAACCAGCTTGGAAACGCCCACACCGATCGCGGGACCGCTGTGCATCAGGATGCGGATGAACGGACTGGCTTCGGTCGCGCCCATCTTGAAGCCCAGCAGCGTAGTCAGTAGATCCAGGAGTTGCAGGTACACGAAAATGTAAAGGATGTCCATCTGTTCTTCCTGAGAAACTATCGGCGGCTCCCCTCAAATATTGTAGAGGTAAACCTTAAAAACTATCGCAATTTCTTGTACCGCTTGTACTAGGACGAAGTTTGTTATTAGGCTAATCTCCACTGGCAGGCAGTACTTTCGCAATGGCTTCTTGTGAAATACATGTTTTCCTAGTGCAACCAAGCGTTCTCTTTCTCACGTTCTGCTCTCCGCGAGCCGTCTGTTACATTGGGTGCAATGGATGCATCGGTTGCAGACGCCTATCTGCAGGTGGAGGGCACCGGCCGCCGTTTTCCTTTGGCGAACGGGCAATCGTGGGCGGTCGGACGCGGTGACGGGTGTTCGGTTCTGCTCGACAGCCGTTCGGTCTCACGGCTTCATGCGCTCATCCAGCGAAAGGATGCCGGCGATTTCAGCCTGGTCGATTTGGGCAGCCGCAACGGCTCATTTGTCAACGGCCGGCGCGTCACCGTGCCTGTCACCCTCACCGACAACGACCGGCTGGTTTTCGGCGACCAGCAATTGCTGTTTCGCAGCTCGACCGGCCCGTCAAGCGGCGGCAGTGCGGTGGATACCAACACCCGCAATGCGCCCACCACGTCAATCCATGCTCACACGCTCACGACGATCGTGGTAGTGGACATTCGTGATTTCACTCCGATGGCGCGCACGCTGCCTGAACAGGTGCTTTCGCAGACCATCGGCACATGGTTCCTTCGAGTGGGACAGATTGCACAGCGGTTCGGCAGTTGGGCGCAGAAATACATTGGCGACGCGGTCATGTTGGTCTGGGTGCACGATGACCCCACGCGTTTGCCCGCGGACCTGCTGCGGGCGCTGCGAGCCATAGATGAGATTCACATCGCCACTGGCGAAATCAGCCGCAGTCTGTCATTGCCTGTTCCGCTGCGAATTGGCGCCGGCGTCAACACCGGGCCCGCCATCATCGGCAGCACGGACTACACTGCTCTGGGCGACACGGTGAACATAGCTTTCCGGCTGGAAGCGGCGACCAAGTCGCTGGGGCTGGGAATCGCTATGGGTGAGCGCAGCTTTGAAGCGCTCACGCTTCCAGGGCCGGAGCCCTTTGTGCGCCGAGTAGTCGCACTCAAAGGATACGAATCCCCAAGCACCGCATGGGCCGTCACGTTTGAAGACCTGCAGCGTTTCTTGCGAGGCTACGCCGGCTGAAGCGGCTCAGCGAGGTTGATCTGCCGGCGCCGTCGTGCCGTGGGGACCACCGCCGCCAACTCCATCCGGAACATTGCGCGATCCGCCCGTGCGGTCCGCTGGTGATCCTTTCGGATTCTGGCCCTGAGGATTGCCTTGCTTACGGTACGGATAGGGATACGCACTGCTGTTGCATCCGGCGAGCAGGGATGCCGCGGCCAATAGACAAATTGCCCACAGTCTCATAGTTCTATTTTCCATTATTTCCGCGGGCAAAGACGCGAGTCTGTACAGTGGAATACTTACGAATTGCCGGCGCCGCTGTCCGACGCGGCGAAAATTGCGAACTACCAAGCCACGGTATTGCCTGGCTCGAGTGTCCAGATCTTGGTTCCCGTGCTCTTTACGAGATCGCTCAACTGCTCAGGCCGTCCGGTCAAAGCGGGAAATGTGCCGAAATGCATGGGAATGACAGTTCGCGGTCGAAGTAGTTCGCACGCCGCGGCAGCCTCCCTGGGACTCATCGTGAACAGATCGCCAATCGGCAGGAAGGCCAACTCCGGGCCATAAAGCTGCTCGATCAGCCGCATGTCGGAAAAAACGTTGGTGTCTCCCGCGAAGTAAATCGACCGGCCGTAAGGGAGCCGCATCACATAGCCCGCGGCTTCGCCGCCGTAAATGATCTTTCCGTCATCGAGAATGCCGCAGCTATGCACCGCGTGAGTCATGGTGAGTTGAACCTGCCCTACCTGCTGCGACCCGCCTTTGTTCATGGGGCGGGTATTCTTGACGCCCTTGGATTCCAGCCAAGTCGCGGTTTCGAAAATCGCGACCACTTCGGGCGAGAACTTCAATGCCAGCGGTACGGCGTCGTGAATATGGTCGAAATGTCCGTGCGTGATGCAGATCGTATCCACGCGCGAGATATTGAAGCCTTTGGGGAACGCGGGATTACCATCCGTCCAGGGATCCATCAGGATCACTTGGCCCGAAGGTAGGCGGAATTGAAAGCAGCCATGACCCAGCCACGTGATCTCCACATGGCCCAACCAGACATTTTCCATATGAGCGATTATGGCACGCGCGGCCCGCCGACAACCGTGCGCGGGTCCACGGGAGCGCGAGTCTGTGTACGCCCCACCGCCATTCGTAACGGTTAGCTCGGTCAAGTCATAATAGACTGGTTGTGCACTTAGTTGTGAAAACGGAAAGGACCTGAAACGACATGCGCGTCAATCACACCCGGGAGCGTTTAGAGCGAGGCGAAACGGTTTTCGGGTGCGCTTTGCAGTGTTACCGGTCGGCGGAGATTCCGCGGGCCTTCGCGGCGGCAGGTTTCGACTACGTCTTCATCGATATGGAGCACGGCACCTTCGATTTGGAGACGGTTCACGACATGGTGGCTGCGGCTGTGCAGGCGGAGATCACGCCCATCGTCCGCGTCGGCGAGCTGCTCTACTCACTGGTGGCGCGGCTGCTCGATTCCGGCGCACAGGGAATCATTCTGCCGCGCGTGGAAGACCCGCGGCTGCTCGAAGAGGCGTTGAGCTGGATGCGCTTCCCGCCTGTGGGCAAGCGCGGCTTCGGAATTTCCGCGCCGCTGATCGATTACGAACGCCGCTCGTTCAATGAAATCATTGAGCACATGAACCGCATGACGGTGTCCGTGGTGCAGTTTGAAACGACGACTGCCATGGAGCGCGCCGACGAGTTGCTTTCCGTGCGCGGGGTCGATATCGCGATGGTGGGCCCGTCGGATCTTTCGATTTCGCTCGGAGTGCCTGGCGAGAGCCAACATCCGAAGATGATCTCTACGGTGGAGAACTTCATCGGGAAATGCGTGCAGCACGGCGTAGTCCCGGGAATTCAGACGCGGACCGTGGCCGATGCCAAAGCGTGGGCCGAGCGAGGCATGCGCTTTGTGGGCGCCGGCGGCGAGCACGGCCTGCTGCTTGAAAAGGCGTGCGAAACGGTCGCTGCGCTTCGCTCGGCGAAGACGGCGGCGGGACACTGAACTGGCGGCATGACCGCCGCAGGTGATACATTGTCACTTCACATCTGGAGGAGTCATGCAACTGTGTAAAGGTGGCTTGGTAGCCACGGCCGTGTTCCTGACGCAATCGGCGGTTTGGGCAGCGGGTCCGTTCTTCAACATTGCGGATTACGGCGCTAAGAATGATGGTTCGGCGCCGGCGACCCAAGCGATCCGTTCCGCCATTCAGGCAGCCAAGGCAGCCGGCGGCGGTACGGTCTTTATCCCCGCCGGGAATTACACCACTGGGCCTTTCGCGCTGGCCAGCAACCTGGTGCTCGATATCGGCGCGGGAGCTACGCTCCATTTCCCCGCTGACCGGGCGGAGCTCACTTACAGCAAGGGCCGCATGGAGGGCGTCGAAGGGATCACGCCTGACCCACTGATCAACATACGTGATCTCGAAAACGTGACCATTACCGGCCGCGGCACCATCACAACCAACAATGCCGACTGGATGAAAGTGGCGAATCACCCGGATGCGCGGTCGGCCTGGATGGGCATTCTCCGCTCGATCGAAATGAAGCAGCCGGTGCCGGAATCGGAATACCAGAAGGCCGCTCCCGCCCTACGCCCCGCGTTCATCCGCACGATGAACAGCAAAAATGTTCACATCAACGGAATCCACATCGTGGGTTCCTCGTTCTGGACCATTCACGTTCTTTATTCCAATAACGTGGTGATTGACGGCGTCACTATCGAAACCTATCCCGGCCACAATACGGATGGCGTGGACGTCGATTCCAGCAGCGATGTGCGCATCGCCAACTGCTACATCGATACCGGCGACGACGGCATCGTCCTTAAGTCCGGAAAAGACCGGGACGGACGTCGCGTCAATCGACCCACTGAAAGAGTCGCTATCGTCAATTGCACCGTGCACCATGCCCATGGCGCGGTGGTAGTGGGCAGCGAAACGTCGGGTGGTGTCCGCGACGTGGTGGCCAGTAACATCGTGTGCGATGGAACCGACAAAGGCGTTCGCGTGAAAAGCACGCGCGGCCGCGGCGCGGTGGTGGAAGATCTGACGTTCGATCATTGGACCATGCGGAACGTGCCGATGGCCATCAATGTGACGAACTACTATACGCGTGTTCCTCAGGAACCGGTATCCGACCGCACTCCAATTTTCCGCAACATCAACGTCAGCAACATGATCATTGAGGGCTCGCCGACGATTATCGATGTGGAAGGCCTGCCCGAAATGCCCATCTCCAGCCTGCGGATCAGCAACATCGTCGCTTCCGGCAAAGTCGGCATGCGTGCCTACAATACCGACGACATGGAGCTGCACAACGTCCAGTTGAACGCAGAATCGGGCCCGACGATCCTGGTGCGTGATTCGAAAAATCTGGAGCTGGATGCCGTCACCACGCGCAAGGCCGTGGAGGGCATGCCGGTAGTCCGCCTGGACCACTGCCCAGGCACCATTCTGCGGGCCAGTAAAGCGTTTTCGGGAACCGGAACGTTTCTCTCGGTGGCGCCTGGAGAGTTGAAGGACGTGAAGCTGGTAGGGAACGTCCTGGACGCAGCCAGCAAGCCCACCGAGGAATCGGCTAAGGATTACTGGAAGTCGAATTAAGAAATCTCGTTCAGTATGGGCGTCATGTAAACACAGCCCGTAAAGGAGACTGTTCCCCAATGGCTGTGCGACAGCCCGCAATCTTTTTCGACCACGGCAACCCGATGAACGCCGTGTTGAGTAACGAGTATACCGACTCGTGGCGGCGGATCGGGCTCGAAGTACCAAGGCCCAGGGCGATACTGTCTATCTCCGCTCACTGGTTTGTTCCGGAGACTGGCGTCACGGTTACCACTTCGCCTAGAACCATTCACGATTTCGGCGGCTTTCCGCAAGCACTGTATCACGTCCAATATCCCGCCCCGGGTGACCCTGCGCTGGCGCGCCGCGTGCAAGAGATGCTGGCGCCGCTGCCGGTGAAATTAGATGAAAGCTGGGGACTGGATCACGGGACATGGTCGGTGCTTCGGCACGTGTACCCGGATGCGGATGTTCCGATCGTTCAACTGAGTATCGATGAGACGCAACCCGCTTCGTTCCATTTTGAGATAGGCCAGAAGCTCGCGGCACTGAGGGACGAAGGCGTTTTGATCGTCGGCAGCGGAAATCTGGTTCACAATCTACACGCTTACGCGTGGGGCCGGCATATGCCCGATCCGTACGATTGGGCAATTCGTTTTGAGAACAATGTCAGGGAAATGATCTTGGCGGGGGAATTCGGGCCGTTGGTTCACTACGAGAGATTAGGGAAGGATGCAGCGCTCTCGGTTCCAACACCCGATCACTATCTGCCCCTGCTCTACGTGGTCGCGGCAAAGCAGGAACGTGAAACCATCCGATTTCCGGTGGAAGGAATCGATGGAGGGTCCGTTTCCATGCTGGCAGTGCAGATCGGGTAGGCCCACCGCGGAATCAGGGGCACATCAATTTCGCACTGCCTGACCGTCCACGGTCCCGCTTCGAGCGACCGCTCGGCCAGGCGGCGCACGGTTTCAGCCGATGCGCGGAAGGCAGGGTCCTGCTTCAGCGTCTCCCGGATACGTAGCGCCTGGGCCTTCGAAAGCATGAGGCATCGATTGCCGGAACTGGAGCTCTTCGAACCAGCTTTCTGCGGAAGAGCCTCTGCGGCTATTGCCAAGCGGGGTGTTGCGGCAAGAAGCCATCGCCGCATGACTGCGGGCATGGCTTACAGTTTGTCGCTAAATGCGACACGATCCGGCAAAGTCCAAATGATGGCGGCGGCCACGAGCGGCAGCATGCCGAAGCCGAAAAACACGGGCACGTAGGAGAACTGTTCCACCGCCCATCCGGTGACGAGGCTGAAAACCATTCCACCGAAACCGGCGCCCATCGACGCCAATCCCCAGATGGAGCCTACGTTGTTGCTCGGAAATACGTCCGCCGGCAGGGAAAGCGTATTCGCCAGCGCACCGGTATAGCTGAGGGTGGCGAGACAGACGCACGCTATGGAAACTCGCACATCCGCCACCAGCACCGCCGGGATCGAGGACATCGCCAGCAGCGAAAATACCGAGACCGAGATCTTTCGTGCCTTTGCGGCGGGCACACCGTGCTTCAGCAGCGCGCCGGACATCCAGCCGCCGAGCAGATTGCCAAGATCGGCAGTGAGGAACGGAATCCACGCGTACCGACCGACTGCCGCCAAGTCAAAATGGCGCACGCTCTTGAGGTATTGCGGAAACCAAAAAATGTAAAAGTACCAGGCCGGGTCGCTGAATACTTTGGAGAGCGTAAATCGCCACACGAAGGAAGTGCGAAGCAGACGCCATGCGGGGAGCGGCCGTGGGGCAATCTGGCTTCTCGCACCGCCCGGCGTTTCGTAGACCAGACGCCAGATCACCAGCCAGACGAAGCCTGTGAGTCCCACTGCCAGAAATGAGGAGGGCCATCCGAAGGAGAGAACGATCCAGGCCACAATCGGCGGCGCGAGCACCGCGCCGATCGAGGAACCGCTGTTGAAGATGCCGGACGCCAAGGCGCGTTCGCTTTCGGGGAACCATTCCGCCGCCACTTTCACGCCCGCGGGCCAGTTTCCGGCTTCGCCGATCCCGAGAAGGAAGCGGCAGATACCCAGTCCCAATGTGGAACGCGCCAGAGCGTGCAACATTGCGGCGGCCGACCACCACGCCATGCAGATCGAGTAGCCGAGCTTGGTTCCCAGCCGGTCAATGATCGGCCCGGAGAGGCCGTTGCTGAGGGTGTACGCGAGCATAAATACTGAAACTACGCGGGCGTACGCCACATCGTTCATAGCGAATTGGTCTCGTAAGAAAGGGGCAACTACAGAAAGGGTTTGTCGGTCGAGGTAGTTGATGACAGTGGCCGAGAATACCAGGCCGATCATCACCCAGCGGCGCCGGGATTCTTTGGCTTGCGCGGTGGCCCGAGCGGCTTCCATCGAGAGAGTCGCCCAGTATATCGCAACATTCCCCCGCGGCCTGCTGCGCCAAGCGAAGGATTTCCGGACTGTTTTTTTAGAATTCACCTAAATTTCCACAGGATTTCCGCCGATCAGAGGGTAAGCGGTCCGGGCGGAGGCCGCACGACCACCGTTGTTTTTCGGTTGACAGAATAAGACTTTCAGGTGCCTGGGCAGGTCGAGCCGGCTGCTGAGAAGCGGCGTACAGCGGGCACGTGTTGAAATTTGCGGACGATGTTAAAATCAAAAGAAAATGGCTTGACGCGGAGGTGGCAGGGCGTACAAAATCAAAAGAGTTCGGCTGCTCCGGCCGGGCTGATCACTTGTTGCTCTGGCGTACGTCCCCCCCGATATTCGCCGCCCAGGTGGGTTGTATCGCTTCTATGAAAAGGCCCCTGTCCTCAGTACTCACAATCCCGGGCTTGGCACTGATCCTCTGGGTAGCTGCCGGATTCTGCTCCGCTGCCACCCCTCCCTCGCAGGCCGATGCCCCAGCCAAGAAAACAACTGCGAAGTCTACCGCAAAGCGGACGCATCGCACGACCGTTCACCACGCCGCCGTTCACCACTCGGTCGCAAAAAGGAGCACCACGCGGCGCACCACCCGAACCGTGCACCGGACGGTAGCGCGCCCGGCACGTCCCGGTTCACCCACCGCCCCGATCATCCGCGGTGGTCCGTGGACGGAGCCCACCTATGCCGACTCCACGGCAGGTGACAACGTGGATGGCGAAGACCTCGAAATCCGCCGCGCCGCGGTGGAAGCGCTCGGGCCGTATAACGGTTCAGTCGTCGTTGTGGATCCGGAAACCGGACGCATCCTGACGATGGTGAACCAGCGGGTTGCGCTGAGCGAAGGCTTTCAGCCATGCTCCACGATCAAGCTCTCTGTGGCCTTGGCCGGCCTTCACGAAAAGCTGATTTCATCCGCCAACCGGTTCCACCTGTCTGGCCTGCGGATGGATCTGACTTACGCGATTGCGCACTCCAATAACTATTACTTCGCCACTCTGGGGCAGCGGCTGGGATTTGAAAAAGTGAGCTACTACGCCCATCGGTTTGGCTACGGTGAAAAGGCCGGGTTGAATATTCCCGGTGAGCAGGCTGGGCATTATCCAGACGCGCCTCCCCGGAACGGCGGCGTCGGCATGCTCACCAGTTTCGGCGAAGAAGTGCAGCAGACACCCCTGCAACTGGCGGCTCTCATGAGCGCCATCGCTAATGGCGGTACCCTCTACTACCTGCAATATCCTCAAAACCAGGAGGAAGTACAGAGCTTCGTTCCGCAGGTGAAGCGCCAACTCGATATCAAGGACCTGATTCCTCTCATTAAGCCGGGCATGCGGGGCGCGGTCGAATTCGGCACAGCGCACCGTGCCAGGGAAGACGGCCCCATCGCCGGCAAGACCGGGACGTGCAGCGCCAACCATACACATCTCGGCTGGTTTGGTTCATTTAACGACGTGGGTAACCGGAAGCTGGTGGTTGTCGTTCTGCTTACGGGCGGCCGGCCGGCCATCGGTCCACTGGCAGCGGGAATCGCGGGCGATTTCTACCACCGGCTGGGGCAGACGAATTACTTTGCCTCTACACAGCCGATCACGCCTGCTACTTTGATTTCGAGCCAGATCTGCTGCTCACAGTAAGCTGCCGCCTAAACAGGCAAAGATCTCGCGATAGAATTCGGGATGGGATTTCCAGGTCTGTGCAGTGACCAGTTTCCCATCCCGCACTGCTTGGCGCGAACTATAAACGCCGCCGCTTCGTTCCACTTCGATCCGTACATGCTCGTGGCAGGTCACCGTGCGTCCCTGCGTCAGACCGGCCGCGGTGAGCACCTGGATGCCATGCCCAATGGCAAAGATGCACTTGTCCTGGGCTGCAAATTCGCGCACCAGCGAGAGCACGCTGGCGTCGTTGCGCAGGTATTCCGGCGCGCGGCCGCCCAGAATCATCACGGCCGCGAATTCCTTCGCCGCGACGGCCGTCACCGCGACATTGGCGTCCAGGATGTAGCCCGGCCGCTCGATGTACGTCTCCCATCCGGGTTCAAAATCGTGGATTACCATGTGGAGCCGCCGGCGCGAGAGCGCAGCGACAATCGGTTCCCACCGCGCCTCCAGAAAGCGATGATAGGCGTAGAGAGCCTCATAACTGTCGCCGCCATCGCCGGTGATGATGAGAATCTTCCTGCTCATCGCGTGCAGTGCCACCCGACAGCATACCAGCCCTAAGCCGCAATTTCCTGGAGGTAAAAAGGGCTATTCCGTTGCCGGGGCTTGCATGGTCACTCGTACGGGAATGCGCGAAGGCGCTGGCTTTGTCTTCAGCTTTTGCTTGCGCGTGCGCTTAGGGCCGCACCTTTTGCAGAATCTTGTTCACGTAGCCACGAGTTTCGGGGATATTCGGCATACCGCCGGCCTGGTCCACCGTGGCCGGCCCGGCATTGTAGGCGCCAAGGGCCAGCGTCAGATCACCCTGATATCTGTCGAGTAATTGCTTTAGGTATTTCGCGCCGGCGTCTACATTCTGCTTGGGATCGAATGGATCACGGACGCCGAGTGCGGTCACCGTCTCGGGCATGAGCTGCATCAGCCCCTGCGCGCCCTTAACCGATACAGCGCAGGCGCGGAAGGCCGATTCTTGTTCGATCACCGCGCGCAGCACATCTGCTTTGAGATTCTGGGCCTTGGCAGCACTCTCGATGATCGGGTTCAGAACCGAATCGGCCACCGGATCGCAGTTGGCTTCGGCGATTCCGCCGTCCGGCTCGATCACCGGCGCGGGAGACCAGGGTTTCATGCTCTGTCCCGCAATCGCGGCCTGATTGCGGATCGAATCAATCTGCTGCGCCAAAGCCGCACGCTGCTGGTCGAGAGAATTTTGCATCGCATCCTGTGTGGTAGGCTGAGTTGCCGGTGCAGCGGTCTGTGCGGCGGGACTTGTGGCTTGCCCGGGCGAGGAGCTACGCTGAGCGGCTGTCGCCGTCGCGGTCCCTTTACCGGCCGTCGCTTTGGATGCGGGAGGAGCCGCCTGAACTGCCGGCTTGCCGCCTTGAGCGAAGGCACTCCATGCCAGCAGCACCCAGATCCATTGCGTCATCCAGATCCATCGCACCAAGGGTCAGATCGGCGGAATCAGCCTGAAGCTTTACTCGGCCAATGCCGAAGAGGAGAGCAGCACCAGGCAGAGCCAGACCAGGTCGGCCAGCAGCAGGTGCACCAGTTGCATCCACACCGGCGCCAGCAGCAGCACATTCGCCACGCCCGCGCCCAATTGCGCCACCAGCAGTGCCGCTAGCGCCCATCCGAAGCGGCGCGTGCGCCCGCCCGAACGCACCCCCATCGGCAGCACAACAAACAGTAAGAACGCCGCCACCAGCACCGCGATTACCGGATGCAGCACGCGCAACCGCACGAACAGGTTGACGGAAGAGGAAAGATCCTCGCGTAGTCCGGCCGCCAGCGATGTAACCGGAAAAAGCGTGTCGCCGAGCGCCGCGATCGCGCCGCTAACCCCCAGCAGCATCATACCCGCCAGCGCCGCGCCGCAAATCCATGCTTTCGTTCCCGCGATTCGTGGACGCTCGCCTCCCGAAGCCCACCATGCGGTTAGCACCAGACACGCCAGCAGCGTAAGTGTGTTGATGAGATGTCCCGAGAGCGAGTACGCCCGCGCCACCGACGCATTTTGCGCCACCCACTGAAACAACACCAGGGCCGCGCCAATCAGTGCCTCGGTCACTAGAAAGATCGCGGAAAGCACGGCTCCCAGCCGGACCACGCTGCCACGAGGATAAGCGCGAAAAGCCCACCAGACCAGCACTGCCACCAGCACCAGGTCGATGCCGCTCATCACCCGATGCGTAAACTCAATGACCGTGGCGATGGCGGAGAAACTGGGCGTGACTTCTCCGTTGCACAAAGGCCAGTGATTCCCGCAGCCCGCTCCCGAACCAGTGGCCCGCACCAGCGCTCCCCACAGGACCACAAGAAGATTGAAGCCCAACACACCCCAGGCGTAGCGGGCGAAGCCGCTGGCGCTCGCGTGCACGCGCGGAGGCTCGGTACCGGGTGGGTGGAAAATCGCCAGATCGGACATGTTGGATATTCCTATTGTAGTGCGGCCCGGGAAAGCGCTTCCTGAGCGGCATCACGACGGGCGTATCTTCTGAATCGAATCACCCGTCGATTGCCGGGCACAAGATGCCACCGCGTCGGCGGGTATGAAGTTGGGGGCGTTCTGGCCCCGGATCTTTCACCGCTCAAGGACTCGAGCCGCCCCTTGTATGTCAGTAGGCACGATTTGGATCGTAACCCCGCATTGCGGCGGGAGTCCGCATCTGGCAAAAGCTTAAACTGACCGCAGCCTCTTAGTCGACAGCACGCAAAGAACCCCAAGTAAGACCAGCGACAATGTCCCAGGTCCGGAAATGGACGTGCTAATTAGAGTGAAATGGACGTTAGTCAGTTGGTCTCCAGCCGGACCGAAGAATCTCAAACCGGTCAGTCGCGCCATATCGTCGACGTGTGAGTCAGTCTCATTGAAGACTGACGTCGTTCCGCTCAATGACACTCGAATAATCTGGGGTACGCCAAAAGTGAAGGGTATGTGGGCGGTGGGCGTGAACGGAGGATCACAAGTCGCGTTGTCTCCAAACCGGCCGTCTCCTGTACCTAGGCCGCTGACGCCAAAGCTGATGGAAGCGCCCCCAAACCATGGAAATTGTCCCAGGACGAAAACATGCACGGCAAAATAGAGCCACCGCCTGACCCGCCCGTCACTGTTAGCAGATGGTCATCCTGAAATTCCGCAAAGTCCGGCAAGGATGAATAGCCGGCATCGACTTGAACCCCGAAACTGACAGAGTCTTGGTAGAACAGCGACGCGTCAATCATCCCAGCAAATGCGTACCTACTTACGAGCGCCAACAGCAGAAACAGTCGGAACATCGTGGTACCTCCTATGCCATGTAACAGCGAAGATGACCAATCATATTCGCGATGCTTCATTTGGAAGGTGTTTAGCAGTTTAACGAATCCAGGTTTTGCGCCAAACCGTGCGGGAGGAGCATATTTATGTAACAATTCAGACCGGGAGCCGCATGATTTCGCCCGAGGGCACCCGATGCATTGCTGTTCCCTGCGCTCACCGGCGCGGGCGACCTAGTAACTGATGGTCGTCATGACGAATCATCCTTGGCGCAATCGCCATTCCCAGCGGGGAACCGGCCGCCACGAAAGAAACAAAGATGTCGCGCATGTCCAGCAATGTACCCAGCATGCCTCAGAAGCTGGCCGAACCGCGAAATCGGTCGAAAGGCGATGGCGCCGGGCCGAAGTGGAGACGGGCCGACATGAGCCACAGCAAGGAAGCGGATGCTTCGGCGCCGCGTCCGCCATTTGTTCGATCCAGTCTGTCAATTCCCAGGTGGTTTAGCTCGCGGCTGGCGTATGCCGAATTGTGTTGCCGGTCTACCGAGCCCGATTCGTCGCCGTGCAGGCAGGCATCGCAGCGGGCGAACGTAGTAAAGTACCTTAAACGCCGCCTCCTTGCGAGCGGCTCAGCCTGGCGTACCACTACGCTCGGACGCGCACCGTTCCGACCGCTTCGTGCTTGCAACGGCGAGGAGCATTCCTTTATCGTGGGGTATTCCGTATATGTCGAAGAAAACTCCAATAACGGTCGCCTATGGCGACGGCATCGGCCCGGAAATCATGACCGCCACGCTGCGGATCCTGGAAGCGGCCGGAGCGCCACTCGAGATCGAAACCATCGAGATCGGGGAAAAAGTTTATTTGCGCGGCAACACCTCTGGCATCGAACCAAGTTCCTGGGAGTCGCTGCTGCGCACCAAGGTATTCTTGAAAGCCCCGATCACCACGCCGCAGGGCGGGGGATTTAAAAGTCTCAACGTCACGACGCGGAAAACGCTCGGCCAGTACGCCAATGTGCGGCCCTGCGTTTCCTATCATCCCTTCATCGACACCAAGCATCCCAGCATGGACGTAGTGATTGTGCGCGAGAACGAAGAGGATTGCTACGCCGGCATCGAGTACCGGTTGAGTCCGGAGGTGACCGAGTGTCTCAAACTCATCTCCAGACCGGGTTCGGAGAAGATCGTCCGCTATGCCTTCGACTATGCGCGTCTGCACAACCGGAAGAAGGTCACCTGCTTCACCAAAGACAACATCATGAAGATGACGGACGGTCTCTTCCACAAAATCTTTGATGAAATCGCAGCGCAGTATCCCGAAATCGAGCACGAACATTGGATCGTCGATATCGGTGCGGCCAAGCTGGCCGATACACCCGAGGCTTTCGACGTCGTAGTGATGCCGAACCTGTACGGCGACATCCTCTCCGATGTGGCGGCGCAGATTGCGGGCTCAGTAGGCCTGGCCGGTTCAGCCAACGTCGGCGAAAAGTGCGCCATGTTTGAAGCGATCCACGGTTCGGCGCCGCGCCGCGCCGGGCAGAATCTGGCCAATCCTTCCGGTCTGCTGTTGGGTTCGGTGCTGATGCTGGTCCACATCAATCAGCCGGAGGTGGCCGAGCGCGTACACAACGCGTGGCTGCGCACGGTGGAAGACGGAGTCCACACCTACGACATTTTCACACCGGGTGTGAGTTCAGAAAAAGTCGGAACCAAGGAATTTGCCGAGGCAGTCATCGCGCGGCTCGGCCAAAAGCCCAATCGCCTGAAGCCGGTGAGTTACGCCAAGCGTCCGGAAGCAGTGCCTGCCGCCAAGCACGCGGCGGCCGATTCGGTGAAGATGGAATTGACCGGCATGGATGTATATGTCTACTGGCCCTCGCGCGATCCAGACAAGCTGGCAGCCGCCATAGGCCTGCATTCGAGCGACGGACTCACGCTGCAGATGATCGACAATCGCGGTGTGAAAGTATGGCCCGCGGGCCGCGCGGAAACTTTCTGCGTCGATAGCTTCCGCTGCCGCTTCATCGCCGAAGGCGGAACGAATATGCCGGCGCTGATCGGGCTGCTGAATCGCATTTCGGGGGCGGGGATCGACATCGCCAAAATGGAATCCTTGCGGACCTTCGACGGCCAGCCGGGCTTCACGCTGGCGCAGGGGCAATAAAAGATATGAATCCTTTGGTAGCTGTAATCATGGGCAGCAAATCGGATTGGGAGACCATGCGTCACGCCGATGAAGCGCTGACCCGTTTTGAAATACCGCACGAGTGCCGCGTGCTTTCGGCACACCGCACGCCGGTAGAGACGGCGGAGTATGTTGCAAAGGCGGAGTCGCGCGGTATCGAAGTCGTTATCGCCGCCGCGGGCGGCGCGGCGCATCTGGCCGGCGTGTGCGCGGCGCATACCGTGCTGCCGGTGCTCGGCGTGCCCATGGAGAGCGCCTCATTGAAGGGTCTGGATTCGCTGCTCTCTACCGCGCAAATGCCCGGCGGGATTCCGGTGGGCACGCTCGCTATCGGCACACCTGGGGCGCGCAATGCCGCGCTGCTGGCAGTCGCGATTCTCGCGGGCAGCCGTCCCGAGTTGCGCGAGAAACTGCGCCAGTTCCGCACCGAACAGGCACAGAAGGTGCTGCGCGAGACTTTGCCGTAGGGGTGAAATCCGCGTTCCTTGTCGTCTGACTGATCACCGGCGAAGTATCTGAAGGCCGCTCCTTCGGGACTGGCTTATCGAACTATGCTGCGCATTGTGGACTAGGGCAGTGCCTTAGACCGTCCCTTGCGTTCCGGTAGTTCCGAGCCGCCGGTACTGTGAAGAGCGGCCTATGAAAACCCGCGATTACTTGCCGCGAAATGCGCCGGATTGTTGCAGTCGATTGGCGGCGCCGGCCACTATATTCCGCACTCGTTCCATTTCCGATTCACTTGAATAAGCATGGCGCGGCCAGAAGAAGCCTTTGAGTCCATCTTTCTTTTTTCGCGGGACAACATGAATGTGCAAATGCGGAACGCTTTGACTCACACGATTATTAATTGCCACAAAGGAGCCTTCCGCCGCGGCCGCCTCTTCGACTGCCGCCGCCAGCAGCCGGGCATTCGAAAACAGGCCGGCTATTTCGCGCTCCGGCAGATCCAGCAGTGTCGCGAAGTGGGCCTTCGGAATCAGCAAACAGTGTCCCGGAAACAGCGGTCTGTGGTCGAGAAAGGCGAGCGAAGTCTCGTCTTCGAACACCAGCGCGGCAGGCGTTTCGCCCGTGGCGATCCGGCAGAAAAGGCAGTCCATCTTCGTATTATCGGCGTTGCGGAAGAGCCATTTTATGCCGTGATATGATGAGGGAGACATCCTACTGGAGGATCGATAGATGGGGACGCTGGGCTTACCGGAGACGGTCTTTATCTTCCTCCTGGCGTTGCTCCTTTTCGGCCCCAAGAAGTTGCCGGAACTGGGGCGCACGCTGGGGAAGGCCATGACCGAATTCCGCCGTGCTTCGAACGAGCTGAAAGCCACGTTCGACCGCGAAATGAAAAGCCTGGAGCAGGAAACCGAATCGTTGAAAGAGGTCACCAGCCACTACCAGAACGACACGTATAACTACGATGATCCATCGTATGAATCCGGGTATGAGGATCCATACGCGACTGAAACGTACGATTCGAGCGTTGCTACCAGCCCATCCACTTCAAGCGCTTCCGCACCTCAGGGCGCTGAGTCACCAACAGCCGTTACGCCAGAAGGCACGATCGCCCGTGGCGGTGAGACGGCGGCAGTAGTTCATAGCAACGGGGATACCGGGAACTCATCTCCTGTTCATCATCCCGCGGCTTCCGAGCCTGCTTCCGCTTCCACGACGGCTGAAAATAAAGCGTAGCGATGAATTCACCTGAAGAGCAGAAGGGGGCGCAGCCTCCCCAAACGGGCACTGTGCCTTCCGCCGGAAGTCCAGCCGAGTCATACGTCGACGAGGCCTATCCGCGCGAGGAAGACTTCGACTCCCCGGATTTCCAGTCCGCAGGAACAGCCGCCGTTGGTACCGCGGCGGTGCCCGAGGTCCTTCCCCCTTCTGCATCGAAGGGCGGAGGGAAGAATCCGCCGCCCCCACCGGGCGGAAGCGGCGGTGGGGGTGGGGAGGAAGGCGACGATGAAGAGGACAGCATGCTCCGCATGTCCTTCCTCGGCCATCTCGAAGAACTTCGCTCGCGCATTCTCAAGGCTCTGGCCGGCATCGGCATCGCGTTCGCCATCAGCCTTACGTTCACCAACCAGCTTTGGGCGTTTGTGTGCCAGCCTGCCGTGGAAGCCCTGAAAACGCTGGGTTACATGCAGTCCCTGGTGCAGATCACGCCGATGGAAAGCTTCAACGTGATCTGGGTGAAGCTGCCGATCTTGTGTTCCGTCTTTCTGGCTTCGCCGTGGATTCTCTACCAGGTCTGGGCGTTCATTTCACCGGGTCTCTATCGCCGCGAGCGGCGGCTGGCGGCGCCATTCATCATCTGTTCCGCGGGCCTGTTCATCCTGGGCGGCACATTCGCCTATTTCGTTGCCTTTCGTTATGGCCTCACCTTCCTGCTCAGCATCGGCCGGGGAAATTACGTTACCCCGATGGTCTCCATCACGGAGTATTTTGATCTTTTCGTGAATGTGGTGGTGGGCGTCGGCCTGGTTTTTGAACTTCCAGTTTTAATATTTTTTCTGACGTTACTGCGAATAATAAGTCCACAATTTTTGTTGAATCATAGCCGCTATGCCATTCTCGCGATATTTGTTGTGGCGGCGATTGTCACGCCCACGCCGGACGTTTTCAATTTGATGCTCTTCGCCACGCCCATGTGCCTGCTGTTTTTCGTCGGCATTTTTGCCAGTTATCTTTTGGTATTACGCCGCGAAAACCGTAGATTCCCATGGAGAAAGCTGCTAAGCGCTGTTAGCATCGTACTACTCCTACTAGCTATAGTCATATACCTTGCTATTACCAAGTATGGCTTCAAACTAGTACCACACTGGCCCTTTTTCACTCATTAGACGGCATTTAGACGTAGAATTGCGTCTCCGTTCCGATGTAACATCAGGTTGATCGAGCAGGCATGCGGCTACCTGAAGTTAATCGTGCAATGGATCTATACAAAGCGATTCGAGACTTATACGCCGAGAAAGAGAAACTCGAGCGGGTAATCGCCTCCCTGGAGGAATTGCAGCGCACTGCCGGTGCCCTGCCTGTTTTTCCGAAGGGCACAAAGCGCAGGGGGCGGAAATCAATGAGTTCCAAGGAGCGGCTGGAAGTTTCCGAAAGAATGAAGCGATATTGGGCGACACGGCGCCGCCGCCAGCAGGAACAAGCGTAGTGTGCGCAAAAAGAATCCGGGATTTCGGCCAGCCTAGCCTGCCGATTTCTTAAAGCACCACAGCCAATAGTATTGCTCACCCGCACCCGCCTGGTAGCGTAATTCGAATCCACTTCGCTCAGCCATTTGCCGCGCTTCGGACTCGGAAATCGCGACGCCGACCCAACTGTCACCCGGCCTGGCTTCCACGCTGAGACTGCCCTGCACCTGGAATTTGAAGAGCGCTCCCGGACGCAGCAGGCGGTGCACGTCGCACAAGTAGCTTTCGATGATGGCGCGGCTGGGAATGTGCTGAAAGACCATCGAGGAAAATGCGAAGTCGAACTGAGGCGCGCGCGGCGTTGACAGGCGCTGCCACCACGAACCGCGCACCACAGACAGATCCTTGCCATTGTTTCGCAGCACTCGCGCGTTCGGAAAACCGGCCACCGCGCGGCGTGCCTGCCGCACCATCTCACGGCTGATATCGACGGCACAGACGCTGCCGAAGAAGTTGGCAAAGGCGCGCGTGACGCGTCCGGCGCCGCAGCCGATTTCGAGCACGTCCATCTGCCTGGGATCTTTTCCCTGGCAGATGTTGGTCAGGTCATTGAGAATGTCCTCGGCCATAGCGACCTCTCCGGAGCGGAAGAATTCTTCGTCTGACCATTCGGACTGCCCCGTGACCACGTAATGCCGCGCGTTCTCTTTCGCGCGGCGGTCCCAATCGCGCCGCATTTGTTGCAGTTGCTTGCTGATCTCGCGGGCCGCCATCTGTTATATTGTAAATACTCACGGTGAACACGCACGGGCGTGTAGCTCAGTTGGGAGAGCACGGCGTTCGCAACGCCGGGGTCGGGGGTTCGAATCCCCCCACGTCCACCAGTTCAGCGCCAAGTCCTTCCCTCCGGGTTTCCTGAACAATCCTGTTTCAAAACTGCGATACGATGGCCGTTCCACTGTTCTCAGTGACCAACGCGATATGAAGCTCACATTCTGGGGCGCGGCCGGCACCGTCACCGGGTCCATGCACCATCTGGAGGTTGACGGCAAGCGTTACCTGCTCGATTGCGGTCTGTATCAAGGCCGGCGGAAGGAGGCGGATCAAAAGAATCGCACGCTTCCGTTTGCAGCCAACAGCATCGAAGCCGTAGTCCTCTCGCACGCGCACATCGATCATAGCGGCAATCTACCGACTCTCGCCAAGAATGGTTTCCAGGGCCCCATCTACGCCACGCCCGCGTCGATCGATCTGTGCAACTGGATGTTGCGCGACACCGGCCACATTCAGGAAAAAGACGCCGAATTTGTCAACAAACGCCTGGAGAAGCGCAAGGCCATGGGAATGCCGAACGGTTTTGCGGAGCCGCTCTATACGCAGGCCGATGCCGAGCGTATGCTGCCGCAGTTTGAACCGGTCGCGTACCACACGCGGAAAGATCTGGGCGGCGGGCTGAGCTATGAATGCTACGACGCCGGACACATTCTTGGTTCGTCCTGCATTCTGTTGCAGCACGAAAGCCATGGAAACCGCGTGCGCCTGGCTTTTTCGGGCGACGTGGGACGGCCCGGCCTGCCCATCATCCGCGACCCGGAGACTCTACCGCCTGCCGATTACCTGATCCTTGAAAGCACCTATGGCGGGCGCACTCACCAAAGCGCGGGGCAGGTGATCGAAAAGCTGGCCGCGGTCGTCAACCGCACGGCCGGCCGCGGCGGCCGCATCATCGTGCCAGCCTTCGCTGTCGGACGCACCCAGCAGCTTGTGTTGCTGCTGCACCAGCTTGCCAATGAAAAGCGCATCCCGAGCATTCCGATTTTTGTGGATAGCCCGTTGGCGGTGAACGTCACCGACGTGCACCGCAGACATCCCGAGTGCTTCGACGAAGAGACGCGGCGCTACCTGCAAAATGGCGAGGATCCATTTGGGTTCAAGCGCCTGCAATACGTCCGCGAGGCCGCCGAATCCAAGAAGCTGAACGATCTGCGCGGTCCGTTTGTGGTCATCTCGGCATCGGGTATGTGCGAGCAGGGCCGCATCCTGCACCATCTGCGGAACGGCATTGAAGACCCGCGCAACACGGTGCTGATCACCGGGTTTCAGGCTCGGGATACGCTGGGCCGCAAACTGCAGGACAAGTTACTGGAAGTACGCATCTTTGGCGAACCGATGCGAGTCCGCGCCGAAATCACCAGCCTGGATGCGCTCAGCGCCCACGCCGATCAAGGCGAGCTGTTGCGCTGGATTGCGCCAATGGCGCGGTCGCTGCGGAAAGTCTTCCTGGTTCACGGCGAGCCGGAACAATCGCAAACGTTAGCCAGCGCTATTCATGCGGCCTACGGCGTGGACGTCGTGCTGCCCACACGCGGCCAGTCGTTCGAACTGTGACCGGCGATGGAAACCAGCGGGCGACGAGACGCGGCTATTCCCTTGTCATGTACCTGCCCGATCTGGAGGAGGCCATCTTCGATGCTCGATCTACTCGCACCGGGTCGTGCTGGCGAGGCCAGGCGGGTGGCGTGTCGGCATAGGGCGCCGCCAGCGAGCAGATTGCGACCAACGCAGTCGCGGCAAGTGAATGGCTCTGAATCGGGGGAGCTAAAGACAGATGCGGCACGCGAACTGGTCGGCTGGCGACTCCGCTAACACACCCCTGGTTGAGAAGAGAGAGTTAGGAACTCACATATCAGTTCTCTGAGGGGAGTTGCACACTGTCGATCACGAGCGCTTCTAAAGGCGCCTTCCCTGGCTCCAGCTTCAATCCGGCCTCCTGGACGGCCGTGAAGAGGGACGGTTCGAATTGATTCGAAATCTCGTGTATCCCGGATTCGATTGGACCAGGGACGCTCGGACCGGGCGGCGCCGCTGCAAGGTTCTGGCTGAATTCGATGTGCACGTCGATAAGCTTATGGAATTCACTCTTATCAACGATAATGCGGTCGGATTGTCCCTGTAATAGTTCGATGACTGTAGAGATCGGGATCGCGGTTCCTATCAGGGCCGTGGTGGTTGGCCCAGTGATCATTCTCAATGCGCCTCGCGGCAACGGACTGAGTCGCGCTCCTTGCGAGACGACGCTGATCAAAGCTTGGCGCTGATCGGGCGGGGTTTGGTCTTCCGACAATTTCGGTCCCTTCTTCGTGAGAACAAGATTGTATACGGGCAACTCGCGTGTCTCCCGATGCACCTTCAATTGAAACCGATCCTCCAGGAGCGATTGCACCATGGCTCTAGTCTGTTCGCCTGGGGGAACACGTGCGTCCCCTTCCGTTTTGGCTTCGATGTCAAAATGGCTTGTCCTGGTCCAGTCCGGTCCCCCAACAATTTGGGCGTCTAAGAGCGAACCTTTTGGTGGACGATAGGCATACATCAGCAACGTTCTTAGTGTCACGTTCGTCGCCACAAGCCTGCTTCCCCGTGGGCCCATTGAGCTGTTGTTGCTCCCGGATTTGTTGATCCTGACCGAGACTACTTCGAAGGATGGCTTCTGCGCTGACCCCAAGCAGACAAACAAAAACAAACCCGCCGTAACGAGAATACATTGCCGCATCATCTCGCTAACTCCTTTCTTCACTGGAGTATAGCAGGCCCATTAAAAGTGTGCGTTCACTTTGGCCTCGGGCTTCCGGCTATCGGCGTGAGGCTCCCCCAACGGATTGAGCCCACGAGGCGGCCGCCGCGGAAGATCTTCCTCGTCGCGGTGCTCTTCATGCGGCCCACGGCCTGGATGCCGTGCTGCCCATTTCCCGGCCAGTCTTTCGATGGTGAGGCGGCATGGGAGAAACGGGCGACGAAAGATACGATTGTTCCATTTATACTATAGAGATATAAGCTGAACGCATATAGAGAACGGACCAAGGATCCACGGATGGATCGAATCAAGGTCGAAGTATAAAGGAGTGCTCTAGTGAGTTCCCCAACGATGTTCACGCCACAGCAACCCCAGCCGCCCAACACCGGTATGAAGACCGCTGTTGTGGCTGGCGCCCTTATCGCTCTACTCGCTGCCAATATCTATCTGTTCATTCAACTGAACGGTGTACGCTCGGACCTGGCGAAGGTTCGGGAATCGCTGGCAACCGAGTTGAGCAATCTGCGCGACGCCTCTTCGGTGACCTCCGCGTCACAGACGCGGCACCTGGAAACATTGAAGCAGGAGCTTGACGCCGCGCGCGAGCAGGCGCGGACGGCGGCCAGCCAGGCGAAAGCCGAAGCTACCGCGCGCGCTGAACAACTCGCAAAGCAATTGGAAGCCGAGCAAGCCAAGGCGCAGGCGCAGGTCAGCTCCGAGCTGAGCAACGTGAAGCAGGCAACCACCACCGCCAACGCCAAGATAGCCGATGTATCGACTGACGTCGGCACGGTGAAAAGCAACCTGGCCTCCACCCAGACGCAGCTCGAGAAGGCGATCGCGGATTTGAAGACCGTCCGCGGCGATCTGGACGGCGCCAATGTTCGCATCGCGACCAATGGCACCGAGCTGGCTACGTTGAGGCGTCTCGGTGAGCGGAATTACTTCGAGTTCAAACTGGGCAAGACGAAGCAGCCGCAGCGCGTCGGCGACATCACTCTGCTGCTCAAGAAGACGGACCCGAAGCATAACAAATATACCGTTGATGTGATGGCTGATGACAAGATGACCGAAAAGAAGGATAAGAACATCAACGAGCCCGTGCAGTTCTACACCAGCAAGGCGCATCAGCCATATGAGCTTGTGGTGAACCAGGTCCAGAAGAATCTGATTGTCGGCTATCTGTCCACGCCGAAAGAACAGGTCGCGCGTTAAGCGCCGCGGCTTCTGATTGACCAGGAAGGGCAGGCGTTCTGGCCTGCCCTCAATTAAGCGCTTGACGCGCATCCTCTTCAGCCGCGCTTCTGCACGCCTTCACTCGTGGACGCGATGTGCTGTCGCTGGCGCGCGCGTACGCTCGTACAAATCACGCTTCGAGATGCAAGCGGTTTGTCAAACCGCCCGGCGGCCTCTCACGAAGTGCACAATGATCGCAATGACGGCCAGGGCAAGCAGAATATGGATTAAACCTCCCGCCACGTGGAACGCCGCCCACAGCAGCACCCAAAGTACCAGCAGGATGAAAAACAGAACCAGAAACATTTGTTTCACCTTTCAGGCGGACTCGCCGCCGCACCATCTAACTGGCACGCAACGGGCCACTTTCGCCTTCATGGCTCCTGCTTCGTGAAAGGGCTTCCGCTTCGTTTCTGCTTGCGAGAGACGTACCCGTTTGCCCGGCGATTCCGCGAGGTCCGGTACGAATCTCCATGGGCGACATGGTGCGTACCTTGCCGTGCGGAGATGTCCGTTTTCGTGGAAGCGGAAAAGGAGTATGCCTCCTCGCGGTGTGACGTTCGTCGGCGTCTCGCTGGATGACCGCGAGACGAGGACGAAGATCTCCGCCTTCTTCGGTGAATTCAAGATCGGATTCCCAATCTGGGTAGACGCAAGCACGATGAACTTGGATGACCTCAAAGACCACGACGGCATTCCTCGATCGCGAAGGGAGGATCACTGCGTACGTTCTGGGTCAAATCACGAAGGAAGAGTTACACGAACGCTGGAGTGGCTCGCTGGCAGCCGCAGGGACTCGCTCCCGATCCGCTAGTCAGGCACGTCTCCGAAAAGTAGCCGCACCCTTCAATCGAGCGGCAGCGACGAAACTTGCGCCTTTTCAGGCCGTTTCACCTCGACGCGCAGCTTCTCGCCTAATCCCAGGTTTCCCGCCAGCGTGAGCGTGTAGTGCGATCGCATCACGGTGAACACGCGCGCACCCGGCCGCGCCGTGCCTGCCTTCTTCATATCGCGCAAGTTGAAAGAGGCGCCGCCGCTTTGCCGCGCCAGCGATTCAAATAAAGACCGCTCGCCGCCTTTCACATAAACGGGGTAAATCGACACCATATTGCGCCGCGCCAGTCGAATCACATCACGCGCGGTCGTGCGGCTGTCGCCTTCGATACCCGTGGTCAACAGAAGAATGACACGCCTCATGTTGCTGTCCTGAAAACCGCCATCAATCGCCGCGTACAGCGCATCGAGCACGTGCGGCTCATTACCGTACTTGACCTTCTCGATGGAGCGCATCAAAAGCGTACGGCTGGAGGTGAAATCCTGAATCAGATCGGCCGAGGAATGAAACGAAACCACTGCCATCTGTTCCTTTGGTTGAAGCTGCGCGATGAAATCCTCAGCCATGGGCTGCACCTCGCCTCCGGCCAGACTGGTATCGAGCAGCAACATGATGTCGAGCGTATCGTGACTGAGTTCGGCGGTTTCCACGCGGCGGGGCGTCTTGTCATCGAGGACGGTGAAGTCCGCGGGTGTCAGGCCGGTTACCGGAGCGCCGGATTTCGCTTCCACTACGGTGACCAGCAGCCTCGTCGCACCGGCCAGCGGAAACAGCGTCAGGCAGAGCGCCAGCAGGCATCGCAGCATCATGGCTCGTCCTCCTCGTTTTCGGTATCGGAGACCAGCTTGTTGACGTCCATCGCGTAGAGAGCGGACTTGCCGTTCCGGTCGCTTTGAAAGTAGACCGTTTGGCTATCCGGCGAAAACATCGGCTGCACAGTCTCGGGATGCTTGGCTCCGTGCTCGCAAAGTGTGAATTCCCGCCGTGCCATCCGCAGCAGCAGCAGCACAGTGGGAGAAGCCTGATTGCGGCTGGCGCCCACGAACACCGACGTATCGTGATTGAAACCGAATTGCACAAACTGGCTGGTCTTGGCGACCAGCTTATCCGTGTTTGTATCCGGCGTCTCTTCACGAATGGTGTTCAACTGTTTGTGATCCGCGGGGAAATTCAAATAGAGCAGAGTCTTTCCGTCGGGAGCCCAGTTGGCGGGGCCTATCGTTCCATCGGCGAGCTTGAGCTGCCGGTTATTCGTGCCATCGCTATCCACCAGCCATAGCGCCTGGTCGCCCTGCCGGTAGAGAACCTGCGCGCGCCGGGGGCGGGGAATCGGATCGGCAATCGGAAACGGAGCTTCGATGATGGTTCTTGCCGCGCCGCGGCCCAACGTCACCAGACGCAGAGCCGAAGTGTCGCCGCGTTGCTCCGCGAAAGTGGCGGCTGTGCCGTCCGGGCCAACCGTCATGCAGGAACAACGCTCAGTGCCTTCGGGGACCGTGTAGATCTTGCGCTCGCGCAAGCTGCTGAGGCTTGCAACATAAAGCGAGCGGCCCGCAAAAAAACAGAACGAACGATTATCGGGTGTGAGCGTCAGTGTTGCGCCATCCAGATCGGCGATCTCGGTGAGTTGGCGGATGGCTCCGCTCTTCACATCCAGGCGGTAGGCCTGCGGGGAACCGCTGCGGTCGCTATAAAAAAGGAAATATCCGCCACGCCGCGACAGGATGCGGTTGTAGTAGGCCGGCAGTTTACTCGAATAGGCAGGATTCGTCAGCCGAACAACGGGGAGCTCGGTAGTAGGGTCTGAATACCGCAATCGTTCGGATTCGAAGGTGGCGCCTTTGCGGGATTGGGCCAGTCCCCGAGCCATGCCGAGCGCGGAAATCACGAATGACCTGCGGGACCAGCGGCGCGGGTGAACCGCCATGCATTCGATAGTAGCATCCCCCAACTTGTCGCTTTTAATGGACCTTTGTCGTGGTAGAGTCTAAAAACGTGAATCTGGTGGGAACCTGTCTGGTGCTGGCTGCGGTGCCGGCCCTCGCGATGCTTTTTGCCGGTGGAATTCTGGCTTTGGCCGCCGGCGGATTCGTGCTTTGGGTGCTGCGCGGGGGGACCTCGGTCGTGGTGCCGTGGAGCACCGCCGACCTACCGGCGCTTTCGGTTTTTGCCCATCGACTGCGCACGCGCGACGGCTCTTTTCTTTCAGTCCGCAAGCCGGGGTATTGCGTGATTGTGCTCTGGAAGCGCGAACGTTGGCCCGGCCTTGCCATGTGGATTGCCGACGCCGTCACCGGGTTCACAGGCGTATGGTCGGCTGAACTCGATTGCTCTCTCGAAGCCGGTGGCGAGCCGTGGATGATCGTCTCCGGCGCATTTCGCTTTCCCGGCTTCCGCATCGACGGACCGCAGTACGCGCCACAGGCCGCCAGCCACGGCTGCGCGATTGCCCGCATCGATATTTCTTCGCTGATTGACGGCCGCCACCTGTTGGCTGATTTGCAAAACATCATTGCCGATCCGGCTGTGCGCCACAAAGGCGCGGCCGGCGCGCCCGCTTACATTTTCGGCCGCACCCGCTCGGATCGTGTGATCTGCTCCAGCCTGATTGGGAATGCGATTCTCCGCCAGCCGGAATCCGTTATGGCTCAGGCTTTGAAGCAGGCTTTGCGGGAACGTTTCACCTATGGAGAGATCACGCCGGCGGACCTGGCCCGCGCGGCGGCGATTCTCCACTTGTGCCCCGAAGGAGTCGCGACACCCGTGCGGACCGTGCCGGTGCTGGCCCGCGCATGTCTATCCCAACGCTGTGAGGTAACTCTGTGAAGCGATTGACCACACGCCTGCTGATTGCGCTCAGCGCCTCTGCTCTGGTTTTGATTTTTGTGTTTGCTCAGACCGCGGCTTCCATCGTGCCGTTTGCAACCTCCAGATCGCTGGCGGCGTTTTCGTTTTCCTCGGGAGTGACTCTCGAAGTGCGCGCGCCCGATATGAGCTACACGCAGCTCCAGTTCGGTGTCAGCGGTGTGCACACCATGCTGAGTTCCATGGAAAGCCTGTTAAAGATCATCTCGGGCAGCGTTCCGTTTTCGACGAACACGCCCGCGGGACCGCCAAACGTGGGACTCTCTTCGCAGGCTGTCGCCGTCGCCGATTTTACCGGCGACAATTCACCCGGGGTTGCTTATGTCGACGTTGCCGCGGGGCGTCCGGTGGTAACCGTGTATCAGGGCACGCCGTCTTTCTTATTCCGCGGTTCGACCGCCTATGACGTTGGTGTGGGGCCCGCCGAAGTGCTGGCCGCGGATTTCAACCGCGATGGTAAGCCTGATCTTGCTGTTACGTTTGTTGGCGACAACTCGCCCGGTGGATTGGCCATCCTGCTCAATAAGGGCGATGGAACTTTCGGACAGGCGGTGACTTACTCCGCCGGGTTGGGTCCCACGTCGATTGCTGCTTTCGACCTGAATCACGATGGCATTCTGGACCTGGCCGTTCCCGCCGCTGGCGCTAATCCCGGCGTGGTTTATGTCTTCCTCGGGAAAAGCGACGGCACCTTCGCGCAGGGAGTGACCTACGCGACCGATCGCAATCCGGAAGCGGTCACGATCGCCGACTGCAATGGCGACGGCAACGCGGACCTCGCGATCAGCACTGGCAACAATACGGTCTCGATTCTTTTAGGCAACGGCAACGGGACATTCCGTGCTCCCACTTCTTATCCGACCGGCCGCCTGCCGTTCTACATCGCCGCCGGCGATCTGAACAATGACGGCAAGATTGATCTGGTCACTGCAAACACGCTGGATCAGACGATCTCGGTGCTTTTGGGCAAAGGAGACGGCTCGTTTCAGCTACGGTCTTCCTACGTCACCAGCTACCATCCGGCGTCGCTCGTGCTCACTGACTTCAATCAGGATGGCAAGCTCGATGTGATTCAGGCCTTGGGCGACGCGCGCGGCTTCGGCCCCGCCTACGATAGCGAGAATATCGATTTCCTGATGGGAAATGGCGACGGCACCTTGCAAGGAGCCCAGGCGTACACGACCGTCTCCAACGCGGCCACGTTTCTTGCCACCGCGGATTTCAACGGCGACGGAAAACTCGACGCGCTTGTAAATGATGAGTATTTAGGCGGACTGTATCTGTTCAACGGCGCGGGGAACGGAGCCTTTCAGCCGTCTACATTGATCACGACACTGACGGCAGCGAACGGCAATCAGGCTGGCATATATGCGGCCGCCGTGGGTGATTTCAACGGTGATGGAAAACCCGACGTCGCCGTTTCGGAGAATTTCGCCGGCGGTGTTGCGATTCTCCTCGATTCCGCCAGTGGCTTGCAGCCGTCGTTTAACTTTCCATCCGGGGGCGCCGCCGCGGCAGGCATCGCTACAGCGGATTTCAATGGCGACGGCAAACTGGATCTGGCGGTAGCCAATCCGCCGAATTCCACCATCGGCGCCGGCAGTGCCAACGTGGCGGTATTCTTTGGCGGTGGCAATGGCAGCTTCCAGATGAACAAGACTTATCCGGCGGGCGGGCAGCCGGGTTCCGTGGCGGTGGCCGACCTCAATGGCGATGGAAAACCCGACCTCGTAGTGGCGGATCAGGGAATTCGCGCCGCTACGAATACGCCGGGCGGGCTCTATGTCTATTTGAACAACGGGAGCGGCGGCTTCCAGACAGCCAGTCAGTACCCGGTGAGCAATCTCCCCATATTCGTAACGGTGGGCGACGTCAACGGCGATGGCAAGCCCGATCTGGTGGCAGCCAGCGATGACGGCAACTTTAACTACTACGTTGGAGTTCTGCTGAACAACGGCAACGGGACATTCCAGGCCGCCAAGCTGATGAAGACGGACTTTGGTCCCGCATCCATTGCCGTAAGTGACTTCAACGGCGACGGCAAAGTGGATCTCGTAGTAGCCCACTGCTGCGGCGACACAGACATGACGTATCTGCAAGGGAACGGCGACGGCACGTTCCAGCCGGAAGTGCACTTCAACGCTGGCGCGTCTCCTAACAACATCACCGTGGCGGACCTGAATGGCGACAGCAAACCCGATTTGCTGGTGGGTCAGACCAGCGGCCTCAGCGCGCTCCTGAACAACGCCCAGGCCGGCACATCCGCGACCACGGCCAATTGGGCAACCGGTGCGCAGGTGGTAGCTCCGAATTCGATCGCCTCGGTATACGGCACGCATCTCGCGACCGGTACAACCGCATCGGGTGCGGCTCCGCAGACTCTCGGCGGAACTTCGGTCACGGTTACGGATTCCGCCGGCGTTTCCCAGGCGGCGGCGCTGTATTATGCTTCAGCCGTTCAACTCAATATCGTCATTCCTCCGGGGCTTGTCTCCGGCGCCGCCACCGTTTCCGTGAAGAGCGGCGATGGTGTCACTTCAACGGGCACTGTGCAAGTGGCCGAGGTGGCTCCGGGTATTCTGACGGCAGGCACCACCCTGCTGAATGCTTATGCCGTCCAGTATGACGCTCAAGGCAATCAGACCGGCCAAGTCCAGACGGTTCAGGTGGATTCTTCCGGGAAACTCGTCGCCACGCCGATCAGCCTCGATGTGGGAAGCGGCAGCGTGTATCTGCTCGTCTTTGGAACTGGAATCCGCGGCGCTCCGCAATCGCAGGTGAGCGTTCAGGTGGGCTCGATGAAGCTCGCTCCCGCCTTTTCCGGCGCGCAAGGGCAATTCCCGGGACTGGATCAAATCAACGTCCAGTTGCCTGCCTCGCTCAAGGGATCGGGCGACGTTACACTGAGCGTCACGGCCGCGGGGCAGAATTCGAACACAGCGCATCTGACGATTCAGTAAAGAAGCGGAAGGCGCGCATCGATCCGTCCCGGGGAGTTACTCCAGTTCGGCGAGCCACAGCTCCTGCCTTCCCGGATGAACCGGCGCCCAAACAATCCGGCCTTCGCGAGACACGTCGAAGTGAATGCTGTCAGATCGGAACTGTCCTAATGTAGTAATTCTCTGCTCTTCTGCGCCGTCGCGAGCGGCGGCCCAGAGATCGAACCAACCCACTCGCTGCGTGCGGCGCAGGAAATAGATGCGGTGTCCGTCGGCAGACCATCTTGGAGCGAGCCCGTACGTCACCTCGCGGCACCGATTCCCCGCTTTCTCACAGATGGTGATTCGGCTGTTGCCTTCGATCTCGCGGCTGCCGCTCTCGCCCAGAATGAACCGGCCATCGGAAGACCACTCGGACCGCGTCAGCGCAACCGGCAGCGCCTGTTCGTGGCCCGTAGTCAGATCGCGCACCAGGGTGAATCGTGGTCCTTTAGGTCCAACCACGGTGTACACGGCGTTGTGTCCGGAAGAATCGATTTGCGCCCAGTTTTGTTTTCCGTAAGCCCAGCCCGCGACTTTGGCCGTTGTTCCGCGTGAGAGCTCCAGCTTTCGGAACGAAAGCTCCGGCTTGACCTGATAGAAGTATAAAGACGAGCCGTCGCCAGACCATGCCGGAAGAATCTCCTGCACTTTTCCGCGTGAGATTTGCTGTCGCGCGCCGCCATCGGCTCTCAGCACGAACAAATGGGGATCGCCATTCGTGGATTGGAAAAATGCGATCCGTTGTCCGTCCGGTGAAAAGGCCGGGAAGCCGACCATCTCGCGTTGAGTAAACAATTCCTTTTGCGTGCGCGATGCAGGGTCAAGGAGCATCAAGCTCCAGCTCGTTCGGGAATTGGTATAGATCAGCCTTCTTCCGTCAGCGGAAAGTGCAGGCTCCACGTCTTCTCCGGCGCCGGTGGTCACCGGTTCCGGCGTACCGCCCGTAAACGGCACGCGCCACAATGTGAAACTGCCGGCGCGGGCTGAGGAGAACAAGATCCAGCGGCCATCCCGCGACCAGGCGAGCCCTCGCATTTCCGCCTGATCGGACGTGACTCGGCGTGGACGTCCTCCGGCTGTGGGGATCACCCAGATGTCACCTAGGGGGCCGACCTCTGCATTAAAGAAAGCGATGAATCGGCCGTCCGGCGAGAAGGCCGGCGGGCACTGCATGGTGAGGAACCGGTCCGGCACACCGTCCACTCTGCGCGGCGTGCTTCCGTCTTGGGCAGCAATCCAAATCGCCCTGCGCCGCACGAAGAGCAACTGTGAACCATCAGCCGACAGGCTTGCATCGCTGCCCTCTTCAATGATGCGGTGTTCGTCCCCACCGAGCGGCGGCACGGACCAGATACCCTGACCGCGGCGCTCAAAGATGATCTCATCGCCGCGCGCAGACCACATCGGCCTCATCGCATCGGTGCCGCCGGACGTAATCTGGACCGGCCTGCCTTCCGACAAGTCCTTGACCCAGATTTGGGAAGCGCTTCGCTCGTCCGCCCCGTCTCCGCCCTCAACAAAGGCGATCATCGTGCCGTCCGGAGAGAAGTTGGCGTTGTGATGCGATCCGGCGAAGGTCGAAATCAGGCGTTGGCTCACCAGTCGCGGGGCCCTGGAATGCAGCCGTATCACCCAGACGGCGGCCGCGATCGGGATGAGCAGGAAGACGGCCGCGGAAACCACCAGCAAGGGACGAAGCGCGGGCGCCGCGCGCGACCGGAAGTTCCCCTTGACGGTTCGAAGTTCAAATTCCGGGCGGTAGGAGCCTTTGGGTATCCGAATGACTACGGCTTCGTCCCGGCCGTCGTTGCCGTAGTACAGCTCCAAACGCTTCCGGAGCTTCGCGGCTTCCACCCGCACCGTGGCGTCGATACGTGGATCGTAATCATGTCGCCGCCCATAAACCTGAGTGCCTATCAGGTATTCCTTAATCTGGTCGCCCCGGCCGGCCAGAGTTTCTTCCACGATGAGCCGCAGAAAACTGTTCAACCGCTCCGACTTCGCGAAGCCGGAGCTGGCCGTAATCCGCGCGACTGCGGCCCGTACGGCATCGGGCTCCGCTCGGATCTTCCCCGGCATATGGTCCATTTTGCGAGCCGACTAACTGTTAGTCAACACCCATAAACCTTCTCAAAGCAGCCGGGCGCGCTCACGATGGACGAATCGGTGGCGGCGTAACGAAAGGTCGATCCGGGCTTTCCCCGGCCGCAACGGCTTGGATGACCACGTTGAAGTTGGAGTCGCACCGCCCAAGGAGAAACGATCTTTATGAGGAGAATCCCCTCGACACACAAAGCGCTTTTCGCCTGCTTCGCTTGCACCGTGTGGATCGCCGGTGCGGCATACGGAAGCGGGCCGCCAAACACAGGCATGGCTGATCCGGTCGCATTGATGAATGCTTTCGACAAATATGTGGCAGGCCTGCCCGCTACCACGAACCATCCTCAGATAATGTCCCTGGTGGCCCTACGCGGACTTACCAGCGAGGCGATGAATGCCGGAGGAAACGTCACAATTGACCTGGCTGCCGGCTCGGTGGATTCCAATGTGCGCGGCCTGCCGTCGGGCGACACCTACGATCTCTGGTTAATGAAGAATCAACCGGGGCCGGGCGGCACGACCATGGCCGAGGGGCAGGACGTATTTCTGATGATAGGCACTTACAAGCCGAACGGTGCGATGCAGAGTCTTTTCGTCACGCTAGGAGCCGGGCCGTTCGCGAAGTTTCTTCCGGATCGGGCTTTTGTGGTCAGGCATGGAGTCCACCCGCTAAGCGCCTTTGTACTCACTGGTTCCAGCACGATCTTTGACCGGCTCCTGCGAAGACAGGTCCGGTTTGTCGATGATCCGGGAGCCGAAGTGGGCTTTGACCCCATCGCAACGAAAACCCGAGAGGCCAACTTCGCAAAACTGCTCGCCCAGGGGCGGCGGCTGTTCGTTTCCGAGCAGTTCAATGGCAACGGCCGCGCCTGCGGGACTTGCCACGTGGAGAGTCACAACTTCACAATCGATCCGGATTTTATCTCCCGGCTGCCGCGAACGAATCCACTGTTTGTGGCCGAGACCAATCCCGAGCTCGCCGTCAATTTTGAGAAGCCCGCTCTCATGCGCCAGCTCGGCGTGTTCGTGGAGAATGTTGACGGGTTCGACGACCTTGCGAATAAGTTCACGCTTCGTTCCGCTCAGAATGTGCAAGCACTCAGGAATTCGACTGTTCGCCCGGACCCGAGCTTCGGAGTAGATTTCAGCAGCAACGGACTCAATGCCGATCCGCCGGAACGTCTCGGATGGGGCAACGACGGAGCGCCGCTTCGGGAGTTCGCCAGCGTCGCGATCGTGCAGCACGCCACAAAAACCTTGAAGCGCAGACCGGGAGTCGACTTCCGCGTGCCGACGGATGCGGAATTGGACGCTTTAGCAGCGTATCAGCTCGCGCTCGGGCGCCAAGACGATTTCGATCTGCAGAAGCTCGCATTGAAGAGCAAGATCGCCACAACAGGGAAGACCCTCTACCTCGATACCGGCAACCTGGGCGAAACCGGGCACAAGAACTGCAACGCCTGCCACTTCAACGGCGGCGGCACTTCGGCGCTCACATTCAACCCGTCCAAGCCTGGTTTTCCGCGGCTGGACAGCAGCCCGTTCGGCTTTAACATGGGAGCTCCGACCAATGTGGATGAGACGGACTTGGCAAAGGCTCTCCACCTGCCCAGGGATGGCGGCTTCGGAGTCCTGCTGCTACCGAGTGGCGGATTCGGCAATTTTCGCGTGCTGAGCAACGGCGGGCAGATTCCCTTCGAGGAATTCAATACGCCGCCGGTGGTCGAGTCCGCCGATACAGCGCCCTTCTTTCACAATCACACGGTAAATGATTTGGAATCGGCCGTCGCGTTCTATGGAACCAAAGCTTTTCAAGAGGGAACATTCAGCATTGGAAACCCGGCGAACGCAGCGGTACCCGTCACGATCAGCGCGAATCCGAACGATGCCGAAGTGCAAGCGATCGCCGCATTCCTTCGGGTTCTCAATGCCCTGGAGAATATCCGGTCATCGATCAACGTCGCCCAGAGAGGACGAATGATGACAACCGACGAGGATACACACGACCTGGCGGGGCTGGCATTTTCCGAGACTGCCGACGCCTTCAGAGTCTTGTCGGAGGGGTCGCTGGCGCGGAACATTGAACTCGGGGTGCTCTCGGCGCGGATCAACATTGCCGCGGCGGGAATCCTGCTACAGATTGCGCAGCATACGTCGCATGTCGCTGCCGATTTTGTATTCCAAGAGGCTGTGGAACGGTTACGCGCGGCACGATCCGATCTGGCTGACCCAGCAACGGTGCCGGTTTCCTTACTGAACTGAGCGCTAAGTGGAAGGCCCCGGCCGGATTTTCACCCCGACGGGGCTCTTGTTCTTTTACAGGGAGCCGGGCAGGACTGCAACGCCCGCCCGGCGAAGATTCGATCCGTACCTCTAGGCGCTCCGGTATGCGGTGCGTGCTGGTTCGAGCGCTTATACAATGCGTCACGCGCTAAAATAGTACTTGCGGACGTTTCCCTGTAACGAGAACTTTGCATGATTGTTGACGCCGTACTGGCCAAAGTCTTTGGCACGAAGAACCAGCGCGAGGTCAAGCGGATGCGCCCGATGGTCACGGCCGTCGGCGATTACGAACCCGCGATGCGCCAGTTGTCGGATATCGACCTGGCTGCCAAGACCATCGAATTCAAAGAGAGAATCGCCCAAGGCGCAACGCTCGATGACCTTTTAATTGAAGCTTTTGCGGTGGTGCGTGAGGCGGGCCGAAGGGTCCTGAACATGCGCCATTTCGACGTACAGTTGATTGGCGGCATGGCGCTGCACCGCGGCAGAATCGCCGAGATGAAGACCGGTGAAGGAAAAACGCTGGTCGCTACGCTCCCTTCCTATCTAAATGCCCTTGAAGGCAAGGGCGTACATGTCGTCACCGTGAACGACTATCTGGCTAAACGCGACTCGGAGTGGATGGGCCGGATCTATAAAGCTCTCGGTATGCGTGTGGGCGTGATTGTCCACGACCTCGACGAGGACGAGCGAAAAGAAGCCTATGGTTCCGACATCACCTATGGCACCAACAACGAGTTTGGCTTCGACTATCTGCGCGACAACATGAAGTTCCGCCTGGAAGATTGCGTCCAGCGGGAATATCACTACGCGATCGTGGATGAGGTTGACTCCATTCTGGTGGATGAAGCGCGTACCCCTCTGATTATTTCGGGGCCTAGCGAAGAATCCACCGACAAGTATTACCGCGTCAACCGCATCATTCCCAAACTCGTGCGCGGTGAGGTGATCGAGGGCAAGGAGCCCGGCCAAAGCTACACGACCGGCGACTACACAATCGACGAGAAACATAAGTCCGCCGGCCTGACGGAAGAAGGCGTCTATAAGGTAGAAAAGCTGCTCGGTCTAAATAACCTGTACGATCCGGAAAACATCGAATTCAACCATCACGTACAGCAGGGCCTGCGCGCACATGCGCTCTATCAGCGCGACCGCGATTACGTGGTGCGCGACGGAGATGACGGTCCGGAAGTCGTGATTGTCGACGAATTCACGGGCCGCCTGATGCCGGGCCGCCGCTGGAGTGACGGCCTGCACCAGGCTGTGGAAGCCAAGGAAGGCGTCAAGATCCAGCGCGAAAACCAGACACTCGCCACCATTACCTTCCAGAACTACTTCCGCATGTACAAGAAGCTTTCCGGCATGACCGGTACGGCGGAAACCGAAGCGGCTGAATTTCAGAAGACCTACAACCTGGATGTGACGGTGGTTCCCACCAACCGCCCGCTGATCCGCAAGGAATACCAGGACGTAGTCTACCGGACCGAAGATGAGAAATTCCGCAACGCCGCCAAGGAAATCAAGGAGACCCACGAGAAGGGCCAACCGGTGCTGGTGGGCACGATTTCCGTGGAAAAGTCAGAGCGGCTATCTGCGATTCTCAAGCGCATGGGTGTTCGGCACGAGATTCTGAACGCCAAGAATCATGAACGCGAAGCTGCGATTGTGGCGCAGGCCGGCCGGCGCGGCGCGGTAGTGGTTTCCACCAACATGGCGGGTCGCGGTACCGATATTCTGCTGGGCGGCAATCCGGAGTTCATGACGAAAGATGCGTGCCTCAAGGAGAAGGTCGCCGAACGTCTACCGGAAGATCAGGAACAGTTCGTCGCCGACGAGCATTTCTACTACTTCACACATCTCGACCAGTTCTATCGCGTGCGCCGCGACCTCTGGGACGAGCGCTACCTGCGGTTCAAAGCGGAAACCGATAAGGAGCATGATGAAGTAGTCGCATTGGGCGGGCTGCACATCGTGGGCACGGAGCGCCACGATTCCCGCCGCATTGATAATCAGCTCCGTGGGCGCGCCGGCCGCCAGGGCGACCCCGGTAGCTCGCGCTTCTTCCTCTCTTTGCAAGACGATCTGCTGCGTATTTTCGGTGGCGAGCGCATGCAGAATCTCATGCTGCGGCTGGGCATGGAGGAGGACGTGCCGATTGAATCGAAGCTCATCACCAAACGCATTGCCAAGGCGCAGGAAGCCGTGGAAATGCAGAACTTCGAATCACGCAAACACCTGCTCGAATACGATGACGTGATGAACAAGCAGCGCCAGGCCGTGTACGGCATGCGCCGCGGGCTTCTCGAAGGCATCGACCAGAAAGAGCGGGTCATGGACATGGTGCAGGGCATCGTCGAGGCATTCGTTGACATGCGCTGCCCGGAAAACCAACATCCCGAATCCTGGGATATGGCGACCTTGCGCAATGACATCCTGAGCCAGTTCGGTTACAAGATCGATGTCGTCGAGCTTGCCGATCTGAACCGGCAGGAAATGTGCGATCTGATCGGCGAACAACTGCGGCGGAAATATCAGGAGAAGGAAGACCTGGTGGGCGCCGACGTGATGCGCCAGACCGAACGCATCGTCATGCTGCAGGTGATCGACAACCAGTGGAAAGACCACCTGCTGTCGATGGACGACCTGAAGCAGGGCATCGGGAACAGGGCTTACGGACAAAAAGACCCGCTGGTCGAATATAAGAGGGAATCCTTCGATCTGTTCACCGAAATGATGGATCGTATTGAAGACGAGACGGTCCGTTATCTGTTCTTCCTGCAGGTGAGCACGGGCGCCGCGCCGGTGTTGCCGTTCCCGGCCGATGAGGATGAAGACGAGGAAGACGAAGAGGAAGTGCGGCCCGAGCCGACCGAGCAGCAGCGGCTGGCCGCGAAGTCTTCCATGGAGGACTTCACTCGCAATATTCAGCGTAAGAAAGAAAGGGAATTAGCGGAACTTCAGTTCGTCGGTAGTGACGGATCCACCAGTCCCAAACAGGTCTTGAGCGGGCAGAAGGTGGGCCGTAACGATCCTTGCCCGTGTGGAAGCGGCAAGAAGTATAAGAAATGCCACGGCGCTGGATAAGATCGGGTTTGGCTCAGGCAGGTGGGAGTTTGAGACGAGAGGGCCGTCCCTTCGAACGGCCCTCTCCAAATTCACTGGATCGAGACGCTATCTACTTTGATGGTGTCAGTGCCCTCCATTGTGCCGTTGACCGTGGCGGATACCGGAGTATTCTTAGCCGTGGCCATGCTGTTCGGTTCTTTGGATCGGTCGGCGCGGGTTTTCAAAGCTTCCGCGGCCTTCGTATTTCCTTGTGAATCCAATTTGTACGTTTGACCGGCGCTTGTCCGGAGAGCGTAGGAAGTCGTCGAGTCCGTCGGCGTGCACGCAGCCGTCTTCTGTGACTGTGCACATGCTGAGTCGATCAATGTGCCTGACCAGCTCTCGGCCAGTGCAAGGGCCGAAAACGCGGCCGCTAGAACACCTAAGGTAAGTAATCTTCGCATGGTTCTCATCCTTCCCGAATTAGAATCGTTGAATGGCACGAAGTCTCCCGGAGGAGTGCACTTGGTCTTCCAATCCTTTGCCTTGAATTACTTGAGGCAACATAGCAACGTTAAATTTGATTTCGTAGTGAAGAAAGTCTACAGCGTCAGAGAAAAAGCTCCATACTTCTGTGATGAAGCCTTAAGGTATCGCCCCGGTGTCTAATAAGAAGATGAAGTTTCTCCTCCTCGGATTGCTGCCTGCTGTGTGTCTGGCCGGTGTCTGGCCGGATAACATCGGCACTTTTCATCGCACTTCTGCCGCGCCTGCAGGAGTATCGGATGAAGCACTCTGGAATGAGTACGGACTACAAAGTGCGGAAACGGCCACGTACGAAAATGGTGCGTCAAAGTTCACTGCGACGGCTTGGGTCCTTCGTGACACCACTGGTGCATTGGCCGCTTTCGATTGGATGCGTCCCGCGCAATCGAAGCCTTCGAAAGTAGCGGAGCTTTCCGCGCAGACTCCGAACTCGCTCATGCTCGTCCACGGTAATTACTTGCTTTCCTTCCAGGGCTACAAACCGACCACTCCGCAGCTCGATGCTTTGGCGGAGACTCTGGTGAACGTGGACACCACGCCTTTGCCCACGCTGCCCGGATTTCTACCGGCTGAGAATCTGCTGCCGAATAGCGAGCGATACGTAGTGGGACCTGTGGGCTTGCAGCAGTTTGATTCCGGCATCCCACCTTCGGTAGCCGCATTTCACCTCGGGGCGGAGGCGCAGCTCGGGGCTTACCGGAGTTCGAAGGGCGATATCAAGCTCGCGATCTTTGACTACCCGACGCCGCAGATCGCAATGCAGCGCGCGGCTGATTTTTCGAAATTGCCCGGAGCGATGGTGAAGCGTAGCATCTCGCTGGTGGCGGTCACTCTCGCGCCGCCTGACCCCGACGCTGCCGAACGGCTTCTGTCGCAGGTCCGGTATCAGGCCGTGGTGACGCGCGACACTCACGTTCCCACGCAGCGCGACAATATCGGGAATCTGATCATTAACGTATTCGTTTTGATTGGGATACTGCTCATCTTCGCAGCCGTTTCGGGCCTTGTAGTGGGTGGCTACCGGGTGTGGCGCGAGCGTGGCCGTGAAGACGGCGGACCGGACGCAATGATCACTCTACACCTGGATAATCGATAGTGTATTTCCCTAAGCTGCCGATTTTGTGTGGCTTAGACTGAAATCCTCAGGTTAACTGCGGGTGTTTTCCAAGGTTAGGGCGAACCTGTGGAAAACTATACCTATCCGCAAGTCGTCGGTTGACAGGAGGTTACAACCAAAAATTTTGACCCGGATTTTCCCTTGACTCACAAGCCGGAGGGAAATAAGATCCAAGTACAAAGTTTTTGACGGTTGCGATTCCGTCGAAACTGATTCTCCCATCGAACATCACCCTGGTAGAACAGGGGAAGAATGCTCACCCTTCGGGGTGAGCATTTCTATTTCCCGGAGGCGCGCCTCACCGATTCTGGCCCCGATGCTCCCTGGATTGGACTGTTAAACTAAGCCTTATGCACCCACCGATGCCGAAAAGGCCGGCCGCCGACCTCTCCTGGCGCGCCCGGTTGGCATCCTTGCGGAATGTCCGCCCGCTGGTGGGTATGGTATGGGAAACCAGTCCTCCACTGGTACTGACCAGCGTGATTTTGCGCTTTTTGCGGGCTTTGTTGCCCCTGGCGATGCTTTGGGTCTCCAAGCTTATCCTCGATGCAATAGTGGGCTGGATAACGCACCACAGCGGTACTCTGGCCGCGGTTTGGAAGCTGGTGGCCCTCGAATTGGCATTGGCCATTCTCAGCGACATTCTGGGAAGGGCAAACACCCTCTGTGACAGCCTGCTAGGCGACCGTTTCACGAACCGTATCAGCGTCCGGCTCATGCAGCACGCTACAGAATTAGACTTGGCGTCCTTTGAAGATCCGGTCTTTTACGACAAACTGGAGCGCGCGCGCCGGCAAACGACCGGCCGGCTAGGCTTGGTCGCTTCGCTGATGAGTGTCTGCCAGGATGGCATCAGCCTGATTTCACTTTCGGTAGGCTTGGTGGTGTTTTCGCCTTGGCTGATGATTCTATTGATCGCGGCCGTGCTCCCGGCTTTCCTGGGCGAGACTCATTTCACAACCCTCGCGTACTCCGTGCTTTACCGCTGGACGCCCCAGCGCCGGCAACTCGATTATCTCCGGCTGCTCGGGGCGAGCGCGCAAAGCGCCAAGGAAGTGAAGATTTTCGGTCTGGGTGGACACCTGTCTCAACAGTACCATGAGGTATCGGAGGCTATTTATCAGGAAAATAAGAAACTTGCTGTGCGGAGAGCGGTTGCCGGATCCGCTCTGAATCTGGTCTCGACCGGCGGATATTATGGGGCTTATGCCGTGGTCCTGGTGCAAACTCTGGCTGGGGCGATCAGTGTCGGTATGTTCACTTTTCTCACCGGAGCGTTTTCGCGGTCGCGTTCTTATATTGAAAGTATTCTCTCCAGTTTCAATGACATCTCCGAGCAGGCCATGTTCTTGCGCGATCTGTTCGAATTCTTTGAGATGCAGCCTTCGATCAGTTCCCGACCGAATGCGATCCCCGCACCGCGTCCGATTCGCCAAGGCTTTGAATTCCGGGATGTCGGATTTTCTTATCCAGGAACTTCGCGCCAAGTGGTACAAAACATCAATTTCAGGCTGCATCCAGGTGAAAAGGTGGCGCTTATCGGAGAAAATGGAGCCGGTAAGACTACCCTGGTCAAACTGCTCGCCCGGCTCTATGACCCAACTGAGGGCACGATATTGCTCGATGGCATCGATCTTCGCGAATACAATGTCGAAGATCTCCGCCACGAGATTGGAGTCATCTTCCAGGACTACATGCGTTATGACATGTTTGTCCGTGATAACATTGGGTTTGGAAAAATCGAAGCGCTCGCCGAGCAGTTCCGTCTGGAGAAGGCTGCGGAAAAAAGCCTGGCAAAAAGTGTAATCGACCGTCTTCCAAACGGCTACGATCAAATGGTAGGCAGGCGGTTCGAAGGCGGCGTGGATCTCTCCGGTGGCGAGTGGCAGAAATTCGCGTTGGCCCGTGCGTACATGCGCGAAGCACAGTTGCTGATTCTGGACGAACCCACAGCGACCCTGGATGCTCGCGCCGAGTATGAAGTTTTCCAGCGCTTCGCGGATCTGACCCGCGGGCGGATGGCAGTGCTGATTTCCCACAGGTTTTCCACCGTCCGCATGGCCGACCGCATTCTGGTTCTGGCCGGCGGCGAGATCCGCGAACAAGGCACGCACGAGCAGCTTGTCTCTCTGGGCGGACAGTACGCGGAGCTGTTCGAATTGCAAGCAGCAGGTTACCGTTGAGAGCGAAAGCGAATGACTGATCAGAAGTTGCAGGTGATCCCTCTGGGTGGATTGGGCGAGTTCGGCATGAACATGACCGCCATCCGCTACGGAGACGACATCATTGTTGTGGATTCGGGAATGATGTTCCCCGAGGCCGAGCTATTGGGCGTCGACCTCGTAATGCCCGACTTGAGTTTCCTGAAAGAAAATGAGACCTTCGTGCGCGCTCTGGTTCTTACGCACGGGCACGAAGACCACATTGGAGCCGTGCCGTATTTTTTGTCGGAGATCGACGTTCCGGTCTATGGCACCGATTTCACATTGGCGCTGGTGGATCGCCGCCTGGAGGAGTACGAGCTCGAACGGGAGCCGCGCTTCATCCGTGTGAAGCCGAGGCAGACCATCGACGTCGGTCCGTTCAAGATCGAGTTTATTCACGTCACGCACTCGATTGTGAGCGCGGTGGCGCTCGCTATCACGACGCCGCTCGGCGTGATCATCCACACGGGCGACTTTAAAGTCGACCCGACGCCCACTGATAACGAGCTATTCGACTTGCACACACTCGCGGATTATGGCAAGCGCGGTGTGCTGCTGCTGCTCTCCGATTCCACCAACTCCGACCGCGCCGGGTACACTGAATCAGAACGCGCCGTTCGCCCGCGCATGGAAGACATCTTCAACCGCGCCGATCGCCGCGTGGTGCTCTCCTGTTTCAGCTCTTCCATCCACCGCATTCAGCTTATTCTGGATTTATCGCGCGAGTTTGGCCGGCGCGTGGCGGTGATCGGCAGAAGTATGGTGTCGGTCACCGAGATTGCGCACTCGCTTGGCCTACTCGATATTCCGGATGGCATTCTGCTGCGGCCGCAGGACGCCATGGAACTGCCACCCAATAAAGTGACCGTGCTGATTTCCGGGACGCAGGGCGAGCCGATGTCGGCGCTGGCGCGTGCCGCCGTGGACAATCACAAGCACGTTTCGGTGGAGCACGGTGATACCGTTGTGCTCAGCTCGCGCATCATTCCGGGCAATGAGAAATCGATCTTCCGCATGATCGACCACATGGCGCGGCGCGGTGCCGACGTCATCTATGGGAGCATGAATCCGCCCGTGCACGTATCGGGGCACGCCAGCGTGGAGGAGTTGAAGCTGGTCCTGAACCTGGTGCGGCCGCGCTATTTCATGCCCGTCCATGGTGAGTTCCGGCAGCTTTCCAAACATGCACGGCTGGCCGAGCACCTGCGCTACGCGGGCCTGCAGGATACCTTCATTCTCGAATCCGGCAATATTCTGGAGATCGACGAACAGGGAGCGCGCATCGCAGGCCGTGTAACGGTGGGCCGTGTGTGCATTGATTCCGGATCAGTGGATGACGTAGTGCAGGAAGTGATTATTCGCGACCGGCGGCATCTTTCCGAGGATGGCATTGTGCTGCCGATCATCGCCATCAACCGCCACAGCGGGCGCATCGAAAACCTGCCGGAGATCGTGAGCCGCGGATTCGCGGGCGCGGAAGACGGCTCAGAATTCATGCAGACCGCGCGCCAGATCGTCGCCAAGACGCTGGAAGGATCGAACCAGGAGGAAAAAACCGATTGGGGAGTCATGAAGGAGAAGATCCGAGCCGACCTGAAGCGCTACATCTCGAAAGAGACCGCGCGCCGGCCTCTGATCATGCCGGTGATTCTGGAAGTCTAGGCGCCGAGCGCGCCGTGGACGCAAAGTACCTGGAAGATGCCTCCGGCTATCGGGGAGATGCCGAGCGCGTGATGGTTCCCGCGGATGAAGCCGGTGTGATTGAAGCGCTGCGAGCGGCTTCGGCGAGCGGAATCCCCGTGACGGTTGCCGGGGCAGGGACCGGCATCACGGGCGCGCGCGTGCCGCACGGCGGCTGGGTACTGTCGCTCGAAAAGCTGGCGCGTCTTGAAGTGCATCCCGGCTTCGCGATTGTGGGCCCGGGCGCGCTGCTGCGCGATGTACATGCGGCGGCACAGGCCTCGGGCCAGTTCTATCCTCCTAATCCCACGGAGACATCGGCTTCGATGGGTGGAACGATTGCGACGAATGCCAGCGGCTCGCGCAGCTATCGGTACGGTGCGACGCGCCGGTGGATCGAACGGCTGCGCGTCGTGCTGGCCAGCGGTCAGGTAATGGATGTGACGCGCGGCGAGAAAATTGATTTTGTGCCGCGTCCAGTTCCGCTGCCGGACGTCACCAAGAACACGGCGGGCTACCTGCTGCGTCCCGGCATGGATTGGGTGGACGTGTTCGCCGGCTCGGAAGGCACGCTGGGCGTAACCACCGAAGCGCGGCTGCGGCTGCTGCCCGCGCCGGCTGCGGTGCTCGCAGGTGTGATCTTCTTTGCCAATGACGAAACGGCTGTGGATGCAGTGGAGGCGTGGCGCGGCACGACGTCAGCGCGAATGTTGGAATACATCGATCGACCGTCACTCCAACTACTGCGCACGCGCTTCCCGGAGATTCCGCCGGAGGCCGGGGCGGCGCTGCTGATCGAGCAGGAACTGGAATCGGAAAATGATCCCGAGGTGGACCATTGGCTGGAGCGGGTAGAAGCTTCCGGAGCGCTAAGCGAGGCATCATGGTTTGCACTGTCCGCCGCGGACCGCGAACGTTTCCGCCGCTTCCGTCACGCGCTGCCGGAATTAGTGAACGAAACCGTGCGCCGTGCAGGCGTACTCAAGATGCATTCAGACTACGCCGTGCCCCTCCCGCGGAATCGGGAGATGCTGGCCTATTACCGCCAACGGCTGGAAGAGGAATTCCCGGGCCGGTACGTCATCTTCGGCCACATTGGCGATGCTCACGTGCACGTGAATATTTTCTCGTCGCCGAACGAACCGGAGCATGCTTCGAAGCTGCTCGAAGAGTTCGCGCGCCATGCCGTGTTACTGGGTGGCACGGTTTCAGCGGAGCACGGTCTGGGCAAACGCAAAGCACACCTGCTTCACCTGCAATACTCGCCGGCGCATCTGGAAGCGATGCAAGAGGTGAAGCGGCGCATGGACCCGCAAAACATACTGGGACGCGGCACGCTGTGGCCGGCGTGAGGGAAACCCCAGTCAGTTCACAATAGGAATCGGGAAGCGGTTAGAGCCTCCACTCTGGCGCAGGGAAATCCTTGATCGCTTCATTTCAAGTAACGGTTCGGCGCCATCGGAGGGAATTGGGCGAGTTGGAGTCCCGAGCACAGTGGCCTCTGACATGCTCCCTCCCAGTGAGACCCAGCAATTGGGTTCGATTGCGACTAGGTACAGGAGGAGATTGCAATGAACCGACTATGGCAACTGATGGCCGTCGGGCTTTTGGCGTTCGCTCTCAATGCTCAGGACGGCCCAAAGCAGGAAACGAAGGATGCTGGGAAAGACGTGAAACATGCCGCCCAAGATGCAGGCCGCGCAACGAAGCACGCAGGGAAGGCGGTAGTCAAAGGTACCAAGAAGGGTGTGCACAAAGGAGCCCAGGAAACTGAGAAGGGCGCGAAGAAGGTAAAGCAGAAAACTACGGAGTAGAACTGCCTTCGCGCCTGGTGAATCGGGGCATTTTGCGGACAAAGTTCCGTAAAGCCCCGTGCACCTTGGGAACCGTACCAATTGGTGAGATAGCAGCATCGCACCGCACATCCTCGTTCTCGCTACTATCAGTCCTGCTTGACGAAATGGTTTCAGTCGTCCTGAAAGTTCTTAGCGGATGCGGCGCGCGCTCGCGACAGGCTGATTTACCGAGGGATGGTGAAACCGCGGCGATACGGGCGCCGTCAAGCAGTGCGAGAGGTGTCGTGATCTGGCGGTTTTGCCTGTTCTCCTTGATTGGCGTTCTGCTCAATGCCCAAGAGATACCGCGCTCCAAGGTCAACCTGCGCAGTCAGGATAAAGAGGCTGCACTCGGCGCACAATTGGCCAATGAGGTGCGAAACCGCACTTCCAGTTTGGGTGATGCGGCAGTGCTGGGTTTCGTCGAGGATGTCGGGTGGCGGCTGGCGCCGCACGTGACAGGTGCGAACTCGCATTGGGAATTCGCCGTGATTCGCGATGATGCCGGCGGCAACACGCACGAGCCTCTTTCCATGCCGGGTGGATACATATTCGTGCCGGCGAACCTGATTCTTGAGGCGAACAATGAAGCCGAGTTAGCGGGTATGCTGGCGCATGCAATGGCACACGTTGCGGCGATCCACCAAAGCTTCGGAGAGGAAGCCCGGTTGGCCGGCACGCCGCTGATTTTTCTTGGAGGCTGGATGGGGGAGGGGGCACCTACTGCAATGCCGCTTGGATTCCTCCAGATTCAGCGCAAGAAGGAACTGGATGCCGACCGTGCTGCTGTGAATGTCATGGCGGCCGCCGGATATAATCCGGCGGCGTTCGTCGACTACATTCGCCGGGCACAGCCGGCACTCAGTGGAGATGCAGGTAAGTACTCGCCGCTACCCCTGCGAGACAAGCGGATCAGCGCACTCGAGACGGCGGCTGCGACTTTGGCGCCGGGCAGCCGAACGAACAGCGACATCTTCATCGCCATTCAGGAGCGGGTGCGGGAACTGGTTACTTCGTCAGCAGGCGACGTACCGTCAGAGGAGCCGCCCGCGCTGCGGCGGAAGAACGAGTAGTTGCTGTACCCGCGAGTCGCCACCGACTTACTGAATCTTACGTATAACTAGCATTTCGATTGGCCTGCTTGCTTCTGTCAACTCCAGGCCAAGCTGATGCGCCAAGTCAAAAGGGGACTTTGCTTCGGAGAGCTTACTCCAAGCGGAATAGTCATATGTCCCTTTCAAGCCGGTGCTGTCGATTACGGGAGTTTTCAAAAGGTCCTCGAACACGCGAGCAATATTCTGGGTTGTTTGCGCAGTGCCGACAATGGAACCTTCGCCACCGCCGGACATCCATTTCTCGCCACTGATCGCGGGCCGCAGTTGCCGTGAGTGGTTTTGGCTTTCCGACAGCAAGTAGACGTTTTCCGTCCACTTCTCCCTTTCAACTACTAAACCGAACTGCCGTTCCACTGCTTGTCGGATAGATTGTCGCAGCGTCTCACGGTCTATGCCTGGCATATTGGCGATCACGTCATAGTTTCCTTGAACCAACATTTCCGGGAATACGATCCGAGTGAGTGGCATGTCCCAAAGATCCTGAATGATCAGTTTCAGCGGCTGATTCCTGGAAATGTAGTGTCCCCCAGCGACTAGTCCAAGTGACCGCAATTCCCCTACTGATGCCAATGAAATGTGAATGCCGTAGGAGGTTGTGTTGAGGCCAGTAGTTTGGATCAGAGGACTGTGGCCTAGGGGGTGTTTCTTCCAGTCCCATGCCTGGTCGATTGTTTAACGCCGACTGCACAGTGTCCCTAATGTCGTCGCCGCCGCGGGCATAACCAAGAATCGTACCCGAAGGAGCGATAACCACTACTCGTCTGGAGAGCGAGAGCTTGAAATTCCTCTGGTTTTGTAAGTTTGCATCAAAGAGAACACATCCGTGATAATCACTCTGCCATAGAGCCTGTTCCAGAAGGAACTCCGACCCGCCGACAATCCGTATGAACTGTACCTGCTCATCGTCAAAGGGCTTGACAGCCTTCTTCCAGTTGTCGATATCACTTGGGAAGACATCATTGGGAGAGAACGAAACAACAACAACTTTCCCGCGCAGATTCGCCCAATCCAGGTTTTTCGGGCAACTGCCTTTGAGGCTGTTCCAAACGAGCGCGGGAGGATTATCGCCGGCGTGCTGCGCACTGGCGATAGCTGCCGCGGAGGTAAGCGCCCACAGCAATCGAAAGCTTCATAAAGGTGGTTCCGGCTGGGCAATACGATTGATTATATAGCTTTGCCGTAGTCCAGTGAACGGGCTTGCATGTTCACGCCCAACCGAAACTGACTTTGTACGTACGATGTTTTTCGGGAACTCCTGTGAAACCTTGGTTACATCTGTGTGCAAGGGGAGACACTTAGACCGATTGGTGGTACCGATTCCGAGAGCGGGCATAAGCGCTGCAAGGGCCGCTGCGGAACGATGACTCATGATTGCAAGCGGAACGGGACGGCCACGATGTTTGCGGCCTCAACGTCCCCCACGGCACCGTCATCAGCATGTGTGATGCCCGCCATCGCTATCAGGAATGGTTGCAGTTCCTACGTGCAATCGACCAGGTGACGCCGGCTGGGAAAGAGTTGCACTTGATTGCCGACAACTACGCCACACACAAGCCTGCCAAGGTGCAGCGGTGGCTGAAACGGCATCCGCGTTTTCGTGTGTACTTTACCCCGACCAGTTCCTCATGGCTCAATATGGTCGAGCGCTTTTTCCGGGACCTCACGCAGAACCGGTTGCGCCGCGGCGTCTTCCACGACGTCGAGGAGTTGATCATGGCCATTGGAACCTACATCGACCGTCAGGGTGTCGATTGGCAATCCGGTTCAATTGCCAGGAGCATCTGAGTTCCCGCCCGCCGGTCATCTTCGCGATAAATCCATGCGACGAAGTTGAAGTGCGGAAACTGCCAGACGAACAGGATAAAGGTTAGCGCCAGAGAGGTGCGCCGGGGTGAAGCCCAGTCGCCGCCGCTTGGCTTCGTTCATCTACCGACGATTTCATTAACTACGGATTCAGCGATTTCGTATTCTCGATGATCTCTCTCAGCTTGGTCGCTTGTCCCCGCTTTTCCTGAGCATCTTGAGTCGAAACCGGTTCCATTTCCCTTGCAAGCCTCTCCAAAAGATCCGCTGCATTCTCGAGGGCTACAACCGAGGCCCATAGCGAGCGCTCAATGGATTCCTGATGCTCCTCCTGAAGAGCAAGTGGAGAGTACGCGTGTCCAACACGGCAGCGGTATTCCACGAGCTTGCCTTGACGTTCCTCCCAAAGCGGCCCCGCGCATTCCGGGCACTTCATCTCCAGAAGTGTTCTCTCCATCGATTCCTCCACTACGTTGGCCGCACGGTCCGTCACGGCCAGCCTCGAGATAATGTCCGCGATCTCGTGAATGGGAGCGATGTAATCCGCCTCTACTTGTTCAATTGCGTTTTGTGGCATGCTTGAAAACAGGGCTGTTGACGGCTCCTGCACCACAGCGACGCCACCTTTCCTCTTGATTTCGGCAAGTCCGGCGACACCGTCATCTTGTGTCCCCGATAGAATCACCCCGGTCACCCGCCCTCCATAAGTTGCCGCGGCTGAACGGAAAAGTGGATTTATCGCGGGTCGTGTCCGGTGCTCCTTCGGGCCATGCACAGCTCGGACATGTCCGTCAGCCACAATCATGTGACAATCGGGCTTCGCGACATAGATTCGACCATGCCGGATTTGTTCGAAAGCGCCAGGATGAACGGCTGGCACCCGCCCCGCTTTGGTGAGGATTTCGGGAAGCCGGCTTTGTCCATTGATACCCGTGCCGATGTGAAGGACCACGAAAATTGCCGCTTCCAGATTCTTCGGCAAGTCGGCAACAAGCTCTTGCAGGGCTTCCACGCCGCCAGCTGATGCCCCGATCACGACGATGTCTTGTTTAGGCAAGCGTTATGCCAAGTATGGTTGCGGCCGACGCTCAAATCAACTTCGTTGCGTATCAATAACACCGAATCCCCGGGGTCAACGCGTGAGGATCGCACAGTTTTCCAGCGACGCTTTGAATATGGGTGCGTGCCGACTAGACATTCGATGTGCTCCGGAATATTGCCGGCCTTAAAATCTATTGCCGCCAGTTCGAGTAAGATGGTTGATCCTCAAACCCGGGCCAATCGCGTCGCAGAGGACGCGTCGCGCGTGACCGTTCCCCTGGACCAAGAAGGAGACGGCCTCGCGCGGGCGATTGGACTCGGACTCATCACCGGAGCCGCTGACGATGACCCGTCCGCCATTGGGACCTATGCCAGCGCCGGAGCGAAGTTCGGCCCGGCTCTGCTGTGGATGGCGCCTGTTACCTTTCCCATGATGTTCGCGGTCAGATCCTTAGCGTTGGCAGTATTGATTTGGTCAAGAGTACTTCGGTTGCTAGTTCGCTATCGCCGTCCAAATCAGACGGTCCATCTCTCCGACCCTTTGTATTTCCGCTTTGACGACACTCATCTCGCTTTCACAATGCCGCCTGCCGCCATCAGGATGCGCGATTGCTGGAAACACTTACTTGCGACTCTGGATCGACTCGGATGACGGTGCCGTCCGGAAGAGTAATACTGAAATCAAGAATCTTCTGTTCTTTCTGCTTGGGAATCAGCCGCGAGAGGAGGGCCTTCACCGCTTCACCGGCGAACGCGCCGATGCTAGCCTTCGCCAATTCGAGCAATGCCCATGTCGCGCCGAAAAGAAGTGCTGTCTGTACATGAGGATTGGAGGCGATCGTGAGGGCGACGTCTACCAATTCGTGTGGCCGCTCGTCATCGGTAGAGCCCCAGTCGTCAATTCTCCAGCCCGCAACGCCCGAAAGCGCCTCGTGTAAAGCTTCTTTCCTGCGCTGATGTAACTCAACCGCACGGGGAGAATTGTCCGGCAATCCTTCGATGCGGTTGTCGAGTCGCCGGTACACTGACAGCACGACTTTTAGCGGTTGGGCGTCTGGCTTGGTTTTCGGGCTAGTCTCGGAGCTCATCTCACTCTGGCCCTCGGCTGCTGCCGCGGAACGTCAATGGTGAAATTCGCCGGCACGTGCCAATGACGGTCTCAGGATGGTCCCTATCCCTTGTCGCGACGTCTCCACCAGCATACACGAGGGGATGACCGTCAACGCCGTTGTCTTCTCGCTTTACTTTCGGCGGGCGGCCGCAGGGGAGCTGGCATTCGTCGATCTGGCAAGCGTCTGGGGAGGGTTGGGCGATATCCTTAGCCAGCCGGGAAATGGAAGCCTGGCCGATACTACCGGAGCGCAAGCAGCATTTGAGCGACAATTGGCCACAGACCGGCGGTCCTGCAGCTTGATCCTTCCAACGTGAGGGTGCGCCGAGGGATTCCGACGATTTTGCTGAAAACGGCGAACCTTGTGAAATGAGATGGATCCGCCGTGTGCGCTCGATCGCTATCGTGCCGCGCTCGCCGCGACGCAGGCCTTGCCATCGGAAATTCGCGGCGCCGTGCAGCTCCAGCGCATCATCGAAAACAATCTGAATCACATCGGCACCTCGCTCGAAGAGCTCGGAAAATACGACGGAGCACTTTCACATTTCGCAGGAGCTTGCGTCACAGCGATGAAACTGTTGGCGGCTGATCCAAAAGACTCCCGGGCCTAACGCCGCAAAACTCCGGTCACGCGGTCGCCGACGTAGGGCGGGGTGAAATTGAAGTTGACCATAGGTTGGGCATGATGCAGCCGGTGATGACGGATCTGCATCGACCTCAATTTGTTGAGACCCGGTATCCGGCCAACAAATCGATCAAAGCCGTTATCTGCTACGTGCGTGTACCAGTGCGTCGTTTCGTAGGTCACGAAGTGCAGCGTGACCCCCAGGAAGAATGCAGGCGCCAGTGGAGCGCCGAATAATGCTACGAAAGCGGAGTAATGAATCGCCAACAGGACGGGAAAAACGTACCATGCGGTTACGACTTCGCGCAGCGCCGCCAGATGTGCTCGAAAAGATTGGTGTACAGAGCACCAGCGAGGGCCACGGCCAGCGCGCGAAGGGAAATCTCGATCGTCCGGTTTGCAGCAACTTGTAAAGCGACTGCGGCTGCGAAGGGGCCAACCGCCCACGCAGTGGCTATGACCAGCGGTTTGGCCGAGCCGGCGCTCATCCCCTCAGTTTAGCTCCGGCGGCTGGAGTCTCTCGTTTCCCACAGCATCGCGCATTTGTTGCGTGGTCTCAAAAAACAGCCGGGCTGGTTAGTTCGACCGCGCGACAAACATCCGGCTTCTCGTTTTATGCACAGTCTTTTCACAATCGGGATCGGCGAAGGCGCACATATCACGCTCATATAAACTTGTGGAAAACCTCCCGAACGATAACGTTTCCAATAGACACGATATCTCCAGTTTGTTAAGACAACATCAATCCGAAATGAGCGCAGCCCGTCAGTACCGCGTTCCGGAAAGAGATGCCAACACCGCTGCGTATTTGGACCATCTCGTTATCGCGCCCGTCCCGCCGCCGGATAACCCGCTCCAGCTTCTTCGCGATGCCATCGCTCAGTTAAAATCTCAAACTGGCGCGCTGCCGGATCAGCAACAGGTCGCAAATCTGCTGGCGGAAGCGCGCGAGGCGCTGGAGCGCGCAAACGTTGTCGCGCGCGCGGTAACGCAATGTGATGCTCACCTCAGTCAGGGCAGATTCGAGCAGGCGTTCGAGGCGTTAGGGCAAGGCCTTGCTGTCTACCCGAGTGACCCGATTCTTACCGCTCGGCAGGGGGCCGTGGAAGCGCAACAGAAGGCCTTCCATTCGGCTGCCGCGGTTCGTGGTGCGATCGAAGAAGCTAAGTGGCTTCTCGAACAAGACCGCACGGACCTGGCCGCGCAGTTCCTCAAAGAGAAAGCCGCGGAACTACCGGATCAGCAAGAATTGGCCGCGCACCTGATTGAGCTGGAAGCGCTGCTGCCGGAATGGGAACAGCGGCGCGAAGTGCAGGATGCCCTGGTGCGCGCGCAGACTCTGGAGCAACTGCAGCAGTGGCAGGCCGCGCTGACCGTAATCGAAGAGGCTCTGCAGGCATACCCGTCGAATGAGACCTTGCAGGCGTCGGCGGATCGGATACGGGAGAGTTTGGTTGAGCATCAGCGCCGGAGAAAGCTGGCCCGGCGCATCGAGCTGATCCGGCAGCAGATTGTCGCCGGTTCCTGGCGGAACGCCCTCACGCTGCTGGACAACACGCAGCTCGAATTCGCGGGGGCGAGCGAGTTGAGGCCGCTGCGCGACGAAATCACAGCCGGGCTGAGGCGCTCCGAGTGTGAAGACACTGTCGCCGAGATCCGAAAGTGCTTGGCGGATGGCGAGCTGGAGCAGGCGGAGCGCGTTCTGCAGCGCGGGCTGGAGGGCCTCGGCCCCAATCCCGCTCTTGACACGGTTCGCAAGGAATTGGAAGCGGAAAAGCACTACCGCGACCAAATGCGCAATGCTCAAGTTCTTTTCGGGCGGCGTCAACTCGAACATGCCGAACGCGTGTTGACCAAGCTGCTGGATCAGGATCGCCCGGAAGCAAAGGCCCTGCTGGAAGCAGTTCGGGCCGCTCGTGCCGCCGCCGAAGAGGAGAGTTTCCTGGATCGCGGCCGCGAAAAAGCTCTGGACTTGATTCAGCAGGAACAGTTCGCTACGGCGGCTGACCTTCTTCGTAATCTGCTGACGCTGTCGCCAGGCAATCCTATTTTGGAAAGAGATCTGGCGGCGGCTCAAACCGCACTGGAGCATGCCCGCGCTGCCGTTGCTGCGCCTGTGGAACCGGCCGAAGCACCGCCGCTCCCCGTCGTCGAACAGCCCGTTGCCCCGCTGTTTGCGGGCACTGCTGCCGCGGCTCCCTCCGGACGTTTGCGGCGCGTTGCGGTGGCAGGCGCTGCGTCGCTGGTTTTGGCTTCCGGCGCAGCTTGGAAGTTATCCCAGCGCGCCGCGCCGGCTCCGGCGCAGGTCGCTCCGCCCTCCAGTTCATCCACCGCAGCGGCTGCACAACCGGATAGTGAGTCATCGAACAAACCTTTTGCTGTGCAAGCGTCCATTGCGGAGCTGCCGGTCTCAGCTTCGAGTCCATCGGAGCCGGCCGCGGCCCATCCAACTTCGGCGAGAGTAGGCGGGCCCGCGGCGCGTAACAAACCTGCTGCTGCTCCGCCGCGGTTCTTCGTACCGCCGAGTGCCAGTCCGTCCGCGGCACGAAACAGGAACGCGCTGCCGTTGCCGCCCGGAAGCGAGCCAAACATAACGATCACGAGCGTTTCGAATCTGCCTGCTGCCATCACCACGCCATTCAGGGCTCCGGCTCCTCCATCGCCAGTGGTTCGTTCCAATCCGGCGCCGCCGCCAAAACCCGCGCCACCTACCGGCGGGCAGATTGAGCAGGCGGAACTCATAAAACGCGTTCTGCCGGCTTACCCTGCGCTGGCGCACCGACTCGCCGTCAACGGTGTTGTCCGTCTGACTGCTGTCATCGATGAACATGGAAACGTAAAGGACGTGAAGGTCCTCTCAGGCGATGTCGTTCTGGCCGCAAGCGCCAGGGACGCAGTCCTGCTGTGGAAATACAAGCCGGCGACGCTGAACGGCCATGCGGTTCCCAGTATGGCGGAAATAGCGATCACTTTCCGGGATCGAGATAACTAAAGTGTCCAGCCATCCCGTAACTCAAGCTGCCGGCCAACTGACGCGGTTCCTGTTTGGCGCGGTCCGGTACACGCAACGCGATCCCGCTTTGGTCATCGCGATCCTGAACCTGAAGGGCGGCTGCGGGAAGTCGACCATCGCCATCAACCTGGCTTGCGAACTGGCGGCGCACTCGGACCCGGTGTTTCTGCTGGATAACGATTCGCAGGGAACTGCGAGTCACTGGTTATCGCACGGCCGCCTTACGGTTCAAGGCGAGTTTATGCCGCTTGAAAACGATCAGGATAGTGAGCGCCTGGTGCGAGCCGTGGCCGCGCGCAACGAGCGCTACGTGGTGCTCGACGCGCCGGCCCACGTGGGTGCGGCAGCGCTGGCAGCCGGAAAGATCGCCGACCTGGTGCTGGTTCCGGTTACGGCAAGCGGTGTGGATCTGGTGGCCACACGCGCCGTAGTGGATTTGGTTCGCAAGGCACGCGTGCTGCGGCGAAGTGCCGCGCCCAAATGCCTGATTGTGCCGTCGAAAATCGATCGCCGCACGGACGCCGGCCGGCGCATCGACGAACAGGTCCGTGAATTCGGCGAGACCATTGGGCCCACGATTCACCAGCGCACTGCATTTGTGGATGCATTCGGAGACGGAAAGTGGATCGGAGACTATGCGCCCGAGAGCCCTGCCCACTACGACATCCGCGCGCTTGCCATGGCGGTAAAGAGGAGTCTCCGGATATGAATAGCGGCGAAGGCTTGGCAGCGGCGGTAGGAACATCGACGAATGGCGTGCATCGGAACGGGCGAAAAAACGGCTCCATTTCCGAGCGCAGCCAGGTGATGGCGGCGCGTACGAGGCAGTCGGTTGCCTCTGATGTTGCGCCCGAAGTGCTGGCTGCACCGTTCATGAGCATCTCCATCGAACCCGTTGATGTGCCTATGTGGCCCATCCACCCGGCTGGCTGGCTTCAACCGGAAATCCCGGCGGCGGCGCCTTCCTGGAGCGGCCTAAACATCGAACGCCGCAATCGAATTCCGGCTCCGGGTCTGCTCCCCCTTTCGCTCGCGCCGTTCGATTGTCCCGGAAAACCGGACTCCAGTTGCGATGTTCTGTTACCGAGTGCCGGTCCCAAGCGTCCCGAGAGCGATCTGGAACCGCTCGGGTGGGATCCGCGCGCGATCTGTTCCCAAAAGGAGCTCAAATGAGTCCATCGCTGGCGCGAACAATGACGGATGCTGCCTCGCTCGCGATTGCAGGAAAGAAGACGGAGGCTTTGGCGGAACTGAACCTGGCGCTCGATGCGGGCCATTACGAATACAAGCTGCTCGATGCGATTGGACATCTGCAGTTCGAGTCCAGGTCTTACGAGGCGGCGGCGCGAACTTACGAAGAAGCGCTCAAGCTGAATTCCGAGGACAGCACGACACATTACAACCGGGCAGTGTGCCTGGAAAAGCTCAACGGCTGGGAGGAGGCTCGAGCCGAATTCGAACGAGCCGTAGAGCTCGATTCGCGCCGCGCCAGCGCCCACCTGGGTCTGGGAATCGCGCAATTGCACCTGGATCACCCTCAGCAGGCACTCGTGGCTTTCGAGAAATGCCTGGAGCGCCAGCCATTTCGCGAAGCGGCGTTGCAGGGCAGGGCGGTAGCGCTGCACGTGCTGAACCGATATGAGGAAGCCTTTGACGCCTACCAGAAGCTGCTGACGCGAGATGCCCGCTCGGAAGAATTGCTGGGCAACATGATCACGCTGGCCATCGCTCGCGCCGACTACGAGAGCCTCACGCATTTCTCGGATCGCCTGATCGAAGTGAACTCCACATCCGCTGTCGCGCTGGAAGGCGCCGCCCTGGCTGCGTTCGCGAAGCGCGATTTCGATTTCGCTCTTCGCTTCTGCACCGCGCTGGTGGAGGCGCACCCCGCGCATTTCGCCGGATGGTTCAATCGGGGCGTCGCTCTTCAGAAACTCGGGTTGTTCGAAGAGGCCGCGGGCGCATACTCGCGGGCCGCCGCTCTCGACCCGGCTTCGGCGGAAGTCCTGCTGAGTCTCGGAATCGTTCTGCAGGAACTCGAGCAGGGGGAAGCGGCGAGCGAGGCTTATGAAAAGGCCCTGGCGCTGGCTCCCCACCTCAAAACGGCGCTGTGGAACCTGGGCTTGCTTTGCGAGAGCCGGAAAGAATTCCGAAAAGCCGAGCGGCACTATTCCCGGTTGACCGAACTGTACCCGAATGCTCAGGAGGCGTGGTTCCGTCTGGGTCAGGTCCGGATGCAGCTTGAAGACTATCCGGCAGGTCTGGCGGCATTTGAAACCTGTCTCTCTCTTGGCGAAAAATGCCCAGAGGCGCTTTTGAATATCGGTGTCGCGCACTGGAAGATGCACAACATCGAAGCGGCCAAGGAGGCATTCCGCCAGAGTCTCGGTTCGACTTCCAAGGCCCAGGCGCTGCGTTGCCTCGCGGCGGTTGCTCTTCAGCAGCAGGAGTATGAGCGGGCGCTGGCGATGCATCGTCAGTTGCTGGAGATGGATGAGGCGGATAGCGATCTGCTGTACAACACGGCGCTCTTATCGCAGAAACGCGGACGCGCTGCGGATGCGGCCCGTTATTACCGTCAGGCGCTGGCCATGCGGCCCGATTTTCCGCAGGCTCTGATGAATCTGGGCCACGTCCTGATGACATTGGGGAAACACGAAGAAGCACAAGCCGTCTGGCAGTCCGCCGTACGCGACAGTGTGGAATTAGCGGAACAGTTCCTGGTGTGACGGCCAAGGGGCGCTGCCCGAAAAATTACGAAACACTGGAAAGGATTCGATGATGGCAACAAACGGAATAGAAATGGCTCTGGACCACTCACAGGCTTTCGGTCCGCTGGAGAGAAGCGTCGTCAGAAAGGGCGCTCCCGACAATCGGACGCCGCGCGCGGACTACCCGACGCCGGAGATCGATGAGAATTCGGCCGAAGTCGCGCAGGACTTCGTTCTTGCGCCGCTCGTGGACAAAATCGCGTATGGCATTGCGAGAGGGCTGGTTGTGGCGGTAAAGGAACTGGAAGAGCATATTGCCACCGAAACCCGGAGGGTGGGAGACACGGTCGACCGCCGTCTGGATGTACTTCAGGCGAGCATGCAGGAGTTCTCCCGATTCGTGGTGGAACAGCAGTCGCTCAACACCGCGGTCCAGGGACAGTTGGAAATGCTCACGAATGGCATTAGGGAATCGGATGCGCGCCAGACCGCAGCCGAGGAAACTCGGCGCACGGAGACCGCTGTCTTGTCGAAGTCCGTTTTCGAGCGAATCGATGCAGCGGTGGCCGCTCAGCGCGAGGCTGACCTGCAGCGGGCGGCGGAGATCGCCGCGCTGTCCAAGTCGCTCCTGGAACGAATCGAGAGTCTTTGCAAAGAACTCGGTGTGCAGCAGGAGGATCTGGCCGCGATCAAGAGCACACTCGCGGCTTTCTCGACGCGGACCGATGCTCTTGTGGAGCGCTTGGACCGCCAGGGAGAAGCCGTTCGCTCGATGTACACCGCCTATTCGCAGCGCGAGACGGAACTGGAACAGCTCGTCGATGGTCTCGCCCGATTGCGCGCATTCCCGACGCCCATGCCGTCGAACGGGCTGTAGGGAGAAAGCCGAGCCGCATCCCTGGACAAGGTCCGGCACTCGTTGCGCTGTGAGCGCTTCTGAGTGCAACTTAGTACTGTAGAACCTTCTCCGCTCCGGCTCGCAAGCCGGCAAGCGAGGGAAGCACTGCTATTTCGAGGTTAGGCGCAGACGGGACGAAACTATCCTTGGCTGCTACGCGCACGACTGGCCCATCCAGCGCCCCGATGCAATTTTCGGCAATGCGCGCCGCCACTTCAGCGCCAAATCCAGCAGTAAGCGTATCTTCATGCGCAACCATCACGCGATGAGTCTTGCGCACGCTCCTGTAGATGAGTTCCTCGTCCAAAGGCACAATGGATCGCAGATCAATAACTTCGATGGACTTGCCTTCCTTCTCCATCTGCCGTGCCAGATCGAGCGCCAGGTAGACCGTACTACCCCACGTGATCACCGTCAGGTCTGTGCCTGTATGGCGAATGGTTCCGCGCCCAAACGGCAGGATGTAATCGGACACGGGTTCAAGAGTCTTGGCCTGGATACGCCGGTACAGACCCTTATGTTCGAGAAAAACAACCGGGTCTCTTGATCGGGCCGCAGCCTTGATCAGCCCCTTGGCGTCCTCGGCGCAACTGGGGTAAACCACGTACCAACCCGGGATGTGAGCGAAGAAGGACTCCACGTTCGTCGAATGCCATGGTCCACCCTTAATGTAGCCGCCCACTGCGACGCGCACCACAACGGGGCACTCCCATTCTCCCTGGCTGCGCCAGCGCACAGTTGGAATCTCTTCGCGGAGCTGGAGGGCCGCCGGCCAGAGATAATCGCCGAACTGCATTTCGACGATCGGCTTGAACCCGCCGAGCGCTATGCCAGCGGCGACGCCCGCAATGCTGGCTTCCGCCAGTGGCGAGTTGAATACGCGGCCCGGAAAGGCGGTGCTTAATCCGCGCGTGACGCCAAATACACCGCCCTTCGGATCGGCAATGTCCTCGCCCCACATCACGATCTTCGGATTGCTCTCCATCTCTTCGCGCAATCCATGGTTGATGGCGTCGATCATCGTGACAGGGTCTCCCGGCAAATAGCGGGGTGCGACTGGATCGCCGAGCAGTTCGCGATTGCCCGAATAGATGTGCGCCATCAGGTTCGATTCGTCTGGCGCGGGGTGGCTGTCAGCCTCTACAGCGGCACGGTCAACTTCAGCCTTGATTTCCGCCCGGAGGGATACGACCTCATCCTTGCTCAACACGCCGTTTTGCAGCAGGTAGTGCTCCGTCTGGAGAATTGGGTCCCGGCTGCTGATGGCCTGCAATTCGGGTTCAGCACGGTATTTTCGATGGTCGTCGGAAGAAGAGTGCGGCTCAAGCCGCACGACCTTCGCTTCCACGAGCGCCGGACCCGCCCCCTGCCGCATTCCTTCAATCACGGGCGGAAGAGTTTCGTACAGGTGTTCGAACCAAGTCCCATCAAGTTGGAAGGCAGGCATGGCGAAGCTTTGTGCAATTCGATGCACTTCGGAACTTGTCTGGCTCGCCTGCGGCACGCTGATCGCGTAACCGTTATTCTCAATGGAGAACAGCACAGGCAGTTTCTCGCGCGATGCCCAGTTCAATGCTTCGAAGAACTCCCCTTCGCTGGTCGCACCCTCGCCGGAAGCAACGTATACGATCTCATCACCGCCGTTCATCTTCACGGCGCGTGCCATTCCCACCGCGTTCAGATATTGAGTTCCGGTAACGGCCGTTTGCGCCACCAACCGCAGCTTACGCGAGGACCAATGCTCGGGCATGTTGCGCCCGTTCGAATTCGGGTCACCTTCCCGGCCCAGCATACCAAGGAAGATATCTTTGATCGGTATTCCGAGGCCAACCGCGAGTGCCTTGGAACGGTAATAGGGGAAGAACCAGTCGTGCCCCGGTTTGAGGAGCATCGTCATCCCGATCTGAAGGTTCTCGTGGCCGCGAGTCGAGGCTTGGAATCCACACTTGCCCTGCCGCACAAATGCTTTCATCCGATCTTCGATGTAGTAGACGGTCAGCATTTTGCGGTAGAGTTCCAGTGTTATGGCGTGAGGAACGATAATGTTGTCTGCGGCTCGCGGACTCTGGAGAGATGGTGCCATTGGGTTTTACCCCTCTGATTTCATAATAAGAACTCGTCTGTCTCTCGCCAGTGATAGGAGTCACAGGCGGCTGCAAGCATTTGAACCAGCTCCTAGCGGCGCTTCTCCGAATCGCCACAGAGAGCGCAGCCGTAGCTCAGCAAAAACGTGCTCCAGGCGGCAAGACTGTTGGAGAATAACCGAACTCGCGAACATCCTACCAAAATGGCTCGATCTCAGAGCTGTTCGAGATACTCGACCAGTCGCTCGTACTGATCGCGGCTCTCTTTGTGCCACTCCTGCGCTTCGGTTCGGTATTGCTTCACGATTTCGTCGAACCTTTCGTTTTTCGCGAGCCGCGCCAGAATCACGGCATGCATGGCCCGGTACGGCTGATTCGAATTATCGAAAGCCGCGCCTCCCGGAGAGTTCATGGCGGCATCCAGCGCGCGGACATCGCGATGAGTGTCCAGGAATCGCAAGAATTCATCTTTACGAGTCGCGAGTTCGGCGACTACGTTCCGAAGGTCGCTCGGAGTTTCTATCCGATACTGTTTGGTTCCTGACTTATCCGGGAAGAAGTAAGCCAACGGAGTCATCGAAGTGACGGTCATCGACTGGTATTCCGGCGGCGATCCGGAGAACCGGTCAAGGATTTGCTCTACCGCATTCAGCCGAACGCAGAAGACCAACGAGAACTTTGAGAAAGCACCATAATCGGATACCGGCAGTGAAATCTTTTGCGAGCCTCCGGGAATCTCGCGCTCGAATCCTTCCTCTTGCACATACCGGAAGCCGGGAAAAAGCGGCGCCAAAGCTTGCGCAATAGCGGTCTTTGTTTCCGAAGTACTCATGGACGTCCTAATAGTCTCTGACGACGATGGTTCCATTCGGCCCGTTGACGTGGATCTGAACCTTTGGAGCGACCCGAATAGGTCTTCCAACCGTCATGCCCGCAGCCATTGCATTGTCCCCTCTTGGAACCGCTGTTACGGGCGTTCCTTCCGAAACCCACTGGTACGCTTTCCGCTGATTCGGTTGCAGCGTTTCCGTCAACCGCGCTCGATCCGCCATGGGCAAATCTCCCGCAACGGCAAACTTAGCGTCCACCAACTGATAATTGTCGGCCCCGAGGGGAACGGTATTATCGATGACAATCGTCACTTTCTCATTGGTGCTTACATTGGTTACATCCAGGGTAACCTGTTCGCCGATTGTTTTCCCCGGGTTCAGATCAACCAGCCTCTGATACACCATCTCCTCATGTTCGCCCCAGCTTAATGGGATTCGCCGGTTCGGTACGGTGATGCGTTCGACGTCCGCTAGATCGCGCTCGTATCCTGCGAGTTTGTCCTGATTGGTCTTGAGATCGGTGCGCTTCAGATCGAGCCTGTTTTGGGACTTGGCCGCAGCTCGGAGTTTTCCTTGCTCGGTGAGAGTGGCGATCTCGTCCTCGAGATCGGCTATTTCCTGTTCGAGTGTCGTGATCCGCCGCTGTGTGTTTTCTCGCTGCACGAGGAGAAGTCGCTCGCGGCTCCGTGCCTCCTCCAGCACCTGCGGCGTAACCGGCGGCTGTGCGTCGGGTGCGGGAGTACCGCCCGTGCCCTCGGTATGGGACGGCGGTGCCGGCTGGTCTGCCGGTGGAGTGGCAGGTTTTTGCTCGCCCGGCGAAACGTGTCCTCCGGATTCGCTTTGCGGCTTCGGCGGCGTCGAAGGCTTCTCCGAGCCTGCCGGGATGCCGCCGGACTCGCCCTCCGGCCTTGGCGGTGGAGCGGGTTTCTCTGACGGGATGCCTCCGCCAGGTTCACCACCTTCCGGCTTCGCCGGTGTACCCTTCGGAACGACTCGCGCGCCGGCGCTTTCTTCTCTCAGCCCGAGCGAAAGGCCGCGCTGTTCGCCGCTCAGGAGCTTGGCCGCCGAGGCATCGAGCACCGTTCCGGCGGCAGTGAGGAGAAACGTCCCCGCCAAACCTGCCGACGACGGTGCGAACGAGCTCAGATTTGCCTGGTTTTCGATACTCTGTGCGGTATATTCGTCCACCGCCATTGCCATATTGACGCCAGCCGCCACGGCGCGCAGGATCACGCCTGCCGGCGGTGGAATGGGAATGATGTTGATCAGCAGGTCAATGATGCCCCAGATCTGTTCAAACAGGGTCTTGTCCGAGAGCCGCGCACTTACGATCCCATCGACGATCCGGTCCAGCGTGGTGCCTGTAGCGATATCCAATTGGCGCTTTTCTACAGTGATGATTTTATCGGCGCTATAGACGAACCTGGGTTCATCGATGCGTTCGAGCGCGGACTGTACCGTCCTCAGGCCGTCGGCTAGGGCGAGCGCCAGCGTCGACTGAGCCTTACTGGACTCGCCGGTGAGCAGCCCGTAGACATCGAAGCCCTTGATGCCAGCTACTTTCAATTTCGTCTTCGCGCTGACGGTTTCGCCGAGCTTCTTCTTGGCCGCCTCGATCTTCTCGTTGTGCTGCTTCTTCAGCTCCTTATCCAAGTACTCGTCGTAATCCGCGGCACCGGTATTTGCATGTGGCGGCGGGTGATCTTCCAACTGCTTCACAGCCTGGATATCGCTGGCGACGGCGCTGTCCTGTTTGGCTTGCTCTATCTCCGCATTGAGGAAGCCGGGGCCCACACCCGTAGTTTCCGAGCCAACGAACTCGTGTTGGACGCGCAGAATCGCTACTTTCGTGGAGTTGAGGGTGGCTTTAGTCAGCGCCTTTAGCTCGAATTCGAGCGCGTTGGCAAAGTTGTCGAGGGTCGTCCAGAGGTCCTTGCGATCGCTGAAACCCATCTCGAAGAGTTTGGAGCGGCCTCCTCTCTGGATTTCATCCACGCCGATCATGCTGTTTGCGAGGGTCGGATCAGTCAAATGTTTGACAACCATATCGACGTAATCCGGCTCGATCCTCGCCAGCCGCGCCGCTGCCAGTTGCAGGGACTCTCTCTCGTTGAGTGCAGTTGCGGTCTCCTTCCCTCGCTCTTCGGCTAGCGCCAGAGACCACGACGTCAGGTCCGTTTCCGGCAGGGCCCGGCCGGCCCGCAACGCGTTGTCCATGCGTTGGCGTTCGAGCAGTAGCTCGTCGGCCGTTACGCCCGTCTTCGCCAGAATCTCGGCGGCTCGTGAGACCTCTAAAATGTCTTCGGGTTTAGCTTTACCTCCTTCGTTGGTCGTAAGGAAATCCTGGATGTAACCAGGGAGGATGACAATATCAACGACGTGAGCGGCGCCCAAGTGTCCGTCACGATTGTGCCAGGCGATGCCGCGCTTCACGCCGGGTGGGTCAGGTTGTTTCAGCGCGGGTCCGGTGAGTAGTCCCATGCCGCCGCTCTTTCCCGTAGGGAAAGTAATCTGGTATTCGCCGGGATCGAGCTCGTTCCGCGCCAGCTCCACCGGTTCCTGTTTTGGAGCTCCGCCATCCTCCGAGACTGAGGCCACGGCGCCCTCCAGCGACTTTGCGAATGCGACCAGCTTTACCACGTGCGTGGTTTTTCCCGGTTCCTGCTCGGTGCCTTCTGTTTTCCGCTGGATGACCGGCCCGCTCACGCCGCGCTGTTGCACGACGTGCGTCAATTCATGGGCAAGAAGCCGGCTGCCCTGTGGGGAATCCGGCTGGAATCGGCCGTCACCAAAAAAGATGTCCGAGCCCGTGGTGAAGGCAATGGAATGCAGCGAGCGGTTCAAATTGGCCGCGTCGGCCCCGGTATGCACGCGCACCTTTCCGAAGTCCGCGCCGAACTGCGTTTCCATGGAAGCGCGGGTGGGCGATGGCAGGGCCGCGCCGCGCCCGACGCTCTCCTGGATGCAGCTTTGCACTCGATCATCGGAATCGGCGGTACCCGCCGGAGCCGCAGATGAGGACGGCAGACGCTGGATGGACCGTGGCGGTGGCGCAAGCTCGGCGGGCCGTGTCACGTGCTCCGCCACGCGGTCCGCCTCTTGCTCGAAGGCGTCGTCCGGCGGCCTCACTATGGGCTTGATCTGTGGCGAATTCCTGCGCTGCAGCATGCTCGCCACCGCGCGATTCCCGAATGCCTGATGCATCCGCATGATGGCGGCGCGTGCCCGCGGCAGTTCCGGTGCCGGCCGCCGAGCGGCGCGGACAGCCGATGGCTTCCGGGCGCTATCCGCTGTGCTCTCCGCGACGCCGGCTATTGGCATAGCCTACCTAGGGAACAATCGTGTTGAAAACATCCCAGACGTTCAGCGGCGCGGCAACAGCCGGACGCGGCGGCAGTTGGGCAGCGCCCCGGAATACATTCCCGGTGATCGCGATATTGGGTATGTCGCCTGACGACGGAACCAGAATGAGGCTGTTCTTATTCGGGACAGCGCCCTCGTTCAGAATCAGGTTGCCGGTTACGGTAACGCGCGCGAGGAAGACAAGCGCCGAAGTTGGGAAGCCTCCCTGCAAGCCGGTGCTGCGGATGTGATTGGCGTTGATGACGGCGGTTGTCGTGAGATCCTGCAACTCGCCCCACACGACAAGGCCGGTCTGCGAGTGTTGTGCCGCGCCGGTTCCCGAGAAGCCGTCCAACAGATTCTGGGCACATTCCAGCGCGAATCGCGTGGTTGCCGTGCCGGTCGAGAATGCCTGGCGCTCCATAATCACGAGTACATTGTGTAGAACGGCTCCGCGAGCGAGCATGCTGCCGCTCGCTGCGGCGGCCGATGCGGGAACTTGCTTGACCGTGATGATTTCCGAGTCGCTCAACGCTCCCGGCCATGGATAGCCGCGTGCCAGCACGGAACCCAGCAGGATCACTGGTTCACCGCTGACGGCATCCACGATCAGGCGAAGCTGCGGGCGGTTGGGCAATGCCGCTTCGATGAAAGCGAGGGTTCGGGAGGAGAACAGCCAGAAGCCCGAAGCGCATTGGCGGACCGTGTTGTCTTCGATGCGGACGTCACCCAAGTCGCCATACAACACCGCGGCAGCGCTGATTCCCGAGAAGAAGTTGTTCGTGATGGAGGCTTGCGGCAGACTCGCCGGCAGCACGGTACCTTCCACCGCGGTGAGGACGGGAACCGGAGCGGTGGGACTCTGCGTGATCGTGGGTTTGATGCGCGAGACTGGCGCCATGACAATGCCGAAGCGCAGTCCGTAGTGATTCGATGCGAGTTCCAGACTTTCGCCGCTATGCGTGAAGCGGTTATTCCGAATGGTGAGGCGATCGCACGTGCCGCCCAACAGGATGGCGGCTTCGAAGAAATCATTGTCAGAAGGAGGCGGCGGTTGCAGGCTGAACTGGCAATCCTCCACGGTCAGGCCACCGCAACTGAAAGCCCGAATTCCGATTCCGCTAAGCAGCCGTTTCATGTCGAGGCTGTTGATGGTGCGCAACTGGTCGGGCGTCATCGCCATAGTCAGACCGGCAGCGCTCGCCAGCGGTAAATGAAAACTCAGGCCTTGCAGGGTAATGTCGTCAACATGGTCGAGAATGAACATGCCGTGCAGGAACGCATCTTCTTTACCCTTGGCGGCCACAAGGGCTACTTCATCGTGACAGCCCTCAATCGTCAGGCCGGAATGCTTGGGATTGAGCTTCAGGGGCTCGGTCATCGTGTAAGTGCCCGGCGCCAGGCAGATGATGACGCGAGTATGGCCGGCAAGTGCATCGATGGCCTGCGCGAGCGTCACCTTGTCGGTGGGACTGAGCGAGACCGTACAACAACCACCCGACTTTCGCTTCGTCAGCTCGACGAGATTGTCAAAGACGTTGCGGCAGTCGGCAAGAATAACACCTTGCACGGTATTCCCGGCTGTTCCGGCGATCACATTCCAGGTGATGACGGCGAGCGGGCAAACCCAGCGGCGAGGGCCGTCCGGCGGCTGAGGACCTTGAGTGTAACGAGCGGGATAGACCTCCGCGGGAGAGGATGGCCGCACGGCAAAAGCCCAGAAATCGCCGGCGTGAAAACCTCCGCTGGAATTGAACGTAACGTTCACGCCCGTGGTGCCCAAGCTCACCGGGGTTCCCGGTTGAAAAGGCTTGCTCTCTTCCCAGACCCGCAGAAACAGGCGCGGCGTGCCATTGGGCGGAATCAAATCCGCCGTGAGGGCTGCAGGCAGACGGATGGTTTGGGAGTCGGCGTTGTAGGGATCGGTGAGCACGTCCACTCGGCCGACATCATACGCGATGAATTCGCCGTCGCTCAGAGTGCCTTCCGTGCGGAGAAGTTCGACAGCCTGGCCGGCGCGCGGCTGGTGGAACGCGTCCACGGGCGGCGATTGCAACTTCACGGTCTGGTTGTCCACCACGTCCACGCGATACAGGAAGGAAGCGTTATCGTAGCCCCAGACGAATTGCCCGGGCGCTGTGATGCGAACGCGGATCAACTGGTTCTCCGCTCCCAGAAAGCCGCCGGATGCCGTGGGGTCGCATGGATCGGGGTTGGTTTGGGTATTATCGAAGCCGACCAGCAATGTGGAAGCGGAGTTGAGCCGCATAGTATCCGGATCAAAGACCAGACCTTCCGCGGCCCAGTCTTTGATCTGCGCAGCCAGGGCGTCGGCACAGTTGGCAGCGTTGGTCGGGGTGCGCACAATGTGCTGCAGCAGGCGTGTCCGCTGGGTGGTATCCGGCCCTCCCAAAGCGCGGTCTTTCAGGCTTTGATCCTCGACGGCGCTGATCTCCTGCTCCTGAAGGAAGAGGTAGATGTACTCATTCTTCGGAGTTGCCGGCGGCGCGGGCGGGTCAATCCAATCCGGCTGCGCGAAGTAGCGAATGTCATTTAGCAAAGCGACGCGCATTCCGCCGACATACATCGTGCCAGCGCTAACAGTGAGGTCGAAATTCGGATCGGGGACGGGGAAGCCGATGCGGTATCCGTCGTCAGATGTGCCGCAGGGTCCGACGATATCCAGGGCCTCTTTGCGCTGCTCTTCCGCGAAGATCTCCTGCGCCTCGTTGAAATCGGCGGCTACCGTGACGCGCCCCTGCTGCGCGACCACAGAACGGTACTGCTGCCTTTCGTCGTAAGTCAGCCGGTCACGATCAGCGGGCATACGGCCCTCCGGATGTCAGCGGACGAGCCTTACGTGACATAGATGATGACGGGCGATAGCCCAAGCGGCATGAATTCTTCATACTTGATGAGCAGGCTCCTCTCTTTGATTGCGTTCTTCTCGGAGCAGAACGCTCCCATTTCCGATCCATTTTGAGCCCCGGTGAGAATGACGGCGCCCGCCGGTTGCAGAACGGCGTTATCGGCGGACTGAAGCAACTGGCCGTAGCCGGGTTGCCCGAAAACCCGTGTCGTGAATAGTGGTCCCTGCGGCGCAATCTCTACACTTTCGTATTTACGGGGCAGGATGCTTCCCGTGCTCCAGGCGCTGAACCGGATGCATCCGCTCTGTGGGTCCTCGGCCATTGCCAAATCGTCGAGAATCGTCTCGCTGGCAGAGATATGGTGGAACCACGAGCGGCCCAGCACGGTCACTCGCTGGAGATGGGTATCCCCATCCGTCAGTGCAATTGCCGCGTCCGCCAGCGGCAAGGGATAAGCTTCTTCGAGCAGCAGACGATTGAGCCGGATGAGATCCGGGCCGGTGGGATTGGATGCCAGCAGCGCCAGAGTTGACGCACTCAGCGGCACGCCGGCGAATCGAACCGGATCGAAAATGGACGGACCAGCGATCAGCGCGTTCAGCGCGCTCACAATATCGGAGAGTAGGCCGGCGCTAGGCGGCGATGCGCCGTCAAATGCAGCAAGCTCGCTGCGGAGCGCCGCAGACAGGCCGCTCTGAATGAACTTCGATACACCGTCAGGCGCGTCGCGCAGACGTTTCGCAAGCCGCAGCGGGTCCTTCACGTGCTGCGGTTGAAAATTGCTGAAATCACTGGAACGTAGGCCTTGTACGATGCTGTCGTTGATTTGCAGTTTCTCTACCAGGCCGAAGTTGCGCGTACGAAGCTGGCCCAGGATGCACCGGTCGATGGTTAGAGTGCCGACGCGCGCTTCGATCCAGAGAGTAGTGCCGCTGAGCGTTCGGCCATCGACCGCGGTCGCGAATACGGCCGGCGGAGTGCCCTCGGTTCCGGGATCGAGCGTACTCGTGCGGATTGTGACGCTATCGAAATCTCCGCTCAGCACCATGTCGCCGCCGCTCACCCATACACCGTCGAGGACGAGCATGGCGTCCGAAGATCCGGTGATCTCCCATGCCGCACCGGCTGCGAGCCGCAGCAGCGGACGGTGCAGGTTCTCTGCACGAATGGCCGCATTACTCACGCCGGCAAGCGGCGCTGCGGAGGTGTACGTCAGCGAATCGAGAATGGTCGTGGTGCCGTTGGATTGAGCATTGAGCGCGCCGCCGCCCGAAATCTGAACCTCCGGAGCCGGCAAGGGATCGGGAGTGACTCCAAGCACGCGCCGGTCGAACGGACCCGCGCCGATGCGCGACGAGAAACCGTAGTGATACGCGCCGAATAATGGTCCGGCTCCGGTGAACCGGAAGCGTCCCAGGGCGGGGAAGAGCTTTAGCGAAGCTTCGTCGATCAGGTCATAGCCTGCCGCGGACTTCCGGTAGACGCCGAGCGATCGCGGGTATAAGTCAGCGATCTGCGCCTCCAACAACTCCTGACTGATGGGCGTGCCTAATTGCCATTCGTCAGGAGACGTCCATTGATCGCCGAACTGATGGTCCTCGCGGCGCGAAGAGGCTGCGAACAATGGAATCTCGCGGCCACTCGGATCGAACGTGAAGTGCCCCGGACATCCGGTCACTGGGACTGGGGTGCATTGATCCATGCCGAGGCTTTCGAGACGCCAGAGGAACACTCCCAATCTCGGAATGTTGTACCACCCGACCTGGCCGCGGCCAAATCGGAAGTCCACCTCATGGAAGAATTCATCGAAAGCCGAATGGGCCTTGCTGGCGCCATAACGATTGCGAAGGTCGGCCCAGCCGCCGATACCGGTGTGCGTACGAGTGCCGATCAAGCCTTCCGCCGACTGCAATGGATCCGGAAAGGCCACTCCCGTCAGCGGGCCAATGGCCGGATCGAGGCCATGCCGGGTGCGGCCCAGGCGGCGAAACATCTCGACCACCCGCGCGTCCCAGCCCGTAATGTCGCCCGCGATTTCTTCAAGGATGCCGACGGTTCCTTTCCGGCGGCGATAGTAAATGGTGCGCGCTACATCAATGCGCTGGCCGCGCGCATCGAGACTCGAAACCAGGTTGGTGGCCAGCAGTTGCGCGATGTAGGGGATCACCCAGTCGTCGCATGTTTCGATCGACTGATCTTCCCAGAGGCGATCAATGCTGCGCCGCAAAATGGCGGCCTGTGCGCCAATGCGGTTTACCAGTTCCCGTAACGGGCCGGCTTGATCCAACGTGGCGGAATCCGCCGAGCGGTAGACGGCAGGGAGCAGCGACCAGAGCTTGTTCGAGTAGTAAAGCTCGTAATGATCGTTGTCAGGCATCGGCCGCCTCCATCGAGACACCCAGGTCGTTATCGGAGAGTTGGAAGAAGCCTCCCTCTCCGGGAGAATGCCGCGCACCCGTTTCATTCAACAGGATGTGAGCAACCTGCCGCACAAAGAACAGATCGTGAACGGCAAGCACTCCGGGCACGCGCAGGCACGCATCATAGATCTGGCTGCGAAACACGGTTTCGCCAATTCGCACGCGATTCAAACCGAACAGTCCCGTATCGGGATCCACCAGAGCTGCCGTGACGGCCTCTTGTACCGGATCGGGAGCGAACCGCGGATCGCGGCGGATCGAGACGTGAAGCAGGATTCGGATTGGAGAGGCCAACAAAACCTGTACCGGACGATTGGGATCGGCAGCGCCGGCCAGGGCCTTCTGTGCCGCCGTGACTGCGCCAGGCGTATCGCCGACGTAAACCACGACTACCGTTCGCTGGCGGGCGGAGTCGAACGACCAATAAGCGCGCGCGCGAGCAACTCCGGGAGCCTGCGCAGCAATGGTTGTGTAATCGTCGGCCGAAACGGCTCGCCCGAAGGTGAGCACGGAATTCGGCGCTAATGTGCGGATGCGCGAAGGGGAATCCGGGTCGGCACCACCCGTGGGCGGGACTGGATTCCGGACGGCGCTGAGGTTCGGTACCGGCTTTGTCAACGTCGTGAGCGCCCCCGATGCCGGGACGGCCGCGCCACTTCCATACCGGTAGGTAGCCGTGACGTTGTTTACGCCCGAAGGAAGACGGGAACCGTTGATTCCATCGCCGAACTGCACATGCGTCTTGCCGTTTTCGTCTTCGCGCAGAACGAAAACCTGTGCGCCCGGCGGCTGTCCGTAGAAACTACGAACTTCCGACCACTCCACATTATTCACGAACAGATGCACGGTGCTTCCGTATCCATCGCCGCTGACCGAATCACCCGAGATGTAAGTGACCGGCGATTTCTGGAGGACGAAATCCTGACCGGCAACAGTCGCATCGCCGCTGCCTAACGCTTCGCTTGTAACGGTCTTGCCTCGCGAGACCGAAAGTAGATTGAACAATACGTTGAGCGGTGTACTCAAGGGCGCGGTTGTCTCGACCATCCCGGTTAAGGAAATCGAGGAGCCGTCAGACGCGGTGGTTCCCGTGGCGAGAGCGCCGTCTTTCGCGCTGTCCTCCAGCAGAACCGGCGTTGCATCGAGCGCGGCGGGGAATATGTTTCCCGGCGCCGGGACCAGCGTCAGAGTGCTCCCGCTCGTCTGAGAAGCGGCTCGTGGAATCACCTGACCGACGTCATGCCAATCGAATGATAGCTGCGTCGAGCCGGCATCGAGCTTCGATGCCGTAAGGTCTGGCTGGAACGTGATCTGGCTATGAGGGATCGGAATCGGGACCTTCGCGTTCGGGTCAGGCACGTCCGGGTGGTCGGCGTCTTGCGGATTGGTGAACCAAACCAGTTCCGTATACGTTTTGACGGTTACCAATTGCTGCACGCCTGCCACATTGACCAGCACGGGATCGCCGACATGGATCTGACGTGCGAGGGAAGCTGGATTTGCCGAATTCGCCGTCAGCGCCTGCGAAGCGAGATACGGCCATATCCCTACCGTCTGCGCATTGCGCATCAGGCGGAAATCCTGCGCCTGCGCACCGGCTGGAAGCGCGGCGGCTGCGGTGAACGTTACGCGAGTATTCAGCGCGCCGCGCGGATCTTTCTCGGATGCCGCGGATTTTACGGTGACCAGTGCATAGTCAGTCTGCACTCCGGCCCAGCCGCGCTTCACCAGCAGCAGCTGCTCTGCCGGCACGATGCCCGTGACCGCCCCGGCCAGCAGCACGCTCGAACCGATGGTCTGATCGGGCGGAGGATTAGCCGGTACACTGCTCTGCGCGGGCAGCGCGGTTACCGTGGCATCGACTTCAAAGATCTGCGGGTCCTGGCCGGGAGCCGGCTTGCTCTGAATCGGAAGACCGGCCGGAATGAGCACGGGTTTCGCGCCGTCGATGATCGCCGCAAGAAAGCCGGTTGCGCCGATTCCGGGGCGCGGACGATATCCCAGGATGCGGATTAACCGCTGCACGCTTTCGGGAAGATCCGCGGTCCCCAGATATGCCTGGTTGGCGATTCGCTCGTTGTAGAAAGTGAGCACGTCGGCGATATAGGCCCACCACTCCAGCATCTGAACGGCGAGATCTCCGCTCGCGCCCGGACGCCACAACCGAAGCTGCACTTCACCCGAACGCGGGCGAAGCAATGCCTCGCGGAAGCTAATGTAATCGCCCACCCGATAGCGAATCACCGGCAGATTCGGGCTGTTGAAGATGACAGCCGGATGGATCAGAACCCCACAGGGGCAGATGGGAGTTGTGCTCACTTTCCTCCCTCCACCTGAATTTGAATGGAGCCTCGCTCCGGACGGCTGGGGTCATTTTCCACGAGTACGATTTCGTTGGAGGCCACGGTGACGGTGTCGGGCATGCTTATGAAGCCTGCAGTGAAGCCGCGACGCCTGTATTTCACGCACAATACGCCGGCCACGCCCGGCGCTTCCTGAATGGCGGACTCTAGGGCGCTGCGTTCGAGTGGAGTTCCGAACGTGAACCGCTCGAATTGGAAGAACCCGGTGGAACCATCCGGGAAGCGCGATGTCGAAAGCGCGCGCAGCACCGCGGCCTGAACATCACCGCGAAAAGCGTCAGGTTGCGCGCAGACGCGAATCTGCAGGTCCAGAGCGGCGTAAATAGGAGCGGGAGCATAGCTCTCGTACCCGGCGAGCCGATAACGGTTCAGCAATTGTACGAGGTCGACGTGTTCATCCACGGGAATCGTTTCCGTCCCAATGGGATCCGCGGTTGTGAAGACCGTCAACCAACTACCCGTCCAACGGAATGTGGTTCCCGCGCGCTGTACCCACGGCAGAGTCTGCGCGGCGTTTTCGTAATCCTGTACAGTCACTGCCCGGAATTGCTGTGCTCGAAACGCCTCAGGCGCCATGCGGCGCACATGCAGCGCGGATTCCGGATCGGAACCTCCGGAAGCGGCGAATGGGTTGTTGACCGCCAGCAGCAGGCCCGTGGGAACTTCGATGTGGTTGATGGTATCGGGAGCAACGTTGCCGGCCGCGCCCCCGCCCGCGCGATAAGTTACGTTAAAGACCGTGCCCGGCTGCGGCACATCGCCGAACACACCGTCGCCGAAGCGGACGGTGTCTCCGTTGTCGCCGTCGTAGTCCATCATCTGTATGGCAGGAATACCAATCTGCGCAGTGCGCGAGAATCGCACCGGATCGATGGTGAAGCCGGCGGTGAAAAGGTCAGCGTCGAGCAGCGAGCGGAACCACGCCCAGGCTTGCGGCGGATCGGCCGAATCGATGATTGCGATTTCGGGCCTCGGGAGCACGGTGGCTCCGGCTTCCGCGAGCCATGCCAGCGGCGCGTTGCGGAGAGTGAAGTTATAGATTGACGAGCTATTGGGGCCGGTGCGATAGACGGCGAGCGGCAACTGGGGTGTTGCGGGCGGTGCCTGCTCGATCGCGAACGAATCAGAATAACGCCGCCCCTGTGTGGCCGGAACGAGGTTGCCCTTGAGGACCGTTTGCGTCAGATCTCGATTGGCAGTGAGCGCGTCCTGCTGGCGCCAGAAAATGTGAGTCACATCGGTCGGGCCGAACAGAGGATCCACTTCTTCCACTGGCGTGCCCTGCAGTTGCACGATTTGCCGGAGCGGCGGGTCGGCGGATGTTGCCGCCTGCGTTTCGATCAGCAATTGCTGGCCGTCCGTGAGCGCAAGGCCGTGGCCTTCCACCCACATGTCGGTAGCGCCAGCGCGCAGGCATCGCCGGCTGTCATCGAACCAGTAGGGGGTAAGCGAATTCCAAAGCTTATTCCCGGGATAGTTCGTGGTATCGGCGAGCCCCGTCCCCGTTTCAAAGTAAATAGGAATCCCGTTCGCTCCCGCGGCGCTCACCAGAACGCCGGCCGGTATAGGGCCGCCATCTACGTCGAATTGCAGCGTCACTTGCGCCGCGATATTCGGCGCGGGTTCATAATCGACAAGGCGCGCCAGCCGCACCAGACTGCGGCGTTCGGTCGCCGTATCCAGTGCTGCTTCGGCAGAAACCCGATCCTGCGTGTAGCTCAAATCATCCGCCAGTGACGAGAGGGTCTCCAGAAACATCACGCCGAAGTCGGCTTCCGATCGCTCTTGCCACTCCGGATAGCGCAGCGTCGAAAAATCGGAAAGAGCTTTACGGAAACTTTGAAAATCCTTCGCCAGATAGTCGATGGGCGGCAGTTCACCCGACGGTCCCGGACAAGGGGGCGCGGGGGTGCAGCAATCGAGCGTGGAGTCGCACAGCGCTTTAAACGAGAACGCCGCGCTCGAGAACATCGGGTCGAGCTTATTGCTGTGGATGGCCAGCGTGTAGGTCGAAAAATCACCCGGCGCCTGAACGTGCAGTGTGAGGATCGGATTGCCATCGCCATCGACGCTCCAATCGGTAGCGTCGTCGATGGGCAGCACGGGAACGGTTGCGATGGTTTCGCCACCCGAAATCGTCACCGCCGTGATGGACCCGAGCACAGTGACCGGGTTAACGAAGTGGACCCGCAGCGTTTTTTCGTCGGCCGCGGCGATCTCGACGAAATCGATGCCGTTCAAGGTCGTGGAAGCGACCAGTACGCCGCGTCGGTCTTTAGGAGCAGCCATTTCAGATCACCGGCACCGAAAGGGTTTCGTTGGTTTGCGTTTCGATCAGGACGTAATGCACTTCGACCAGCAGTTGCGAGGCATCGTCACTGGTGCTCACGGTCACGTCGAGTACGGTGATTTGATCCGAGAGCCATTGATTCAGGCCTTGCAGCACCAGCACTTTCGTGGACGCACGCAAGGCATCGGAATTCGGCGCGAAGATCAACTGGCGCAGGCCGCAGCCGAACTCCGGCAGATCGGCGCGCTCTCCGGGATCGGTTAGCAGCACCTGGCGGATCATCTGCGCGACGTGAGCGGCGTAGGGCGATTGCTGCGCCTGGCGGGATGCGCCGTCAATGCGGAACGGAAATGCAAAATCGTGGCGTTCCATGGTTTATGTTCCCGAGACGCGTTGTTGCGTGACGACGATTTGCACAGCGCCCTGCACAGCCTGATCGGCCGCCACGCACAGACCCGTAGAGGCGGTATTCAATGTTGGGTTTTGCAGGACTTTACTCCGCTGAGCGGTCTGGACCCACTGCACCGTTACACACGGATGCGGGCCGCCGGCCACATTGAAGGTGCACCCCGCGATCAGGAACTGGTCTGACGCCATCGCGGCAAAATCGCCGCCCATGCGTACTTTGCTGTTCGCGGTCACGATTGTGACGGTTCCGCCGTGAGGGCACATCAGCGTGCTTGACGTGGTGAGGAGTTGCGGCATCAGATCACCTCCAACGCGCCATCATTTACGCTCACGTTTGCGTCGCTCACCACGACTTTTTGTGAACCTCGATTGAGCGTGATCCCGCTGGAGTCGAGTGTCACGGTATTCTCATTGGCATCGGAAATGGTGATCCGGCCGCCATCGTCATCGAGAAGGATCTTATGTTTCGACGCGGTGACGATGGTCTTCACTTTCGGCTTGGCGTCTGGTGGTATTTCACCGCCGCGCCAGTAACAGCCCGTCCAGATGGGATAAGACACATCGCCCATTTCGAATTCAATCCACACGCCTGCGCCGGGTTCCGGAAGGAAGGCAATGCCAACGCCATCGCCGGCATATGGCACGCAAGGAACGCACCAGCCGCTGGTTTGATCGCCGAGCACGGCCGGCACCTTGGCCTTGATCCGGAGCGTATCTTCATCCACCTCCGTGACCGTGCCGCGGTACTTGCCATAGAATCGATTCCGCAACCGGTCCAGCACTTCCAAAATCGCCTGTTCATTCATCAAGGAAGCCCTCCCAGCAAGCCACCGGCGCTCAGAGGCTCCGGCCCTACGGCATTTCGCATCAGGGAGAATCGCATGCGGTGCGAATCCTGTGTGATCGTGTGGCGCACGCTCCACACCAGATACTTTCCCGAATGCAAGCTGCCAATTCCGGCCAGTTCCACTACCGAACCGGCTCGGAGCACGAGGTTCAGCCGCGCTACGTCGGCTTCGCCCTGACAACGCACAAACCAGTCGGAGTCCCGCAGTACGGCCGCGGCGCGCATGGAAAGTTCTCCCGCATCGTCGACAGGAGCAGTCAGCAGGGCGGTCATAGGCTGGCCGGAGAAGGTGGCGAGATCGCGGTCGTCGAGTAATGGCAATCCGGAATCATCGGTGTCACCCGCAACGCCTTCGGCCGGTTGATCCTCACCCAGAAACGCCTGGCGCGTCTTGACGGACGTGGGACGCGTCATATCCCATTCCAAGTCAAGCGCGTCGACGGTCCACGACTCTGGATCGTTCAGGACGAGTGTCGTGGCGGGCGATGCATCGAGATTTGGCTTCGCGAAGAATCCCGTTCGCACTCCGGGCTTATCGGCACAAACCACACGCACCACTTTGCCCGTGCGTTTGGCCAGAGTGCGCAGAAACTGAATATCCGAGCCGTGCTGCATGAGGCTGTGACCGGATTCGGGGTGCGTCGGCGACTCGTCAAGGTCATTGTCCTCGGCCGGCTCGATGCCGTAGTCCCCGAAGATAGACTCAGCCACCTGTGCGTCCGTGACATCCACCCACTCCTTGACCTTTTCTTCCAGGTTCATAAGCCACGACGCATCCTGGCCCCACACTTCGAGCGTGGAGGAAGTCGTGCCGGTCTGCAGGTGCAACTTGTGTGAGAGCACGACGCCATCGAAAATGCATTCGTCCGGCAGGCCTTCCACGCTTGCCACCACCGCGAAGCTCGCGAGAGGGCGGAAGCGCGAATCGTTCACGAATGTCAGTTCCCCTGTATCCGTCCGGCTGACAGGCAGGTGGAGCTGGAAAGCTCCGGGCAACTCGAGATTCTCTTCCACTTCCAGCGAGTTCAACTGCGTATAGAAATCGTCATCGGCCGCTTGTCCGTCGAGCAATAACTGATAGGAGGAAGCTGGCATCACGCGCTAACCTCGAGGAGGGATGCCCACCAGATCGCGCGCGGCGAGAGCGTCCGGAACCACGCTTCCGTTGACGTCGCACAATCGCCAGAATGCGGTGGTATCGCCCAGGTACCGGGCGGCGATCAAGTCCAATCGATTGCCTTGCTGCCGTCGGTGAAATCCGATGAGCGGTGGAGTCGTGGGCAGCGGAATCTTTGTAACCGCCACAACTGTGCCGTCGAGTTTGACCGCGGTAACGGTTCCGGCGTTTTCGTACCTGCTTCCTTTCGAGAACATGGTGATTCTCCTTAACCCACCGGCAACATCCCGATGATCGACTCCACGGCGTTCTCCAGGTTGGCTACAGCGAGCGTCTGGCGCAGAGCCTGCGAGTACAGATAAGCCGCCTTGGCAACCGGAGCCAAAGTGCCCGATACCGCCAGCAGCTCTTCCGGTGTCAGCACCCGAAGCCCCAGCGAAGCGTCCGCCTGAATCGGATTCAGCAGTTCGTCATAGAGCTTTTCCGTAATCGTCAGGCTGGTGACGCGCACCGGTACAATCCGTTCTGGCCCCCAAACGAAGATCACTACCGGCGTCTGCGATTCAGGAACCGAACGGGCGGGAATAAAAGCGCGATTCAGCAGTGACGCACCGACCTGCCCCACGAGACCACCAACCGCGAATGCCTGTGTGGGGAACATCAGCATCTCGAGCGCGGCGAGCCGCGTGTAAATGCCGGTTGCCGTGGCGGCTGCCTGCGCAATAGGGCTGCCGTCGGCGATCATCTCTTGGGCATCCATCGATATGGTGAAGCTGAACTCTTCGCCCGGCAGGCCGCGGACCGCCAGCGGGTTACTCCGCAACGCAGCGCCCTCCGCTGATTCCGGCTGCGTCCAGGAGTGCGTCATGGTCTCCGGATTGAACTGAAAGATGATTACGTTGGGCAGCGGACGCAGAAAGGTCGGCATGAATTGCACCAGCGCGCCGCGCATGAATTTTCCAGCCATGCTTAGATCCCTCGCTTCAAAGAGCGGATTAAGTCAGTCACTACCGCCTCCGCCAATGCGTTCGGTTCCACGTCTTGAGGCGCGGTGATCCGCGATGAAAGCGTTCGAATTTTCCTCGGCGGCGTGCTGGGCGCCGAAGCAGCGAGGCCGTCGGCGATCCTTCGCGCCAGGAGTTCGCTTTCCTGGCGGTTCAAGCCGGATAGCTTCAGCGTCAGTTTCCCCACGCGGATGTCAGGCACGTCCGGCCTCCCAATCTCCGCCGCGCAGCACCTGCCCGTGTTTGCTCATCTGCCGCTTCACTGCACTGAGGATATGCTGCATCGTAATTTTCGAGTTCGCGGCGCGCGCCAGAAATGCTGCATTCAGCGCGGCGGCTTTGATATCCGCGCCGGTCAGGATCAGTTTGGCCGCAAGCAGTTCCCAATCGATTGCGCCGAGGATCTCTTCACCCGCAGGCGTCCGCGGCTGCAGCGATTTATGCCAGAGTTCGAGGCGTTCCGCGGGACCCGGCGGCAAAAAGTCGACGATGAAACGCAAACGCCGCAGAAACGCTTTGTCCAGATCCTCCTTCCGATTGGTTGCTAGTATGGCGATGCCGTTGAACTGCTCCATGCGCTGCAGCAGGTAGTCGATTTCGATATTGGCGAAGCGGTCGTGCGCATCTTTCACCTGCATGCGCTGCCCGAAAAGAGCATCTGCCTCATCGAATAGCAGTAAGACATTGCTCCGTTCGCAGGCTTCGAAGACGCGCTTCAATCGCTTTTCGGTTTCACCAATATATTTGTTGACTACGCCAGCCAGGTCTACGCGATAAAGATCCATGCCGAGTGACCGCGCCAGTACCTGCGCCGCCATGGTTTTCCCTGTGCCGCTTGGGCCGGCGAAGAGCGCAGTGAGCCCGCGCCCCATGGGCAGTAGCCGCTCGAAACCCCAATCCTCGAGGACGGCGAAGCGCAGTCTCGCCTGTGTTTCCAACTCGTCGAGGTGGGCGCGCAGCGTGGCGGTGAGGACAATATCATCCGAGGTGTACGGTAGCGGAAGCGGCGCAAAGAGCTCACCAGGGGCCTGATGAAGCATGGCGCGACACACTTCAGTCACGGTGTCACGGCTCGCTCCGGCCGCAGACGCGGCTTTTGCGATTTCGCCAGGCGTCAAGGCCCAGTCGGAAACCGGAACAGGAATTTCCCCCTGGCCGATGCGTTCCCACAACGCACAACGTTCTTTTCGCGAGAGGGCCGGCAGGCGGATCGCACGGCGCAGAGTGCGCGAGTGGACGTCCACGGGCAAAGGTGCGGTCACGCCAAAAATCGTGACCGGGGCGGCGCCATCCAGGGCGCTCCAGGTCTGGCCCTCGGCTGCTTCTACGTTTCGCCAATAGAGCACTGAGCCTGCCAGGCGCGCCGACCGTGCAGCGCGAATCACTTGATCGTGAGAGAGACTGAGCAAACTGCCTGACGGAAGCAGTCGTGCGTCAGCTACAAACAAGCCGCTCTTGCCGGCGATCGCCGCGAATTGCTCCGCGAGCGTTTGCCGTCCGGAACCTTCCGGCCCGATCAGTTCGATCGCAACCGGAGCTTCCGCATCGTGCTCGGCCACGGAATCCACGAACTGCCGCATGGATTCCAATATGTCGGGATAGAGGCACTCCTCATGGGGCGCAGGCATTTCGTGCGGAGTTCGATCCAGCAGCCACGAAATGATTTGCGGATCGGCTTGCCAGGGAGCGGTTGTGCTCCAGGTGTTCGCGACGGTATCGACTGGCCGCGCCAGTTGCCAGCGAACCAGAGCGGAATCAGGCCCAAGCTGCACGTCCTGATCCCAACTGAACAGTCCCGAAGCCAACCAAAGCGTTGCCTGCGATGCCGTGGCGTCATCATGTAGATAACCACAAACGCGACGCCACCAGGGATCGATCTCGATCGTCACAGCGAGAGAAAGCAGGTCGCGCTCGTAGCTCGAAAGGCGGAATTCCGAAATGAGACGATTCCATCTCACGTCGTCGCCTGCGAGAGAATCGGCTTCGCTGATCTTCCGCGTCAGTTCGCGGGCCACCGTGTTTGTCCGGTAGAACTCCGCTTCTCGTGACGCCATACCGCCCGGATGTTGGAGGATGCGGTCCACTTCCGCATCTGTGATGGCAAGGCCCTGCGCGCCCGCTGCGCCGCTCTCTGCCCAAAGCTCGCGCATCCAAAGGATGCGTCGTTGGGCCCGCAGGCGTAGCCGCGCTATGAACGGCCGCTCGTTGGCCGCAAACTGGCGTCGCGCATTGGCCGCAGGACTCATAAAACCACCCACCACGAAGGCTGCGATTCCACTCCGTTCACGCGCAAGCGCAGGGTATAGCGCCCGGTAGACAGAATATTCGGAGCCAGCAGAGTCACCGTTCCCGCTCCGGTATCGACTTGGAACTGTCCAGCGCTTGGAGCGCCAGCGGATTCCGTCAATGCCAGCGTATCCAGCAGAATTTCCGTCTTTCCCGCCACCAGGCCGATCACGTGAATGGTGTGCGGTCCCGCGCCCGTGAGCAGCGGCGGATTCGCGATCTGCGCGACAACGGCGGCCACACTGAATGGAGTGGCATTCGTCTTCGTTGCGCCGCCGCCGGCGCGCAGTTGGTAGATTCCGGCGGGTGGCGCATTTGCCGGAACCGCGCCTACGGTGGCAGGCAGAGTCACTCCGATTCGCGAGTCTGTCTGCACTGCCGGATTGGCCGTCTTCCACGCGGTGACCTCTGTTTCCGAACCGTCCGGCATGACGAGAAAGATGCTGCTCGAAGCAGAGCCGTTCAAGCCAGCCCCGTAGAGCGTGAAGTCCTGTCCAGGGGCGACAGTAGCAGGCGATTGATCAAACCAGATTGTCTTTGGCGTGACGGTAGTGCTATCCGGCGACAAATAAGTAGCCCGGCGGAAGGTTCCGAGCACTTGCCCGGTCTTACTCACCGGCAACGCGGCGGGATCGGCCGACAGGGTCCAAGTGGTGGGGTGCGGGTTATCGGGCCTCGCCGGAATGAGCGGCTCCAGAAACGCGATTGCGACGCGATAGACCGCGGTCAACCGGAACGGCGCAGAAATGGCCTGCCACTGGACGCTGAGTTTTTCGGCAGGCTCCATCTGCATGGTGAGGCTCAGTTCCTCGAACATCGCCGGGTCTCTAACGAATGGATTATCAAAGAAGCAGCGCATACCAATGCTCATCGCCTGCTGCTCCTGCACGTAATCTTTATTGGCGAAGGCAGTGAGAAGGTAATAGAGTTCGAGTCCAAAAGGGCGTTGCGGCACAAGGTAGGGCGCAATCGGGGAGTTCCTTTGATTCTTGTCCGCGTTGACGTGATACAGATACAGACTTAGCCAGCAGCCGCCATCCGCGCGGACGGCCTCCGGCATCGCGCCGCTCACCTGGATCGTGAACTTCGGAATCGTGCCGCCATTGACCGTCCACAGCGGAGAATGATCGATCGCGTCGTTCAGCGTTTTGATGAGCCGATCCGTGATGATGGAAAGATCCAGGACGCCGATGGCCATGAGTTATCCCTGACGGAGGCCTGCCGTAGAGCTGAAGTCGCGTGCGAGCGGCGCGGGCGCGGTGCGGTGGATGGCTGCTGAAGTTCGCCGCGCGGGCACGGGCGGTTTCGCAGGAGAAACAGCGGCCGGAGGCGGCACGATTTCGATTTCGATCGATCCAATTTCCACCTTGGGGCGTACGTCCACGGGAGCCGGCGCAGTCCGGTCCGGCACTGTCCATCCTTCCTTATCGTCGATGAGTCGCGTTTCCGCAGTCTGACGAGTCCTCGGCGCCGGCGGAGGTGTAGCCTCGCGCTGGGGTTCAAAGGACTCGCGCGGGGATTCAAACGAATTGATCTCTGGAGCCTCAGCGACCGCCGGTGATGGAGAAGCGAATTCCTGCGATGCTTCCGGCGCAGGGGCAAACAGATCGGCGCGAGCACTCTTCGGGAGTGTGTTCATCGGAGACGCAATGGGCTCTTTGGCATTCGTCTGAGCTTCCACCTGTGGGCGCCGGGCAGGTGCCATGTGGGGAGTCTTCTGGGCAGTTGGAGCGATGACTGGCGTTGATCGCGGCGGCTCTGCGGTGGGCTGTGCCTCTTTGCGCCGGAACGGGTGAGGAGCGGGAGTGAGTACTATGGGCCGGCCTGCCGGCTGACCCGTGATCTGGCGAAAGTAGGACAGGCGCCGCATCAGCGTCGAGCCTCATCGATCATCTCGGCATACTGCACGCGGCGAGCTGATGGCATATCGAGAATCGCCGCTTCGCTCCAGTGATACTGCGATGCCAAAGTGTGAACATCTGCGAACAGAAACCTTGCTTGCGAACGCAGTTCGGCAATCACGAATTGGAAAACGTCGAAATACATTTCGATCTTATGCCCACATTCCGGGCACGACGCCGCAACCGAATCCGAGAGGCTGGGGGCCATGGTCGCAATCGCGCGCTCTATACGCGCCAGTTCGCGGCTGCGCAATCCCTCGGGACGAACACAACGGCGTGCCAGTTCGGCGGCGGGGTCGTCGCTCAACCGCAGCAGACGGCGGTCGGCGGCGATGGGTAATCGGAATAGAGCCTGCGAGTCGGATAACCGGAACCAGCCTGTCTCCGGAGCCTGTTTGACTCCGCGTGGCTGGCGTGCGGGATGAAACGTGAGGTACTGCGAAATGCGGAAACTCACGCTGACGCCGGCGCCGCATCCTGGTTCCGGGCAGCGTACGTCCGTACGGAGGAAATCACCAAATACCGTGCGCCGGATCTCCAGTAGTGCGGCTTCCAGGTCGGTCACGGTAAGCGATGCGGCATCGAGCGACCGGCCCGTCTCGTCCATCGCCAGGCGGGAAACCACCTGAATTGCCGCTTCGACGTCGTCACGCTGTTCGAGCAGTAACAGCTCGTCCCAACCCGCTCGCGGGCAGATTTCAATCTCCCGCGCGCTGACAGGCAAGCGGAGCATGTCGTCAGATTTCCTTTGGTTCGGGCAGAGAAAGATCGTGCTCCCACCCTTCGTGCTCAATCTTGATGTGCTCCATGGCGACGCCGTTGGCGCCGGCATCGATGCCGTTCAGTATCTGGAATTCCGAGACCCAGCACCGGTGTAACAGGTAGCGATGCACGGGTTGTCCAGCTTCGTTGAGCAGTTCGATACGAACCTCTTTGCGCAAAGCCTTGAGCGAGCGCGAGGGAGAGCCCTTATCAAGCACCTGCGCGGCATTGGCCCACTCCTCGAATTCCTTGTCCTGGGTGACACCGCGTTCGATCGTGACCGCCTCGTACTTGGTTCGGCCCAGACCCTTGAACGTCAGGAAGCTGCCTGCCGTGCGGTATTCGATGACATCGGAACTGCGCGTCAGCCCGCTGATTTTGCTGATACCGGCGGCCGGAGTGGCGGACTGGCCTAGATACAGGCGGCCTGCGTAATCGGGATATGGATTCATGCGGTCGGCATTTGCCGGAAATTGTGGCATAAGTTTTTCTCCTCGAGGCTAGGATTGCGTCTGTCCGGCGAGTTGAGAGATCTTGATGATCACGAACTCAGCCGGTTTAAGCGGTGCGAACGCGACAATAATATTGACGACGCCGTTATCGATGTCCTGCTGCGTTGTAGTGGTGCTGTCACAAACGACACGGAAGGCCTGGCTCGGCGTCGAGCCCTGAAACGCGCCCTGCGTAAACAAGCTCAACATGAAGTTCTCAATCGAAGTGCGAATGGAAGTCCACAGCGGTTCGTCGTTGGGCTCGAAGACCACCCATCCCAGATTCGCGAGCAGCGTCTGTTCCAGGAAGAGCGCCATCCGGCGCACTGGCACGTAGCGCCATTGCTGCAAAGCGGAGTTGTTCGTAACCTGCGTGCGCGCGCCGAACACCACGACGCCGATTCCCGAAAACTCGCGGAGGCAGTTCACGCCGATCGGGTTCAGCGTGCCTTGCCGCTGGTCCGTCATGCGGCCACGGTCCACCACGCCCGGCGTGTTGTTGACGGTGGCTTCGAGGCCGGCCGGTGCTTTCCATACTCCGCGATTTACGTCGATCCGCGAGAAGATGCCGGCAACGGACCCGCTGGGCGGAAGCTCGATCGTATTTCCCGTCAGCGGATCGTTCGACTTGATGTATGGGAAATAGAGAGCGCCGTTGGTGCTGGTGGGAAACACGCCGATCAAATCGGCGATCTTCTTGAGCGGCGGCATACTGTCATCGGCGGCCGCCTGCGCCGGCGGATCGAGAATCACGAATGCGTGCTTCCGCTCGCAGAACGCGAGGGCGGCGCTCCAGATGGCGTTATCCGCCACTCCCGGCAGGATGAGCAGGTTAAAGATCGGCAGTTTATCGAGCGATCCATCCTGCTGGAAAACGCTAATGAAATCGGCCGCGCTGAAGCTGGTGGCGAAGCCCGCGGGCAGCGTCGAGTTAAGTGGCACGAGCTTGCCCGCTGTGAATGTGGTCCCGTATCCTCCTCCGCCGGGGGCCACGGTGATCAGGCTCGATTTGCCATTGATTCGATTGTCGATGAAGTTATCCTGGTCCGCGGTGCTCAACGTCACGGCGCGGAATGTTTCCGACTGGGTTCCGTAGGAAATCGTGATGTCCGCGATGGAATCACTGGATTGCAGGTTATCCACCGTCACGAACATCTGAATGAGGTCCGTGGGCTCGAGCGCGCTGAAGACGACGGAGCCAACCGTTGCCGAAGCTTGCGGTATGGCGCCCAGATCTGCGCCGGTGCTGGACCGGGCGCGCGCCGGCAGTCCGATCACGAAGCAGTCCGTTCCGCCATTGAGAAAGAACTGATTCACAGCATAGGGAACGTCGTTGTCCACGATACCGCTGGCATAGAGTCCGCCGAATTCGCGTTCGTAATCGGCGAAGCTGAACAGTTCCACAGCGGTGTTGAAGTTCCTCGTCTTATTGGGATGCGTGTAACCGACGGCGACCAGAATCGAAGTGGCGGCGGCTGTGATGGTGTGGGCGTTGCTCGGCAACTCCTCAATGTAAAGGCCCGGAAAGGTCGGTGTGATCGGCATAGATTTCTCCGTTGGAAAGTTGATCGCCTCGGTGGTTTAGCCAGGAACGGCGGCGGATGCGGGTGCGGCGCTGGACGCGTCCGAACCGCCGCTAAGAGTGATGGTCCCGGCGGCGGGAGCAGAGAGAGAGCCTCCGCTCGGGGCGGTCACGGTAATGAGATATGGGAAGCTCGAGCCTACCTGGGAAGCGGTGATCTGGCTCGCCGTCTTATTCCACGCAGCCACAAGAGTAAATGAAGATGTGGCCGTATCCACGTCACTGATCGTGACCGTAGTTTGCGCGCCATCCGGGCCATCGGCTTCGGCCTGGGCGGTAAACGCCTTTCCCGAGCCGGTATTTTTCGGGATATCTACGGCGGCAAAGGTGTTGGGGTTTGTCACTACCAGTGGATAACTGCCGGCTTTGGGCAAATCCGTCGGCGCGGGCCCGGGTACGAAAACCAGACCTGGTTGTGATCCGGCTGCGGCGGTCGCACCCAGAATGATCTGCACCGTCGCCGGCGTCAGCTTCTTGTAAGTGTTTGTCTCCGCAACTGCGGTGTCGAATTTAGGATTATTCGGATCGGTTCCGCCGAAATTTGAAAACGTAATTTGTATGAAATTCCCGGCGCTACCAGCTCGCGCGGCCGCGATGACCATTGCGGTTTTTGCCGGAGGCTGCGCATCCGGGAGGAGCAACCCGACAGCCGCCAGGTGCGCCAGCCAAGGGTCCGCAATCGCCTGATTCGCGGTGTAAAGATCGCCTTCCGCTTTGACAGCGGTACCGTCAAAGAATATGGAGGTCAAGGGCAAGGAGATCTGCTTGCCGTTGCCATCGGTGAATTCCACCGGACCGCTCGAAATTGCGCGCGTTCGCGCCATAAACCCTCCTGCCAGGGTCATGCGCGCGTTTTCCACATGGCGCGCATCGGGAAATATCCTGTATTAACGCTCGATATTCAGAAAACGGTAAAAGTATCGTACATGTTTCCAGGGTGCCGAATCAAACAAAAATCATTGAGTGATCAGGGCTAATTTAAAAACCGTGAATAACATCACAGATCGGGTCTAACCTCCGGATATCAGAGACTCCAGGTTTGACCCGAGGGAATGCGTTCGCAGCCTCGATGTCGGCTGAATGACATAATTCCGGGCAAGTGGGGGTAACCGATTTATATGTGCCAACTGCCCCCCGCGCCACAAACTTACTCGCCATTCTGATTGCCAGCGCTGTTCCGGTGCTCGCCCAGCAATCGGCCCACGCGCGGTTAGTCCCGCAATCCGGCGAGGATGTCGAAGCGAAATTTGTAACGATTTCCCGGAATGGCGAACTCGCAGCCACATCCGATGGACACGATCACCTCTGCCTCTGGCGGACTTCTGATGGGCCATGATCTGGAAAACGAGCATCATGCTCGGCTTGGTTCGAAGGATCTGGCTGTATTTCGCGTTGGCGTGCGGCATCGGGATGGTTGTCATGGGTTTGAGATACGCGAACAGTTTTCAAGACCTTACGTTCACGTATCCACCGCAGCGGCCGGAAGCGAGGTATACGTCCGGACCATTCTGACCCGCGAGGCACAACCCTATGCCGAGCGCGGCCTCGAGAGTTCCGCTATCGTTGCGAAATTTGGAGGGCGGACAACGTGGAACGCGTTTGGACGCTGGACTCTTTGCTGCAATCGCGGTCGCGGCTGCGTGCGGAGTATGTCGGCCTCACGCTTCTGTTGGCCGCAGCCCTTTTCTCGCTGGTGGAGATTCTGCTGAAGTAGTCTGCGCGATTTCAGTCACGGCTGACGGCTCGGCTGCGGTGGGGTTTGGTTCCTTCCACGAAATGGGCGGTGCAGATCCGGCGCGAATTCCTTCAGGATGTTGCCCGCCATATCGAGGCCGAGCTGAATGCTGAGATTTACCGCTGCGTCGGATGCCGATCGATCGTCTGGAATGTAAGCGTTGGAAATGGCAACCGCGGTGGAATTACCCAGTATTTCCGAATAGTTGAACTGAGTTTTGCGGTTGTCCCCGTGAGTCACGAAGACCTGACCCATGGCGTATCCAAGCCGCGACCACGCGCTCCCGGTGCCCCGGCGGAAGTATCGCGGGTCTTGTCTGAAGAGCGATGGATACACTGCCACGGCCATGGTATTCCCGATCACCAGATTCCCGTAGGACGCGCCATAACGGCGGCCGTAGCCAGCCATTCCCTGGCCATAGGATGGCATGGAATTCGATGCCTGGCCGATCCCGGCGATTGCGCCGGAAAGAAGGAAGGTTCCCGGATCAAAGGATTCACGCGCGGCGAGTTTGAATTTCTGTCCCGCGCTGAGCGGCTTGGAATCCTTCAGACTCGCATTGCTGCGGTAGTTGGGAATGATTCCGAAGATGCGTCGCGGAAGTTGTTCTTGAGTGCTCGTATTCTGCACCGGGATGGAGCGACTCGCCTGTCCGGTGCTTGGCGGACCTTGGTCCGGCGGTGGCAGCGTTTGGCAGTGTGAGACAGGAACGGACATCCACGCCAGGCTGAGAACCAAGCACAATGCCACTGACGGGCCTTTGGAAAGTTCCATAGCAAGCGAGCCTTTTCGGACTGGTTGGAACAAGCTTCCGGCCCGTTCGGAGGTATCATACGAGAGGGCCTTTGGGTCAGTCCCTGGATCACATATGCTAGGTCCTGATCCTTCAGGGGCCGTGATGGTGCAATTTTTTTTGGGAAACCCTGCTCGCGAACTCTGTAACCTAGGTCACTAACGAGATTTTGAATCTCTGTTAGTCTATAGGTGCCATTTGAGGGGCATCAGTGAGCCGAATTGCCTTGCGGGGCTGGCTGACTTGTACCTTGACGGTGGCGCTGGGGCTGACCGGCGCTCCGCGGCGGACGTACTCTCCGCGCGAAAAGGCTTTTTACGCCAAAGAGGCGCTTGTTGCCTTCGTGCGGCCTGGCCTTTCGATCCAGATCAATTCAGCGCAAATCACCAGTGACGGAACGATCAGTGCGACCTATTCGGTTACGGACCCGAACGGGCTACCGCTCGACATTGCGGGAGTAACAACCCCTGGACCCATCAGTCTCAGCTATGTTGCAGCGGTTCTTCCCAACGATCAGACACAATACACTGCTTACACGACTCGCCAAGCTACGGGCCCGGTAAGTGGCACGGTTACACAGGCCGGGGCGGATTCCGGCGGGTCGAACACAAGGCTCAGAGACGGGGTATACCAATATATTTTCAAGACAAAGGCCCCGGCAGGGTTCGACACCAATGCTACGCACACGGTCGGTATCTACGGATCTCGCGACCTGACCGAGTTCGACCTGGGAACTAACTACGCCAGCACGACATTCAATTTTGTACCGGCAGGGGGCGCAGTAACACATGTTCACGATGAGATTCGAACGGAGAGCTGTAATACCTGCCACGATCAGTTATCGGCGCATGGTGGGTCGCGGCGCGGGATCGAGTTGTGCGTCTTGTGCCATACACCGCAGACGGTCGATCCCGATACGGGCAATACGCTCGATCTCAAAGTCATGGTGCATAAGATCCATATGGGATCGAGTTTGCCTAGTGTCCAAAGCGGCACGCCTTATCAAATCATAGGATTCAATGGCGCCGTCAGCGATTGGTCGACTGTGGTTTACCCGGCCGATGTGCGACGCTGCGAAACCTGTCATAGTGCAACAACTCAGGCGGTGAATTACACTGCCTACCTCACGCGGCCGTCCCGCGTCTCATGCGGCGCTTGCCATGACGACGTGAACTTTGCTACCGGCGAGAAACATGCCGGAGGTCCCCAGTTTAACGACAACCTATGCTCAACGTGCCATATCCCGCAGGGCGAGATTGACTTCGATGCCTCGATCAAAGGTGCACATGTTGTGCCGGTTGATTCACAGATGTTATCCGGGCTGTCTATCGAGATTACAAAGATTGCCAACAGTTCGGCCGGAAGTCAACCGGTGATCAATTTTACCGTCAAGGATTCGACGGGAAAGGCCGTAGCGTTATCCGCACTGGGCACGCTGGCCTTTACAATGGCTGGTCCGGCCTCCGACTACGGATATACCAGTTTTGGAAGCGATGTATCCACGCCAGGTTATGTTACGGAAAACGCCCTCGGCGCCGCTTGTGACAGCGATGGCGCCTGCACTTACACGTTCAAGCATGCCGTCCCGGCGAATGCCATGGGAACTTATTCCATTGGCGTGGAAGCGCGCCGTACTGAAGTACTTCTGCCCGGAACAACCAAACAGCAGAGCGTGACTTATGGCGCCACTAACAAGGTAGTGAGTTTCTCAGTAGACGGTAGCCCCGTGGAGCAACGCCGTACAGTGGTGGCAACCAGTAATTGCAACCAGTGCCACGTGGCACTCTCGTTGCATGGCTCGCTGCGCAACCAGACGGAGTATTGCGTTCTGTGTCACAATCCGTCGAATACAGACGCGGCACAGCGGGCCAACGCTGTTGTGCCGTCTGATCGCGATACGCCTCCGCAGGGCATCAATTTCAACCTGCTTGTGCATCGCATCCATTCCGGTGTCAACCTGCTCGCGGACAATCGTCCGTATATCGTGGTGGGCTTCGGCGGGTCGCACAATGATTTTTCAACCGTCCGCTATCCTGCGTTGAGCCCTTCCGGTTCGCCGGGAGATCGCCGGAATTGCGCGATGTGCCACAGTGGCGGCAGTGAACAGAATCTCCCCACCGGATTGAATGCTGTGGTGGATCCGCAGGGGCCTATCAATCCCGTTCAGCCGGTCACCTCGGCATGCACGGGTTGCCATGTCGATCTGCCAACCGCCTCGCATGCATTGGCCAACACAACTTCGCTGGGTGAGAGCTGCGAAGTTTGCCATGGTATCGGCGCCAGCTTCTCGGTGAGCAAGGTGCATGCGCAGTACTAAGGTGGCGCAGGCTATGGCGATCGTCATCGTCGCGGTCGGGAGCTCTGCAGGGCAGGGCACCGGCGTCGCGTTCCCTCCAGGATATACAGGCTCAGAGATCTGCGGAACGTGTCACGAGGACTTGGCGAAAGCGTTCGAACAGAATCCTCATCACGCGATCGACACACAAAAACGGCGTGGCTGGGAGGGACGAGTTTGCGAATCGTGCCATGGGCCCGCACAGAAGCACACGGAGTCCGCGTCGGCTGACGACATTCGAAACCCCGCGAAACTCGCTCCCGCCGTGACGGACAAGATCTGCCTGACTTGTCACTTGGGCCAACCGGAACATGCAGGCCGGTTGCGGAGCAGTCACGCCCGGGATCAAGTCCCCTGTACGACGTGCCACAAGATTCACGCGAACGGTCCGTTCGGCCTGGTGCCGCGAACCATCGCGGCCATTAACGAGCAATGCCGCACGTGCCATATTAGCGCAGCCGCGCAATTTCAGCGACCTTATCATCACCCGGTGCCGGAGGGCGGGATGTCCTGCGTCGATTGCCACAATCCGCATGGCAGTATCCGCGTGGCCATGACCCGCAGTTTTGCGGGCAACGACGCGGGCTGCTTTCGCTGCCACGGCGACAAGCGCGGCCCATTCACTTTTTCGCACGCGCCGATGTTGTTCGAAGGGTGCGGCGCCTGCCACGAGCCGCACGGGTCGGCTAATCCAAGGATGCTGACGCGGCCGGTTGTGCAGCAGGTCTGTTTGGAATGCCACGCAAATCTTCCAAGCGCGGTCAGCGCCGGAGGAATCGCCGGCGTCGTGCCGCCCTCATTCCATGATTTGCGATCGCCGCGCTTCCAGAACTGCACAGTCTGCCACCAGAAGATTCACGGAAGCTACGTGGACAGGAACCTGCTGCGATGAGATGCCTGCTCCTTCTTTTCGTGGTGATGAGGCTGGAGGCCCAGAATGCCGCGGCTCCGGTCCAGCCTCCCGCGGCATCGCCGGCCGCCACCGCACCGGCCCAAGCACCCGCGACGAAGCCGGATGAAGCCGGCACGGCGGCCTCTCCGGTGCCCACTGCCGCCGAACCTTGGCTTACCGGCTCGATCGATCTGGGATATCGCTGGAGATCCGACGTGGGAGGAAGCTTCGATACTTACCGGAGCATTGTGAATCTGGGCTCCGGACCGAAACTGCTCGGGACGGAATTCACTGTCATCGATCCCAAACGTCGATTGTTAGATCGCGTAGACGTACATGCGTATAGCTGGGGCGACGACCCGTACGGAACGTTTCACCTGCGTGCCGTTAAGAAGAAACTCTACGACTTCAATGCCGACTACCGCGACCTCTCCTACTTCAATTTTCTGCCGTCGTTTGCGGACCCTTTGCTGACGCGAGGAATTGTTCTCAATCAACAGTCCTTCGACCTGCGCCGCCACTTGGGCAGCTTTCAACTTGATTTGCTCCCGGGGAACTGGCTCATTCCCTATATTGCGTACGATCGCGATTCCGGTTTCGGCCGGGGCGTCGCGACCTTCGTGAGTGACGGCAATCAGTATCCGGTGCCGAATTCGTTTCGTGATCTGACGAATCTCTTCCGCGGTGGCGTGCGCATCGAATTACGGCGGCTGCATGCGACACTCGAGCAAGGCCGCACGACATTTCGGGACGATCAGAGCTTATTCCAGGGCAGTGGCACTAACTATGGCGACGTCACGACACCGGTGCTCGGACAGATCCTCGTCTTGGACAGCGCACTGGCGGCATACGGAATTCGGGGCACTAGCATCTACAGTAAGATCCTTCTATCCGGAAACGCCTTCTCCTGGCTGGATCTCTACGGTCAATTTCTCTATAGCCGGCCAGAAAACGACGTAAGTTACCAGCAGGCCGCCGCTGGCAATCTCTACCAACAGAATCCGCTGCTGTTCTATAGCAGCCAGCAGTTCATCCTCTCGGCTGAAGCGAAGATGCCGCACACCACTGGAAATGCCAGCGCCGAGATTCGGCCGCATCGCACAGTGCGCATCCTTCAGTCCTGGCTCACCGATCGCCTGCATAACTCCGCCGCGGCGAACTCGTTCCAGCGTCTGACCACAGCTAGTGCTCCGCAGGTCACGGCCGCCTTTCTCGACTCGGAACTGGTCACCAACTACAACCAGTTCGAAACCGATGTCATTTGGGATGCTTACCGGCGTCTCTCGGTGAGGGGCGGCTACCGGCGCGTTTGGGGCGATGCCAGCCAGTTGATTCTTCCGCCAGCCGGTTTAGCCAGTTCGAATGATGTTCAACTCAGCCGGAATGTCGTGCTCGGCGGATTCACGTTCCGAGCCACGCCAAAGCTCTCCATTACCGGCGAAGCGGAAGGCGCATTGGGCGGGCAACAGTATTTCCGCACGAGCCTGCGCGACTATCAGATGGCACGTGGACAAGTGCGATATCAAGCTTCACCTCAAATCAGCATTTCGGGCGATTTCTATTTGCTGAGCAACCAGAATCCGGCGGCCAATGTTCAAAACGACTATCTCGCCCGCCAGGAGTCAATCTCCGTTTTCTGGACGCCTCCGGATGGTAAGCCGTTCGACGTCCAGGTGGCCTATAGCCGGTCCACACTACATTCGGACATTCTGTTTCTGGTCCCGCAGGACCTGTCATCGCAGGAATCGATCTATCGTGATAATTCGCACATCATAACGAGCCTCTGGAATTTCAAGCCGCCGCAAATCGGGGGACTGGTTTCAAAGCTCACTGCCGGAGGTTCTTTCTTTATCTCATCGGGCAGCCGCCCGACCACTTACTACCAGCCGTTTGCTAAGCTGTCACTCCCTATCAACAAGCAGATAAGTTGGTTCGCCGAGTGGCGCTACTACGGGTTTGGTGAGACCTTCTACCCGTACGAGAATTTTCACGCCCATACGGTTACGGGCGGTGTGAGGATCGTGCGATGATGCTGCGGGCCGCCGTCTTTTTGATCTCGACACTGGCAGCCCGGGCCGCCGTGGTCGCTGCCGATTCAGAGCGCGGCGCAGGGTTGTTCGAATCGCTCAACTGCGTGCAGTGTCACAGCGTCAACGGAAAAGGTGGTGCTGTTGGGACCGACCTCGGCCGGCTCGTAGACCGCAACTTTACTCCTGCGATGCTTGCCGCCACCATGTGGAATCATGCACCTACCATGTGGGCAGCCATGAAGGGCAGCGACATTCACCCGGGCGAAATGGATGAACAAGGCGCCGCCGATTTGTTCGCGTATTTCTACTCAACGCGATTCTTCGAGCCGCTTGGCGACGCCGGACGTGGCAAGCGGGTTTTCGAAAGAGATTGCGCGCGATGCCACGGTTTGACGTCAGCAACTCAAGCGGGAATCCCACCGGTTATGAAGTGGAAGGGCGTGAATACGCCATTCGAATTGATTGCCACCATCTGGAATCATCTGCCAGGCATGGCGACAGCAGCCACCGCGAAGGGGGTGGCGCTTCCAGTGCTAAGCGGACAGGATCTGGTGGACCTGCTGGTCTATGTCCGCCATTTGCCCGGCGTTCGCGAGAATGCACCGGGTTTTCAGACAACCTCCGGAGCCGAAGGGGCAGAGCTTTTCAAATCGAAAGGCTGCGAAGGGTGTCACAAAACGGGTTCCGCATTGGCTGCCCGGATCAAGGGCAGCACGCTGAGCGAGATTGCCGCTGCGATGTGGAATCACGGGCCCGCTATGCGCGCCGCGGGCGCTTCACCGGCTCACTTCGAGCCGGAGGAGATGCGCGAGCTATTGAGCTACTTGTGGGCCAAACAATTCTTCGAAGACGCGGGCGACACCGCGCGTGGCCGGCGCGTGTTCAGCGCAAAATCATGCGCCGGCTGTCATGCGGACCCTGCATCCGGTGCGCCGCGTCTGGAGACCGGCGCAAATGAGTTTTCCGGTGCGTCGATGGTGTCGGCGCTCTGGCGTCACGGTCCAGCGATGTTGGAAGCGATGAAAAAGCGGGGTACACCGTGGCCTCGGTTCAATGGCCGCGAAATGTCGGACCTTATCGCCTATCTGAATTCAAGTAGCGGGTCGAAGTAAGTAGTGGGCAGGCCATGTAAACGAAAAGTCCAGTCAATGGGAGGATTGCAAATGCGTACTCTGACGGTTTTGTTTGTCTTGGTTTGTGTGTCGGCAGCATCGGGGATGGCTGCTGATGCGAAGGCCGGGCAGGCCTTATATAACAAAGTCTGCAAGTCTTGCCACGGTGCGGACGGAACTCCGAACGCAGCGATTGCGAAGATGACCAAGGCCGACATGAAGGATCTGAAGTCACCAGAGGTGCAGTCAATGAGTGACGATGATCTCAAGGCGATCATCATCAGCGGCAAGGGCAAGATGAAACCGGTGCGGGTCACCAGTGCGGAGGCGGACAATCTTGTGGCCTATATCCGGAGTCTGAAGAAGTAGTACCAGGTGAGGCGGGCGCGCCAGATTAGGCCGGGCACGCCCTCACTTCTTTTGAAGATCAGAAAGTTTCTTCTCAATACCCAAGGTTTTGAGCACCTCGGGCGATGCCTCCGACGATGAGACAACCTCGTGACAGGCATCGCAGCTCTGGGTTATCGTCTTTTGGTCAGCCGAAGTGTGTGCTTCATCGTGACACCGGAAACAGCCTGGGAAATCGATGTGGCCGAGATTATTCGCGTATGTGCCCCACGTGACCTTGAGATCCGGGAACACGTTTTCGTTGTAGATAGTGAGTAGGGCATTGGCCGCCTGATCTACGTCTGCGGATCGGGACGGATAAAGTGCGGGCTGCGTCTGGCGATAGTAATCCCGAATCGCCGCCGGAATCTTCCTGGCCGCCTCGTCACTACTCGCATACGAAGTTCGCAATACATCGACACCCTTTTTCTTGATGAATGGTAGTGAAACTGGGATCTGACCGAGAGCCATTGCCGTATTTACAGCTCGCTCCGGAGATTGAAAAGTATGCGCCGGCCGATTGTGACAGTCCACGCACTGCATGTCGTAGTACTGCAGCTTCCCGGCGGCGGAGGGCGATAAGTCGCTGGTTTTGTATGTCCGAGTCACGTTTTTCGACGTGTCTCTATACTCGACCCACGGAATCGTCTGGCGTTTTGAATCGGTAGATCCATAGCGTATAGAGACACCGGGGCCGAAATGAGCTCCGTGGATCCCGGGCACTCGGCCTCCGCCTACCATCATCACCAGAACGGTCTGAGTCAGAGTATTCTTCTCGTCGTTCGCGTAATCGGGAATCACTCGCAATCTCGCTCCGTTGAATTGCTGTGACCAGTGGCAGTGTTCGCAAGTTCCCGAGGCGGGCACCAACCGGTTCGTCTCCATCGCGGATGGAATCGGCCTGGGGTAGGTATTGAAAATGACGTCCATTAACTGGCGCGTGCCAGACATCTTGCTTTTCACCCAACCCGCGGCGCCCGGAGTGACATGACATTCGACGCAAGCGACGCGAGCATGAGGAGATACTTGATACGCTGTAAACTCGGGTTTCATTACATGGCAGCTTTGGCCGCAAAACTGAGTGCCTTCCATATAGTTGATAGCGCGATAGGAAAGCTGTGACATGATCACAACATTCAAAACTGTCGCGATGGCCAGAAAGGCTGCCAGCCGTTTGAGCGAACTCTCTCGCGAAGGCATCTGCCGGAGGCCTTGGCGAATCGCGCGTCTGGAGCGCCAGACTCCGATCGGCATCAGAACCAGGCCGATGAAGAAGAGGATGGGAAGAATGACGAAGAGAAGAATTCCGATGTAAGGGTCACCGGCATTACCTCGAACGAGGTTGGGGAGCGCCAGCAGCCAGGTGAAGCCCGCTACGGTCACTAACAGGGCGCCGGCCATGGTGAGCCAGTGGCTTGTCAACAGATACAAAACCGGTCGGCCATTGCGCTCGGGCAAGGACGTGATCTCCTGTTTGTGATTACCTACGATGCGGTATTTGCTAACTGTTTGTCAAGAACGAGATGGCCACAAGGGTCAGATACTCCTGCTAGTAAGGTGAGGACCATTCTGCCATGTTCCTTGCGGCCATCTTTCAAAGTGCGTTTCCGGTTAGCGGCTTCGGGACGCTATGCCCTTCGTCTCGCCCACAGGCCGCCAGGTTTTGTCCGGGTCGAACGCCGTCATGTTTTCTGCCGTGGCCGTGGTGGAAGGGCCCAGGTCCTTTTCGTAGACGACGCCATCCTGGTTCACCAGAAATGTCATGATGCCCGACACGCCATACTCGGCCGGCCATGCTACCAGCCCAAACCCGCCGATCATCGAGCCGTGCTGAATGTAATTCAGGGTGCCGCCGCGGGCCTTGGGTCCCTGGGCCAGAAGAATACGGAAGTTATAGCCGTGATATGGAGTCGGCTTGCTGCCCGTTTTCCGGTATCCTTCCGCTACGGCCTGCTTCACTGCGGACGTGAATTCCGTCGGTGGCGCATCTGCTCCAGGCCAGAATAGTCCATCCCTTTGGCCCGGCGAGCTGATTAACTTACGCGCATACTCGGGTATCCCGTTCTTGTTGCGATCTTCGGAAGCATAGTCGTACTGAGCATTCACGTAAGCCTTGCAAGCCGCAATGGTGCTTAGTTCATTGGCGCCGATTCGCCGCGCGAGGATTTCCCTTTTTCCTGCCGCGGTATCGAAAGACCAGCGGCCCGCTCTCCTCACCAGCGGTATCGGAAACGGGAAAGCATCCGCTCCGATCAGCAAAGTGGCGCGGTTGGCGTTGGCGCGGTCGATTCTTACCTTCATCGACTGTTTGGCTTTGGTCACGAACTTTGCCCGGTTACCCTTGTCCTGCACGGGGTCTCCCGAGTGAAGGATTGCGTCGGCGTCCGGACCGAACATATTCATGACGGCCGGAACATCGTCGGCCTCGGCTGCGGCCAGTAGCGCCTGGGCGGCCGCCCGCGGCGTAGCAAATGTGCGCTGTTGGGTGACCGCCGCGCCCCATGCCCATGCCGCCAGCGACACGATCGCCAGCAGGAGCGTAAATCTTCGGAGGGGTTCTTGATGTTGCATGGTTATGATCCTTGGTTTCCTTATGTATTTGGTGACAATTTAGCGCCTGCGACCGCCGCCACCTCTGCGTCCTCCACCTCCACCGAAGCCGCCGCCTCCGCGGAAACCGCCGCCGCCCATACTCCGGGCTCCACGGTTGCTGAACTGGCGCGCCTGGCCGGCATTACCTCCGGCGAAAGCGCCTCCACGATTCGAGATGGATGGGCTGGCTCCCTTCCATCCGCCCCACTGGCCACCTGGAGAGATTCGGCTTGCCGAGCCTGTGGATCCGGGCCGCGAGACTCCGGGCCGATTAGCGCCGGCGTTCGAAGGAAGTTGGCTTGGCCGGTTCGCGCCCGCATTGGGAAGCTGCCCTGGCCTGGCACCGCCGCCTGGCCGGTTCGCACCAGCGTTCGAAGGTAGCTGGCCGGGCCGCGCGGCGCCGCCACCGGGTCGATTCCCGATATTGTTTCCGCCGAACCGGTTTGCGTTACCCTGCGAGCCCGGCGGCCTGATGTTTCCCATATTCGCCGGCAATTGTGCCGGACGCATACCGCCTTTCCCGCCGTTGTAGCGGTTTGCGACGCTGCGATTGGGGTAAGGAACCGCGCCGCGATGTTGCGGATTGTGATTCCATCCTGCGCGTCCGTTGCCGGCGTAGTTGTTGCCCCATCTGCCGCGGTTCACGAAGGTGTTGCCGTTGTGGGTGAAGAAATTATTGTTCACATACAGCGAGGGATGGCTGCCCCAATTGCAACCCCATCCCCAACCCCAGCCTCCTCCGCAGCAGCCGTTGAAGATGGCTCCCACCGCCACTCCGAGGCCGAATGAAACTACACCCGCCGCCACCACGGTTCCTGTCGGATAGGCAACCGCCGGATACGGATAGTAGGCGGGCGCCGCGCCGTACACGACCGCGGGATCATAAGTCGGCACGTAGATCACTTGCGGATCAGCGGGCTGAATCACGATAGTTGGTTGTCCGTCCACTGTGGTGCTCTGCACCTGCTGTTGTGGGCTCGATTGTAGCTTACCGGATTGTTGGGCCTTCGCCCTCATGCGCTGGACGGCCGCCATTACGTCCGCCTGTTGCGAGAGGAACGCATTGCCCAAGGCCGTAGTCCAATCCAAACTCTGATCCAGCATCTGGAGCACGTCGGGAAATGCTACCAGGGCCTGAACGCTCGGATCCCAGTTTTGCTTTCCCGCCGCCTCTACCAAGGCTTTGCCTTTTAAGCTACTGTTCTCCTTGACCCAGCGGTCCGCTGTCACAATTTCCAGCGGGTACGTCGAAGCCGCCAGGATCTGAGCCAAGAGTGAATCCGGATAGAGCGCAATGGGCGCCACGATGCTGTCCAATTGATCCGGGCTCATCAACTGCGTTTGCTGATCTCCCGCTGCTTGAGTGGGCGGCGACGCCTGCCCGTAGAGCAGCGCGTCTCCCGGCGCAATTACTACCGCGCAGATCAGCGCCAGTTCTCGGAAATACGAACGATCGCGAAGCCATGTCATGGGTCTCACTCCTCCCCCACACAACAACCGCCGCGCGTGTGTCTGACACCGGGGATTCCCCCCTCGAAGAGTGGTTGCAGAACTTGGGGCTGGATCGTCCGGAAAGAACACTGAAAGAAAGACCAACGGCGGAAGACGGTGTTCCGGCGCTACACCGTCCCGATGCCGCCAAATACTAAAGTCTTCGCGACTGCGGTTTGCGTAAGAGAAGCCTGTGAGACGCAACTGAATCCGTCGAAAAAATAGATCGACCTCATCCCCAGTGCGTCTCAACCAACTGAACCGATTTCCTCAAAAGGATTTTTCCATGAGTGCATCCAGTGGAGCAATGAAAAGAGTGCCGAACATGCCGGCCCGCAATCCCTTTTTGTCGGCTGAGAAGTACGCAACTACCCATTTCGACCCGGCTCAGACTGACGCCACGCCGTATCCGGCGCCGCGCGGCGAATTCCAGGTCGATCTTCGCAAAGTGCGCCGCGTACCAGGCGGACCGATCGGCCTGATGCAGCTCGCCTCGACCTTACCGCAATATATGTGGGTGACGTCCTCGGGAGCCGTAAGCTATGTTGACGTCTCCAATGGCGGTTTTCACTTAGTCGCGCAAATCGCCGTGCCCGGTGCGAAAGCCGTGGCTCCTGAAGTCCTCGATGCGGTGCTGGCGCAGCGCTTCACGGAAATCGTTCAGGTGGAAAAGGCCGTCACGAAAGATCTTGGGCTTGACTGGAAGCGAATCGCCACCAATGTCTACATGTTTGTAGATAAGGACAATATCTTCTACGGCAATACCCCTGACGGCAAAATTCATGCTTACGGACTAATTGATCCTTCGAAACCTTCCTCCGGCATCAAAGTTCTGCGTACCCTCGATTTCAACGAAGAACTTCGCAGATTGGCAGCAGGCGCCAGCGCGTCACTCCAGCGCTATGGAGCGATGATTGTCGGCTGCAATCTCACTTACGATGGCAAGCTGATCGTTTTGACCAATCGATCTGTAACGGTTATCGATCGCAGCTTCCAGGGTGAGCGTTACACTGTGGAATTCGGCGCCGATGAGTATGTTTCCAATTCGATGGCGGTTGACGACAAGAATGGCATCTACGTCGCCAGCGATACGACCATGCGTAAGATCGTGTGGACCGGCTCCAAGCTTTCAACCAGCGATGCCGACGGAGCGTGGTCCTCGCCCTATGACTTCGGACACGAGCCTCCGAGTGTCAAGTTCGGACGGGGAACCGGTTCCACGCCAACTTTGATGGGCTTCGGCGATGACCAGGACAAGCTGGTTGTCATCACTGACGGCGCCGACCGCATGAAGATTGTCGCGTTCTGGCGCGATCAGATCCCAAGCGAGTTTCGCCAGCAGGCCGGAACGAAATCGCGGCGGATTGCCGGTCAGCTTCCCATCACCTGTGGCCTCTCGCCCCTGCCGGTATTCATCCAGAGCGAGCAATCGGTTGTGGTGTACGGGTATGGAGCGTTCGTGGTGAACAATATCCGCTCGCACGGCGCAAAAGATAAGCTCGTGGACGTGATCGCCGGCGGCCCCGTGTTTGATCCACCAGCGGGAGCGGAACGAGTCGATTGGGATTCGCAGGCTCACCAGTGGCGTTCCGCATGGACTCGCAATGACGTCGTCAGTACCAGTATGGTTCCGTGTATGAGTTCGTCGTCCCGCATCGCGTTTGTCAATGGTTATACGAAGACAGACGGCTGGGAGATTACGGGAATGGACTGGGACACCGGTGAGACGGTACATCGCACCATCTTCGGCCAGGACAATCTAGGCAACGGCGCTTACGCCTTGATTCAGTTCCTGGAAAATGGTGACCTCTTATTCAATAGCATCGGAGGCGCCGCTCGCATTCCTCTGCGCGCGCAAACGTAGAACGCTGGCCATGCTTCGTTACTGCGTCACGCGCAGGAAAATCCTCGTAGAATTCTGTGCGGCGGCGGCATCTCGCGCGGAAATTGCGCCGTTGCAATCTTCTACTTTCAAGCGGCCGGGCGCCACTCCCATCGCAATCAGATCCGTTCGCATATGTTCCGCGCGGTCACGCGAGAACTGAGGCTTCTCCAGCGATTCAGTAGCGCAGGCGGCGAGCCTGGCGGTTACATTCGGATAAGCGATCAGAATGCCGGCAATGTTGTGAAGCTGTTCCCGGGACGCGCCGCGAACGTCCGGCGCGGCTGCATCGAAACGCAGTTCGTCCAGATCGAACCAGCGGTCTTTCGATGCTCCCTTGCTTCCGTCCTGCAGGTACCGAATCATGCGAGACTCAGCGCCGTACTGGGGCGCGCGCAGATTCGTGCCGTTCGGGAGGCGCCATTCCATCCAGGCGTTCACGTTTCCCGTCCGGTCGGCTGTTTGCCCCACACCACCGCCGCTGCTGCGGAGCGCCAGCCAGAAGATGCCAACGGTCACCGCCAGCGCCACCACTAACGGACCCATCCATGCAGACGCTATTCCGGGCGGGCGGAATGCCACGACGGCTTGTCGACTATTCGGATCGCGTAAACGCGCGGCTCGCTCACCGGAAGAATGCCGGCCAATCGTCTGCTTAGGCCCGTCTTTATGAGGCGGCGTAGCAATACCCATTCCAGGAAAGTGGCCCCGGAGTATTTCCCCTTTGTCTAAAGACATGATCTCTTTCCGTCAAGATCTACTTATTTCTGCTGATCACGTCGCGTTAAACGGACTGGAAAACACGATTTCGTGCTCAACAGGAAATCCGAGTGACTCAGGATATCGCGTGAAGATCAAACTCTTATGACAATGCCGTGGCGCGTTCCCTGATCTGTGCGCGTTAGTACCCGGTTCACCGCTGCGTCACTGGGAGCATGGAGATCCGCAGCCGACACCCGCCACAGGATGAGTGTCACCTCCTCCCAAGCGTGTTCGTGTGCTTGCTGATTGGCGCTCCTTCGCCGTCAGCATATTCAGAAAGCGGACACTCGCAGGTTCTGCGCCGTGCATCAGTATGGGACTGTCCGCGAGCGCTGGTATACAGCCCAGGCACCAACGCACTGGTTTATAGTTTCCTAATTCTGCGGGCGATGGCTTGTCTCCCGGGAGAATCGAAGGGGCATCCGGCATGGTATGATGAAAATTCACCATCACTTCCTTACCTGAGGTCAATTCCCTTGGCTTTAATTGAAGGCTGCCGGCACTCGCTGGAGTTTTCCATACCTGTTGAAGAAGTTGACAGCGAAACCAATAAGGTCACTACGGCCGTGCAGAAGCGTGCCAAGCTGCCGGGCTTCCGTCCAGGCAAGGCGCCGGCATCATTGATTCGCAAGCAATTCGCAAGTGACATCCGTCAGCAGGTGCTCGAAAGCTTGGTTCCCAGGTATTTGCAACAGCGTTTCGAAGCGGAAAACCTGAACGTGGTCGGCACTCCTGATATTCGGGACCTGCATTTCCATGAAGGCGAGCCCCTGCGGTTCAAAGCCGAATTTGAAGTCGTACCGGAAATTGAACTGAAAGAATACGAGGGCGTCGAAGTTCCCTACCACGAGCCCGTGGTCACCGACGAAGACGTGGACAAGCGCGTCGAAGAGCTTCGGAACCAAAAAGCGGAATATGTAAACGTTGACCCGCGGCCTGTCGAGGATGGCGATTACGCCGTCGTCTCGCTCGAAAGTGTTGGCGGCGTGGAAGGCGAGCCGGTCAAGCAGGATGAACTGGTTCTCGAAATGGGTTCGGCCGATACAGTTGCGGCCTTTACCGAAAATCTGCGCGGCGTCACTCCGGGCGAAGAGCGCGAATTCGACGTGGTTTATCCGGAGGACTATGGTGCTGAACGTCTGGCGGGTAAGACCGTGCGTTTTCACGCTACGCTGAAAGGCATTCGCCGAAAAGAACTGCCCGAGCTGAACGATGAGTTTGCCCAGGATCTGGGCGATTTCCGCAACATCGATGAATTGAAGGACGCCGTGCGGAAGGCTCTTCTGGCGCAACGGGAGCAGCAAGCCCAGGAAGAAGCGAAGAACCAGATCGTCGATAAATTGGTGGAAGCGCACGAGTTCCCGATTCCCGAGGCTTTCGTGGAGCGTCAGATTCGGAATCGCGTCGAGCAGAGCCTGAATGCCATGGCGGCTGAGGGCATCGACCCGAAATCCATCAAGCTCGATTGGGAAAAGGTAAAGGAAAGCCAGCGCGAAAAAGCGGTGAAAGAGGTCAAGGCATCGCTGCTGCTTTCCAGGGTCGCCGAGCGGGAATCGATCAACGCTACCCGCGAAGAGGTGGACCGCGAAGTGGAGCGCATCGCGCGCCAGCAGCGGGAAGCGGTGGCGGCGTTACAGATGCGTTTTGAGAAAGATGGCACGCTGGGGCGAATTGCTTCTCACATCCGGACGGAGAAAACGTTGAACTTCCTGTTCGAGCACGCCCGCAAGACTGCTGAAGCGTGATGGGCCTTTGGTTCATCTTATTACCAGGTACTATCGCGCCCCAGCTAACCAGCGGATACATTGCTAAGGGACTCGATTCAGGTGATAATAGAGACGAAATCGGTTGATGTTCCCTACTCCGGAAGCCGCGGGGAGTTCTCTACTTCCTGGCCCGGCCATACGGTGGAAGAGGAGAAAGCTGCGTGAAGCGTACCGGATCTGATGATGCTTTACGGTGTTCGTTTTGCCATAAAAGCCAGGACGTAGTCGGAAAGCTCATCTCGTCTCCTAGTGACTATCCGCGAGCCTACATCTGCGATGAATGCATTGCGGTTTGTAACTCGATTTTAGAAGACGATAAAGCCGAGCCTCCTTCTGGAGCTCCGAACAAAATCCCCAAGCCGCTGGAAGTAAAGGAATTTCTGGATCAGTACGTGATCGGCCAGGAGGCCACCAAAAAGAAGTTGGCGGTGGCAGTGTATAACCACTGCAAGCGGATTCACATGAATCGGGTCCGCAATACCGAGGTGGAAGTTCAGAAGTCGAATATTCTGCTGATCGGCCCGACCGGAACCGGTAAGACCTTGATGGCGCAGACGTTAGCGAAGATTCTAGAGGTTCCCTTCGCTATCGTGGACGCCACTACGCTGACCGAAGCCGGATATGTAGGCGAGGACGTCGAGAATATCATTCTGAAATTGTTGCAGGCGGCCGATGGAGACGTCCAGAAATGCCAGCAGGGCATTATCTATATCGATGAGATCGATAAGATTTGCCGCAAGGATGAGAACCCATCGATCACGCGCGATGTTTCCGGCGAAGGCGTGCAGCAGGCGCTGTTAAAGATCCTGGAAGGAACGGTCGCGAATGTCCCGCCGCAAGGAGGGCGGAAACATCCGCATCAGGAGTTCACGCCGGTCGATACGACCAATATCCTGTTCATCTGCGGAGGAGCATTCGTCGGCCTGGAGAAAGTCATTGCCCGCCGGACGGGCAAGAAGTCCATGGGCTTTTTGCAGGAAGACGAAAAGAGCGGGCGCGTCGCCGGCATCAGCGGACGGCGCGACATTGATCTGCTCTCGCAGGTACAGCCGATCGATCTGATCAAGTTCGGATTCATTCCGGAGTTCATTGGCCGCTTGCCGGTGAGCGCGGTCCTCGAAGATCTGGATCGCTCGGCCTTGATTCAAATTCTGACCCGACCCAAGAACGCAATTGTCAAACAGTACCAGAAGCTCTTTGAATTTGAGAATGTGCGGCTGAAATTCAGTGACGAAGCCCTGGAAGCCATTGCCGATATGGCCATGGAACGGAAGGTCGGGGCGCGCGGCCTGCGCATGATTCTGGAAGACCTGATGCTGGATCTGATGTACTACTTGCCATCCTACAAGAAGGTTCGCGAATTTCAGGTCACCAAAGAGATGGTGCTGGCGCAGAAGATCAGTCTTACAATATTAGAAAAGGCCGGTTAAACTTCACCTTCCGGTGCATGCGTCTGGGGTTTGGGGGCCAGAGTGCCCCCGGGGAGAACAATGCTTACTTCAAAGGAAAAACCCGATACAAAACGTCTGCCGATGATGCCCATTCGCGACGTGGTCATCTTCCCCTACATGATGACGCCGTTCGTGGTGGGAAGAGAATCGAGCGTCCGGGCTCTCGAAGAGGCGATGGCCGGCGACAAGAAGATCTTTCTTGCCACCCAGCACGATGCCTCGATCGATGAGCCGAAGCCCAACGAGATTTATAGCATTGGCACGATCGTGAACATTGTCCAGAGCTTGAAGCTGCCGGACGGCAACATCAAGGTGCTGGTGGAAGGTGTAGAGCGCGCCAAGGTTGTGTCGGTTTCCGATGAAGAAGGTTTCTTCCGCGCGGTGGTTCGCACTTCCGGCTATAAAGTGGAGCCGGGCCCGCAGCTTGATGCGTTGGTGAGCCGCGTTACGGGCCTGTTTGAGCAATATGTCAAGCTCAGCCAGAACCTAAATTACGAAACCATGATCGCGGCCATTCGTGTCGACGATCCAGGAAAACTGTCGGACACGGTCGGCGCGAACCTGCAGCTCACGATTGAAGAGAAGCAGGAGCTGCTCGAAATCTTCGATCCCATCGACCGGCTGACTCGCGTGGCGGAGATGCTCGATATCGAAATCGAGAAGCTCAATGTGGACCGCACGATTCAGGGCCGCGTGAAGCGCCAGATGGAGAAGGCGCAAAAAGAGTATTACTTGAACGAGAAGATCAAGGCCATTCAGAAGGAGTTGGGCCGCGGCGAGAAGAGCGAAATCGATGAGCTGAAGAAGCGCATCGAAACCGCCGGTATGACCAAGGACGCTCTCGATAAGGCCATGGCTGAATTGAAGCGCCTGGAAAACATGCCGCCGATGTCGGCGGAATCCACCGTTTCGCGCAATTACCTGGATTGGCTGCTGGCTGTACCGTGGAAGAAAAAGTCCAAGGAGATCCGTGACCTCACCTACGCCGAGGAAGTGCTCGAAGCCGACCACTACGGTCTGGAAAAAATCAAAGAGCGCATCCTGGAATTCCTCGCTGTGCGGCGCATGGTCAAGAACCCGAAAGGTTCCATCCTATGCTTCGTCGGGCCTCCGGGCGTGGGCAAGACATCGCTCGGAATGTCGATCGCCAAAGCTACGGGACGGAAATTCGTGCGCATGTCGCTCGGCGGTGTGCGGGATGAAGCGGAGATCCGCGGGCACCGGCGCACCTACATTGGCGCTTTGCCCGGACAGATCATCCAGATGATGAAGAAGGCCGGCACGCGGAACCCGGTGTTCATGCTGGATGAAGTAGACAAGATGTCGATGGACTTCCGCGGCGATCCTTCGGCGGCGCTGCTCGAAGTGCTGGACCCTGAGCAGAACTTCATGTTCGTTGACCATTATCTGGATGTGGAGTATGATCTGAGCCAGGTCTTCTTCATCGCCACGGCCAACGTTCTTCATACCATTCCCCCGGCATTGCAGGACCGCATGGAAGTCATCCGGCTTTCCGGCTACACGGAATTGGAAAAAATGGAGATCGCCAAGCGCTTCCTGGTCCGCAAACAGATGGAGCAGACGGGGCTCTCGAAAGACCAGATCGAATTCGGCGATGAAGGGCTGAACGGGCTGATCCAGTACTACACTCGCGAGGCCGGCGTCCGGAACCTGGAGCGCGAAATCGGCAATGTCTGCCGCAAGGTGGCGCGCCAGGTGGTGAACTCGCAAGCAGGCAAGGAAAAGAAGGAACTGCCCAAGGCGACCATCACCGCCGAAAAGCTGACGGAGTTGTTGGGGCCCTGGCGCTTCCGCGACTTGCAGGCGGAAAAGAAGAACGAAGTGGGCGCCGCGGTGGGCTTGGCTTGGACTGAAGTCGGCGGACAGATTCTGACCACCGAATGCATTCTGATGGATGGCAAAGGAAAGCTCACCATCACCGGGAAACTCGGCGAAGTGATGCAGGAATCGGCACAGGCGGCGATGAGCTATATCCGCTCGCGGGCACAATCGCTCGGCCTGCCGCGCGATTTCTACCGCAACCTGGATGTGCACCTGCACATTCCGGAGGGCGCGATTCCAAAAGACGGCCCATCGGCTGGAATCACGCTGGCCACTACCATCGCGAGCGCATTGACCCGCATTCCCGTGCGTGGTGATGTGGCGATGACCGGCGAGATTACTCTGCGCGGCAAAGTGCTGCCGATTGGCGGTCTGAAGGAGAAGTTGATGGCGGCGCACCGGCATGGAATCCTCGAAGCCATCATGCCGAAAGAAAATGAGAAGGACCTGCCCGATATTCCGGAAGCCATCCGGAAGACCATGAAGTTGAACTTCGTGGAATCGATGGACGAAGTCCTCAAGATCGCGCTGGAACGTGAAATTGTGGGCTTGCCGATACCGGCAGGTACCCCTGGAGTGGATGTGCAACCGGTGGAAGAAAACCGGGCGCACTAAGTCCCATGCACCGGCCCGGGGATGGAGCGCCTTCGGGCGGCGGCACTGCGTTGCCGGGCCGCCGCCGCAGAAGCGCTGGCGGGCCGGGACCACTTACGGCGGAATTTGTAGTAAGCTCAGGCAGTCCGGAAAAATTCCCCAGGGATGGGTTGCCGGAGATCGCGTTTTTAGGGAGAAGTAACGTTGGAAAGTCCAGCTTGTTAAATGCCCTCATCGGGCAGAAGAAGCTGGCTTTCACCAGCAGCACGCCGGGTCGCACACAAACGATCAATTTTTATCGGATCGACGGCAAGATGTATTTTGTCGATCTTCCGGGTTATGGTTATGCCCGGGTTCCGCCCGAGATCGTTCGGGAATGGAAGCAGCTCATTGAACACTACCTCCTGCAGCGGGAAACTCTGAAGCTTTCCTGCCTCATACTGGATTCCCGCCGCGGATGGATGGAGCAAGACCTGGAGCTGAAGCGATGGCTTGAGCATCACGGCAGGCAGTATTTAGTAGTCGCCACAAAGGTAGATAAGTTGAATCGATCAGAGCAAGAGCGCGGCATGCACGCCATCCGGCAGGGCGGCGCTCAGCCGTTGCCGTTCTCGGCTGTCACAGGCCGGGGAGTGAGGGAAATTTGGCAAGCAATAGCGAAAACACTTCAACCACGGTAGGTGGAAACACCGCACCGCAGGAAAAACCTGAAAAGCCCACCGAAAAAGCAGCCGACAAACAATCGGCTCCCGCCGCCACCGTAGAGGGGGAGAAAACGGAGAAGTCCGCCGAGCGCTCCGAAAAGGCGCAAGGGGAGCGTCCTGAAAAGGGCGAGCGCGCCGCAAAAGCGGTGTCCGCGCCCGACGGGAAAAGCGCTGATCCGGTGGCTCCGCCAGCCGAGGCGGCGCCCGCCAATGTCCTGGGCGGTCCGGGCCAACACCGGCGCAAGACGCAGGGCGCGCAGAACGTCAAGAACGGTACTCCAACTCTGGACCTGGTGGAGTTGAAAGACATGAGCATTCAAAAGCTCAACCAGGTTGCCAAAGACATGGGAATTGCTGGCGCCGCCGGTCTACGCAAGCAGGAATTGATTTTCAAGATCCTTCAGACCCAGGCCGAAAAGAGCGGTCTTATCTTTTCGGAAGGCGTGCTGGAGTGCCTGCCCGACGGCTTCGGCTTCCTCCGTGCTCCGGAGTATAACTACCTGCCTGGTCCAGACGACGTCTATGTGTCGCCTTCGCAGATCCGTCGATTTGATCTGCGCACCGGTGATACAATCTCCGGGCAGATCCGTCCGCCGAAGGAAGGCGAACGCTATTTCGCGCTGATCAAGGTGGATGCGATAAACTTCGAGCCGCCTGAGGAAGCGCGCAACAAGATCTTCTTCGATAACCTGACGCCGCTATATCCCAATGAGCGGCTCAAGCTGGAGACGGTTCGCGAGAACTATTCCGGCCGCGTGATGGACCTGCTGACTCCGATCGGCAAAGGACAGCGCGGTCTGATCGTTTCGCCGCCGCGCACTGGCAAAACGATGCTGCTGCAGTCGATCGCCAACTCGATTACAGCAAACCATCCCGAAGTCACGCTGATCGTGCTGTTGATCGATGAACGTCCGGAAGAAGTTACGGACATGCAGCGCTCCGTACGCGGCGAGGTCATCAGTTCAACCTTCGACGAGCCGGCAACGCGTCACGTGCAGGTAGCGGAGATGGTCATCGAGAAGGCCAAACGTCTCGTGGAACACAAGCGCGACGTGGTCATTCTGCTCGATTCCATTACGCGTCTGGCGCGCGCCTATAACACCATCGTGCCGCCTTCCGGCAAGGTTCTCTCCGGCGGCGTCGATTCGAACGCCCTGCAGCGGCCCAAGCGGTTCTTCGGCGCCGCGCGCAACATCGAAGAGGGCGGCTCGCTCACCATCATCGCCACGGCGCTGATTGATACCGGAAGCCGCATGGACGACGTGATTTTCGAAGAATTCAAGGGCACCGGCAACATGGAAATCCACCTGGAGCGGAAGCTGGTGGATAAGCGCGTGTTCCCTGCCATCGACATCAACAAGAGCGGCACCCGCAAGGAAGAGCTGCTGCTGCCGAAGGAAGAGCTCAATCGCGTATGGATTCTGCGCAAAGTGCTCAACCCGCTGTCGCCCGTCGAGACCATGGAGTTGCTGCTCGATAAGCTGGGAAAGACTCGCAGCAATGCCGAGTTCCTCGGCTCGATGAGCGGCTGACGTCTCTTTGGAATCTTCGCGTTTGCCGCGGCGCCGTCGTACTCGCGGCACGCTAATTCAAATCGCACTCCTTCGTATGGGAGCGGCCAGCACTGCACGCTCCCCGCATGTGACAACCTGAAAGTATGGCATTTCGTCTAGCGGTGAATTATCGCCCCAGGGGCGATCAGCAAGCCGCCATCGATGAGCTGACGCGCGGCATCCGGGAAGGCGAGCAGCACCAGGTTCTGCTCGGCGTCACGGGTTCCGGCAAGACCTTCACCATGGCTAAGGTGATCGAGGCCATGGGGCGGCCCGCGCTGGTGCTGGCGCACAATAAGACACTGGCGGCGCAGCTCTATCACGAGTTCAAATCCTTCTTCCCCGAAAACGCGGTCGATTACTTCGTCAGCTACTACGACTACTACCAGCCGGAAGCCTATATTCCTTCGAGCGACGTTTACATTGAAAAAGAAGCTACCATCAATGACGAGCTCGATAAGCTGCGCCTTTCGGCGACGAAGTCTCTGTTTGAACGCCGCGATTGCGTGATCATCGCCAGCGTGAGCTGCATCTACGGCCTGGGTTCTCCCGAGGCGTATTACGGCATGTTGCTCATGCTCGAAAAGGGGCAGAAGATTTCGCGCAACCAGATTCTGTCGAAGCTGGTCGAGATCCTTTACGACCGCAACGACGGCGATTTCCGGCGCGGCACCTTTCGCGTGCGAGGCGACGTCATCGAGATCTATCCCACCTATGACGATTACGCGTATCGCATCGAATTGTGGGGCGATGAAGTCGAAAGCCTGGCGCAAATCGATCCGCTGCTGGGGCAGGTAAAGCAGACCTACCAGCGCCTGCCGATCTATCCGAAGACGCACTACGTGATGTCGCGCGAGACCAAGGAAAGCGCGATGCAGAGCATCCGCAATGAGCTCGAATGGTGGCGCGGAGAACTCGAAAAGCAGGGCAAGAGTATCGAGGCACAGCGTTTGTGGCAGCGCACGATGTTCGATCTCGAGATGATGAAAGAGATCGGTTACTGCCACGGCATCGAGAACTACTCGCGGCATTTTTCCGGCCGCCTGCCGGGAGAAGCGCCGCCTACGCTTCTCGATTATCTTCCCCACGACTCTCTCATGTTCATTGACGAGAGCCACCAGACCATCCCACAGTTGCACGGCATGTATCACGGCGACCGGTCGCGCAAAGAAGTGCTGGTCTCGCACGGCTTCCGCCTGCCTAGCGCACTAGACAACCGCCCGCTCACCTTCGAGGAATTCGAGCACCGCGTGAATCAATTGATCTACGTCTCCGCCACGCCGGGCCCGTACGAACTCACCAGGGCTGCCGGCGTAGTGGTGGAACAGATCATCCGACCCACGGGGTTGCTTGATCCGGAAGTAGAGATTCGTCCGGTGAAGGGACAGGTGGATGACCTGTTGGGCGAGATCCGAAAAACGGTGGAAGCGAATCAGCGCGTGCTCGTCACGACGCTCACCAAGCGTATGGCCGAAGACCTGGCGGAATACTACTCGGAAGTCGGTGTACGCTGCCGCTATCTGCATTCGGAAGTCAGCACGCTCGATCGCATCCGGATTCTGCGCGACCTGCGGCGCGGCGAATTCGACGTGCTGATCGGCATCAACCTGCTGCGCGAAGGTCTCGATTTGCCCGAGGTTTCGCTGGTGGCGATTCTGGACGCCGATAAGGAGGGCTTCCTGCGTTCCTCCGGATCGCTGATCCAGACGATTGGCCGCGCGGCGCGCCACGTCGAGGGACATGCGATCCTCTACGCTGACGTAATGACGGACAGTATGCGCAAGGCTCTGGACGAAACGGCCCGTCGGCGCAGCGTACAAATCGATTTCAACGAACGCAACCACATCGTGCCGCAATCAATCGTGAAGCCCATAGACATGAGCCTGGTGGCTCTAGCCGAAGGCGACTACGTCACGGTGCCTCTCGAAGAAGACGAGGAAGTGGATCAACTAACGCCGGAGCAGCGTGAGCGGTTCATCATCGAGCTCGAAGAAAAAATGCGCGAAGCCGCGCGGAAGTTCGAGTTTGAACGCGCCGCGCAATTACGCGACCGGGTAAAGGCGCTCAAAATTGGCGTGATTTCCGCAAGCGTCGTAAATGAAGAAGTCACCGGTGAACGCAAGCAGACGAGCGGTTGACGACAGGTGCAAGGACGGCAATAATCTCCTCAGGAGCAGGAGATGGACCGCATGTTTCGATTGGCTGTCGCATTGGTGCTGACCGGCTGCGCACCGGGCTTTTGCCAGCTCGCCTCTACCGATTCCTCTCAGCCGAAGCCATCGGATCCGGCCGTTTTCGAATCTTTCTTCCATCAGGTAGAAGAATTGCAACACCAATCAGGGCCGCTCTTGCTCAACGGGCGTCCCAGCAATCTCAGGCGGCCCACTGTTCAGGTAGCGACTGGTCTCACAGACGAAGAGGCGCGCATTCTCGATGCAATCGCGTCTGACTGCCAGACGAAGCTCACTTCCTTCGATGTTTCCGTGCGGCCTTTCGTTTTCGAAGCCCGCCTCCAACTGATGGAACCAGAGAGCGCTCCGGAGGCGACACAGAAATTGAAGGATGTCGAAAGCGAACGGGGCCAGATCGTGCTGAGGCACGTTCAACAACTGAAAGCAGCGTTCGGCGATTCCCGCTTCCAGATAGTGGATACGTATGTCCGTTCCCGAAAATCGGGAAATGACTTCTTTCCACTTACTCCTAACAAATAACCAGTTCAGGAGTTCTTCGGCGGGCAAAGTGGTGTAGACATTCCTAGTTATAAGGTCGCCTCTCAGGCGGCCGCTAGTGGTGAGGCGCCCAGCGAATTCGAGCCCTATGGGGCCGGCCTTCCCAGGCCGCGACAGCTTCCCATCGGTCCGAGTAACCGCCCTCTGTGACGTGATTAAGCATGGACGAAAATAAGGAGATATTAAGCATGGACGAAAATAAGGAGATGGCCGAAAGAACAGACCAGACTCTCCGTCCGCCGCGCCTTAGCGTCTTGCTCGCATCTGAGGCTCCCGTGGGCGTGGTCCTGCGCCGCGGTCCTACCAAGGTCGTTCGTGTTGTGTTTTGGGATCGCGCAAATGACAAGTTCAAACCGGGTCCGTGGTTCAAAGGCCGGATATACCCAGAGTGCTCCGATATCTCCCCCGATGGTCGGCATATGATCTACTTCGCGATGGGTGGAGTGGCATGGGCTATCCCCGCGACGAGGGGAACGTGGACTGCGATTTCAGAACTGCCGTCACTGAAAGCGGCTGCGCTTTGGGGACAAGGAGACACGTGGCGTGGAGGAGGAATGTTCATTTCCAATGATTCCTTCTGGCTTCAAGCAGATGCCAATACGTTCCTCATTCGTGATGATTCGGGTCTACGTCGAGAGACGTACGGCCCACATCGTCCGTACAAGTCGCGCCTGGAGCGCGATGGGTGGACCGCAAAAATGAGCGGCGCCAGCGGCCCCATCTTTGAAAAAACCATTCGGAACGGTTGGATACTGCGAAGGATCGGCCATAACGGTGGCTACGAACTTGAACAACCTGGAGAATGCAAGCTTGCGTTCCCTACATGGGAATGGGCAGAATGGGACCGTCAACGGATCGCTTGGGCTGATGGAGGCTGTCTTCGCGCAGCTAAAGTCGGGACTCATAAACTCGGCTCCGTGCGCACCCTCTACGACTTCAACGGCATAGTGCCGTCGGACAAACTTCCCCCTTCCGGCGAACCATCGCAGTAGGCCCTCTCTGGTCGGCAAGGCAGACTGCAGGAATAGCAATCAGTGACCACTTGCCGCAGCTGCTTTTATGCGCCAGTTCCGCGGGTCAACTTGAGCACGCCCTAAAATGCAGGAGCCAATCAAGCAGTGGGTTCACTACGGCGACGTCGCCAAGTAACTTGTCCGGTCGGTATCGCTTGGGGCGCTCGATGAGACTGCGCGCCGGCGTAGCGTGCAAGTCGAGTTCAACGAACGCAATCACATTGTGCCGCAATCCATCGTGAAGCCGATTGATATGAGCCTGGTCGCCCTGGCCGAAGGCGATTACGTAACGGTGCCGCTCGAAGAAGACGAGGAAGTGGATCAACTGACGCCCGAACAGCGCGAGCGCTTTATCACGGAGCTGGAAGAAAAGATGCGGGAAGCCGCGCGGAAGTTCGAATTTGAACGCGCCGCGCAATTACGCGGCCGCGTAAAGGCGCCGAAGATCGGCGTGATTTCCGCAAGCGTCATCAATGAAGAAGTCGCCGACGAACGCAAGCAGACGAGCGGTTGACCGCGAGCCGTGAACGTAATCAGATCGTGGCCTCCGCACTCTCAAAGAATGCTCCATGGCGAAGCCGGCGCCGTTTTCAATGTCCGTACTTCTTCTCCCCCGCTTCAATCGCTACCGGAAGGCGATTCTCTTTCGGAGGCAAAGGACACGTCGCGTAGGGAGTGAACGCGCAAGGCGGGTTGTACGCTTCATTGAAATCCAGTGTGACCTGGCCGTTGTGCGGCGCTTCGGCTTCCAGGAATCGGCCAGCGCCGTACGTGGTCTTTCCCGTGGTCAGGTCGCGGAAAACAAAGAACAGGCTCTTGGACGCCGGATCGTCCACCACTGGATAGAGCCGCAGTTCTTTTCCATTCAGGCGGAAGACTACGTAGCCCGGCGAATCTTCGGGCGTGGTCTGACCCAGCAGGTTGGTGATGGCAATTTTGCTGGGGCTGGGGACGAAGCGGGCAGTCACGCGGTATTGCTCGTTGGTCGGGTAGGAGGCAATGCCGTGAAAGTCACGCCGCATTTTGCTATCAGGGTCGCGCATCCGGATGCCGAAGCGGTCGCCACGCTTGATCACGGTCAGGGTCAGCCTTCCTACCTTGACCATGTCAGCCGCGACATCGGAATCCGGCTGCAACGGACGCGTCGCGCCTTCAATGTCCACGGTCACCTTGCCGCTATGTAAGTGAAAGACTCCGGTCCGTGCAGGTCCATCGGGTAGCACAATCTGATTCGCTTCATCGCGGCCGAATCGGTTGTCGCCCTCCCGCAGCCAAAACAGGCCGCTCACGGTCAGCCATCCATCGGGCGCTTTGAGAGCGGCTTCCCGCTGGCTGCGCCATTGGGCGATTTCTTGTGGATACGAAGACGCGGCGAACAGCGGCGCGCAGAGCAAAATGGCCAGCAGCGCGCGCCGCACAGTCAGGACTCTCCGGCGGAAGCGATCAACTGTTCGAGCATACCGACGAACTCTTCCGACTTGCGGTCCACACGTTGTTTCAGCGTGGATAATTCGCGCTCCAGCAGACGCAGCTTATCCGCTAGATGCAAACAGGCCAGCACGGCGATGCGAGTCGAATCGGCGCTGGGGACGCGCGCAGCGATGGAGAGCATCAGCTCATCCACACTGGCCGCCACCTCTTCCACTTCCCGCGGATCGCCGCTGGCGAGCAGCGTATAGGGACGGCTCAGGATCGTGACGCGGACGGACTGTTTTTCGCTGCTTTCCACGCGGCCCTCCGAAGGGAGCGCCGGTTAGCCGGCGCTCAACTGGTCGATTTGGCCCAACAGCTTTTCGATCCGGGTGCGGACCTGTTTCCGCTCCGCTTGCAGGGTTTTTACCTCTTCGGCCAGACGGGCGCTATCGGACTTGGCTTGGTTCGTCTGTTCGACGGCGGCGTCCCGCTCCTGTCGCAAGCGCGTTACGAGTTGTACCGCCTGCTGGATTCGTTCTTCCAGACTGGCGAGGGAATCAGTTTCCTGTTCGACTGGGGTCATGCCTTCTCCAGGGCAATCCTGGCTGCTTCCACCAACTGGCGGAACTTGCCTTCGTCATGCAGAGCGATGTCTGCCAGCACCTTGCGGTTCAGATCTAAGCCGGCAGCTTTCAGCCCATGTAGAAACTTGCTGTACGAAATACCGGCCGGGCGACAGGCGGCGTTGATGCGCACAATCCAAAGTGCACGGTAATCGCGCTTCTTATTCTTCCGGCCGACGTAGGCGAACTTCAGCCCGCGTTCGACAGCCTCCTGCGCGGCCCGGTGAAGCTTGCTCTTAGTAAGGAAATAACCGGAAGCCTGATTGAGCGTCTTTTTGCGCGACGCTCTGCGGTGAGTACCACGTTTGACTCTGGGCACGTTTGCGATCTCCTTGAACGATAGTGAAATGGCGGAACGGGCACGTGCCACGCGCACCGTCCGCGCAACCGCTCCTCTAGTAAGGGAGCATCCGCTGCAAGGCGGGCTGATCGGCTTTATCGGCCACCACGCTTTGATGCAGCTTCTTCTTGCGCTTGTGCGGTTTCGAGGTCAGGATGTGCCGCGCAAAGGCATGATTGCGAACTACTTTGCCAGTGCCGGTCTTCTTGAACCGTTTAGACGCACCTTTGTGTGTCTTGAGCTTGGGCATAAAAATTCCCTGGATCTTTAGAACAGGGTTAGACTTTGCGATTATAGCATGCGCCGCATTCGCGCCGCTCTAGGCGGTTTCGTATAGCGGAGAACGGCCGCGAAGCTTCTGGACCGTTTCGATTACCCGGGCGGCCACGTAGTCCACCTCTTCTTCCGTACTAAAGCGGCCGAGACCGAAGCGGATCGCACCGCGCGCCTGTTCCTCAGACACACCCAGAGACCGAAGCACATAGCTTGGTTCGGCTACTGCGGAACTGCACGCGGAGCCGCTTGAAACGGCCACATCGGCTAGCGCCATCATGAGTGTTTCGGCCTCCACAAAGGCGAAGCTCATGTTCAAGTTGCCGGGAAGGCGGTGCTCCATCGAACCATTCACGGAAACGCGATCCAGGCCGGTTTCCAGGCTTGTCTTCAGCCGGTCGCGCAATCCACCAGTCACGCGGGCTTCCTCCGGCATTTCCCGCGCGCAAATCGCGCAAGCCTCGCCGAAGCCCACAATGGCCGGCACGTTCAGTGTTCCGGAACGGATTCCGCCTTCGTGCCCGCCGCCATCGATCTGCGGCACGATGGAAAGACGCGGCCCGCGGCGGCGCACGTAGAGAGCACCGATCCCTTTCGGTCCGTACATTTTATGGGCACTCATCGACATCAGATCGATATGGTCTTCCACCACGTTGACCGGGATCTTGCCGAAGGCCTGGGCGGCATCGCAGTGGAATGGCACGCCCTTCTCCCGGCAGATGGCGCCGATCGCGCGAATCGGCTGCACCACGCCGATCTCATTGTTGGCATACATCACGCTCACTAAGGCCGTTTCCGGGCGAATGGCAGCGGCCACCTGCGCCGGATCGATCAAGCCATCGGGCTGTGGCATGAGTACCGTCACCTGGCAGCCGCGCCGCTCCAGGCGGCGAGCCGAATCGAGCACTGCTTTATGTTCGGTGGCGACAGTCACCAGGTGCAGCCGTCTGCCGGAGTAGGCTTCGACGATTCCCTTCAACGCGAGATTGTCGGATTCGGTCGCACCGCTGGTGAAGACGATCTCCCGGGCAGCCGCCCCGGCCAGTCCGGCGATGCGGGAGCGCGCCCGCTCTACGGCTTTTTCGGCTTCCCAACCGAAGCTGTGGCTACGGCTGGCCGCGTTACCAAACTTCTCAGTCAGGTACGGCAACATGATGTCCAACACGCGCGGGTCCAGCCGCGTGGTGGCATGATTGTCGAAATAGACCGGCTTCCGCATGGCTGGTGACGGGACTTTCTTTCATTGTGACGCCACGCGCCACCTTCTACAAGCGTGGTGACTCGCCGTACGCTTTGGCGTGCCGTGCTTAGCGGGAGCGGGCGGGGAAGCTGAGGAAGGCGAGTATAATGTGAAACTGACACAGCTTCCCCGATTTAACTCTGGATGATTCGATTATTTCGCGTCTTCGTTCCCGTTGGCACTTTAACGCTGCTGGTCTCTGAGATCCTGTTGGTGCTGTCGGCGTTCGTCCTTGCTACGTACCTGGTCCTGGAAGTCGATCCCACTGTTTTCCTTCTATATGATGGCGGGCTGGTTCGCATCAGCCTGGTGCTGCTCAGCATCCTGATCGGTTTGCATTTTCATGATCTGTATTCGCAGATCTATGTGAGATCCCGCATTCTACTGGCGCAGCAACTCTGCCTGGTAATGGGAGTGGCGTTCCTGCTCCAGGGTTTTATCAGTTACCTGGACCCAGGTCTGCGGGTACCGCTGCGCGTAATGCTTCTCGGGAGTGCGATCGCCGCGGTCGCCATTTACTTCTGGCGCCTGTTCTTCAGCGCATATGCTTTACAAGTAGTGGGGCGCGACCGCCTGCTTCTGGTGGGCGGCAGCAGTTTGCTGGAAGACATCGGCAGGCACGTGGAGGAACATCCGGAAATCGGGCTATGCATCGCGGGCTACGTCGATGATTCTCACGAACCGGGTCTGCTGCTGCCGGGCGGGAAGGTACTCGGACGGATTGAATCGCTGCGTGAGATCGTGCACTCGGCATCGCCGGATCGCGTGGTGGTCGGAATGCTCGAACGGCGCAACCGCTTGCCTTTGGGAGACCTCCTCGAACTGCGCTTCGCGGGACACATTATCGAAGAAGTCGCGACGACTTACGAAAGAGTCTGCGGCCGGGTGTGCATCAAGGAACTGCACCCATCGCAACTGATCTATTCGGGGGAACTCGGCCCCAGGCCGCAGAATGTAGTGTACCAATCCATCATGAACGTGACGGTGGCTGCGATCGGAGCCGTCGTTGCCCTGCCGGTGATTCTGCTCACGGCACTGGCAGTGCGGTTTTCTTCGCCGGGACCGATCCTTTACCGCCAGGTTCGCGTGGGGCAGGATGGTTCGCTGTTCACGGTGTTCAAATTCCGCTCCATGCGGGCCGATGCCGAAGCGGGAACCGGCGCCGTATGGGCCGCCAAGGACGATCCGCGCGTCACGCGCGTCGGAAAGGTAATCCGGCGGCTGCGCTTCGATGAATTGCCGCAGCTCTTCAACGTCCTGCGCGGCGAAATGTCGATTGTGGGGCCGCGGCCGGAGCGGCCGGAATTCGTCAAAGCGCTCTCCGAACAAATTCCTTATTACCGCCAGCGGCATTGCGTGCGCCCGGGCATCACCGGCTGGGCGCAGATCAACCACAAGTACGGGGACACGCTTGAGGACACTATCACCAAGCTCGAATATGACCTGTATTACATCAAGAACATGTCGGTGAGCCTTGATACTTACATCATCTTCCACACCCTGAAAACCATGCTGTTGTCGCGCGGCGCTCAATAACCGATACTGGTTTTACCGGCCGCCGCCGGAGCGCATGCCCACCCCCACGGTTTCTCCAGACACCGAGACAACGGAACGCCAGCAGCAGGGTCCGCTGTATCAGGTAGTGCTGTTGGATGATAACGACCACACATACGATTACGTGATCGAAATGCTGCAGAAGATCTTCGTGTTCTCGCTCGATCAGGCCTACCGGCATGCTGAAGAAGTAGACCGCTGTGGCCGGACGGTATTGATCACCTGCGAACTCACCGCGGCCGAATTTGCGCGCGACCAGATTCAATCTTACGGCCCGGACTGGCGGCTGGCGCGATCGAAAGGATCGATGTCGGCGGTCGTCGAGCCGGTCTCCTAGCAGACCGGAGTGACATCGAAAATGCCGGCGAAAGGCCCTGATCCGGGCCACGTTATGATAGCGATATGACGTTTTTCCGCAGTTTGCTCTTATTGTGTCCAGCGGTCTGTTTGCTGGCTCAGGCGCCTACCCCCAAGCCTCCGGCGGCGAAGGCCCCCGTGGCGGAGGCTCCCGCGGCCAAATCTGATGCTCCGGCCCCGAAACCAACCGTAACGCTCTCCGTTGAAGACCCCAACGAGAAGAAAATGCCGGCCGTTCCGCCGGACCGTGTGGTGCTGACGGTGGGAGAACAAAAAATCACCGCCGCAGAGTTTGACCACATCATCGACGCGCTTCCGGTGCAGTATCGTAGTGTGGCGCGTGGTTCCGGGCGCAAGCAGTTTGCCGATAATCTGGCGCGCATTCTGGTGCTGGCGCAGGAGGGCAAACGCCTCAAGCTGGATCAGACGCCGGCGTACAAGAGCGAAGTGGAGTTTCAGAGCGCCAACATCCTGGCTGGGCAGACATACAGCAAGTTGACGGACGACCTGAAGGTGGATGATGCCGAGCTGCAGAAGTATTACGACGAGCATAAGTCCGAGTTCGAACAAGTGCACGCGCGGCACATTCTGATCCGCATGAAGGGCTCGCCGCTGCCGGTGAAGCCGAATGAGAAGGACCTCACGGAAGAGGAGGCGCTCGCTAAGGCACAAGAATTGCGCAAGCAGATCTTATCCGGCGCCGATTTCGCCAAGCTGGCCGAGACGGAATCTGACGATAGCGGTTCCGCCTCGAAGGGCGGCGATCTCGGATTCTTCCATCACGGCCAGATGGTTCCTTCCTTTGAGGAAGCGGCGTTCAAGTTGAATGTCGGCGAAGTGAGCGAGCCGGTGAAGAGTCCTTTTGGATACCACCTCATTCAGGTTGAGGCCAAGCAGACCAAGACGCTGGCGGAAGTCCGTTCGGAACTGGAACAGCGGTTGAAACCGGAAATGGCGCAGAAGGAACTGGATGGGATGGAAAAGCAGCTTGGCGTGACACTGGATCCGGAGTTTTTCAATCTCGCTAAGAAGTAGGCCTGTGCAAACGCAGAAACTCGAGATTACGTGTCCGGTTTGTTCCTCAAAGGAAGTGATCTATAGTTGCACGCCCAACTGCTGCTTCAACCACTTTTGCGCGGAGTGCGGAGCCACCTTCGAGCCCATCACCCGGGCAACCGGCGGCACGCTCAGTGGAATTGTGCCGCCCGATCCGTTGCCGGAAGCTACCGACCCCACAACTGCCTGCGCCAAATGCGACTCCACGGCGGTCTATGGGATCGCCGATGGTCCGCTGGTTTGCGGGCACTGTGGCGCGCTGCTGGAACTCGAATTAACCGAGATCGTTCCGGGCTGAGTGTTGCCTATTGAGCTTCATGGGCCATGCGGCTGCACGCGGTTTCCGCCCCGGTGGGATCGATGGCGCCGCTCCCTTCTTCGATATGTACGATCTTGCCATTCTTGTCCACGACGAACGTGGCGCGGTTGGCTACACCGATCTGGGGAAGTAAGACTCCATATTCCGTCGCGACTTTCCGATTGGCAAAGTCACTCAACATCGGAAAGGTCGCGTGGACCTTATTGGCAAATTCTTTTTGGGATGGAGTATTGTCGGTGCTGATTGCAAAAACCTTGGTAGAGACACCTTCAAATTTAGCGATACCAGCCTGGTACGCCAACATTTCGCGGGTTCAACCACCAGTAAATGCCGCAGGAAAGAATGCCAATACCACCGCGCTCTTACCGCGGAAATCCGATAGTGTTACTTTACCTCCCTGCGTGGAAGGCAAAGTGAAGTCCGGAGCGGTATCGCCAACCTTCAGGTGAGTGTGTGGCGGCTGCTGCATCTGCGCGTAGAGGCCTGCTGCCGCCAATGTTCCGAACAATACTGCGGAACAGGTGCTGATCCTCATCATTAGATCTCCGGGATTGAGGCTATCACCGGGACGCTCCCGTTCGCAACTCTCTTTTGGGGGACTGTCTGAATATTCGTCCGCTCCAAGGCCGCAACCGTAGCGGCATTCCGCCTGTAACTGCATTTTGGAAGTGTGCATGCCCAGGCCCCCGATTGAATGACGGCACTATCTATCGTATGATTCCGCTATGGCAGCATACGCGGGCGCCAGTGTGCTGGTTCCTCAACGCCAGCCTGGATGGATTTACAAGCCGTCCTGGGATCTCTCCTTTATCGTCTTCAGCGCTGTATTGGTTCCTTTGCCGTTCATCGTGGCCTGGTTTGCGCAGGTCTCTGGATGGATGCGGCCGCAGCAGGCGATCGATCTGATCAACATCGCGGTCGCCACGCTGATTGGCGGCCCTCACCTGTTTTCTACGGTGACTTACACCTTCCTGGATCCCAGGTTCCGTACGCGGCATCCCTGGTATACGGGCCTTTCCCTACTGTTACCGGTCGGCGTGATTATCGTGGGAGTTTACTACTACACGTTTCTGATCACGTTCTTCTTCGCGTGGGCATCTCTGCACGTGCTGCATCAGATCATCTACCTTTCGGATTGTTACCGCGCGCGCGGCGCCGCGCCAGACCCCATGTGGTCGCGTGTGGTGGATTACGGCCTGATCCTGACCGGACTTTATCCAATCGGCATCTACAAGCTTTCCCTGCGCCAGTTTCATGTGGGCGGCGTGCTGCTGCCGTTCCCCGATTTTTTGCGCGGCCTGCATTTGCCGGTGGTGGCGGGCGTGGTCTTCGGTTTCTTCCTACTGGCGTGGATTTTCAAGACTTCCGTGGAATTTCAGGAAGGCCGCGGCAGCATGCCGAAGACGCTGCTCATCGGCGTGACTACCGTAGTGTCGTTCCTGCTGCCCGCGGGATCGAATCTGGACGTGCTGTTTCAGGGATACAACACTTGGCACTCGTTCCAGTATCTGTTTCTGCTATGGCTGATCAACCGCCTGCGATATGAACGCGGCGAAATCGGCAGCGGCTTCGTGCGCAGCCTGGTGCGCCGCGATAGCATCACCGCTTACTATCTCTGTTTCCTGGCGGCCACGGGCATTCTGGTGATCGTCACCATGGTGGTTCGCGCTTCGACGCACCTTTCCGCCGATCAGAGCTATTTTCTAGTGGTGCTGAGCGTGCTGCTGATGCACTACTACTTCGATCACTCCCTGTTTGCCCGCCCCGAGTTGGTGGAATAACGCTTCTCGACCATCGGAATTCCGGCCAAAGCGCACCCGATTGTGCGCTATTGTGATTCGTATGCCGGATCAGACCTTTAAGGAAGCGGAGCGGAAACAACTCAGCTTTCTGGCTGCGAGCGAGAAGAGAGTGCTCGTCTGGATGGCCCACCGGATGCCGGGTTGGGTGAACTCAGACCATCTGACCTTGCTGGGTTTCATCGCCATGTTCGCGGCCGGCCTCTGTTACGCGGCCGCGCGCTACGACCGCCGCGCGCTGATCGGTGTAATCCTCGCGCTCGCTGTGAACTGGTTCGGCGATAGCCTGGACGGCACGCTCGCGCGCGTGCGCAACCGTTTGCGGCCGCGCTATGGCTTTTACGTCGATCACATCACCGATGCGATTGGCACATTCTTTCTGATGGGCGGCCTGGCGCTTTCCGGCTACATGACTCCGTACATTGCCTTGGGTCTGCTGATCGCTTATTTTCTGTTGTCGATCGAGGTGTACCTCACCACTTACACCATCGGAGCCTTTCATCTCTCCTTCTGGAGCTTCGGTCCCACGGAATTGCGCCTGTTGTTGTGCATTGGAAATATCGCGCTGTTTTTCCGTCCCGTGGTCGGCATCCTGGGCCGGCGGTTTCTGTTGTTCGACGTGGGCGGAGCTATTGGCATTGCCGGCATGGCGCTGATGCTGGCGGCGGCAGCCATCCGGCACACCCGCATGTTGTATGCGGCTGAGCGCCTGCGGTGACGCCACGACTTTCGCGCTGGCTCAAATTCAACGCCGTCGGAGTGATTGGAGCGGGCGTGCAGTTGGTGTCGCTGGCGTTGCTGGTGAGTCTGCTGCGCGTGAACTATCTGGCGGCCACGGCACTGGCCGTGGAAACCGCGGTGCTGCACAACTTCGTCTGGCATGAGCGCTTCACCTGGAGAAAGCGCGGGGCGGGCGGTGTGCGTGGGGTGGCGGGACGCCTATTCCGTTTCCATGTCAGCAACGGGCTGGTTTCGATTCTCAGCAACGTCGTGCTGATGCGGCTGCTGGTGGGCCGTCTGCACGTGGAATATCTACTCGCGAATATTCTGACCATTGGGGCGTGCTCGCTGCTCAATTTCGCGCTCGGGGAATGGTTTGTGTTCCGTCCCTGACGGGGCTGCGGTATCATCTGAGAGGAGCGTGTCTGCGATGCAGGTGCTGGTCCACCTATTTTGATCCAACACTATCAAAATAGGGAGTCCGCCTCGATCACAACGCGCTGGTGAGCAAGCTCCTGGCGGGTAACCGCAAGGGAGAAGCCTGAAGGCGCTCGGGGGACGCCCACCCCGTTTACAAACGCGGGTCAATAACGGGGGTCGGCACGGCCGAGTGGTACGCTCCAGATCACGCCCTGCCTCTATTCGTAAGTCATCGCACAATCGGTAAGAAACGGCCACTGCCTGTACGATATTGCGCGGCGGCTTCGCTTCCCAAAATTCACGCTCCACTTGCAAGTGCGCAGACAGAGGCGTCCGGGCGGTTTGCTCGCTCTGGCCCAATGCTTGCATGACAAGACAGCGGAGGTGGTTAGGGATGCTCCACTATGCAGTGATTTTCCTGATCCTGGCAATCCTCGCCGCGATCTTTGGGTTCGGCGGAATTGCTGTCGCCGCGGCTGGGATCGCTAAGGTCCTCTTTGTGATCTTTCTGGTGCTGTTCATTGTCAGCCTGATCTCCGGCCGAAGGGCTGTCTGATCCCGGCCGGCCAAAATTGGCGGCGGCGCCGGGGAAACCGGTGAAAACCGCTCCAGCCCGCCGTCTCCACTCCCAAAGTACGTAGACTACAACCATGCATCCCGAGATCGAGGATGTCAGCGACACTGCTCTGATGGTTGCCGGTTATCGTGCGATCGAAACCGCGCGCCCCGATGCGCTCATCCGGGATCCATGGGCCGCCAGACTCGCTGGCGACCGCGGCATGGCGATTGCCCGTTCCGTTCCCGGCGTGGAATGGGCGGCAATCGGCATTAGCATGCGCTTCGAAATGGTGGACGAACTGCTCCTCCACGCTTTGGAGCGGACCGGTGCGCGGACAGTGGTCAACCTGGGCGCCGGTTTGGACACGCGCCCTTGGCGGCTCAACTTGCCGCCCGGTCTTCGCTGGATCGAAGCCGACTTTCCCGCAATGCTCAAATATAAGGCCGAACGGTTGGCGGACCATGCGCCGCGCTGTCGTCTCGATCGCATTGCAGCCGACCTGACGAATCCGTTGGAACGCCGCCGGGTGTTCGCGGCCGTTGATGTGCCGGCTGTGATGATTACCGAAGGCTTGCTGATGTATCTTTCTGCTGAAGTTGTCGACGCCTTGGCAAAGGAGTCCGCCGAATTCGGCATTTCCGCATGGGTGCTCGACGCGATCTCGGCTGATATGATGCACGCTTCGCACAGGAACTCGCCTCATTGGCTGGATAACGTGCGTGCTCAGGACCACCTGACCGGGAAGCAGATTCTGGACTGGGTTCGCGATCGAGGTTGGACAGACGTAGAAAGCCGAAGCTACCTGCGCGATGCGTCCGCGCCGATGACGGCGCGCATTATGGGCATGCTTCAGGCGGGCGGCGCGAATGCTACCGGCCGCCCTCCGGAGGACGACCCGAGCGGCGTCTATTGCTTCGGCCGCTGACCGGGCGTGCGGCCGCAAGAGAGGGATGGTGGATGTGCCGCCGGCAGACGCGGGCTCGGTGGGACCTCCGCCGAACAGCAATCGCCACGAGCGCCGCATGATAAAATGAATTGAATAGCAACCCACCTGGTTCCTTGAATTTGGGGGCGCAACGGATTCGACGGGATTGAATCGTGGTGGGGAGGCGTGCCGGGTTCCGAGCTCCCGTTAAACGATCGGAAAACCAAAACTGCCAATACGCAGTTTGCATACGCTGCCTAAGTAATTAGGTAGCCGCTCCAGCCGCTGAGCCCGCGCGGCGGTGAGTGAGCGTCATTTTGCGGGATGGGCCAAAGGCTTCGGTCCGGAGCCGGCGGCTGAGACTCAATCGGGCTAGGCTGCCGCCACTCTCGCCGGTTCTGAGGCGTCGGCCGAAACTTTTGAGCCGGCTACGCACGTAGTCTCTTCACGACGGGCTTTCTCGGACAGGGGTTCAACTCCCCTCGCCTCCACCAAAACTATTCTTGCCAGGTAAGTGGCCTAACTGACTGCCGAGCGTTTATCCCCTCAGCCAATGCAGCGCATTGGCCAGCAAGCGGCCATGGAGCACAGCCTGCATCGACGTGATCTGGTGAAGCACGATGGGTGTTGAGCCGAGCTTCGCAGTCAGAACCCCGGCGCCGATCGAGCGGTCGTGGTCGCGGCTGTAGGCGGCTACGATCTCCACGTTCGTGCCTTCCACCAGCCAGCCATTGGAACCTCCTCCTTTGACCTGATAATGCAAGCCGAGCGCTTGATTCACGGGTAGACCGTCGAAGATCGCATGCTCGCGCACGAAGTACCACGAACCCATCCAGGAGGCGCGCGCCGGGCCAACCAAGCCGTTGTATTTGAATGCCCCGGCTTCTCCGAGCTGGCGAGCGATGCCCGCTGCCTGGCCCTCGCTGGGAGTGCAGGCGAGCAGCGGCGTTCCCGCGCGAACTGCATCCATGACGGCGGGAGGAATCTGAAACTCCTTCAACGCTCCGGTGGGCTTGTAGGCGCCTTCGGCGTCAACCGAAGTGTTCTTCTCGGCGTTCGGTCCGCCGCCGGAGGCCATCAGTACGTCATAGTGTTGCCCCGGCTGGAAGGATTCGACGGTGACGCCGGGAATGGCGCGCACCTGCTCTTCAATAGCCGCCGCGAGCGACGCGTTGCCTACCTTGAGTGGCCGGAAGCCTTTCGGCGTGGGAGCGACGACGAGCAGTTCGCGTTCGAAGGCCTCGGCGTTTGAATTCGGTAAGCTGAGCCGGAAGCGCCAGCGGCCTTCCTTGTTAAGAGCGCCGGTGGTGAAGCCTTCCTTGATCAGATACGTGAAGCGGTCGGTCTCGAAGGGCGGCGCATCAAAGGAAGCCAGGCGGCGGCGGACGCCGGCGGGGTCGGTGACGGTGAAGACGAGCTTGCCTGTAACGGGCTTATGCGAGTCGTTGCAAAGGTAAATGTCGAAAGTGGCCTTATCGCCAACAGCGAGGCAGAGCTGGCGTTGTTTGGCAACCGGACGGACCGGCAGCAGGCTGTTGCCGATGAGGGCCGGATCGGCCTTGAAGTCCCGGAAATTGTCCGTCAGGCCGGAGTGGTTCTCGATCGCGGTGGACTCCCATCCGCTGATGGCGGCCATATCGTTGTTATCGCAGAGGCGGACGTTCTCCATGAACTGGCCCCAGGTGTCATACGCGCGCCGGCTGATGGAGACAAAGACCTGCTCTGTCTTGGGAAAAGCTTTACGGAAGCTCCACTTGTCGAGGAAGTCGGTGTAGGCACGCAGAACCTCCTGATGATCGATCCGGTCGTAGCTCTTGCCGCCGTGTGCGGCGATCTGGCGCAGCATCTCCGTGTGATTGTCGATATTGGCGGCGCCCTTCATCTCCCCCCACTCCACGATTTCAGCATGGACCGGCGAGTAGAAGTAGAAATCGATCGGCGACTTGTAGTAGGCGTCCACCCAAACATCAGAGAAGTGGCCCGTGTGATCAACCCACCAGCCGGCCGCACCGCCGTCCACGGTAGCGGGTTTGAAACTCTTGTGGATCTCGGTGCTGTAGGCTTCGCTCCAGGCCTGTGGGGAGCGCATGACGAATCCGTCGTTACCGATGATGGCGCGGCTGGGGTCTTCCTGATGCATCATGGCGAAGAGGGCGTCGAGGTTGGGATTGTTCGGCTCGACTGTATACTCGTTCTGCAGGATGTAGTGAATGACCGAGGGATGGCTGCGGAAGGCTCGGATCATGCCCTTGATCTTGTTTTGCATATAGCGCTGCTGCGTGGCACTGCCTACATCGCCGCCGCGGGCTGGGCGGTTCGGGTCGGGCGCCACGGCCTGTTTCCCACCGCCGGGTTCTAGACAACGCATCAGGCCGAGACGGTCCTGAACAAAGAGAACATCTTCTTTGGCGAGGTTCCGGTGGAAGTTGAGCGTGTTGAGGTTGAACTTCTTTGCTGCACGGACCTCTTTCTCCGCCAGTTCGGGAATCGGGAACAGACCATTGAGCGCCCAATAGCCCCAGGAAATTGAGGTATAGACGCGGATACGGCGGCCGTTGAGGCGGAACATGGCGTCTTTGCCGAGACCAACAACGGTGAACCATCGGAAGCCGAAGTCCACGGTCCGTGCCTCACGGTGGCTGGCTTCGTGCGGATGCCAAGCGGCTTCGAGTTGGTAGAGCACCGGCGTATCGAGATCCCACAGCTTGGCCGAGGGCGCCGAGAGCTCGGTCGAGAGAGACACTATTGCGCCGGCGGCTATTTCTGCCGGAACATCGGCGCTGGCGAGAACGGCGTGCGAGCGGGGATCGCGGACGGCGAAGTGAATGTTTCCGTTTTGCGTGGCTGATGTGGAGTTTTCGAGGTTGACGTGGGCGGAGATCTTGCGCGGCTCCGGGGTGTTGAGCACCCATGCGTCGGCAAGCCGAACATCGCCATGCGCACTAAGCATGAGTGCGCGATCGATGCCCCCGAAGCCATGGCTCTTCTGGAACTCGACATGGCCCCAGGTCATGACGCTGCCGTCCCGCCAGTCCAGCCGTCCGCCAGGATTGGTGATGCGAATGGCAAGAATGTTTTTGCCGGCCTTCGCCGCCGATGTCGCGTCGCACTCGAAGGGCAACTCCTCCATAATCGAGTAACCGATGAGCTTGCGATTGAGGTACACTTCGGCGCGCTGGCGCGCCGCACGAACGTGCAGGAAAATGCGCCGACCGGTGAAGGACGCAGGAATATCAATCTCGCGCCACCACCAGGAGACGCCGTAATACGCTCCGTTCTTCACCTCCGGATCGGCGGTTTCAAAGCGATACTCATCGTGGTAGGGCCGAAAGCCGGTGATGCCCCAGTGGTACTGCTCGACCGTGGCGGGAAGCGTGAGCGCCGTGCCTAGCTGGTTGTCGAGGATCTCCCAGCCGCCCGTGGGCGGATTGGTGGGGAGCTTGGCAAGATCGACGTCCTCCGGCAGAAAGATCTCGTCCTTCTCCCACTGGGCTTTCAGGTCTGGCCACATACGCCAGCCCTCATCGGGAATCATCATTCCGTTGGCGCCAAAGGGAGTGGTGCGAGACACTCCGACCAGAGTCGGGGATTCGGAGGTCTGCGCTGCGGATGGTTCCGAGGTCAAGGAGAAGATAGCTCCGGCGGCGGCTGCGGAGCCCAGAGCGGCTGAGCCGCGAAGAAACGTGCGACGCTTCATTTTCATGATTCCCTTACCAAGATACCCGGCAAGCTCATCTGCCGGCGATCCCTTGGGCTATCCATAAAGTGTTCGGGTTGAGCTCAGTATCCAAAGACTGCCGGCTGCGACTTAAGTAGATGAGCGGTCCCTGCATACAAGAGTGCCTAATCTTCAGGTCGCAAAACGACAACATCCTTCGCTCGTTTGCTGGGGGTCACAATCAGGTGACTGACCTTTCCATTCTCTACGTGTCCCTCCACGATGGTCTGCTGGGGAGCATGAAGGCGGAAATCAGCCGTCCAGTTTTTGGGCCATGCCGGCAGCAACAGAATCTTACGGCCGTTGGTCTGCAACAACATCTCCTGCAGCGTAATCATTCCTGAACCGCCGTTATCGAGGTCGGGAATCCAGTCATGGGCCGGTTTCCAGAACCACTGAAACCTCTGGTCGCCATAGTTTGTGAATTCGGCAATGACCGCTTTTTGCGCAACATCCGTCAGCCCCAGCACCGCGCTTTCCGTTCCATCCTGTCCCCAGCAGGTATTTTGCGGCCACCGGCGGGCAAAGAACGTGTCGCGCGCCAGCTTCAGATCCGGTTTGCCGACTCCGTAGAGATGATAAGGGAAGCTTACATAGAGCTCCGGGTTTTCCGAGTTGCTCGTCTTTCCGTACTCCTGTGCGGGCAACAGGATTGTTGTTCCGTGAGGATCCCCTTGCCCATTCGGGGGCGTCTTTCCGTTAGCGGCTGTCTTTCCTTCGGGGATTGCCGGAAGATCATGGAGCGTGTTCGACCACCTGGCGGTTTGCTCAGGCGATATGATTGTCCGCGGAAGATCGAGCAGCCGCGGAATCACCGATTGCAAACCCGCGATATCCGGTGCCGGATTCACCGCGGTCAACTGATAGGTCTCCAACGACTGCGCCGGCGCCATTCGTATCTTTCCGTCCGGGCCTTTGGGCCAATGTTCGCCGTAGTAGGTCACCACCGCATCCGCGAGTGGCACAATCGAACTCCTCGCAAACGCAAGGTCGCCGGTGTAATCGTAATAGTCCAGCATCTCCGAGATCACTTCCAATGATCCCTGAATGTGGTATCTCTGCCAGCGGCTCGCGATCTCATTGGTGGGATTATCCCAACCGAAATCGTGCACGCTGGGCAAGCCCCAGAAAAACATTGTCTCCGGATACGATGCACCTGCGTGATGGTAATAGAGCTTAGTCCGGTCTTTCTCAAACGAGAGATCCGCCGTATACATGCGAAACCAAGGCTGCAATAAATCGTAATCGCCGGTCGTCACAAGCGGCCAGTACAGTAAGCGGTTGTTCTGGTTCCAGTAGCAATTGCCCCAAGCCCGGTAGTCCGGATTGTGATTGTCCTTTGTGGAAGGCACTCCATCCGGCAAATCGTGGCCAACGGTGAAGATCCCGCCGTTGAACTTCACCGGCAGATCCCCACGCGAGGAGGCGGCGATCATGTACCGCTGGATCGCATACCCTTGCGATACTTCCCGGGCTTGCTGATCCCCACTGACGTTGATCAAGCTTCGGCTCCAGAAATCGTGCCACCACCTTTTGTGCGCAGTCCACGCAGCGGCGAGATCGGCGGGATTTGCCACGGCCATGCTACGGTCCAGTTGTCCCTTCCACGCGCTACCTGATGCGGCGGTCTTCTTGATCAGAGCCACTAGATCGACGCGGAAGTCCCTTCGTTGATCCGAAGTGAGTGTCGTGTTGCCCTTGCTTACCAGTCCCGTCCCGGTGATCAACGCCCCAAAACAGCGATGCAGTAGCGGGTCCGGATACTTCCCGATCAGTGACGCCAGATGCTCTCGCTCGAGTGTGGTCGGGTAGATGCTCTTCTCATTGAAGTGATACCAGGCGATGGCGTGCGGCTCGGCAGGCAGGATGGTGTCTGCCTGAAAGTCGACCGGATAGTCATCGCTAGCCAGCTCGTTCATTCCGGCCTTCTCAGCGCTTCCCTCACGGAGCGACTCGTTCTTGCGCCACGTCTCTAAAGAGACCTGGAGCCTCGCCGGGCGTTCGGTATGCGCCTCGGTGTGAATCGCGGGATGATTCGCATCGACCCAGACACGCACGGTATTGCTACCCGAGCGGATGTCGATCGCGCCATCCTCCAGGCGAAGAACTTCCGTGAAGTCGTTCTTCCCGACGAATGGGTTCGGCGTCAGTCGAATCCGCACGCGGCCCAGTTTCACCAACTTACCCATTTCTGTCCATGCGTCGGGCGACGAAACCAGGAGGACCAGATCGCCGTTCGCCTCGGTCCAAACGTTCGCGCCGAGAGAGCCGTTGCCAATTGGCATGGAGTCGTTTTCATTGACGCCCAGAGAATGCCACGTCACGTCGTCGCTCATGACTTGCTGGACCCCGGTCCCCTGGCCTTGAGCAAATGCGCCCATGCACAGCAGCAGAAGAATGGGATAAATCACAAAATGAGACCGCAATGGACACCTGACCTTGCCGCGATGCGGCTCCAGAATTGTATTTAGAGGAAGCAGCGCTGATGCGCGGATCCACCGGTAGTCTATCATCTCCCCGCATCCGCAATGTTGGTGCGTACCTGACCAGAAAAGTGCGCGGCGGCAAAAGCGATCGCAGCGCGGGTATCTCTTAGGAGAATTTCTGGAATGAGGAAAAATCTCTGGCGTGGTTGTGCCTTCCACCAGAACCGCTACATGGCGGCCGCACACAGATGGGCGAGCGCGAAGATGGTCCACTGCGGATTGACGCTGGCGACAACGGGAAAGACGCTGCCATCGCACACGCGCAGGTTCTCGATGCCACGTACCCGAAAGTCGGCTCCTACTACTCCGATGCTGGGATCATCGCTCAGCGCGTTACCGCCTTGCGGATGAGCCGTGGACATGGGCAGCAGAAACAGGTCATTCGGCTTGAGTGCGGCCATTTCTTTGTCCAGCTTGTCGAGATCCGCCGGCGTTTTGATCACGCGTCCGTTTCCGAAGCGCACGTTCACAGCATCCACGGAATCGAGTAATGCAGATACCAGCAGGATCGTTCCGTGGCGGAATCGATCGAGATCCACGGGCGCGAGTGGCAGGTCGATAACCGTGTCATCCCCGCTCAAGGTGATTGCCCCTGTGGGTTGCGTCCCTACCACCGCCGAAGCACTGATCAGTTTCTGATACTGGCTCATGCGCTGGGCGTGGTCTTCCAAAAAGCCGGGCATGGCTAGCGCCAAGCCGCCGGGAGGGCTGAACCAGGTTTCGAGGACGAACCCGTCACCGCCCGCCGGCGGAACATAGAAGTGTGTCATTTGCACACTGGTGTGGTCATTAATGGGCGTGGGAACAACGGCAAATACCGGTGACGCGACGTTGGCGCAGAACCGCTTTCCGATCGGTAGTCCAGGCGTGGCCGCTTTGCGTAGCTCATCCGAGCGCAGCAACACGCCCGAGCTACCCACGGGGCCGCAGCACAGGATAAATTCTTTGCCGCGAGCGAGCGCGGTGCTTCCGTCCGCCATCTGAACCCGCAGCCCATCGACGTGATGAGTGGAGTTGCCGCTGCCCATTACGGCCTTCACAACCGAAGCATTAGGCACCAGGACCACGTCCCGGGAAGAATCGAGCAGCGCATTCGCCAGGTAGTGCTGATAGCTGTTGACCTTCCGTTCGGAACCGCAACCCAGATTGCAAAGACCCGTACTCCGGCAGCCGGCTTTCGTGTCATCGCCGATGCGGGTTTCGAGATTCAGAAGCATCCGGTAGAATCCGGGCGGCACGGGACCGTCGAGTGGCGGCGCTTGCGCTTTGCCGAATCGGTGCTCCAGGTAGTTGCTTGCGGGGTTCAGGAATTGGGCTTTATCCTTCACGTCGCCGATGTTGAGGTCGCTCGCTACTACACCATAAGCCTCCCAGAGTTTCTCGCTGCTGAAAGGAAATCCGGCCTCCTGCCATGTCTGCAGAGTCGCGGCCGGCAGCGGAAAGAAAATGCCATTGTTGATGACGCCTCCGCCACCGACGCACGCGCCCTGCAGGACGGTGATCGACGATGGCTTACCAGCGATCTGCAGGCCGGAGCTTTTGTAGAGCCGCGCGATCGAATCCAGCTCATTGGTGGTGATCTGATCTTCCGGAATGTAGGGGCCGGCTTCGAGCAGCAGCACGCTTTTTCCACGGCTCGAAAGACTGTCGGCCAGAAGCGAGCCGGCGGGGCCCGTACCCGCGATTACCACGTCGAACACGCGGTCCTTAGGCACGGCATTCGCAACTTTGAAGTGAGTATGGTGCGCGGCCTGATGCACGGGACGGACATAGCCGAGCATCTTATCGGCGTGGTCATCCGCGTAGTATGCGAAAACGACGATCTGGTGGATGCCGGCCAGAGCTTCCCGGATTGGCGAGTCTTTCTCTTCGGAGACAATGGAGCGCACCAGTTCGCGAATCTTGTCGACTTCGAGCTCCAGGATGGGGATGAAGATTCCGATGATCTGAAGTAGGGTGCGAATCTGCTGCACTTCCTTGCCGGAAGCCTTTTGCAGGAATCCTTTGATCCCGGCCACGACATCGCTGATCGCCGGACCGCCGGCAGGGAGTGGCGACGGTAACAGGACTTCGGCCAGAACCGCGACCAGCCGCCAGAGATCTTCGGTCAACAGGCGGTCCGCACCCAGCAGCGCGGGCAGCTTGTAGATATTCTGAAGTTGATCGTTCAGAAACTGGTGGAACTGATCAAGACCCGTGGCGATGTCCGTCGCCGCGCTTGCACCTAGCAGAGCCGCTTCTTCATAAGCATGAAGCAACTCGTCCAATTGGCAGGAGAGCGCTCCGACGGCATGAATTCCCTGCGCACTATCGATCGTAGCCTGCACGGTACACAACTCATCCGCCGCGGAGGCGGTGTGGTTGGCAAGCGCCTTCTCTCCACGGAATGTGTACTCGGTTCCTCCGCTGGAAAACGTGAAAAGGTAAGTGATCGTAGTCGGCTCGCCGGGGCTCTGGGGACGCCGAAAGAGCTCAACCGCTCCACCGGTGATGTTGGCCGGTGTACCAAGATATGCCCATTCCACCCGCCCTCCGGAAACCATCGCCGTCACGGAATCCGCTGTGCCCAATGGGTGAAGGTCCGGCAGGCGCACATTGACCTGGCACGAGAATGAGTCGGCAGCGCTGGCGCTTCGCGCGAGCATTCCTCGGAATGTTTCCGTGAATTCCAACGCGAGTTGGTCGCCCATGGCCGTAAGATTTGCCTTTAGACCGCGCGAAAGGAATTGGTGCGGCGGTCCGGGAATTACCGTTGAAATAGGGCCTGATCTTTGCTTGAACTCGTTTCCCGGGAGACCGGACTCTCGTCTCACGGCGGATGAGAACGTAGTATATCCCAGCGGGCCGCAATCGGTCCCGATTGTCGATCCGAGAACCATCACGCGATTTCCAGCGAAAATGATTTTCGTAAGTTCGCGAATTATTGCTTAGGAGATTCTCCGCTCTGGAGTACAATGATCGGAATTCGCGCAGCGAATGGAAGCGCCACACTCGGAGGAATTCTGTGCCAAACATTACCAACTGGTTCGGCGACTTGGTCACGCATCCGCAAGCAGTGGTCGAGGCGAAATCGGTAGACGACATCATCGCGGTTCTGAAGGACCCGGTAAAGTACCCGCCGCCGGTGCGAGGCATTGGATCCAACCATTCCACCGCCGGCTGTGGGAACGCGGATGGTGGCACGGTGATCAAGATGTCAGGGATGAACCGGATACTCGATATCGGCGCGGATTCGGTTACCGTCGAAGCGGGCGCAATTTATATCGATATTGCGCATGAATTGCAGAAACACGGTCTTCAGTTCTACGTAAATACCGAAATCGGCAGCCTGTCGGCGGGCAGCGCGGCCTGCGCGGGCACCAAGGACGCCTCCATGCCAGGAGAATACGGCCAGGTGGGGTCTTATATCACCCGGATCAAAATGGTCCTGCCTTCGGGCGAATTGCTGGAAGTGACGGATGCTCAGCCGGAATTGATGCAACTGGTGCGCTCGAGCTACGGACTGTTCGGTGTCGTGTATGAGGCAACCTTCAAAGTTCGGCCTATCATTCCGATGTCAGTACATCACAAAACTTACACGCTCGAGGAATTCGTCGCGGAACTTCCTGAGTTGAAGAAACTCGGCTATTCGCTGATGTACTACATTTTTCCGTTCGATAACAACATTACGGTTGAGTTTCGAAAGTACAATCCCGGCGCGAAGGGAGATCCAGATGGCCACGTGTGGCCGCTGCGCAACTATATGTGGGCGACCGCGGGCCCTGCGGTGTGTGCCCAGGCGGAGAAAGACATTCCAGTTCCGGCAGTTCGCTACAAAGTGATCGATGGCATCAGCGCTCTCTGGCGGTTCAAACTGGAGAATCTGGTTACCAGCGATAACACGGTTGCCACGGATCAGATTATCCGATACCCCACTGTGGCCGGAGACAGTAAGTACACGTTCAGCCTTTGGGCGTTTCCAACCGAGAGTTATCCCACCTTACTTCCCCAATACTTCGACTTCTGCCGGAAGTATTACGAGACGAAGGGCTACCGGAATAACATGCTGTATGTCGGTTATTGGATTCTCAAAGACCAGCAATCGCTGTTTTCTTACTCCTATGATGGGGACGTGATGACGATCGACCCGGTATCCACCGCGAATCCCGGTTGGCAGACATTTCTCGACGATTACAACCAGTATTGCAGCGACCGCGGCGGCATCCCGCTGATGAACCAGACTCCGCGCCTCACCCGGGCGCAGGCCCAGAAAGCGCTGGGAGACCGGCTGAAAAAATTTGCCGCCGCGCGAAAAACGTACGACCCGAACGATCGCCTGCTCAACAGTTACTTTCGCGATCTGCTAACCGGGCTTTGATTGCGGCCGCTCAGCGGCTGACGGTTTCTTTCGTCAGGAGGCCGTATACATTGACCGCGTTATCGTAGTTCGGCACGTAAACCCTGCCGGCGGCGACCGTAGGAGGAACGAACTTCACCAGTGTTCCCAGACGGTCGCGTTTCGGCTGCTGTTCGCTGTTCCAGATCTCTTCCAACGTCCCGGCACTAAACGCGCGCAGGACTCCAGCCGCATTGCCGTGGTCGGCGCTTCTGCCATTCGTCAACGCCGCCCAAACTACGCCGCTTGGAGCCTGCTTTCCATTGGCGGAAACGGTAAGCGCGCCACCGGGAGACCCATGAGAACTGATGCTGCCCTTCGCGAAGGGAACCGGATCGAGCAGATGTCCATTGAATCGGAACCCCTTCAGAAAATCGGCTTCGCACCATAAATAAAGAACCGGCCCGTCCGGACCGTCCCAGAACGCTGGTCCTGCCAACACGCGGCCTCCATTCACTGCCACAGTTTGCCGGATACCAGTGTCGTCAGGCGTCAGGTGCCTGAGATTCTCCGTATCGAATAAATACAGGGCTCCCATCTTACTGCCGCCGATGAGGGCGTTCGTATTCGGAATGAGCAGCGGCCCGGTAGATCCAAGGTCTGCATCCCGCACATTTAACCTCTCATAATCGTGCGGAGTGAAATAGTCTTCTACTTCCAGGGCTCCGCCATGCACACGCAACTTGAGCAGCGAGTTACCGAAATTTCTCTTCCCATCCCACGTGCCGTTGCCGACTTCGTAGTAAATCACTCCGGAGGAATCCACCGCCGGTCCTCGGCCCGACTGCCAGATCCCTCCCTCGACTCCATCAGGAGACATGCAAAGCGCCGCGGTCTGCTTGAGTTTCGCGGCATCGTAAGCCATGATCCATCCGTGATAGGGCTGAATATCTTCGTGCGAGGCCCAAGCGATTACGATCATTCCATCCACTAACGCTAGAGCGGTTCGTTGATTACCCGCCTTCGGATCGAAGTGCAGCACGCCATCCACGGCGTCCTTCGCCGTGCTCTTGACAGCAGCTTCGATCACCGCGGGCGGCACGAGGTCCCTACCATCGCGCAAGTCCAGTTTGTGCAGGCGCTGGACGTATTTTGTGTTCTCGCGTGTGCGGGCCAAAACGTAGATGGCATTCGCGGCCAGATCGATCACCGGCGTGCTCTCAATCCCCACGTTGCCCACTACGTTCAACCCGTTGTTGTTTGTGATGTCGGTGATGGGCACCGGCGTGACCCCCAAGCGCTCATTCGTAAGATCGCGCATCCACAATGGCGGCCCACTTTTCTCCGCGTCGAAAGCGTAGACCTTGTCGTTCATGGTCGCCACGTAAAGCACGTTATGGGTTCCACGCTTCGGAATCCGAACTCCAGAAACATAGAGAGGCTGCGCGTAAGCCGGTCCATCAATGTAATAGCTATATAACTTACCGAAGCTTTCCGCCTTCACGTTCGATGCGTTCAAAGCGGTTTCGTGGGTATTGGCGCCGGTCATGAACCGGTCGTACCGATTCATGAGCACATTCACCTGGGCGCTCAGGCAACATTCAGCCGCGAGGTTCAACGCAAGAACGAGCAAAAGTTTATTCATAAAGAGAATGTGCTGGCAGAAGCCCGGCAGGCAAATGTTTCTGCAAAGCCGGGAAGTCTGTGGGCCTTCCATCCGGTTTCCGGCCGCGATCTCCAATGCACCGCACCAGAATACCAAAGGTCCCCTGGCGTGCTGAGTTGGGAGTTCGCCCAAAAGAAGTTCTGACCGCTTCCTTGCGGTCAGAGTCGTTTCAGAGCCACGATTGCAAGGAAGCGACGGCGCAGTTTTTAAGCGCGTTTCTGAATCAGGACGCTAGTGCTTCGTATTCTATCGGCGCAGTTCGCACTCCGTCAGACCAAGCCAAGCTCGCGCAGCGCGTTTCCACAGCCCGCCAGGTTCTCGATCTTCATTTCGGTATAAGTGCGCGAAAGCAGCACGCCCTGTGCACCGGCGCGCATCGTAGCGATCACCGCCGCCCGCACGTTTTCCGGAGTCGACTTACTCTTTCCGCCGGGTGTGGGTACGTCGATATCAATGCCCGGCCAGATCTCTGTCTTAGTGCCCGCCACGTTGTCCATTCCACGCTTGGTTTCGCGATAAACATAGTCGGCACTGAATCCGGTTTCGGCGATCTTATCGTAGGGCCCTTCCTTGTAATTCATGACGTCATACTCGAATTGCAAAGACTCCGGGTCCGGAAGATCCCCGTACACGTTCTGGCTCATCCCGTGGATATAGGACTTCATCCGCGCGCCCGCGCTGTTGTAGTAAATCACGGGCTTGACGTAGTCCGAATACTTCGTCATTCGCTGGTAGTCTTCGTCGGCACGGAAAAACGGATTGAACGAGAGGTTATGCCAGATATGCCAACCCGCCTGAAGCTGCGGGTTCACCGATTTGATGGTTTTGTAGATCCCCTGGTGAATTTCGTGAGTGCTTTCCGTCCAGAGCTTGTGCCATTGCAGAATCTCGGGATTCTGCAGCAGGATGCGCCAGAATTCGACATAGTAACCATCGATCGGCCGCTTGCCGGCACGCCCGGCTTTTACGTAACGCGCTAATTCCCGGAACCCGGTTTTGGCGCGCTCCGCATCAATGCCTTCTTTCTTTCCCCGAGCCAGGCAATGTTGGCAGAAACACGTGACGCGGTTGGGATCGCTGCCGGTGCCATCGTGATAAGCGCCGAGAGAGTTGCTCATCGGCCCTTGCCGCTCCACGCCCCACATGATGCCGTCGATTTCATAGGAGCGCGCGTAATCCTCAAATAGGCCCAGCACGAAATTGCGGTAATTCGGATTATTCGAGCAGGGCCCGGCCGGATGGTCGCCGGCCACACGGCCTTCGACGTCGCGCTCCCAGAACTGATTGTCGATCGGATTCGCCGCATGTTCTCGTGTGCTGTGCGTCTCCGAGACCCAGCAGAACGTCCGCATCCCGCGCTTCTTCGCCGCCGGAATCAGGCGCGCCAGCACATCGAGTTTGCGAACGCTGGGGTTCTCCACGATGTCGGGCTTCAACACGGTATCTTTGTAGTACTGCGCGTGCATTACGGTCGAATTGCCGCCGCGATACCGCGAGTCGGTGCCGCGCCCCGGATAGACCATCGTCTTGGCGAACAGCGTATTGACGCATGCCTTGTCCTGCAAGAGGTCGAGTACCTTTTCGTAATCGGCGTTTGCGAACACCTCAAGTCCGATTTGAATCCCCACCATCTTTTTCGGCGCGGACTTGGCGGCCTGGCCCAAAAGCTGCGGGGCCAGAGCGCCGGCGGCCCCTACCGCGGCGGTTTTGACGAAAGTCCGGCGTTTCATATCCTGTTCCTGCATGACGTGCTCCTTGCTCGCTGATTTTATCTCGCAGCGGCCCGTCAGAATGAGATGCGGGCCGACAACTGCACTTTGCGCGGGCTGTTGGCCTGCGCGCTGACCTTACCGAAATTCGCGGAATCGATGTTAACCCCGATCCCAGTGAACTGCACTCGATTCGGAGCATTGAAAACGTCTGCCTGGAACGCGAGCTTGACGCGTTCATGCAGGACGAATTCGCGGCGCAAGGTCAGGTCCTGATTGTTGTTGACGGTGTTTCGCAGATTGAACGGCAGTGTGCGGGGCGTATTGCCGAGCGTGAATGCCGCCGGATCGGCGAAAGCAGTCTTGTCGATGTACGTGGTGGAATTGCTTCCCAGCACGTTGCCATCTCCGTATCCGCCGTTGATGCGCACCGGGCCCGAAAAAGACGGGTTGTAATTGGCGTAGCAGGCGCCCGTGAACGGCGCGTTGCACGTGGCCGTAATCGGCCCAAGCGGCAGACCCGAGGACAATGTGATGATGCCCGAAACCTGCCAATTGCTCACGATGGCGCTCACCACCGGATTGCCGCTGCCCATCGAGTGGCCTTTGCCGAACGGCAGTTGATACACAAAGGTCATATTCATCGCGTGCCGCTGATCGACCGCGCCAACGGCCTTTTCGAGCTGATAGTTGTATCCGGTTCGCGGCGACCCGATATCGTCGAGTTCCTTGCTGAACGTGTAACCGAGATTCAACACCAGCCCGTGGGAGAAGCGCTTGGCCACGGTGACCTGCAAAGAACTGTAATTGCCGTTGCCAATTTCGGCGAAGGTGTCCGACACGCCGCTATATTGCGGGAACGGCCGCAGCATCTGGCCGATGGTGCCGTTGAAACTGGGGAAGGGAAGACCGATTCCGGGGAAGATCGCCTGCGCCGCAGCCACGTTTGCCGGAGTTGCCGTTGACCGCAGCAGGTTCCCCAATGCCAGGTATTGCGGCAGAATCTGGTTCGTGTACAGCCCGCGGCCGGATGGCTGGGCCAAGTGATGCGACACGCTGCCCGCATAAGACGCGCCCAACGTGATGCTCGGCCGGATAGCGTGCTGGATACCGAAGTTGAAATTCTGGATGCGCGGCGGTTCTCCGCCGTCCGCGAATCCGCCGTAGCTAATGCTTCCACCGGAAGGTGTGGTCTTGGTGAAGCCGGTGTTTAGAGTCGGGTCGTAAAACGGCGGTGGCGTGTAAGAGGGGAACCCGTTGTCCCAATCGAAAGCCGGTGACACGCCGCCATCGAGACTGGTGAAGCTCGGACTTGCGGTGAATCCCAACGTGCCGGGACCGTTATGCGCGCCGCCGCGCCCGCCCACAGCGCCCATGTGGCTGTACATGATCGAATAACCGGCGCGCAGCACGGTCTTGTCGCCCAGGCGGTAAGCCGCTCCCAGGCGTGGTCCGAGCGAGGTGTAATGCGTCGCGATCGGTGAGCTGCACCCGCAACTGTCCGGGCCATTGCCGGCGAACTGAAGCGCGCCGGGGAAGTTGTCCGCGGCCGGATTCGGCAGGTCGGGATTGAGGAATGACCACCGGTCGCGCACTTCGGTGAACGGCCGCATAATGTCATAACGCAAACCCAGGTTCAGAGTCAGGCGGGAACTGGCCTTGAAGTCATCTTGGAGATACCAGGCGTAATCCCGATAGCGCGCGCCGGTTCGCGTGACCGAAGTCTGACTGGTGCTGCCGGAGTTCACCGCGCCGAGAAGATAGCTGGCATACGCATTGCCAGTGCTGGTGACGAGTGTTCCGGAGGGCGAGAAGCCAGCGGTTTGCGTGTTGCTGAAGGCGAACGTGGTCTGGCCGCTGCCGCCCGCCGAGCCTTCAAAATTATCCTGCAGCCATTGAATCTGAAATCCCATGGTGAGCGAATGCCGGCCGCGCACCCACTGGACGTTGTTCTGAATCATGAACGCCATAGTGGCGTCCGTGTTCGCCTGCGTGCGTCCGCCGCCCCAGGCGAGCGGCGCATTCGGCCCGGCGAATGTGGTCTGGGGAAACGCCCAACTGGCTTGTCCGGGCGGCAGTCCGGTCAGGCCCGCTTTCTGCACGGCGTCGAAGGAGCGTGAGGCGGTGCCCAAGGGAATCCAAAGCCGCATGAAGCCCACACTGAACTGGTTCAGCAGATTCGGCTTGATCACATACACATCTTTGAATTGGCCGGTGGTCGGCACTTCAATCACCACGCGAGTGTTCGTATAAGGCAGCGGTCCCGCGTAGCCGTCCGTGATGGGCTGCAACGGAGCATTGTACTTGCCGCGGCTGAACATCCCAAAAGCGCGATTCTTATCGGAAATGTTCACGTCGACCTTCTCGCTCGTGCTGTCGGTGCGCAGCGTGATGGGGATCGAAGGCAGGTAATTATTCTGCAAGCTCGAGTTAGTCGGAGTCGGCAAATAGGATTGGAACGATTGCGAGATCGGCGAGATTCGGTTAGCGGGAATCATGTTGCCCGGAAATACCTCCCGCGTGCACACCGTACCGACGCAAGCCGTTGTGTTGGGATCGTAGATGGGAACCGGCAACGCGCTGAAGTCGCCCTTACGTTCGTCGAGCGTGGGAATGGATTGCAGGCTCGCGATTTGCTCCTGCTGAAAACGATATCCGTCATAGGATCCGAAAAAGAAGATGCGATCTTTTTTTATCGGCCCGCCCAGCGTGAAACCGAACTGGTTCTGGCGCTCCGTGGGGCGCGTCGAGTTGAAGAAGCCGCGCGCGTCGAGCGATGTGTTCCGCAGGTATTCGTAGACGCCGCCATGAAATTGATCCGTACCCGATTTCAGAACGAAATTCTCCACACCCTGTCCCTGATACATGGCGGGGACGGAGCTGAGGTTCACCTGGAACTGGTCGATCGCTTCTACGGAGATGCCATAGGAGACGTTCCGCGAATCGCCCTGCGTGATCACGTTTTCGAGCGGAAGACCCTCGACGTAGATCTCATTCATGAAGATCTGGCCGCCGTTGAAGCTGGCGAAGGTCGTGCCGGAAATCTGGTTGCCGCCTGCGTGCACTCCCGGGACCACGTTGATGAATTGCGTGGGGTCGCGCGGTCCCTGCCCGTTCATCGCCAGCGGCAGCGCCGTGTAGACATCGTTGCGCATGGTCTGACCGATGGTCGCATCATCGGTATTCAATTCAGGAGGCGCGTCGGTGACGGTAATCTGCTCGGTGGAGGTGCCGATCTTCAGCCGCAGGTTGAGCCCCACCACGTGCAGAGCGTCCACGATTACGTGTTCCTGCACCAGGGTCTGGAAGCCGGTGGCAGATACTGAGACTTTATACTCACCGGGATTCAGGGGAGAAATGACGTAGACTCCCGCATCGGTGGCCTGCCGCGTGGTCACTACGCCAGTGGCGACGTTGGTTGCTGTAACCGTCGCGCCGGGTAGCATGGCGCCGGTCGGATCGGTCACCGTACCCTGAATGGAACCGGACCCACCGATCTGCGCCAACATCAAACCGGCAGTGAAGCAAAGCGTCGCAACGAGGCTAGCGAGCCGGGTAGCGACACAACGAACTCTGATGAAATTTGCAAGCATGACGGAAAGACTCCCCTTAAGAACGGGAGTATATAGCCTGCAAGATGCAAAATCAATGTATCGACCGATACTTCGGAGCTCGATCTATGTGCTTGAAAACCCTTATATCATTGAAGAATCTCAGGTAAAGGCCATACCAAGATTTGGCCAAAAGTTAGGAGTCGCATCGGAACTGAGTTTTACGCCGTGAGATGAGCGGCAATTTACTCCAGGGACGCCACCGCATCGCCCGCGCCACGCAGCGTTTCGGCAGATCCGAATCCTCGTGACAAGAGAACGCCCTGCGCTCCCGCTCGAAAAGAAGCCAGCACCGCTTCCCGCGCTCCTTGCCGGGAGCGCGCGTCGAGGCCCGACCAGACCTCGGTGGGTGTTCCCGCCAATTCATCCAACGTCCGCTTAGTCTCGCGATAGACGTAATCACTCGAAAGCCCTTCGCGTGTAATCTGTGCGGCTGCGGCTTCCTGATAGTTCAATACCTTGTACTGAAATTCGAGCAACTGGTCTTGCGGGATGTCGCCGAACATGTTCGCCCTCACGCTATCCATGTAGCTGATCATCCGCTCGCCTGCCAAGCTGTTGTAGAGCACCGGTTTGATGTAGTCGGAGTATTTCGCGATAGCCGCGAAGTTCTGCTCAGCGCGAAACATCGGATTGAAAGACGCGTTATGCCAGATGTGCCATCCTATCGTCACTTCTTTGCGGACGGACTTCACTTTGCCATACATCGCCTCGTACATTTCGCGCATGCTCTGAGTCCAGAATGTCTCCCATGCCAGAATCTCAGGATGCTCCAGCAGGATGCGCCAGAACGTCACGTAATACCCGTCGAGCGGGCGTTTACCCGCGCGGCCGTCGCGCACGAACTGTTCAAGCACTTTGAAGCTCTGCCGCGTCTTTTCGAAATCGATCCCCAAGCGTTTTGCCTTGGCCTCGCAATACTCGCAGAAGCAGGTGACGCGCCCCGGATCACTGGTCGCGCCGTTATGAAACGCGCCGAGCGAATTCCACAATGGCCCCTGCCGCTCCGCGCCGAACATTACGCCATCGATGGCGTAGGAGCGCGCATAATCCTCCAACAGGCCGAGCATGAAATTCTTGTAATTGGGATTGTTGAGACACGGCCCGGCGGGATGTCTGGGCGGCACGCGGCCGTAGATGTCCTTCTCCCACACCGATCCAAGCGTGACTTTGGGCCGGACGTTATCCTCCAGGATCATCGCGTATGTTTTCATGCCGCGTTTGCGCGCGGCAGGAATCAGCGCGGCCATGGCATCAAAATCGCCGAAATCGGGCGCGCGCGTGTCTGCCGCTACAATCGAAGTCCCCTTGTAATACTCGGGATGCACCATGGCGTAATTCCCACCATGGAACGGACGACCGCCGCCGCCCACGCGGTTTGGAACATAAGTGAAGATGCATAGGAAGAGCGTATTCACGTGTGCCAGTTCGAGCGTATCGAGCGCGGCTTCGACGCCCCGTTGCACCAGCGGACCCACGGTGACCTGAATCCCGATCATCTTCTGTCTGGCTGCCTGCGTTTGTCCCAGAGCGCCGGCTGCCGCGGCGGCGCCGGCCGCTGTCATCACAAATTCACGACGGTCCATACCCTCACATGGTACGCTGCCGGCCTGCCCTTCGGCATTCCGGATTGCTACAATTCGGGCAAAGAGAGGCGAGTATGCACCTGGTCCTCTGCTCGTCGATATGCTGCAGTCTCCTGGCCGCTTCCGCGTTGGCTCAATCCAATTCGCAAGTTGTTCCTGAACCCTCACCGATGGAAGCTCTGGCGCAACAGCCGGACGCCCACATTGTGTGGATGAGCGAAATCGGGCGCATGGAAGGCGGAGGCGTGCTCACTGTTCTGACTGCGCTCACGATCGAAGATGCCGCGTATCCTGTTCACCGCATGCACGGCGTGCGAGTTGATCTCTCGAAGGCCGAGGCAAATGACCGCATCTTCCTGGATGAACAGGCAATCACGCGGACGGTCAAGGCGCTCAACGAAATTCAAGCAGGCGTGGCGCGCTCTGAATCGAATCCGCGGAGGCACATCCAAGGCAATCCGCACAGTTGTTTCGGAGTCGCCGCGTTCTGGCCTCTGTACAACTGGCCGTGGAATAAATATCACGAGCTGAACATCAGCGCGTGCGGCACGGCGGAAGGCATGGGCCTCAGCTTAAGCGGGAGAAACAAGCCGGGCTCTTACTTCGTGCCGGATGAGACTCCGGCAAAATTAGCGGCATTGCTCGAGACTGCGCTTGACCAGCTTCGATCCCATTAGCAAAACGAGAAGCGAGTGCACCCATCTGCAAATGATTTGCAGAAGCATGTCGATTATCTTGACACTTCACGCATAGCGTCGTTGCCCACTAAGTGGACAGTACCGCTTTTGTCCGCTTCCTGTAACGGCAGCCAAACTGTTTTCACTGAGTAATTTACACAAAATCTAAGGGTTTGGTTAACGCTGGCTATGGGGTTGCTTCCTATACCGAAAGAGGCATGGCCATGATACTGTTCGACAGCGATTCTCAACAGGTCCGGCCGGAGCACTATGTCTGGTCTTTTCCGGGCTCGCCTATCAACGTCCATCTCAATCTGCAAACCGCCGCGCGGCTGGAACGCGAGCTTCCGTCCGCGGCGGACCGGCTGGATCCGCGAGGCCTGTTATTGGGCCATGCCTCTCCCACGGCCACTGAAATTCTCGACTTCCAACCGCTGACCGGTACATCCGGCTTCAGCCAGGCGCTGGCCGATTTTGGAGAAATGCAGGGAAACCTCGCACCGGTCGGTTTTTACCGGATACAGAAAGAAGGCGAAGAATTGCGGCTTAGCCCGGAGGACCTGGCCCTCGCGGAGACTCGCTTCGCCGCGCCGCACTGCGTCTGTCTGCTCATTCACCCGGCGGCTTCCGGACCGGCTTCGGCTTGCTTTTTCTTCCGTGATGACACGGGTGTCGTGAATTCCGCGCTGCTCGAGTTTCCTCTCGATGCGGAGCTGCTGGCGCTGGCAGCAAAGCACAAGAGCGAAGAGAAGAAGCGACTGACGGCGGAGACGTCACCGGCGGATGCGAGTTCCGGGCGCCGGCGGATGTTGTTTTCGAAAGGCACGGCGTGCGCTCTGATCGCTGCCGCGCTTTTGCTCACGCTGGCGCTGGTCCGCGCTCGTCTGTTTCCGGAAGAGTCCTCGCCGCTGATTGCCGTGCCGGAAACTCACGTATCGGCGGCGACGCTTCCGCTGGGCCTCCGCGCAGAACCTCGGCACGGAGATTGGATGCTCACCTGGAATCGCAATTCCGCCGCGGTGCGCCGTGCTGCGTCGGGGGCGCTGGCAATTGAGGACGGAGAGCGGCGACAGGTGATTCCACTAACAGCAAGTATGCTGCGCGGCGGCAGCGTTCTGTATTCGCCCGCCACGACTCGAGTGGAGTTCCGGCTGTCGTTATCCGGATCGTCGGCGACCGATTCACTGGCGGTGGGCGCTCCGCCCGCGCAACCTGAGGCATCTGAGCCGGCTGCCGCTCGAGTGCCGGTGATTACCGCCGAGATGACTCCCGTTTCGCCCCGAACGAGACCGGCACCCACACGCGCTACGCCTCCCGCCCCGGCAGAGGCAACCGTTCTGGTGCACGCTCCGGACGCCATACCCGGCGCGCAGCCTCAAATCCCCGAGGCCCCAGTGCTTCCACAGGCGGCGGTCCCATCTGCGGCTGTTGATATTGAGGTCAATATCGATGAAGACGGGACCGTGTTGAACGCGGCGCTCATCTCCCACGGCACGGCGGACTCGTCATTCGCTGCCGCCGCGCTCGAAGCTGCCCGGATGTGGAGATTCGAGCCGGCGCGTTTCGGCAATGCGCCTGCTTCCCGAAAGAGAGTGCTGCACTTCGAGCCGGCCTATCGTTAGGTGGTCGCGGACCTGGCCGCTTCTGTCTGTCTCGACTTCTCTCCCCAAATCGTTGGGTACACCACACCTGCCACCAGCGCGCCGATGATCGGCGCTACCCAGAATAACCAGAGCTGCCCCAGTGCCCAACCGCCGACAAACACCGCCGGGCCCGTGCTGCGTGCCGGATTAACTGAAAGGTTCGTTACCGGAATGCCGATCAGGTGAACCAGCGTCAGCCCGAGTCCGATCGCAATTGGGGCGAAACCGGCCGGCGCGCGCCGGTCGGTCGCGCCCAGGATGATCATCATGAACATGAACGTGAGCACCAGTTCGGCGACCAATCCTGCCGTCAGACTGTAGCCTCCCGGGGAATGCATGCCGTATCCGTTGGAGGCGAATCCGGTGGAGAGATCGAAGCCGGCCCTTCCACAGGCGATCACATAAAGCACGGCGGCGGCGCAGATGCCTCCGATCACTTGGGCCACGATGTACGCAGGCAGCTCCGAAGCCGGGAACCGTTTGCTGGTTGCCAGACCGATCGACACGGCCGGATTGATGTGGGCTCCCGAAATGTGGCCGATCATGTAACACATCGTGAGTTGCGTCAAACCGAATGCAAACGCCACGCCCAAAAAGCCGATGCCGAGACCGGGGAAGGCGGCGGCTAAAACAGCGCTCCCGCAACCTCCAAACACGAGCCAGAATGTACCGATGAACTCTGCGGCTGCTCTTCTACCAAGGGGCATTAGAATCCTCCCGCGGGCCCGAATGGCCCGCCTGCTGGAAACTCTCCCGGAAGCCGGGAATTCACCGTACTTCCGTCACGGGCGACGCTACTCCAGCGCGCCCCTGTTCGAACGCCGACGGCGCGGAACATAGTTGCATTATGCTGCGGAATTGGAGCGGGGTAAAGTCACGAATGTGGAATGAGTGCGCTACAGGTTCGGATACCGACACGCCGCAGAACCAAATAGACAATCCATTTGGGCTCTCTACTGGCATGATGAATTCCGGTGAGCGACGGTGTGAGTGGGACACCCCTTTCTTTGCTGCGGACCTGCTTTAAGCGGCTCCGCTGTCTGAAGATCTGCCCCGCGGCGGGGCCGATGGAGCACTTGCCGGCCAATTACCGCCGTCTTACGGTTCGATGACGGTCGCGCCCTTCTGTTGACTCACCTGATTCGCCAGAGATACAATTCCGCCGTAGTGGAGGCTGCGGAGAAGCACACGATGCGCCACTGATTTCGGAAAGGAGACTACCCGCTGTATTCCGCCCGGCAATCACGCGTTGTTCTCATCTTGCTTTGCGACCACCTGCACGAAGGAGCCGTATGAATCGAAATCGCCGAAACTCTCTTAAAGTTCTAATTGTTGTTGCACTGCTGTCTGTTCCAACGCTGCTGGCACAGGGGACTGACGGGTACATCAAAGCGAAAGTCCGCCCTGGCCGTGCCGGCGTCTTCATCGATGGCAAATATGTCGGGCCGGCGGCTAACTTTCGCATGGCCCGTAAGTACGCCGTCTCTCCAGGCGAACACGAGGTCAAGCTGGTGGACCCGCGCTATGACGAATGGAGTTCCAAGGTACAGGTAAGGGCCGGTAAGACGACTGTTCTGGATCAAACACTGAAGGCTTTGCCGCTCGCTAAGCCACCTTTCGGCCGGCTGCGCATTGTGGGCGCGGATAAGTATGCCGCCGTCTACGTGAATAATCATTACTACGGCCACGCTGACGAGTTCAGCAATTTCGCCCAGGCCCTGCTGCTGAATCCCGGCAAGTATGAAGTTCGCGTCGAGCCGGCCGGCGGTGGCAGTGCCATCACCGAAACAGTGAACATTGAAGCCGATAAAGAGGTGATTGTCGGCCACCAAAAATAAGGCAGCCTGCGCGGCTGCCTCGCAACGTTCCGTGGCTGCATTATCTTCTAAGTGGTGGGTGAGAAGAACAAGCCACTGACCACCGCATTCGAGCTGGGATTCGTGTTGGTTACGCGCACGGTTACGTAGCCGCTCAAGTTCCACACCAGATACTGGCCGCCCGTGAAGGCGGAAAGGGTTCGCGTATCGAGCACATGGCCGCCCGTGTCGAGAATCTCGACTTTCTGCGTGCGGCCGTTATAATTATCGAAATCGACAAAATACAACGCGAGCTGGTGAGCTTGGCCGTCAGTGAAATTGAGATTGATCGTGAATACCGAGCCCGAGTACCAGCATGCGGCGATGCGGCTGCTCGAGCCGGAAAGCTTCTGCAGAGCGCGAACGTCGCTACTGGTCCCGGCCCACACGTAGCTGAGGCTGCCCGCCGGCGTGACGCTGACATAGGCGGGATAGCTCGCGCTGTCGCCGATCACGTTGGCGCCATCTTTGCCGTAGACCGATTTCCACGTGCCTTTCGTCGTGGCATCCGTCGCGACGAAGACGGCCGGGCTGACCGCGGCGGCCCCCCCGAAGAAGACACCGCCGACTACTGCATTCGAATTGGGATTGGTGTTGGTCACGCGAACCGTTACGTGGCCGCCGAGGTTCCACACCAGGTACTCGCCGCCCACAAATCCCGACACGCTGCGGGTATCGAGCACGGCGCCATTCGCATCCAGAATGTCAAACTTCTCTGTGCGTCCGTTAAAGTTATCGAAGTCGACGGCGTAGAGCGCTACCTGATGCGTCTTGCTGTCGGTGAATTTCAGGTCGATGCTGAATGAGGAGCCGGAGTACCAGCAACCGGCAATGCGATCGATGGAAGACGCGCGTTTCAACAGAGCGCGCGTATCGGTGGTGGAGGCGGCCCACACCCAGGTGGCATTTGCCGCGGGAGTGACCGTAACGTAAGAAGGATACGCGGCGCTATCGCCTATGACGTTCGCGCCATCCGCCCCGTAGACGGATTTCCAGGAACCCTTCGTAGTCGTGTCAGTCTTCAGGAACGCGGAAGATCCGCTGGAAGCGCCACTACCGCCGGCGCCGAAGAATACGCCGCTTACCACTGCGTTCGATGAAGGATCCGCGTTTGTCACGCGCACGATGACATGGCCGCTCAGGTTCCACACCAGATACTGGCCGCCGGAGAAACCGGAAACCGTTCGGGTATCGAGCAGGGTACCATTCGCATCCAGAACATCAAACTTCTGCGCGCGTCCGTCGCTGTCGAAATCCACCGCATAGAACGCCACTTGATGCGTCTGGCTGTCGATGAAATTCAGATCGATCGTGAACGCACCGGGCGAGTACCAGCAGCCGGCAATGCGATCGGTGGACGAGGACTGCTTCAACAGCGCGCGCACGTCGGTGGTGGAATCGTCCCACACCCAAGTGGAGTTTGCCGCCGGAACCACGTTGACATACGACGGGTACGCAGCAGTGTCGCCAATGACATTCGCCCCATCTGCGCCATAGGCCGATTTCCAGTTGCCCTTGGTTGTCGAATCGGTCCGCACGAAGGCCGCGGCGCCGGTGGCTGTTGGTGGTGGAGTGGCGCCGCCACTGGCGACGCAGCCCACGGGCTCGTTGGTCTCGTCCACGCCCGCCGGACGCGGTCCGTAGATAGGAACCGGGCAGCCCGCTTCGAGAGCACCCAGGTCTGGGCCTGAGCCCTGGAATCCATCGTTGATATTTGCCAGAACGAGGCCGCGGTTGAGCGCGGGCGTCGTGGAGGAGAGTGCCAGGTCAGGCGGCGAGACGAGCTTCGTATAATCCGTGGGCGCGGCCAACCCGTTCGCAAACGTGCTCGCGGAGAGCATCATGCCGTGAGTCTCGGCTCCGGCCGCCTGAAGTGCGGCGAAGTTCGGATAAGTGCCATATCCGGTGGACCAGCGGAACAGAAATGTGCCGTTCGGATAATAACCGTTGTAATCGAACTTGCCGTCATCGATCGGAGCATCCCAATTGACCGCATAACCTGGCAGCGGCGTGGGACCGATGAACAAATTATTCTCCAGCACGAAGTGGTGGCTCGCGAACGGAGTTTGAACCTGCAACTCGGTTCGAGACGAGACGAACGTGTTCTGATAAACCAACACCCCATTCGGCTCAGGCGGCGGAGAGCTAATGTTCAGCGCGTGAAACTTGATCTGTTCGTCCACCACGTTGTAGATCACATTGCGCATGATGTAGGCGGGGCCGGCATAGAGAGGCTGTACGCTCAGCGGAGTGCTGCAGTTCGTGAAGCGATTGCGAATCGCCCTCACGTTGCCTTCGCTGGTATCCAACTCGAGGCCGTTGTCATACGTCCACAGCACGTCGTTGTCGTAGAAATCGACCGCGCGCGCTCCCGTCTGTGCGTTCTTCATCGCATCGCCGTAGCCGGAAATGCGGTTGTGCGCAACCACCATGCCGGAGCCGGTCACCTGAATTCCGTCATCATCGGAGTGCAGGCCGCCGTCGCTGGTATAGACCAGAGGCCAGGTGAGGCGGCCCTCCAGAATGTTGTCGCCGATGTAGAAATCCAATTGATTGCTGCGGCCGGAGATTCCCATTGTGGTGTCCTGGATATGGACGCGGCGCACTACGTCGCCGATAGATCCGCTCGTTTGGAAGCGAATTGCGCGCTCGGCATTACGCAGAGTCATATTCTCGATATGGACGTAGCTTGCGTAGACTTCGATGATGTTGCAGCCGGTGCAGTTACCGCCGTCCAAAACAACGCCGTTCTGGGATGCGCCGCGAATCACGATCGGGTTGGCAGCGGTTCCCGACTTAGAAATGGAAAAATTTCCAGAGTAAGTTCCGGCGGAGAGTGTAATAATGTCTCCCGCCGCGGCGCTCTGCAGGGCGGTGTGAAGCTCCGCGGCACTGCTTACCGATACGGCACGCGGCGTCACAGGATCCGCCGGCACCGGGCGCGTTGCGCCGGTGAGCGTGAAGGTCTGGTCCACGGGGCCATCCGGATCGACCGCGTGTAATTGAATGTCGTAACTGGTATTGGGGCGAAGATCGAAGATACTGCCGGAGAATTGGGGCGCCACCGTATAGTCATAAACGGTATCTGTGTGGACGCGATAAAGCGGCTGCGCATCATGCCACGCAGTAGTACCTGACTGACGGTATCGGACCGTCACAGTAGCGTTGTAGTTGTCGTCTCCGGTCACGAGAAGCTGCACCCCGAGGGCCATTAACGTTGGACGGTCAAGAGTTGGTGTCGAAGGATGTAGTACGTTATCGGCGAAGGCTCGAGACGGATGGATGGAAAGAACAAAGACTAAAGCGGTCAACAGCGTGTGCCATTTAGACATAGTTGTAGACTGGCTCCCTTGCAGAAGTGAATTGACTATTTCGGTGCGCCCGGGTGTAGAAGTTCCGGCAGCGGGCCTGTGATCAGGCGCGGATATGATTATTGCTCGAAATTACTTTAGCGGACAGCATCCGGAATTGCAAGTAATTTTGCCTGCTGTATGACTGCAATTCAATCCCGATGACTCTCTCTTACGCGCCTGAATACAAATACACTCAGGAACATTGAGACTTGTGCGCCGGCCGATACTTGCAAATTAAGGTCCAGCTTCCGCGCGCCTGCGCCGCGATTTTCTTTCGGAATGCCGGCAATCATTGCCGGGCTTGGCCTGATGTTTTCCTGATGCCGGACGAAATTCCTTTGAATTATGGATCAACATTGCTACGTGCGCGAAGGTTCCGAGGCACACAACAATCCGGCAGCCGCAAATGAGCAGCACTATCCCCGGCGCGTCGCAGGTTGCGCCTTCAAAATATAGGAACGGCCATTCGCGGCCGGGAAAGGCGGCTTTTTCGTATCCGGTTTTCAGAGTAGGCTGCGTGCCCGTAGAAAGTAAGCGGGAGTGCAACTCCAGGCATGGCAGTAGCTGTTCACTAACACACTGTTATACGGAGACAACAGCGAGTTAGACGGATCATACACCTCCCAGAAGGTGTCGGCGCCCGCCAAAACCATGCCGCCCCAGTAGGACCGGATCAGGTCTAGCGCTTCCCGTTTCATCCTACACGCAAGCATGGCATCAGCGACATAGTGATAAAGGTAAGGTGTTCCGGGCCGCACGGCATCGGGTTTTCCGGCAACGGCGCGGAGCGCGGCGGCGCCTTCTTCGGGAGTCGCCACTCCGGAATGCACCATCCACGCCTGTGTGGCCCATGAGACCTGCCGCTTCGGCCCGCTGACGAAAAGCTTCTGCGCCGAATCGTAGAATGCGCGCCGCGCCGCCCGTGTCATCAGCGCGATCCGCTCCGCGTATCCCGATGCCTCTTTTTCGGCGCCGGCCAGTTTCGCCAGCGCCAGCGCCTGCTGATATCCGAAGAGCAGCACGCCGTGCATGGGAGCGGTGTGTTCCAATTCGTCGCGCCAATCGATGAAGATCCACCAGCCACCCGGGTCGGCGAAAAGTCCATCGCCATTGACGAATTGCCCCAGGATTTCCATCTGACGCCGAACGACAGGCCAGAGGTCGCGTGCCGCCGCGCGGTCACTGGTGGCATTCACGTAATCGACCACCGCGGCCCCGTAGAGCGCGGCGTAATCCATGATGTACTGGCGCCCGCACAGCGGCTTGGGCTCGTCATAAACGCACGCAGCCACCAGGCCATCCTCGCGCGGTAGCCCGGCGAACAGGTACAGGCACCGCTTCACCAAATCGTAGTTGCGAAAAGTGGCGTAGTTGGTCAGCGCCTGCAGGCGAAGGTCGCCGATCCATAAACGCCGGTCGCGCCGCGGGCCGTCTTCAAACACGGTCTGCATGCAGTCGTGCAGGGTGCGGAGACTCACTTCATCAATGCGCCGGAGCAACTCCGGGGCGGCCGGATTCAGGGGAGGCGGCGCGTCTCCCGCGGAACTGACGGCCGTCGCTTCGATCTCCGAGAACCGCGCCGCGAAATTCGGCGAAGTGTCAATTACATCAACCTTGACATAGCGAAACGCGTGCCGGCGCTCGACGCGTACGCGCTGCGGGAGAAAGTCTACATTGAGGATTTCATCCGGCAGCCAGGCCCGGCTGAGCGTGCCGCTATAGCTTTCGAGGGGTGTGGCGACATCGGCCGGGACTTCACCGAAGGTCAACCGCAGCCGCACCGGAGAATCCACCGCTGAGCCTTCACCTGCCAGCGAGAACGCCAGCCGCCCCGTCATGTGACCGCCGAAATCCAGAATGAAGCTATCGCCATGGCGAAGGCGGCGCTCGCGGATCTGTGCCGCCGGCCCGGCCTGTTCCATGCGGAAGCGCAGAAATCGGGACGCATCCGCGACCGGCTCCACAATCCACATAGGCGTGCGAACGGTTTCGCGCAGCTTGGGTTTCAGCGATTCGGCGATCGCGACTAATCGCTCCCGCGGACTCGTTCCGCTTTGTGCCCGCGCCAGTTGAGGCGCCGCGGCGAGCGATGCCGCGCCTTGCAGAAAATGCCGCCGGTTCACGGCTCCAGAATATACCATCAGCCGCGGAGTGTTCTATCATGTGCAATGCGCCGCCCGGCCGTTCGCGGTTCGTGCCGCGGCTCTAGGTTTTCACTATGCGACAGTCATTGAAGATTGCATTTGCCGCCTTGTTGACGGCTTTGCCGGCCCTGACGGCAGCTCCTCACGGCGACATCGTCGTCTCGCCCAACCGCCACTTCCTCCAATACCAGGACGGTACACCTTTCTTCTGGCTCGGCGACACGGCTTGGCTTCTGTTCACCAAACTCGACCGGGCACAAACCGAGACTTATCTCGACGATCGCGCGAGCAAGGGCTTCAACGTCATCCAGGTGATGGTCATCAACAGCCCGAACATGAAATCCGTGTATGGCGTGCTGGCGTTGAACAATGGCGACCCCGGCAAGCCCAACGTGACGCCCGGCAATGATCTGTCCAAGCCCGGCGAATACGATTATTGGGATCATGTCGATTGGGTTGTCGATCAGGCCGCCAAGCGCGGTATCTTCGTCGCACTGGTGCCGGCTTGGGGTTCGCAGGTCAAAAGCGGCGCGCTCAATCTTGGCAACGCCGCGGCTTACGGAACATTTCTGGCCAAGCGCTACGGTCCTAAGCCGAATATCTTTTGGATTGTCGGCGGCGACATTCAAGGTGATAACCATGAAGAAGTCTGGAATCTTCTCGGCAGCACCCTCAAAGCCCAGGACCATCATCACCTGATCACCTATCACCCGATCGGCCGAACTCAATCCTCGATGTGGTTCCAGAACGCTTCCTGGCTCGACTTCAACATGTTCCAATCCGGCCATCGGCGCTATGACCAGGACACGGATTCGGTCCATCGCTATGGCGAAGACAACTGGCGCTACGCCCTCGCCGATTGGGCGCTGAAACCCACCAAGCCCGTCCTTGATGGAGAGCCTTCTTACGAAAACATTCCGCAAGGACTACACGACGGGAAACAGCCCTACTGGCAGGCGCAGGACGTGCGCCGTTACGGCTATTGGTCGGTATTCGGGGGCTCCTGCGGCCACACGTATGGCGACAATGCCATCATGCAGTTTCACCGCCCGGGCGATGGCCGCGGCGCATTTTTCGTAAGGAATTACTGGTTTGAAGCGATCCATGACCCGGGCTCCGGGCAAATGCAGTTTCTCAAAAAGCTCATGCTCTCCCGGCCGTACTTCAGCCGCGTCCCCGATGAAGACGTGATCGCACCGCCCAACGGCACGCGCTACGACTACGTGATCGCCACGCGCGGCGATGGCTACATCTTCGCCTACACCTATACCGGCAAGCCGTTTCATGTCCATATGGGAGTGCTTTCCGGCGCGCAACTCCACGGCTGGTGGTATAGCCCAAGCGACGGTTCGTCGAAAGATCTGGGCATGGTCGCCAACAGTGGGGAGCACACGTTTACTCCGCCTGGTACGCCCGAACCCGGCAATGATTGGGTGCTCGTGCTGGACCAGCCGTCCAAGCATTTCCCGGCGCCGGGCAAGTAGTCTGATTGGAATTCAGTTAGCCAGGAAAGGGGCTTTTCGAAAAGCCAATCCATCGGCAATCAGCGCTCCTGTCCATCCTCGGGCAACAGTCACCAGATAGCCGCTAGCCCGGTTTTCGAGAGCTCGGCCGAAACGCAAGGCCTTCTGTACATGGGCCTTCCTGCATTTCGGCATGTCGCATTCTCAGGGAAAAGTATTCGTCTGAAGCTCGATGAAATTTTCATCAACTGAAAGTTAACTTCGGTCGCTGCACAAAATGACAATAATCATTGACAATTGCCGCAGATTAATCGTATCCTGCCGCATAGACCAATTGAGGGGTAGCCTATGAAAATCATGCGTCGTTCCGCTCTAGCCACGCTTCTACTGATGGCGCTCGCCTCCTTCGCATCCGCGCAGGAGTTCCGCGGTACTCTGACTGGTCGCGTCATAGACGCCCAGGACGCTGTTATTCCGAACGTCAAAGTGACCGCCACCGAGGTTTCAACCGGAGCCAACTACGATACGGTTTCGAGTGCTAGCGGGCAGTATACGATTCCGTTTCTCGCGCCCGGCACTTACCGTGTCACGGTGAGTGCTCCCGGTTTCAAGCGCTACGTTCGCGAAGGACTGGTGATCAGCACGACCGAACGCGCCAGTCTGGATATTCGCCTGGAAATTGGCGCGCAGGTGGAGACGGTTACTGTCGCGGCCGATACGCCGCTGATCGAAACTGCGACTGCTTCCACCGGCCAGGTGCTCGGTTCCAAGCAACTCGAGGATATGCCGGCCAATGGGCGCACTCCGCTGATTCTGGCGCAGCTCGCCTTCGGTGTGATTCCTACCGGTAACCCCCAATTCAACCACCCGTTTGACGACAGCGGGCCGTCGAGCTTTTCCGTAGGCGGCGGCGCGTCTGCAAACAACGAGATCCTCATGGATGGCGCTCCGGATGGCAACGCCGCGGGCCGTCTGGCTTACAGTCCGCCGCTCGATGCGGTGAGCGAAATCAAAGTGGACGCGTTTCAATCCGACGCGGCGTATGGCCACGTCGGCGGCGGCACGGTCAACACGTTGACCAAAGCCGGCACGAACTCGTTTCACGGCAGCGCTTATGACTACATGCAGGTTTCCGCTCTGAACGCCACGCCGTACTTCACCAATCTGGCGGGTCAGAAGAAATCGGTTACACGGTTCAATCAGTACGGCGCCACATTGGGCGGTCCCGTTTTGATCCCCAAAGTATTCGACGGGCGCAACAAGGTGCTGTTCTTCTTTGCTTATGAAGGCATCAAGAACGACACCCCTGGCGGCTCATTCGTTACCGTGCCTACAGACGCACAAAAGAATGGCGACTTTTCTCAATTGCTGAACCTCGGGTCGACCTACAAGATCTATGATCCCGGTACCGCGGTGCTCAATGGTTCGCATGTTTTGCGGCAGCCGTTCCCCAACAACATTATCCCTACGAACCGGATCAATCCTGTTGGCCAGAAACTCGCCTCCTATTATGGCGAGCCGAACGTCACCTCCACCCTGCCCGATGGCGGCAACAATTACTTTTCGCCGGGCCTGAACACGGACGCGTTCGATAGTGAACTCGGCCGCCTCGATTTCAATATCAGCGACCGTCACAAGATCTTTTACAACTTCCGCCACAACGACCGCTATCACACGGCAAACAACGTGTTCAACAATGTGGCCACAGGCTCCATTCTGATTCAGCCCAATTGGGGATCGATGGTGGACGATGTCTATACCATCAGCCCCCGCATGGTGCTCGATACCCGCTTCAACTACACCCGCAACGTGGAATGGCGCGGCGCCGGCGGCGACAACTTCGACTTTTCGCAGTTGGGCTTCCCGGCCGCTCTAGTAGCAGCGTCCCCGCGCGTTGGCTTCCCGACGCTCTCCGCTTCGCCGTATCCCAGCTTTGGCTACAACAAATGGGACAACAAACCGTTTGACAGCTTTCAGATTTTCACCACTGCTTCGCGCGTCACCGGAAAACACACGCTCAAGTTTGGAGCAGACCTCCGGCTCTATCGCCAGAGTGCCATCAGCTTTGGCAACTCGAGCGGCAGTTATACGTTCGGCACCAACTGGACGGGCCAAGCCGAGAATTCAACGGCGCCGTCTGTCGGCTATCAGCTCGCCAGTATGCTGCTGGGTCTGCCGACCAGCGGCAGTTTCGATCTCAACGCCTTTCAGACTTCGCAGGCCGGCTACTATGCTTTCTTCGTGCAGGACGATTTCAGGCCTACATCCACGCTGACTCTGAATATCGGGCTCCGCTACGAACGCGACATGCCGACCCAGGAGCGCTACAATCGCTCGGTCAACGGCTTCGATTTCTCCACAGCCAGCCCGATCAACGCGGCCGCTCAAGCGGCCTATGCCAAGAATCCGATTCCGCAAGTGCCGGTCGGCCAGTTTGACGCCATTGGTGGATTGACCTTCGCCAGCCCCAATGACCGCGGCCTCTACGATACGGGCGCGCACAACTTCAGTCCCCGCTTCGGTTTCGCGTGGTCGCCGGCCGCGCTCGGCGGCAGGACGGTGTTCCGCGGCGGCTTGGGAGTCTTCTTCGACAGCGTCGGCGTATCCAGTGTCAATCAAACTGGTTTCAGCGCATCGACGCCGATCGTCGCGACGCTCGATGGCTACCTGACTCCGAACGTCACGCTCAGCAATCCTTTCCCCAGCTTGCTGCAGCCCACGGGTTCATCGCTCGGCATTGCTACCAACCTGGGGCAGAGCGTGAGCTTCAGCGCCGCCAACCAGTTGGCTCCCTATACGCTGCGCTGGGATTTCGATATTCAGCACCAGCTCTCCAGCAAGATGATGTTCGAGGTAGGCTACTTCGGTGATCACGCCGTTCACCTCGGCACCAGCCAGAATCTGAACTACATTCCGCGCCAGTACCTTTCCACGCTACCCACTCGTGACAATGACGTGGTCAATCTGCTGACCGGCAATGTTGCGAATCCGTTTGCCGGCTTGCTTCCGGGCACCACACTCAACGGCAGCACGGTTGCGCTTTCCCAACTGCTCTTGCCGTATCCGCAGTTCACCGGCGTGTCGATTTCAGGTCTTCCGGCCGGCAGTTCGTATTTCGAAATGCTGGAGGCGCGCTTCGAGCGGCAGTTCGGCCACGGCGTGCAGTTCATGGCCAACTATCTGTGGTCCAAGAGCATTGAGCGGATCAGCCGCCTCAATGATTCCGACCCGTTCCTGGAAAAGCGAATCAGCCCTGAAGACCGTCCTCAGCGAATTGTGCTGACCGGTAGCTGGGATCTGCCGTTCGGCCATGGCAAAGCGATTTCTTCCAGCTCCGCGATTGTCAATCGCCTCATCGGTGGTTGGAATGTGAACGGTGTTTATGTCGCCCAACCCGGCGCGCCGATTTCGTGGGGCAACGTGATCTATCTCGGCGGACCGCTCAACCTCAATCCGCGCGGTGTCAATGGCGCATTCGATGTCACGCGCTTTGATACCAACTCGAAGGATCAGTTGGCGGACAATATCCGCACTTTCTCTTCGATGTTCTCGAACCTGCGGCAGGACGGCACCAATAGTCTTGATCTTTCGGTGGTCAAGAACAATCCCATCACCGAAAAGGTTAACCTGCAATTGCGCTGCGAGGCCTTTAACTCGCTCAACCACCCGACGTTCGCTGCTCCGAACGTCTCACCGACCAGTTCCAGCTTTGGGCGCATTACGAGCCAGGCCAACATTCCACGCAGCCTGCAGCTCTCGCTGAAGCTTCTCTGGTAAAGGCTCCCCGGGCGCGGCGTCGCGGCTTCTCCTCCGCGGCTCCGCGCCTTTCTGATTCCTCACCATACTGTAGGCAAGGTGTCGACAGTGCGCGTAAGTCCCTCTGCTATACTGCTGGCTTGCTTATGCTCCGTTCGAAGCAATCGCGCTGGCTGAGGGATGGCCGCGCGGCATGAAACCCGTGCGCGCGGTAGCCGGCAAATCCGAATCTCCCGCGGGCGGCCGGACCATCATTGCGCTCCTCTTCTTCGCCGCGGCGATCAACTATATTGACCGGGGAAGCCTTTCGGTGGCCGCGCCGGCGCTGGCCGCTCAACTCAAGCTTGATCCCGTGCAGATGGGCGTGCTGCTCTCCGCCTTCTTCTGGACCTATGCCGGTTTCCAGTCATTCGCGGGCTGGCTGACCGACCGTTTCCCGGTGACCTGGGTATTCGGTCTCGGCTTTGCCGTCTGGTCGGCGGCAACGCTTGGCTCCGGTTTTGCCATTGGCGTGGCCTCGCTATTCGCATTCCGCCTGGTCTTGGGCGCGGCTGAATCAGTTGCCTTTCCGTGTTATTCCAAAGTCATCGCGGCGGGCTTTCCTGTTGAGTCCCGCGGGGTACCCAACTCTTTGATCGAGGCCGGCACCAAGCTCGGTCCCGCGATCGGCACGCTGATAGGCGCTGTGATTGTTGCGCACTACGGATGGCGCGTTCTGTTCTGGGCGTTGGGCGGATTCAGTCTGATTTGGCTCATACCCTGGATATTGTGGGCTCCTCGCCAGCCGCGCTCGTCCTCGCCGGTTGCGCGCCGAAATGGGGTCAGCATGGGGCAGATCATCGCTCGCCGTGACGCCTGGGGCACATTCATCGGCAACGCCTGCTACACGTATGCGTACTATTTCCTGCTGACATGGCTGCCCTCATACCTGGTGCAGGAGCGCCATCTTTCGATGGAGATGATGGGGGTCCTCGGCTCGGTTCCTTATTGGGCTGCCGCCGGGGCCGCGGTGGTCAGCGGCTGGATTTCCGATGCTTGGATACGAAGCGGCGCGACTCCCACACGCGTGCGGAAGACGTTCGTGGCTACAGGCCTGCTGCTCTCCACAGTGATGGTGCCGGCCGCGCTGGTCTCCGATCTTTCGCTCTCGATTGCGCTGCTCTGCCTGGGCTATGTGGCGTTTGGAATCTTCGCTTCCAACCATTGGGCCATTACGCAAACGCTGGCGGGAACTTCGGCCGCGGGCACATGGACCGGCATTCAAAATACGCTCGGCAGCCTCTCCGGCATTGTCGCGCCGATTGTGACGGGGTTCATCGTGAGCCGCACCGGCAGTTTTTTCTGGGCCTTCGTCTCGCCGGCGCTGCTGGCGGTTGTTGGCGCGTGCTCGTATCTTTTCCTTGTCGGACGCGTTGCGCCGATTGCCTGGCGGAAGCAGGAAGCGTCTTGAGAATGCAGGAGTGGCCGAGGCCGTGTTTTGTTTCGTGACGACTACGTTAACTTTTCGCTGCCCGCCTTCTTGTCGACAGCCTGCCCACACTTCAGTACAATTGGGAATGACCTCCAAACGGGGCACGATTCGGCTTGCGTAATCGGCCGGCGCATGGAGGACCGCCATCATGATGTCGCCAGCTCTGATCCAAGGACTTTTCGCCGCCGTGAATACCCCGCGGGATACTAACGGCGTATTCGATTCCGCGGCGCTGCGCAATAGTCTGGAGTTTCTGCTCGAGCGCGGCATCACCAGGTTTGTGCTCAACGGAGCTACCGGCGAATACGTTCTGACCACGCCCAAGGAATTGCACGAGATCGTCGCCGCTGCGGCGCAGATTATTGGTGTGCGCGCGCGGTTCCTCTGTGGAGTCGGCTCCGCCAGTTTGCGCGGATGCCTCGAGAATGCCAAAGCCGCTCTCGATCTCGGCGCCAGCGGCATCCTGCTGCCAATGCCCTATTTCTTCCCATATGCGCAGGACGATCTCGAAGCTTTTTGCCGCGAGGCCGCGCGCCGCCTGCCTGTCCCGATTCTTCTCTACAATCTCCCCAACTTCACTTCGGGGCTCGCGCCCGCTACGGTTCGCACGCTCATCGCGGACTGTCCCAACATCGTCGGCATCAAAGACAGTAGCGGCAACCTGGAAATCCTGCGCATGCTCAGCGCGTCCGGTTTGACGGCGTGCCGCGTGGTGGGCAGCGACCGCGTGATCGGTGAGGCCCTGCGGGAGGGCCTATGTGATGGCGCAGTGTCCGGTATTGCTTCCGTGATGCCGGAACTTCTGCTTTCGGTTTTTGAGCACTCGAAACGCACCGATTCGCCCGAGTTCCGGGCAGCAGTCACAGCGCTCGATGAATTCATCGCGGCAATCGCGCCATTTCCCGTTCCCTGGGGCCTGAAGTGGATCGCCGAGACTCGCGGCATTTGCGCCGCCAATTTTGCCCTGCCTGTTTCCCCCCGGCGCGCCGCGCAAGCTCGCGAATTGCAGGAATGGTTCCGCTCGTGGCGGCCCGAACTGGTACCCGCAGTTCGGTAGGTATGTGCCGTGCCCACCGTTTAACTCTGAGAAGTAAAGGCGCATGGGGTCACCTCCCAGCGTGTTGTTCGGAAAATCGTACAGGAAGAGTCTACGGAAATTACCTTAAGGGATTAGGAAGCCTGGCCCAATAGGCACCGTGCATTCGTGTCCTGCCCCCGCGGAATTCGAGCGGTCGTGCTGAGCCATCCATCCATAAGCTCCGGGAATGGAGCACTCCTGTGGGCTCGACCATGTCCCTAACCGCCTGTGAGCGCCAATTGGTCATGGCTGCGATTTTTCGCGCCACGGATGTGGCCTCCGATGCGTCACTAAGACGGAGGTAGCATCAGCCTGACTCTGAGGATCTATAGAATCTATACTGCATTGGCTGTAATTGCATCCTATACTGCGACTGCGTATCGAGACAGAAGTTAAAAATTAACTTGAAGTCCGTGTTGAATTGCGATATTGTCCCTGCCCATGAACTACCTCACTAAGTTGGTCCGAACGTTATGCGGGTTAGTGGCGGGTCACGTGTTTTCTATGTCCGGCTAGAGGCACAGCGAACGCTGTTCAGACATTTTCTAATGGGAGCATTCTCTGGGCGCTGCACGTTGATTTTGACGGCGGACGGGACCACTACGACAACCAATATGTGACGGATGGCAAATCCAAGGAAGCGTACGAAGATTGCCAGTGTGTCATGCACGACGGCGACTTACTAAGTGCACTCTTATGGACATTCAGTTTCATCCCCATGGAGGGTGATCCTATTTGTACGTGGTCGATTCAATTTCATTTCACCGGGCCGGAGCAGACCCTGTCTGCGTGCAGCCAAGGGTCAGGCGACTGCGACTCCGAAGGCCAGGATGAACAAATCAATGATGATTCAGATTACGGAACGTTTTATGACTCGGTTGACACTGAGATCTGAGAGGAGGCATCGTGCGAATTCTTGTACAGAGGCTTGCTTCGCTTAGCGCAGTAGGGGTTCTGGGGCTGTTTGCTCAAACGGTTCCTGCGACGGTTAGCCTGAACGGCAACCAACTCACGGTAAAGAACGATTCGAGTTCTGCCATGACGGCGCTCGCTTACACTATATCCCAATCCGACAGCCCTCACCATTGGGCCCGTACCGTCTTTCGGGATGCGATTGTGACGTCGGTAGAGAAGGTTATCCCGCCCGGAGCGGAAAGAACCTTTATGGAGCCCGGGCACGAAGGTCCGGGCACGCCGATTCTCGAACTCAAGGCCGCGGTTTTTGAGGATGGGACGACTTTCGGTGACCCTCAGTGGATTCAGGTCCTTCTGCAGCGCAGGGTTGACTTTTTGAGAGGGCTTAATTCAGGCTTGACAGACTTGCAGAACGCTGCCGGGCACAACATGTCGCGGGACGCTATTCTACGGGAACTAGCTGCTTCCCGGGATGCTACGGTTGCCGCGATTAGCTTTGTCCCGGTGGCGCCCAATTCGCCCCCGCCTGTGGCTGGAAGCCAGGAAGCGTCCGCGCAGCGTCGCTTGCTTTCGATCGCCAACATGGACTGCAAGGAACGCGTTCGGATCGTGTACTTTTCTCTGATCGGGAATATTACGAAGCCGCCGACTCACTCGGACGGGCGTGTGCTGACTCTCAGTGAGACAGTGAACTGGTTGACTCAGCTGCTTCGGAAGGAAAGGGATACGGTGCTACACTCCTTGCCGGCTGTCGTAACCCAGTAGCTTCTGGCTGCTTATTTCCATCGGACATCGGTGAAATGAGACAGCGGCAGTACGCCAAACGCTACGTCCACCACGCAGTGCCGGGCTTCTGACGAATTACGATTTCATTCAGGAACGCGGCTGCCTTTGAGAGGCCTTCTTCTGCCGAAAGCAGGCTGTCTTCGTGCTCAATCGAAAGCACGTAGTCATAGCCGAACATCCGCAGCGTGGAGATGAATTCCTTCCACCACGCCGCGCCGTGGCCATAGCCGCAGGTGCGGAAGATCCAGCTTCGGTGGCGTTCGTCGGTGTAGCTTTTGGTGTCGAGCACGCCAGTCATCGGCAGGTTGCGCTGGTAGATCTGGGTATCTTTGGCATGCACGTGATAGATGGCATCGCCCAGCACGGAGATGGCGGCAATCGGGTCGATGCCTTGCCAGAACATGTGGCTCGGGTCGTAGTTGCAGCCGATCGCCGGCCCGGCGATCGCGCGCAGCCGCAGCAGCGTTTCCGGGCTGTAGACGACGAAGCCGGGATGCATCTCGATGGCGATTTTCACGCCGTGATCGGCGGCGAATTTCGCGCGCTCGATCCAGTAAGGCGTCACCACTTCCTCCCACTGCCACTTGAGGATCTCCAGGTAATCCGGAGGCCATGGGCAAGTGACCCAGTTCGGCAATTTGGAAGAGGGAGAATCACCCGGACAGCCGGAGAAATCCACCACCACGGGAACGCCGAGTTTCTCGGCCAGAAGAATCGTCTTGCGGTTCACTTCCTGGTCGCGGTGCGCGCGTTCGGAATCAGGATGGAGCGGATTACCGTGGCAGCTCAGGGCGCTAATGGTGAAGCCGCCGTCTGCCAGTTTCTTCCGGAAATCCGAGAGCTCAGCGGGACGGTCGAGCATTGAGAGCTTACAGTGCGGATCGCCGGGATAGTTGCCTGTGCCCAGCTCAACCGTGTCGATATGAAGGCTCTGCAACTTCGCGAGGACGTCTTCGAGCGACATTTGGGCCAGCAGTGCGGTGAATACGCCGACTCTCACGTAGTCTCTCCTTGTGGCTTGGGTGAATCCAACCCAAGAGGATATCACGCGAATTGCGGAATTCGCCGCGCGCTCAGTGGGTCATCGCGTAGATGAGATAGTTGATGCCGTAACGGTAAGCGAGCGCCGTCATGGGCTCGGGATACTCGGGCGCGTCGGCCCATTCCCACGCATCGCCCACGTCGGTATTGAAATTGATCGCGACCACCATGCGATGCCGGTCATCATAGATAGCGCGCCAGGCGGGATACTGGCCCTCCGGCTGTTCCACTACGATCTGCCCGCCGGGGCCGCGCCGCAGGTGGCGGGTGCCGGGAATGAATGTGCGGTCTTTCGCTTCGATGTCATAGAGCACGTGCATCACCGGGTCGGATTCGGCGATATCCACAATCGGTTGGTTGGGCATGACCTTCTGCATGGTCTCGCGGAAGATTTCCCACTGCTCGGGCCCCCAGAAATCGTCCACCACCAGGAAACCACCGCGCAGCAGATATTCACGCAGGCGCTTGGTTTCGGCGTCGGTCAGGTTCCACCAGCCGGTCTGCGTGGCATAGATCCACGGATAGTCGAACAGGTGATCGTCCGTCAGGCGCAGGTGCCGTGGATCGCCAGTATCGATTCGGGTCAGCCGTTGAATGCCCTGCGAGAAGTGGTCTTCGGCATCAGGCCAATCCATCATCCACCAGCCGTCTCCTTCAGCGCTTCGGGACGAGAATCCATAGAAACGATGGAACTGCGGAAGGTCAGTGTATTCCATGCGGATGAAGTGGAACTCCGCGCCGGAGGGGAAGACCGGCCGGGCGTGCTCCTCTTCCTGGAACATGCCGTACCTGCGGCCAAACCTCTGCGCCAAGCCGACGCCCGCCAGCAGCAGCAGTGCCACTATAAGCGAGCCCATCCACCTGCGAACGCTGAGCATAGTGTGACGTCCGAGCCGCCGACTCACCGGCCTACCTGCCGCGCGAAGGAATCAAGGCCCGGCCTCTGAGCATCTTCATTGTAACCCTCGCTCAGCTTCCCTGGTATCTTGCGCGCGGCCCTTCCACATACCTCCCGTGCCGCGCCAATAAGCTATGGCTGAATGAATAGTTGCGCCTAAGTAAAATAGCGCGACTAATGGGAGTAACGGAGCCCAAAAGGTAGAACGGCGGTAAAAGCGTAGCACCGGCGCATAAGCTACGCACATCAGCGCCCATGCAATGCCTGCCAGGAGCGCGGCGGGATAAGGCCCGGTGAAGATCAGCGCCAGTGGAGCTATATAAGTGACTAACAACCCGGCCGCGGCAGCCGCCAGCAGCAGTGCGGAATGATGGAGCTGTGTGAACGCATTGCGCGAAATCATCTGAGCGATCTCGCTAAAGGTCCGGTATTCGCGAAGACTATGCGTGCGGGAGCTGAGGTCCAGTTTGACGGCCCCGCCGCTTCGCTTGATAACGCGGGCCAGAGCGCAATCGTCAATCAGTTCGCCGCGGATGCTCTCGACGCCGCCGATCCCTTCGAGCGCTTCGCGCCGGACGAGCATACATCCGCCGGCGGCTCCGGCATCCTTGCGGCGGCGGTTGGCAATCCATCGGGGAGGGTAGAGCAAAAAGAAGAAAAACACGAATGCCGGGATCAAAGCCCGCTCTGGCACGGTTTTGCAATGCAGTGACACCATGAGGGAGACCAGATCGCAGCCGGACGTTTCCGCTCGCGCTACCAGGCCGGCAACGGCTTCGGGTGGATGGACGATATCGGCGTCGGTGAGCAGCAGGAAATCGGGCGCCAGAGGGGCGGCCTCGGCGACGCCTTGCGACACGGCCCAGAGCTTGCCGGTCCAGCCCGCGGGCAGGGCGGGCGCGCGCACGATCGTCAGTAACTCCGGCGAAGCGGCGGCGCGGGCGGCCTCGGCGGTGCCGTCGGTGCTGGAGTCATCCACGAACACGATATGGAATGGGCCTGGATAGGATTGCGCTGCGAGCGAAGCAATGGCGCGCGCCACGTGCGGGGCTTCGTTGCGGGCTGGAATCACCGCAACCACTCGCGCCGCAGGATTGTGCGTGGATTCTTGTGGAGCGCCATCGCGCATGCGCCAGAATCCGCCGCGCGCGAACAACAGGAAGAGCCAGATGACGAGCGAGAGCGCCGCCAGCAGTTCGGCTCCCATGCGGTGCTATGCCAGGGTCGAGAAGACCCGCATCATCTCGCCATGCGCCAGCACAGCCGCCGGATCCCGCTGCATCGCTTCGAAATAGCGGCGGGCAAAGCCATCGCCCTCTTCGGCCGGGGAAACCAAGTCACGTGCTTCGCCGATGAGGCGGTCGGCATCAGCCGGGGTCGGCGGCTCCTCGAAATCGAGCGTTTCATCCACCAGAACGATGAACTGCGAGAGTTCGCGCAGCCAGGCGAACCACGGATCGTTGAGCACCAGGTCGAGGTACTGGCCGGTGGAATTGATCCGCGCAATGTCGCGCTCGTAGGCGGCACGCTCGGAATCGAGCAGGCTCTTGTGCAGGTGCATGAGTCCATTACGCAATCCGGTGAGGCGCTCACGCGCGCGATCAGGCATCGACTACATCCTAGCGCGCCAGGCACGCCCGCTGCCGAGCGAGTTTTCACAATTGAGGTAAGGGAGGAGCATCTTTAGGAACGGACTTTGCGTAGGCGGGATTCTTCTTGTTGACGGCCAGCCCCCAGGCCGGCCGTCCGGCACGCCAGGCCCGGCCTCCACACGAGGTCAATCCCGGTTCCGTGCAGTAACATTTACACCCCGGAATTCGTTCCCACCAACCCGCTTTTCGGCCATCCTAACCCTTGAAAAAATGCAGCCTGGCGCTGAGGATTTCAGTCAAACTAAAAGTGATGAGCTTTCTCGACAACCTTGAAAGTAACCTCAAGAATCTGGAATCGCGCGAGGAGGGCGCTGGTGACGCCGAGCGGGAGCGCCGTGCCCGCGAAAAGGACCGCGCCGATGCGCAAGCCGCTGCGCCGTATGCGGAGGAGCTGAAAAAGAGCGAGTACACCGCTGGTCTGCTGCGTCACGCGACGCGGGCCGGCCATGAACTGCGCACCAAAGTCCACATCGTGTGGCTGGGCTCGACGTTGCGTCTGGAAGCGCGCGAACGCCGTCTCGAACTGCGGCCCACAGGCAAAGGCGTAATGGCCGTTTTCCTGGAGAACAATCAGGAGAAATCCAGCCGGTTGGTGGACCTCAAGGGCAATCCCGAAGATCTCGCGCGGCAGTGGCTGGCCGCGTAAGCCCACATCCGCGCAGCTTCCGAAATGATCTTGCGCGCGCCTGTGTGCCCCTGGATGATTCGCGCCGCGGGTGCGAGAATAGTGCCGTCAAGGGTAAGTGGACAGAGTTCAACTCGGGCCACGTGCACACCGGAAAGGAGCGCTGTTTATGTCGGAAGATGCACTGAAGTTCGTTCCCTTGCGGGTCGTAGTCAAGAAAGGATCCAAAGCAGCTCAACGCCTGACCAAACGGGCCGGTTTGAATCCGGCCGTTCTGGCATCCGGCTTTAAACCAACTCCCAAAGAGGACTTGACGTTCCACGGCGGCAAGACCATTCAGAACCTGACTTTCGCCAATTTCTATATAGCCGGCGAAGGTTCCTGGAAAGACGCCGATATCCAGAACATCGATCACGCTCTGGCCGCCGCCATGTCGGACAAGAACCTCAACAATGTCATGATACAGTACTTCGGAAATCAGCCGATCACGAGTAAGCTTGCCTTTTCAAAGAAGCTCCCAGGCGATAAACCCGCGGTAGTTTCCCAAGGCGATGTGGAAGCACTATTGCCCGAGCTCAACAATCAGGGACTGCTCGATGGGTTAGATTTCAACTCGACCGTGATGAATGTCCTCCTGCCTCCGGGAACCATTCTTACGGATGATGAAGCCACCAGTAGCGGGCTATTGAGACGGATGCCGCGCGCCATTCCGCATGAAGAGGAAGCGTCTTCGGTGGATGGCCTGGGCGGTTATCACGGCTCCATTCATCTCACGATGAGCGGCGTGGCGCGCACCATTTACTACGCGGTGGGCGTGTACTCGGAGGTAGGGACGGATGGGAAGCCGAACGGCATCCCGGTGTTTCCGGAGTCATGGAAGAACGTGGTGGCGACCTTTTACCACGAGCTCAATGAAGCGCGCACGGATGCCGATGTGGAAGACGCCATCCGCACGGGCAAATCTTCATTCCTGGGCTGGACCTCAGCCCAGGGTGAGGAATGCGGCGACTTTCCAGTGGACGAGGCCGGCAACAATCTCTCGCTGGTGTTCAAGGAAGTGTCTCTCGCCGACGGCAGTGGCACTGTGCCGGTTCAATTTCAATATTCGAACGCCGTCCACGGGCCGGAAGGTCCAATTGCGCAGCCCCACCCGCTGCAATAGGCAGCGCGTAAGACTCACTGATAACCAGAATCAGGCAGCCAGGCCGGCGAAATCTGCCCACATCGCCGGCCGATCTCTTAAGATCAGATACGTATGCGCAAACCCAGTTACGACCCAGGGTGGACTCAACAATTCGCGGGTCCGGTGCGCCGCATCATCAACCGCGACGGCAGTTTCAACGTGCGCCGCCGCGGAACCACGTGGCGCGATTTCCATCCGTACCTGTACTTGATCAATCTGGCGTGGCCGCGATTCCTGACGGCAGTCTTTGCGGGCTACCTCGGGGCCAATATTGTTTTCGCGCTGTTGTATTTCTCGCTCGGCCCGGGCCAGTTGCAGGGTGCGGATGACACCACGAGCTTCGGGAGATTCCTCAGCGCGTTCTTTTTCAGCGCGCACACGCTGAGCACCGTCGGCTATGGGACCATTGCGCCAAAGGGCCTCGGCGCCAACATCGTGGCCGCGCTGGAAGCTCTGGTGGGCGTAATGGGATTCGCCACCGCGACGAGCCTTCTCTATGGGCGCATCTCCAGGCCATCGGCCAAGATCGGTTTCAGCGACAACATGCTCGTCAGCCCTTACCAGGAGGGCGCCAGCCTGCAATTCCGCGTGGTCAACCGGCGCACCAATACCCTGATGGAACTGGCCGCGCAATTGTTGCTGATGACGGTGGAAACTGAGAATGACCGGGCGCAGCGCACTTACCGGCCGCTCCGGCTGGAACGCGAACAAGTTTTGTTTCTGCCGCTGACGTGGACGGTTGTGCATCCGATCGACCAAGAGAGTCCGCTATGGGGCAAGACGGCCGAGGACCTCGAGCGGCTGCAGGCCGAAGTACTGGTCCTGATCAAAGGCTACGACGATACGTTCAGCCAGACCGTGCTCGCGCGGCAGTCCTATCGCTACGACGAAATCATCTGGGGCGCGCGTTTTGCCCACGCGTTCTACGTGGATAATGCGGGCGACGTGGTGCTCGAAGTGCGCAAAGTCGGCGAATTGGCCGCTTCGTGAAGCGCTACCGCCGACGGCTGGCTGGTGGCACTATGCCATTCATGCGCGCATAGACCACCATCTGGCCATAATGATCGAAGCTGTGCCACGCCACCATTCCCACAGCCTGCCCGCGGGCCATCGTACCTTCCCCGATCGCCTTCACCTGATCCAACTGGTTCTCCGCGGTAAGAGAATTGGCGGCCTTGTGCGCATAAGCGAAGGCGCCTTTCAGAAACTGAACGATCTGCTCCTTCGACTGCATCGAGGCGGGCCCATCCTCGCTTTCGATATTGACCGGCGGCTTTTCGTTCAATGCGGCCGCGGACATCGCATAGACTACCGCCGCGACGTGCTTGGCCTGCTGGGCGAACGTACGCACGCCTGTGAATTCTCCCTGCGTTGGGGCGAAGTTGTATTTGTCGGCAGGCATGGCTTCCGCGAGCGGCACGATATCGCTTTCGATGCCGCGAATCTGGCCGTTGTAGATGCTGGCCACCGTTGGCGCGCCGGCAGCGTACGCGAATGCTGCTGAAGCCAGCACGCCGGTGAGCAGAGCGGGAATTGTTTTTCTCATCTCATCTCCTGTTCGAGTTAGTAAGCGGTTTTCGGGCGGGCGGGATTAACGATTCAGCCAAAGCAACCGTTGCCCATCCGGTCGCGGCCGACGAGATCCACTGGTCGTGGTCGTATGGGAAGCCGCTCTGAAAATACGGTTGGAATTTGGGCGCGCGGCTGCGAACATACCATGAACCATCGGCCCGCTGCGACTTCAACAGATATTGCGTGCCGCGCCGGTAGCGAACGTCACTTGTCTGCACGATACCGCTTTCACGCAAGGCCCACAGCGTTTCCCCGGTGGCAAATGCGTCACTCGAAAGATTAGGATTCTGCGCCCAGCCACCGTCGGCGCGCTGTAACCCGGCGAGTGCGCGGCCCAGCCTGCTTACGGCTTGACGGCTCCCCCCGCCCCAGTACAGACCCATGAGTCGCATCGCATGGTCGTCCGTGGTGATGGCTTTCGCTTCTTCAATCCACGGAAGAGAGCGGGCGATCCGGCGGTCGCTCCGCGCGGGTGGCCCGAAAGCCTGGAGAACCGTGGCGTCGAAGGCATTCCTGGCGCTGACGTTCGCGCCGCGGTCGAGCAGCAATCGGACAGCTTCAGGGCTGCCGAAGGCCACGGCATGCATCAACAGCGTCGCGCCCCGATCGTCGCGGCTGTTGACTTCTGAGGGCGTCTGCAAATGAGTTCGCAGGTAGGCGAGATCGTTATTCCGAATGGCCTGAAAAAGTGGTGTGGAAGTGGTGTCGCCGCTCAGCGCCGCGGTGAGCAGGACGGCTGGCGCAAGGTATAGGACCCCCTTCATGACCCCCCTTAATTTTTGGATCTTTCGAGTGTACCACCTGCCTGTGGGGAATAGGAGCCGCTGAAAAAGAGGCCCACAGATAGCCTTCAAACCCCTGGATTGCAGGCAGTTGGAGGGAACACGACAGAGGGCGGGGGAATGGAAGATGCTAAAATAAGACACAGGTGTCTTCCTTCATTCAGAACCAGTTCGAGCGGAATATCGTCACGACATCGGTGGATTATGTTTTCAACTGGGCGCGTAAATCTGCCCTGTGGCCGCTGACCTTCGGCTTGGCCTGCTGTGCGATCGAAATGATCGCTTCCACTACGTCGCGCTTCGACATTGCACGGTTCGGTTCGGAGGTGTTTCGTCCCAGCCCGCGGCAGTCGGACCTCATGATTGTGGCGGGGACCGTGACGCTGAAAATGGCGCCCGTGCTGAAACGCATCTGGGACCAGATGCCGGACCCGAAATGGTGCATTGCGATGGGCGCGTGCGCCAGCGTGGGCGGGCCGTTCAATACCTACGGAGTGCTGCAGGGCGTGGATAAAATTGTGCCGGTAGATGTCTATGTGACCGGTTGCCCGCCGCGTCCGGAGAACCTGTTCTATGCGCTGCTAAAGCTGCAGGATAAGATCGATCAAATGACAACGCTGGTAAAGCGGCCCACCGAAGTGCGGCTGGATGAAACGATGCTGGAGGAGTTCAAACAGCAGATCCGCATCGGGCAGACGCAGAACCCCGCCTGATCGTGTATTACAAGGATTTCCAACATGTCTACCGCGTACCGGCGCTGGATGCGCTCCCATGGCTCGTCCACGGATTTGGGACGCATCTTTCCGGTATTCCTTCCGAGCTTTCCAGCCTGGCCACGCTGAAACAGATTCATTCCGCCAATATCGTAGCGGCCGTCGGCCGCTCGGGCGAACTCGGCTTCGGCGATGCGCTGCTGGAAGACCAGCCCGGCCACGCTGTTGCGGTGAAGACCGCCGACTGCATCCCAATCCTGCTGGTGGATGAGCGAAATCGCGCGGTTGCCGCCGTTCATGCGGGATGGCGGGGAACTGTTCAGCGAATTGCTGCCCGCGCCATCGACGCCATGCACCGGGAGTTTGGCACTCAGCCGGAAGACCTGCACGCCGCAATCGGTCCAGGCATCGGCAAATGCTGTTATGAGGTTGGGCCGGAAGTAGCCGAACAATTCAGCGTCGCCGGGCGCGCGCATATCGATCTGGCCGGTACGAATCGGCACCAGTTGATCGAGTGCGGAGTCGTAACGGAGCGTGTGTACCTGGCAAACCTGTGTACGATGTGCGGAGGCGCTCAATTTGATTCTTTCCGGCGCGACCGCGAAGCCGCGGGCCGGATGTACTCCTTCGCCGGCATCCGGCAAGGGGTAGAGTAGGAGTGAGGTAAGCGAATGTTCACGTGGATTTGCCCGAAGTGCGGGCGCGAGGTTCCTCCAGCTTACACCGAGTGCCCGGACTGTATGAAGAAGGCCATGGAAGAGAGCGGCGAAGCTGTGCCGCAGCCGGAGGCGCCTCCACCTGCTACACCCCCGCCGCCTGCGTCTCCGGCGATGACTCCGCCTCCCTCTTCGCCCACAGTGGCTCCTCCGCAAGCGGCTACTGTGGTTCCTCCACAGCCGCCTGACTATTCCACGTATGCGCCAGCCCCGCATCGGAGCGGAATTCCGACCTGGCTGCTCACTTTACTCTTCGCATTTGCATTCGTTGGTTTGGGCGCGGCGCTTTACTGGGGCATCGGCTATCTGCGCGGGCGCAAACCTTCGGGCCCTACCGCGACGGTGGAAAGTCCGTCGGCGAAGCCTGGAGTCAAAACCAATCCGCTACAGCGGTACATCGAAGTCTCTGGTTTGCGCTTCATGGAGAACGAAAAGAATAAGAACAAGATCGACGCGCACTTTGTCCTGACGAATCACTCCGACGCGGATCTGACTGGGCTGGCGGGCAATGTCACTATCTGGGGCCGTACGCAGAAATCGGAAGAGGATGCGCAGGGCACATTCACCTTTCTGACCGACCTGAAGCCGGGGGAATCGAAGGAGTTGACTGCGCCGTTCGACACCAAGCTCAAGATTTATGAGCTGCCGGATTGGCAGAACATTAACGCGGACTTGCAGATCACCGCGCCGTAGGTGGCATAATCGTCCAAATGAGAGCCCGAACCGAGCGAAGCGGCGCAAGCGAGCGCCGTACGGCCGCGCCACAAGCTTCCAGCCGGCCCGGCAGCCTGCGCGTTCCTGTGAAGCAGCCCAAGACAGCGGCAGAGCGAAAAGCGCGCGTGGCGGAGATTCTGCGCCGGCTGGACAAGATGTACCCGAACGCCACCTGCGCGCTTCACCACAACAATCCCTGGGAACTGCTGGTGGCGACGATTCTTTCCGCCCAATGCACCGACAAGCGCGTGAACGAAGTAACGCCCGGTCTGTTTGCCAAATATCCGATGCCGCGGGACTTCGCGGCTGTGCGGCCGGAAGTGCTGGCGCAGGACATTCGCAGCACGGGATTCTTCAACAATAAGGCGAAGTCGGTTGTAGGCGCGGCCAAGAAAGTGGTTTCCGAATTCGGCGGCCGGGTTCCGAAGACGATGGAGGAACTGTTAACGATTCCTGGAGCGGCGCGCAAGACGGCCAACGTGGTGCTCGGTACGGCGTACGGAATCGCTTCCGGTATTGTGGTGGATACGCATGTGCAGCGCGTCACAGCCCGGCTGGACCTGAGCAAAGGCGCCAATCCGGTGAAAATTGAGCAGGATCTGATGCGAATCATTCCGCAGGAAAAGTGGATTCTGTTCGCTCACCAGATCATTCTGCACGGGCGCGCACTCTGCCAGGCGCGCAAGCCGAAGTGCGCTGAGTGCGATTTGAACTCGCTCTGCTATGCCAAGGATAAGACGGCCTGACGCGGCCTAGTGCCGGAAGTGGCGCACGCCAGTGAACACCATGGCGACGCCGAAACGGTCGGCTGCCTCGATGACTTCCGCGTCGCGCACCGATCCACCCGGTTGAATGAATGCCGTGGCGCCGTTCTTGACGGCCTCTTCGACACCATCGGGGAACGGAAAGAAAGCGTCGGAAGCGACGACCGTTCCGGTCAGGGGAAGGACGGCTTTCATCGCGCCGATCTTCACTGAATCGACGCGGCTCATCTGTCCCGCTCCTACTCCCACCACTTGGCCGGCACGCGCATAGACGATGGCGTTTGATTTGACGTGCTTGGCAATCTTCCAGGCGAATTCCAGGCCGCGCCATTCTTCTTCCGTCGGGCCGCGTTTGCTTTTCACCACGGCTTGCGCGCGGTCGAGAGTGGCATCATCGGCTGTCTGTGCAAGAAATCCACCCGAAATGGATTTCACCACCAGACGATCAGCGCCGGGCGTCACGCGCATCAGCCGCAGATTCTTTTTGGCACGGAGCACATCGAGCGCTTGCGACGAATAGTCGGGTGCGGCAATGGCTTCGACAAACAGCATGGCGAGTTCGCGCGCAGTTTCCTCGTCCACAGCTCGGTTGAGTCCGATCACGCTGCCATAGGCGGAGACGGGATCGCATTCGAGCGCCTTGCGGTAGGCTTCCGCCAGCGATTGCTGCTCGGCGCAGCCGCACGGATTGGTGTGCTTGATGATGGCAGCCGCCGGGGCTGAGAATTCGCAGGCCAACTGCCACGCGGCGTCCAGATCCACCAGGTTGTTGTACGAGAGTTCCTTGCCGTGCAACTGCTCGGCGCCCGCGACACCCGCGCCTCGCTTGCCGTAGAGCGCTGCCGACTGATGCGGATTCTCGCCATAGCGCAGATCCATCAGCTTGGGGGCGCGCAGGTTGAGGTCCTGCGGTAGCGCGGTCTCATGACCGACCTGATCGAGCCGGGCACTGATGGCCGCGTCATAAGCGGCCGTGGTCCGGAAAGCTTTGCGAGCGAGATTCCATTTCGTCTCGGGCGAAAGACCGCCGCCGTTGGCGCGCATCTCTTCGAGAATGCCGGCATAGTCGGCGGGCGATACGACGACCGCGACATCCTGATGATTCTTGGCGGCGGAACGGATCATGGTGGGTCCGCCAATATCGATGTTTTCGATGAGCTCTTCGAGGCGCGCTCCGCTTTTCGCCGCGACCTCTTCGAAACGGTACAGATTCACTACGACCATATCGATGGGCGTGATTTCATGCTGAGCGAGCGCGTTCATGTGTTCCGGCCGCGCGCGCATGGCCAGGATGCCGCCAGTGATCTTGGGATGCATGGTTTTGACGCGGCCATCGAGCATTTCCGGGAAGCCGGTGACGTCGGAGACGTCGCGGACCGGGATGCCGGCGTCGCGAATCATGCGCGCCGTGCCACCTGTCGAAACCAGCTCCGCGCCCATCTTACTCAACTCGCGGGCGAAATCGATCACACCGGCTTTATCCGTCACACTGATCAGAACACGCTGAATTTTGCTCATCTAATCGAACGATATCACATTGAGAATTTCGCGCCGATTGGAAAAACGATGCGGCGCAGCGGTTGTGAGAACGCTTCGTACGCAAACAAAAAAGAGGCAGCCGGAGCCGCCTCTTTGACTTTCAGTGGAGTGGAAAAACCGTTACCCCGCGCACTCGCCACGGCCGAGCTTCAGCGAGTAAGCGTCTGAGTCGCCCCAATCCTGGCACATCTCAGGGGTTAGCTCCGATGGCTTGACCAGATCGGTCGTCATCGCGCGGAAGGTCTCTACTTTGTGGCGCATCACGTATTGACGGAAGGTCTCGTCCGGCTGCCGGTTCGCCAGGAAATGATCGAGTACGCGCCGGACCGCTTCTGGCGCCAGCCGCGCGGGAATCGATTGCACCGCGAGGCCGAACCGCATGATACCCTGCTCGTCGAAGCCGCCGCCCAGCAGCATCTGATAGTAGGGAACTTCCTTACCTTCGATCTTGCGCGCATTGCCGTAGAAGCCGAGGTCGGCGATCCAGTGCTGGCCGCAAGCGTTCGGGCATCCGCTGATCTTGATGGCGAACTGCTTGATCTGCGGATCGTCATAGTTCCGTACCACTTCCTGCAGCGCTGCGCCCAGCCCCATGGATTTGGTGAGCCCCAGATTGCACGAGTATGCGCCCGGGCAGGTGGTGACGTCCTCAATCTGATTTGCGCCCGACGCTGCCAGGTTCAGCTCTTTGAGGGCTGCGTACACGCGCGGCAGCCGCGCCAGCGGAATGTAAGCCAGCAGCAGATTCTGATCGATCACCACGCGGACCAGACCATCGCCGGCAGTCGAAGCGATCCGCGCGACGCCACGATACTGATCGCTCGTCAGATTGCCTTGATCCACACGGACCGTCACGGCGGCGTAGCCGGTCTGCTTCTGTTCCGCGACGTTCGTCTTGAGCCAGTTGTCGTACTCGGCATCGCCGGAATGGGAACCGAGCACGGGCAGCAGCGCTCCATCACCGAGCGGCTGCGGATTCGATTGATACCCGCCGAAACCTTCCGGAACCATCTTGGGCCACGCAATGCCGCCATTGGCCAGAATGTCCGCGTACTCTTTCTCTACCTGCTCCCGCACCCAGGCCAAACCGCGTTCCCGCATGACGAACTTCATGCGCGCCTTGTTCTTATTGGTGCGGCATCCGTATTGATTGAAGACACGAATGATCGCTTCGATCTTGTGCAGCAGTTGTTCTTCGGGAACAAATTCCTCAAAGAGCTGTGCTTCGGTAGGCAGCGGCCCCAAGCCTCCCGCAATCATCATGCGGAAGCCGCGCTTGCCATCACGAATCACCGCTCGCAGACCGATGTCATTGATGGCGCCGAGAATGCAGTCTTTTCCGGCGCACCCATCGAAAGCGATCTTGAATTTGCGCGGCAGGTTGCCCGTCAGGTCTTTGCGCAATAGCGCGTAGGCGGTTCGCTGCGCATACGGCCGAACGTCGAAGACTTCATCGCGCGCAATTCCCGCCCAGGGGCAGGTGGTGACGTTGCGCACTGTGTTGAAGCAGGCTTCGCGGTTCGTCAGACCCACGTCCGCCAGCATGTGCATCAGGTCCGGGACGCGCCGTAGCGGGACGAAGTGATACTGGATGTTCTGGCGCGTGGTGAGGTGGCCTTTGCCGCCGCCGAAGACGTCAGCCACGCGTCCGAACTGTTCGACCTGTCTTGCTGTCAGCAGGCCGCCGGGAATTTTACAGCGCACCATCTGGACTCCTGGCTGCCGTTGGCCGTAGATCCCGTGCTTGAGGCGGAATTTGCGAAATTCATCCTCAGTGATCTGGCCTGCCAGGAACTCCTCCGCCCTCTGCCGGAAGATTTCAATCTCTTCCCGCACCGTGCGCTCATGCTGCCGCTCGAATTCTTCCCGTTGGGTAAAGCTTTCCAGTACAGCGGTTGACATAATCTCCTATTACTCTATAGAGATTATCCTATTTGGCTGAAGATTGCAATCCTCTTGTGCCGGTTTTTCCTCGCCCGGCGGGAGGGCCGTGCCGGCTGGAGCCGGCACGTAGCTATTTTGATTTGCTCAACTTACGAAAGTACTCGGCCACCGCGTCCTGGTAGCCCTGCGGCACGGCTTCGCTGCCGGGACTCCGGACGCTGCCGTCGCTGTTATCTACTTTGCGGCGGAGCTCCATTTCGACCTGCTCGATGCCCGCCATCATCTGGTTCTTGATGCGCTCGGCGAGTTCCGGATCGTTTGAGAAACTCCACGGGTCGAGGCGCTGCATGTCGCGAATCAGCGACTGCACGTCACGCGTGGTGGCTGGGTCATTCTGCATCTGCTGCTGGAGTTGGATCAACCCTTGCAGCGCGTCGCGGTAGGTGTTCTGGAATTCCTGCGGGCGAACCGCGCCTTCCGGTGGAAGATTGGGATCGTTGTTTCTGATGCCATAGGGACCCCAGCCGCCGGCGTTATTCAGCCGGCCGCCGGCGAACTCACCGACATCCGGACCGACCTGACGCCCGCCATACTGGCCGTTTTGCAGGTTGCCGCCACGCTGGCCGTTGGCGCCCCGCTGTCCGCCGGGTTGACCGCCCTGGGCCTGTTGGCCCTGGCCTTGCTGACCCTGCCCCTGTTGGCCTCGCTGACCTTGCTGGCCTTGTTGCCCCTGCTGGCTGCCTTGGGCTTGCTGTCCCTGTTGGCCCTGCTGCTGGCCTTGTTGTCCGCGTTGGCCGGGTTGATTCCCGCGCGAAAGCTGGCCGGCCTGCCAACCTTGCCGCTGGCCGGGGTTGCCTTGCTGCGCACTTCCCAACTGCTCCATCTGGCGCCTCAGCCGTTCCACGCGTGCCAGCGCCTGCTGAGTCGCCTGGTCTTCCTGCTGGGATCCGTTCTTGCCGGAATTCATGGCCTGTTGCACCTGGCGCAGGCGGTCGCTCACTTGATTGAGCGCCTGGGTGAACGTGCTTTCCGACATCACCGCGTATTCGCCCATTCCCTGGCGAATCCAATTGGCATTGCGCTGCATGTCGCGCGGCAATTCCTGTTGCTGCAAGTCGCCCAGCGCCTGACGAATCTGGTTCGAAGACTTGTTTTCACTGGTAGACAGATCACGCACGGCCTTCTGCATGTTCTGTTCGAGTTTCTTGACGTCGTCGACTTCGTTCTCTTTCTGGTTGGCGAGCTGCTCGGCCTGCTCCCGCGTGGGGTTCCGGTCGCCTGAGCCGAAGACGCGGCGCATCTGCTGTTCGTATTCCTGCTGACGGCGCGCCAGTTCCTCGGCCTGACGACTCAGATTGTCCATCTGGCTGCCGGCTTCCTGCTGGCGCAGGCCCGAGAGCATCTGCTGGGCCTCTTTCAGCCGGTCGGCCGCACGGCGCGCGTTGGCTTCCGCTTCCGGTGAGCCGGCCTGCTGCGACGATGCGGCTTGCCGCATATCCTGGAGCGCCTGCTCCAGTTGGCTCAGAGTCTGTTGCAACTGTTGCGGCTGGCCGCCAAAGCGGTCGGTCTGATTCATCTGGTTCATCTGGCCCTGCTGGCCGCGTTGGCTCATCTGGTTCAGCCGGCCCTGCTGCCCTTGCTGCTGGCCCTGTTGCCCCTGCTGCTGGCTGGACATCTGCCCTTGTTGGCCCTGCTGACCCTGTTGGCCTTGCTGTCCGGTCTGGCCCTGCTGCGCCTGACTCTGCCGGCCCTGCTGGTTGCGGCTCAGTTGGCCGGAATTGTTGCGGGTCAACTGTTCCAACTGCCGCTGGAGTTGCTCGGCCTGGCGGCGCAGCATTTCCTGCTGCCAGCGCTGCTGAGAGGTCTGCTGCGGATTGCGCTTCTGCTGATCCGCCAACTCCTGCTGGCGCCGCGCCAGTTCCTGGAGCTTCTGCATGGCATCGTCGATCTGGCGCTGCCGCTGATCGGCCGATTGCGTCTGCTGGCCGCTCTCGTATTGGTTCTTCTCTGTATCGAGTTCCAGGTCGAACAGCCCTTCGAGATCGCGCGCGCCGCTTTGCGCTCCACCACCACCGCCGCCTCCTCCTCCGCGCTGTCCGAAGGCTACTTGAATGTCGCGGAATGTCGCTTCGGCGCGAAGTAGGTATTGCAGCGCCTTCTGCTCGGGGCTGAGCGCGTTCTGCCACTTCGATCCCTTCAGGTTGTCCGAAGCCGGGCCCATGGCTTCCACGGCCTTGTTCATGTTCTCCATGAACGTCTTAAACGCGTCGCCTGCTTCGCCCAGTTGACGGCTCTGCATGCGCTCCTCAAGCGACTTGGCCTGATCGCGCAGCTTTGACTGCACTTGGGAAAGGAACAGCGCGTTTTCTGTATCGCTGCCGCTTGCGCCTTTTGTGCGGATCTGGTTGAACGTAGCGCTGATGATTTCTTTCTGCCGCTGCGAAATCTGATTATTGTCCTGGCCTGCGCCGCCTCCTCCGCCGCCACCGCCTGATTCCTGCGACTGCGAGTAGTTCCGCTCGAACGGCTGCGCCTCAATGAAAAACATGTCGCTGTTCGTGCTGGAACGCGCGTCTTTGGCCGACGCATAGATGCTGACGATGTCGCCCGGTTGCACCTTGAAGTCCTCAAGCGAAAGCACTGTGCTGCCGGTGTCGGTCTTCGAGCCCTTGGCTTGCAGCATGGGCACGATCTTATCCGGACCGCCGTTGACGGAGTAGTGCAGTTCCACGTTCTTCAGACCAAAATCGTCCTTGGCGTTCACCTGCACCGTGACTTCCTCAATCGGCGAGGCGCGGAAATCGCGGCCGGGCCGCGTGATGCTCACTTCCGGCGGACGGTCCTTTTGCGCTTCGATGAAGTAGTCCTCGGTAAGCCGCACATCTTCGCCGTGGTCGCCGGCGGCCACGTGGTAGAGGCCGTCTTTTTGTATGGGAACCGTGGCCATCAGGTCGCCATTCGCATCGGCATGCAGCGGCAGTTTGGTTCCGTCATCCAGCAGAATGGAGCCATTCGCCAGCGGTCGGTCGGTTTTGATCGCCACATCGGCTGTAGTGCCTTCCACCGCGCGCAGATCGCCGCCCGGATTCTCCACCGCGTCCTTCATGCCGGTCCACGCGGGATAGTGATAGGTGACCTTGATGTTCTTCACCGAAGGCAAATCGATCACCGTCAGCTTGTATGTTTTCGAACGCATGCCGCCGGCTTCGACGTAGTAATCGAGCGATTCCGGCACACCGGCAATGAGGAACTGGTAATCGGACCCACCCTGCTCGGTGCGCATGTCCGCCTGTTCCCACTGGCTTGCGCTGGCATAGCGGGCAAAGAAGCGCACGCGCTCGGTGGTGAAGCCGACCAGGCGCGCGTGAATGGCCTGGTTCGCGCGCTTGCGGACCGACATATTGCCGGGCTGCACCTGGATATCGTAGAAGGGCCGCTCACCGGCTTTCGGCAGGCTGCCCCAGAGCAGGGCCGTGCCGTAGCCCAGAAATCCCGGGCCGCTGGTGGCGAGCCAGAGCAATACGACCGAAGAAACCACGGCAGCCGAAGAGAAACTCGCAATCCACGTGGTTTTGGCGATCTCTTTCGGTTCAGCTTGCTGCGCCACTTCGAGCGTATCGGCGGCCAGCAGTTGCAGGAATGGATCAGAGGCGTTCTCTCCTTCGCGTTCCGTGATGGTAAGCAGGCGCTCTTCGAACTGCGGATATTTCTGTTCGGCTTTGCGCGCGGCGCGCCGCCGGTTGAGGCGGATCAGCGGCACGATCAGCGCAGCGGCTAGCGCGAAGGCCAGGCCGAAGAAGAGAAACATGCGAGCGCCCAGCACGCTGTGATGAGAAAACGCGTAATGGTTGGCCACCAGAACCGCTGCCACGGTTAGGACCAGGGCAGCCGCGGCACTTGCCGCGATGCCTCGCGTCAATGCCAGCAGCCGCAACCGGCGTTCGATGGCGCTCAAATACTCGGACAAGCGATCCAAAGGTTTCATGCCGCCTCTTTGTCAACGGACAGATGTTGGTTCCCGAGCAACGATTCGGCTACCGCCAATGCCAGAACCGCGAGCAAAACATACCACCATAAGGATAGCGGTTTCTGCTGTGTCTCTGCTGACGTCCCCGGAGCTTCCGGAGTGCCCTGCGCGGTATTCTGCCACAACTTCAGCGTGTCGGCGGGAGCAGGTGTTAAATCCGATTCATGACGGTCACTGTTGACCGCCACCAGCTCATTGCGGCCATTCGGCCGATGAATTTCATAGAAGCCAGCTTCGGTGAACTGAATGTTCTGGGCGCGCGTTGCCTCTTCGAGCGACAGCGCCCGATGACCCTGGGGATCGAGCACGTCCACTGAAGCGCCCTTTTCGCGGGAACTGCGCAATTCTTCGAAGGCGCCTACCAGTACACTTGGTGGACCGTTATCAAGGTGACCCAGATAGCGGGCCGTCTGCTCGATGAACGGAACAAACGAGGCGTGCAGGGGGAAATCGTTTGCCACATTGTCGAAGGTAGAAGCAAAGACCAGGATGTGGCCTGAACCTACCTGTTGATCCATCAACAGGGGAGTCTCGTCGGAGAGCCGGGCGGCCACTTGCGCATTGCCCGGCACGACGCGTATCGCCTGGAAGAACTTCACGTCGTCCCAGCGTGAGTCTTTCTGAATGGATGGATGCGATGGATCGAGCCAGGCCGCGGTCTGGAAGCGTTCGCCCTCGCGCGCGGAGTAGCGCGTGCCTTCAATGGCTTCGCCCGAGACCGGCACATTAGCCCGCGCCACCGATTGATGGCCCAGGGTGATCAGGACGGACCCGCCGTTGCGCACGTAATCGCGGAGGGCGCTTTCGAAACTGCCCGGCAGCATGCTCACATCCGACAGCACGACAAAAGCGTATTTCGAAGGCGCCAGATTGGCCGTCTGCTCAACGGTGGCTGGGTCAATGGTGAAGGCGGACTGCCCGGAAGCTTCGAGCGCGGCCTGAAAATAGAGCAGGGAACGCGTGTTCCCTGCATCGTGCACGAACAGCGCGTGCCGCGGGTCCAAGCGCTCTACTGAGAAACGGAACGCATCGTCGCCGGGAAGCGTGTCTCCCGCATCGTCGATCCTGATTTCGCCGCGGTTCAGCCCATAGGGAACTTCGAGCGAGAGAAACTCCACTGTGGCACGCGCACCGGCCGGCACATTGACCGTCTTCGTCTCCAGAACGCGATTGTTCAACAGCAGTGAGACGTGCCGCGTGGCTCGTTCCGTCCCGAATCCGGCGATGGTGGCCTGCACGCGCGACTTGCGGGCGTCGTAGACGCGATGCGGCGCAATTACGTTCTCCACCGTGAAATTCGGCTGCTCCTTGCTTTCGAGCGAATGGGGATTGAGGCGAACGGCCGCATTCAGGCGCAGATCGTTGAAATTTGCCGGCATGCCGGATTGCTGCATGTCCGAGTACAGCTCCACCTGGAGCGGCAGGTGCGTCGCTTGCGCGATGGAGCGCAAAGAGCGCGACAGTTCGGCGAAAGAACCGCGGGTGTCCGATGCTTCGATGGAATCAATCGCTGCATTCAGCGCCGAATGATCATCAGTGACTTCGCCCATCACCTGAACACGCGAACCAAAAGCCAGAACCTGAGCACGGCGCCCCGGAGGCAATCCGCCCACCACAGACTTCGCCATTTGCTTTGCCCTGGTGAGCAGGCGGTCGCCGGTCATGCTGAGCGAATTGTCGATGGCGAGCACGGTGATCTCACCCGACCGTGACGTGGGTGGGATGGTGCGGTGAATATACGGATTTGCAAAGGCCAGCACCAGAAGCAGGATCAGAGCCGTGCGCAGAGCGAACAACAGCAGATAACGCAGCCGGCGATGCTTGATGGAGCTTTGTGTCCGGCGCTCGAAGAACATCAGGGAACTGAACGGCAGCGGGGTAGTCTTGTGCTTCTTTAGCAAGTGGAGCCAGATGGGCAGTCCCACTGCGACCGCTCCCGCCAGAAACCAAGGTGCCAGGAATCCCATCTACATTCTCCCCTGCCGGATCGTAAGATATTCGCGCAGCCCTTCATCGAGCGGGCGCGATGTGTTCATGAGGAAGTAATCCATTCCCGCAGCCCGCGTTTTAGAGCGGAGTGACTCGATATGAGAATCGATCTTCTGCCGGTATTCGTGGCGCGCATACTCCGGCGAAACTTCCAGGGCATCGGCGGCGTTTTCCATATCCACCAACAGCACCGGTTCGCGGAACTTCGGAATGATTTCCTGCGGGTCGAGCACGTGAAACAGAACGACTTCATTGCCGCGATACCGCAGCGGCTCTACGGTTTTGACGATGATTTCGGGATCTTCGTAAAAATCCGAAAGAACCACCACCAGACCGCGCCGGTGCAGAAAATTCTGAAAGTGGACGAATGGCTTGGAAAAATCCGTGCGCGTGCCCGGCTCCGCTTTCTCGATGGCGTGCAGCAATCGGAAAAGCTGGCCTTGGCGTGTGGAAGGCGCCACGTAGTTCGCAACGTCTTCGTCAAAGATGATCAGTCCGGCGGCATCGCGCTGCTGGTTCGCGAGGTAGCAGAGAGACGCCGCCACGAACCGTGCGTAATCGAGCTTGGTCACCGGCTGCGAGCCGTACGCCATGGAAGCCGAGGTATCGAGGAGAACGAGCAATTGTGTGTTGGTTTCGCCGCGATAGCGCTTGAGATAGCACCGGTCCGTGCGCGCGAACACGTTCCAATCGACATGGCGCAGGTCATCGCCTTGGGTATAAGCGCGATACTCGGCGAACTCCTGAGAGAACCCGAAATCGGGCGACCGGTGCAGTCCGGCGACGAAGCCATCGACTACGGTCTTGGCGATGAGATCCAGGCCCGAGATGGAGGCGAGCGTCGAAGGATCAAGAAAGCGCTGTAGCATCAGAGACGCTCCCCGGCGAAGGATGCCCGCGGCATCTGCGCCGTGATCTCAGGTACGGAATGGAATTCAGCCCGCATTTTCGGGATCTTCTCTCGTGTGACGTTTCCGCGGTGGTTCAGGCGCCGATGCGCCCCGGCTACTCCCTCGGAGCCGGCATCCAATCGAGAACCTTCTTCAGGATGTCGTCCTGCCGCAAACGGTCGGATTCGGCGTGGAAATTTAACAGAATGCGATGGCGCAGAACCGGAGTATAGAGCGCGCGGATGTCCTCGTAAGTGACGTGATAGCGGCCTCTCATCAACGCCCTTGCCTTCGCCGAAAGCACCAGGAACTGCGCGGCGCGCACGCTGGCGCCATAGTTGACATACTTTTGGACGAAATCGGGAGCGGTTTCGTCACGGCTGCGGGTGGCCCGCACCAGATCCACGGCATGCCGCGCCACGCTATCGCCGATGGGAACCATCCGCACCAATTGCTGAAACTCCAGGATCTCGGCGGCGTTGGTTACGGCTTCTGCCTGCGCGACGTGAGTCGTGGTGGTGAGATCCACCACTTTCATTTCTTCGGCTGCCGAGAGGTAGTCGAGCACCGTGTTGAACAGGAAGCGGTCAAGTTGAGCTTCGGGCAGGGGATAGGTGCCTTCCAACTCAATCGGGTTCTGCGTGGCGAGCACGAAGAACGGCGCCGGCAGTTGATAATTGTTACCACGCACCGTGCAGGCTCGCTCCTGCATGGCTTCGAGCAGCGCGCTCTGCGTTTTGGGCGGCGTGCGGTTCACTTCGTCCGCCAGCAGGATGTTGGCGAAGATCGGGCCCGGAACGAACGTCCAGGTGCGGCGGCCGTTCGTGGGGTCTTCTTCGATAATATCGGTGCCCGTGATATCGCTCGGCATCAGGTCAGGCGTGAACTGGATGCGCTTGAACGCCAGGCCTAGCGTCTGCGCCATGGTTCGCACCAGCAGTGTTTTCGCGGTGCCGGGCAGTCCCGTAATCAGGCAATGGCCGCCGACGAACAGCCCGATCATGACCTGTTCGAGCACCTCTTCCTGGCCCACGATCACGCGGCGCACCTGCGTCACGATCTCTGATTGCACCTCCCGGAAGCGTCCGATGCGCTCCTTTAATACGTCGGGATCAAGTTGCGTCACAGTTGTTGACATGAAGATTCCGTTTCTAATTTCGTCGCGTGGGGTTCGGAGTTCCAGTTTGTTCCGCCTCCGAACCGCTCAACTCTAATAACAACTTCTGGGCCGGCCGGAAGCCCGGAGCGATCTCCAGTGCCGCCAGCGTTTCGTCCTGCGCCTGCTTGGTTTGATGATTCCGGTTATAAGCGCGTGCCAGATCGAAGTGTGCCTGCGCCGGGTCAATGGGATGGTATGCCAGGACGGCCTGGAATTCGCGAACGGCGCCGGCCGTGTTGCCGAGATCGAACCACAGATCGCCAAGTTGGCGGTGCAGATCGCCATCGATCGGATAAATATAATTCAAACGGTCGAGAACCGCCGCGGCTTCCTTCTTATTCCCTGCTTCCACGAGTAGGCCGGCGAGACGCTTAAGTGTATCGGGGTTGCGCCCGCCGATTTTGGTGTATCTCTCCAGTTGATCCGCGGCCGCTTTCTTGTCGCCCTTCTCCAGGTAGGCCTTGGCAAGGAATTCATAGACGCTGCCATCTTCCACGTAATCGGGGTAGTAATCGCGGATCTCAGTTCCCAGCTTGATCACGCCGTCGTAATCCTTCTTGCTGGCCAAGTCTGACACCTGCTGCAACTTCTGCTTCCACTCGTCAAAATGATCGACCGTGTTCTTGGTATCCGTATTGACGGACGCGATGAATTGCTGGTCGAATGCCTCCGGCTCAATCTTGAGCTCCTTGCGAACCACCGAGCCGGTGTCTTCGCCCGCGCCAAAATCGTGCAGCATGGCGAGCAGCGTATCCCATCCCCATTTCTGGTTGATGTAGTCGCAGATGCGCCCGGCCTGGAAGTAGGAAACCAGCACCTGCGCGGGCGACGTGGGATGCACGAAGCCGCGGTCGAGTTCGGTGATGGGCAGAAGTTTCTTGTCCTTGATTGCCTTGATTACGACCGGACTGAGGCGGTCGCCCCACTCCGGCGAAACCGCGGTCTCCTCGTGGACGGCCATGCCTTCGGTGAACCAGCGCGGTACGCGGTGGCCGGTCGCGGTGAGCGTGAAGACGTGGCTCATTTCATGCCACATGGTCGAAGCCCAATGGAAATTGCCTGGCTTGCGGCCGCTCGGGCTATCCATGGCGATGACGTAACCGAACGTGACGCCCAACGCGCCCAGGCCCGGCATGCCGAGTGTGCGCACGGCGAAGTCTTCATGGTTGGGATAGACCTCCACTTGCACCGGCCGCGTCAGCGTCATCTTGTACTTCTTCTCGTAGGTGGAGATGGCGCGCTGCATCTCCTCCTCGAAGTAAGGATGAAGGAGAGCAGCTTCCTTTTTATCCATCTTCAGGATGGTATGGTCGGTTTTGAATGTGACGAACGTTTTCAGCGTATCGAGCAGGCGCAGCGAGTTGACAGTGGCACTGTCGGTGAAGCCGTTCTTATAGCAGGTGGCCAGTTGATCGTAAGCTTCATCGCTTTCGCCGATGCGCATCAGGTTGATGCCCAGTTCCGAACGGGCGCTATCGAGTGTGGGGTCGAGCTCGATCGCCTTGCGGTAGTATCCGATTCCCTCCTCATACCGGCGGTTGAGGACGAAGAGGCGGCCCACCGTCGCGTACCCGCGCGCATCCTTTGGGTCCCACGGCGAATCCTTGCGGTCCGCCAGCCAGTCAATGGTAGCGAGGACGGCTTTCCCTTGCACCGAGTTGGCATCGATGGCGAGCGCCTTCTTGGCTTCCTCCGTAGCTTTGGGAGTGTCGTTGTCTTCGAGCGCCAGGCGCGCTAGCAGTTCCTGCGCTTCCAGAAGCTTCGGGTCCGATTCGAGAGCCTTATGCGCGAGATCCGCGGCGCGCGCGTCGAAGTTATCGGCCGCAATGAGCGCCATGCCCAGCAGCGCTCCGGCATCATTTGGCTTCAACTCCAGCGCTTCGTTGAACAGCCCCGCCGCATCGCCGGGATTGAAGCGCTCCAGCAGAAGCCGGCCCCACCGCACCTTATATTCGGGATTCTTCGGATTGGCCGCGACCAGCAGTCGAAATGCTTCGTTGGCGTCCGCGTAGCGATGCGCCTTCCAGAGCGCCTCGGCGGTAGAAAGGCCGCCGGTAGCGCGCGCTCCGGTTTGGGGCTGTGCCGAAATACAGACCAGCACCAGACCCGCAATGACACCCGCCCGCAGGGATCGTCTCACTGGTCCAGGGCCTCCTGCGTTTTGGAGAGCTCGAGCAGAAGGTTCATCAGTTGCTTCTTGTATTGGTCTTCGGGAATCGTGGCCTTATCGTACTTTAGCTTGTCGATCGCCTGTTCGAGTTGTTCTTTCTTTTCGAGCAGCGGCTGCTTGCGAGGATCGCGCGCCGCGGCGGCATTGGCTCCCAGCCGGACCACGGGGAAGGCCGCGGCCAGTTGTCCTTCGCCATTGGCGGGCGAGGGGTCGCGCTCGCCTTCACCCTTGCCGGTGTCCTCCAGAACGGCGTGCTCGGTGGCAAGCCGCTTCTGCGTTTCGTACGATTCGGCGGTCTTGCGCTGCGCGAAACGGAAGGCTTCGAGCGCGGAAATGCTGTCGTTCTTATCCGTGTCGGCCTCGGGATCGCGTAGAGCGTCGGCCCAGTAACGAGCAAAAACAGTGGCGTTCTTTTCCGTGCCTGTCTTGGTGGCGGTGATCACCACACGGCCGGTTTTGCGCAGAAACGTAATGGCGCCTCCGCTGGAGCTGGTCATATCGACGACCAACTGCCGCGTTGCGGGCACGTGATCGAGCAGCGTGGCGAGCTCCGTGCCCGTGAGGTCCGGTCCAGGCAGGTTGAATTTGTAGTCGTAGCCATCGAAAGTGCCATGGCCGATCAACATCAGCACCAGCGCGTCGGCGGGTTTGACTTCATGGTCGAGCGCTGCGAAGCGGCTGCGCACGGCGTCGCGCGTCGGCGCAACCAGTGTAATCACCTGCGGATCGCCGGAGACCTTGAGGCTCGTGCCGATATCAGTGGCCCACATCTTGAAGCGCTGATCATAATCGGGATCGCCGCCCAACCCGGAGATCGTGACGTAGTATGTGGCCGCGTGCGCTGAAATCGCGAGCAACAAAGCCAGAACGACTTTCATACTACACCCCACTTTCGCCGCAGCAGCCATTCAGCCCCGCGAATAAAAAGTGCAAGCAGGAAGATCACGGGCATATCCCAGAGATCGCGGGTTTCGCGCGTGGTGATGCCCGCCTCGGAGTAGGAGATCTCATCGGAAAGTTTGGACGCCTCAGCAGGCGTGTAGTACCGTCCGCCGGTCTGGTCCGAGAGCTTTTCGAGCAAGTCGCGGTTCTGCGCGGTATGGAAATTTTCGGCCACGCCGTCCTGGCGGCGGAAGGTGAGCACATCATGGCCCAGGTCCTGCGGTGCGCCGTCCGGACCGGGCGCGCCCAGCGCCTGCACGTCGGCTACGTAAACGCCAGGCTTTAGGGCGCTCCAATCGCCGCTGTAGATGCCTTCTTCAAGCGGCTGTGGCGTGAGGTCCATGATGGTCGTGCTGCCGTCAGGGCCCAGAATGTGCGCCTGCACCTTGGCGCTCGATACGGGTTTGTATTGCTTGTCGCAGACTTCGACGCGCAGCGGAACCTTGCTCTCGTCGGAGAGAACGGATTTCGGCGTAGTCACGGTGACCGGTCCGGGTGTATCGGAAACCAGGTACCGGAACATCTGCTGCCAGAAGGTGGCAAACGTCTTGTCGCTATGATCAAGCCACATTTTCCAGCGCCAGCTTCCTTCGGTGGCGAAGACCGCCGTGCGGCCGCGGCCGTAGTTTTCCGTGACCAGTAGCGGGCTCGCGTGGCGTCCCGGCGGTGTCACATTGAGCAGCACGACCGCGCCGGGCTTGGCATCGCCGACTTCCTGATAATTGGCAATCAGCGGCATGGGCTTCGGCGTCTTCCAGCGATCGGCATTGCGGTCGGGATCGTCATCCAGGCGGCACAGAATGCTGTTGCGGCCGGCGGTGGTCAGCTCGAACGGAACGAAATCTCGGTGGAACGTGCCCTTGTTTGCCGGCAGTTGCGTGGGAATCAGGTCCGCTAACGGGGACGTTTGATAGCCGCCATCCGAGAGAGAATACCGGCCTCCCATGAACAGGATGCCGCCGCCGCGCCGATCGACAAAGTCGTGAATGATCTGCTGCTGCTCGGGCGTGAAATAGCTGGCTTCCACGCTGCCGATAATCAATCCCTGGTAGGCGAACAGATCTTCGGCTTTGGTGGGGAAGCCATCTTCCAGTTCGTGCGGGTTGCTGATTCCCTGGCGATAGATTTTGTTTTGAGTGGTGCGCAACATGCTCGCCACTTCGATGGTCGGGAAATCGTCCAGCGCCCGGCGGATGAACTTGTATTCCCATCGCGGCTCGCCCTCGATGTACAGAATGCGCGGCGTGCGGCTCTGGACATTCACCAGGCGGACCACCTTGTTGTTCTGCGTGTTCTCTTCTCCCGAAACCGGTTCGACGCTGACTTCGAGCGTCTTCGGACCCGCTTCGCCGCAGTTGAAGACCAGCGATTCGGACTGCATCACGCCATCGGATTTCAGCGTCACGTCCTTGGAAATCAGGACGTTGCCGCTATCGCGGATGGTGATTTTCGTCTTCTCGCCGGAAAGGCCGTAGCTTTCCAGGCTCACAACCGCAGTGAGCTTGGATTGCGGCAGGGCTCGCGTGGGAATCACTGCGTCGGCGATTTCGATGTCCCGGTTGGGATGCTCGCGGCCGAAGCCGACGGTATGGACGGGAATGCGCTCGCGGCGGATGGCGGCGATGGTCTGGAGATCGATGCCGCCGGAATTATCCGCGCCGTCGCTCAGGAGCACGATCGCGCCGAGCGGCAGCGATGAGGAATCGGCCAGCACCCGCTCCAGGGTGTCACCGATGCGCGACGCTGGTGCGGTTCCGTTGAGCTGGTCGGTCTTTTGGATGCGCTGGGGTTCGGCGCCGAATTCGTACAGGCGGACCTGGAAGCGGTTCCCGAGCGATTTCAGCAAACCATGATTCAGCACCGATTCAGCAGCGGCGAGACGAGTGCCCGAAGAATCGTTGATGGACATACTGCGCGAATTGTCCACCAGAACGGCCACCACGTTTTCCTGCGGGCGCAGCGTGGCAATGCTCAACGCCGGGTGCCAAAGCAGGAACAGAATCAATGCGATCAGAGAAGTTTCGAGAAGCCAGATAGCCAGCGGGCGGGCCCCGTTGAGCATTCCATGGTGGCGCCGTACGTGCCAGAAGAGCAGGCCGCCCGCCGCCAGAATCGCTAAGCCCAAGAGCCATAGCGGCCAAGGGGTTAGAAAGACGAAATGGCCCTTATGAAAGATGCTGGCCGGGTACTTGAATAGAATTTCAAACATGAAGTCCAGCTCATGGGAACACAGCGACAGTCTTATAGGCGTGGCGTGGGAGGCCGGGAGTTACAGACAGGCGCAGGCCAGTGGGAAGTTCAACATACGGGCGCATCCGCGAAGCCCTCGTGTGTAAGGACAGGATAGCACGGGCATTAGTTCCCAGGGGGCGGCACACGGGATCTGGCGCAAAAAGTGTTGCAGCGGGCGGGCCGTAAACTCCGCGAGCCGGTTCGCATGGCGGAGAACAGCGGCACGCTATACTGGAAGTTCCCGGAACTTTCGTGCCAGATTCGATCCGGATTCGCGGTGCGCGGGTCCACAATCTTAAGGACATTTCGCTCTCGATTCCGCACAACCAGGTCACTGTGATTACGGGTGTGTCGGGGTCGGGGAAATCCTCGCTGGCGTTCGATACCATCTACGCCGAAGGTCAGCGGAGGTACGTGGAATCCCTCTCCGCTTATGCGCGGCAGTTCCTGGAGCGGATGGAAAAGCCCGAGGTGGAGGAGATCGACGGCATTGCCCCCGCCGTTGCGATCCGCCAGAAGAATACCAGCCGGAACCCCCGCTCGACTGTGGCCACTTCCACCGAGTGCTACGACTTTCTGCGGCTGCTTTATGCTCGTGTCGGGCGCACATTCTGCCCAAACTGCGGCGTGGAAGTCCGCAAGGATACAGTGGACGAAGTGGCGGCGCGGATGCTCGCGCTTCCCGAGGGTTCGCGCTGGTATGCGCTCTTTGAAGTGAACCGGGCGGGTGGCACGGCTTCGCTCCGCGACCAGCTCTTCGAGTTGCGGAAGAAGGGCTTCAACCGGCTGTTTCAGGGCGCGCGGGTTTACGAGTTCTCGACACCAGAGTCACTGCTCGACATCGATTTTTCGAAGCCGCTCTTCATTCTGGTGGATCGCATCGCCATCGCGCCGGACCTGCACCAGCGGCTGGTCGATACCATCGAAATCTGCTATCGGGAATCGGGTGAAGTGCTCTTTGAGAGCGCCGCGGGCGGTGAGCGGCTGCGGTTCAATGACAAGTTCCAGTGCAAAACCTGTGGCATGACGTTCAATCCGCCGGAGCCGATTCTGTTCAGCTTCAATTCACCTTATGGTGCGTGCCCGCGATGCCAAGGCTTCGGAAACACCATCGATTTCGACATGGATCGCGTCATTCCGGATACTTCGCTCTCACTCGATCAGGGCGCAGTCGAGCCTTGGACGAAACCCAAGTATCGTTCGTGGCTAGCGAATTTCCGTAAGTCCGCGCGCGGCAAAGTGCGATTCGGCGTGCCGGTATGCGAATTGAAGAGTGAGGAACGGGAGGAGTTGGACGCCTTTATCCACCGCTTCTTCGATTTCCTGGAAACCAAGAAGTACAAGCTACACATCCGCGTCTTTCTCAGCCGCTACCGGGGTTACGCTCTGTGCCCGGAATGCAAAGGCGCGCGCCTGCGCAAGGAAGCGCTCTATGTGCGGGTTGGCGGCAAGAATCTGGCGGAAGTATCGCGAATGAACATCGCGGAAGCGCAGCAATTCTTTGATGTATTAGAACTGCCGGCGGGACAGGGCGCCATTGCGGAGAAGATCCTGATCGAAATCCGCCAGCGGCTGAAGTTTCTGAACGATGTGGGTCTCGACTACCTGACCCTGGACCGGCTCTCGGCCACCCTTTCGGGCGGGGAAGCACAGCGCATCCAGCTTGCGACGTGCCTCGGCTCGCGCCTGGTGGGCGCGTGCTACGTGTTGGATGAGCCTTCGATCGGTCTGCACAGCCGCGATACCGGAAGACTGATCCGGATTCTGGAGGAACTGCGGGAGATCGGCAACACCATCGTCGTGGTTGAGCACGATCCGGAAGTGATGCGCGCCGCGGATCACATTGTCGATCTCGGTCCGGGCGCTGGTGAACTGGGCGGACGGGTTGTCTTCGAAGGCCCGATGAAGAAGCTGATCGGGAATGGCAATGAATCGCTCACGGCGCGCTACCTTAAGGGTGACCTGAAGGTTTCGCCCCGGCGGCCGCGGCGCGAAGTGGATCCGCGGCGCGTGCTGCACTTTTCAGGAGCGAACGTTCACAATCTTCACAACATCGATGTCGAGATTCCGCTGGGAATGCTGGTGGCAATCACGGGCGTCTCCGGTTCGGGGAAATCGACGCTGGTCCACGACGTGATTTACCGGTCGCTGGAATCGCTGCACAAGGCGCGCGATGAAGAGCGGGAAGCGCCGCCGGAAGAAGCGGCGGAGGCAATGGATACGAGCGCGCGCCGCGCCTGCCGCCAGGTGGAAGGCGCCGAGCGAGTACAGACCACCATCATGATCGACCAGTCGCCCATCGGGCGCACACCGCGTTCGAACCCGGTGACGTACATCAAGGCTTTCGACTTGATCCGCGGGCTTTTCGCATCCACGCGCGACGCTGAGAAGCGCGGCTACACCGCCGGACATTTTTCTTTCAACATTCCGGGCGGCCGCTGCGAGGTATGCCAAGGCGATGGCACGGTCACTGTGGAGATGCAGTTCCTCGCGGACGTGGAACTGGTGTGCGAAGAATGCAAGGGCACGCGCTACAAGAGCGGCATCCTGGAGATTCGCTACAACGGCCGGAACATCCATGAAGTCTTGCAGCTTACGGTGCGCGAAGCGATGGAGTTTTTTCACGCGACGCCGCGCCTGGTGCAGCGGTTGAAGGTGCTCGATGACGTGGGGTTGGGTTATTTGCGGCTGGGCCAGTCCGCGACCACGCTTTCCGGCGGCGAGGCACAGCGCGTCAAGCTGGCGGCGCACCTGGCGGCGGCCACGTGCCGTGGCACGCTGTTCATTCTGGACGAACCCACCACGGGATTGCACTTTGATGACATTGCGAAGCTGCTCGAAGCGCTTCAGAGGCTTATCGAAAACGGCGGCAGCCTGCTGGTGATCGAACACAACCTCGACGTGATCCAGGCGGCCGACTGGGTGATTGATCTGGGGCCGGAAGGCGGAGAGCGCGGCGGCCGCATTGTCGCAGCCGGCACGCCGGAAGATGTGGCGCGCACAAAGGGCTCTTACACAGGGAAGTATTTGCGTGCGGTGCTCTGATCAGACCAATTCCGCTGTGGCGCGACGCACTCGAATTTCGACAGTTTTCCTACCCAAATACTGATGCCGGGCCTCCAGGCGAATAGTGCCGGTAGCCTCTTTCGCCTTCACCCAGATGGCGCCGGCGCCGCCGAGGAGCGCGAATGGATTCTCGCCGATAATTTCACCTGGGCCCGCAATGGTCAGGTGAATCGCTCCGCTCGCAAATGGGCGATAGTTGCCGAATTCGTCCGTTACCGCAAGCACCACACGAGTGGCATCGCGGCCATCGCCTTCGAGTTCCAGGTCATCGGGCTTCACTTCGAGATTGGCGTCCTGGCCGCTGCCGGAAAGCGAGCGCGTGGCCACGAGCTTGCCCTTGATGTAGCCCTCAATTTTGAGGTCGCCCCATGAGCCGAATGAAAGGTTCGTCAAGTGGACCGTAAAGGGCGGGTACTTCAAGTGCGGAAAGGTCTCGCGGTCCGGGTCGGCTTCCGAGTGCAACCGGCCGTTGTAGTAGATCTTCAAGTGATCGCAGTTGGAGCAGATGGGCACGACGCCTGGGCCATTTCCGCCAGGCCGGTCTCCCCAGGCATAGAAGAAGCCAGGCTCGATGACAACGCCTTCCTCCGGGTCGGATTGCGAACGGTAGAAGCCTGCCGCTGGTTTGGGGAGGCGGAAAATATCGCTCACGCCGTGGTAGCAGATGCGGTCGCCGGAGCCGAAATAGCGGTGTGAGGCGTAGTCGAACGCGCACCATGCGATCCCGCCCGCGTAGCGGTCGTCTGAGCCCAATTGATTGTGCACGCGCATGTGCCGGAGGGTGTGCTCGGTCACCCGCTCGACGTTATCGAAGCGCTTGGTGGAGTACGTGTGGCCGATGAACTCGGTGTTGAGGTAAGCCGGATGGTTGGGTGGCCGCAGCGGAAAGCCGAAATCGTTCATTGTGAAAACGTCTTCCAGTAGTTCCGAGGTATAACGGTTGCGAATGCCGCCGGTCTGGCGCGTATCGTCGAGCGAATGCGCGAGCTGGTTGGTCCGCGTATAAAAGTCGTGATTATCCGGCGATTCGTTGATGCGCACGCCCCACAGAACAATCGATGGATGATTCCAATCGCGGCGAATCATCCGGCCCACATTGTCCACGGCCAGATCCTGCCAGGCCTGATCGCCGATGTGCTGCCAGCCGGGGATTTCTTCCAGTACAAGCAAACCTAAGTCGTCGCAGGCATCCAGGAAATGTGGCGATTGCGGATAGTGCGAGGTTCGCACGATGTTGCACTTGAGTTCCTGGCGCAAGACCTGGGCGTCGCGCCGCTGGACGCGCGCCGGCATGGCGCCGCCCATATAGGGGAACGTCTGATGGCGGTTGAGGCCGCGCAGCTTTACGTGCTCCCCGTTCAGGTAGAAGCCCTTCTCGGTGAAGCGGGCCTCGCGGAATCCGATGTGCACGGAATCCTGATCGGCGGGGCCTCCCGTTATTTGAGCTTTCACCGCGACCTGGTAAAGCTTCGGGCTATGGAGATTCCAGAGCTGGATATCACCCAGGTTTTCGAGCATCACGTCGTGATATTCGGATGCTTCGCTGGCGGTGGCCGTGGCAGTCTGCAGGACGCGATCGCCATCGCGCAATTCGGCGGTTAGCGTGATCGGCCGTTCCACCGGCCCATCCAGGTAGCAGCGAACGCGCACTGCGCGGTTGTTCTCCAGAACGTGCATGGGCGCCGCAAAAACACGGGCCAGGAATGTCTTTGGCACGACTCGCAGGGCTACTTCGCGATAGATGCCGCCGAAAGTCAGGTAATCGACGTCGCCGCCGAACGGCGGGATGTCGGCGCGCTCGGTGGAATCCACTTCCACGGCCACTACGTTATCGGCGCCCAGCTTCAAATCGTCCGTGATTTCGAAGGAGAACGGCGTGTAGCCGCCCTTGTATTCATCGAAATGATGGCCGTTGACCGTGACTTTGGAGGCCGTCATCACACCATCGAAATCCAGAAAAACGCGATGTCCGCTCCACGACTGCGGCGCATGGAAATGCCGGCGATAGATGGAGATGTATTCGTACGCCTTGTCGTTGAAACTGTTCCAGGGCAGATCGACGTTGGTGTGAGGTACGGTGACGCGCTTCCATTTGGAATCGTTGAAGGCAGGCTCATCGGCGCCTGGAATCATCTTGCCGCCGAAGAGCCAGTTGTGGTTAAGCGGATAGTTGCGCCGCAGCGGTACAGCTCGCGCAGCATTCTGGGCGGAAAGCTGGCCGAGTGCGGCAACAGCGCTCGTCCCGATCATGAAAGCGCGGCGGTTCACGCCAGTCTTGGAATGGGCCATGGACCACCAGATTATCACTCTCGCGGGAAAGCGGCCTTGCTGCTCCAACATGCTGCGCCGGGCGCTTCCTTCCACAAAAAAAGGGCAGGCCGCGGCCCGCCCCAGGGGAGATTGCAAACACCGTGGCGAAACAGGTGCGCCATCCCACTCCGGTCAGAACAGAATTCTTGCGTTCAGTTGGAACTTGCGTGGGAGATTCCCTTGCGTAGTAACTCTGCCGAAGCTGCTCGAATCGATGTTGGTCCCGATGCCGCTGAAGCGTGTGAAGTTGGGGAGATTGAACGCATCGGCCTGGAAGGCCAGTTTCACACGCTCGGTGATGGCGAATTCGCGGCGCAGGCTCGTATCGAGCTCGAAGGTGCTGGTATCGCGCAGGCCGAAAGGCGCTGTACGGGAAACGTCGCCGAAGGCGAACGCCGCGGGGTCCTCGAACGCGTCTTTGTTAATGTAAGCCGTAGTGGCCGCCGCGGTGCCGCTGCCGTAATCGCCATTAATCCGCGCAGGCCCGTTGTATGCCGGGTTGTACGAGGGATAGCAACTGCCGGTGTACGGCGCATTGCATCCCGAGGCCGTGAGCGCAAGCGGAGCACCGGAGTAGTACTGAATCAGGCCGGAAATCTGCCATCCGCTGACGGCGCGCTTGATGAGGCCGTTGCTACTGCCCCATTGGTGGCCTTCGCCGAATGGCAAATGATAAACGAAGGTCACATTCACGGCGTGAGTGCGATCCGTTAAGCCCAGCGATTTCTCGATGCCCTGATTGAATGCCGTGCGTCCGGTGCCCGTGTCATCGAGTTCCTTGCTGAGGGTATATCCGATGTTGAACACCAGACCGCGAGAGAGGCGCTTATCCAACTTGATTTGGAACGCGTTGTAGTTCGAGTTGCCGATATCGCCCCAGATGTCGGAGACTCCGTTGTACTGCGGGAAGGGCCGCAGCATCTGCCCGATCGTTCCTTCAAAGTTGGCATATGGCAGACCGATTCCCGGCACAATTGCCTGTGCCGCGGCGAGATTGGCGGGTGTTGCCTGCGCCCTGAGCAGATTTCCGAGTGCGAGGTATCGCGGATCAATCTGATCGCTCCAAACCGGGCGGCCTACGCCTGTGCCGAGAAAGTGCCCGGCGCTCGCGGTGTAGGCGGCGGTGAGTGTGAGGTCCTTCGCCAGCGCCCGCTGGATGCTGACGTTCCAGTTTTCATAGTAAGGAGGCTTCGCTCCAATCGCGGTGTCCCCATAGGTGATACCGCCGCCCGCCGGGGTGGTGGTGTTGAAGCCCGTGTTCAGCGTGGAATCGAAGAACGGGGGATGCTGATAGGCCGGAATGCCGTTGTCCCAATAGAACGCGGGAGTGATTCCACCATCGAGCGACGAAAGCGGTGGGTTGGCGCTGTAACCGAGTTGGCCCGTACCGTTGCGCCCGCCCGCGCGCCCGCCCACACCGCCCGCGCGCGCGTACATGATGGCGTAGCCAGCGCGCAGCACCGTGTTTTCGGTTGCTTTGAAGGCCAGCCCGATGCGGGGTCCGAAGTTCTTGTAATGGGTCCTGACCGGGGTGTCGCAATTGCAACTGAACGGGCCGCTGCCCGAGAACTGCAAGACGCCGGGCTGGCCGTCCACCGCCGGATTGGGGAGATCCGGATTCAGGAACGACATGCGATTCCGGACTTCTTTGAACGGTCCGAAAATGTCATAGCGCAAGCCGAGGTTGAGAGTCAGCCGCGGACTGACTTTGAAATCATCCTGGATATAAGCGGCGTAGTTCCGATATCGCGCGCCGATGGTGGTCACTGCGTTTTCGGTAATCCCGGCCGAATCGAGCGAGCCGAGAAGATAGCTGGCGTATGAGTTGCCCGTCGTCGTAAGCAGCGTCCCGGCTGGTGAGAATCCGGCGGTTTCATTGTTGCTGAAGGTAAAAGTGGCCAGCGTGCCGGTATCGGGGCTGGTGTAGTTGTCCTGCAGCCACTGCATCTGATAGCCAAACGTGAAAGAGTGGCGGCCGTGGATCCACTGCATGTTGTCTTGCAGGCTGAACGTGTTCAGAGCTTCGTCAAATGCGACCGCGTTCGTTCCAGACCACTGGATTGGAGAATTCGGTCCGTTAAACGTGACGCGCGGAAAGGCCAGAGAAGCCTGGCCGGGAGGCAGGCCGGTCAAACCCGCCTTTTCCGGATATGCTCCGTTCATAGTGGCGCTCAGAATCGGCACATAGAGGCGGTTGAATGAATAACTGAACTGGTTCAGCAGATTCGCCGAAAAGACATAGGCGTCATGCACCTGCGCAGTTGTAGAGATCTCCTGCACGATACGCGATTCGGTGTAGGGCAATGGCGTCTGGTTGCCTGTACTGATACTGGCGAGCCCGTTAGTCGCATATTTACCAAAGCTATAAAGAGCGAAGAAACGGTTCTTATCGGAAATATTCCAGTCCACTTTGTTAGTAGTGTTATTGACACCCAGACCGATTGGAAGCGAAGACAAGTAGTTATTCTGTAATCCAGAGTTAATGGGAGTCGGTAAGTAAGATTGTAAGGACTGAGAAACCTTCGAGATGCGATCAGCCGGAATGATATTGCCGGGAAACGGCTGGCGTGTACAGCCTGTTCCTGCGCCAGTGCACATGGTGGTCGTGGGATCGTAGATCGTGACCGGCAAAGCACTGAAATCGCCGCTTCTCTCCGCCAGAGTGGGAATGGATTGCAGAACCGGCACCGAGCCTTGCCGGTAGCGATAGCCGTCGTAGGAGGTGAAAAAGAAAAGCTTGTCCTTGCGGATCGGCCCGGATAGATTGGCTCCGAATTCGTTCTGCTTTTCCACAGGAGTCGTGGGAGGAAAAAAGCCTCTGGCATCGAGTAGGGTGTTACGGAAATGTTCATAAGCCGCGCCATGAAATTGGTCGCCGCCGGATTTCAATACGTAGTTCTCCACGCCTTGCCCTTGATACATCGCGGGAGCACTGTTGGTTTCCACCTGGAACTGATCGATCGCTTCCACTGAGATGCCGAGCGAAAGATTTCGTGTTTCTCCCTGAACGGCGGCGTTTGTGAGAGGCACGCCTTCTACGTAGACTTCATTGTGATAGGTCTGGCCTCCATTGAATGACGCATACGAAGTTCCCGCGGCCTGCGTAGCGCCGGCCTGGACGCCCGGGATCAGGTTTACGAATTGAGTGGGGTCTCTCGGGCCGCCGCTCATCGCAAGCGGCAGCGCGGTGTAGACCTCGTTGCGCATCGTGCCGCCGAGCGTGGCGTTGGTGGTATCGAGCTGGGGTGGCGCGCTTGAAACGGTGACCGATTGCGTTGCGGCGCCAACTGTAAGTGTCAAGTTGAGACCAACCGTGGCTAATGCGTCCACGCGAATGTGCTGCTGCACGGTGGATTGGAAGCCGGTTGAGGACGCAGTAACCGTATACTCGCCGGCAGGAAGGGGTGAAAGAACGTAGTAACCCGCTGCCGTCGTCGTGCGGGAAGTCTTCACTCCGGTTGCCGTATTGGTGGCTTCCACGGTGGCTCCCGGAATGACGGCGCCCGTCGGGTCGGAAATTGTACCTTGAATCGAGCCGCTGCCGCCAATCTGGGCGGTTAGTATTTGTGAGAATGCCAACGCGCCGAGGATCAGTCCACTCCTCAACGCATTTCGAAGACCCTCTTTCATAAGCTTCCCTCCATTCGCGCGCGGAAACAAACCGCCAAGCGACAGAAGAGTACGGAAGCGATATGATGTTTTGAGGACAACTGGAGCAAGACTCCCGGTCACCTGTTGGAACCTGACCACACGCGGCGAAACTATCTCATTACTACGCTTGTGTTGCTATATCGATAATCGTACCGATATCCTGATTTAAGATGCGATAACACCTGCTTGGTTTGAACCTAACTCAACCCATAAGCCTGTGTCAATCAATGAACGTAGTTACTAAACATTTGACGTGAAGAAAAGTAAGAAACTAACCACATCCAAAACCAACGCCGTGCGAATGCTCGCAGGCGCAGGCGTTACTTATGAGCTTCGCGAATATCCGGTGGATGAGAGTGACCTCAGCGCCGTGCACGTCGCCGCTCTCATTGGATTGCCGGCGGAACAGGTCTTCAAAACCCTGGTGGCGCGCGGAGACCGCAGCGGTGTGCTGCTGGCCTGTGTGCCAGCCGGGGCGGAGCTGGATTTGAAATCACTCGCCGCGGCAAGCGGGAACAAGAAAGTGGAACTGGTGGCGGTGAAGGAGGTTCTCGATCTCACTGGCTATATTCGCGGTGGCGTTTCTCCGGTAGGCACAAAGAGGCCGTATCCTGTGTACTTGGATAACAGCGCCAAAAACTGGCCCGTGATTTCCGTGAGCGCCGGGATTCGCGGCTGCCAGATGCTGCTGGCTCCCGAAGACCTTCAGCGGGCCGTGCGGGGCGAGTGGTGTGAGATCGCGCGCACTTCGGCCTGACGCCGCTACGCGGCGATTTCTTCTTCGTCCGAAATCTGCACTAACAGCACACCGTCTTCGACGGAGACCGGGTATGTGTCCACTTTCACGCAGACTTCCGGTTTCTCGACGTCCCCGGAATCCAGGCAGACCTTCCATGCGTGAAGTGGACAGATCACGGTGGACCCCGACACAATGCCATCGGCAAGCGGTCCGCCGCGATGAGGACACGAATTACTCACCGCCAGATAGCGGTCGCCCAGATTGAAGATGGCGACTTCCTCACTGCCGATCTGTACAGCGCGTCCTTCTCGCAGCGGAATATTCTTTGTCTCGGTTACACGAACCCATCTCATTGGATCATCGCCTCCATCGGCTGGATTTGTACGAATTGCGTGGGATGTATCGGGGTTTCCCTTTCGAGCCACGCGTCGCGCGCCACGGTCTTCGATTTCTGCAGGCGGCGCAGCAGGGCACGCTTCTGTGCCGCGGGTGCGTAGACTGTCTCTTTCCGGATCTTCTCTATTCCCACACGCTCGATGAAATCATAGACGCGCTCCAGATAGTTGGCCTGCTCGCGGTAATACTGGAAGAAGACCATCGCGGCCTCAAGCGCTTCTTCGGTGTTCTGCACGGTGATCAGCAGGTCTGCTTTGCGGACGTGCTTGCCGGCCGCGCCACCCACCACGACCTGCCAGCTTCCTTCCTGCCCCACCAAGCCGATATCTTTTACGGTGACCTCCGCACAATTGCGCGGGCAACCTGTAACACCGAGCTTCGTTTTGTGCGGCGTGTACAGGTTTTCCAGCCGGCGTTCCAGTTCCACGCCCGCGGCCATGGCATCCTGCACGCCAAAACGGCAGAACTCGGTACCCACGCATGTTTTCACCATGCGCACGCCCTTGGTGTATGCCTGTCCGGAAGGCATGCCGAGATCGTGCCAGACGCGCGGCAGGTCGGCTTTCCGTACTCCCAGCAAATCGATGCGCTGGCTGCCGGTGATCTTGACCATCTTGACGGCGTATTTTTCCGCGACATCGGCAATGCGGCGCAATTCGGCCGGCGAGGTCACGCCGCCGCGAATGCGCGGAACCACGGAAAACGTGCCATCTCGTTGAATATTTGCATGCACGCGATCGTTGATGAAACGCGCCGACCGGTCTTCCTCGTGCGTGCCGCACCAGATCACGTCCACCAGGTAGCTGAGCGCCGGTTTACAGATTTCGCAGCCTACGCCATTGCCGTAAACATCGAGAACCTCTTGCACTGACTTGAGTTGCTGCGAACGAATGATCTCGCGCAGGTTCTCCTGCGTGAACGGCACGCACTTGCAGAGAACCTTCTTGGCATCCGCTTCAAAGCCAGGAGCAACCGCCTGCAATAGCGCCTGGCAAGTGGCCGAACAACTGCCGCAACCCGTGGAAGCGCGCGTGCATTCCTTCAATTGTGCCATCGTGTTGACGCCTTTTTCGTGAATCGCAGCAATGATCGCGCCTTTCGTGACGCCCATGCAGCCGCACACGGTTTCCGAATCGGGCATCTCGGCGACACCCGCTCCCGCGTCCGCCACAGGCTCGGGAAACAGCAGATTTTTGCGCCGCACCAGCAGGTCGGCTTTGCTCCGAATCCATTCCATGTAGCGGTTGCTATCGGCGGCGTCGCCCACCAGGACGACGCCAGCCAGGCGGTTATCCCGCACCAGGAGCTTTTTGTAGATTCCGAGCGCGGCGTCTTCATACCGCACCACTTCGCTGGCATCGTCTTCGATGAATTCGCCGGCTGAAAACACATCCACGCCCATCACCTTGAGTTTGGCCGCGGGAGTCCAACCGGTGAAGACCGGCCCCTTGTTTCTGGTGAGAGTCGCCGCGAGCACCTTGCCCTGCTCGAACAGCGGAGCCACTAAGCCATACACCTTGCCGCGATGCTCGACGCATTCTCCGACCGCAAAAATGCGCGGATCGGAAGTCTCCATGTAGTCATTCACCACAATGCCGCGGTTGATGTACAGGCCCGCCTGCCGGCCCAGTTCGACATTGGGACGGATACCTGCGGCGATCACGACCATCTCGGCCTCCAAGGTCTCGCCATCGTCGAACTCCAGGCCCTCCACCTTGCCATTGCCGAGCAGAGCTTTCGTCGAGCGATTCAACAACACTCGTACGCCAAGCCGCTCGATGCGGTTGCGCAGATAAGCGCCGCCGGTTGAATCGAGCTGCATGTTCATGAGAGTGTCTGGAAGGTGGACCACCGTAACGTCACAGCCGCGTAATTGCAGACCGCGGGCGGCCTCAAGCCCCAACAGGCCGCCTCCGATGACGACCGCCTTTACCCCTTCGCGCGCTCCGGCCAGCATCGCGCGCGTATCTTCCAGATTGCGGAAGGTGAAAACGTTGGTCCGCTGGACGCCTTCGATCGGCGGAATGAAAGCGGTGCTGCCGGTGGCGAGCAGGAGCTTATCGTACCGTGTCACGCAGCCATCGTCGCCGGTGACGGTGCGCTCCACTGGGTCTACGTTGACCACGCGAACACCCAGACGGAGGCCGATGCCGTTCTTCTGGTACCATTCGAGCGGATTGATCACGATGTCTTCCGCCGTGCGTTCGCCTGCCAGCACGGAAGAAAGCAGGATGCGATTGTAGTTGACGTGAGTTTCCTCGCCGAAGACCGTGACATTGAACTTTGCCGAATGCTTCAGAATCTGCTCGAGGCAGGCGATGCCCGCCATACCATTGCCAACCACTACTAGTTCTTCCATCTTCTTGGCCTCCTCTGTCCCGATAGATCTGTCTTGCGTACTTCTACTGCGCATTGCTTGAAATTGGGCTCGCGGGAAATCGGATCATATGCGCTCTGTGTCACCAGGTTGGCGTTGAACTCCGCATAGTGAAACGGCAGGAATACCTGGCCCGGCGCGACGATTTCCGTGACACGCAGTTCCACGCCGTCGACCCGGTTCCGCGCCGAAATCACAGAAACCAGGTCATGGGGCCGCAGCCCCAGCCGGCGTGCATCGCGAGGATTCATTTCGAGCCATGCGCGCGGAGCCATACCATCAAGCACCAGCACGCGGCCGGTTTTCGTGCGCGTGTGCCAGTGTTCCACCGTGCGGCCGGTATTGAGGATGAACGGATACTCGCGACCAGGCGGCTCGGGAAACGGTTCGCACTCCACGCAGAAGAGTTTCGCCTTGCCATCTTCGGTAGGGAAGTTGCCGTCACGATATAACCGCTCGCCGCCCCACTGCATTCCCCCGGACCGCTCGATTTCTTCGTAGGTCATTGCGCTGTAGTCGCAGAGGCAGCCGTTTGAAACGCGCTTCCACTCTTCGAACGCGTCAGCGGGCCGGTGCCAACCTGGAAAGAGTTCGTCCGCGACGCCCATCCATCTTGCGACCGAGAGAAAAATATCGAAATCGGCCCGCGCTTCGTCTGGCGGCGCCACTGCGCGATTGACTTTACTCACGCGCCGCTCTGAGTTAGTGTATGTGCCCTCTTTCTCGCCCCAGATGGCGGCAGGCAACACGAGGTCGGCCATCTCCGTCGTCGGCGTGGGATGGAAGCCATCCTGCACAACCAGGAACTCCACGTCTTCGAGTGCCTGTCTGAGAACCCCGTGATTGGGAAACGAGACCATGGGGTTGGTGGCGATGATCCACAACGCGCGGATCCGGTGCGCCACCGCGGCTTCGATGATGTCCGGATAGGCCAGGCCGCGCGCGGCCGGAATGCGTTCGACCTCGATGTTCCACAGCCGTGCCAGCTCTTCGCGATGCTCGGCGTTCTCAAATTTCCGGTAACCCGGCAGGCTGGATGTGAATCCCGCCTCGCGCGTGCCCATCGCATTGCATTGTCCGGTGATCGAAAAGGGCGTAGCGCCGGCGCGACCGATCTGTCCTGTCAGCAGCGCGAGATTGTTGATCGCGCTGACGGTTTCTGCGCCCTGCGTGGAGTGGTTCACGCCCATAGTCCAGCCAATGAACGCCGCTTTCGCGCAGCCGTAAAGGACCGCTGTGCGGTAAATCGCTTCTGTGCTCAATCCGGTGATTTCGGCGGCGTGTGCCGGGGTGAAGCGTTGCACGAAATCCGCGAGTTCGACAAAACCCGTAGTGTGGCGCTCGATGTACTCGCGGTGAACCAAGCCCTCGCGGATCAGAATGTGGGCGATCGCATTGAGCAGTGCGATGTCCGAACGCGGTTTCAGCGGCAAATGAAGATCGGCCATCATCGCGGTCTTGGTGACCCGCGGATCCGCAACGATCAGTGTGCAGTTCGGATTGCGTGCCAGCCGCTGGCAGAGGATCGGGTGATTATCCGCGATGTTAGCGCCGATCAGCAGGATCACATCAGCGTGTTCCAGGTCCTCATATGCACCGGGAGGTCCATCGCTGCCGAAGGACCGTTTGTAGCCGGACACGGCGCTCGCCATGCACAGCGTAGTGTTGCCGTCAAAGTTGCTGGTGCGAAATCCGAGCTGTACCAGCTTGCCGAGCGTGTAGAATTCTTCGGTCACCAATTGCCCGGTGCTGATCACTCCGAATGCCTCGTCGCCGTGCGACTGCTGGATCGAGCCGATGCGCTCCACCATCGTGTCCAGCGCTTCATCCCAGCCGACTCGCACGAGCTTGCCGTTCTTTCGCAGCAGCGGGTATTTCGCTCGACCAGGGGCAGTGAGCGTATGGTGCTCAGAAAGCCCCTTGGGGCAAAGCTTGCCGCGATTCACGGGGTGGTCCGGATTGCCGCGAACCGCTACAGCCCGGCCTTTGGTCACGCCAAGCAGAATGCCGCATCCGACCGAACAATAGCCGCATGTTGTGGGAATCCAGCGATCGGCCACTTTCGACGCGGAAACGTAGCCGAAACGCGGATCGTAGGCGTATGCGTATTTCTCGGAAAGAATGTCGAGTCCTAATGTGCGCTTCAGATTCATGCTGCTTTCCTCCGAAAGAAGGAGGCGGCCATGCTCTTGGGAACCACGGAGACGAAGAAGAGATAGCGCGAGAGCCACTCGCCTGCCAGGGCGATTGCGAATCCAATCGCACTATGACCGGTGAACGGCAGAACGATGCCGCCCAGAATCAGAAGCGCCATGCGCGCAATCACCAGGAGGCGCAGGTCATAGGCCAGCAGACGCGAAGAGGTGCGGAGCTCAAATTCCTCCGAGCACGCCAGGTGCAGAAACTTTGCCGTTTGCACCAGGATCTGGAAGGCCGCTGCGGCGGCGACGAGCACCGGCTTTACCGGAACACCAAGTGCAGACAAAAACAAGGGCCCCAACAGCAAAGCAGTGCCGTAGAAATCCGCCAGCGTGAGCTTACTGTTCCATGCGGGCCGGGCGGGAACCATGTAGATGAAGGCACTCGCTGTAATTCCGGCCGCACCCGCAAGAACGGTGGCAATTGCTAAAGACCGTAGACCCGTCGCGGCCGAAACCATTGCCAGGTTGGCGAACAACGAGAACAACAGCACCTCGCGGCTGAGCCACGACCGCCGCCACATTTTGAGCGCGCGCCAGGCATAGGCCGGGCGCCCCAAGTGGAGAGTGGAAGCACCAAGCGAAATCAACGCCACCGCCAACGCCGCCAGTTCCGCGCGCCATTGCCTTACACCGATGGGCAGCAGCCCGAGAAACGCGCCTACTGAAAGCTGCGTGAGCACCAGCATGAAAACCAGAGGAAGGTGCGGATGTTCGGGGCGCACGCGGTGATAGTCGGCGCGCTTCATCTCGGCCGTCAATGCGGGGGGCAGGGTAATGCGGGTAGTCGAGACGGTGTGGTTTGCGCCGGGCATTCCGGGCGCATTCGCGGATTCGTAATTCTCGCGCCACTCGGCGATGTTCACCAACTCCACGCGAATTGCGCTTTCGGGGCAAGCATTCACACACGCGGGCTCCCGCCCTTCCGCGAGTCGCCCATGGCACATATCGCATTTGCCGACCACGCCCCGTTCCGGATTGAACTGAGGAACTCCGTACGGGCAATTCCAGGTGCAATAGCCGCATCCGATGCAGGTGTTCGGATTGTGAAGGACCAGACCGGTATGCGAATCTTTGCGATAGGCGTTTACCGGACAGCCTTTGAGACACGCTGCATCCAGGCAGTGGTTGCATCCCATCGATAGGTAGTGCCGTTTCGCATTCGGGTAAATCCCGCCCTCAATTTCGCCTACGCGCCGCCAGTTGATTTCGAACGAATTTCCGTTCTGCTCCGAACACGCCACTTCACAGCAGCGGCAGCCGATGCACTTTGTCATGTCGAAGTGAAAACGGTATTGTTCTCCCCGGGCCGGCGGGCGCCCGGGAATTAACCCGAGCGACGTGCTACCGGCGCCGCAGGTGGGGCCATCCGTTGTCAACCGGAACAACGGGTCGCCCTGCCGCGCGCGTTCGAGCAACAGTAAAGACACGACTCCTCCTTGAGACACTGATCCGCTTGTATCCAGAGCGGTAATTCTTGATGCAGTGTGAAACAGATGACAGGGCGGGGTCACGGGCGTACAGCTCTGTACGTCCTTGATTTCAGGTTAGCGGGAGACGGTCCGGAAATCCAATTCAAAAATTGAATTTCCCGAGGAAGAATTATTTATGTTACGCCGTTTTCGCCGTATCGGTTATTTCTGTAAAAAGAAATGGCCCACAAACATAGCGTCGATTCCCGAGGAATAGAAGCTGCGGACGGCGTCGCGGGGGGTGCACACCAACGGCTCGCCGAATAAGTTGAACGACGTATTGTACAGCACCGGCAGACCGCTGGTTTTGCCGGCAGCGTGCAGCAGTTTCCAGTAGAGCGGGTTTTCACTACGATCCACCGTGTGCACGCGCACCAAGTCATCGGCCAGAATCGCGGCCGCGAATTTTTCGCGATACTCCGGCTTCACGCGCCCCACTGTGGCAAGGTAGCGCGCATTGGGACCCACTTCGAAGTATTGCGCCGCGACTTCAGCGGGAACCGACGCCGCGAACTTGCGGAAACGCTCGCGGTGCTTGATGAAGATGTTCAGATTTTCCGTGGAGTAGGAATCGAGCGGCGACGCCAGAATACTGCGATTGCCTAGCGCCCGCGCGCCGAATTCCATGCGGCCATGCATCCAGGCCACGATCTTGCTTTCGCTCAATTGGGCGACCGCTGAGCTGACCACTTCATCTTCCATGAGCATGTAGCGGAAGCGCAGCTTGCAATTCTCGAGCACCTGCTTGATCTCCCCCGCCGTATACTCCGGCCCCAGGCAAAGGCTGTCGATCGCGACCCGCTGCTTTTTTCCGTACATGCCGTGCCAGGTTTCGAGCACCGCTCCGAGCGCCGTGCCCGCATTGCCCGCTGCCGGTTGCACGAAGACATGCTGGGGGCCGGCGGCTTGTTCGAGCGCGGAAACCAACAGCGAGTTGAGGCCCAGCCCGCCTGCGAGGCACAGGTTCTTCTCCCTGCCGGCGAGCCGGATTACCGTGGTCTCCACGGCCTTTTGAACGCCAGACGCCACGTGCGCCTGCATCTCTTCCGGGATCGGCTCGTTGTCCTTTAATCCAATGCGCTCATAGAAACGACTGCCGAAACCGCCGTGCTGCAGCCTTTCCGTGCTGAAGAAAGAGCGGTCGAAGCGTACTCCCGAGTCGGACCCGCCGATGATGTCGAGAAACAGATCGCGGTAGCGATCGTCCCCTGAGACCGAAAGCCACTGGACCTTGTGCTCGTCTACTCGGGAATCAAATCCGAGCAGTTCGGTGACGCGGCCGTAGAGATCGCCAAGCGAATCCGGAAGATACTGCTCAGCTTCGAGCGTCATGTTCGTGCCGCTCGCGTGCCAGCGCGACCCGCAGCGAAAATCGCCGCCGCGATCGAGCGTCAGCACCATGGCTTCTTCAAACGGGGAAGGGTAGTAGGCCGAAGCCGCATGCGCCCGGTGATGCTCCAGCACCACGATCCGGCTGGACGGAAACTGCGCGCGCAGCTTCAAATGAAAGTCGGTTTCGGGAACGGGCCGCACAATGGCGACTGTGTCCACCTGGCTCGGCCTGACGCCCGCCAGTTCAAGACACGTCGCAATGGAGTGTGCCGGCAATTCGCCGTGACTCACCCACTGCGTGCGCCGCCGCACGAGCTTCGATTCTTCCACCGCGGCAACCAGCACGCCGTCTTTTAAAATAGCCGTGGCGGCATCACCCAGGATTCCGCCGATTCCAAGAATAATCATTTCGATTTTGACTTACGCAAAAACGCTTCAGCGGCCGCGCTTTTCCTTCTCGGCCTTCTCGATCTTCGCCCACGTGTCCCGGAGAGCGACCGTTCGATTGAACACGAGCTTTTCCGCGGTGGAATCCGCGTCTACGCAAAAATAGCCCAGGCGCTCGAACTGGTAGCGGCTCTCCACCGCCGCCCCGCGAAGGCTTGGTTCTACCTTGCAGTTCGTCAGCACTTCGAGCGAGTTGGGGTTGAGGTTGGCTGTAAAATCGCCGCCGTCATTTTCTTCGTTGGGATTCTCGCGCGTGAACAGGTTCTCATAAATCCGCACCTCGGCATCCACCGCGTGAGCGGCCGAGACCCAATGGATCGTGGACTTCACACGTCGTCCATCCGGCGCATTGCCGCCGCGCGTTGCGGGGTCATAGGTGCAATGAATTTCGCGGACCGCGCCGCTTTCGTCCTTCACCACGCCTGTGCAGGTCACGAAATAGCCGTAGCGCAATCGCACTTCGCGTCCCGGGGACAGGCGGAAATACTGCTTCGGCGGGTCCTCGCGGAAATCGTCCGTCTCGATGTACAACACGCGCGAGAACGGCACTTTGCGCGTGCCGGCCGACTCGTCTTCCGGATTGTTGACCGCCTCCATCTCCTCTACCTGCCCTTCCGGATAGTTGTCGATCACTAGCTTTAGCGGTCGTAGCACGGCCATCACGCGCGGGGCGTGGCGGTTCAGATCTTCGCGGACGAAGTGTTCGAGCAGCGAAAGCTCAATCGTCCCATTGGTCTTCGATACGCCGATCGAGTTGCAGAAGTTGCGGATCGCTTCCGGCGTGTAGCCCCGGCGGCGAATGCCCGCGAGCGTCGGCATTCGCGGATCGTCCCAACCGCGCACGTGCCCGTTTTGCACCAGCAAAAGCAGCTTGCGCTTGCTCAAGAGCGTGTAAGTAAGATTCAGCCGATCGAATTCGATCTGTTGCGGATGGTAGATGCCCAGTTGTTCGACGAACCAGTCATAGAGCGGCCGATGATCTTCGAATTCGAGCGTGCAGATCGAGTGCGTGATGTGCTCGATGGAATCTGATTCCCCATGCGTGAAGTCGTACATCGGATAGATGCACCACTTGTTTCCTGTGCGATGGTGCTCCGCATGAAGGATGCGGTACATCACCGGGTCGCGCATGTTCAGGTTCGGCGACGCCATATCGATCTTGGCGCGAAGCGTACGCGAACCATCCGGAAACTCGCCCGCGCGCATCTGCTCGAACAGCTTCAGATTCTCTTCCACCGTGCGATTGCGAAAGGGACTTTCACGGCCCGGTTCGGTCAGCGTGCCGCGATATTCACGAATCTGCTGCGCGCTCAAATCGCAGACGTAGGCTTTGCCCGCGCGGATAAGCTGCACCGCCCACTCATAAAGTTGGCCAAAATAATCGGACGCGTAAAAGAGCCGGTTTTCCCAATCGAATCCCAGCCAGCGGACATTGTCCATGATAGAGTCCACATATTCGGTCTCCTCTTTGCTGGGATTGGTGTCATCAAAGCGCAGGTTGCACTTTCCGCCGAACTCTTTCGCCAATCCGAAATTCAAACAGATCGATTTGGCGTGCCCAATGTGCAGATACCCGTTCGGCTCCGGTGGAAAACGGGTGTGCACGCGCCCTCCGAACTTATTCGTCTTCAGATCGTCGATGATGATCTCGCGGATAAAGTTGGAGGGTCCGCTTGCCGCTGTCTCCGGGGCGGCAGAGCCGCCCGTGCTCGGGCTTTCGGTACTGTCGGACTTTGACGAATCCATGCTCTCTTTCCTAGCTCACTCAACTCGCGGCGTTACTGCAATTTCTCCAGGGCTTGGCCGATCCGGTGGAGACAGATCTCCCGCCCCAGCACTTCCAGCGTCTGAAATAGCGGCGGCGCATTCTTGCGGCCGCACACCGCGACGCGAATGGGCAGAAACATCTGGCCGGCTTTCACGCCCAAGCCGCTCGCTGCTGAGCGCAGTGCCGGTTCCAGTGCGTCGTGCGCGAAGTCAACGCCCGCCAGAGTTTCGCGTGCCTGCCGCAATACGGCAGCAGCCATCGCCGCGTCGCCTTTTTGCGGAATCAGCTCGGCGCTGTCGTATGGCGGCAACTCTTCCAAGAAGAAAAAGTCCGCTACCGACGTTACATCGTTCAGTAGCTTGATTCTTTCCTGAATCAGCGGAGTGACCTGTCGCACCTTCTCGATATCCGTGCGGAAACCTGCTTCGCGCAGCACGGGCAGAAGCTGTTCGGCCAGTTCCGCCGCCGGCATGGCGTAAATATGCTGCGAGTTCAGCCAGAGCGCCTTCGGATCAATCGGGTCTTCTTCAGTGAAGTTCACCACGGCGTTGCTGCGATTGATGCCTTCCAGAGAAAACGCCTCAGTCAGCTCTTCGCGGGACATCCGTTCGCGATTGTCTTTCGGAGACCAGCCCAGCAGACAGAGGAAGTTGATGTAAGCCTGCGGCAGAAAGCCGGCATCACGATAAGTCATCACGCTCACTACCGGCCCATGGCGGCGCTTGGAAAGCTTGGCTCCATCCGGCGCTACCAGTAGCGGCAGATGGGCAAACTGCGGTACGGCGGCCCTGGCGGCCTCGAACAGCAGCACATGCTTGAAAGTGTTCGTCAGGTGGTCCTGTCCGCGCACGATATGGCTGATGCGCAGATCGGCATCATCGGCGCAGGAGGCCAGATGATACGTGGGCATGCCATCACTGCGCAGCAAGGCAAAATCTTCAATATCCGCCGTGGACTTGGATTGGTCTCCGTAAACCGCGTCGGCAAAGCGCACTTCGCACTCACGGTCGCGGGGGACGCGGAAGCGCAACGCGAATGGCTCACCGGCCGCGGCTCGGCGGTCACTTTCTTCGCGAGCGAGTTCCCGCATTCCCGCATTGAAAAGCCACTGGCCCTCCGACCTTGCTTTCTCGCCTTCCTCGCCGGGCGGAGTAAAGTCGCGATAGGCGAGGCCCTTCTGAAAAATTGCTTCCGCCAGTTGTTTGTGAAGCTGCAAACGCTCGGATTGTTTGTACTCTTCATCCCAGCCGAGGCCGAGCCAGCGGAGGCCATCGAAAATGGAATTCAGCGATTCTTCCGTGTTGCGACCGACGTCGGTGTCGTCGATGCGCAGAATCATAGTTCCGCCTTCATGGCGGGCAAATAGCCAATTGAAAATGAAGGTGCGCGCGCTCCCGATGTGCAGATAGCCCGTGGGGGAGGGCGCAAAGCGGACTCTGAGCATGAAAATGCCAGTATAACAAGCTGCGGTACAATGCCTTTCGATGCGCATCACATCGATTGATACTTACATTGCGGGAAACCCTTGGAAGAACTGGCTGTTCGCGAAGGTTTCAACTGACGAAGGCGTGTACGGCATTGGTGAAGGCACCCTGAATTCCTTTGCCAAGACGATCGAAACCGCCATTCACGAAATCAAGCCATTCATTCTGGGAATGGACCCGTTCCAGGTCGAGACCATCTCCCAGCGTCTGATCCGCGACGTTTATTCCGAGGGCGGCCAGCTTCACATGTGTGCCGTGGCCGCTATTGAGATCGCGCTCTGGGACATCATCGGAAAGGTATGCAATCAGCCCATTTACAATTTGTGGGGCGGCCAATGTCACGCCAAACTGCGCGCATATGCCAACGGTTGGTATCGTGGCCCGCGCACGCCGGAAAGCTTCGCCGAGAAAGCTGTCAAGGTCGCAAAGCGCGGCTATACCGCGCTGAAATTCGACCCATTCGGCTCGGCTTGGCGGCTGCTTCCGCGCTATGACTTCGATCTGTCGATTGACATCATTCGCGCGGTCCGGGACGCGGTCGGCCCTTCGGTTGACCTGCTGATCGAAGGCCACTGCCGCTTTAATGTCGCGACCGCCGTCGAGATCGCGGAAGCCATCCAGCAGTTCCGTCCGGCTTGGTTCGAGGAGCCCGTGGCGCACACCAATATCGCCGCTATGGTCGAAGTGGCGCGCCGTAGCCCGGTACCGATCGCCACTGGCGAAAGCCTCTCCAGCAAGCAGCAGTTCGCGGAACTTCTGAAGCACGAAGTGGTCAACATTCTTCAGCCCGAGCCGCTCAACGTGGGCGGCCTGTTCGCGGCGCGGAAAATCTGCGATATGGTGGATGCCCACTTCGGTGTGATCGCCCCGCACAGCGCGCAAGGTCCCGTGTGTTCAGCGGCTTGCGTGCAGCTCAATGCATCGATTCCCAACTTCTTCATCCACGAGATTTTCGATGAATTCAATGAGCCTTGGGAAAAGCGGGTTGTGACGCATCCCGTAGAAGTGGTCGATGGATATATTGAAGTCCCGCAGCGGCCGGGTCTGGGTACCGACCTCAATATTGACGAAATCCTGCAGCATCCTTACCAGCAGGAGAACTACCTGCCCCTGTTCAAACCAGGATGGGAGCGGCGTCAGAAGCAATCGGCTGGGTGAACCCGTTCGTGTAATTAATCCACGCGTGACAGAGTGTAAAGCCTACGTCACAGTGGCGAAAATGGCCGCAGTTCCGTGAAACTGCATACCGTCAAGCGGAGAATCGGAACCGCTTCACCCGGTTGCCGGGTTGGCAGGCCGCTTGCAGTCTCTTTGACTAGTTGAAGTGGCGCGAACCGATGGCCCCGTGGGTATGTTCCCAGGAACTCCTACGGGGCCATCGGTGTCATTTTTGGGGGACGTGCTACGGCAGCAGCACCATCGGTGCGCGCCAGAATGCGAACTTCTGAGCCGTTGGATCAAGCACACTTACCTGGCACGTATACTTTCCCGGTTGCAGCTTGCCTAATGGCACGCTGAATTTCACGGGCAGGGCCTTGGATTTCGGATCGAGCCCGCTGGTGATTTGCAGCGGTTCGGTCTCAAACGCCTTCACTTTCCCGCGATAAAAACTGAGCGTCGCGGTTACCGGTTGCGTCGTGGTAGCCGCCGGCTGGTAGGCCTCCAGGTACACATACATGTCCTGATTCTTGCGGAAGACGCGGGTCACGCTGGGTACCAGTTTCTGGCCGTCATGGATCAGCGGATCGGCGGCAATCAGCTTCTTGTCGCGCTCCACGTTGCCCACCGCTGCGTTGAGGCTTTCGCGCTGGTTGCTCAGCACTACAGAACTGATCGGCAGGTACGTTTGCTGTGTGGTCAGGTCCGGGATGATGAATTTGGTTTCGAACGTCCCAATCTTTCCAGTCTCGTTTTCCCGCGCCAGGAATTTCAGCGAGTAGGTTCCCGGAGGCAGAGTGAAGCCGGTATCATATTCCAGGCTGCGTTTGCCCAACTGTGCCGCCGTCTCTCCCTTGAGCTTCACTTCAATGTTGTCGCGGACCGTTCCCACCATTTTTCCGTTCGGGTCGGTCACTTGGCCGATGAAGTCCAGACGCGTGCTCTCGGCGCCACCGTGCTTCGCGAGCTCAATTTCGGTGCCGGGAATCTTGACGGACACTGGCACGTAGTAGCGGTCGCGCGCCAGCCGGAAATAATCCACTTCCATGGCGATCGAAAGGTCGGTGATCGGGTCGCCCAGCATCAGAGCCTCCTGAAGCTGGCGCTCGCGGTCGGAAGAATTGAACTGCCGGAACTGCTTATTGGCGAAATATCCGCTACGGTAGTCCAACTTGGCTTCGAGCTTGTTGCCCAGCTCGACTTTGATGCGCCGGTAGTGGCCATCCTCTGCGGTGTTGCTGCTGTAATAGCCGATGATGTAGTAGCTCGAAATGTCCTTCTGCGCCTGCACAATTCCCAAAGCCAGATCGTTGTTATCGAGCAGCGCCTTTCCACCGGTATCGGTTGCCAGCGTGTAAAGCGTTTCCTGCTGATCCTGGAAATTGCTGGCATTGCTCCGCGCCGAACTGCCGGAGTACATGCCCTGTCCACCGGGTGAGCCTTTGGTCGCATCGCCCAGCGGAGCCTGTGCCACCAGACCACGCGCGTCGATCGGATAGAAGGAGACGTTACTCCGAATGGCGGCGTTGATGGTCGAACGCAACTGCGCTTCGTTCTCCGCACCGGTCTTTGGAACGCCGCTGGCGAAGTATACCAGTGCCTTCTTTTCGGGCAGCGAACTCAGCATCTTTGCAGCCGATTCCAGCGCGGCGAGTTTGCGGTCGGTATTGAAGATGTTGAACTCGGAATCATCCGCCGAGAAGGCGGCTCCCGTATCGGCCTGGCTATCATCGCCGGAAGTGGCGCCCAAATCCGCCAGATCGCTGCCTTCGCCAACCATCAGTCCTTTGAGATCCTTGGTCAACAGGTCGCGGTCGTCGGTGAAGTCCTGCACCACCTTGAGGTCATTGGTGAAGGTCATGATCGCCATCAGGTCCGACGGGGTTACCTGGGTCTTCAGAAACTTCAACGCCGCGGTCTGCGCGCGCATCTGGTCCTGGATCGGCATCGATGTCATGTCGAAGAACATCACGATCAGGCGGCGATCTTTGTACTTGATCTCGCCGGGACGGGAAGGCGCAATGCCGTTTTGCACGGCGGGCTTCACCGCGGCCAACTGGCTTTCAGCGGTTGCGGGTGCGGCGGGCGCCGCCGGCCGCGGCGTCAATGATGGCGGAGTTGCGGTGGCCTCGGGCGTCTCCTCCAACCGCTGGTATTCGAAGACCGAAATCTTCTGCGGCTTGCCATCTTCGGTAACCGTGAAGTCGGACGCTTTCAGTCCTTCAATCGGTTTGCCGCTCTTGTCCTTGACGGAAACGCTTTCCACCACTAGCTGCGTGGTCGCCTGAAATTTCACCGTTCCCTGCGGGACCTGTTGCGCGGATGCTACCAGCAATCCACTGAGCAATAGGGCAACAACATTTCGCATAAGTTTAGTTAGAACCTGAATCGAAGATTGGCGGTCATCGAACGCATCGGAGCCGTCGCGCTGGGCAGCCCATAAGTGATGGACCCAACCGTGGTGCCAAAGCGCGTGATCGAAACGTGATTCAGCGCATTCTGTGCGTCAAACCGCAGATCGATGCTGCGCCGTTCACCGAGCCGGAACACGCGGCCAAGCGACGCGCTCAAGCTGAACTGCGTGGGACCGGTAATCGTATTTCTTCCGGCATCGCCCCAAGTTCCAATAGCAGGAAGAGTGAAGGCCGTCAGGTTGAACGGTTCACCCGGTGCAGCCGCGATGGCTTCGCCGGTCGCATCCGCCCGCACGGTACCAGAAATTCCCGTTCCGCCCACAACCACGCCGTTTCCACCCGCAATGGCCGTCATGGGCGTTCCGCTGTGGAGCGTAATCTGATTCATGAAAGTCCAATCCTTCATCAACGCGCCCTTCCACCCATTGACCAGCGTTCCACCGCTGGCCCCAACGCCGGTGCTATACTGCCACCGCGCCGAAAACGTGTGCCGCTCATCGAAACTGGAAAGGGCGCGCTCCGCGGCCAGGTCCAGCCAGTTCTGTGCGATAACGGCGCCACCCTGCGTTCCGGCATCATCGATCGCTTTCGCGTACATATAGGACGCGCCGAAAGAGAGTCCGCTGCGGAAGCGCCGGTTCAACTGCAACTGTAGAGCGTTGTTAGCGGAGTCGCCGTTTGATTGCTCGTAGATGTAACCCGCGGGTGCGGCCGGCTGATCGGTTACAGGCGTGCCCGGCGGTGTGGAGTTGGGCAAATACTGCTGATCCAGCCGCGTTCCTTTAGTTCGCAGCAGGGTTATCGTTGCTACCAAGCCGGCCTTGAGATCCTGCTGAACGGAAAGATTCCAGACCTGGGAATAACCGATTCGGTAATTCGGATCGATCGCGTACGTATTCAAGTAGCTGCTGTTGGGAGCTGCCAGGAATCCGTTCTCGATCGTCAGCGGATTGTCCGGCGTAGCGGCAATGCTCAGCGTCTGCGCGAAAGGCGGCTGCTGCGCCATGTTGTTGGCGATCTGGCTGTACACGGAAGTGTTGTAATAGATGCCGAAGCCGCCGCGAACCACGGTGGAGTGCTTGACCGCGGGCCGCCACGCGAAGCCGACGCGCGGAGAGAAATTGTTGCGATCCGGCCGCACAAGCGAGTTCGGCAGCGAACCAGCGTACGGTCCGGCCTGTCCCGCGATGACCGGAGCGATGGAGAGAAACCCTGGCGCGACATCCAGGTTCACGAGCCGGTTGTACAACTCGCTGATCGGCGTCGAGTAATCATAACGCACGCCTACGTTAACGCTGAACCGCGTGGAAATGCGCCAATCGTCGGTGAAGTAGGCGTCATACGTCGTGGTGCGGAAGTATTTATCGGCATTGCCGTAGCGGATCGCGCTGGCGTCCGGGCTGCCCAGCAGGAAATCGGCCAGATCAAATCCAGTGCCGCGCACCGGCGTGCCGTCCAGAAGCTCGCTGGTCACATTGCCCGTAAAGGTGAAGGTTCCACGGCCGTTCGCGTCGGAGAGCGGGTCAATCTGCTGGCGCCGGTAGTCGCCGCCGAAAGTCAGGTTGTGCGTGCCGCGTACAAAGATGATGCTGTCTCCCAGTGAGCTGGTCTGGTTCCGGGAAAGCGATGCGTTGCCATCGGTGAGCTGATTGTAATTCTGGAAGCTCAGGTTCGGAGGGCCCCAGTTCAGCGGGTCGCTCGATGTTCCAGTGATGCCAAGCTGCGCTGCGACATTCTCTTTATTAGCGAAATACGGCGTCGCCAGACTGCGCGACCGGCTAAAGTTATAGCGCAGCGTATTGATCAAGCGCGTGGTGAAATTCCGCGTGTAGGCGGCATTGGCGTTAATACCGCGCATCGTCATGTTGTCCACAAAGCCGAACAGGTTCGGCGTTTGACTATTGCTGTTCTGGAAGCTGACTCCACCCGAGAGGCGATCCCGGTTGCTGAGCGTCTGGTTCAAGCGCGCGTTCACATTGTCCTGATTGCTCGTGCTGACAATCGGCACCTGATAATTGAGTCGCGATCCTGGCGCGTTCGGCAGCGGGTAATATTGCAGCAAACTCGCCGCCGCTGAGTTGATTCGTGAAGGCGGAATGACGTTCCCCGGGAACGGCAATCCGGTCTGCGGATCGTAGATCGTTACCGGCCCCTGCACAACCGATTGCGAGAAATCGCCAATCCGTTCGAGCGCCGAAGGCACGGTTGCATCCTGCGTCGAGCCACTACGCTGGCGACCCATCTGGTAGTTGATCGTAAAGAAACTGCGCTGGCCGCTCAGTAGCTTGGGAATCTTCAGCGGGCCGCCCAGCATCATTGTGGCCCGGCCTTTGGCATAAGCTGCCTTATCCGTGTTCTGGCCGTTCAGAGAGTAGTTCCGTGCATCCCAGGCCGAATTGTCCAGAGTGAATCCCAGATTCGCGTTGTATTGCATGCGCCGGTTGCGCCGGCCATTTCCAAAAGCCATGGCGTTCGCGCGTCCCTGCCAGCCGGCGCGCCGTCCGCCGGCAGCACCGCGCGCTCCGCGTCCGCCGCCACCGAACCCGCCACGTCCACCACCACCGAATCCGCGTCCGCCACCGCCGGGACCACCGCCGAACCCTCCGCGCGGACCACCCTGGAAGCCGCCGCCCGCAGCAGCGCCATCTTGCCCGCCCGGACCACCGGGACCACCGGGACCACCGGGCCCGCCCATGCCAGGACCAAAACCGCCACCCATCATTCCCATCATTCCCGGGCGTCCGAACCAGTCGTTCTGTTGGGGCGCATCGAGGCCGCTGCTCACACTGCCGTTCACCAGAAAAGCTTCGCTCGAATCCTGCATGCCGGCCATGGACTGGTCGCCATTCATCCCGTTGTTATTCATGCCGCCGTCCAAGCTGGGAAACGCTCCGTCAGCCGAGGCATTCACGTCGAGACGCTGAAAATCGCCCTGCCCGTTGGCATTGGCATTGGCAATCGACGGACGGCCGCCATTGGCGCGTCCCCGGTTCTGCGCCTGCTGCTGATTTCTTGCCGCAGGAGCACTCGCAGCGGGAGCACTCGCCGCCGGTGGCTTATTCTCTGCCGCGGCGGGTGCCGCTGCCGCCGGTGTTGGTGCGGCCGGGGCCGGAGCAGCCGGTGTTGCCGGGGCTTTTGACACGATGGCGCCGGGTGGAAGGAACTTCATGTCCCACTGAGGACTAGGAGCAATCGGAGCCACTTCCACTTCGTGTGTCAGGGTCGAGAACCCGAGCATTTCGACCTGGATCGTCCAGCTTCCGTCCGGCAGATCGGCGAATGAATAGGTGCCTTGATCGTCTGTGGTAGTGACAAACTTCTGAGTGCCCTGCGTCATCGTGACGGTGGCGCCCGGAATCGGCAGGCCACCGGATTTAACTTGTCCCTGGTGTGGCGACGCGATCAGTCCTGCCACGGCGACCCAGCCGGCGATTACTCGCCCGACGTAAGTGAAAATGTGCTTCGCAGCCATCGTGTTCGATAAGTTAGGCGGATGGGGGGCGATGAATGTTACTAGGTTCCGGTGCGAATAACTCCGGAAGGACCTGGAGTGAAAGCGGGAATCGCTTGAGAATTGACTGATTTAGAAGAAGTTGGGGGGAGCCGGTCAGCGATTAGCACTCCGATCGCACCTCAGCGGCTTTGCCGCCAGGGCAACTATGCGGACGGCGGATGTTCTCGGACCGGCTGCCCTGATTATGCCCAACTCGACGCGACTATTCTTGTTTCCGTGATGTTTATGGCACAATGCTCCTCATTGGGAGGGTTCAATTCGTTGGCTCGTTTTTCCGCATACACAGGCCCGGACGCTGGAACGCCAGCGAACCAGCAGATCCGCGCCATCGCAGAGCTTGATCGGGTCTATAGCGCCCTGCGGCGGTTCAAGGTCCTTTTCTGTCTCGTGCTGGCGCCCATGGTAGCGCCTTCCCAAACGAAACCCAGCTTCGAAGTAGCGTCCATAAGGCCGACGGCGCTCGATATGGCGAAGCTGGCGGCGCAAGCTCGTAGCGGAGAGATGCCGAGAATCGGAGTGCGCGTCGATGGGGCGCGGGCCGAGTTTATCTTCCTCACGCTCAAAGATCTAATCGCTCAGGCGTACAAAGTGAAGCCCTATCAAATCACAGGCCCGGACTGGATCGGCGGCCAGCGATTCGATATTCTTGCGAAATTGCCTGAAGGGGCTTCCAAGGACGAAGTTCCCATGATGCTGCAGGCGCTACTGGAAGACCGATTCAAATTGAGCGTCCATCGCGAGAGCAAGGAGCACGCGGTGCTCGCGCTTGTAGTCGGCAAGGGAGGGCCAAAAATGAAGGAATCCGCTGCGGCTCCCAAACCAATTGATGCGGATACACCGCTCGCGCCTGGCGAGAGGCAAATGGATGGTCCCGATGGACCGATCCGCACGACGGTCGACACCCGGAACGGCAGCATCACGATGAATATGGGAGCGAAGGGCAGCGTTCGCTACAGCCTTGACCCGGCTACTCGTTCGGTGAAGATCGAAGCCAGCCACGTGACCATGAGTGGTTTCGCCGATATGCTGACCGCACTTTCGCAGTACAGCGGCGGCCAGCAAGTGAAAGATATGACCGGCCTCGCAGGAAACTACGAAGTGGCAATCAGCTTTTCGCTGGAGGACCTGATGAGTATCGCGCGAGCGCAGGGCATGGCCTTGCCGAACTTGCCGGCGCAGGCACCCGCGGCGGCCAGCCCGGCCGATGCGGCATCCGTTCCAGGAGGAACCTCAACGGTTCTCCAGGCAGTGCAGTCCATGGGATTGAAGCTGGAATCGCGCAAGGCCCAAGTCGAGCAACTCGTCATCGACCACGTAGAAAAGGAGCCGACCGCCAACTAACGCAAGAGCTGACCCGATTTTTCCGGCGACTTGCAAAAAAAAAGAGCCACCCGGCTTTTACCGGGTAGCTCTTTCTTGCTTTCTACTGTCTTTAGTCTCCGAAACTACCGACTTCTTCCCGCTCTTCCGCTTTCGGGGCGGGCACCGGGCCGGCAATCTGTACGAGGTCTTCGGTGGGCTGTTCCTTGAGCACGTGCTGCCGGTAGAGTTTCATCATCTCCCGGTTCTTCTGCTCTTCCTTCAGCTTGGCATCGCGGGCTCGGATCTTTTCCTCGCGGGCGGTCTTCGCGATGCCGAGACGGTCCAGATCATGCTGCTCTTCGGTGGTGACGATCTCTTCGCGCAAGACCAGCGTCCGGTGTTCATCGGCAGTCAGCGGAACCTTCTTGCCGCCGGCGAAGATCTCATGCCGGCCATGCTCCTCATACCACTTGGTGAGAGTAGCCGTCATGTGCATTTTCTCTACGATGTTGCGCCAGCCGACGCCGGTGTTGTACGCGCAGAACGAAATCTCGCCCTGCTGGGTTGCGTAGGGAATGATGCACTGCTCGGTGCGGCGGAAGTCGTAGTTGAACAGATCCTGGAACCACATGCCGGCGATGAACAGGAAGTTCCAGCGGTCGCGCCGGCGGCGCTCGATGTCTTCCATCGTGCGATCCTTGCCCACTTTGCCGTAGCTCTTGCCGGACGCGCCGAACGTCTTATCAAACTTCGCCATCATGTCCTTCAGGCGGAAATGCGTAGGCGCCTGGAAGGGATCGTAGTTGCGGGCGACCGCGAGCGACATGCCCAGGATCGAAAGCCACTTGCTGCGAGCTGCGTCGTTCACGCGGGCCACATCCTTGGCTAACTGGTCGGCGTTCAGGAACGCGGTGACGGGAGCCGATTCCTTGGTCTCCTTATCGACCATCACAGCCATGCCTACGCCGCAGTTCGGGTGGCAGCCGCAACTCAGTTGTCCCCAATCAGCCTGGGGTCCGTGAACCAGATCGCTCCAATCGGAAAACGTGGAGATGAACGAGATCGGGAACCAGTCGCGAGCCGGTTCGCCCAGGCCGGTCTGGCCCTTGACGTCATGCGCCAGGTGAGACAGTGTGTAGCGCTGCGCCGCACGCCGTTCGTCGGTGATCTGTTCGTCGCGCCCGGTGAAGGAAACCGGCTGGAAGGAAAGAAACGGAATCTTCTTGGGGTTGTCCAGCGCGAACTGAATGATGCGGCCGACTTGCTCGTTGTTGATCCCGTTGATCACGGTGGTCACCGGGATAATGTCCACGCCATTGCTGTGCAGATTTTCAATCGCCCGCAGCTTCACATCAAACAGGTTGCCGACTTTGCGATGCGCATTAGCAGCGTTGCCGATGCCGTCAAACTGCAAGTACGCGTACCGCAGGCCCGCATCGGCCGACTTGCGGCAGAATTCCGGGCTCTTGGCAAACTCGATACCGTTTGTGGCCGCCTGCACCGAGGTGTACCCGACTTCCCGGGCGTAGCGTACGGCGTCGATAAAGAACGGAGATACCGTTGGCTCGCCGCCCGAGAATTGCACCGACATCTGCCTTCTCGGCTTAATGGTGATGGCATTGTCGAGCAGCGTTTTGATGTCTTCCCAGCTCAGTTCATGCACGAAGCCAACCTGATTGGCGTCCATGAAGCAGGGGTCGCACATCATGTTGCAGCGGTTCGTTAAGTCGATGGTCAGCACGGATCCGCGCCCGTGTGTGATCGTGCTCGATCCGTGCTTGTGCAAGCCCTTGTCATTGTGCGCACGGATGTCGCGCCCCGGGAACACCTTTTCCAGGTGCGCGAAGAATGCCGTGTCGATAGCCATCACGTCTTCAAAGTGGCCGTGAATCGGGCAATCCTTGACCATCAGGATCTTGCCATCGCGCTCAATGATCTGCGCCTTGATTTCGCCCGGCTTGTCGTTGATGAGATCTTGCAACGGTCTCTTTCCGTCGAGAACCTCTTTGCGCACTTCGGGGATACACCTGGGGCACAGGGAATCGGTCTCGCGGGGCCAGCCTAGTGGCGGCTTGGTTTTTTCCCACGACTTCAGCAATGGCTTATCAGACCAACTCGGGATAAAGCCCGGATTCTGGTGGACCTGATTGACCTTGTCAAACGCAACCCAAGCCGCACCGGCGACGTATGTCAATGCTTTTTCTACGTATTTAATAGGCTTGTGCATCTCGTCACACTCCTGGGGGGCGACCCAAGTCCCCACGGCTTACACAGAATAAATCCTTTGCGCACACAACCGGGTCTAGCTGTCACAACTTGCGCTTTCAAAGGAAGTATAGGGAATCAGCGTCAGGCAGGGATATGACTTGGCATTAAACTGTTGAATTTATTATTTGTACGGCAAGTGTAAGGGTTGAACGGCTGAGCGACGTAGCCGTATGAAAGCGAACGGCTTAGGCAAAATGGCCAGGGTCGGTGGTCAACCCTGGCCTTCAAAGCCCGTTTTCGGCCTAAATCCCGTGTTCTCCTGCGCCTTCAGGAGCTCCGTTTAGCCACCAGATCCGTTCCCCATGAGTCGTCTTCGGTGCCCATGTGAAACTTGATCTCATCGCTGCCCACTTGGCCCTTGTAGACCAGCTTCACCGGCTCCCCGTTGTATTCCGACATGACCCAGAAGGTGACAGTATCGCCATCCAGTTTTCCGTCTTTGATCTCCAGGGACTTATCGGTCAGACCGCTCACCGTTCCCGAGACGGCGTTGCCGTTGGCTGTAAGATCAAACGTCAGCTCGCGGGCGTTCCCGCCGCCGTCAAACTGGCCCTTCCACTTTCCAGATAGGTCCGCTGCCGGAAGTATGGCGCATAACAGCGTCAACAAACCCAGCGAAATGATGATTCGCTTCATTCGAGCCTCCTTGTTGCGGCATTCTAGCAGACGCTTCGCCAGTAGCGGCAAAAGGATTTCGGCTGCTTTGGCCGAAAAGTTAAACTGAAGACATCACGGGTTTGCGTTCTGAACACATCCGATCTCTGGCGCTCGAATGCGGCTTCGAGCTGGCTGGTGTGGCGCCGGCCGAACCGCTCGCGGATCGTCGTCGCTACGGCCGTTGGACCGCTGCCGGCTATGCCGGCGAGATGGGCTACCTCACCGATCATCGCGCGGCTGTGCGCGAAGATCCGCGTAACCTGCTGCCCTCGGCGCGCTCGATCGTGTGCGTGGGAAAGCTCTACAACACTCCCCAGCCCCACGCGACGAATTACCGGGATAACGAACTCGCCTGGATCTCGCGTTATGCCTGGGGAGAGGACTACCACCACGTGCTGCGCCGCGGCCTTGAGCGCCTCGACGCGCTGTTGCGCGAGCGCATTTCCGAGCCGTTCGAATCGAGAATCTGCGTCGATACGGCGCCGCTGCTCGAACGGTCCTACGCTCGCCGCGCGGGGCTTGGCTGGATCGGCAGAAACACCTGCCTGATCAACCAGCAGATGGGCTCGTGGTTTTTTCTCGGGGAGTTGCTGCTTTCGCTCGAGATCGAGCCCGATGCGCCGCCGCCCGATCGCTGCGGCACTTGCACGCGCTGCATCGATGCCTGCCCAACTGCCGCGATCGTCCCCGATGGCCCACACTACACGCTCGATTCGCGGCTGTGCATCTCCTACTTCACCATCGAACTGCGTAGCGCCGTTCCCGTGGAGCGCCGGGACGGTATCGGCGTTCACGTCTTCGGCTGCGATATCTGCCAGGAAGTGTGCCCGTGGAACGGCCGGGCTCCCGTGACCGCCGAGCCAGCCTTCGCCCCGCGTGACACCGCGCCTGACCTCGTCCGGCTAGCCGCGATTTCGGAAAGCGAGTTTCGAGCGCTCTACCGCGGCACGCCTGTCAGCCGCGCCAAGTACAATGGCTTCCTGCGCAACGTGGCCGTCGCAATGGGCAATGCGCGGCTCGAGAAATTCCGGGAGCCGCTCGAAACGTTGGCGGCTTCGCCCGACGCCGTGGTGGCCGAACATGCGCGCTGGGCTCTGGCGAGGCTACCATAAACCAGTGGCGCTCCTTCTTCTGGCGCTGGCTCTGTTGGCCGGTCCACTCATTGCTCAGGGAAACAACGAAAGCTCTCTCGTCGCGCAGGGCTTTGATCATTTTTACAACCTGGAATACGACGAGGCTATCGCCGATTTCGACCGCGCCATTGCTGAAGACCCCTCGTCGCCGGACCTGCACAATCACGTGGCACAGAGCATCGTGTTCCGCGAGATGTATCGCGACGGCGCTCTCGAAAGTGAGCTGGTCTCCGGCAACAATTCCTTCCTGCGCCGGCCCAAGCTGAACCCAACGCCGGCCACCGAGAAATGGTTCCTCAATGAGCTTGCGAAGGCGATGTCGCTCTCCCAAGCGCGTCTGCAAAAGAACCCCGATGATATTGGCGCGCTTTATGCGCTCGGCATCTCCTACGGTTTGCGAGCCAATTATTATTGGGTGGTCAAGAAATCGTGGCGCAATTCCCTTCGCGACGCGAACGCGGCAGGCCGCGAGCACAATCGTATCACCCAGCATGAACCCGCCAATGTGGACGCACGGCTGGTGCAGGGGCTGCACGATTACATCGTGGGAAGCCTGCCTCTGATGTACCGCATGCTGGGCTTCATGATTGGCATCCATGGCGATAAGCAGGATGGAATTGCGATCGTCGAGGACGTGGCGCACCATGGCACGCTCAACCGCGTTGATGCCGAGATTCTTCTCTGCGCTCTCTATCGCCGCGAAAACCAGCCGCGCAAAGCGATCCCGCTGATTAACGATCTCATCAGCCGCTTCCCACGCAATTTTCTGCTGCGTCTGGAACTGTCGCAGATGTACAGCATGGCTGGCGATAAATCGCACGCCCTCGAAGCAGTCCAGGAAGTGGCCCGGCGAAAAGAAGCACATGCGCCCGGCTACGACCGCGTGCCCTGGGCCAAGATCTATTTTCAGGAAGGAACCATCGAGTTCTGGTACAACGAGCTCGACGCCGCTCTGGTTAATATGCAGAAGGTCGCTGACCGTTCCGCTGACGTCGATCTGAATACGGGAGTCCAGGCGTTTCTACGCATCGGACAGATTCACGACCTGAAACACCAGCGCGCTGCGGCGCTTGACGCGTATCATAAAGCGATCGCCTACGCGCCCCAGGCTGACGCCGCGCAGGAATCCCGCAAGTATTTATCCGCGCCCTACCACCGGATGTAAGGCAGAGGGATTCGCGGTGACTTGTCTTGCGGGTCCGGGATATCGTCCACCTGCTCCGTGCCGGAGGGTTCCCGACTCGCGCTGCGACCGCACACTGGCCCGCTATTTCTGGACCTCAAGCTTGACCGGCTGTTCGATATACTTGGCATCCTTGCCCGTCGTCAGAATCATGATCATTAAGCGTCCCGCGGCGGCTTTGTCCGGGATCTTGATCTTGATCGCTGACGCCGACTGATCGACTACTTCGACCGGCGTATCGTTCTTGCCGTCGGTCAGAAATACCTTCGCCACCAGATCTTTCTGGAGATTCTCCCCGGAAATAGTGATCACATCACCGCTCTTACCGGTCGCTGGATCAACGGACGTCATTCGTGGCACGGTGCTCTGGCCATAAGCCCAGAAGCCGGCGGCTGCCAGGATGGCCACAACAAAAGACAATTTCATCTGAATTCCCGTCCTTTGCTTTCAATCCTATGTCTATTTCCCTTCAAATACAAGCCATTGATGGCCGTTAGCATGTGAGTTGTCCGGTCTGGTTGGCAGAGCGTTGAGGGAATTGGGAATCCAGATGATCCCGGCCTACTCGCCGCAAGCGCGGGGGCCGGCCGGAACGGAACTTGGGGCCTGGCAGAACCGGCTGCCCCAGGAACTGGGGCTAGCAGGATTGAAATTTTTACGCGAGGGATATATCCGGGAGTTCAACCGGAGGTTTTCCCAGCGGCAGCCGGGACAGGAACAGCCTTTCAGCGACGTCGGAGAACGGATCTGGACGAGATCTTTTCGCTCCAAACGCAACGGATGGTAGCTCAGGACAACACCGTCACCATCCAGGACCGGTACTGCCAATTGGAGAAGACCAGATTCCGGCACACGCTGGCCGGCTGTACGGTCACGATTTGCGAACACCTGGACGGGAAAATATCAGTGCGTTGGGGACCGCACGTGGTGGGCTGGTTTGACCATCAAGGGAGTCCGCTAGGAAGCTAAAACCCCAGCGCCGTGGAAAAGACCCACCGCGCCGATGACGACGGCTCCCATTCCCAAGAAAAGAATAAAACCGGACAACCTGAAAAACCAACGACAAAAATCAATTGGCTATGACTTCGGCGTAAGTTGGCGGCCGGCATGATCAAAAAGGAGCCGATACTCCTGTTCGGCGAAGAACTGAAGCGCGGCTTCCATGCAGGGACGGGCGCCGCCGCCATCGCGCAGAGCCTGTAATACTTGAGCGTGGCGGTCAGCGCTGGCAATCAGGTCCTCGGCGGAATCGCGTGGATTCTTGAGAATGAAAAAAGCAAACAGCGGCACCACCGTAATATCGAGCGCCTTTGCGAGAAAGCGATTGCCGGTAAGATTCCAAAGCGTGCGGTGGAATTCGAGATCGACGCGATAGAATCCCTGAAAATTGCCGGCATTGGCGGCGGCGCGCATTTCATCGATTAGCTTCTGAAGCGTTTCCAGGTCGGCTGCCGTCGCACACCGCTCCAGGATCTCGACGGCAAGCCCTTCCAATTCGTGCCGGACCCGGAGGATCTGCGCCACATCTTCAGCGGAGAGTTGAGTTACAAACGTGCCTTTGTTGGTGACGCGAGTGACAAAGCCCTGCGCTTCTAACTCAAACAACGCTTCGCGGACAGCCGTAGTGCCAACACCGAGGTCATTGGCAAGTTTCATCTCGACAATGCGGTCCCCGGATTCGAGTTTCCCGCTGAGAATTGCCTCCTTAATCAGTTCCGAGACACGATCTTTCAATACAATCCGTTGTAATGGAGCGCCGTGAATCCGTTTCATAATGGCAAAACAACTAAGCGCGGCAATAGGGTGCCGCAAAGCGCCGGAAACTTTATAACCCATCATAACTCACCTAATGCCACTTCTGTCGAGTGGTGACTATTTGATTTCAAATGACCTTTGACTGGCCATACTCAAAAGAGCTATTGGTCGAGCCGATCGCGAGTAAGAGGTGTGGCATCATCAAAAAAAAATCGACTAAGTGGCGAGAGGCTGCTGGTACCCACGGAGATGTGGGTGTAAGCGTGAAGCCAAAAATTGTGCAAGTGATTCGATCTATTGTGACGCCCGCCGGAGCCGGTCGAGCACGCCCGCCCACTCCGGTGTGGCAGGCGGACGTTCTACGGCGATCCAGTCCAGGTGCTGCGCATCCAGCCGGTGCAAAGTCGCATATAGCACGGCTGCATATTCCAAAGGATCGGCTGGCATTTCCTGCCCGATGCGGAGCCATGCGCCGTGGCCTTCCGGAAGACGTTCGGACTGGTCAACGAGATAGAGCGGCGTTGACGGCCGATAGTGCCGCGCGTGCATGCCCGGTGCCGGATGTGGTCCAGTCGAAGGGTCGGCGGCGCGTTGTATGGGCCCGATCAGACGTTCCATTTCGGGCTGAGGAATGACGCCGGGGCGAAGTAGGACCGGCACCGATTCCGCCAGCGAAAGCACGGCGGATTCAATTCCCACTCGCGCTGGACCGCCATCAATCACATATTCGGCAAGAGCTTCGGGAACATGCGCCGCATCGGCTGGGGAAAGTTCGGTGAACCGATTCGCGCTAGGCGCGGCGATGGGCACACCGGCCGCTCGAATCAGCTCCAGCGCCAGCGGATGTGCCGGCATCCGCAGTCCCACGGTAGGGAGACCGGCAGTGACGATATCAGGAATCACCGGCTGCTTGGGCAGCACCAGCGTGAGAGGGCCGGGCCAATAATGCTCAGCGAGACGCTGCGCGGATTCGGGCCAACCTGCCGCAAGCCCGCGGGCCATTTCGATCGAATCGACGTGGACAATGAGCGGGCTCGATTCCGGGCGGCCTTTCGCTGCGAAAATGCGTGCGACAGCCTGCGGGTCGAGAGCATTGGCTCCTAGGCCGTAGACGGTCTCCGTGGGAAACGCTACCAGGCGGCCGGCGCGGATCAATGCGGCTGCGCGCTCGATGCTCACTCGGGCATCTCATCCTTGCCATCGCCGGCAACCTTTCCGGTCTTGCGCCAGACAAGGAAAGCGTGGATCAGCGGTTCGAGATCACCTTCGAGCACACGATCCACGTCACCGATGGCGAGCTTGGTGCGGTGGTCCTTGATCATGCGGTAAGGCGCGAGCACGTAGCTGCGGATCTGGCTGCCGAAGTTGATATCGAGCTTGGAATCTTCCGTCTTACGCGTTTCCTCGCGCTTCTTTTCGAGCTCGAATTCGTAAAGCCGCGCGCGAAGCTGCTTGAAGGCGCTATCGCGATTCTTGTGCTGCGAACGCTCATTCTGGCACTGCACGACAATCCCAGTGGGGAAGTGCGTGATGCGCACGGCCGAATCCGTCATATTGACGTGTTGGCCGCCGGCGCCCGAGGAGCGGAACGTGTCGATGCGAATGTCATCGGCCTTGATGTCGATCTTAATTTCATCATCCACTTGCGGATAGACAAAAACTGACGCGAACGAAGTGTGGCGCCGGGCATTGGCGTCGAACGGAGAGATCCGCACCAAGCGGTGCACGCCGATTTCCGATTGCAGCAGTCCGTAGGCGTTGTCGCCATTCACTTCAAAGGTCACGGATTTGATGCCCGCACCCTCGCCCTCCAGACGGTCTGTCACCACGGTTTGAAAGCCTTCGCGCTCGGCCCAGCGCAAGTACATGCGCAGCAGCATCTCCGCCCAATCCTGGCTTTCAGTACCGCCCGCGCCCGGGTGGATCGTGACGATGGCGCTGCGCGCGTCATTCTCGCCGGAGAGCAGCATGGCGGTCTCCAGGCGTTCGAGCAGCTCGCCGTAGGATTTCAATTCTCGCTCAATATCGCTCTGAACCGGCTCGCCTTCGTGCGCCAGTTCGAAGAGCGTGTCGAGATCTTCAGTGAGCGCGCGGATGCGATCATCACTGCCGATCACCTCTTCCAGCCGTTTGCGTTCCTGCATGACTTTCTGACTCTTCTCGGGCTGGCTCCAGAAGTCCGGCGCGGCGACCTGCTCTTCGGTTTTAGCTAGCTTCTGCTTCTGCGCGGGGGCGTCAAAGATACCTCCGCACGGCAAGCGCCTGTTCGCGGAGGGGAAGATATTCGCGGTCTAATTCATCGACGGTCATTGATTTGATTATAGCGATTAGCCATCAGCGGTCAGCGCTCAGCAAGAACCAACGGTACCGCCGCGACTACCCGCTGAAGGTGCTTATCGAACCGCCGTTGAACTCCAGGGAAAGCCCACAGCCTCTAGCGAAACGCGAACGAGCCGATTGCTGAGCACTGACGGCTGAGAGCTCCCTTCATATTTCCAGCAGGTAGCCCTTCTTTCCTACGTTTCGCGCGCGGGTGCGGCCGATTTCGGTTTCTACGCCTTCTGCTTCGTGTATGTGTCCGCAGAAGAACCAGGCGGGCTGCTTGCGCTCCAGGAAGCGGCGGACGGCGGTCGAGCCAGCGTGCAGGCCCGGACGGATCTGATCGAGCGCGGTGGCATACGGCGGGGCATGGCAGATGAGAATGAGCGGGTCGAGGTCCGCGAAGCGCTCCAGGCGATCGGCCATTTGCGCTTCCGAGTACTCGCCCGGCGTGTGGAAGGGAGTGGGATTCGAGTAGCCCAACCCGGCAACGTGCCACTTTCCGATTTGCAAATGGCGCTCGTGGAAATTGTGGAGGCCATAACGGGCGCACATGCCGGCCACCTGGTCGGCCGATTCGTGGTTGCCGGGCAGCACGTAGACGCGGTCGCCGCGTGCGCTGAGACTCTCGCCGCAACGCTCAATGCCCTTTCCCCACGTGATCTGGTCGCCCGCGGCGATGTAGTAATCGGCCTCCTGGGCAAGCAGCCCTTCGAGAGTTTTCCAATCGTTGTGAATATCGGAGAAGATGAGGAGCTTCAAGAGAGAATCGTAACAGAAGCGGGAGACGAACCAGATAGGGACAACGATGAAGGGCCCGCCAGATTCTTATACTAAGGTGATGAGCGATTACGACCACGAGCTCTCGCGCATGGTCGAGGAGTTGAACCGGGCAGCGCCGAGCCAGAAGACCGCGGCGACGCGCGGTCCTCAATCGACGGCGTCGCTCGATCAGTTACTCGATTTCGCGGCGCGGCACAGTGCTTCAGACATCCTGCTCGTAGCGGGCGCGGCGCCGGTGCTGCGTGTCAATGGCGCGATCGCTCCGCCGGCCGGAAGCGCGCTCGAACCGGAAGATATCCGCAGCCTGGTGCTGCCGCTGCTCGAGCCTTCGCAGTTGGAGGAGCTGCAAAAGCGGAAGTCGGTAGACCTGGGATTCGTGCGCGAAGGCCTGGGCCGCTTCCGCGCCAATATCCACCACCAGCGCGGCACGCTGGCGGCCAGCATCCGCCTGCTACCCTCGCGGATCCCTTCGCTCGAAAGCCTGCACCTGCCGGCGTCGCTCGCGCGGCTGGCGGAGCGGCGGCAGGGTCTCGTGCTGGTGACCGGCCCGACCGGATGCGGCAAGACATCGACGCTGGCGGCTCTGATCGACCTGGTGAATACGCGGCGGTCGGCGCACGTGGTGACGATTGAAGATCCGATCGAATACCAGCACAGCAATCGCAGCGCGGTTGTCGAACAGATTGAAGTAGGCCGCGACACGCCGGACTTTGCCGGCACGCTCCGCAGCATCATGCGGCAGACGCCGGATGTGATTCTGGTGGGCGAGATGCGCGATGCTGAAACGATGGCCACCGCGCTCACCGCCGCCGAAACCGGCCACCTGGTGCTCTCGACGCTGCACACCAACGACGCGATTCAAGCGGCAGGGCGAATCCTGGATTCCTTTCCTTCCGCCAACCAGCCGCAAATCCGCCAGCAGCTCTCCCTGGCGCTGGCGGCGATCGTGGCGCAGCAATTGGTACCGGGCATAGATGGCGTGAACCGGTGGCCCGCGACGGAGATTATGATCGCCACTGACGCCGTCCGCGCGCTGATCCGCAAAGGCGACGACCATCAACTCCGTTCGCAGATTTCAGTAGGCCGCGCCGACGGCATGATGACGATGGAGCAGTCGCTGGCCGAACTGGTACGTGCGGGAAGAATCACACGCGAGACGGCGCTGGCCCATTGTTTCCGGAGCGACGATCTGCAGCGGTACTTGGGGGGATGAGGGACCGAAGCCGGCTGCGGATCTCCTCCGCATGCTCTTCCTATCGCACGGACACTTTGACGCCGTTCTGACTGGCCGAAGTTCCAAACGAAACCGAGAGCGGCTGATTCCCACCCAGCAGGCCATTGGGAACCTGTACGTTGAGTTGCATCACCCCAGCGACCATTCCCGGTGCTTCTCCATAGAATGCAACCGCGGCCGGGAAGCCGCCGATGGTGACCGTGGGCTTCATTTGCGATTGCGGAGTGAGCGGGTCGCCCGGTGACGTGTCGACGCTCGTGACGTTGCCCGTCACCCCCTTGGGAGTCGTCGCGCCTTCGCCGGTGAGGTAAAGGACGATCGTACTGCCCGGCGCAGCGGGATTGTCCGTGCCATTGTAGCCGCCGGTGCTATTGGCAGCGGCAGCTATCCCGGCTCCCGAACCATCGAATGTAAAGATGCCCGGCTGCGTGGCGGTAGCCTTCAACGCGAAGGTGCCGGATTGGCCGCCAAAGTCCACTTCGGCTACGACATTCGTGGCGCCGTCGATCTCGTACGGCACAACGCAGTTGATCTGATTAGCGCTGGCATAGATCAGTGGCGCAGCATAGCCATTGAAGGAGACCTTCACGCCGCCGAGAGAAGTACTGACTTTACCGTTGGAATCCAGTATCAACCCGAACGGACTCACCGGACCCAGCCCGCTGCCGCCGATGGTGACGATTTCGCCCGGAGCGATCGCGCCCGGCAGGAAGCTCGCGGCATTCACAACCGCCGAGACCACTACGGTGGAAGGCGCCGCCGTGACTGTCAGCACGACCGGCACATTTACGGTGGCACCGCCCGATGGCGAGATCGTGATTGTAGCGTTATAGGAACCGGCCGCCAGTCCAGTAGAATTGACGCTCACCGGGATGGTGACCGAATAGGGAGCAGCGGCATGAATCGTTCCGCTGGTTGCGCCGAGAACGAGCCAATTGCCGCCCGAGATGGATGCCGTAAAGTTGATGGCGCCAGCCTGCGGGTCGGGATTCGAAACCACTAACTGCCCTGTGCTCACCGCGGAGCTGAACGCAAACGACGCGGGAGAAACCGAAACGTTGCCGCCAGAGGAAGGCGGCGCTGTAGATGCCACCGTCAATGTGACCGGAATATTGACGGTCGTACCCCCCGCCGGCGTTATGGTGATGGTGGCGTTATAGGAACCGGCCGCGAGTCCCGCGGTATTGACGCTCACCGGGATGGTGACCGAATAAGGAGATGCAGCGGGAATCGTTCCGCTGGTTGCGCCGAGAACGAGCCAATTGCCGCCTGAGGTGGATGCCGTAAAGTTGATGGTGCCAGCCTGCGGATTGGAATTCGAAATCACTAACTGGCTAATCAGTAACTCGCTCGTGCTCACCGCGGACTTGAAAGCAAACGACGTGGTAGAAACCGAGACATTGCCACCCACGGCAGGCGGCCCCGTAGATGCCACGGTCAACGTGACCGGCACATTCACAGGCGTACCGCCCGTGGGCGAGATCGTGATCGTAGCGTTATAGGAACCGGCCGCCAGTCCAGTAGAATTGACGCTCACCGGGATGCTGACCGAATAGGGAGCAGTAGCGGGAATCGTTCCGGTCGTTGGTCCGAGAGCCAGCCAGTAGCCGCCCGAAGTGGATGCCGTAAAGTTGATGGCGCCCGCCTGCGGATTGGAATTCGAAACCACTAACTGGCTCGCGCTTACTGCGGAGTTGAAAGCAAACGACGCGGGAGAAACTGAGACATTGTGGCTCGATGGCGGTGTATTTGACGCGGCCGTCACATTGTAGCTGACCTGTACGACTTGAGTGATACTCCCGGACGTCAGCAAAATGCTGCCAACATAACTTCCAGGTGAAAGGCCGGTGGGATTCACGCCCACGGTCATGGTTTGATTCGCGAGTACATTGCCGGTTGGCGAGACGCTCAGCCACGACGGGCTGGGCGCTACGGCGGAGACCTCGAAAGACTCATTGGCGCCGGTTACTGTCAGCGTCTGTGGTGCCGGAGGCGGTCCTCCAGCGGTGCCGGCGAAGGCCAGCGATGACGAGCTGAGGACACCGGTAGAAGGGATCATCGACGGCGAGAATTTGACAATGTCAATCCCGTTGGGTGTGATAGCCCATATGTTTCCGTCTTTGCCGGTGGTGATGTCGCTGGTGCGGCAATTCTGGTCCGGAAATTGGAACTCCGTAAAGGCCCCTCCCGGTGTAAGGCGTAAGAGCATTGCGTTCCCGTTGATAACCCAGATATTTCCATCTGGCCCAGCCGTGATGCCGTTGGGTGCTGCGAAGCCCGACGGTAAAACGTACCGTTTGGCTTCGCCGGATGCGGTTATTCTCCAAATCGCATATTCATCCGCCGCCCATAACGCTCCGTCTGACCCCATCGTCATTGCAGCCGTACCATGCATGCCGGCGACGGGGTGGTCCTGAACCGACCCACTGGCCGTCATCTTCCCGACGCCATCGGTGGACACAAACCAGACTCCGTCCGCCGCGGCTACAATAACCGGATACAAATCAGCTGGATATCTGGATATTTGGTGACAACTCCAGCCGTCGAGATTTTGCCGATGCTTTGAATATCCGTAAACCAAAGATTGCCATCGTGTCCCGCGACAATCGGCCCGGGAAAATAGGACGGAGCACTCGCGAACTCAGTAACTGCGCCAGCCGTTGTGATTCTGCCGATCTCGCCCCTTTCGGTGAACCAGAGGTTACCATCAGATCCGGTGGTAATCCAGGCAGGATTACCACCTCTGGGCACGGGGTACTCCGTGACTGCGCCTTCCGGTGTGATTTTGCCGATTTTATCGGTAAGTTCCGCAAACCAAATGTTGCCATCGGGTCCGGCAGTGATGTGGGAAGACGACGCACTCGGACTAGTGCCATATTCTTGAAACCACGGGCTGTCTGGCTGAGGATTTTGAACGACCTGCAACTGCAGAGGAAGTTGAAGGGGAACCCCGCCCGCAGGTGTGACCGTAATCACGGCAGCATAGGTTCCCGCGGAAAGGCCGCTCGGATCGATCTCCAAACTCAGCGTCATGGGCGAAACTCCGCTGCCCCCATTGGCAATAGGGACGTTGTCTTGCTTGAGAGTCACCCAGTGGCCGCCGCTGGGTGACGTTATCGTGTAAGAAAGCGTGAGGGGAATAGCACCCGAGAGAGAGTCGACGTCAGTAATGGAAATCTGTTGCGGAAATGGCGGAGCGGTTTGGGTTACAAACCTGAAGCTCGATTGAAATGGCGCTACTTTGATATCGCCGCGGCCTGCCACGGGTGGAGTCCCTTCCACGGTGACCCGCACCGGCTGGATGGCGTCTCTGGTAGTCAATAAAATGAATCCGGTATACTTACGGCCGGGCACACCGTTGAATTGAACTTCGCTGGCGCTGACAGCGATATTCTGATCCGTATTCAGATTTCCGGACGGAGATATTTTCAGCCAGGAACTGAATGACGGCTCATCTACTAAGGCGGTGAATGATAACGGTGTAGACGAGTGAACGGTAAGTGTTTGCGGATCCAGCGGGGCGCTGGAAACAGGGCCGCTGAAGCTCATCGAGGCCGGGCTGATGTCCAATAGAGTCTGTGGCGGCGTGGGGGTGAACTTTCCGATGTACCCCGAGCTCGTTGTGAACCATATGTTGCCATCCGGTCCTAATACAACCGAATTCGCCTGAGGAGTGCCGTACTCGACAATCGCTCCATCGCTCATCCGCTCGCCGACCTTGCCGGAAGTCGTAAACCAAAGATTGCCATCCCGCCCTGTCGCGGCATAATCTGCCCGGGGCAGATAATATTCCTCCGCGGAGTTTAGTGATGTGACGTCAACCACATCGCCCCCCGGAAAGACCCATGGATTCCCATCCGGCCCCTTCACGATTCCGTTGAACCCGTTGGCCAGACTGGGATCGACTGGAATTTCCGAAATCACGCCTGATGGAGTGATTGTGTTGAGTGGAGACGACTGTCCGGTAAACCAAATATTTCCGTCAGGTCCTGCCGCAAGGTGCCAGCCTACTCCTTCGACCGGGGCGCACGGATATTCGGTTAAAACACCGCCGGTCGTGATTTTTCCGATACTTGGCGGTTCGCTAAACCAGATATTGCCATCCGCTCCGGTGGTGATGCCTCCGGCCTGTGCAGAGATCGGATATTCCGTAATCACACCATTGGGTGTGATTTTGCCGATTTTGTGCCCCTGGCTCTCTGTGAACCAGAGATTACCATCAGGCCCGACCGTGATTTCATTCGCTCCGGCATTGACCGTGGGAATAAGATACCCGGTCACCGCTCCGTCAGTGCTGATCTTGCCAATTCTGTAACCGTCAAGGAACCAAAGGTTGCCATCCGGTCCGTTGATGATCTGTCCAGTGTAAGAAGGAGAGCCCGTGTACCACGGGAGTATGTACTTGGTAATCGTGGGTTGTGCCCAAACGACAGGTACTCCTGGCAGGATACTCGAAAGAATCAGCAATACAAATAAGTATTTTGAGATCCTGTTGTGCCTCTGGGCTCTTTCCACCAGGATTAGTCTATCGCAGTCCCAGCCAAATTAGTGTATGAAGATACTATCTTATATCGCGCCAACTGGCCGCTTAGGACTAAACGTACTGGAACGGAGAGCGAGAGCTTCTGTGGAAAACGAACCGACTAACTCATGATTAATCTGACGGACTCCCGGGCGATTCTGGAGAACTACTTCGCACGAGAGTGCCCTGCATCGGACGGTCAGTGCTTAAGGCTGGCCGCTTCTTCACACTCGCAGGATCACGAGTCCTTCCCCACCGGCTCTGTCTCCGCCAGGCTGTTCCCACAGGAGGAAAAATGAGCTCGATCCAGAACCTGGGGTGGAGTCGCTGGATTGTGGTACTTGCTCCTCAGCGTTCCCGGCCCCGTCCGACTGATGTATATTCCCGGCACGCTGTTTGTTCCGTGGAACCCGGCCGCGGTGGGAGACAATGTCGTTGCGCACGAGATGCTCTTCCGCTTCGGCATAGTCGCCGACCTGATCTCGGTGTGGTTCTGATCTTCCTCGTCCTGGCGTTTTACCGGCTCTTCAAGGAAGTCAACCAGAACCTTGCCGTACTGATTGTGATTCTCGGGGGTGTGATGTCGGCTATCCTCGACTTCTTGAATGTCGTGAACGATGCCGATGCTCTGATTGCCGCGCTGAGCGCAAGCTTTCTCGCTGTATTTGACAAGCCGCGGCGCGATGCCTTGGCCATGCTGTTCGTTCATTTCCACGATCAGGAAGTCACGAGCGCGGAGGTTCTCTGGGGGCTGTGGCTTCTTCCGCTGGGGCTGCTTGTGTACCGGTCGCATTTCTTCCCGCGATTTCTGAGCGTATAGTTACTGATTAGTGGCTCTTCGTATCTCGTCAATAGCTTCACCGGCTTGTTGGGTCCGCAATATCAGGACAAGGTATTTACTTCGGCTTTCCCCACTCTTCGGAGATCTGCCTTTCATGCTGTGGCTCGTCATTCGGGGCGCTTAGCCGTACGTGATGGACACGGCACACTTTGCAGCGGCGGCAGATTAGGACGGCTCGCGGAAGCGGTTGATCGGGCAGGGAAGGCCGGCGTTGCAGCCGTAAATCCATTCCCGTGCTCTTGAGGCCCCGTGATAGGATCGCCCAATGAAGTCCGTTCTTGTGCTGCTGGCTGCGAACTTTGCGCTGTTCGGCCAACGATTGACCTTCACCGGCCGCGACTTTGGCCGCTCCATGACCGTCGCGCGGCAAGGCATTGTCGCCACCAGCCAAACACTCGCTTCCCAGGCAGGAGCGCAGATATTGGCTCGCGGTGGCTCGGCTGCGGATGCGGCCATTGCCGCCAACGCGGTGCTCGCCGTAACCGAGCCCATGATGAACGGCCTCGGCGGGGATTGCTTCGTCCTTTACTGGGATGCGAAATCCGGCAAGCTGACGGGCTTGAATGCGTCGGGCCCGGCGCCGCGCGGCTTGACGCCTGAGTTCCTCGGCCGCCAGCATATCGAAACTATGCCACGAACCGGCATCCACAGCGTCACTGTGCCGGGAGCGGTCGATGGCTGGGCCAAGATGCATCAGCGATTTGGCAAACTACGCTGGAAAGATCTGTTCCGGGCCGCCATCGCTTATGCGGAGGACGGCTTTCCTGTGGCCGAAATGAATCATGAGGTCTGGGCCGCGGCGGAAAGTAACCTCAAGGAGTTTCCCGATTCCGCTCATCTCTTTCTGCCGGAAGGCAAGGCGCCCGCAGTCGGCGACCTTTTCCGCAATCCCGAACTGGCGCATGCACTGCGCGTGATTGCAGAGAACGGCCGCGACGCGTTCTATAAAGGAGAAATCGCCGCCGCGATTTTGAAAACTTCTGCGCGATTTCAGGGGACCATGACCGCTGATGACTTGGCCGGCTTTTCCGCCGAATGGGTGCAGCCGATCTCAATCGATTACCGCGGATGGCGCATCTTCGAACTGCCGCCCAACGGTCAGGGAATGGCTGCGCTCGAGATGCTGAACCTGATGGAGAATTTTCCCGTCTCTCCCGCCGGCCCGTTTTCTTCCGAAGTTTTGCATCAGCGCATCGAATCCATGAAGCTGGCTTATTCGGATCTCGGGCGCTTTAACGCCGATCCGCGCACCAACAAAGTTCCGGTCGCCGGGCTGATCTCCAAGGATTATGCGAAAAAGCGCGCCGCGCTCATCGACCCTTCGAAAGCGAACTGCGATGTGGCATCCGGCCAGCCCATTGGCAGCGACACCGTCTACTTCGCAGTCGTCGACAAGGAAGGCAACATCGCGAGCTGGATTCAAAGCCTGTCGAGCGCTTTCGGGTCGATGGTAGTCGTGGACGGCATGGGTTTCGAGCTGCAAAATCGCGGCTCCGGATTCACTATGGATGCGAAGAGTCCGAACGTGCTCGCCGGCGGCAAGCGTCCGTTCCATACCATCATTCCGGCCTTCATGGAGCGCGGCGAAGAGCACATCGGTTTTGGGATTATGGGCGGCCCAAATCAGCCGCTCGCGCACGCGCAATTTGTTTCGAATCTCGCGGATTACGGGATGAACCTGCAGGAGGCTCTCGAAGCGCCGCGCTTTACGGCGACGGGCCCCGCGGGATGCGAGTTGTCGATCGAATTGCGCGTGCCTGCCGCCAGCATCAAGGAACTTTCCGATCGCGGCCACCACGTTCTGGTCCGCAAGGCGTACACGCAGGAGATGGGACGCGGCCAGGTAGTGATGCACAATTCACGCACGGGAACAAACTACGCCGCGAGCGATCCGCGAGGCGACGGCGCGGCCATCCCGGAGCCGATCGTTCCTTGAGCGTCCGTTCCAGACTCATTCGCCGCCTTCGGCTCGTCCGCCAATCTTCTTCTGATTGCAGAACCGCTGCGTCACCACAATCGCGAGCGCGTTGAGTGCACGCGGTCATTCCGGCAGCGTAGCGTCCGCAGCGCCGTGAGCCAAGGCGCTGTAAACTGCTTTTGCGGATGAATCTGCCTGTCGAGCATCCGCCGGGCTAGTTAGGGGATGGGTACTCTACATGATCAATGACCAAGGTATTGAGAGGGCCTGTTCCGGACTCCAGTTTAAGCCCAAGCTGCTCTTGCACCGCCGTGAAGATCGATGGGCCCAATTCTGCTCCCGTACCCTTTCGATCCTTGGCTCCGAGCACTCTCGGTTTTCCATCTTCCGACGTCCATGATAACTTCACGTAGTAGGATCCTTTCAGGCCCGTCTTGTCGATAACAGGCCGGCCTAACTCCATTTGAAAGGTGGTAGCAAGTAACCGCGCAGGAACTATGACGCCCTTCTCTTTGGACTCTTCGCTCCCTTTTGCCTCTTGCATCTTGAGCCCATTCTTAGCTACCACCAGAAAGTAGACCGGAGAGTTCTTCGTCGCGTAGTGTACCTTCAGTTGACATCGGTCAGCCAGCAGGTTTTCGATCCTTAGCTTTTGTTCCGCCATACTTTGGGGGCTAGCAGGTCGTAATGACCTGCTTTCTTGTGGCGCCTTTGCAATGATGTCATACGGAATCGAACCGAACCATTTCGGTCCACCGGATATCTGGTAAGGGTGAAGGCGATTGCAGGGATTGCTCTCCTGACCACCATTGGAGGTTTGCTCGATCTATAGGTAATCCATCCTTGGAGCAGAAGAGAACTATTTTACCAGTCAATTGTACTGATCTCCACTTCAGTTCAAGAATCAGAATTATCCAATGCAAGATGAGCATGAAACTGGGGCATTGGCTGGGGTGGTTTCCAATGCAAGATGAGCATGAAAGAGAGAACAATGAGGTAGGCGTGGCACGGCCGGGTGCAGATACGGATGCAGAATGCCGAA
>DASZPB010000024.1:0-45606 GCA_035550475.1 Bryobacteraceae bacterium | reverse complement strand
GCATCGCCGACCACGCCACCAATGTCGCCGAAGACGCGCTGTTCGTGATCCAGGCCGTAGACGTGCGCCACGGAAGACAGCAGGCGAGTTGACAGCTCGGTAGTGTTACGGACTGCCCCGTAACACTAGGTAGTGTTACGGACTGCGTTGCTGACGAAACAGCAAGCGGTTGTTTCATGTTACCGTTGAGGCATGATCAGCCGCAGTGATCTCCAACCAATCCGCGACAAAGTCGAAGAAGCGCGGATTATCCTCACATCCAACGTTGCGCCGGGGAGCCGCGTGGACTACGCGCTTGAGCTTCTCCGGTCCTCCGTCACCCTTACAGACAAGCTGATGGCCAAGCCGACCGCAGCACAGCGCTACGCTGCCGGGAAAGGACGCGTCTAGCTATGCCGAAACGTCAGGACATCAAAGCGCTGCGCTCTATGATCACGGAGGCGAAGATGCTGCTCGATACTTCGCCGGAGCTTCCCGAGGGACGAACGCAACGGGCACAGGAGCTTCTAGGTGATGCCGTCGCGCTGGTGGATTTTCTCGTTACGCAGGAACCCGCCGCAATCCTTGGTAAAAAGGGCGGCAAGGTTACGGCGAAGCGCGGAGCCGAATACTTCCGGAAGATCGCGTCCATGCGGAAGACACGGGCAGGTGGTCGGCCGCGCAAGCACCAATAAATCACCAAAAACCGGTAGAATGTCAGTTTAAAAATGAAAAGCCCGGCGCAATGGCCGGGGCTCTTCGATGTGAACTAGACACTCTCATCGTAGACGGCCCACGCTCCGGACGCAAGGAGTTTATCTGGGAAGCGTTGAGCGTGAGATGTTTCGTAGACATCATGAGTTTTTGGCAAAGGCGCGAATAGCCAAACAACGTTTTGAGAACAAGCCCGATTTTCCATCAGTTCAAGTTGAGCTGATGGATGCTACGCAGAAGTTAAGAAATGATCCCGCAAGTCAAGCTGAGAAGGCTGTTCGGCTTCTGGATTTACTTGCCGCAGGCTACCTATCCCTCGTCGACACATTAGAAGACCAAAAAGCTTACAGCGTTCTCCTAGAGTGGTTTCGGCGCACAGCTATACAAACCGCTACGGGGTTCTCCTTTGCCCAGGTCCAATTCAGCGGGAGCAGCGATTTAGAGAGAACACTCGCGGCGCGGGTAATTCATTGGACTAGAGAGAGCTATCAGCGCCTGATTCCAACTGCTCAAAGCCCGGACCGCCGAGGATATCGAACAGAAGTTAAGGCATGGATGGACCGAGAAAAGCTTGGGACGATCTCTGAGGCTGCCCGAGCGTTGGGCATCTCTGAGAGCACCCTGAAGTCGATAATGTCGGACCGGGGCGAGCCGAGATATGGCGCTGAGACACTCAATTCGGTTCTCGCCAAAATCCGGGCCTCTGAGTGATGGCGATTTGCCTGTTACTCACCGATTTACTCACCCCTAACTCACCTTTACTCACCCCACTCACCTGATAAGAATCGCACTGATAATAAAATACTTACGCAATTTTTAGATTTGTCTAGGAGAATTATGAACTCACCGCTTAATCTAGCTGCCACAGACGATAAAGGCCCCGAAGCGCTGGTGGCGGATCGGGGCCGGAAAGGAAGCGAGCAGATGAAATTCTCTGTCCGCAAGGCCAACGGAAAAACCAGAATCCGGCTGCAAATCGGCGCGCTGGCAATCACCGTTGAATTCCCATTATAAGGGGCGTAAGCCCCAAATGTGAACCGGACGGCCGCCGAGAAAAACTCAGCCGTCCGGCTTATCTTTTTTGCTTGAATAACAGCAATCGGTTGCTGTATTATTGGACATATGGAAACGCTGGACAAAACGATCACTTCGCTGCATTGCCCGAACTGCGGCAACGCCTCTAAGCGTTTTGGCAAACATCGCAATGGCTTGCAGCGTTTCCGTTGTCTCTCCTGCCGGAAGACGTTTACGGAGGACCATCAGCGCAGCTTCCGGGTCGAAGACTACCTGAATGATCCGCGCGGACAAATGGCGATTCGTATGTTGGTTGAGGGGTGTTCAATTCGCAGCGTGGAGCGTCTCACCGGGATTCGGGCCGCGTCGCTGTGTGAGTTGCTCGTAGTCGCTGGCGAACGTTGCGAGCGCCGCATGAACGCAATCCGCAACGTACGAGCGAAGGACATCCAGGGTGATGAGATCTGGGGCTATGTTGGCAAGAAGGAACGCAACAAGCAGCCCGGCGAATACGAAGACGATTCGCTTGGTGATGCTTGGACATGGGTCGCTATTGAGCGCTACAGCAAGCTTGTGGTCGCGTTCACGGTGGGGCGACGCAGCGTTGATAAGGCTTTCGAACTGATGTTCAAAGTTCGTCGCGCCACTTCGCCGGAATCACGGTTCCAACTCACCACCGATGGCCTGAAGGCTTACGTACCTGCGGTCGATGAAATGCTCGCCGACCGCTGCGATTATGCGCAACTCATCAAGTTCTATTCTCAGCCGCAAACGAATGAGCAACGCTATTCCCCGGCTGAGATCGTGGAGGTTGTCCCAGTTGTGGTGACTGGGAACCCGGACCCGGCGAAGATCTGCACTTCGCATGTGGAACGGCAAAATCTAACTATGAGAATGCAGATCAGGCGCTTGACGCGGCTCACCAACGCCTTCAGCAAGAAGTTCGACAATCATCGGGCCGCAATCGCTCTCCACTTCGCATATTACAACTGGTGCCGGATTCATGGATCGCTGCGGGTGACGCCTGCGATGGAATCGGGAATTACGGATAGCGTCTGGACACTGGCCGAACTGCTCTCCTAAAAGTCGTCCTCCAAAACATTTTGGTTCCGTTTCGGTTTTTACTATAATTAAGCAAAAGGAGATTATGGCGCTTTCTGTCTCTTTCAGGCTGCATTGGGAGAAGAGTGCGCTGCGTCGCTTCGATATGAATTGGTCCGATGACATTCAAGCTCGACTTCAAAAGCGTGATGAAGATAATGAACGCAAGGAAAGGCTGCGCCTCCACAGAAAAGAGGTAATGGAGCAGAAGGCCGGAATCCTATTCCGCGACCTAATGCAAAGTGCCAAGACTGGAATAAACGCGCTCAGGGAAAGCAGGAAAGATCTTTCGGGGTTGCAGTTCCACGAGCACAATACGTATAGCTTCACCGCTGTGAACTCTGTCTTCCCGGCAGTGAAGGTCGAGGTCCAGTTTACCGGAGACAGCGTCTTATTCACTACGTCCACGGCACGTAATCTCGACTCCGGCTGGCAGCCCGTTAAAGACCAGATCGATCTCTTTGTGGACGAAAACGACAATCTATGCCTTAAGCACAAGGAGCAGTTCATCGCAACTCAAGACGCTGCGCTGCGGCTCATGCTCGCCCCTGTTGCGATGGCCTAGGGTTCTCTTGAGAATTGCTCGCATCTCCTTTGCCCCAGCCGCATCTCTCTGATTACGTGGGCCGAATAATCATTCACTCACGTCAGCAACGCACCCCGTAACACTACCTAACACTACCTCACCCTTGACGACGCCCTCGCATTGTGTAATTATTCATAATGGTGAATAAACATTCACAGCCGAGGTGAGCATCGTGTCCAGTCTCGTTGCCCCCAATCATATCCTCAAGGCCGGCGGGTCCGATCTGCTTCGCGATCTCGACCTGACCGATGATGAGGTCCTTTATCTTCTTGACCTTGCGGCCGAAGTGAAGCGCGCTCCTCGCGATTTCTCGCGAGCATTGGCCGGCAAATCGATCGCCCTGTTATTCGAAAAGCCTTCTCTGCGCACACGCCTCACTTTTGAACTCGCCATCAAGCAGTTGGGCGGCGATTCGGTGTTCTGCGAAGGTCCCATCGGCGGGCGTGAGCCTCTCAAAGATGTTGCCCGGAATCTCGATCGCTGGGTGAATGGAATCGTGGCGCGCGTCTTTTCACAGGATACGGTAGAAGAACTGGCCCGCTGGTCCTCGGTTCCGGTAATCAACGCTCTCAGCAATGTCTATCATCCGTGCCAGGCTTTGGCCGATATCCAGACGATCCGCGAGCACTTTGGCGATCCGAAGGGTCTCAAGGTCGCATTTGTCGGCGATGGCAACAACGTCGCGCAATCGCTCATGCTGACCGCGCTGCGCCTCGGAATGGATTTCGCCATCGGCTGCCCGCAGGGCTACGCACCGAACGCCGAAATCGTAGCTCAGGCGGAAGGACTCGCCTCCATATCCGGCGCGTCGATCGTGGTGACGCACGATGTGGCGCACGCGCTTGATGGCGCGCATGCAGTCTACACGGACGTTTGGGCCAGCATGGGCCAGGAACAGGAAGCAGCGCGCCGCAAGAAGGCCTTTCAGACGTATCAGGTGAATGACGAGCTGTTCTCGCTGGCGCGCCCCGATGCGATCTTCATGCACTGCCTTCCGGCCAAACGCGGCGAGGAAGTCACCGATTCCATCATGGAGTGCGGACGCTCGGTGGTGTTTGACCAAGCCGAGAACCGGCTGCACGCGCAGAAGGCGCTGCTGTTGATGCTGCTCTCCTAAAGCCGCCGCGGGAACCGGTTTCGCTTCTGTTAACGTAGAGCTTTATGAGCAAACCCAAGAAAGTGGCACTCGCCTATTCGGGCGGGCTGGATACCTCTGTCATTATTCCGTGGCTGAAGGAAAATTATGGCTGCGAAGTCGTCGCGGTGTGCGGCGATATCGGCCAGGGTGGCGACGAATTGACCGGACTCGCGGAAAAAGCCAAGAAGACCGGCGCCGCTGAAGTCTACATTGAAGATCTGCGCGAAGAATTCGTTTCGCAATATCTTTGGAAGCTCGTGCGCGCCGGCGGTGTCTATGAGCACAAATATTTGCTCGGCACCTCGATTGCGCGCCCGCTGCTCGCCAGTAAGCAGGTGGAAGTCGCGCTGAAATCCGGCTGCGATGCGCTGGCGCACGGTTGCACCGGGAAGGGAAATGACCAGGTTCGCTTTGAGCTCACTTATAAGGCCCTGGCGCCGCACCTGCCGGTGATCGCTCCGTGGCGTGAATGGAAAATCGTTTCTCGCGAAGATGCCATTGAGTACGCGCAGCAGCACAACGTGCCGATTTCCGTCTCCACCACCAAGATCTACAGCCGCGACCGCAACATCTGGCACATTTCGCATGAAGGCGGCGCGCTCGAAGACCCGGCGAACGCCGCGCCTGACGAAATCTGGATGCTCACGCGCAGCCCGCAACAGGCGCCCGATCAGCCTGGCGAAGTCACCATCGGTTTTGAAAAGGGCATTCCCGTTTCAGTCAATGGAAAAAAGATGAAGGCTTTCGAACTGCTCGAAGCTCTGAACCGCATCGGCGGCGAACACGGCATCGGGCGCATCGACCTGGTGGAGAATCGCTTCGTTGGAATGAAGTCGCGCGGCTGCTATGAAACTCCCGGCGGCACGCTCATCATGTTCGCGATTCGTGAACTCGAAGCCCTCACCCTCGATAAGAACACGCTGCACTATAAGCAGAAGCTGGCTCTCGATTACGCCGAGATGGTCTACAACGGCCTCTGGTTCACGCCGCTGCGCGAGGCGCTCGATGCGTTCTTCGAATCCGCGTGCGCTCCGGTCACCGGCGAAGTGAAACTGCGTCTCTACAAGGGCAACATCGAGCCGCTCAGCCGCAAATCGCCATATTCGCTTTATTCGCTCGATATCGCCAGCTTCACCATGGGCGCCAGTTACGATCAGAAAGACGCCCAAGGCTTCATCAACCTGATCGGGCTGCCTATTAAAGTGCGCGCCGCACTGGCCGGCAAGTCCAAATGAAGCTCTGGGGAGGCCGTTTCGAATCCGGACCATCGGAAGTCTTCGAGCGATTCTCAGGATCGCTCGATTTTGACCGGCGGCTCATCGATGCCGATATTCGCGGTTCGCAAGCGTTCGCGCGCGCTCTCGAACGTGCCGGCATTCTCACCGCGGCCGAACGCTCGCAAATCGTCGACGCCTTAGAGGCCATTCGTGCGGAAGCCGCCCAGCCCGGCTTCTATGAGGGCGCAACCGACGAAGACGTGCACACGCTGGTGATCCGCAAGCTGAAAGAGCGCGCCGGCGCGGTAGCGGATAAAATTCACACGGGCCGCAGCCGTAACGAGCAGGTCTCGCTCGATACGCGCCTCTGGCTACGTGAAGAATGCAGCCGAATGCGCGCGCTGATCACCGGCGTCATGGCCGCGCTGGTCACGCTTGCGGAAGCTTATCCGGATGCCGTGATCCCTGGTTATACGCACTTGCGCCGCGCGCAGGCCGTTCTCTGGCCGCACTACCTGCTGGCGTATTTCGAGATGTTCGCGCGCGATTGGGAGCGCTTTGGCGAAGCGAGCCGCCGCGCCAACCTGCTGCCGCTCGGCTCAGGCGCGCTCGCCGGCAGCGGTTTCGCGCTGGACCGCCAGGCCATTGCCGACGATCTGAGCTTCGAGGGCATCACACACAACAGCATGGATGTCTCAGGCGACCGCGATTTCGCTCTCGATTTCCTCTACGCGGCCGGCGTCTGCCAGATCCATCTCAGCCGCCTCGCCGAGGACTGGATTCTCTACTCCAGCGAAGAGTTCGGTTGGATGGAGTTGGGTGATGGCGTCACCAGCGGCTCGAGCCTGATGCCGCAAAAGAAGAATCCGGATTCGCTCGAATTGATTCGCGGCAAAAGCGGTCGCGTGCTCGGCAGTCTCACTTCGCTACTGGTCACCATGAAAGGTCTGCCCATGACCTATAACCGCGACATGCAGGAAGACAAGCTTCCGCTCTTCGAAACAGCCGACCAGTTATCTGGCTCGCTCGAAATGGCGCGCGCCGTCATCGAATCCGTCAAACTACATCCCGCGCGCCCCGCCTCGGCCGCCGAGGAAAGTTGGGTCGTGGCGACAGACCTGGCGGAGGCTCTGGCCCGCGCCGGCACGCCATTCCACCAGGCCCATCAGATCGTTGGTCGCTTTGTGCTGGAAAGCGTCCGCGCCGGCAAGAAGCCTTCGGATTGGACGCCGCAGGAGATGCAGCGCTTCGCTCCGGAATTCACGGGCGATCTCGCTTCGCTGCTCGATCCCCGGCAGGGCATGAGGTCCCGCGAGATTCCCGGCGGCACCGGCCCGCAAGCCGTCGCCCGCGCGCTCGCCGCAGCGCGGCATCGCCTCACGCAAATGGCCTCATGCGCATGAATGTATGAGTAAGAGTTTTCGCCAGGGTCAGATCCTGAAGCTGATCCGTTCCAAACGCATCACCACGCAGGAGGAACTGGCGCAGGAACTGCGCAATCACGGCATCGCAGCCACGCAGGTGACGCTCTCGCGCGACATCCGCGATCTGCGTCTGGTCAAAACACGGGAAGGCTACCAGGAGATGCAGCCCGAAGAGAGCGGCCCGGAACTGGCGCAGCTTGCCGCCGAGTTCGTGCAGGACGTGCGGTGTGCGCAGAATCTGGTTGTGCTGAAGACCGCGCCCGGCCACGCCAATTCGGTGGCGGTAGCTCTCGATTCGGAACACTGGCCCGAAGTCATCGGCTCGCTCGCGGGTGATGACACCGTGCTGCTGATTGCGCAGGACCACTCGGTCGCGCAGGGCCTGCGCAAGAAATTCCTGCAGATGCTGGAGCCCGGTTAGCCCCGCCGCGGTCTTCGCTGCTCCGGACTGTGTTGAGATAGTATTGTGCGTTGGTTGGCGTTCCTCATCTGGCTGCTGCCGATTGCAAGCGCGCAGGACCCGCGGGATATCGTCCGCAAGGCCATTCAATTTGATGCCCGCAATGAGGAAATCGCGCGGAACTACACGTTCACCGAGCGCCAGGAACAGCGCCATCTTGATTCCTCCGGCGAGATCCACTCCGCTGAGAGCCGCACGTGGGATGTCACGCTGCTCGAAGGCTCGCCCTATCGCCGCCTCGTAGCTCGCGGCGATCATCCGCTCAGTCCGTCGGAGCGCTCGAAAGAAGAAGAAAAGCTGAAATTCAGCAACCGGCAACGGCGCGCCGAGACTCCCGAGCAACGGCAGTTCCGCATCGCTGAGTGGAAGCGCAAGCGCGATAAGCAACTCGAGCCTCTGAAAGAATTGCCCGATGCCTTCAACTTCCATCTGGCCGGCACTGAATCCCTGGTTAGCGGTCCGGCATTTATGATTGATGCGACTCCCAAGCCCGGCTACAAGCCGAAGGCGGCCTCGGCAGCATACCTGCCCAAACTCAAATTTCGGCTGTGGGTCAATCAGAAAGAAAACTGCTGGGTAAAGCTCGATGCCGAGACGCTCGGCAATATTTCGTTCGGCGCGATCCTGGTTCGTGTGGACCGCGGCACAAGGCTCCTCGTCGAACAGCAGCACGTGAACAACGAAGTCTGGTTGTTGAAACGCATTTCCCTGCAGGCAGCCGGCCGCGTGCTTCTGTTCAAAAGCTTCCGGCGCGATCTGGAAATTACGTACGCGAACTACCGGAAATTTGAGGTGGATTCGCACGTGGTGCCGCAGGCCGCCGGCCCCGGCTTCTGACGCCGCGCCGAGTGTATCAATCGGATCTGTTTCTCCGGACGTCCGGCCCGGCGTCTTTGCGATGATAGGATTTAAAGTCCATGCCATCCTCAGCGTTGTCCGCCATCGGCTTGACCATTGCAGCCATCATGTCCGGGACCAATGTCGTCACCGATGTGGCGCGGAAGAAGGCTCTGCACGATCGTTCCCTCATCCCGACCACCATGTGGTGCCGCATCGTCGCCGAGATTGTCTTCGTTCTTGCGCTAGCCTCGCGTTACCTGATGGGCACGCCGCCGGTCATCCGCGATGGCGGCGCGCTGTTCGGTATCGCGTCGATTCATCTTTCGCCCATTCCGACGTTCATCATTTATCTGGTGATCGACGTCCTGCTGGTTTCGATCGTCAACGTAATGTATTTCCGGGCGCTGCAAATCTCGCCTATGTCGCTGTGCATTCCGTTTCTGGCGTTCACTCCGATCTTCCTGATTCCCACCGGCTACATCGTGCTGGGCCAGTTGCCCGCGCCCATCAAGTTGCTGGGAGTGGTGCTGATCGTCGTCGGGTCGCTCGCCATGCACCGAAAGCTCTTCGCCGTGAGCTGGCTCGCTCCGGTTAAAGCCATCGTGCAGGAAAAAGGTAGCCGCCTCATGCTGACCGTAGCGCTCGTGTTTTCGATCACCAACCCCATTGAGGGCAAGCTGGTGCTGATGAGCGATGCCTATACGGAGGCTTTCGCCTATGGGCTGGGCCTGGTGATCTTTTTTGTAATCCTCTCCAAAGCCAAGCGCGAAGACGCGGGCGCCGCGATTCGCAACAACGTTACCTGGATTGCGGCTGCCGGCTTGCTCGACGGCATCGCGCTGATCATGCAACTCGCTTCGTACAACTACATTCCCGTAGTGATCTCGGTCAGCATCAAGCGCGCCGGCATTCTGCTGGCCGTCTTTTCGGGTTGGATCTTCTTCCGCGAGCGCGGCATCACCGACAAGGTGATCGCTGCGTCAGTCATGCTTGTGGGTGTTCTGATCCTCTATCTTCCACTCGCGCCCAACCAAGCGTTTATCCTGACGGGAGCCACGCTGGTCGCCATGGCTGTAGCGCTTTATGCGACGCGCAACCAGACCACCGCGCAAACGGCGTCCGCTAATAAGTCTGCGAGGTAGTCATTCATGAAAGACTCCGTCCGAGTATCAATTGTCGGTTCCGGCGGGATGGCCGGATATTATCTGAGTGTTTATCGCGATCTCGATTGGGTCGACGTGCGTTCCTGCATCGACGTGGATCTCAACAAGGCTCAGCACGCGGCCGAAATGCTCTCCGCACCCGTGGCCACCACCGATTTCGCTGCCGCTCTTGCATCCGATGTCGACGCCGTCATCATCAACACACCGAATTCATTACACCGCCCGCAAGCCGTCGCCGCCATCCAGGCGGATAAGCACGTGCTTCTGCAAAAGCCGGTCGCGGCCAACCTGGAAGACGCCGAGGCCATCGAGCGCGCGGCGGCACAATCCGAGCGCACTGTGGGGCTCTACATGAGTTACTTCGATCAGCCCCTCGTGCATGATCTGCGCGACATGATTTCCGAAGGCCGCCTGGGCGAGATGGTACATTTCTACGCGCGCCTGATGCACAAGGGCGGCATGGTTTCGTCCGCCGCCGCGCTGAAGGGAAACCGCTCATGGCGTACGTCTCTTGCCGAAACCGGCGGCGGATGCTTCATCCAACTGGCGGTGCACTACATCCACATTTTCGAGTGGGTCAGCCAGTCCCGCGTGGTTCGCGCCACGGGTTTCACACGGAACCTGCACTGCCCGGGTATTGAAGGGGAAGACTTGGCCTGCGCCATCCTCGAGCTGAACACGGGCGCCATGATTACGCTCGATACCGCTTGGTGCACTAACGGCGAGCAACTGGCTGCGCACGGCACACTCGGTCGAATGGAATATCGCAACAGTCTGTGGCTCTCGGTGGCCTCCCGCCTGGGACCGTACAAAGGCCGAGTCATCGACTACGCCGGCGGCATCGTCACTTCCTACGACGGCGAGCATGGCGCGGAACAACAAATGGAAGTGAAGCCGCCTGCCTTCGGTGATGCTGCCAACCCGCTCAACCAGCATCGCGTCTTTCTGGAATCCGTGCGTGATGGCCGCCCGGCGTTTTGCTCCATCGCTTCCGGTGTGCAGGATATGCGCGTCGTGCGCGCGGTCTACGAATCGGCGGCCACTGGGCACGCGATCAATCTGGAGGAGGCGCCGCTAGGCGTCGCTCGATGAAAGCCGCCCCGATCAATCTCGGCATTGTCGCGGATGAAATTGATCGCGATTTCGAGCGTGCTGTGCGCGTAGGCGTCAGCCTCGGCCTCCGCCGCTATGAAGTGCGCTTCCTCAAGAGCGGGCGCGCCCCTCTTTGCGACCGGGCCGAACTGCTCGCCGCCGAACACCTGGCGCGCGAAGAGGGCCTGGAGATCACCGCTCTCTCACCGGGCCTCTTCAAGCAGGTGAGCGATGAGGAAGGCTTCCGCCGCGAGATGCGCGAACTCTATCCGCTTGCCGTGGAGTGGGCGCGTCGCTGGAATTTGCCGGGCCTGATCGCCTTCGGTTTCCGCAAGCCGGGAGCCACCGAGCAAAACGGCCACGTTCTTTCGAGCGATAATCCGCCCCAGCAGGTGATCGATTGGTTGACGGAAGCGGGAGAACAGGCGCGCGCCGACGGGCTGGAGCTTCTGATTGAGCCCGAGTTGGTCTGCTGGGCCGATAGCGGCCGCGCCACCGCCGCGCTCCTCCGCCGCGCCCGGTCATCGGCCCTCAAAGTGAATTACGACGCGGGAAACATTGCCTGGCTGGAGCAGCGTGATCCAATTGATGAATTCGACGAACTCGCTCCCTTGATCGCCAACGTTCACGTGAAGGATCTGCGCCCGAAACCCGATGGCGCACGTCCGGAGTTCCTGCCGGTGGGGGAGGGAATCATCGACTACCGCGCGCACTTCCATGCGATGCAGTGCATCGGATATAAAGGACCCATTTCTCTGGAACCGCACATGGATGGCAGCGAAGCAACCATTCGCCGCTGCCGGGATGCGTTCGAGCGGCTGTGGTCCGCCTGAACGCATCCCGCCGGTTTATTTCTGGTCCGTCATTTGATATCCCGCTGGAACCTGAAACAGGCTCTGATTCGGCTCCCCGCGGCTGATATTGGTCAGGCGGAACGTCTCCTCGCCGGTTCGCGGATCGCTGTGCTTCGTCATGATCGTCGTTTGCAGTTCGGGCGAGTACCAGTGCTCGGAGACAATCTGAATCGGCCGGTCATTCCCGATAGCCCCCGTTTCAAGCGTCATCGTGTTCCGCATGCCCTCGCTCATCACACCCTCAATGCTCTGTTTTCCCAGATCCTCGGTCTTTTCGGCCGGAACGGGCATCTGAGCGGAGACTGTGCCACTTTGCATATAAATCATCGGACCCATCGTGGCGATCTTCTGTTTGACTTGGGCCATCTCTTGTAACGCGATTTTCTGCTTGACCTGTGCCATCTCCTGTAAATCGGTAGGCGGAGGTAGTGGCGGTGGCAGAGGCGGCGCGGGAACACCTGCCGCCGCAACGCCGGCAACGCCGGCCTTGGCGTTGAAGTACACAAAGTTGCCGGCGCCACCGGCCATCGACGTACCGAGAGGCAGCTTGGTGGCGGTCTGCGCCTTCGGGTCAAGGATGTAACTCACCTTCGCCACCGGGTCCCAGATCCACACGCGGTTGGCGTCCTCGCGGCGAATCCGGCCCTCGCTGTCGCGATAAATCGTGTATTGGTTCTGCTGATGGATGTGTGTCCCGTCAGTCAGTTCCTGGTTGGTCTCAGTGACTCCCGTCGCGCTATACGGCGCATTCGTGACCACGGGACCCATCACCGCGGTTTGCATCACGACGAGTTTCTCCGGCGGTAGCGTCTTGGGCCCGCCGGGTCCGGTGCTCTGCAATGCCATGACCTGTTTGCCAAACGCGGCCCCCACTGGCTGGTCCGCGGAAGTGTCCTGAGCGGCCGCGCCCCATACCAGGAGCGGCAGTATTAGTGCGATTCGTTCAAGTCGTCTCATTGAATTCTCCCGAGTCCTTTCAATTGCCATTCACTAAGCGGATGGCGCGGGCGCGCCCATCCGAGCTGAGGATCACGTCGGCCTGCCGGTGATCGTCCAGCGTGACCCGTACCACTACACCCGCATCGATCGGATCGTCATCGAGCGCATAGAAGTATTCCATCTTCGGCCGGGAAGGCCGCGGCACAACTCGCCGCTTCGGAGCCGGACGCGCGGCAGCAGGAGCCTTCGCAGGCTCGGCAGCCGGCGCGACGGGAGGCGCGGAAACCACGTCCGGTTGCGCGGCTGGCAAAACGCTTGCCGCATGTCGCGGAGCGGTAGTCAACGGCTGCGCCGGCCGCGATTTTCCGACCATCAGCCACAAGCCCGCCGACGCCACCAGCACTGCTGCCGCCGCCGCTCCCGCCGCACGCCAGTACTTCCGCGTCTGGGCCTTCACGGGAATCGCCGGTCGCGGCGCAGACTCGGCACGCAGCGTTTGCATGAGTGCCACGATGCGCGAAGCCCGCCCGGCCAGTTCCTCGCATTGGGTCCGGCAGGCCGGGCATTCCGCCAGGTGCGCCGCTACGCGCTCCAAATCGCCGGGCGGCAATTCCCGGTCCAGGTATGCCCTCAATTCGCCTTCCGGCCAACAGCTACTCATGCGCCACCTCCAAATCGCGCCCGGAAGCGGCGTTCAAATTCCGCCTCCGCGCGCGCCAGCAGTGTGCCCACGGATCCGGCACTCAACCCCAGCGTTTGCGCCAGTTCCCGGTAGGATAATCCTTCCGCCCGCAGCAACAGCAATTGCGCGTCGCGCGGTTTCACCAGTGCCAGCACTTCGCGCACCTGCCCGCGCCGCTCTTCGGCCAGCATTTCCTCCAGCGCATCTCCGGGCGTTGCCGTGCGTATCGTCTCCGCTGCTGCCTGCTCCGCGCGCCTCCGTCCGCGGGCGCCGGCGCGCAGCGCGTCGAATCCCGCGTTCATCGCAGCGCGGTAAATCCACGCGACTGGCTCGTCCAACTTGCGCCGCGCGGCCTTGCAGAATACGTCGGAGGCGATTTCCTCCGCCTCGCTCCGGTTACCTGTCAGCCGCGCCAGCAGGCTCACAAGCCGGGGGTAGTGCTCGCGGAAAACGGCTTCGATCCACACACCGGCGCGGTCCTCATCCCGCGTTCCGGCGTCAGCCGGACTCAATACCAACCCCTTGGCAGGCTGCACACTTCATATAACGTCGCCGGGCATCAGATTGTGACAAAAATTTCATCCGGTCGTGCACGGGTGTGTCACCTCAGTTCGTACACCGCCGCCCGCCCAGGCGCTAAAATCGCGGAAGTACCTGACAGGAGACGAGATGAAGTATTTTCTGGCCAAGACCGATCCCGAGACCTATTCGCTCGACGACCTCGAAAAAGAGAAGCGAACGGTCTGGGATGGCGTGAAAAATCCGCAGGCCGTCCGTGCCATTCGCGAGATGAAGCCGGGTGATCGCGTCTTTATTTACCACAGCGGCGGCGTCTCGGGCGTGGTCGGGATGGCCGTGGTCCGTTCTGAGCCGCGCGACGATCCGAAAGAACCGAAGTCCGCGGTGGTCGATCTGGAATTCGCCGGTCGCATCGAACCGCTGGTATCGCTCGCAGAAATCAAAGGGTCCGGCAAGTTCACCGACTGGGCTCTGGTGCGCCAGGGCCGCCTCTCCACCATGCAGGCTCCGCAGTCGTTCGTGGAATGGATGAAGAAAAAGTATCCAGCCGCTGGAATCTGAGCGCGCGGGGGTGAAACCGGAGCCGTTCCTTTGGGTTAGCGTGCAATCCCCCCGTAGAACCACAGTGCCGGGCGCTAAAATCGGAATATGGTGTGGCTCCCGGCAGCGGCGCTTTTCTTCTTCCAGGCGGCGAACTACAGTGCCGACGGCCTGAAGGCGCTGGACGCTGAGAAGTACGATGCCGCTGTCCAGGATTTCACGCAAGCCATAGCCGCCGATCCCAAGGATTACGCTGCCCATTTCAACCTCGGTCTCGCCTACACCTTCCTGCAAAAAGACACCGAGGCCATTGCCGAATACCGTAAGGCGCTCGAACTGAAGCCGCGGCTCTACGAGGCGGAACTGAATGCCGGCATCCTTCTGCTGAAGCAGAAGAATCCTGCCGATGCGCTCGCGCTGCTTACCGACGCCGCCGCGCAAAGACCGAGTGTCTTTCGCCCCCGGTATTATCTGGCTGAAGCGCAATTTCAGACTGGCGATGACGCCCAGGCGGAAGCCAGTTACCGCGCGGCTGCGGATCTCGATCCCAAATCGGCCGCCGCCCAACTCGGATTGGGGCGGACGCTGGCGCGCCAGGGGAAGCTCGATCAAGCCGCGCCATATTTCCGTCAGGCTGCGGCGCTCGATCCGAAGTTTCGCGACAGCCTGCTGGAACTCGCCGGCCTCTACGAGAAAAACCACCAGCGCGATGAAGCCATCGCCATCTATCGCCAGTTTCCCGAGAACGCCGCGGCCCAGGAGCATGTCGGGGAACTGCTCCTGGAGACTAAAAAATACGACGATGCCATTCCGCAACTGGAGCAGGCTTATCAGGCCAGCCCTACCGAAGCCAACCGCGTGGCTCTGGCCGTGGCTTATGTCTTCACCAACAAGCTCGATAAGGCTTCGCCTCTGCTCAGCCAGGCTGTGCAAGCCGAGCCTGCCAACTATGACGTCCGCATGATGTATGCTCGCGCCCTGCGCGACCAGCGCCAGTTCCAACCCGCCGCCGCGCAATTCTATGAAGCGCTCAAGCTCAAGCCCGGCGCCATCCCCGCCTGGAATGATTTGGGCGGCGTACTCTATATGATGGGTTCGTATCAGGATTCGCTAACGGCCTTTGACAAAGCACGGCAATTGGGTGAGGAAACGCCCGGCAACTGGTATTTTCGAGCCATTATCCTGGATAAGTTGAGGCAATTGAAGCCGGCCCTTGAGGCATACCGGCACTTTCTATCGATCAGTGAGGGAAAGAATCCGAACGAAGAGTTTCTAGCAAGGCAACGGGCACGCATCATACAGAAGGAGCTCGAAAAATAGATGGGGACACGATTCGCGGTGATCGCGCTCATCCTCGGATTGGGCGCCGCTGGAACATTGCATGCGGATCTTACGAAAGCTCGTTCCGAGCGGAACCTGGAGAAACGTTCGAAGCTCGCACTCGAAAATGCTGATGTGGCTCTCATCGAGGCCCGCGCAGCGTATAAGGAAGGCGACTTGAATCAGGTGTCCGTGAGAATTCAGGAAGTCGTGGATTCCGTGGAACTGGCTCATACGTCGCTTAAGGAGACCGGAAAGAATCCGCGCAAGAGCCCCAAATGGTTCAAACGCGCTGAAATCGCGACTCGTGACCTGGCCCGAAAACTCGAAAGCTTCCAGGAGGAGATGAGCTACACCGATCGTCCCCTGCTGGATAAAGCGAAGGCCCGTGTGCAGCAGATTCATGACGAGCTGCTCATGGGTCTGATGGAAGGACGGCGAAAATGAAAGTCCTCATAGCGTGTTTCATACTCGCGGCCTCGCTGTTAGCGCAGGACCGCGACTTTCTGACAGCCGATGAAGTGGATCAGATCAAGGAAATGCAGGAACCGAATCAGCGCATGGAACTCTACGCCAAGTTCGCTCGCGAGCGCGTGGACCTGGTGAAGAGCCTTCTCTCGAAAGATAAGGCCGGGCGGTCCCTTCTGATTCATGACGCTCTGGAGGATTACGCGAAAATCCTCGATGCAACCGATGATGTGGCCGATGATGCCCTGGAGCGCAAGCTCGACGTGAAGGCCGGCCTCTCCGCCATTGCCTCCATGGAAAAGGAGGCCCTTCCCGAACTGAAGAAGTTCCAGACAAGCCAGCCGAAGGACCTCGAAAGGTACGCCTTCTCTCTGCAAACCGCGATCGATACAACCTCCGACAGCCTCCAGGCCGCCGAAGAAGACGTCGGTAAACGGAGTAAGGAAGTGGAAGCCCGCGACGCGAAGAACAAAGAGGAAATTCAGTCCTTGGAAACGCCCTCCGAGCGCGAAGCTAAGAAAGCAGAACAACAAAAGTCTGCCGCCGGGCAGCCCAAACACAAAGCGCCCACGTTGAAGAGACCCGGGGAACAGTAGCTAAAAGTGCGCATGTCGCGTGCCAGTGGATCGCGCCGCACATATCCTGACGACGGCATCGAACCGTTTTCAATTGTTCGGCGCATCCAAATGGTCACGACACGCTTTGCCTCGGTGCCGTGAATGAAGATTCATCAGGGAATTATGCGAGCATGGCTCGCTCTGACTCTCCTGGCGTGCGGTTTATATGCCCAGAACGTCTCTGCGCCTAAGAGCCCGCAGCCGTCCGCCGATGCCGCCGATCCAACCACCAGGGCAGGCGAGATCGAATTACAGCGCAAGCAAAAAGCCACGCATCTGAGCCCAGACACACCCGGACCCATCGATAACGCGCTTCAAATCGTCAGTAAAAAGCGCATTGTGGATCGCGTCACCAACGGTATCGCCGGCTTTCGTTTGCATCTGGGCGGGCTCATTACCGGCTCCGGCATGGCTCTTGGCCCGGAATATTACCGCCGCGATTTGGCGCATGAACAATTGCTGTACCGCGCCTCTGCCCGCGGCTCACTGCGGAAGTTTTATCTCGTCGATACCGAGATCTCCGACTCTCACCTCGCCGGCGGACGCGCCTCCGCCGATCTCTACGCCGCCCACTCGGATTATCCCAACGTTGATTATTATGGCCCCAGCGCTAACTCCGTCAAGACCGGCCGCAGCGGGTTTTCCCTGGAGCAGACATCATTTCGCGCGCGAGCCGCTGTTTCTCCCGCCGAGCATTTCCACGCGGGCCTGGTCGGCAGCTATCTGATGTTCAACGTCGGGCCGGGCCGCGATGACCGCTTCGTCTCCACTGACGTCATCTACACCGAACGGACCACGCCCGGCATCCAGGTGCAGAGCGATTTCGGCGTGACCGGCGCTTTCGTGCAATATGACTGGCGCGACAATCCTGGCGGCCCGCGCCACGGCGGCAATTACCGCGCGCAGTTTGCGCGTTATTCGGATATCGAACGCGGCCTCTTCAGCTTCAACTCGCTCGACCTGGAAGCCCAGCAATACATTCCGTTTTTCAACCAGCGCCGCGTCATTGCGCTGCGCGGCCGTCTGCAAGCGACTGACGCGCTCCCCGGCCAGGTTGTGCCGTTCTATCTTCAGCCCACGCTCGGCGGCTCGGATGATCTGCGTGGCTTCCGGTCCTTCCGTTTCTACGGCAACGATTCTCTGGTCCTCAACGGCGAATACCGCTGGGAAGTCTTCAGCGGTCTCGACATGGCTCTGTTCATGGATGCCGGCCGCGTCTTTCCCAACTTCCATAGCGTTAGTGTCAATGAACTCGAGACCGACTACGGCTTCGGTTTCCGCTTCAACGTCCGCAACGATGTGTTTCTGCGCATCGATACCGGCTTCAGCCACGAAGGCTTTCAGGTATGGTTCAAGTTCAGCAACGTGTTCTGAAGTTCCGCGTGAATGCCGCTCGCCTTCTCCTGGCGGGTGCTCTGGGCGTAGTTGTGCTGCCGCACCCGCTCGCTGCGCAGAAGTTCTATCCCGATGACCCGCTCTGGCGCGATCCCCGCCCGCTGCCCGTCGCGAAAGCGAAAAGCCGAAAGATTGATGAATACTTCGATTTCTTCCAGAACACGTTCTTCGAACCTGATAAGCAGCTCAAGAAGGAGCACAACCCCGGTCCTTCCGAAGCCGTAAACACGCTGAGCGAAGTTCCCGATAGCGCCTGGTTCACGAACCGCATCGGTTCGCGCACGCTTTCGCTCGCGGAACTGGTCCGCGGACCGGGCGAATCGCACCCGCCCGCTCAGGATCAGCCCTGGGTCGTCGTTTCTGCGAAGAATGAGGGCATCACGCCTGGCCTGGTGATTCGCGATTCCGCCGGCCGCGTCTATTTCCTCAAGTTCGATCCCATGAGCAATCCCGGAATGGCGAGTGCGGCCGACGTGCTGGGTTCGAAGCTCTTTTACGATCTCGGCTACAACGTGCCGGAGAATTACATCGTCCACTTCACGCGCCGGCAGCTTGCAGTCAATCAGAAATCGCGCTACTCCGACCCGCGCGGTCATGCGCGGTCCATGACCGCCGCGGACATCGATGACATTCTGCGAAAAGTTCCGGTCGATGGCGATCGCAAAATTCGCGGTCTGGCGAGTTTAACTATTCCCGGCGATATTCTTGGCCCCTTCCGTTATTACGGCACCCGGCGCGACGATCCAAACGACGTGGTCGATCACCAGAAGCGCCGCGATCTGCGCGGCCTCTACGTCTTCGCCGCCTGGCTCAATCACACCGATTCGAAATCCATCAACAGTCTGGATTCACTAATCGAAGAGAACGGCATCCAGTTTGTTCGCCACTACCTCATCGATTTCGGCGCAATTCTCGGAAGCGACAGCTTCGAGGCGAAGAGCCCGCGCGCCGGCAATGTCTACCTGTTCGATTTCAAACCGGCCGCCTGGCAGTTTCTGTCGCTCGGCCTGGATGTGCCGGCCTGGATGCGCGCCAATTACCCGCACCTTCCCGAGGTTGGTCACTTGGAATACAAGACGTTCAACCCCGAGCACTGGCGCAGCAACTATCCCAACCCCGCGTTTGATCAACGCACACCCGGCGATACTTACTGGGCAGCCAAGAAGGTGATGGCCTTCAGCGATCGCGACCTCAGCGCCATCGTCGATACCGCCCAATTCACCAATCCGCGCGCCGCCGAATGGGTGACCCGCTGCCTCATCGAACGCCGTGATAAAATCGGCCGCGCCTTCTTTCAGGATGTGCTGCCGCTCGATGACTTCGCCGTGCGCGGCGGCGTTCTTCACTTCGACGACCTTGCGGTGCGCTACCATTTTCGCGGCCCGCAGGAACACTCAGTCAACTGGTTCAACTTCGACAATCATTCCGGAAGCAAAACTCCGGTTTCAAACGCTTCGGGTTTTACGGTTCCCCGCGTCGCGGAAGGCCGCTATCTGGCCGCTGTGATTCACGGCCCCAATCCGCGCCAGACCGTAACCGTTTATCTGCGCCAGGAGGCATCGGGCGAGAAGGTCGTGGGTATCGGCCGCACATGGTAAGGCGCACGGCGCTGCGTGCCGCCATCGCTGCCGCGGCCTACTTCACGCGAATTCCGCCTGCGGAAGCCGCTGAAACCGCCTCCACGTATATCGGACAGGTCGGTCCGGATTTCGCACTGATCGCATGGGGAGATCCCAACGGCAGGGGCCGCAACACCATCGGCCGCAATTCCATTCCCATGGGCGAAGCGGTGGTGCGCATCGACAACCGGAGTATTCCCGCCAGCCGCAACTGGCTCGTCGTCCAAGGACTTAGCCCCGACACGTCTTATAACTATGAAGTAGACGTCAACGGCCTCCGCATCGGCGGCGGCCGTGTCCGTACCTGGCCGGAAACGGCCGCGCGTCTGGCGTTCTTCGTGATTGGCGATTATGGCGTCGGCGACTCGGGGCAGCGCGCCATCGCGCAAATCATGTGGCGCGAATTCCAGCGCCGCGCCGGGTCTGATAACCCCGTCCGCTTTGTCCTTACCGTCGGCGACAATATCTATGCCAGCGTGCGCCTGGGTGTTTTGAACTTCCATTCGGGCGAGGACGACCGCGATTGGAAGCCGAAGTTCTTCGATCCCTACCGGCAGCTTCTGCAGCAGATTCCGTTTTTTCCCACGCTGGGCGATCACGATGGAAACGCGCAGGAGAACCGCGGCGATCTGGCCGCCTACCTTGATAACTTCTTTTTCCCCGGCAACCGTCCCGCCCGCTGGTACGAGTTCAACTATGGAGGCCTCGTCGATTTCTTCGCGCTCGATAGCACAGCCAACAACGAGTCCGGTGATCCCAAGCCGGTCTACACGCCGGGCAGCGAGGAATCTCAGTGGCTCAACCGGGCACTGGAGGCTTCGCGCGCGCCCTGGAAGATTCCTTACTTTCATCATCCGCCCTTCAACGCCGGCCCGCGCCACGGCGCCAGTTTCAACACTCTCCGCCACTGGATCAACCACTTCTACAGCAGCGGTGTGAAGGTAGTCTTCAGCGGCCATGAGCATAACTTCCAATTCAGTGAAGACAGCGATGCCACCGGCCACATTCGCTACGTCGTCTCAGGAGCAGGCGGCCAACTGCGCGCTACCAGTGTGCTCGGCAACATGTCGAGCGCCAGAATCGAAGGCTGGGCCCCTGAGCATCATTTCCTCCTGGTAGAGATCGATGAAAAAACGATGCACATCACGCCTCTATCCGACAAAAGAATGCGAGTACGTAACCCCCGGGGCACAGAAATCCGAATGCCGATAGTAGTTAACCTTCCCTGAACTGATTGCACGTGGTGATCGCGGCATAGCAAGCGCGCCATCGAACTCTGCTGGCAGACGTTCATGGCTTCTTGCGCGCGCCGGCTGGCCTTCCGCAGCTCGACGATATCGCAAAGCCGAGGCAGCCTATTTCAACTCGTGAAAAGCCACCCGCTCGATTGCGATTGGGGTCTGCGATCGGAAGCGTGCACGAATCACCAGTTGAAACGCCGAAGGTATCCCTCCGTGCGCGTGCATGTATCGAACGAAGGGACCGACGTACTCCGGACGCGTGACAAAGTCCACGGCGGCCCGGGTTTCTTCGGTCGAACTGCCCGCCAGGATGAGGATTTCCCCCGCGCGGTGCAGGCCGGGGAAGCGGGTGATCAACGCATGCCCGCGTTCCCGCCCCGAGCCGTCGGCCCTTGATACCTCTTCAAATGTGTGCGGCTCACCCGGGCGTGGCTTGAGATTCTGCACGTGGCTGTCGGCGATTTCGAAGTCCTGACGGAATGGCAGCTCGTTCGTTTGCGGATTGGACTTGGGAGGGCCGACGAACAGCAGATCGGAGCGGGTCAGTTCGTCCCAGGAGAGGGAATTGTCCATTTGCAGAGTCAGATCTCTCCCTCGGGGAAGCAGCAGGCGCGCCAGCTCGAACGCGCCGATCGCTTCACCTACCCCGGTATATGCAAAAGAGGGCACAATCGTCCGGTCGCCTAACGCGTGTTGCACCCCGCGCACCGCATCGGATTGAGAGACTGATGCCCAATCATTCAAGCTGGGATCGCGGAAAAACGAGTGCGCCGTTTTGGCGAACAGAGGTGCTCCAACGATTACCATTATCGGGCGGCCACTATGCAGGAACGGACTCCAGAATTCCTCCATTTCCGGCGTCCAGTGGGCTGGCAAACGATGACGGAGGGTTACAGGTAGTACGACCAGCGCGCCGGCTGCGGCGAAAAGCGCGATCCACAACGGCCACCGCCTGGCGGACGACTCCGCGGGCTGCTGCCGGGTGCGGAACTCCAGGTTGAAATGGCCTTTCGGCAAGCTGACGATCAGGTTGTCGCCGATGCCTTCCGTCCGGTAATATTCCTCCAACTTCTGCCGCAGTTTGCCGGCGTGCACGCGGACAGAAGAGTCGCTTCGTGTGTCGTAGTCGGCAGGCTTTCCGAACGCCTCTATGCCGATTATGCACTCCTTCAGTCCGTCGCATTCTCCGGTGAGTGCCTGCCGGCTCAAGTACTCGAGCAGCCGCTTCAGAACTTCCGTGTTGTGAAATGTCCGGCTCGCCAGAAGCTTCTGGATTTGGACAGACTTACCTCCGTCTACCTGTGTCGTCTGCTGCACCACAAACCGCTCCGGTACGTTAGCCTATCACGGATAACTACCGGTTAATATCCCGGTTCTCGTTGCTTTTTGGCCTCGCTCGGTTAAACTGAACCCTGCCCTGGCGGCTGCAAGCGAAGCTCGTTTCTGACCAGGGCCAAACTGACGTCATCCCATGTCCAGACAACAACTTCTCTTAACCGTCTCATTGCTCTTGAGCGTGCCCGCGATCCAGGCGCAGCAGCATGCGAAGAACGTGATCTTATTCCTTGGCGATGCCGGCGGCATCCCGACGCTTAGCGCGGCCAGCATTCATGGTTACCGGGAACCGCGCGCTCTCTTTATTCAGCACATGCCGTATATTGCGCTGTCGGAGACGTCCTCGACGAGTTCCTGGGTGACGGATTCGGCGGCTGGCATGACGGCCATCGTCACCGGTCGGAAGACGGCTAACGGCGTGCTTTCTGAAAATCCGCCGGCAGACAGCCACCCGGGAGCGCCACTGAAGACCATTCTGGAATACGCCGAGGAGCACGGTCTTTCTACCGGCGTGATCTCGAATAAGCCAATGGTGGATGCCACGCCCGCAGCCTGCTACGCGCACGTGGACAGCCGCAAGAAGTTTGGCGAAATCCTCCAACAGGTGTGGAAGCCCCGGTTCGGCGACGGTGTCGACCTGGTGATCGGCAACGGCCGCAAAGAGATTACGGAATCGGCGAAGGAGATGGGCATTGACCTTGAGAGAGAGTTGCGTGCCAGCGGCCGCTACTTCTACGACTCTCTCGATGCCGTACCGGCCGACGCGAAGCGTGTGGTCGCACTGTTCGACGATGCGAACTTCGATGTGGATAGGGCCACTGCAAAAGCAATCCAGATTCTCTCTGGGAATCCGAAGGGCTTTTTTCTGATGGTGGAGTGGGACCTGCATCCCTCGAAGCCCGAGCGGTGTTTGGACACCGTGATCAAACTCGACCGGCTGATCCGGCGGACTGCGAAGGAGAACGAAAGGAACACGCTGGTTCTCTTCACCGCCGATCATTCTTTCGATTTTCGCGTTGTCAGCGGTAAGAAGGGCTCGGACCTCAAGCTGCCGACCGGTCCGAACGCCGGTAAGCCTGTGCCCGAGCGGTCCGAAGATCGCCCGAATGTCGTGATCGGGACCAGTCACTCCGGCGAGGAAGTCCTGGTCGCGGCAGAGGGACCGGGTGCGGAGCGAGTCAAGGGCGTGCTCTCCAATACCGACCTGTTTGGAATCATGCTCGCGGCTTACGGTTGGAGGCGGGATGCGAGGTGAAGTGGGTCGCATGATGAGGCCGCCGGGAAGAGCTTGTTATGGGCCGATAATGAGATCCGTCGGGACAAAGAGAACTGTCGTTGCGATCGTTTGCCTTCTGTACGGCGGGCTGGCAGCTCAGCAGAAGGATCAGTCAATCGATTTCATTCAACTCTCCGACACCCATGTTGTCGACCTCCACGGTGTCGCCCCGGCCCTGTTTAAGGCGCGCCAGCATCTTGCCGGCGCGGAGCGCAGGTTGGCAGCGTTCCTGGCTCAGCCTCCGGTCGCTGCATCGTTCGTCTTGATTACAGGAGACCTGACCGATGCGTTCCGTTTCACTGCACCCGACGGGGGCGTGGTGGGCGGCCAGACCGAAGCATTTCGTCGAGCGGTGGCCCAGACCCGCATTCCCCTCTATCTCACTCTCGGCAATCACGACATCGAGCAATATCGGGTCGCCCCAGACGGGATCAAGGCCGCCGGCGACCAATGGCTGGCCGGTGCTGCGCGGGCGTATTGGACAAGAACGATGGAGTGTTTTGGCAAGGGCACGTACTACGAGTTCGCCAAACAGGTGGGCCGCACGCGATACGTGTTTCTGATGCTCGACGATGGGTATGTGGCGACCGGCTCTATAGAGCATCCAGCCGTGACCATCGCCCATGAACAGCTCTATTGGCTTCGCAAAAGAGCCGAGGCTAACGCGGGAGCCGTATTAGTGCTGGCCATGCACATCCCGATTGGTACAAATGCGAATTCGCAGGCCATTCGCCAAGCCGTGGAGAGTGCGCCGAATGTTGCGTTGGTTCTTGTGGGTCACAACCATCGCGATCAAATCGATGATCTCGATTTGGGCGCGAGCCGCGCCGTTCAGGTTCGCACGGCCGCTCTCGGCTACGGAGCGGGCAACTGGCGCCGAATCCGGCTGCTGGAGGGCCGAATTGAGGTGTACGAAACCGGATCGAAGACGAAGGTAGTCCGGTCCATCCGGCTCTCGGCGGTTGCGAAGCGGCCGGCAGCCTGAAGTGCCGGGTGCTTCTGTGTTCCGAGCGCCGCTGCCAGCGGTGCGCGCAAGACTGTTGGCGAAGTCAGCGGGTTGTTTACCGCTTTGCGGTCTGAATGGTTGGATTGCAATGAACGCACTAGAGCGCAGGATAGGGCGAAGCAGAGGTGCGTCCCGAGCGCCGAAATGGCAGCTTCGGTCGCCCTGCGATCAGACCCGCGACTCCCATAACTGAGATTGATTGCGGCCGAAAAATGATTTTAACCGCGGCCGTTGGGACCTCAATATCAGCGAACAGGAAGTGACTTATGACGCGAAATACGCTTGTTCTGTTGACGATGCTCTGCATGTGCGGGCCTGTCCTGATCGGCCAGGAATACCGGGCGACCATCGCCGGTGATGTGACCGATCAATCCGGTGCTGCTGTGCCCGGCACAAAAGTGACAGTCACCAACGTCGATACGGGCGTTACGGTGAATTCGGCAGCCAACGCGCAAGGACGGTACGTGATCCCGTACCTGTTGCCCGGCAGGTACAAGCTGGTGGCCGAGCGGGCCGACTTCAAGACCTTCGAGCTCGGTCCCATCGAGCTTCGCATCAACGACAGGACCGAAGTGAACGTCACCCTTGAGCTGGGGCAGCTTTCCGACAAGGTTACGGTGGTGGCGGAAGCGCCGTTACTGGAAACCTCCAGCGGCAGCCGGGGCCAGGTGATTGACCACCGCAAAATCACCGACCTTCCGTTGAACGGACGCAATCCCTTCGAATTGGTGAACATCGCCGCCGGGGTCCAATATTCCGGCAGTTCCCTGACCTACTTTCGGCCGTTCGACAACGGGTCGATCAACGATTTCTCGATCAACGGTGGCCAGCACAGCATGAACGAGGTCCAACTCGATGGCGTTCCGGACAACGCTGTATCGGGCTACGGCGACGTTCAAGAGATCGCCTACGTACCGCCGGTTGAAGCCACCCAGGAATTCAAGGTCCAGACGAATACGTACGACGCCCAGTACGGCCGGACCGGTGGAGGCATCATCAGCTTGTCCATCAAGCCGGGAACCAACCGCCTGCACGGCGCGGCCTATGAATACATGCGCCGCGCGCAATTGAATGCCAATGATTACTCGAACAATGCGACCGGTCAGCCGCGGCCTGGCGGCTATGTGGACCAATACGGTTTCGAAATGGATGGACCGGTGGTGCTGCCGAAAATCTATCACGGCCGCGACCGCACTTTCTTCATGTTCAATATTGAGAAATACCGGGATTTCCAGCCGCAGCCTGGGCTTGGGTCCGTACCCACCGAGGAGCAGCGCAATGGAGATTTCTCGCAGACCTTCACCACAGCCAATAAGCTCTACACGATTTACGATCCACTTACGATCACCCCAAACCCGAATTTCGATAAGACCAAGGCGGTGTCCCTGAGCAACCCCCAATATCTGCGAAGTCCGTTTCAGGGTAACAAGATCCCATCGACACGCTTCGCGCCGCTCGCTCTCGCCGTGCTGAAGGATATCCCGCTGCCGAATCAGACAGGAGACCCGATCACACACGCCAACAATGACTTCGCTGGGCAGGCCGGGTCCCAGACGGGCTACTACAACGTGATCATACGCGGAGATCACAACATTAACGAAAAGTGGAGAGTCTATGGGCGATGGGACCGTAACTTCCGCGACGGTGGCGTCAAGAATCCGTACAGTTGGACGACTCGCGCCGCGCAGACGAGCCACGCTTCGCGCAGGAATGACGGCGGCGTTCTCGACGTAGTCGGCACTCTCACCCCCCAGACGGTTTTTAGCGGTCGCGTCGGGTTCAACCGGTTTGTGTACACCAGTATTTATCAGCCGCAGGACATTTCTGACCTCGGCATGCCGGTGACTCAACTCCTGCAAATGCCTGGCAAGTATCCGATCTTTACCTTCGAGAACTACATCGGAACCAGCATTAACGAGAAGGATGTGCTTCCGAGCGAGACCTGGACATCACAGGGATCTCTGCTGAAGATCGTCGGCACACACTCGATGAAGTTCGGCGGCGAATACCGCATCCAGCACTTTGCGAGCTTTGGCCGCAAGAACGGGGGCGGGACTTACGGCTTCACTCGCGGTTGGACGAGTGCCAACCCTCAGGTGGACGATAAGGGAACGGGCAACGCCATCGCATCTTTCCTGCTGGGCTACATGAACTCCGGATCCGCCACCATAAATGCTACTCCGTACACGACCTGGCATTACCCCGTGCTGTATTATCAGGATGATTGGCAGGTAAGCCGGAGGCTTACACTCAACCTCGGTTTGCGATGGGATTATGAATCGCCCGCCGTGGAGCGCTACAACCGGCAAAATCGCGGCTTCGATTTCACGGCGAATAGCCCATACACGGTTCCTGGTATGAACCTCAAAGGCGGTCTTCTGTTCGCCGGGACCGGAGGCCAGCCGCAGGGTGCTTTCGAGCCCGATCGGAACACTTGGCAGCCACGCGTCGGAGTGGCTTACAAGGTGCTGAATTCCAAAGCCCTGGTGTTCCGTGGCGGTGTGGGCCGTTACTTTCTTCCTACATCGGATTTCGGCGGGAGCCTCGGGTTCTCCCAAACCACAAACGTCCAGGCGGCCACTGCCGATTACTTGCCCTTCAGCACCATTTCCAATCCGTTTCCCAACGGGTTGATCCAACCGGCCGGCGCCTCGGGAGGACTCGCCACTCAGATCGGCGATGCCGTCTCCTTCAATGATCCCGCCAGACGCATGCCGAACGTGTGGCAGTTCTCGGCTGGGCTGCAATACGAGATCAAGCCCGGGTTGCTGGTAGATGCGGCATACGTGGGAAGCCGGACCGACAGGCTACAGGTCAGCAAAGATATCGATGTGCTTAGCGTGGATCAACTACAGCTCGGCACGCCGTACCTGTCACAGGCGGTTCCGAACCCGTTCTATGGCATCCTGCCGGTGACCACATCGCTCGGGGCGCAGGCCACTATCCAGCGGCGGAACCTGATAACACCATTCCCGCAGTTTACGGGCGTTACCGAGGGCACTCTCAGTCTGGGCAAGAGTTGGTACAACGCGTTCCAGTTGAAAGTCGAGCAGCGCCTCGGCCATGGAGTTTCCTGGTTGGTGTCTTATACGGCGTCGAAAACGATGGAGGCTGTTGAGTTTCTGAACCCGCAGGACCCAGCGCCTTCCCGCGAACTCACGGACTTTGATGTTCCCCAACGGCTCATGATCGCCGGAACGTATGAATTCCCTGTGGGGCCGCAACAGAAGTGGCTCAATCACGGAATCGCATCGCATATCATCGGAGGATGGCAACTGGATTGGATGAGTACGATCCAGGGCGGCATCCCGATTTCATATCCGGGCGGTTACTACATCGATGGCGACCCCAAGCTCTCCTCCGGTCAGACTCTGGACCACTGGTTCAATACCTCGCCTTCGATCTGGGTGGTGCGTCCGCCGGATACGTTGAGAACCACAAAGTTGCGAAGCTCAACCATTCGCACGCACTCCGCGCCCCAAATGGATCTCACATTGATCCGCAATTTCCAGATCCACGAAGGCCACCGTATCCAGTTCAAGGTGTCCGCATTTAACGCGACCAATACTCCAATCTTCTCTGCGCCCAACACTTCTCCAACGTCGAACCTTTTCGGCGTTGTCCCGATCACCCAGAGGAATCTGCCGCGGAGTGTTGAATTGGGCTTCCGCTACACATTTTAGGGCGGATGCAGATCTGACCTTGGGCAAGGCGAAAGGTCTGCGACGGAAGAGGTACGTCGCCTTCGCAACCCCTTTCGCCCTACAGGATGGGCGGCAGTGACTCCCGTCACTGCTCCCCATCCCGCCGGTGTCTACAATAAAAGTATGTTCACCGTAGACCGGTTACTTCGCGGCAGCGTAGCCAAAGACGCTGCGAGCACACTCGACCACCCGCTCGAGCACCTGGTAGCCTGCCACGGACGCATCGAAGAACGCCTGAGCATCCTGGAACGTGCCGCCGCTCATCTCGATTCCAAACCCGAAGAAGCCCGCCAGGCCATTGAATCCGTCTTTCGCTATTTCGAGACCAGCGGCGTTGCCCATACCGCCGATGAAGAACAGAGCGTCTTTCCGCGCATCGAAGAGCGCCTGACGCCCGAAGAGAAAGCCTACATCGCTTCACTCGAATCCCAGCATCGCGAAGCCGATGAACTCTACGAGCGTCTCAAACAAGTTCCCGCGCCCGGCCAGGACCCCGAGCCGTACCGCCGCGTCGTTGCGCAGTTTGCCGCCCTCTACCGCTCCCACATCGCCTCGGAAAACGACCGTCTCATCGCCGTGGGCAAGCGCCTGTTGACCGCCGCTGAACTCGAAACTATCTCCGCCGAGATGCGGCAGCGCCGTTTTCACTAATTGGCCCATTCAAGAGGCGAAGACAAGGCGAATGACCACTTTTCTTCACAGATGACTAAATTCTTGGTACAATAGAACTTAACCCCAAAAGGAGTAAGCTTGCCAGACCAGGAATTACCGCCTCAAGGCCCGCCGGTGCCGCCTGCCGGAGGCCAGCCTCCCGCCGCTTCCGGTGGAGGTGACGGCAACCGTTCCCTCATCTCGATCAACATTGAAGATGAGATGCGCCGCTCGTATCTCGATTACGCCATGAGCGTGATCGTGGGCCGCGCGCTGCCGGATGTCCGCGATGGTTTGAAGCCCGTGCACCGCCGCATTCTGTTCGGCATGCATGAAATGGGCCTTGCGCCCAATCGACCGCCGCGCAAGTGCGCCAAGATCACCGGCGAGGTCATGGGTAAGTATCACCCGCATGGCGATGCGCCCATTTATGATGCATTAGTTCGCATGGCGCAGCCCTTCAGCATGCGCTATCCACTGGTGGAAGGCCAGGGCAATTTCGGATCGGTCGATGGTGATCCTCCCGCGGCCATGCGGTACACCGAGGCGCGCCTTTCGCGCATCGCCACCGCGCTGCTCGAAGATATCGACAAAGAAACCGTCGATTTCCGCCCGAACTACGACGAAAGCGAAGCCGAGCCCGAAGTCCTGCCCACCCGTGTGCCGAACCTGCTGGTAAACGGCTCGTCGGGCATCGCCGTCGGCATGGCGACCAACATTCCGCCGCACAATCTCACCGAAGTCATTAATGCCGCCATTCACCTGATCCAGCACCCCAAGGCTCCGCTCACCAAGATTCTGGAACTCGTGCCCGGTCCGGATTTTCCCACCGGCGGCTTCATTCTGGGCCGTCAGGGCATTCTCGAGGCCTACACTAGAGGCCGCGGCCAACTGAAAATCCGCGCCAAGGCCGCCATTGAGCGCGTCGGTAAAGACCGCGAGCAGATCGTGGTCACCGAGATTCCGTATCAGGTCAACAAGGCCCGCCTCATCGAGCACGTCGCGCAGCTCATCAATGAAAAGAAGCTCGAAGGCTTGGGCGAGCCGGTCGATGAAAGCGATCGCGACGGCATGCGTATCGTATTCCCGCTTAAGCGCGGGGAGCAGGCTGAAGTGGTCCTCAACAACCTCTACAAGCACACCCAGCTTCAGATTGGCTTCGGCATCATCATGCTCTCCATCGTCAACGGCCAGCCGCGCGAGATGGGTCTGGTGGAGACGCTCAAGTGCTTCATTGAGCACCGCGTGGAAGTGGTCCGCCGGCGCACCGAATACGAACTGCGCAAGGCCCGCGAACGCGAGCACATTTTGCTCGGCTTCCAGAAAGCGCTCAAGAACCTGGATGAAGTCATCCGCCTCATCCGTGCCGCCAAGCAGCCGCGTGAAGCGCGCGATTCGTTGATCGCCCGCTTCGAATTCACAGAGAAGCAGGCACAGGCCATCATCGAGCTCCAGTTGCAGCGCCTCACCGGCATGGAACAGCAGAAGATCCTCGATGAGTTGGCCGATATCCAGCGCCGCATCGCCGAATACCTGCGTATCCTCGGCTCAGACGAAGCGCTGCGTGAAGTTATCGTCGCCGAGTTGCGCGAAGTGCAGAAGAATTACGGCGACGAACGCCGCACGCAGATTATCGAGGACACTGGCGAAATCCTGCTCGAAGACCTGGTGGCCGTCGAAGATGTTGCGGTAACTGTAACTCGCGGCGGATATCTCAAGCGGACCTCGGTCGATACCTATCGCCGCCAATCGCGCGGCGGCAAGGGCCGCATCGGTATGGGTACGCGAGCGGAAGATTTCGTGGAGTATCTGATCTGTGCCTCCACCCATAGCTACCTGCTGGTTTTCACCAACCGCGGACGTGTCTACTGGCTCAAGGTCTACGAGGTTCCCGATGCCGCCACCAGTGGCAAGGGCAAGCACATCTCGAACCTCATCAACCTGCAACCGGATGAGACCGTGAAGGCGTTCCTCTCGGTGAAGGACTTCGTGCCTGACCAGTTCATCGTCATGGTCACCAAGCATGGCGTCATCAAAAAATCTGAGCTCACCGAATTCGATAACCCGCTCTCGCGCGGCATCATCGCCGTTGGTCTCGATGATGGCGACGAGCTGATCGCCGCCAAGATCACTCACGGCGATAACTACATCTTCCTCGGGTCGCGAGCCGGACAGGCCATTCGCTTCGCCGAAAGCCATGTCCGCGCGATGGGCCGGCAGGCGCGCGGCGTGCGCGCCATGGATCTGGCCGAAGGCGACTACCTGGTGGGCGCGGAAGTGGTCGAAAAAGAGGGACTCATTCTCTCCATCGCCGAAAACGGATTCGGCAAACGCACTCCGCTGCAGGACTACCGCCTCACCTCGCGCGGCGGTAAGGGCGTCATCAATATGAAGACGACCAAGAAGACGGGCGACGTTGTGGCCATTCTTTCCGTCAAAGAAGAGTCCGAGCTCATGATCGTCAGCCAGAACGGAAAAATTATCCGCATCGATTCCTCTACCATTCGACAGGTAGGCCGCTCCACGCAAGGCGTGAAACTCGTTACGCTCGAAGAGAGTGACAAAGTGGCAGCGGCATCCGTTCTGCCCGAAACCGATGGCGGCAACGGAAATGGCAATGGCAACGGCGACGGACACGAGACCTTGCCGATTCAGTAAACTGGTATCACCCTATGGCTGCTCTGGTGGAATTTTCAAATCCGGCTCGCTTGCGGGAAAAGGAAGACCGCCTGTTCGGCATCCTCGCCGGCATGGGCCGCGTCATTGTGGCCTATTCCGGCGGCGCGGATTCCGCCTATCTGGCGTGGGCCGCGCATCGCGTTCTCGGCGAAAACGCGCTCGCCGTTACGGCCGATTCCGCGTCGTTTCCCCAATCGCATAAACGCGACGCCGAAGCCTTCGTGCGCCAGTTCGCGATTCCACACGAGTACATCGAGACGCACGAATTCGATAATCCCGATTACGTTCGCAACAATCCGGACCGCTGCTTCCACTGCAAAGACGAACTCTTCACGCGTCTCGAACAGTTGGGCCGCGACCGTGCCAGCGCGCACATCATCTACGGCGTAAACGTAGACGACCTGGGCGATTACCGCCCCGGCCAGAATGCGGCGAAGAAGCATAAAGTATCCGCTCCGCTGGCCGATGCCGGGCTTTCCAAAAGCGAGATCCGCGAGCTTTCCCGCCAGGCCGGTCTTCCCACCTGGGACCGTCCGGCGTCTGCCTGCCTCAGTTCGCGCATTCCCTACGGAACGCCGGTAACGATTGAGAACGTAAAGACAGTCGAAGCCGGGGAGGAAGAGATCAAAGCCCTGGGCTTCCGCCAGTTCCGCGTCCGCTTCCATGGCGAAGTAGTGCGCATCGAAATCGCCCGCGACGAACTGGAGCGGGCCCTGACGCTAGACATGGCCAATCGCCTCACCGCCATCTTCAAACAACTGGGTTTCAAGTACGTCACTCTGGACCTGGAAGGCTATCGTCAAGGCTCCCTGAACGAAGTCCTGAATCTGAAGACAAATCAATAACTCAAAAATCCACCGAGTTATCGGGCTATAAGCCATCCATAAGTCGCCCATAAGTACAAGCACAACTCCTCTAAGTGAGAACAAGAGCGCGCCGCTCTGGGAGGGACATTCCTGCTCGCGGCCGGCTTTCCCAAACGCGCAGCCGGCCCTTACGTTTGCAACTCCACTTATTCCGCATCTCACCAGCCCTATCAAGCGTCGAACACCCGCTCATTGCACAGAAACTTTTTTATTGACACCGGCAATCAGCTTTGATATACCTCGCCTCGGTTCAAAAATCGGTGACTAAGAAAGACCTGGTTGGAAAGATTGCCGTGGACGCCGGGCTTACGCGCGCCCAGGCCTCGCGCGCCCTCGATGCGCTCCTCGATGGAATTCAAGCCAGTCTCTTACGTGGAGACCGCGTAACCATCTCCGGCTTCGGTACTTTTGGGTTATCCCACCACAAGGCCCGCCGCGTGCGAGATCCGCGCAACGGCAATGCCATCGAAATCGCAGCCCGGCAGGTACCTCGTTTCGCGCCCGGGCCTGACCTCCGCTCCGCTATTGAGCGGCAGGGCAGGGGAGAGGGCGTCTCCTGATATCTGCTGCTTCCTTTTGCGTGGTCTCTTTCACAATGGCAATCGCTCTGCTCATGTGATCAGGGAGACCTGCATCACGGAGGCAACGATATGACGTATACGCGCAAACTTCGTCTGGCATGGAAATACCGTTCCTTGTGGAAGTACCGGAAACTGTGGCAAAGCCGCTGGCGTTTCGCGGCCGTCGCCAGTGCTGCCGCCGCGGCAGGCGCCGCCCGCGTTATCGAGAAGCGTCTCCGGCGTTCGCACTCCATGCCCCCCATGAGCGCTTGACCCCCATCAGCGCAACGGCCCGTCTTCGCGCCAAAATAGGGGTGAGCCGCTAGACGCCATGCCGGACAACTCGCTGTCTCACCCCGACGATAAGACCAAGCCGCACCTCATTGGTGGAACGGTAGGAACCCTGCGTGTCTTCGGCGTACCCGTACGATTCCATTTCACCTTTGTTCTGCTGCTGGTCTTCCTGCTGGTCATCGGAATCGGCGGGCGGCAGTCCCACTTGGGTGCTGTGCTGTACGTCATTGCTCTCTTTGCGTCCGTCCTGCTGCACGAAGTCGGACATACACTGGTGGCCCGGCGTTACGGAATTCACACCATTGAAATCGTGATGTTTCCCATTGGTGGCGTTTCACGCCTCGAGCGCCAGCCTCGCGCGCGCGAAGAGTTCTGGGTCGCCATGGCCGGTCCCACGGTCAACCTGGTGATCGCTATTGCCCTGCTCGCCTTCACCGCCGCGCAGCAAGGGTCGCTCACCCTTCAGCAATTGCGTGAACCCACTGACGCCAATCTCGCCGAGCGCCTCGCCGTCGGCAATCTGATCCTTTGGCTGTTCAATCTTCTACCCGCCTATCCCATGGATGGCGGCCGCATCCTGCGTTCGTTTCTCGCCTTGCGCCGCCCTGAAGAAGAAGCCACGCGCATCGCTGCCGGCGCGGGCCAGGTGCTCGCCATTGTCATCGGCATGGCCGGCCTGTTATGGGGCAATTTCATTCTGATGTTCATCGCTCTGTTCGTCTATCTGGGCGCCGCGCAGGAGGGTGCGGCCGTGCGCGGGCGCATCCTCACCACCGGCTTTCCCGTCCAGGCGGCGATGATCACGGATTTCCGCACGCTGCAGCACGGCGAAACCATCCGCGATGCCGGTACACTGCTGCTCGCTACGTCGCAGCACGATTTTCCGGTGATGCATGGCGATTCCGTCGTCGGCTTGTTGAGCCGCTCCGCGCTGGTCCGCGCCATGATGACCGATGGCCCCGAAGGCTACGTTGCCGGCGCAATGGACCGGAACTTTACCCGCTTTTCGCCCGGCATGCCGCTCACCGACGCGCTGCCCCAGATCTCCGGACCGGGCGCCTGCGCCCTCGTCATGGATGACGATGACCAACTTTTGGGAATGTTGACCTCTGAGAATCTCTCTGAATTCATCCTGCTCCGCCAGGTAAGCCTTGCGCAACACAAGGGGCATTCGCATTGAGCGGCCCCACACCCGGAATGCACCGAGTCGTCATCGTGGGCGGCGGCTTCGGAGGCTTGTATACCGCCAAGGCCCTGCGCCGCACTTCGGCGTTCGTCACGCTCATCGATCGCCGTAACTTTCATCTCTTCCAGCCCCTGCTCTATCAGGTCGCGACCGGCGCTCTTTCTCCCGGAGAAATCGCTTCGCCGCTTCGCGTCGTCCTCAGCCGCCGCAGGAATACCGAAGTGCTTCTCGGCGAAGTGGTCGATCTCGACGTGGAGCGCCGCCGCGTCATCATGCGCGATGGGGAAGCTCCCTACGATCACCTCGTCATCGCCACCGGCGCCACGCACTATTACTTCGGCCACGACGATTGGGAGACGCTCGCTCCCGGCCTGAAGACCATCGAAGACGCCACCAACATTCGCAGCCGTCTGCTGATGGCGTTTGAAAAAGCCGAGCGCGAGCCCGATGCGGACAAGCGCCGCGCCTGGCTCACTTTCGTCATTGTGGGCGCTGGCCCCACCGGCGTGGAACTGGCCGGGGCGTTAGGCGAGATTGCCAATGACACCCTCCGCCACGATTTCCATCACATCAATCCCGCCGAAGCGCGCATTCTGCTGCTCGAAGGTTTGAATCGCGTCCTGCCGCCTTTTCCTCCCGATCTCTCCGCCAAGGCTGAGCGCGAGTTGATCGGTCTCGGTGTGCGCCCGCGCACCGGCGCGTTCGTCACCAACATCGATGCCGAAGGCGTCACGGTCCGCGTCGGCGATCACGAAGAGCATATCCCCACGCGCACCGTTCTCTGGGCCGCGGGTGTCCGCGCTTCGCGCATGGGGAAGGTCCTCGCCGAACGCGCGGGCGCTCCGCTCGATCGCGCCGGCCGCGTGCTCGTCGAGCCCGATCTCACCGTGCCCGGCCACCCCGAGATCCACGTCATCGGCGACCTGGCAAGTTTCCAGCAGAATGGCAAGCCGCTTCCCGGTGTCGCGCCAGTCGCGATGGCGGAAGGCCGCTACGTCGCTCAATCGATCGCCAGGCTCTTGCGTGGGGAACCCGTCGCGCCATTCCACTACCGGGACAAGGGCAGCCTCGCCACCATCGGACGCAATGAGGCAGTGGCGCAATTCGGCAAGCTGCACCTTTCCGGTTTCATCGCGTGGTTCGTGTGGGTCTTCGTGCACCTGATGTATCTGGTGGAATTCGAAAACCGCCTGCTGGTGCTGGTAGAGTGGATCTACAATTACATCACGCGCAATCGCGGCGCGCGCCTGATTACGCGCGGTAAACCCTGATCGCGCACTCGCCTGCTATCCCTTCACGGGAATCGTAAACGACCCCTGCTCCAGTTTGTCGCTGCGGAATTCGTAGCGCAGCACCGTGCGCGGGTCTTCATCTTCCATCAGGTAATAGCGGATCGGCCCGAACACGAATCGCAGCTCCGAGGGCCGGCAGGTCGGCAGGTAGACGCGCATCACGCGTGGATCGTAATAGCGGAACACCAGCCGACGCCCGGTGTAGTCCGTCACTCGCAGGAATGTTCGCAAATGCCGCCGTAGTTGCTCCGCGCTCTCGTCCGCTCGCAGGAAGATTCCCCAACTGTTGCCCCACGCCGTGCGCACCAGGTGGATCGTGGAAGCGTCATCCGGATAGAGTTGCACCAGGTAGGGCGCGGTCATTTCCAGTTGCCACGGCAGATTCCCAGCGTAGAGACACGAACGCCGGTAGCGCGCCGAATCCACCATCGCATACACGCGGTCATCGCGCGCGCCGTCAAGAACCGCCCAGGCGCTGCCCTGATCCGTGGCGCCGCGGTCCCACAAGCGCGAGATCACTTGCTGCGCCGCCGCCTCGTCAATCATCGTCGCCGCCCGCTGCTGCTTCCGCCTTCGCGCATTCCTCGCAGAACGGCACGCCGGCACTCGCGGCTTCTTTCAGAATCGCCGCGATGGCAAGCACATCGTCTTCCGGAGGAAACACCGGCTCCTCGGGCGCCGGTTTGCGCGAGGGTGTGCTCTTCACCGGGGTCGCGACCGACGGGGGCGGCGGCGGAGCGGGGGGCAGCGAACCCTTCCGGTTCGCGCCCGCCGATTCCGGCTTCGGCAGTTCGCCTAACAACAGCCGCCATTCGCGCCGGGAAATGCGGAGCGCTGTTTGCGCCAGCACGGTATCGTGATCGAGCCCGTTCACGCCGTGCATGCCCGACCTCTTGAGGATCTTTCGAAACGCCGCCATGGCCGACGGATCATTCCGGAACCGCCGCAGAAACGCAGCCACTTTTTCGCGGCTGGAAAACGCGCGCATCCCCACGCTTTTTCCGCCCGCTTCCGTCCAGCGGCATGCTTTCCAATTGGGTGGTCCGGTCCTCTTCATGCTCGTTTTGCGCACACGTGCGCCGCAAGAGGGCGCGGACTCTGATCATATCAAAAGCCGCTCCCGCCACATCCAAAGCGCACTCGCAAATCGCCGCTCAGCGTATCGCCCGCCGACTGTCGTAACCTGTCTGTGAATGCCCGAAATTCGTTTTCTTACCGTTGATCCCGGCCACTTCCATGCGGCCCTCGTGCAGAAAGAGATGTATCCCGGCGTTGTCCCGCAGGTGCACGTCTATGCTCCGCTCGGTCCGGACCTCGTCGATTACCTGGCTCGTATCGCGCGCTTCAACACCCGTGCCGAGCGCCCGACTCAATGGCAACTGGAAGTCCACGCCGCGCCCGACTATCTCGACCGTGTGCGGCGCGAGCGCGCCGGCAACGTGGCCGTTTTTTCCGGCCGCAATCACGGCAAGATTCGCAAAATCCAGGCAGCCGTCGATGCCGGTATCAATGCCTTGGTCGATAAGCCGTGGGTCATCGTGCCCGAAGATCTGCCCATACTCGAAGCCGTGCTCGATTCCGCCGATCGCCAGGGCCTCGTTGCCTACGACATCATGACTGAGCGCTACGAGATTACCTCGATCCTGCAGCGCGAGTTGCGCCGCGATTCCGCCGTCTTCGGCGATCAGGTGCCGGGCACCGCGAGCGATCCCGGCGTCGTCATGGAAAGCGTGCATCACATCCTCAAGATCGTGGCCGGCGTTGCCAACCCGCGTCCCGCCTGGTTCTTCGATATCAATGAGCAGGGCGAAGCGCTCTCCGATGTGGGCACGCATCTCGTCGATCTCACGCAGTGGACGCTCTTCCCCGAATCCGCCATCGATTACCGCCGCGACATTCGTTTGCATTCCGCCGCGCGCTGGCCCACCGTCATGACGCCCGCCCAGTTCCGCCAGGTGACCGGCGAGCCGCGCTATCCCGCCTATCTCGAACCCTGGATTCGCGCCGATTCGCTCGAATACTTCTGCAACACGCGCGTCTCTTACGAACTCCGCGGAGTCCACGTCAAGCTCGACGTGCTATGGAACTGGGAAGCGCCCTCCGGCGGCGGAGACACACACTACGCCGTTTACCGCGGCACGGGCGCACGCCTGGAAGTGCGACAAGGCCAGGCCGAAGCATGGCGGCCCGAGCTATACGTGGTGCCGCAGGCCGACGTCGCAACTGCGCTCGAAAAGCGCATCGCCGCGCTGCAGGACCGCTTCCCCGGCATCGGCTTGCGCCTATCCGGTAAGGAATATCTCATCACGATCCCCGATTCCTACCGCGTCGGTCATGAGGCCCACTTCGCGCAAGTCACCAACCAGTTTCTGAAGTATCTCCAGGACCCCGGTCAGATGCCCGCATGGGAGAAGCCCAACATGCTCGCGAAATACTACGTGAGCACGCAAGGCGTCGCCATGGCAAAAGGCGCTTCGAGTGGCGTCGCTTCGCGAAGTTAGCTGAGGCCACTAAGTCACGCCACTTAGTTCGCGCGGCGCGACGGATCAACAGAAGGACGATCGATCCTGTCGCAGCCGTTTCGGTACCGAATCGAGCGGCGTAGGCCACCCGCCCGAAGCGCCGGCCCGCGATCATTCTGAATTTCAGGCGAGCGAACACTGCCGCAGGTAACCATCGATCGCCTGAGCCGCAGTCGCGCACCCGTTCTCTGCCTTGACGATTGCCGCAAGCGTCTTCGCTGCCTGCTCATGCCGCGGATCTTCGAGAATCCTCCGCAGCCCGCTCTCCGCGCGTCGCTCATTGTAGTGCGAGCGCGCCACTACCTCGCCCGCGCCCAGCCTCCGCACTCGTTGCGCGTTGTCGAACTGATCGTGTCCGAACGGCACAATCAGCATCGGACGCCCCGCGCGGATCGCCTGTGCGGTTGTTCCAATTCCGCCCTGGTGTATGATTGCTGCCGCTCGTGGAAAGACTTCGGAATGCGCCGCATAGTCCACAGCAATCACCGTGGGCGGAAGTTGCTCGGGCAGATTCTGCCGGAACGCGCCGGTGAGGAATACCGCGCGCTTCCCCAGCCGCGCCACCGCTTTCAGGCTGTCGCGGTAAAAATCTCCCGCAGCGCCCACCGCGGAGCTGCCCAGAGTGAACACAACCGGCGGCGGTCCCGCGTCCAGAAAGCGTGCCAGCTCGTCCGGTAGCCCGCGCCCAGGCGCATCGTAGAACGGAAACCCCGTAATCACTGTGTGTTCCGGCCAATCCAGCTGCGGCTGAGCCAGACAGCGCGAGAAGAGCGCAAGCACGAGCGAAGGCGAATGCGAGCCTGCGAACAACGGATGCGCGCCTGGCGGCAATCCCAACTCCTTCCGCAATTCCAACACCGCTTGCGTCCAGCGCAGCGTCTGCCGCTGCGCCAGATCGAAAATGCGCCGTAGGATTCCCGGACCCAGCCGGCAGAGCGCCCGATACAGTCGGAACGAAGGCCCCATCGCCGGTGGATCGTATGTCGAGAAAAAAGAAATCGGCGACAGCACCGAAGAGACCCAAGGCATTGCGAGCTTTTGCGCCGCCACGATAGCGGCAAAACTGATTGGGTGCGTCACCATCAGGTCCGCGCTTCGCGCCGCGGCCAGCGTGTCTTCGTAGCTCTCGCGCACCACCGAGCAGATCATCCGCACCACGCGCTCGCTGCCCATCCGCTCATCGAACAGGTACTCCATGAGCGTGCGATCATCGAGAGAAACGTCCGGCCGCACCGCCTGAAACGCCAGCCCGTCGGCCTCCACCTTACCCCGATAGGCCTCGCTGGTGGCGATTGTCACCGTATGCCCGCGCCAAGCCAGTTCGCGCCCCAACGCCAGGTACGGATAGAGATCGCCGTAAGACCCAAACGTAGTGAACAGCAGACGCGCCATTCCACCAGCTTACCCGCGCGGCCAATCCTGCCCACAGGCGGCATTCTTGCCGGCCAAGCGATTCTAAAAACGACATCACTCTGGGAATCCGGCGATCGCAGCCGCCATCCGGCTACCTCTCATTTCCCTTCGTCGCCCGGGTGGCATCCAGCCGGTGGCTCCACTCCCGCTACAGCATGCACATCCCGATCTTTTTCGCGCAGCCACGCCTGGGCCATCTCTCGCGCCCGCTCGAAGCTTGTGGAATTGCGGCGGTAGGTCTTCTTGGGGAGATACTCTAACTCTGCCAGGCTGGTCAAGGCGCGTGCCGCGCCAGGCGGGTGAGTGCGAAAGAAGCTCGCAGTCCGCATATTGTCGGAATCGCTCGCCATGCGGTCATAGAATCGCAGAAAGCCCTGCGGATCGATGCCCGCGCGCCAAACGTATTGCATCCCGAGTTGTCCCGCTTCGGCTTCTGTGTCGGCGTTGACGCCTAGCAGCGAAAGATTGAACGCCGCACCCAGTCCGAGGTATTCCCGCGCGTAGTGCTGCGCCTCACCCACCGCGCCTCCCGTGAACGTGTTGGCAGCCAGCGTTGCGCCCTCCATCACCATCTTCGAGACCGACGACGTGGGCTTAGTAAGCTTCGCGCCATGCCGCGCCGCGATGTGCGCGATCTCATGCGCCATCACACCGGCCAGTTCCTCTTCCGATTCCGCGTACGCCACCAGCCCCACATCCACAAACAGCCGCCCGCCCGGTAATCCGAACGCATTCACTTCGCCCGTGTCGAGCACCGACACCACCAACGGAATCTTCAAATCAGAGTTACCGGCAATTCGATTCGCAAGGTCCTCCACATAGCGGCGCAGCGGCCGGGAGTCACATTCCGGCGGCAGCAAATGGTAGTCCCTCAGTTCCGTCACCGCGTCTTCGCCCAGCTTGAAATCGTTCTCCTGTCCCTCTCCCAGCTTGCGGAATCCAATGTCTTCTACGTCACCGTGCCGCCGCTGGCGCGCTTTACCATCCGCAATCGCCTGCGCGATCTCCGCCTTCTTCGCCGGCCACTGCTCCACGATTCCCAGCTTTGCTATGCGGTGATCGTAGTCCACCGGCAGTGAAATGCTGCGCTCGGTCTTGCGGTCATGGAGGTCCATTTCCACGTTCCAGATCCGGCAGTGCAGTTCGCTTCGCCGCGCCGCCGCCCTCGCATCGTCATAAGACGCGGATTTGTTGAGCGTCGTCAGTTCGGCGTGAAGTCCGTCGTCTTCGGTCTGCAGGCGCTTCTTCTCCGCTTCCAGACCGTCGATGTCTTCCTTCTTTTGCGTCTCCAGCAGCTTGCGGTAGTCTTCGATGTCTTTGCGCGAGTAATGGAGCTGCGGCGCCAGGTTCGCCACTGCGAAGTATTTCATCCGCACTACTTGTGCCAAGGCGGGCTGCGCCTTCGGCGCGCTCCGTGCCGCGAAGAACGCTATCAGCAGCATAATGATCAATCGGCCGCCTGTCATGGGCATAAAATAGAACGGTCTATGGAACTCTCCCGCCGGAATTTTCTTCTCACCGGAACAGCCCTGCCCGCCTTCGCCGCCGCGCAAACGGCGCACGCTGCGACGCCTTGGTATCAGAGCATGCGCCGCTGCGGCCAGGTGAACTTTAATGAACGAGACCCGCTCACGCTCGATATCCCGCAATGGGTCAGCTTCTGGAACAGTATGAAGCTCGACGCCCTCCTGCTCAATGCCGGCGGCATCGTCGCCTTCTACCCCACGAAGATCCCTTACCACCATCGCAGCCAATTCCTGGGTGACCGTGATCTGTTCGGCGATTTTACCAAGGCCGCCAAGGCCCGCGGCATTCGCGTGGTCGCGCGCCTCGATTGCAACCTCGCTTACGACGAGGCCCTCCAGGCCCACCCCGAGTGGTTCCAGCGCCGTGCTGACGGGAGTCCCATTCGCCACGCAGAATCGCCGCAGCTTTACCAAACCTGCATGTTCACTTCGTACTTTACCGAACAGATTCCCGCCATCATCCATGAAGTCAACTCCCTCTACGACGTTGATGGCTTCTTCACCAACGGCTGGCCCGGTACCGGCCGCCCCGGACCCTGTTTTTGCGATGCCTGCCGCCGTCTCGCAGACCGCCGCAGTCCCGAATTCGCCGAGCAGCACATCGAGCGCGTACTCGCCGTCTGGAAACTCTGGGACGCCGCCGCCAAGCAAAAGAAGTGGGACAGCGTCTACGTCGGCAATCTCGGCGGAGGAATCCGTATCACCACCGATGTCAATCGCCTCGCCAGTGTCGCCGGGTGGTTCAATGCCGATCATCAAGGCCGCAGCGGCAACACGCCCATCTGGGATTGCGCCCAGCAGGGCCGCGTCGCGCAATCCGTCATGAAGGGCCGCACCATCACCAACGTCACCGGTTCCTACGCCAATACTCATCCGTTATGGCGTCACACCGCGAAGGCCGCTGCCGAAGCTACCATGTGGATGGCGCAGACCACGGCCAGCGGCATGGTGCCCTGGTACCACTGGCTCGGCGGAACCCCTCAGGATCAGCGGTGGCGTACGCCCGGCCGCGACTTCTTCCAGTGGATCGCGAAGTACGAACCGCATTTTGTCAACCATCGTTCGATTGCCAACATTGCCGTGGTCTTCGGCCAGCGTACCCACTCGCTCTACCATGCCCCCGGCGGCGGGGACTCCAGCGAATTCCTGCAGGGCATGTACTACGCGCTGCTCGAAAAGCGCCTCTTCTTCGACTTCGTCCACGAAGATGATCTCTCGCCCGAGACGCTCCGCAAGTATTCGGTCCTGGTGCTGCCCAACGTTGCGGTGCTTTCCGCCGCGCAGTGCGCCCAGTTGCGCGCCTTTGCGCAATCCGGCGGGTCTTTGCTCGCTACGTTCGAGACCGCCCGCTACGACGAAAAGGGCACCCGCCGCTCGGAACTGGGCCTCGCCGATGTCTTCCGCGCGTCCGTTGCCGGTGACATCCAAGGTCCGCATGGAAATTCCTACTACGCCCAGATCGAGCGCCGTCACGCCATCCTTGCCGGATTCCAAGGCACGAATGTGCTGCCCGGCGCCGAATACCGTCTCCCGGTAAAAACTCAGGATGCGCAAATCATGACAGTGATTCCGCCCTATCCTGCGTACCCGCCCGAGATGGTTTACCCGCGCGTGCCGCATACCGATGAGCCCGCAATCGTAATGACGGAGAGCGGCGCCAGCCGCCGCATCTGGATCCCCGGCGACATCGAACGCAGTGCCTGGCGTTCCGGAGATACGGATCTCAGCCAGTTGTTAGGTCAATCGATCGCTTGGCTGGCGCATAACTCCTCCCCGGTCACAGTAAGTGGAAAAGGCTTAGTGGAAATGTTCGCCTGGGAGACCGAGCCCGGTTTCGCGGTACATATCCTGAATTACACTAACCCGAATTTTGCTAAAGGCTGGTTCCACGAAAACTACGCCATCGGTCCGCAGCGAGTAACCATGCAGTTACCGCAAGGCGCAAAAGTAAAAGAAGTCCGCTTACTAAGAGCTGAGACAAACGTAAAACACACGCTCGAATCCGGTACCCTGGAATTCACAATCCCCGAAGTCCAGGACTACGAAATCGCTGCCATCACACGAGCGTAAAGCACTGACGAACAGGCGCCACACTGCGAGTCAGGAAGAAGTTCGCCACTACGGGAGCCCCATTCCGAGCCGCGAGTGCAAACGAGCGGTTGCCGGCGTTTCACAATAAGCTCCGAGACTCAAGCACGCGCGAACCAGATGGATCGTAGCGAATGGGATGCCCCATTTCTCTCCCTTAAAATCCGGCACTAAGTACCCCCTGCCAATTGAGGTAACAAACCTCCTGCCGTCGAATACTATCTGTCCACTTATGGTATTGTCTATAGTTATACCGGATCAGATCGTGTCCCTTATGCTCAACCGATCGAAGACCGGGCCGCTAGTCCTAGGCGGAATTCTGGGCGCGGTCGCACTGCTGTATCCACAGTGCGCTTTCACTCAGTCTTCCTCCACCCCAACATTTGAAGTCGCATCGGTAAAGCCGCAGCGCTGGACGGGGAATGGCGGCGTCGGCGTCTTCGTCCACGGTGACACCCTCGACGCGGAGCACGTTTCCATCTTTGACCTCGTGATGTTCGCTTATGACCTACGTGAGGTTCAAATCTCCGGCGGACCGTCCTGGATAAGAAGCGGTCTCCTCAGTACCTCGGAGTTATACCAGGTAATGGCGAAGGCGTCGGCCGGTGAAGCTCCGCCGCCGATGCAGGTCTTCCAGCAAATGCTTCAGGCGCTGCTGGCAGATCGATTCAAGCTGCAGGTTCATCATGTACAAAAGGAATTGCCGATCTACAATCTGGTAGTGAACAAGGGCGGGCCGAAACTGAAGGAGAACCACTCGGACGCGAAGTCCTACTTCAGGTCCTCAAGTTACGGCAGATTCAGTATCCGGATTGTAGCTACCCATATGACGATGCAGCAATTGATTGACCAGCAACTCGGCGGCGCCACCGACCGGCCGGTCTTCGATAAGACGGGTCTCACTGCTGCCTATGATTTCACCTTGGAATTCATCGTCGAAAACCTGCCTCCCGGACAGGAGGCCGGCTTCAATGAGGCACCAGCCTTGGTTACCGCTGTTCAGGAGCAACTCGGTCTGAAACTGGAACCAGCTAGGGCGTCGTTCGACACAATCATCATCGACCACGTGGAGAGGCCGACAGAAAACTGAAGCTTCCCAGGTAGGGCAGCCCCTTAGGCCGCAAGTCGGCTTCAGCCGGCCTTGGTGATTGAGCCGAAGGCCGCCATAACGGCTTCCCCGGCAACCAAGCCCTAACTCACAAACCCTACCGGCAAGCCCCTATCTGCGCCTTCACCGAATTCGAAGCATGATAGGAACTCCGCACCAGCGGACCAGCCTCCACATGCTCAAATCCCATCTCATATCCCGCGCGCCGCAATTCGTCGAACTCCTCCGGAGGCACATACCGCACAATCGGCAGATGCTTCTGCGAAGGCCGCAGATATTGACCTAGAGTGAGAATCCCCACCTGATGCGCTCGCAAATCGCGCATCACGCCGAGCACTTCTTCATTCGTTTCCCCGAGCCCCAACATCAGGCCGGACTTCGACGGCGTCCCGGGCGCAATCTTTCTCGCATGTTCCAGCACCGCCAGCGACCGCTCGTACCGCGCGCCCAGCCGTACCTGCCGGTAAAGCCGCGGCACCGTCTCGGTATTGTGGTTCAGCACGTCCGGCCGCGCCGCCATCACGCTTTCTACGGCCTCCAAATTCCCCTGAAAATCCGGAATCAGGACTTCGATGCCGCATCCGGGCACCCGCTCGCGAATGGCTTGAATCACCAGCGCGAACAGCTCCGCTCCGCCGTCCCGGCGGTCGTCCCGATTCACGCTCGTAATCACGGCGAAACGCAGGCCCATCGCTTCTACCGCTTCGGCCACGCGCGCCGGCTCGTCATAGTCCACCGGCAGAGGCGCGCCCTTTTCCACCGCGCAGAACCCGCATCGCCGCGTGCACACGTTCCCCAGAATCATGAACGTAGCCGTGCGTTGGTTCCAGCACTCACCCACATTCGGGCAGGCCGCGCTTTCGCACACCGTATGCAGCCGCAGGCGGCCAATCAATTCCTTGAGTTCACGATAGTTCTCGCCGGTGGGCGCGGGCGCGCGCAGCCACTTCGGACGCTCGAGTTGGGGAGCAATCGAAACCAGCACTGTGACTTCCATTGTAGCGGCTCGCCCGCAGTAGCCGAAAAAAACCACTTGACCGTAATCCGTCGGTAAGGGAAGGCGAGTTGGAAGGGAGGCCGTGTTGACGGACAAGAAGAGAGATTGGATTCTCACCCGGTTGGTGCATAATTGCTTATCCGATGAGCCTGCCTCGAAAGTCCCACGCATCGCCGGCGGA
>DASZPB010000023.1:0-424506 GCA_035550475.1 Bryobacteraceae bacterium | reverse complement strand
GAGATCGAACGACTGTTCCGTCGCCTCAAAGGCTTCCGTCGCATCTTCTCCCGCTTCGAGAAACTCGATGCCCTCTTCCTTGGATTCCTCTCCTTCGCACTTATCGTCGAGGCCTTGCGCGTAGTGTGAACACGCCCTAGTCACCACACACGAGCTTGCTACCTCGAGCTTTGAACCCATTTGGTTCAGCATCTGACATCTCGTATTGCTATCGCCGCCGGTTGACCATATTATTTGCCTGCCGCTTGTACTTTCTTGCGAGGGACTCCATCAGGCAACGGAGAGAACAGGCCGAGCTGCTCGTAAATCCTGACCAGCGCCCAAGTGACCATGTGCTCGCCTGCGCCAACCTGCAGCAGGGTCTCCGGTCCGTTGGCGCCGTAGCCGCCTTCAGACGCCGCACGAATGGTGGGAAGGTATCCATCGACGCGGTCGCAATAACCGAGCAGCCACGTATTCTGGATCGGGGATGCCGCGTCGAGTCGGAATTGGAAATCAATGAACGGCTCGCCCGGCAACAAAGCGAGCGCGAGTTCCTTTCCCAGCAGAACACTCCCCACCGGCGCCGGGTATTGCGGCAGGTAATTCAATCCGAACCACCGGTCAATGTTCCCCGTCTCCTTCGCCACCGCCGCCACGGCTTTCGGAGACCACCGGCTCGGGAAGGTCAGAGTCTCGCTGCGAAAAGACAGAGCGTCCGTGATTGTCTTCGATGCCCTGCCCCAACCGGTAACCACGGCTTCGGCCAGCTCATGACCATATTGCTTCACCTCCGGTTCCCCGGAACCCTCGATGGTGTTCCGCATGTTGATGTCGCCAGCCGCACCCTGCCAGAACAGAACCTCCGGATGCCCAGGCAGCCGTTCTGCCACTTCGCGCTCCATCTCGCCTACGTAGTCGGCCGAATAGGCCACCGAATCGTTCGCCATCAGCGCCACCGGATGGCAGGCATAGTGCACTACGGCGGCCAGGGCTGAACCATCCTGGCGATCCACGCGCAGCACTCCTACGCGGCGGTCGCTAGGCTCGACTGCCTGCTTGTTGGGAGAATTGCGGCCTAGCGTCTTCACACCTTCGGGCGTCACCCACCGCCGGTTCGTTCCGATTGTGGATTCACCGTAGCCAAGGCTGAGGCGCACGGGAACCGCATCCCGATGCGCCTGGAGAATCGCGGAGTAAACCTGCTCCATGGCTGTCGCCATCCAGGGCCACTTCCGCAATTCCGTCGCGTTGTTCTCCAGATCCAGAGAAGTGTGCGTGTGCGAGGCATTCAAAACCACGTAATCAATTGCCGCTTCCTGCTTCAGCCGACGGCGGTATTCGTCGAATAGCTCCGGCGGAAACGCGCCTACCAGGTCAAGCGAAACAATGGCTACCCGAGTGGTGCCGGTCTCGAAGACAATCACTTTCGCGTATAGAGGATCGCGCACGGCGGTGGCAATCTTACCGCTCGCCACCAGTGTGTATTTACCGAGGGGAGGCGTAATATCGACGCGCGCCACGCCTGCTCGCAGTTCGCCTCTCAGCACCGGAGCGGTTGCCAGACAGCCTGCCATCAAAATGGCGCAGCTTGCGATTCTGGCAGCGCCGCGGCGCACACCGGCGTCCTCGAAATCCATTAGACTCCTCCGAAAATTAATATCTGATATCTTATACCAGTGAGGAGAGGCCGTGCCAAAGATTTATGACGTAGTGATCGTGGGGTCAGGCGCGGGAGGCGGAATGTTCACCCGCATCCTGACCGAGGCGGGAGCGCAGGTGCTGCTGGTGGAAGCCGGCGGCCATAACATCGACCACGATATCCGCCATCATCAGTGGCCCTGGGAGCACCGCTACCGGAACGTCTACCAGCCGGACGAAGAGTACGCCGTCCGGCTGCCGGTCACGCAACACACCGTCGGACAGGGCGACCGCCAGGCAATCACGACTTTCGACGGCAGCGCGCACAACAGTTATTACAACGATCATTTTTGGGCGAAGCGCCGCGATTGGAAATATACCTTCCCGCAAGATAAACCATATCGCTGGGTCCGCGTGCGCGCCATCGGAGGCAAGACGAATTGCTGGGATGCGAACACCGGCCGATGCGGCCCTTACATTTGGAAGCCCGCCAGCTATGACGGCTTCGACGTGGATTGGCCGGTCGATTACGACGAGATGGCGCCCTGGTACAGCAAAGTCGAGCGCATGATCGGCGTCTCGGGACCTGATACCCAGAGCATCGATTTCCCGACCGGTGACTGGCTTCCGCCCATCGCAATGCGGTGCGCCGAAGCCAAACTGGCTGCGGCCGTGCGCAAGAAATTCGGGCTGCATGTGTTTTCCGAGCCAAAGGCCGCCATCACACGCGCCTTCAATGGCCGGCCGACGTGCCACTACTGCGGCCGCTGCTCCAACGGATGCGATCCGGGTTCGAAATTTACGACGGCCGGAGTCATGCTGCCACCTGCTTTCGCAACCGGCCGATTGACTCTGCTTTCTAATTCCATTGTGAGCCGCATCCTGACGGATGCAGAGGGCCGCGCGCGCGGTGTTTCCTATGTTGATCGCTACACGTTGCAGGAAGGCGAGGCTCTGGGCCGCGTGGTGGTTTTGGCTGCCAGCCCCATTGAGACGGCGCGCATCATGCTCAATTCCAAGTCCGGACGCTTTCCGGACGGCATCGCCAATTCAAGCGGACAGGTGGGACGCAATCTGGTGGAAAACGTGACCGCGTCGGTTCATGGATACTTCCCCGATTTCCGCAACCGCGAAGTCACGAACGACGATGGCTGGAGCACCGGCGTGATGATGGCGCCGGTCACCAACACGAACGCGCGCAACCGGAGCAAGAACTTTCTCCGCAGCTATACCCTCGATATCGGCGGCGGGTTCGGGATGGGCGGCGGCGGTGTCCGCGGTGGTGCTTACTTCGGGATGGCTTACAAGCGCGAAGCCCGTGCGGAATATGGATGGGAAATCAGCGTGGCGGGTTCAGGCGAAGCAATTCGCAGCGATGAGAATTACATGGACCTGGACCCGAATGTGAAAGATGTCTGGGGAATTCCGGCGGCGCGCATTCAGATGACTTTCGGTGAGAACGAACAGGCGATGGTCAAGGACATCATCGACTGGGGCGTGCGCTTGATCGAGGCGGCTGGAGGCGAGGTTATCGGCTGGCAGGCGTCGCCTTCGATTCCGGGCGGACAAATCACCGAGCAAGGAACGTGCCGGATGGGCCAGGATCCGCGTAAATTCGTGACGAACGCCTGGGCCCAATGTCACGATGTGCCAAATCTGGTGATCGGCGACGGCGCAATAAACGTTACACCGGCGTCGCAGAATCCGACTCTGACGATTCTCGCCCTAGCCATGCGAAACGCTTCCCACCTCTCGGAGATTGTACGCCGCGGCGACCTGCGGATTTAGTCCCAGGAGACGGATAATAGCCCATTTTGCCTATCCAGAGTAGTAGATGATATATCACATATTGCTTGACGCTATGCTTCGTGACGGGTATTCTGTATCCATCAAGTTAGAGGGAAATGCCAGCCGGCTCTGTGGGCCGGTCTCGGATTTCGCAGGCGCTCTGGCTCGTGAAGGGATGTCATGGTGCTCATCCGTTCCTGGTCTTCGACGTATGGACGAAGCGTTCATCCGCTCGAATAGGTCTGCGGCTAGTCAAGTTTTCAGATTTGAAGGGCGAGAACTTTAAAGTGCTTGACAATCTTTGAAAATCACCCTAATCTCTATCGATAAAGTAGAGTTTTAGGGCAGGGCAGCATGGGAAATCGGAAGTCTATCAAAAGACAGGATTTACTTGAGGGAGGCCGGTCATGAAATACGCGCCAGCTATTTGTTTTTGCGTCTTCGTAACAATTCCTTCTATTCTGTTCGGGCAGAGCGGAAACGCTACACTGACCGGAACTATTCATGATTCGAGCGGTGCGGTGGTTCCAAACGCCAAAGTCACGGCGACGAACACTGCCACAGGCGTGCCGAAAGAAACAGTGTCGAATTCCTCTGGGCTGTACGTCATCCCCAATCTCATTCCGGGCCCGTACGACGTGAATATCGCAGCTCCGAGCTTCCAGACGAAGAAGATTCAAGGCGTTACGCTGCACGTCGATCAGCAGGCGACGGTGGACGTGGAGTTGACAGTCGGGTCGGTCTCTGAGCAAGTGGTGGTTACCGGGACAACGCCGATTCTCCAGGCGGAAGAGGCCAGCGTCGGCACCGTAATTCAGGGCACCCAAGTGAGGGATTTGCCGCTCAACGGAAGATACTTCACGCAGTTGCTCCAACTCGTGCCGGGAACGGTGCAGTCGCAGCGTACTCCTGGCTTCGCGAGCACGGACCCGAGCAAGGCAGGTGTGCAACGGAACGGTATGCCGGTGTTCGACGTGAATGGACAAAGCGGCGGCTATACCTATTACCGCATCGACGGTATTGAAAATACGGAACGCGAGTTTGGCGGCGCCAACATTCCGGTTTCGATCGATGCCATTCAGGAATTCAAGCTGCAAACCGCTAACTTTTCCGCTGAATATGGCCGCGGGCCCGCACAGGTCGATATCGTAGTGAAATCGGGCACCAATCAGTTGCACGGCACGCTTTTTGAGTTTCTGCGCAATGACGATTTGGACGCCATGCAGTGGGCATATACGGGCCCGCACAGCAAGCGGCTGTTGAAGCGGAATCAGTTTGGCGGCTCGCTCGGCGGCCCGATCAAGAGAGACAAGCTGTTCTGGTTTTTCAACTATGACGGCACGCGCGAAGTGTTCTCTGCCCCGCAGACTGTCACGGTTCCTACTAATGACATGCGTAACGGAATCTTTCCGGCCGGCGAAGTGATCTACGACTGGCAATCCGGCCAGCAGTTTCCGAATAACACAATTCCCAAATCACGCATGGACCCCACCACGCAGAAGGTACTTGCTATTCTTCCTGCGCCCAATCTGGCCGGCGTTGCCGTAACGAACTCTTCAGGCTTGCCGCTACCTGCAACCAACAATTACTTCTTCAATCCCACACATCAGCAGACCATCAATCAGGAAACCGCGCGCATCGACTATACGATTTCGGAGAGAGATTCTATTACGGGCCGGTACACCTACAGTCCGAACACCATCATCGGCTACGGCCCTCTCGCTACGAACATTCAGAATTCGCTTGTAGGTTATGAGAACGCGGCGCTCGGCGGCCAGAACCTGAGCGCCGGCTGGTTCCACAACTTCAGCCCCACCACGATCAACGAATTCCGCTTTGGTTTTCTCACGGACCCGCAGAACTACGCCAAGGGCGATACTACCGATTATCCCAAGCAGTTTGGACTCGATCAGTTCCTGTATCCGGGCTACTTCACGGGCCTGCCGCACTTTCAGATCGGCAGCGTCAACCTGGGTTCGGGAGACTATCGTCCTCTGCAGGTCGGCGAACAAAATTATCAGGCCATCGAGAATCTCACGATCGTACGAGGGGCTCACAGCATCCGCGTGGGAGGCGACTTCCGTCGAACCCGGCTGGTCACAAACAACTCCGAGGTATCCACTGGCCGGTTTTACTTCAACGGTGCTCAGACACGAGATCGTTCGCGTGGCACATTGGCGACCACAACTTGCCCTGGCGGTACGAGCCCAACCGGCTGCACGAATGGCGATGCCATGGCGGACTTTCTGCTCGGGTATCTCAGCTACTATGAAGCCGCCACACCGATCCTTCAAAGACACAAATACTTCAGTGCGTGGTCTGGCTATGTGAACGATACGTGGCACGTGACTCCCAAATTCACTGCCACCATCGGCCTGCGGTACGACTACCTGTCGCGGTTCCATGCGGATCCAGCCGCTTACGCCATGCCGGTGATCCAAAACGGCGTCTTTGCCGGAAAAATTGCCGTTCCCGATCCGGGTGGGAATCTCACTTCTGCGATCGTCCCCGGCGCTCTTGATCTGATTCCGAATTCGGTTGTTGGCTGTTCGACGGTCGGGTTGCCATCTGAAACCTGTCTCGTTTCGGAGAAGAACGACTGGCAGCCGCGCCTTGGCTTGGCTTATCAGGTCACGCCAAAGACAGTGTTCCGCGCCGCTGGCGGAATCTTCTACGGGTACTTCTTTGGTGACCTTGATACCGAGGACGGCGAACAGTTCCCCTTCATCATTCGGAACCAGACGCCAACCTACACGGCGCCACCCACGAGCGGCCCGCCGCAGTTGGCGATCAGCAACCCGACAGCAACTTCTGCAGTGCCCTCGCCGTTCATATTCTCGTCGCTGGCGAGCCGGAAATTGCCAGTGAGCTATCAGTTCAACGCAACCGTGGAGCGCCAAATCGGCGGTTCCATGACGCTTTCCGTGGGCTATGTGGGTGTGCTGGGACGCCACCTGGAGGGCCGTTCCGAATACTGCTGCTATTACGATATGCCGCAACCCTGGGGTGTCGTTCTGGCTCCCGGACAAAAGCAGGTTCAGCCGGACCCGCGCTTCAGCTCTAACATGCTCATGTGGGAGGATCGCGACAGCTCCAATTACAACGCTCTACAGGCGAAGTTCGAACGGCGCTTTGCGGCCGGACTCGGCTTTACCGCTGCCTATACGTGGTCTCATTCCCTGACCACCATCAACTGGATCGCCGACCCGCGCTATCCGCAACAGCAGCCGACCGATGCTGATTTGCGGCATAACCTGGTGCTTTCGCCCATATGGGCCATTCCGGTTGGCAAGGGGCGGACATTCCTGAACAGGGGAGGAATCTCCAACCAGGTTCTCGGCGGATGGCAAATGACCGCAATTGTGAGCGTGCGGAGCGGCTTCCCCTTCACCCCAACACTTTCCGGCGTGAACCTATTGAATATGACGAAGCTGGTGGCAAGTGTGAACCTGCCCGATGCGACTTGCAGCGGCAAGGTCTCAAACCCCTCAGCTTTGAACTGGTATGACAAGAGCTGCTTCACCATGCCGACCGAACCCACGACGCCCGGCGCGGAACTGCGCGAGGGAAACCTGGGGATCAATTCACTTCGGGGACCCGGCGGATTTGCGACCGACTTCGGTCTCAGCAAGCAGTTTCCGTTCAATGAGCGCACGCACCTCGATTTTCGCTTCGAAGCGTTCAACTTCTTCAACCACCCAATACTCGGACTGCCAAACACGGCTATTGTTCCCGGAAACAACACGCCGGCGAGCATCACCTACGTTTTGTCTCTTCCCCGGACATTGCAGTTCGCCCTGAAGCTGAGTTTCTGATGCTGTCCAGGTGTTCCTCTATTGGACCGCTTAGCCATGCGGACAGTCCGAAAGATTGTCCGCACAACCCATCCCCATTAATTGCTCGCAGTTACGTGGTGTGAAATTTTAGGTAATATATCACATATTGATTGACGATAGCGGCCTCCCTCGGGTATTCTGTACCCATCCGGGTTGGGGTTTTCCGACAAAAGCATTCTGAACAACCGTTTGGGAATTCCTGAGCTTGGAGGAGGGAGCGCCATGAAGGTGTTGGCAAAGCTGTTAGTCTGTGTATGCCTTTTCGCCGCGGCCGTTTCGGCCCAAAGCGGCAACGCCACACTCACCGGCACCGTTCAGGATTCGAGCGGTGCCATTGTTCCAGGAGTAACGGTAAAAGTGACCAGTGTGGCCACGGGCGTTGTCGTCGAGACAACAACCAATGAGGCGGGCCTTTACTACGTTCCGAACCTGATTCCCGGCGCCTATACAATTGACGCCACCGCGAACGGGTTTCAACCGAAGCGGATCTCGAGCATCAATCTGAACATCGACCAGCAAGCCGGCGTCAACATCGAGTTGGCCGTGGGGGTTGCCAATGAACAGGTGACCGTCACCGCCGCACCGCCGATCTTGCAATCGGAGGAAGCCAGCGTGGGCGCGGTGATTCAGTCCCAGCAGGTGACGGACCTTCCGTTGAATGGGCGCTCATTTACTCAATTGCTGGTTCTGGTTCCGGGCGCGAGCCCGGCCACTCGAACCGCGGGCTTCACGAATGCCGATCCGAATCTGGCCGGCCGCCAGCGTAATGGCATGCAGGCTTTCGACGTCAATGGCGGAAACGGGCAATTCACTATGTTCCGCATTGACGGCATCGAGAACACCGAACGCGAATTTGGCGGCGCCAACATTCCCATTTCGATTGACGCTATCCAGGAAGTAAAGCTGCAAACCGCCAATTTCTCCGCCGAATACGGCCGCAGCCCGGCTCAGGTCGATGTGGTCGTCAAATCCGGTACCAACCAGATGCACGGCAGCCTTTACGAGTTCATCCGCAACGACAAATTCGATGCCACACAGTGGACCTTCACCGGACCTCACGGCACCAGCCGTCTGAAACGAAATCAGTTTGGCGGCACCTTCGGCGGTCCCATCAAGCGCGAGAAGCTGTTCTACTTCTTCAACTATGAAGGCATGCGCGAAGTCTACTCTTCGCCGCGTACGGTGACAGTGCCTTCGAACGATATGCGCCAGGGCATCTTCCCCTCTGGCATCATCATCTTCGACCCGACCACTGGCCAACCCTTCTTGAATAACACCATTCCTTCCAGCCGCTGGAATCCCATCGCGGCGAAGGTCGTCAGCCAAGTGCTGCCGGCGCCGAATCTGCCCGGCATCAACCAGGTCAACAAAGCCGGTTTCGCCATAGACCCAACCAACAACTACTTCTATGATCCGGCGCACCGCCAGAACATCAATCAGTACAACATCCGCCTCGACTATAATCTCTCGGCTAAGAATACGTTCTTCGGCCGATACACGGATGGCGAGAATGTGCTGGCCGGCGATGGCCCTCTGGCAACCAATATCCAGGGATCGATCGTTGGCTTCGAACGCGCCGATTTGGGTGGGCGGAATCTCAGCGTGGGCTGGTTCCATGGTTTCAGCCCGACGGTAATCAATGAATTCCGTTTTGGCTTCCTGACGGATCCGCAGGCGTATGAAAAAGGCGATACGAGCGATTGGGCCTCAACCCTCGGTGTGAGTCAATTCCTCGATCCGAACGCTCTCCATGGCCTGCCGCATTTTCAGATTGGTTCGGTGAATCTTGGATCAGGCGATTACCGGCCGCTGGTGGTTGGCGAACACAATTTCCAGTGGGTCGATAACCTGACGGTGACGCGCGGGCGGCACACGCTGAAGTTTGGCGGCGACATTCGCAAGACGAATCTGGTTACGACGAACAACGAGAACTCCACGGGCCGCTTCTACTTCAACGGCGCGCAAACCCGCGACCGGAATTTCCCGACCGTTGCGACGACGTTCTGCCCCGGCGGAACGGTCAACAACGCCTGCACGGCCGGCGATGCCATGGCCGACTTCCTGTTGGGCGACATGAGCCACTTTGAAAGAGGATCAGCGATTCCCGCTTTGCACAAGTACTTCAGCACCTGGGCGGCTTATGCAAACGATAGCTGGCGGATCTCGCCGAGCCTCACGCTCACCATCGGTTTACGTTATGAATACACCACGCGGTTCCATGCCGACCCGCCGTATTACTCACTGCCTGTCCTCTCGAACGGAGAGTTCACGGGAAAGATTGCCATCGCGCAAACGGGCGATGGACAGTTATCGCCGAGTGTGATTCCGAGTGTCGCGGCGCAGATCCCCAACAGCCTGGTAGGCTGCGGCGATGTCGGGCTGCCTTCCAACTGCATGGTGTCGGAGAAGAGGGACTTCCAGCCGCGCCTCGGCGTGGCGTGGAAGATGAATGACAAGACCGTTCTTCGCGCGGGCGGCGGCATGTTCTACGGCTATTTCAACGGAGATGCCGACACGGAAGATGGCGAGGGTTTCCCATTCATCGATCTGCGGACCACAGCGACTTTCACACGGCCGCCAAGCGGGACCGATCCACCGCCGTTGCTGCTGAGCAATCCACTGGCAGGCGCAAGCGCTCCAGTGCCCAGCCTTACCAATGCCTCATTCCCGCGGCGGCGTCTGCCGGGCAGCTATCAATGGAACGTTGCCCTCGAGCGTGAGCTGATGCGGGACACGAACATCTCGGTCTCTTACGTGGGATCGATGGGCAGGCATCTGGATGGAGTGAGCTTCTCCGGCGGCATACAAACGCGCTTCAATCTGCCCCAACCCTGGGGTGTGGTGCTGGCGCCGGGACAGAAGCAGGTTCAGGCGTTCCCACAGTTCAGCGCCATCCGGATGTTCTACAACGAAGATACGAGCCATTACGAATCGCTGCAGGTCAGACTCGAGCGCCGGATGCGCGGCGGCTTAGGCTTCGTTTTGTCTTACACTCACTCGAAGAATATGGCCGTGCGCAACGGCTTGAGCGACCCCCGCTATCCGCAAAATGACAAGGGCGTCACAGAAGACGACCTTCCGAATAACATCGTGATCTCCCCAATCTGGCAGCTTCCGTTCGGCAAGGGCAAGCGGTTCCTCAATCACGGCGGCGTGCTGAACCAGATCATCGGCGGTTGGCAACTGACCAGCATCCTGACGCGCCGCAGTGGATTCCCCTTCACTCCCACACTGTCGGGAACCGACCTGCTTCTTTTGAACGGGTTCCATGTTGCCGATCGCCCGGACCGCATCTGCAGCGGCGTCCTCCCGAATCCAACCGTGTTCAACTGGTTCGACAAGAGCTGCTTTGCGACACCGGTGGAACCGACCACACCCGGCGCTCTGCTGCATGAGGGCAACTCCGGCTACAACATCCTGCGTGGGCCCAAGGGCTTTTCGCTCGATTCGGGCATTTCCAAAACTTTCCCGCTGACCGAGCGCTATCAGCTCGATTTCCGCGGCGAAGTCTTCAACCTTCTGAACCATCCGAATTACGGTCTTCCCGGGTCAGGCATTGCAGCGGCAGGGAATGCCGGCAATGCTCAAATCACCACGGTATTCTCGGTACAGAGGGTCATGCAGTTTGCAGTGAAACTGCGGTTTTGAACCGCGCTTTGCCCGGTGTTCCTAAGACGCCGGAACAGATATCGCCGGGCCGGTCCGAACCCCACCAAGCGGACCGGCCGGCGGTGTCAAACAGGTTCGACGCCAAGATAACTGTCCGCCTTTTGAGAGCCTTCCCTTCCTCTCCTACCGCCCAGCGAATTGAGTCGATTCCTTCCGCAGAGATCCGAACCCGAAGGCTCCGAACCTGGTTCCGCTCTTTCAGCTCAGGAAGCCTCCGGAACTTCCCGGGCACTTCGCACTCGACAAGAAAGCCACAATATGAAATCTGTTAGAAAGCCGCATGTCGAGCGACTACCTGATTGTGCGCATCGATGATTGTTCCTGGAAGAAAACATGAGCCAGGACTCGCTCTACCAGGAGGCCGCGGAAACTTACGGCCGGTCGATCGATCGGCTCGCGCAGGCCTATGAGCTGGATCGCGACGCACGGCGTGATCTGCTCCAGGAAATCCATTTACAACTCTGGCGGAGCTTCGCCCATTTCGACGGCCGGTGTTCTTTGAAGACGTGGGTATATCGAATCGCTCACAACGTCGCCTCGAGCCATGTGGTCCGCCAGCGCCGACTCAGGGACCGGCTGGTGAGTCTTGAAGATATGGATGTGGTGCCAGGTAATGATCAGAGCGATCTCGCTGCCGGCCAGGCCGAGGCTCTCCGCCATTTGTCCACACTGATACAGCGCCTGAAGCCACTCGATCGGCAGATCATCGTCTCGTATCTCGAAGGGATGGATGCGGCCTCGGTCAGCGAGATCACTGGCTTGTCGCCGGCGAACATCGCGATGAAGGTTCACCGGATCAAGAACATTCTGCGGCAGTGGTTCCATGAAGGAGGAGTTCATGCCGGATGAGTCCCCCAGGAACGACCCGAGAGAGATCTGGCAAAACCAGCAAACGGAGGCATTCCGAATGTCAGCAGACGAATTGCGCCGGAAGGCGAAACAGCAGCAGTCCAAGGCGCGTTTTGAAGCGCTGGCGTCTATCCTCATCGGTTTAACGCTTTGCGTCTTTTTCGTGCGCTTCGTGTTCAGGGCGCATGAACCGCCTTTACGAATGGGATTCGGCCTTCTGAGTTTCTGGTGCGTCTTTTTCGCGTATCAGGCATACAAGTGGATCTGGCCCGGGCAGCTGCAGCCTGACGCGCCATTCCGCACGACACTCGAAGCTTATCGACGGGAACTCGAAAAGCAGCGCGATTACGTGCGGCATGTCTGGCGGCGGGCGGGCCTGGCGTACTGCTTCGTGGGCCTGGGATTGATCATTGTGCCGGAGCTGATCAAAGCACTGCGAGCCCCCAGGATGGCACTCCGTGTTCTTCCGGTCTGCGTAGTGCTCGCGATCTGGCTCGCCTTGTTCATCCCCATGCGAAGGCGCAGGCAGGAGAAGCTTCGGCAGGAGATCGAAGCGTTGCGCGCTTTCGAAGGAGAGAACCAGTCATAAGAGGTGGCGGCTGGTTTGTCAAGCCACTTACTCCTTTTTCGCCGGTAGAATCAGGATGGACTAATAGAGGTAGAATTGGCGTGTGTCTTGCAACTACTTTGAAGCAGAGACGGTTGTTTCATGATCCTGAACCACTTGGCCGCGGTGCGGGCCGGACGGGTGTGTCGTAGCGCCACAGCAGCGGTGGCGATAGCGGGCTGGCTACTCAGTTCCACCGCGCTCCGCGCACAGACTCCGGCTTTCAATTGGATCGACGCAGTCGATAGTTCCGGGCAAGCTTATCCCCTGCTCGGCATGGGCACTGATGCTCTGGGCAACGTCTATGTCGCAGGCAGCACCAAGTCGCAGAACCTGCCCGTAGTATCGGCTGTGCAGCCGAAGCTCGCGATGGCGGGCTCGTATGATGTATTCGTTACCAAGCTGGACCCATCGGGCCATGTGGTCTACTCGACTTACTTCGGTGGCAGCGCTGATGACATCGCGCGCGCGGTTGCGGTCGATTCCGCAGGCAATATTTATGTCGTTGGAACAACGGCTTCGCAGGATTTCCCGACAACCAGGGGAAGCTGGTCTCCCCAAATGCCTCCCGCGCCGCCGTACGCACAAGCGAACAGCTCCAATTATGAAGGCGCAGTTTTTCTGTTCAAACTGGGTCCCAATGGATCGGTGGGGTACTCTACATACTTCACTTCCCAAACGGCGCCGGTGGACCCGCAAAGCGTCGCAGTGGATGCCGCAGGCGCGGCGTATATCGCTGGAACCACTTACGGCGGACTGCCGGCAACGTCGGGCGCTTACAAAACCGCGTGTGGATGCGGATCGGCGCCGAGCCTCGGTTTTTCCATTCCGTTCTCCGACGCATTTCTGGCCAAGTTCGACTCAACGGGTTCGGCATTGGTTTATGCAACATATCTGGGCGTGCCGAATGCAACCGGCAATGCCGTCGCGGCTGCGGCGGATGGCAGCACATATCTCGCAAGTTCCCAGGGTGTCTTCCGTTTCAATTCAGCCGGCTCTTCTCTGCTCGGATCCATCGGCCCCGTGCTGAATGCCAGCGCCATTCTGGCGACGCCCGGCGGCCGCGTTTACCTCGCGGGTCAGCCGGGGTCGGGATCGAACGCGTTCCAGCCAACGCCGGGAGCGTTTCAGTCCGATTCGATCGCTTCGCCGCCTTTGCCAATACAAGGGAGCGACCCGCCGATTGGCATCATGCTTCTCGACGCTTCGCTCCAAAATGTTCTTGCTGCTACTTACTTCAGCCAGCATGGCGGCGGAGTGAATGCAATGGCGCTTGACGCATCCGGCAATCTTTATCTTGGCGGAAGTGTGAAGACCGGTCTTCTCCCCACGCGCACTCCTCTGCAGGAGGGCTTTGGCGGATCACTCGCTACCGGATTCGCCGCCGAACTTACAGGGGATCTTTCGACGCTGCTGTTTTCCAGCTATTTCGGCGATGGTGACTACTTCTATGTATCGAGCGTGGCCGTGGGTTCAAATGGCGCGCTGATCCTGGGAGGCCCCACCGACAAAGGCACAGTCTGGGTCAACAGTGTACAGCCGGGAACGCAGCCACCCCTGCGCATCGACGCCGTGGTTAACGCCGCGAGCCTGCTCGACAATTCGCTTGCGCCCGGAGAAACCATCGTGGTTCGCGGAGCTGGTTTCGGCAGCGATGCTCAGCTCTTATTCAATGGCGCTGCGACGCCAGCGATCTCCTTAACGCCAACCGCGATTATCGCCGCGGTCCCGTCAGACGCGGCGATCGCTCCAATGACTGTGCAAGTGCAATCGGGCGGTGCGCTCTCGAACGAGGTGCTGGTGAACGTGACTCCGACGTCACCCGGCCTTTTTTCCACCGACGGCAGCGGTGTGAATCAAAGCTACATTCGGAACCAGGACGGCTCGCTCAACTCTCCTTCGAACCCAGCGCATCCCGGTGACCGGATCACCGTCTTCGCGACCGGCGTGGGTCCGGTGACTTTTACGGATGGCTACGCGGTTACGCAGTTCCCGGCTGATCTTTACATCGATGGATTCCATTGCGACGGCGTCGCCGCCGTAATGGGAAATGTAGCTGGACTTTCTGGCAGCGTCTATCAGTTGATGGTATATGTTCCCGATCCGGCAATGATGGCGGCGGCGAATCCGAACCTGTTGAACTTCACCTTTCCGCCGCAGGTGGGAGTGGTTTTGGAAATGAACGGCGCGCGCAGCCAGAACGGGTTAGCGATCTCGATAGCAAAGTAAGAATGCAATAGGCGTGCGAATCAGGACCCGCGCCTGCACGCGGCTGGTCCGGAGCCGCAAGATGCTCTACGTTTAGTGAACTACGCGGTCGATGGAGTTCCAGACTGGTTCGTGTTCCGCTTCCAGAATCTCCTGACGCAGTTGTCCCGGTGCGACTCTGGGGCCGCCGCGGGTTACATACGCATAGTTCGGGAGCGAGAAATAAAGGTTCAAATAGGCGCGCGCTTCCTTGCCGGCCTGCCGCCGGTCGGCGTCCACCACGGCCGCCTGCATCGCCTCTGCGCGATATTCTTCCGAGTAAGTGAGGCCGTCCGCGGCTTGCCGCCACGCTGAGGTCCAGTCACTCGCTGCGGCCGCTTGACGGGCTGCGTCCAGAGCCTGGGTCAAGTTCTGGAATGCCGCGGCGGAGCCTTGCAGCTCGCTCGGAAGATGCCGGCGGACAACTTCCGTTTTGACTTGTTCATCGCCCAGCACCTCGATCGCATAGCGGGCTTCATCGGGCAAACCGGACTGCATGGTTTCCTCGACTCGCCGTTGGCGGGCCGCATCGCAGCTATACAAGAGAGCGGTCGAAAGAGTGAAGGGACGCAGAGCGATCTCTTTTGCGCCGCCTGTTTGACGGACATCCCGTTTTTCCGGACTCGGTCCTGCCAGTTGGTAGACCGGACAATCGGATGAGTCCGCCGGCAACTGCACAGTCAGCCGGTCCACGCGAGCATCATCCACGTAGCGGTTATAGTGCACCTGATCCTTTGCCGCCAGGATGACGGCTTCTTTCCCGGAGCGGATGATGCGTGCGTCAACCGTTTTGTCGGAGGTTGTAAGTGGCTCTGGCGGATCTCCAGCGGCGAGGATGTCTTCGACAGGAGCCAACTCGCGCCATACCAGAGCCAGCTCGTTCCGCCTGCCGCGGCCCATTCCTTCATCTTCCAGCGACCGTGGATAAAAGAAGACCAAGCCCTTCACACCAGCGAGCAAGGCGCGGTAAGTGATGAGCCGCTCCTGGTCGGCTCCGGGGAGCAAATGCTCAGTCCATTTCTGCAAGCCGACCTTTTCCGCGAAAGCGCCCTGCATGTGAGCCTGGAGGAACTGCTCCATGAAGAGATTGCCCCACACTTTTCGCGTCCTGTCCGCGAGAAGCTCTATATCCTTTAAGCCGCCCTGAATTTCGCCACGATATCCGAGGGTTGGCAGGTCTCTTTGCATGGGATAGATGTAATCCAATGGAAAATCCATCAGGCGCTTCCATTTGGACCAATCCTGCACTCTGTCCGGCACGCGATCGTCCATGCCCGTGCCTGTGATAGGAAGACGCTGATCATAGCGGCGGATGATCGAAACCGCTTTCTCAATATAGGGGTAGTAAACGTCCCACATGTCGTCGCACATTTCCCATCCGATGAGAGCGGGGTGATTGCGGAAGCGGAGGACATTCAGCAGGTACTCCTTTCGCACCGGCTCATCGCTATCCACGGGGCCCTGCACCTGCACTTGCAGATAGATGCCATTCTGGCGGGCGATGTTCAGGAACTGACGCAGATGGCTTTCCGTCACGTCATAGTGCACAATGACTGCGGCTGAATTAAAGCCGAGCTGATGGAAAGTTTTCAGCACCTCCTCGTGATCGCGCATGGGAACCCAATCCAACAGTTCGTAAAAGCCGATCGATTTCAACAGTTGCGGTTTGCCGTTAATCAACAGGGAATTCCCGCGCACGGCGACGTCGGTAACGGGGCCGAAATTCTCGGCGGGAAGCTGCTCGGGGAGATCGTCACGCGCAGCCAATAAATTGCGCACCGTTTCCTGGAATTGCTGCTGCGTTCCGAGCACTTCGGCACCGGGAACGAAGTATGCGCGATGATCGGAATCGTCCAGCGGGCCATCCGCTGAATGAAGATCCGCCGCCCAGAAATAGCGCGCAAGTTTATCCCAAATTTGTTCGTCCGGAGTTTGGGGCGCAGCGCCCTCGCCGGGAAGCCCAACAATCAGAACGTGCCCTCCCCGAAAATAGTAAGTTGCCAGCTTTTGAGTGAAGGTCAATTCTCTGCCGTGCTTCGCGTCGGGAATCGTGGGACTGACCAACACCACCAGAGAATAAGAACTCCAATCGTCGCGGAGTTCCAGCGGCGCGGGTGGGCCGGCAATTTCGGATAGCATTGCCTCGACGCGAGCATGAGAGCGCGGGTCCGCCGTCGGCCCAAACAGAGCGATTCGCGGTATCTGCGGCGCGGCCTGTAGCAGGCAGCACGCGCTACCGAATAGCAACAAAAGATGGCGAACGGTTTGCGGCAAGGTTTTCCTTTCCTGGGGGCCAGCACTGCTGTTCTGCTTGGAGTGGGGAAGGCACCCGCCCGTCCCACTGGTTTGACCCCGATCATTTATGATATCTGATATTTTGCAGATGAACCTGGCGTGTCGTCAAGTGCTCCAGCGAAAAGCTGGGGTGGAGCCACCGCTCTCTTGCCTCTTCTTGACTTCGATAATGATATATAACATACTACGAGGCACTGACATTTCCCTGGAGGTTCAAGAATGAAACGGCAATCATTGTCTGATCCAAGTCGCCGGGACCTTTTCCGTGGAGCTGGAGTAGGCGTAGCAGCCGGGCTGCTCGCCGGCTCCGCTGCGACCGCGAAGGCCGCCTCCATCAAACCGCAGCCGCCTACCGTTTATACGCGTATCGGCGTGCGCCCTTTCATCAATCTGAAAGCGGCATACACGATTGATGGCGGACTGCTGACGCTGCCGGAAGTGAAGCATGCCATGGAGGACGCCTCCTACCACTCCGTGAATCTCGATGAGCTGATGGCCAAGGTCGGTGAGAGGCTGGGACAACTGTTTGGCGCCGAGTACGGCATTGTCAGCGCCGGCGGAGCGGCTTCTCTCAGTCTGGCGACCGCCGCTTGCGTGGCCGGCGGGAATACGGAACGCATCCAGTTCCTTCCCCATCCTGAATTGGCGGGGCTCAAGACCGAGGTGATCATGCCCCGGGCTTCACGCAACGAGTACGACCACGCCGTCCGCGCCGTCGGCGTCAAAATCATCAACATCGATACGCGCGACGAATTCCGGCGCGCGCTCGGCAAGCAAACAGCACTGGTGGTTGTATTGGGATCGAACCAAGGCCGCATTCCTCTGGAACAGATGGTCGCCGACGCGCACGAAAAAGGCGTTCCGGTGCTGATCGACGCGTCACCCGAAGTTCCCAAGCGGCCGAACCCGTACCTGAGCCGCGGCGTCGACATGGTGAGCTACAGCGGCGGCAAGTATCTGTGCGGTCCGCAATGCTCCGGCGTTTTGCTCGGGCGCAAAGATCTGGTGCACGCCGCCTGGGTCAACTGTTCCCCGCATCACGGCCTCAACCGAACCATGAAGGTCGGCAAGGAAGAGATCATGGGCCTTCTGGCGGCCGTGGAGACTTATTTCCAGCGCCGCAACTACCAGGAGGACGTTCATCGATGGGACCAGGCGCTTTCGGTTATTGCGCAGCGCGTGTCACAAGTGCCTGGCATCAAGACCCAACTGCTGCCGCCGCCGGGTGTGAATCCGCATCCAATTCTCCGAATCGATTGGGATCCCGAGAAAATTCCGATCGACGCCGATGAGCTGCACACGCTGTTTCTGGAAGGTGAACCGCGGCTCATGACTCACGCCGAAGGAGGAGGACACTCGTTCGACGTCCGCGCCGCCGGTATGAAACCGGGCGACGAGAAACTGGCTGCCGACCGTATTCACGACGTGTTTGTGCAGGCTAGTAAGAAGGCGAAGCGCACACCGAAAGCGCCCGCTATGAACATCACCGGCGCCTGGAATGTCGAGATCCAATATGTCTCCGGTTCCGCGCGGCATCGGTTCCAGCTCGAAACGGCCGGCAATCGCGTGACCGGCACGCACAACGGCGAGTTTGCGAAGGGCGCGATTCAGGGAACTGTGGACGGCACGCAAGTCGTGCTTCGCAGCCGGCTTCCGTTCGACAGCATCAAGCTTCCATTTGTATTCCGCGGCGCGCTGAACGGCGGACGTATGTCCGGGCAGGTGGACTTGGGAGAGCATGGCACGGCCAAGTGGAGCGCCCGGCGCGAAGCGTAGGGCTCATATAGAGGCGAGGAAGATTCTCGCCGTACTGACGCCGGTATTGCTGCTAAACTTCCTGTTGCTCACGATGCCCTCACTGCCGGCGCAAAACAGAGAAGCGCCGCCCGCCGACTATCTGCTTTATGCCGGAGGCTTCATGCGCACAACCGGCAAAGGTATCTACGCGTTTCGCCTCCACACGGCAACCGGACAGCTATCTCCGCTTGGTCTGGCGGCAGAGACCACAAATCCCTCTTTTCTGGCGGTACATCCAAACCGCCGCTTCCTGTATGCGGTGGTCAATCAGCCTGAGGGAGAAGTGGCGGCCTTCGCGATCGACACTACAACCGGCAAACTCACGCTGCTGAACAAAGTTCCCTCACGCGGTGCGGGTCCCTGTTTTGTGACGCTGACCAAAACGGGCAGAACGCTGTTGCTCGCAAACTACGGAAGCGGCAGCGCGGCCGCATTTCCGGTGCAGGAAGATGGACGGCTCGGAGAGGCGACAGGCTTCGCGCAGCACTCGGGCTCCAGCGTTGATCCCCTGCGGCAAACCGGGCCCCACACGCATTCCACGAATCCATCGCCCGACGGCCGCTTTGCGATCGCGGCGGATCTGGGACTCGACAAGTTGTTCGTCTATCGGCTGCAAAACGGCCGGCTGCTCCCCAATCAGCCGCCGGTGCTGAACGCAGCGCCGGGAGCAGGTCCGCGGCACTTGGCCTTTCATCCTTCGGGGCGCTACGCATACGTGGCGAACGAGTTGAACTCAACCGTGACGGCATTCCACTACGACGCGGCCAGCGGAACCTTCCGGGAGATTCAAACCATCTCTGCAATTCCAAGGGACTTCTCCGGAACGAATTACCCGGCCGATTTGCACGTGCATCCCTCGGGCCGATTTCTTTATGTTTCCGACCGGGGACTGGATGCAATCGCAGCCTTCGCAATCGACCTCGCGGAGGGAACGATATCGCCGATCGAGTACACGCCAGTGGGCGGGAAGACGCCTCGTAATTTCGCGATTGATCCGGCGGGAACGCTTCTGGTCGCGGGGAATGAAGATTCGGACAACATCGTCGTGTTTCGCATTCATGCGCAGACGGGCCGCCTCACTCCGACGGGCGGTCAAGCCTCTGTGGCAACTCCGGCGTGCCTCCAGTTTGTGCCGGCGCCCTAGTCGGCAACCATCTCCGCGACCGGCTCGGCTTTTTCGGGAATCAATACCTTGGATGCATCGATGAAAAGAAATATCATCGAGCTCAGCAAGACCATCGGCCCGAGGAACCGCAACGGCGCGTTGTAGCTATGGAAGTACTGCACCAGGTAGCCCACCACGATCGCTGAGAGAAATGAGCCGAATTGTCCCGCCATGTTCATCGCTCCCGTGAGAGCGCCGGCATATTTCTTACCCACGTCCAGACAAATCGCCCAAGCCGTCGGTAGCATCAAATCCATGGAGCCATAACCGAACGCCAGAAAGACGACAGCTCCCATGCGGCTTTGGGTGAAGGACGTCAGCAGCAGAAAGCAGCCGGAGAGCGCCAGGCCGGTTGCACCCACATAGCGCCGCCCCCATCGCAGCCCGTACTTGCGAACCAGAAAGTCGCTCAAGACGCCGCCGAGGGCATTCGCGCATGCGCCCACCACAAACGGAAAAACCGAGAAGATCCCCATCTCGCGCTCAGTAAAGCCGCGCCCTTTCTGCAGGTAGGTGTGCAGCCACGCCATATAGAAGTTGGCGCCCCAACAATAGGTGTGGTACATCAGCAGGATTGTCCACAGATTCCTGCTGCGAATGGCGATGCGCCAGGGCATCATCTCATGGTGACGCTGCTGGCCGGCCCCGATCTCCTCCAGTTCTTCCTGGGTCACCTGCGGCTTCTCGAATGGATGATCGCGGAACCAGGCAAACCAAACGACACCCCAGATCAATCCAAGCGCTCCAAAGCACCAGAATGCAGCGCGCCATCCGTAGTGAATCTCAAGCGGCACAATGATCAAGGGCGCCAGTGCTCCACCGATGCGGCTTGCCATCCAGACTACGCCGTGAGCGCGCGCTCGTTCGGTGGTCGGGAACCAGCGCGAGATTGCCACTGAGCTGTTAGGATAAGCACCGGCCTCGCCGATCCCGAATGCAAATCGCGTGGCCATAAGCATTGGCAAGCTCCGGGCAGTCCCGGTTAAAGTCGTGAATGCGGACCACCACAGAACGATTCGCGTGAGCATTTTTCGTGGGCCGAAGCGGTCGCCGAGCATGCCGCTCGGGATTTCAAACAGCGCATATGCGAGAGTGAACGCGCTGATCGCCCATCCCCAGGTTTCCGGACCGATGTGGAGATCCTTCTGCATCCGCGGCCCCGCGACCGAGATGCAGATACGATCCAAATAGGTGATCATCGACAGCAGAGACAGCATGACGAGCACCCGCTGCCGGTATTTCATCGCCTTGCCGCTCCCGTTTCGATTGAAGTCCGCTCTCGCATTGTAGTATGTTATATATCACATTTGAAAGGCGAGGAGGGAGCCTATGGACAGTGAAAGAAGGGATTTTGTCAATCGCGCATTGGCGGCGGGATTGTTATTTAAGGCGGCCACGGCATCCGCTCAGGAACCGCTGCGAAATAACGCTCAGGAAGCGTCGAACGTTTTCATTGAGCGCGATCAATCCGGGCAGCCGCACGCCGGCAAAGTGCTGGCGGCGATTCAACCGCATTGCGACGATGTTCCTCTCTACGCCTCAGGCACGGTTTGCAAACTGATCCGGGAAGGATATACAGGAATCCTCATTCGGACCAGCGCCGACGACATGGCCGGCGTGGGAGCGACCAAAGGCGAAGTAGTAGTGAATAACGAGCGCGTGAACCAGGAAGTGGCGCGCCGCATGGGCATCAAGAAAATATTTGACTTGAACTACCGCAACCACCTGATGGATGAAGCTTCGCGCGTCGAAATGCGCGCGCGCCTGATCTTCATTTTCCGGCTGATGAAAGTGGACACGATCATTTGTTACGATCCGACTGCGCACTATGACGCCAATCCCGACCACGTGATGACCGCACAGGTTGTGATGGGCGCTTGCTGGATGGCGGGTGGCGCGCGCGACTATCCCGAGCACTTCGAGGCAGGAATCCACTCCCACGGCGTCCGGGAGAAATACTACTTCACGCGTGGGCCCCAGTTGGTGAATCGAATCGTCGACATCAGTTCCGTAATTGACGAGAAAGTGCACGTGAACCGCGCCAACACAAGCCAGGGGCCGGCCGGTGAGCATGGCGCCGCGCTACGTGCACAGCTTACGGCGCAAAAGCTGAAACTGCCACTACTCGGCAATGACGACGAGACCGCCAATCGCGAGTACGTCAAGCAGGTTGTACTCTACCAGGACCGCGAACTGGGCAAGAAGTATGGTCTGGAGTATGCTGAGCCGTTTCACTACATCGGCCCGGACGAATCCGTAGGCGGAGGGCCGGACGGCATAAACCTGCAGGATTTTATCAAGCGAAATTCCGTGCCGCTGTAAGGCCGGGTTACTGGGCTTCCTGTGCGCGCTGCACGTAGATCTGTCGCGCTTCCTGGAACTGATCGAGAACGTGGCGTTTTTCCTTTTCCGAACGCCATCCCGGATGCCTGCTCGCCAGTTCCGTGAGCTTATCAATCCACGTGATGAAATACTCGGCCGACGCCTTGTTGCGAATCGGCCGGTTGCCCACGTAAACATAGATCGCGTTCGTGGTGGCCATGGGCCGGGCATTTTCGATGGGGTATTCCATGCCATTGGCGATCGCCTGCAGGGTATACCAGCCGCTGCCGGTCACCTTTATTTCGCGGTCGAATGCCGCATGACGCCGCTCGCCGGTGAGGGCAATTTTCTCGAGGACCTCTCCGTTGTGGACGAGTTCCAACCGGTCGAGCGGAACAATAGAATTCAGTTCCCCGTGTACGTGGACGGTGCCGCCACTCGCGGGCAGGTGAATGTCTTCGCCGGGCAGCGCGCGATTCACCGAGAAGCCAAGGAGCGGCCCATTCGTAACGAAGCCGCGGCCTTTCAAGAGGGCAGCCAAATAGTTCGCCCAGCTCAGCTTCGCATTCCCCAAAAGAAAGTAGCCACGCATGGCGCCGACTAACTGCGTGTTGTGCGTGTTCGAAATGGAGTCCTCGCCGCCGGTCACCGGAACCTTAAATCCATTATTGAGCGCATGGTGCCATGCGATGAGGGCGGCCTCACTGGATACGGCCCATAGTTCGAGATAGCTCTCGGTGCCAAGCGCGAGGTCCACGGGGAAGCCCTTCGCGCCGCCGCGCGCGGTCCAGAGGTTTGCGGGATTGGTCACCGGAGGGAATAAGTTGTGCAGGGGATCTCCTTCCGCGCTGAACGGGTGGACGTAGCCGACCACCGCGCCCTGAGCTCTGGCAAAACGAAAAATGTCGGTGTTGGAAGGATAGAGACTTTCAACGCCGGTTCCTTCATAGCCGGTCAGAAACGGCGAGATGAGGTTGTCTTTCAGATTGAAGATGAACGTGTGTCCCAGGAACTGCGGCCGGTACTCCTGGCCGCTATGCATGATGCGTTCGCCCGTGGATACTGGGTTTTCGTAGCGACCGGGGACAAAGTACTGGTAGTCGAGAATGCGGTTGTCCTTGTTCGCAATCTGGTGGCAGATCACATCGAGATCTTCGGCAGCGGCCATCCAGTACAAGGTCTCTGGTGTGTTGTGCAGATTGCCGCCATAGTTCATGTGAACGTGGTTGCTGCCTGAGTACCAGCCCTGTGCCTTCAGGTTCACCATACGCGGAAGCGGGATCGTAATCCGTTCGACGGCCCCCTCGCGAATCTCCACACTACGCTTCGCCGGCAGATACTCAAAGCCTCGCACGGCCTCGATCGCATACGGTCCAACGGGCACCTGTGCGCGAAAGTGCCCGCGCATCTGGAAAAGGTGCTGCCCCAGCGACGAGAGCCTCTCGTAGCTATCCGCTGGAGTATATGGCTTACCGTCAGATGCTTTCGCGTAAATGCGAGCCGCCATCTCCTTGCCCGTCGCGGCATCGGTCACACTCACTTCCACGGAGCCCATCGGCCGCTTCCATTGCAGAGAGGAAATCTTGATCAGCTTCTGCTCGCCGCCCCAGCTTTTCAAAAGCTTCAACTGTGGCAAGCCCAGTTCGTTCGAGATGTAGGCGATCCATTCCCCGTCCGGAGACCATCGTGGATGAAAGCTGTCGTACTCGCCGAACGTCATCTTGTAGGGATCGCCGCCACCGGCCGGCAGGACGAAGAGGTTGTTGTATTGGCCGCCGGCAAAGGAACTGTACACGATGCGCTTACCGTCGGGTGACCAACTCGGGCGGGACCGGTATAACGTTTCTTCGCGCTGGATCATCTTCGCTTTGCCGGTATTCATGACATCCGCTTCCACGGGAGCACGCCAGAGAGAGCCGGACCCGAGCGTGACGTCCCGGTTCGAAACGAAGATCAGCTCACGTCCATCCGGCGACCACGCCGGCGAAATGTGCAGATCGTATTCGCCGAAGTACAGCCGGTCATGACCAAAGCTGTGATCTTTGGTAACGGCAAGAACTTCTCCCGCATGCCCGTCATCAATGTCCATGACAAAGATATTGAAGTGGCCGTTCGGCGCGGTGGAGACATACGCCAAACGCTTGCTATCGGGCGACCATGCAGGGTCGATATTCACCTGAGCGCCCGTGGTCAGCGCTGTGGTTTTGCCTGTGGCAATATTCATGAGCATCAGGTTGATGCTGCGGCCGTCATCGTCCGCGGTGTAGGCGAGCCACTTGCCGTCCGGCGACCACTCGGGGGACGAAAGGTATTCCGGCGCATAAACCCACTCCTGGGCTGATGACTCGCCGATCCGGATCTTCCAGATGGAACCATGCATCGCGAATGCCAGCGATTTGCCATCGGGAGACCACGAAGGCCACCACGGCGTACTACTGCCGGCCGGCGGCAGATAGTAATTGTGCATGTACGTGCTGCCGGTTTTTGCGGCGGGATAGTAGTCGCGCTCTCTCCGGGCTTGACCGTGGCTGATGGGCGCGAGCGGTAGGAGAAGGAGCGCCGCCAGAATCAAACTGGGCTTATGGACGATCATGATCGGTTCTTGTTCGGGCCGCTTTCTCTTCGCAGAACTTGCGTTCAAACATGCTTCGTCGCGGTCCATTGTGCTCGGCTGTGCTCATAGTATTCCAGGTCGCCCGACATCTTTCCGCGCGAGATTTTTCCGGTAAACGTGTAGGGGAACTGAACGGCGGCCAGCGGCAGCACGCTGCGAAACCGGACCCGTTCGCCGGAAATCGTGCCGCTCAGAGCTCCCTTGGCGTCACGGCCGTAGTGCCAACCGGAGATGCGGTTGCCATTGCTTTCGAGCACGAGCCGGTGCTGCGCAGCACCGCGCGCAAACCGAACATCGACCTCCCAAGTCCCGGCGAGTTGCTCGGCGGGCGGAGCTGGATTGGGCCGCTTTCCCTTGCGTGCCGCCTGCTGCAACACATCGCGAATCCGATCCGCCACTAGGTTCTCCTGGCCCGGGCGAATTCCCGCGGCGTGGACCAGCACGCTGTGTCCCTCTCTCTCCGGGCCATCGGCGTTGACCTTAAGGCGCGGTTCACCTTTCAGCAACTCATCCTGTAATTCGCCGAGCGTCATATCGATCTTCGCCGGGTCCCATTCGATCTGGAGGCCCGGATGCGGGTTGGTTCCCGGTGGGGGCACGTGTTTTGTCCGAACGTCCGGTACTCGGGAAACGATCTGGTCGATCTGGCTCAACTGCGTTACCCATTGCCGTTGTTCCTCGGCCGGATGGCGCCGTTGAATCAGAGCTTCCACCGCGGCGAGCAGCCCCATGATCTCTTCCTTCCCGACCTTCATCGTCCGGCCAAGGCCATCATGCGGCGAACTGTTCACCCAGGCGGCTGCAACCAAATCTCTCCTCCCCATCAGGATGCCGGAGCATTGCGGTCCCATCAGGATTTTCCCGCCGCTGTACGCCACCAAGTCGGCGCCCCCGCTGAGGTAAGTGTTCGGCACTTTCGGAAACTCGGGCGCACCGTCAACCACCACCGGAACGCCTGCCTTGCGCGCCAGCGGAACAATCGATTCGAGCGGAATCTTCATGCCGTGCGACCCCACCAGCGCAATCATGGCCGTCTGCTTGCCGATCGCGCGGCGCAGTTCATCGAGGGTGTCCACGGAGATGATCTTCACGCCCACTGTGCGGATGGCATGGTCGTAAGGGTTGCGCGCGTAGCGCGGCATGATCACTTCATCTTTAAGGCCGGTGCCCGCCAGACGCGGCAAGAGCTGAATCGCCTCCGGATCGGCGCCCGCTACACAGGCGGCAGTCGCATTGGTCAGAGCGGAGGAAGCTCCTGAGGTCACGATGGCGCTCTCGGCTCCCAGCAACGTAGCGATGCGTTTGCCGGCTTTATCCATGAGCTCATCGATGTTCACCGAGTGCAGCGAGGCCGCCTCCATTGCCGACTTCACTTCGGGTAGTGTGAGACCGCCTCCGTTGACCGTGGAGGTAGCCGTCAACGTAATGAACGGACGCACGCCGATCCGCGTATAGACTTCCGTTGCATGGTCGGTCACCGCCTGCGCCGCGCGAGCCGGCGCCGGAGTTAGAAACTGCGCCGCCAAGCCCGCGCCCGCTGTCAGAATCACCGACCGGCGATCCATTCCAGTTACGGTTTTCCTTTTCATATCGGCTCCTTCTCTCTGTGCGCCGTCAGGCGGCCCGAAACTCTCGCGAGGCAAGTTCAGTCCTCACGGCTCAAGACCGGGCAGCCTGGCGCTCCTTCACAGGACTTCGATGCAAATCTCCGGCGTGTTGCCGCACCTTGCACAAGGCCGTGACTACGTCGTCCACATCTTCGTTCGAACCCAGGAATATGTATTGCGGCAAGAAAATGGTATTGACGGCCAACTGGTCCGACACTGGGCAATGAACTTTGGAATAGTCGAGGCGTTCTACATCCGGGACTAAGGGGAAGTTCTTCTCCTGGAACAGAGCATTGGCATGAAGCGCATGACCATAGGGAGCACCGGCGGGGATACCCTCCGCCCGAAGAGCTTCCGCGATCAGATTCCGGTCGATGCCGTCAAATGCTTCGGAGTCGGTCCGCAGGATCACGATGTACCAGGAGCAGCGGCTTACGCGCGGGTCCACCTTCTGCACCTCGACACCTGATTCAGGCCCGAGCCGTTCGAGGAATCGGCTTACTCGTTCCTGGCGGCGTTGAGTCTGCTGTTCCAGGCGCCCAAATTGCTCGTTCAATAAGGCTCCCTGAAATTCACTCAGGCGATAGTTCCAACCCGCAGTGAAGTGCTCATAGGGGCCGCGGCCGCGGCGCCGGCCGATCGCATGTAAGCCGTAGCACATCTCATATAAATCGTGATCGTCGGTCGTGATCAAACCGCCTTCACCACAGGTAAGGTTCTTGGTTCCCTGGAAGCTGAACGCGCCTGCCGCTCCAAAACCGCCGACGCGGCGGCCGCGCCATTCCGCGCCATGAGCCTGGCAGGCGTCTTCCACGAAAGTCAGCCCGTGGCGCGAGCAAATGGCCGAGAGAGCGTCGATGTCGCACGGCTGTCCGCCCCAGTGGACGCCGATCACAGCGCGCGTGCGCGGCGTGATGGCGGCCTCTACCGATGCGGGATCAATGTTGAAGGTATCCGGCAGAACATCCGCGAACACCGGAACCGCACCCATTTGCAGCACAGCGGTAGCCGTCGCAATAAAAGTGAAGTCGGGAAGGATTACCTCGTCACCCGGAAGGATACCTGAGGCTCGCAGAATGATTTCAAGCGCCGCGGTTCCGTTGGCAACCGCCAGACCGTAGCGGCACTGCTGGTATTCGGCGAAACGAGCTTCGAAGCGCCGGACCTCGGAACCCTCTTCCGCGCCGAAATACATCCCCGATCCCCACTTTTCGCCTTCGAGCACACGCGTGAGAGCTTGGATTTCTTCCGGGCCGGTTACGGGCCACTTGGTGAACGGGCGGCTACGGACGGATTCACCGCCCTGCAACGCCAGCCGCTGACTCATAGGATCTCCTTGTGGAAGCGGAGCGATTCTCGCCGAATCATGTCTTGGTTGTTAGATATGGAATGAGAGCGTGTCATAAGTCGATTCCGGCGCTCTACGTCTTCCCGAGCCGCTCGGCCAGTAATGCCGAGTGATGCTGCACTTTGCGGATTGCCTCGGGTATGGCATCAAGCGTCGCTTGATCGGTGATCAGGTAGTGGCCGAAAATTCGAAGAATGCCATCGCGGCACATTCGCTGCGTGACCGGACAATCCCAGGTCTGCCGGAGCCACTCCAGTTTCTCCTTCGAGTAAATCGCCCGGAACGCGCGGGATTCCAAGGTTCGTTGCAAAAACGGTTCATCGCGTTTGGGGCTTTCATCCTCGGTGATCGGGATCCCTTCAGCCTGCGCAGCCTTGACGAATTTGTCCACCGGAAGGCCATTGAAGTGGTTCCGATCGTAGCGCATCAGCGCATAGTAGTAACTGGCGCGCGTTGTTTCGGGGTAGTGGCGCTGCACGGAGATTCCGGGAATTGTGGGCAGCACCTGATCCAGATACTTTCCCCCCGCTTCGCGGCGCCGCATCTGTTCGTCCCAGATTTCAAGATTCGCAAGGCCGATCGCGCCCTGAAACTCGGTCATTTTGAAGTTGAGGCCGATGCTCCCAAGAGCGCCTTTGGCGGGAAGTCCTGTGGCCGCATCCACTTTTCGACCGTAATCATGCCAGCCGTATGCTCGCTGGTAGACGCCCTCGTCATTGCTCATGACGTGTCCGCCCTCGCCGACAGGCACCATCTTGCTCTGCTGGTGGCTGACCACGCCCGCATCGCCAATGGTCCCAAGCTTTCCCCCGCGCCACTCCCCAATGGCAGTCAGGCAAGCGTCCTCAATGACGCGCAGGTTGTGTTTCCGGGCGATGGCCATGATCGCGTCCATGTTTGCGGAGGAACCCGAATAGTGGCAGAGCATGATGGCGCGCGTTTGGCCGGTAATCTTCTGTTCGATCAGCTTCGGGTCAATCTGGAACGTGTCTTCCTCGATATCCACCAGCACCGGCAGCGCGTAGTTGTTAAACGGCATGTTGATGCCGCTGATGAACGTATAGGCTGGGACCAGCACTTCGTCGCCGGGTCCGATTTCACATCCATTGAGCGCGCAGTCCAAGCCTTCCGAACCCGTGTTGGTGGTGAAGCAGTAGCGCGCGCCGTACCGTTCCGCAAGGGCCTTTTCGAAGCGGCGAACATAGTCGCCGCTGAGCTGAGTCCATTTGCTGTTGGTCAGTACGTCACCCAGGTATTTGGGCGCCGTGTTCGCGTTGTAAACCGGCCAGGGCGCCGGCCATTTTCCGGAAAGCACCGGTTTGCCGCCGAGGATGGCAGGCGTTCCCCATTGGTCGCGAACCACGTTCTGCGCACGGACCGCGGTGGGGACAGCGAGGCCCGCCCCAACCAGTCCGGTAGCGGAAGCTTTGAGAAAGTGCCGCCGGGTCCGGATTCTCTTTTTCACTTCGCACCTCGTTCCCGCAACGCCACGGAGTGCTTCTGAACCTTCTGGATGCTTTCCGCGATCAGCGTGATGTCTGCGTCGGGCGCGTTGAGGTATCGCCCCTGCAAATTCACGGCGGTTTCGCACGCCCGGTCTGCACGCGGGCATTCAAAGGAATCGCGTACGCGCTTCAGTTGCGCCTGCGAGTACAGCTTCTGGAAGCGCGGCGAGGATAGCTTCGCCTCGAGGTACGGCTCACGGCTGACCGGCCGCCCCGGGAAGGACCCGAGTGGAACTCCTTCTGCCCTCACCGCCCGCAAGAATTCTTCACGGGGCAGATCGTTGAAGTGCCGGCGGTCATAGTGAAAGATCAGTTGGGAATAGCCGCCCTGCTCCTGACCGGCGTACTCTTTTTGCATCGTGATTCCCGGTATTTCCGCGAGTAATTGCCGGAGGCGGCGCGCGTTCGCCCGGCGCTGTTTCCCCCACTCCTCCACGCGCTGCAGATTCGCCAGCAACACCGCGCCGTGTACATCCATGACCTTCATGTTGCGGCCGATATGTGCCCAGGGCGCTCGCGTCGCGATACGATGCGTCCCCGGTTCCCAGTCGCGGCCGAAATCATGCCACGTGTAGCAGAGAGATATCAGCGCTTCGTTATTGCTGATCAGGGTGGCTCCTTCGCCGCAGGTCAGGATTTCATTTTCGTGGTGGCCAATCACGCCGATGTCGCCGATGGAGCCGAGCTGCCGCCCATGCCAGGTTCCAAAAAGAGCCTGATAGGCATCTTCGCCGACCGCGATGTTGTGTTTTTGTGCGGCCGCCATGATGCCATCCATATCCGCCGCTTGCCCGCCCCAGTGACACACCACCATGGCGCGCGTGTTTGGTCCGACGCGCTCGGAAATGGCGGCGGGGTCCATCTGCAGCGAATCGGCATCGATGTCGACAAAGATCGGCAGTGCGTAGTTCATCAGCGGGATTGTGGCGCCGCTATGAAACGTGTACGGCGTGACCAGCACTTCATCGCCGGGGCCGATTTCGAAGCCGTGCATCATGCAGTTGAGGGCGGCGGTTCCGCTGCATACCGTCAATGCCTGGCGGACACCCAACTTCGCTGCGAATGCCTTTTCGAAGTCGATGGTGTAATGGCCGCTTTGACGGACCCAGGTCCGCGTCTGCAAAACACCATCGATGTGTTCTTCGGCTGCCGGCAGGGGCGGCGGCCAAGCGGGCCATTTGCCCGAGTGAACGGGTGTTCCGCCAAGGATAGCGGGAGTGGCTGCGGTGTGCGCTTGGGGCATACGGATCTCTGTGAGAATATATCATATATCAGAATTGATCCTGGCATCTAGACCTGTACGCGCATCCCCAAACGAGCCGTGGAAACGGGTGGATTCCTCGCGCTACTTCGATATACTACATATCAACATGCCACGAGTCAGCCGCAGGGGGTTCCTCAAGACTGCTGCGAGCGCCGCGATGGCCGTACCGTTACTCGCCCAAACACGCCCGCACATTATTCTTTTGATGGCTGATCAGTATCGCGGTGATTGCCTCGGCGCTGCCGGTAACCGGGAGATCCAGACTCCCTATCTCGATCGCCTGGCGCGAGGCGGCGTGAACTTTCGTGCGGCCTATTCGTCTACACCGACTTGCACTCCCGCGCGCGCTGCCCTGCTCACAGGGATGTCGCCCTGGCATCACGGCATGCTCGGGTACGGCGGGGTGGCAGAGCGATATCCGGTAGAGATGCCGCGCTTATTGAGTGCAGCGGGCTATTACACGCTGGGTATCGGGAAAATGCACTGGCATCCGCAGCGCGCGCTGCACGGTTTCGAGCGCACGATTCTGGATGAATCCGGGCGCGCGGAGACGCCGGAGTTTCGAAGCGATTACCGCTCCTGGTTCTGGTCCGAACGGCCCGAGGACAATCCCGACGCAACCGGCATCGGGTGGAACAGTTGTGAAGCCAAGCCCTACGCCCTACCGGAGCGCCTCCATCCGACTGCATGGATCGGTGACACGGCCGTACAGTTTTTACGCGAGTATCGCGAGCAGCAGCCGTTTTTTCTGAAGGTCTCCTTCGAGCGCCCGCATAGTCCCTACGATCCGCCCCAGCGCTGGTGGGATCGCTACAACCGCCCGCTTCTGCCGGCCGTCGCAGGGGCATGGGCGGAAAAGTTCCGTCCTCGCTCGAGCGACCAAACCGATCTCTGGCACGGCGACCTCGGGCCGGAAGCCGTGCAGAGCGCGCGCCGGGGATATTACGGCTCGGTCAGCTTCGTTGATGAACAGATCGGCCGAATTACGGAAGTACTGGAAAGCCGCGGCTGGCTGAATCGCACACTGATCCTGTTCACCGCCGATCACGGCGATATGCTGGGCGATCAGTATTTATGGCGAAAGAGCTACGCATACGAGCCCTCGGCGCATATCCCGATGCTGATGCATTGGCCGGAGCGGCTGTCCGCGGGCCAAGCTGTCACCAAGCCCGTAGAACTGCGAGATGTTCTACCCACATTCCTGGATGCGGCCGGGGTGGCGGTGCCGCGGGGCGTTGACGGAAAAAGCCTCCTGCGGACCGGGGGCGATTGGCGTGAATGGATCGACCTGGAGCACGACGTGTGCTACAGCCCTGACAACCATTGGAACGTATTGACCGATGGCAAACGGAAATACGTCTTCCACGCGCGCACCGGAACAGAGCAGTTTTTCGACCTGGAGAAAGATCCGCACGAATTGAATGCTCTGTCCGGCACTCCGGAGATAGCAGTGTGGCGGAAACGGATGGTGGAACACCTGGCAGAACGAGGGCCGGATTGGGTCCGGGACGGCAAACTGGTTCCTCGCCCGAACCGCCAGCTTTATTCGCCGAACTATCCGGGCATTCCCCCGGCGCTGCCGGCTGCGAGCCGGCGTACAGGCTAACTTCATGTCGAACGATAAGGACAATCACCAACGTTGTCCGGCTGGCATGGCGGATGACAAACTCGGGCTGAAAGATCGCGGAATCGACCGAAGAGACTTCCTGAACGCTGCTTTGATCGGCTCGGGCAGCGCTCTGTTGGGACCGTTCGCGCCGGCTCAATTGTTAGCGCAACAGGCACCCGAAGGCGGCGCTTGGGACGGACCCGGCGGCGTCGGGGATTACAGCGTGGCGCACGGCAACCCATGGACCGTCATGAATTCCGCGCACACCATCCGCGATGGAGTCTATAACAAGCCGGCCGCAAACGTAGTGGATACCGGCGAGATCTTCGATTGCGTGATTGTCGGCGGCGGAATCAGCGGAATGGCTGCGGCGCTGTTCCTCACCCACGATCCGCTAACGTCGAAAAAGCGGAGCTGTCTGCTGTTGGAAAACCATCCGATCTTCGGAGGCGCGGCCCGGCGGAACGAATTTGATGTCGGCGGCCAAAGGCTGATGGCGCCACAAGGTCCGGTTCAATTCCCAATTCCCTTCCCTGACGGCGTGGTGGACCGTTTCTACCGAGCCGTTGGATTCAACTACTGGGAATTCCAGTATCAAACATGGGGCGGCTCCTCGCCCGAAATGCCGATGAGCCGCACGGTATATGCGCTCGAAGCGGCGAAGCCGCCCACGTGGGGAATGTATTTCGGCGAAAAATACGGCCGTAAACCCGGGCAGTGGCTGGTGGATCCTTTGGGGAAAAAATTCGAAGGAGCGCCGCTGCCCGAAGAGACACGCAGTGACTTGTTGAAGCTCTGGCAAAAGAGCTCCATCACTGGCGCGCCGCCCAGCCAGCCTTTGAAATATCGCGGAGACGAGTTCTCACGCCGCCTCGATAGCATGACGCTCGAGGACTATATGGTTAGCGAAAAGGCAGTCAGCCGCGAATCGGTACGAACTTATGTTTCGCCTGGCGTGGCGGGCGGCGTCGGCCTGGGTGCGGACGCGGTCTCTGCGTTCACGCAATACGTCTGGCTTCCCGCCAAGGATTTCAGCACGGAGACCGGTCTCCAGCAAGCCGCTGGCGGATTGAGCGCTCTGGCGCGGCACATCGTCAAGACACTGATTCCCGATGCGATCGCCGGCGGAACGGGTCTACGCGATGTCTGCCGCAATCCGGTCCAATTCGCCGCGCTCGATCGTCCTGACCATTCCACCAGGATTCGCTTAGGCTCCACGGTTGTACGCGTGGAACACGAAGGCGGCATTCCCTATAAAGCGAACTACGTCAGCGTCACCTACGCACGTGAGGGAAAACTGTACCGGCTTCGCGCGCGCTCGGCAATCATGGCCGGGGGCGGTTGGGTGACTAAACATGTGGTGCGGGATTTGCCCAGCGAACTGCGTGAAGCTTATGACCAGTTTTACTATGCTGCCTTTCTGCGCGCCAACGTCGCGGTGACGAATTGGAGATTCCTTTACCGGCTGGGAATCTCTGGTGGCTCATGGTTCGAAGGTTTTGGCACCGGCACATCTGTCCTCAAAGCGGTCACCTACGGCGCTGATTCGAATACTATCGGACCGGATTCTCCCGCGGTCCTTACTTTGGACCATCCTCTGATTTATCCCGGGCTTCCCATCGCCACACAAGCAACGAGGGGGCGGATGGACTTGCTGTCGAATTCGTTTCAAACATACGAGCGTCAGATCCGCGAAACACTGACCGCGTGTTTCTCCCGCTCTGGATTCGACGCTCGCCGCGATATCGCCGCCATCGTGCTCAATCGCTGGGGCCACGCGCTGCTTGCGCCGCAGCCGGGATTCTTTTTCGGCAAAGACGGCAAGGCCGCTCCACGCGATCTCCTCCGCGCCAAGCCCTTTGGACGAATCGCCTTCGCGAATACCGATCTGGGCGGCGCGCACAGCCACGTATTCGCTATACGCGAAGGACAGCGCGCGGCCGAGCAAATTCTGGGAATGATCTACTCGGTCTAGTATCCCGGAACCGGGCAAACAGTTCGATCGATTGTCTCGTTCTTCCGCGGTCATCCGGTATAAGGCGATATCGTAGTAGAGGCGATGATGGAAATCGTGAAGGAAGGGATCATCGAGACAGACGATCAGCTCAGAGCACTCGCCGGCCAGTATAGAAGGGTCGTCATGCCGAACGACGATGAAGAACTGGATTTGACGCATTGGTGGGTGATCCGGGAGGACGGTTACGAAATGTTATATATCGGCACGCTGGAGACCTTCACGAGGTATATCAAAGCAACAAATGGCGGCACACAATAAGAGCCGGCATTCCTCTTTCCTCCCGGAGCGCCAACGGGCCGGAGAGAGAGCAGCGGAGTGACGCCCGTTTGGTGAATATCTTTTCCGCTGCGAGTGTGGCGCAGACCGGTCTCTGCAGCAGGCTACCGTCATCAAGCGGCTTTTCCATCAGCGACAGTTTGACGCACGCGGGGAGCAGGACAATCACTCGGCTTGTTTCCTTGATCCTGGCGACGACTCCGCCTTTAGAGCAAGCGGAACGTCAAGACCACGGTAGCGGGCGCTAACCGACCAAGCCGTGAAGCAAACCAATAGCGGTTTCGCGGACGTCCTTTTCCATCTGGGGAGTCGTGCGGAAGGTGCCGTAATACTGCCAGGCACTCTCTACTTCATAGCCGCCTTTGGGGAATTCGTCGGCATTCGGCAGATAGCCGACCGAAGTATCGTTGGAGTAAGCCGCAATCATGAGTTTTCGGCCCGGAAACTGCTGCCGGATCAAGGTCGCGGTGAGATGCAGAATCTCACCAGGAAGGATGGCGAGCGCCAGATCGCCGATCCGCAAAGCCGCAACCAGAGTATCGCGGCTTTGGCGGACGTCGCCGCCGTCTTCGAGGAAGCGGAGCAGGTGCTCCGCCCAAAGTTCCTTCTCTTCCTGTCCCTTGAAGAAGGTGGCGTAGCGCGCCCGAAAGTCATCGAGCGTATAAGGCGAAACAAAGGTCACCACCACGCGCTGCGTACGGAAGTCGAGCGAGTCCGCGGACAGCGGTTTTGCGGCAGCGAGCGCGCGCTGCGCTTCTTCCGCCATCTTGCGCCCGTATTCTTCCATCTCCCGCGTCGTGCCGAAAATCTTGGGAATCATGTCGCCGCAGGTACCCTGCATGTACATGACGGGGCAGTTGAGAGATCGCCCCAACTCTTTGTAGAGAACTCCCGGAAAATCCGCTGAGATCTTGTTGTTGTCATCGCGAAGCGTTACCGGATGCGTAGGGTAGTTCACAATTACACCGCGATTCCGGCCTTCGGGCGATTGAATGAGCACTACGCTGAACGCACTCTCAATCGGTCCGGAATCTCTGTCCCACGTGCTCGTTTTCGCTCCGACGCGCCGATTGCGGGCGATGTGCGATTCCGTTTGCCCAAAGGAAAGCGTGGCGGGAGCGAGGTTCCGCTGCGTCTCCGATGCAAGGTATACCAACTTGCTCAGGAGCAGTTCATGAAAGCGCAGATCCGCATCCGTGCCAGTGACGTCAATGTTCGCCGGCGCTGAATGATCGTGCGTGCATTGAATCATGATCGCGTCTTCGTCGATCTTGATCGTCTCGTGGATTCTCCGTGCAATCCGGCGGTAGAGCGGGAATCCAATAGCGCCCACATCCATCGTGATGATCAGGAAGCGCTTTCCGCAATCCAAGAGAATCGCCTTGGCAAAGATGTCGTCCAATATTCCGTCAGAGAATGGCGGTCGCCCGCCGTAGCCCCACAGCGGCGTAGGCCAATCCGGCGTGATTGTTGTCTCGGCAATGCCGGCCTTCAGCGATGTGGAACCGGTCTGGCTCCATGCCCCTGGAATCATACGAGCCGCCGGCAACAGTGCCAACGATCTTGCAATCCATTCTCTGCGAGTCATGTCCGTATCCTTGCGCGTCTCGCGCTACCGATATTGCACTCCGTCCTTAAAAACGTGCGTCACGTTCTGAAGCAATCCGATGTCGGCCAGAACGTCGCCCTTCACCAGGATCACGTCGGCCCGGAATCCCGGCTGCAACGAACCGATGTCCGGCGCAAGCTGTCGGCCCGGGCGCGAGGTCGCAGCCGAAATTGCTTCGAGAGGAGTCATGCCCATCTCCATCATGTATTTCAGTTCGTACCAAGTGCTGGAGCCGTGAATCAGGCCTGGCTCTCCGCTATCGGTGCCAATGACGATGCAAGCGCCTCCGCGCACTAGTGCTTCCAGTTTGCGCCCAATATTCTTGGCCCACCTGCGATCGACATCCGCTGAGGCCAGGTACTCATAATCCATCAGCGATTTGTTTAGGTATTGATAAAGATCCGGCGGCAGGCTCTCGGCAGCGATGAGGTCGTTCCGCCGCGCCGGGAACTTCTCGGTCTCGAAGAACATCATTCGAACGGCCAGCGTGGGGTCGAGACACGCGTCTCGACCGATGATCGTGCGAATCGTCTCCGGCGAGTAATCATATGAGCGGCCGATGCCGGTGTGCTCCAACGTAGTGAAGTGATACTTGAGGGCTCGCAGAATCTCCGCGTCGTTCTGGTAGCCATGGCCCGCCACTGGCTTGCCGGCACGATGCGCCTCGTCCGTGATGGCTTGCACTTCGTCCTCGGCGAAGTCCTGCTGGTCGTGGATCTTGATCCAATCGACACCCGAGGCAGCCAATTCTCTTACCTTCAACCTGCCGTCCAAAGCACTCACGATTTCCCAACTCCAGCCCAGCATTTGCTCGCTATGATGCTTTTGCAGGAGTGGCCCGGAGACGAACAAGCGAGCGCCCGTCAACTCGCCGCGGTTGATCCGGTCGCGTACTTTCACAATCGAAAGCGGCGAGCCGACATCCCGCACGGTCGTGACACCGTTCATCAGATACTGCCGCGCGCCGGCCGGCATAATCTCGCGCTCCTCCCGATCGAGGTGCGGCTGTACGAATTTGCCGCCGTCCGCCGAGCCGATCAGTCCCAGGTGGACGTGCATGTCGATCAATCCGGGCATCACGGTCATTCCGCCGGCTTGCACAACTTTGGCATCGCGAGGAATCTCGACTGCACCGGCGCGACCCACTGCGGCGATCCGATCACCAGCGATTAGGACTACGCCGTCGGAAATCGGCGGAGCGCCGGTTCCATCGATAACCTGCCCACCAACAATCGCCAGCGTGCCTTTCGCCGCGGCAGCCGGTGGCGCGGTTTGAGCAGAGAGCGAAAGGAACGCGAGCAGCGCAGCCGCTGGCACAGCGAAGTGGCACCATCGGGTGAATTTCATCGATAATGCGACCGATTTTATCGGACAGAGCTATACGGGTCAAGAAGAATTTGATATCTTGTATATCACATGTACACGCCCTTTTTGTCTCGTTTCCCGCGGCGGGCCGGGGTGACGGCCCTGATGTTCGTCGCCGCGGCATCGGTTGCCTTAGCCCAAAGCACCACATCCTACCTGGCCATCGATGGACGCGAAGTGAAGCCTTTGGCGGTCCGGCTGAAAACAGAGCCGTCGGAAATTGCTGCTTCGTTTGCCGCCGATCGTGACGGCACGTATCGCTTCGGGATCGCGCTTTCCGCGGCAGAGATCTCTCTGCTCGCGCCCGGCATGCCGAGCTATACCTGTTCCACTCTCCATGAGCCTCTGACTCTGCGCTATCCGTATGACTGGACCTGGCACGCCCCGAAAAACGGGAATGTCTTGAACTCGCGGCCGCGATTGGTCATGCCGGGTCTCAAGACGGGCGGCAAACTCTACATTGCCGATACGCATGAACTCTTCTCGATCACGCTGGAGCCCTGCGGAAACGGCAAAACCCTGCGCGCTCTCCTATTGGCGCATCGGTTCTTTAACGACGGTGGCGACCGGGCAACAGCGGACCTGAAACTGCGCCGCGGTGACAAGCGCGTTCTCACCGTTCAGATTTATCCGGATCTGGCGACCGCCAACCGTTCGCGGTTCGGTAAACACGAGGTCATCCAGGGCTCGATGACGCAGCCCGCCTACCGGGAATGGGCGAGTGAGCCGCTCTCACATTCCGGTTACGAACTGGTGGGCCGCAAGTTACAGGGCGTCTACCAATACATCATTGTGCGCGAAGTGGAAGCGCCCTCATGGATTCCCGAGATCCTGCATCGTCACGGGATGAAGGCCATCCACTACCAATACATGGGCGCATTACGGCGCTTCTCTCCACAAGTCACTCCGGCGATCCAGCGGCAGATCGGCATGCAGGATAAGAATGGGCAACTCTACACCGCTCCACGACCCAGCGGTAACTGGCTGCTCGGCGATATCCGGAGGCCGGAGGTTCTCGCCCGTTTCGTGAACAACGCACGGATGGCAGTACGTGCCGGTTTCGATGGAATTTTCCTCGATGGCTATCCTTTCTGGAACGATACAGCCGGCAACATCGGCGGCAATGTTCCTGGAGCGCAACACTCCCTCGCCTATGCACGATGGCTGCTTTTGCATGAAATTAAGACCGCCATCCGCGAGGAGAATCCGAAGGCGACGCTTGGCGTGCTGGCGAATCAATACTTCGATTCATTGGGCGAGGCGGATTGGACGATGCGCGAGCGAATGTATTTCTCATGGGCAGGCGATGAGGAGAATCGTACCGGCGTGAAGGTCCGCAAGGACCTCGACAATTCGTTTGAGGCTAATGAAGCGCCATACTCGGCTGGACCATTGGTATATGGCGCAAAGGGGTTCGATCCGATGGCGGTGCAGAGCGAAATTCACTTCATCCAACGCCCCACCGGCTTGCTCTACACTGACGCCAGCGATTTCCCCGAAGCGAAACTGGAGCAATGGCTGGACACGGTTCGCTCCGTGTTCGCCGATAAGGACCTGTATCTCAGCGACATCTCACCTGCGAGTTGCTGGATCACGTTTCCGGGTTTGGGCGTCATCCGGTCAGACAGCCGGTGCCGAGTGGCCTTCTCACGGCCCGTCTGCGTCGCGGACCAATCGGGCCGCCGGGAAGGTATCCGAGATCTCTCAGTTGATCCGAACGTTACCTATACGATTTCTCGTGACTGCTTGAAAACGAAGGAGATGGCGAAGTCAAAGGAGATAGCGAGATGATATCTCAGATACCATTTTTGCTTGACAGGAGGCACCGCTCAACCTATCCTGAAGCGGAGTTTCTGTCGGACAGCTCAACACGATGACGACTCATTTCCTTCGCCGCGTGCTTCCCACCGCCGCTGTTGCGCTCACCGTTGCTCTTTGGACGTTCCAGGCCCAGAGCGCGCGCGGAGCACCGAAATCAGTCGCCTCAGGAGCGTGGAAGAAGCTGTTCAACGGACAGAATCTGGACGGCTGGGAGGTGGTGAACACGGGCCAATGGACCGTGGAAGACGGAGCGATCGTGATGCGCCGCCAGCCCAATAATTGGGGCGGAGGCTGGTTGGTCACGAGACAAGACTACGGCGATTTCATTCTTCGGCTAAAATTCAAGCCGGGCAAAGATACGTTTAATACCGGTATTCTGATTCGCGATCCCGGGCACGCGGAGATCACACGTCCCGCGCTCAGTGGCTTTGAAGTCAAGCTCGCGCAGGGGGACCGCGCGGAAAACGGAAACGCCACCATCTGGTATGCCGCCAGCGCCTATCTGCAATTGCTTCCAGCCGATAAGTGGACGTCCGTGGAAGTGAGATGCATCGGAGACCACATCACCACGTTTCTCGATGGCCGCAAAATGACGGAGACGCATTCCCGCCGTTCGTACAAAGGCGCGATCGGGCTGCACTTGCACGGCGGCCGCGACCTTCTCGAAGTCCGATGGAAAGATATTGAAATTCAGGAACTGCCGGAAGCCCCGCGCGAATATCAGCTTCTCGAAGAGAAACTCGTGCAAGCCCCAGGAGAAACTACTGCCCTGCTCGACACCAAAACGCCGCTGGGCGGGCTCGACCGCTCTTCTGCCGGGACCTCAGTCTGGACGCTCCAGGACGGCGTGTTGCGCGGTACGGGCAATCACGAAAACGGCTGGTTGATCACCAAACAAAGCTTCACGGATTTCGTCCTCAGCTTCGATTTCCGGGTAACCTCCACGGGCGATGGAGGCTTGGCGTTCCGGATACCTCAGGATGGGGCGGACGCGCCGGCTGGATCCATATTCGGAACCGGCTATGAATTTCACGTTGTAGATGGCGATGCGGTCGACCCGCCCTCCTCGATTACCGGAGTCGCGCGCGCGTTCATGTTGAACTACAATCTGGAGCGCATCTATCGCCCGAAGCAGTGGAACCAGGGACGCATTTATGTGGCCGGCGATCACCTGGTCACTTACCTCAATTTGGAAAAAGAAGCTGACGTCCACACCGCTCGCAGCCGTGGCGGGCGCATTGCCTTCCGTGTAGGACCGCAGGCCACGGTGGAATTCCGGAACGTGGATATCAAGCGAGTCGAAGAAGGAACAATCAGCGCGGGACTCTGACGACGGAGATCGGAAAAAGATGCCAGAAATGTATGACGTCGTGATCGTGGGCTCCGGGGCCGGAGGCGGCATGGCCGCATATATGTTGACCCAGGCCGGGGCGAAAGTCGCCGTTGTGGAAGCCGGCGGGCATAACATAGACCGCGACCTTCGCCACCATCAGTGGCCCTGGGAAATGCGCTACCGCAACGTCTACCAGCAGGACCCGGTTCAGGTCAATCTCGTCACCAAGCGCCACATCGGCGCCAGAGGCGACGTCGATGAAGTCATCACTTTCGATGGAAGCGCGCACCGCAATTATTACAACGATCACTTCTTCGTGAAGATGCGCGACTGGCGATATACCTGGCCGGAAGGTTCACCCTACCGCTGGGTTCGTGTCCGTTCGATTGGCGGCAAAACGAACTGTTGGGATGCCGGCGCGCTGCGTTGGGGACCCGTGGAATGGAAGCCCTATAGCTACGACGGCTACGGCATCGATTGGCCAATTTCGTATGACGAGATGGCGCCGTGGTACTCCAAGACCGAGCGCCTCATTGGCGTGAGCGGGGACAAAATCGACCGAATCACCGCAACTCCTTCGGGCGAGTACATGAAACCGCAGGGAATGACCTGCGCGCACGCCATCATGCGGGGCTTTGCCGTGCGGCAAGGATACTTACCGGTCCACGAACCGTACGCCATTATTACCCAGGACCACAACGGCAGGCCGAAGTGCCACAATTGCGGCCGTTGCGGCCAAGGCTGCGACGTCGGCGCCAAGTTCACTTCGGTCAGTGCGTTGCTGCCGGTGGCACGCGCCACTGGGCGGCTGACGATGATCTCGAACGCCATTGTTCGCGAAGTATTGGTTGACGGCCAGGGACTTGCATCAGGCGTTTCCTATGTGGATCGCTACACCTTTAAGGACAACGTCGTTCGCGGCCGGTATGTCGTGCTCTCCGCCAGCGCCATCGAAACGTCGCGCATTCTGCTCAATTCGAAATCCAATCTCTTCCCAAACGGGTTAGCGAATTCCAGTGGCCAGGTTGGCAGGAACCTCGTGGAGGACATGGCCGGCTCGGTCTCCGGAGAACTCCCTCAACTGGAAGGACGCCCCGTAACAAACGAAGACGGTTATCAGGGCACCATGCTGATTCATCCGTTCGCGAATGTGGACGAGAAAAGCCGTAGCAAAGATTTCATGCGGCGCTACGTGCTCCGGTTCACCGGTCACTTCGCAATGGGCGGCGGCCCGGCCGCAGACGCCCTCTTCGGTCCCGACGTAAAGAGCTCCGCGCGCCGGCTTTATGGAGGGGGAGTGAGTGTTACCGGCGCCGGCGGCGGCCTCGAGAATCCGAATAACTACATGGACGTCGATCCCGACGTAAAGGACGCTTGGGGCATTCCCGCGGCTCGCATTCACCTGAAGCACGGTCCGAATCAGGAAGCCATGATCCGCGACATCGCACGCCGCGGCGTTGAGCTGATCGAGGCGGCTGGCGGAAAAGTGAACTCCTATTCGTCCGCGCCTTCGGTTCCCGGCGCCAACATTCATGAACAGGGGACGTGCCGCATGGGAGATGACCCGAAAAAGTTCGTCACCAATCGCTGGGGTCAAACGCACGATGTTCGAAATCTGATTCTGGCGGACGGGTCGATTCACTGCACGAGCGGCATCACCAACCCGACGCTGACCATTCTCACCATGACGATGCGCAACATGGATCACTTGGCCGAGGAAGTACGCAAAGGAAGCTAATCCTATGCCCGATTTATTTGATGTGGTAATTGTCGGATCCGGCGCCGGCGGCAGCATGATGGCCTATACGCTGACGCAAGCAGGCGCTCGCGTGGCGGTGGTGGAAGCCGGCGGTCACAATATCGATCACGATATCCGGCATCATCAGTGGCCCTGGGAACTGCCGTATCGCAACGTCCATCAAAGCGATCCGGAATACGCGGTCCAACTGAAAACAAAAACATTCGCAGTGGGACAGGGGGAGCAGGAGCGGACGACTCTGTTCGATGGAAGCGCTCACCGTAACTACTACAATGAGCACTTCTGGGTGAAGCGGCGCGACTGGAAATACACGTTTCCGGAAGACCTGCCGTACCGCTGGGTGAGAGTGCGCGCCATCGGCGGCAAGACCAATTGCTGGTCCGCGGGCGCTTTGCGCTGGGGACCGATCGAGTGGAAGCCTTACAGTTACGATGGCTACGGCATTGATTGGCCGATTTCCTACGACGAGATCGAGCCGTGGTACTCCAAAACCGAGCTTCTCGTCGGCGTAAGTGGAGAGCGCGCCGACAAGATGACGGCGACGCCCAGCGGCGAATTCCAACCCGCACCGAATGCCGTTTGCGGCACCGCGGTGATGCGAAAATTCGCGCGGAAACTTGGCTATACGGCGACGCAGGGCCCGCGGGCTATCATCACGCGCGAGATCAACGGCCGCAGAGCCTGCCATTATTGCGGCCGGTGTGGAACGGGCTGCGATCCGGGCGCAAAATTCACGACTGTCGGGACACTGCTGCCCGCGGCTGCGTCCACGGGCCGAATGACGATGTTCACGAACGCCATCGTTCGCGAGATAACACTCGACAGCGCGGGGCGAGCATCCGGCGTAGTCTACGTGGATCGCTACACATTCCGCGAGAATGCAGTACGCGGAAGATATGTGGTGGTCTCCGCGAGCGCCATTGAAACAGCGCGGCTCCTGTTGGCATCCAAGTCCGGAATGTTTCCGAATGGCCTCGCGAACTCGAGCGGGCAGGTGGGACGCAACCTGGTAGAAGATACCGTTTCTTCGGTCAGCGGCTACCTGCCGCAGTTTGAAGGCCGTGCCGTTCTCAATGAAGACAGCTATCAGGATGAAGTGATGCTGCATCCCTATACGAACACGGATGAGAAGACGCGCTCGAAGGACTTTATGCGCCGGTACATCATGTATGCCGGCGGTGACTTCCCCATGGGCGGTGGTGCTCCGCGAGGCACGGAAGCCGCGCGCTTCGGCGGCCTGATGAAGAAGCAGGCCAAAGAGGAATGGGGATCGAATGTTTTCGTGACCGGCGCGGGCTGTGGCCTCGAGAACCCAAATCACTACGTCGATCTCGATCCAAACGTAAAGGACTCCTGGGGCATTCCCGCAGTCCGCATTCATCTGAAACAGGAAGCGAATCAGGAAGGATTTGTGCGGGATTCGGTACGGCGCGGCATTGAACTGATCGAAGCCGCCGGTGGCAAAGTACTTTCCTATTCTGCATCGCCCTGGATTCCCGGCGGCCAGATTCACGAGCAGGGCACCTGCCGGATGGGTGACGATCCAAAGCGCTTCGTGACGAACCGTTGGGGCCAGACACATGATGTGCCGAACCTGATCATCGCCGACGGCTCCCTGCACTGCACGAGCGGAGTCACCAACCCCACGCTGACCATTCTTACTTTGGCGATGCGCAACGGCACCCATCTCGCCGAAGAGGTGCGAAAACGAAATGTCTGAATCGGCCGGCTTCTCGCGGCGGGCATGGCTGGGCGCTGCCGGAGCAGTGGCAGCGGGCGCAGGCCTTGCCCGCGCGCAGACTAGCCCGGCTCAACGCGTCCCGCTGAAGATCGGCCATCGCGCGTCGAACATGAGAATGATCGGCGACTTCAACATTTTTCAAGTCGCGTCCCAAATGTCCGGCATCCTCGGCGTGGAATTGCAGGCAGCAATGGGCAAACCTGATCTGCATGACCTTGACGCCGTGCGGCGCTACAAAAAGGAAGCGAATCGCTGGGGCTTTCTGATCCCCTCGCTCGCGGGCATTTGGGAAACAGGCGCCACGATCCGATCGCCGGGAGCGCGGCGCGACCTACAGCAGGCTATCCGCGCCGCCGAGTTGCTCGGCTCCAGTGTCGTCCTGGTCGCTGCCTACAAGGAAGCCAACCCCGACATGAATAACGAGGCATCTTACGGGCCCATGGTGGCGCTGTTGCAGGGTGTGGCTAGCCAGGCTGCCGATGCCGGGGTTGTGCTGGGAATCGAAACTTCGATGAGTCCGCAGGATCATCGCAAATTCGTTGACATGGCAGGCAGCCCGGTAATCAAGGTCTATTACGATGTCCACAATATGGCGTACTATGGCCACGCAGAAGACGCCATTCCCGGCATCCGTTTGCTGGGAAAAGACCGGATCTGCCAGGTCCACGTGAAGAACGAAAATCATCTTATCGAGGAGCCGGGGACCATCAATTGGCCGGCGGCCTTCCAGACTTTTAACGAAATCGGATACGACGGGTGGTATGTGTTCGAGACCCAGCACAAAGACCGCCAGCAGATGCTTGATGCAACCCGTCGCAATGTTGCATTCCTCCAGAAGCATTGCCAAATGCCGCTGGCGGATTCTTGAGAGGCACTATGTCAAATCCAACACTGAATAGACGGACCTTTGTAATGGCGGCGCTCTCCGGGGCAGCCATGGCAAGAGGCGCGGAGACCGGAAAGAAACTTCGCTATGGCGTGGTGGGCTCCGGAAACCGGTCGCGCGGTAACCACCTTCCGATTCTGCGCGACTACGTGCCGGAAGTGGAAATCGCCGCGATCTGTGATATCACGCCCGAGAGCCTGGCACAGGGACTCACCCTCTGCCCCGGCGCAAAGGGTTATTCGGATTACCGCGAGATGCTCGCCCAGGAGACTAATCTTGATGCGGTGCTGGTGGTCGTGCCCAGCTACGTGCACGCCGAAATCACGATCGCGGCGCTCAACGCCGGCAAGCACGTGCTCGTGGAAAAGCCCATGGCACTGAGTCTCGCCGATGCGGACCGTATGACCGAGGCCGCCAGCCGCAACAAGCGCGTGCTGCAAGTAGGGCAGCAGATGCGCTACAGCCAGGCATACGCGAAGATGCGGGAACTGATTCAACAAGGCGAAATCGGCGACCTCTCTTATGTCTTCGGTTCGCTGTTCCGGGGTGATTGGAATCCCGCTTCCTGGAAGTACACCGACCCCGCCACTGGCAAGAAAATCAACTGGCGCTTTCTTACCAAGACCGCTGGCAGTTCGCTGCTCGAAGACGGCATTCATGAGCTGGATGTGATTCACTGGCTCGTCGATTCAGACCCGGTGCGGATTCAGGCCACCGGCGGCAACAAGGTTCTTCTCAATCGCGAGACCATTGACCATGCTGGTTTATTGGTCGAGTTTCAAAACGGATCACAGCTCACCTTCGGCTACACCGTTTTCTCGCGGGGCCTGCCTGAAGCGCGCGTGATGCGCCTCATCGGCTCCAAAGCGGAAATGCAATTGGAAGGAACGCGCGATGCCCAGGTGATCGTGATCCATCCATTTCAAGGTCAGCCAACACGCATTCCCGTACGTATCGAGAAGCCCGAACCCGTCGCGGGAGCCGCCAGACCACGGACACCCGACGTCGATACCTACCGCGAACACAAAGCATTCGCGCACTCGATCATGGAGGGAACCCCCGTATTTGCCAGCGCACAGGTCGGCAAAGATGCGATCCATATCTCGCTGGCGGCGGAGCGGTCCTTGCGTAAGAACCGCATTTTCGAGTGGCAGAACGAAGCGGAAATCTGATTCCGTCACTATATAGTGCGTCTCAGGAAAGGCCGGCCTCGTGGGACCGGCCTCTCCATGACCCGGACCCGCTATCCTGCGTGACCGGCCGTCAGACCTACCACGCTCCCCATATACGCCAGTCGCTAGCGCCCCGGCTGCCCTTCATGGGCCATGGTTGCGTCCCACGAATCGTCGCCCTGCAGACCGTAATCGCGCGGCAGTTTACGCCAGTCGTCGCGTGTGAGGCCGTTGAGGTCCCACACAACGCGGCCATTGTGCACCGTGAGCTCCGCTTCCAGCTTTTGCGAACCGGACATCCGGGCTCCATTGACATCGACGAATCCGAAGTCTCCTTGCAGGACGCGGAGGACCGCTACGTCAGCGTCGGAGCCCACGCTCAGATTGCCTAACTGCGGCCGCTTGATTTCCATCGCTGGATTCAGCGTCGCGCGCCGGACCACCTCCTGTAAAGACATCCCGATGTTCATAAGCTTCGACATCACGTTGAGGATGTTCTTCATCCCGCCGTTCATGTTGCCCGCGTGCAGGTCCGTGCTGATGGAATCGGGGATAAAGCCTTTCGCGATCGCCGGAACGGCTTGCCGGAACAGGAAACTGCCCTCGCCGTGACCCACATCGAACAGGACGCCACGCCGGCGCGCTTCCACAAACTCCGGCCGGAGGTTGCCCTCGGCATCCAGCAGCGGCCGCGGCCTGCCGTAGAAGTGCGTGTAGATATCACCGGGCCGCATTTTCTTCAGCGCTTCTGGGAAAGGGCGCTTGGGATGGCCAGCTCCGTAGTCGACCATCACCGGCACGTTCGCCATGGTGCCCGCGGCGATGGCGCCTTCGAGCGCCGACCAATCCGGCCCGGCGTAGTGGGCAGTTTTGATTCCGATGATGATTTCTGGGTAATCGCGCACGCAGCGCGCTGCGGCGTCCGCATCCATATTGCGCGGGTCCTGCTGCACCGCGGCATTCTCCATTCCGTACGCCTCGATGTTGACCCAGGCGAGCACGCGGGTTTTGGCCCGGTCGATGACGCGGTCTTTGAAATCGGGAAAGTTTCGCCAGCCGGATGTTCCGGCGTCGCATACCGTGGTGACGCCATTACGGAACGTGAAGCCGTCGGGGTAGAGACCCCAGTCGCCAGCGTAAGAATTCGCCCTTCCGGTGCCCGCATATACGTGGACGTGAATGTCGATGATGCCCGGCGTCACATAGAGGCCGGACACATTCACCGTGCGCTTGGCCTCGGCTGCCGGAATATTGTCCGCCACGCGCGCGATCTTGCCGTTTGCAATAGCAACATCCGTGACGCGGTCGATATTGTTCCTGGCGTCGATCACGTGTCCGCCCTTGAGCAGCAGATCGTAACGGGGCTGTGCGCCGGCGGTCACAGCAAGAACGCCGAGCGCCAGAACGGCTAACCATCCAATTCTTACGTTGCAGTGCATTCGCATATCCTTCTTATCCGATCTCACCGATTTCGCTCAATAGCTTTTTGAGCGCGAGCAGCTTGCGGTCACGCTCGCGAAACAATTCCTCCGGCGGACGGCCGCCATAATCATAAAACCCGCGTCCGGCCATGACGCCGGTGTGTCCCAGGCGCACTAGTTCATCCAGAACTTCGCTGTGCCCGCGAACCGGCGGTGGAGTGTAGGTCCGATTGGCTAACGTTCGCTGAACGAGCTGCAGCCCGGCGAAGTCGGCCTTCTTGAGATGCCCCAGCAGCGGCATTCGCAGCGCCAGCCCGTGGATAATCGCCGCGTCGATTTCTTCGGCAGTCGCATAGCCGCTGTCCAGAAGCGAATACACTTCGAGATTCAGAGCGGCTTGTAAGCGGTTGGCGATGTATCCGCTGAGAAACCGCGCCAGCACAACCGGCTTCTTCCCCAGTGACTCCAGAAGCGTCTTTAACCGCGTCACCGTTTCGGGCGATGTTTCCGGACCGGGCACGATCTCGACCAGGTCGATGATGTGCGGCGGGCTGTACCAATGCGCGATGACGGCGTTTTTCTGCCGTTCCGCGGGCATCAATTCAAAAATGTTCAGAAATGACGTGTTGCTGGCGATCACCGTTTCCGCCGGCAGAAGCCGGTGCAGCCTCGAAAACAGCTCTCTCTTCAAATCGCTGTTTTCCGGAATCGCCTCAATGACCAGATCTGCACCCGAGACTTGTTCCAGGTCCGTGGTAAACACGATGGACCGTTCAAGAATCGCCGTCTTTCGCTGCGGTGTGCAAAGTCCAGCCTCGCACAGCACATCCAGCGTGGAGGCAATCAGGCCTCGCGCGGCGGTGAGCGCCGCGGCGGAGACGTCGTACAGCGTCACGTCGCATCCACCCACGGCGAAGACGATCGCCAGGCTGTGTCCCATGAGTCCCGCCCCGGTTACCGCGATTTGGTTCATGGCGTCACCTGTAGCGGGCTCATCGCGCTCCAGGCGCCAAGGGCGCGGGAGCCCGAGGGCGTGGGTCTGTGACAACGTCAATCACGGTAGGACCGTTCGCTCCGAGCGCCGTGTCGAGCGCAGGCCCAATCTCGTCAGGATGCTCCACGCGAATGCCGCGGCAGCCGAGATCTTCGGCGATTCTGGCAAAATTCACTTTCGAAAATCCGGTCAGATCGCTGGGTTTTCCGGCGCGGGAGCCATAGACTCGCTCCACTGGGATCAGGCATTGTCCAAACCCGGAGTTGTTGTTGACCACCGTTACTGTCGGAATCCGCCAACGGGCCGCGGTCTCCAGTTCGCTGAGGTGATAATAGAAACCGCCATCGCCGGTAAAGCAGACCACCGGCCGGTAAGGCAGAGCGCACTTTGCTCCCAGCGAGGCGGGAAATGCCCAACCCAGCGTGCCGGCAGAGCGCAGGTACAACTGCGATTCACTAGTCATGCGGATCATGGTGCCGGACCAGATTCCGGAATAGCCGGTGTCCGACACCAGCACAGCATCTGCCGGAAGACGGCGCGTGATTTCAGCGCACAGCCGCTCCACTCGGATAGGTGTGGCATCAGAAGCGGCCGGCTCCGCCAGTTCCTGGTTCCACTCCTCGACGATGCTCTGCACGTGGTGTAACCAAGCCTGCCTGTTGACCGCGCGCGGAAGAGCTTCGATCAGCGCGCGAAGCGCCAGCTTCGGATCGCCGAGCACGGGCAGCGCCGAAGGATAGTTTCTGCCGGGTTCTGTCGAATCCGCATCGATCTGGATCACAGCGGTTCCTGGCCCAGGCACTTGCCAGTCGAAGGTCGCCTGGTCGCCGGTATCGCAGCCCACGAACACTACCAGATCGGCCTCCGATACCACACGGTTCGCGCTCTTCGCCGAATACGATCCCACTACGCCCACGCACGCCGGATGCGTGTCCGGCAGAAGACTCTTTCCATCGAGCGCGTAGGCCACCGGAATGGAATAATCCTCGGCCAGCGTCCTCAGTTCCGCGGCAGCGGAGGATACGCGCGCGCCGCGGCCCGCCACGATCACCGGACGCGCGGAGTTGGCGAGCCGTTCGCAGGCTTCTTCGATAAGGTCCGGTTCCGGCGCCAGACGATGCGCCGGGCAGCACATGTTGCGCCGCTCAACATGAACCTTCATCGGCGCTTCCGCGCGTTCGATGAACTCGCCCATCAAACCGGCAACTTCGAGATACACCGGCCGGGGCGTTTCCGCCGTTGCTTCGCGGAAAACCTGCGGCAGCAGGAAGGGAAGCTGTTCCGCTGCGGCGGCCGAGGCGGCGTATCGCGTCACCGAAGCAAACAGAGAAGCGTGGGAAATCTCCTGGTACGCGTTGCGATGCTGCGCCAACGGCGGCTTCCGTCCGGTGATCGCGATCACCGGAGAGCGCCCGAGATACGCGTCTTGCAGCCCCGCTGCGAGATTCGCCGCCCCCACGGATTGCGCCATGCAGACGCCCGGCCGCCCTCCAGCTCTGGCGTAGCCATCCGCCATATAGGCAGCGGCGGCTTCCGAGTGAGTCAGAATGCGGCGGATTCCCAACTCCTCCATCTCCACGAGCGACAAGCGCAGAATCGATTCCATGAAGAAAACGTGACTGACGCCGTAGCCCTTCAAGGTCTCCGCGATGAAGCGCGCACCCGTCATACCACCGTCTCCGTCATCCGCACCACGCTTTTCAAATGGTTGGGATTCCCTTCCGGCACGAGCTTTGCAGCCAGAAACGCGGGCACTTCTTCGAGACACACGCGGTGGGTCACCATCGGCGCGAGTTGAGCCTGGCCGCTCGCAATCAACTCCACAGCGCGCGCGAACGTATTCGGCGCGCCAGACGATCCGAAGATTGTAATTTCGCGGCGGTGCTGGTCCTGGAAATCCACTCCGTCCACCAAGCCTTCGTAAACGCCGAAGATCAGCACGCGGCCTCCGTTCGCAGCCGATCGAATGCAGGCGGGCGGCGCAGTGAGCGCGCCCGAGGCTTCAATCACGAGATCCGCACCGATTCCGCCCGTGAATTCCCGAATGGCCGCCGGCACATTTTCGCGTTCTGCATGGACCACATCATCAGCGCCGAACCGTCTGGCCCAGTCGAGGCGCTGATCCTGAACATCGACGGCTACAATGCGCGCAGCACCGCGAAGCCGGCAGAGTTGGATGAAGCAAAGTCCGGAAGCGCCGCAGCCAAATACGGCTACGGTCTCGCTCAATCGCCGCGGAACCAGATCGAGCGCGTGGACCGCGTTGGCCAAGCTATCCATGCAGGCGCCGTCTGCCCACGAGACCGCGTCCGGAATGCCATGCACATTCTCCACAGGCGCGACGAAGTAGTCGGCGAGTCCCCCGTCCCATCCAGCGAGCCCGATCGTTTTCCGATCGCGGCAATGCTGCGGGCGCTCAGCCAGACAATAGCGGCAATGCCCGCAGCCGATGCTGGGGTTCACCACCACGCGGTCGCCTTCCTTGAACGAAGATGAGCCGCGCCCGGAAGCAGCCTTCGCGACGATGCCGGTCACTTCATGCCCGAGGATTAAGGGCGGAACAGCAGGCGCAAAAGCGCCCTCGTACAAGTGCACGTCCGTCCCACACAAGCCGACCGCAACACTGCGAATGAGGACTTGGCCCGGTTGCGGAGCGGGAGTAACGCACTCCGAGATTCCGAGATCTCCTGGCCCCTTCCAGACAAGCGCTCTCATTGCGATCGATGGCAACAGATCTCCGGCAGCTTCACTTGTACTGAACGCCATCCTTGATGACATGCGCCGGGTTTTGCAGCAGGTTGATGTCGGCCAGAACATCTCCTTTTACGAGGATGACGTCGGCGTGGTAACCGGGCAGTAGCGCGCCCACATCCGGCGCCAGCAGGTGGCCGGGCCGTGAAGTGGCCGCGGTGATCGCCTCCAGCGGAGTCATTCCGAACCGGACAAAATTGCGCAGCTCGTACCAAGTGGAAGCGCCGTGAATCAACTCCGGCTCACCGCTATCGGTTCCCGCCACGATGCAGGCGCCGGCTTTGACGAAGGGCTCTACTTTTTGGGCGAGGTTCTTGCTCCATCGCCGCTCATGGTCGGCGTTCGGCAAGTGCAGATAGTCGGCCAGCGAAGTTTCGAGGCCCGCGTAAAGATCGGGCGGCAGATATTCAGCCGCAATCGGGTCATGCAGCCGGCTGGGAAACTTTTCCGCGTCTTCGAAAATCGTGCGGCGTGTGGAGGTTGGGTCAATACAGGTATCGGTATCAATGACCTTATGAATCACTTCGGGGCTGTAGTCCAAGAGATCGCCAAGCCCCGGATGTTCCAATGTCTTGAAATGGTATTTGATGGCGCGCAGAACTTCGGCGTCTGACGAATACCCGTGTCCCGCCACGGGCTTATGCGCCTTTGCCGCCTCTTGCGTGATGGCCGTCAGCTCTTCATCGGAGTAGCTGCTCTGGTCGTGCACCTTGATCCAATCCACACCGGCTGCCACCAACTGCTGCACTTTCTGCCGGCCGTCTTCGGCGCCCATTACGGTCCAGCTCCAGCCTTTGAGCGTGTCATTGGGGTGCCGCTGCAAAAGAGGACCACAGACAAACATCCGTGCGCCCACCAATTCCCCGCGATTGATCCGGTCGCGGACCTTGACGATTTCGATCGGCCCGCCGGTATCGCGGACGGTGGTGATTCCGTTCATCAGGTATTGACGCGCGCTCGCCGGGATAATCTCGCGCTCCTCCCGATCGGCATAGATTCGGACAAAATGGTCCTCATCGGCATGGCCGATCAGGCAGAGGTGCACGTGCATGTCGATCAGGCCCGGCATGACCGTCATACCGCCGGCCTGCACGACTTTGACTCCTTTTGGAATCGCGACTGCGCCGGCGTGCCCCACGGCGGCAATGCGATTTCCCGCGATCAGCACAACCCCATCCGTAATTGGTCCAGCTCCCGTTCCGTCAACCACCTGGCCGCCGACAATCGCCATCGTGACGGGTGCCCGCTCGGCGGGTTGCTGTGCGAGAAGCACAGGAAGAAGGGCGATTCCAAGATAGAAGGAGCGCATCTGCAGCATAATGTTATATATAATATATCAGTTGAGCACACGAACGGCTTATTTTTTCATCTTCGGATCTAACTCACTGAAGAATGCCGAAAATTTACGATGTCATCGAAATCGGATCCGGAGCTGGCGCGATTTTCGGCAGCGAATTTAAACTCGCGGCGCACGCACGCAGCTTATAGATCAAAATGGCAGTGCGGTGCTGCGGAATGCCGGGCACATGGGTGGATCGCTGCGCAAACGCGAGTTGAGATCCGAGTGATCAGGTCAATGATGCGCGGGGCGGAGAATCAGACGCGCCAGCAGACAATCTTCGCCTCAGTCATCTCCTCGACAGCATAGCGCGGGCCTTCGCGCCCCAAGCCGGAATTCTTGATCCCGCCATAGGGCATGTGATCCGCCCGGTACATCGGAATGTCATTGATCAGCACTCCGCCGAAATGCAGTTTGCGAGCGGCTCCAAAAGCGCGCCCGATGTCGTTGGTGAAGATGCCAGCCTGCAATCCGTATGGCGTGGCATTGACCTGATGGATTGCTTCATCAAGCGCGCGGTACGGATACACCGCAACCACCGGACCGAACACTTCCTGGCAGGAAATCTTCGCCTCAGCGGGAACGGATGTCAGAATTGTTGGGGTGACCGTGGCGTGCCTTCGCTCGCCGCCGGTCACGATTCGCGCGCCGCCACGGACAGCTTCGTCGATCCACTCCTTCACGCGGACCGCCGCCTTTTCGTCGATCAGCGAGGAGACGTCGGTCGCGGCCTCATATGGATGCCCCACCACGAGCTGTTCCGTGGCAGCCTTCAGTTGTTCGAGGAAAGAATCGTGCAGCTCTTCATGCACATAGACGCGCTGCACGGAGATGCAGACTTGTCCGCTATGTGAAAACGAGCCTTGAACCGTGCGTGCGACCGCCGTTTTCAGGTCCGCGTCCGGTTCCAGGATCACCGCCGAGTTGTTCCCGAGCTCCAGGGTCACTTTTTTGAGCCCCGCGCATGCCCGAATCTGCGCCCCGATGGCAACGCTCCCGGTGAATGTGACCATGTTGATGCCGGGGTCTTCGACGATCGCCATTCCCAGTTCGGGGCCGTCTCCATGGATGACGTTGTAAGCGCCCTTGGGAACGCCCGCTTCTTCGAACAATCTCGCCAGCCGGAACGCGCTCAGCGGCGTCTTCTCCGATGGTTTGTGCACTACGGCGTTTCCGCCGGCCCAGGCGGGGGCAACTTTGTGCAGCGCAAGATTCAGCGGCACATTAAACGGCGTAATCGAACCGATGACGCCCACCGGCTCGCGCACCGTAATTGCCATGCGCCCCTTACCGATCGGAGCGAAGTCCATCGGGACAACTTCCCCATGGAGTTGGCGCGCTTCATGTGCCGCCGCAATCAGCGTCTGCCGGCTTCGGCTGGCTTCGCCACGCGCTTCCTTGATGGGCTTGCCGGTTTCCGCGCAGATGATTCGGGCGAAATCCTCCACATCGCGATTCAGCAGATCGCCGACGCGTAGCAGCAAGTCCGCGCGTTCATAGTTGGCGAGCGCTCCCATCGCCGCGGCGCCCTGCTGAGCAGCGGCGATGGCGCGGCCCAACAATTCCCGCCCGGCCCGCGGTGCTTGTGCAATCGGCGTTCCGTCGTAGGGAAGCCGCACTGTGTCGTATTCCTTCGTCGCGATCCACTCACCGCCGATGTAAAGAGCGTATTTATCCAGCGCTGGCATCGTACTCATACTTGGGTTACCTCGAGCGTCGTTCGAACTGAGGGAAGCATGAAACCGGCATAAGGCAGCAGACCGATTTTTGCGTTTGGACCAGCAGCCTTAATCAGCTTCGTGGCCGCCTGTTCGTGTTCGGCAGGCGGCACGTGATGGAAATGGCAGCGCTCCACGAATTCCGGAGCGAGCCCGGAAACCAGATGAACGTCATACTTCCGGCCGAGCCGCGCGATCCAGTACGCCTTGTGGCCGCCGACCACGAATTCCCGCTCCAGCGCCGCTTTCATTTCGAGATCATCCTGATACTTGTAGATGTAGTCCTCGAAAGACTTGATTCCGGCTCCGTTCGGGCATTCCGCGTAGAAGAGAATCGAGCCGCCCGGCCGCAGGCCAAGGCAGGCGTTCTCCAGGCCCTTGTGCGCCTGACGCAGATCGATATCGAGCGGAAAACCGCCGGCCGAAGCGATGATCACGTCGAAAGGCTCGTCGATTTCGACGCGCAGCATGGCGTCCACGGCACGACAACCCTCACGGTGGGCAAGCTCATAGTGACCGGCCGCGACTTGCACCAGCCGGCCCTCCGGATTGAGCACTACGTTGACCAGAAAATCGGGATCGATCATCCGGCAGGCTTCCGCCAGATCTTCGTGCGCTGGATTTCCTTCCAAAACGCCGGACCGGCAGTTCGGATGGAAAATCATCCGGTGATTGAAGGTCGTAGTTCGAAAACCCGCGACGCCCGGTACGAGGCTCTTGCGGCCGCCGCTGTACCCGGCGATCAGATGGTAGATGATCTCGCCGGTCAGAATGATCCGGTCGGCTTCCCAAACAGCGCGGTTGATCTCGACGCGATTGCCGAAGCTCGTCGTGCCGATTTCGACCAGGCTCGCATCGTCAGTCGAGATGTGGTCGAACATGCGAATCCGGCAAGCGATCTCGTCGCCGACGATCAGGCGGCGCTCTTCGTCCGTCTGTTCGCGGTGAATGCCCAGCGCGAAAACGATGAAGATGTCGCGATCGGGAATACCCGCGCGGTTCAGAACATCCACAATGGGGGGAAGCAAAAGGTCCGTCCGGGTGAGGCGCGTGATGTCATTGACCACAATCGCCACGCGCTCGCCGGAGTGAACGATGCTGCGCAGAGCCGGCGTGCCGATGGGGTTTTCGAGCGCGTCTTCCACGGCGCGGCGCTCATCGGGAACGGGCGGGGCGGAACCAGCTTGAAGAAGAACTCCCCGGCATCGGGGATAGAGACGCGATTTGCCGTAGGGAAAGGGGCACACCTGCATTTTCAGCTAGACAAGATATCACATATCACGAGAGGCAAGCAAATGCAGTCCCTCCGCGGCACAGGACTACCGTTCGGGCGCCGTGGTAACGGCCGAACTCTTAAACCCTCTGCAGTGGGCGCGTGGCCTGTCTGCCGTCCACCGGAGTCATCGGCAGCGGGCGCTTCGTGGCAGCCGCATCGTGTTCCTGGCGGACAAGGAAATCCACCAGCTTCTTGCGGACTTCGCTGATGTGCTCGCTCATGATGCGCTCGGCCCGTATCCGGTCTTCCGATTCCAGAGCTTCCACAATCATTTCGTGATAATCCGACGCTGTGCTGCTCGAAATGTCGTAGGTCTTTCTCCGGAATAACCAGATCTGATTCTGCAGGTTCTCCAACACATCGCAGAGGGCCGTATTCCCGGTGGTACCCGCCAACGCAGCGTGAAAGCTCATATCTTCATCGATGTACTTACTCTTCTCATTCGATTTCAGATATTCCCGCTGTCGCTTGACGCTCCGGTGGAGTTCTTTCAAAAGCTCGGGTGAAAGCTGCCCGGTTCGGACCGCGTGAAGTTCCAGGGCTTCGCGAAGATCGTACAGGTCCGCAACCTCTTTCACCGAGAAACTCCGCAGATAGGCTCCCCGACGCGCTTCGATACGGATGAGACCTTCTGCCTCGAGCCGGTTGAGCGCCTCACGAATCGGAGATTTGCTAATGCCGAGTTGTCCGGACAGGAATTCCTCGGTGAGACGGGAATCCTCGTCCAGCCGCCCTTCGAGAATATATTCCTTGATGCTCTTGTAGGCGAGGGAGGTGAGGTTGGAAGGAATCTTCAGTCGCTTCATCACTTTTGCACCGTTTCAGTTAACTCCTCTCTTACAATATATCACATGTCACAACAACCGGATTTTGGCAACCGCGGGCCCATTAGCTCACCCCCTGGACTAAACCTCGGCGGGCGGCATCAACCCGAAAAGGCCCGCCCGCGATGACTTCCTCCATCGAAAGCTTTCGGCTAGCGGTCTTCCGGACCGTTGCGGAATGCCTCAGTTTCACGCAGGCTGCTGAGCGCTTGCATCTGAGCCAGCCTGCTGTGACCTCGCACATTAAAGTGATCGAAGAGGAACTGGCGGTCCGCCTTTTCGAACGCTCGAGCGGCGGCATCCGTCTGACGCCCGCGGGGGAGAGGCTCTTCACCTTCGCGCTGGAAGCACAACGTCTCGCGCAGCAGGCACTGGCTTCAATCGGTGCACTGACCGGAGAATGTTTGGGGCGCTTGCGAGTAGGCGCATCCACTACCATCGCGCAGTACGTGCTGCCCGGATTGTTGGCGGAATTTCGCCAATTGCATTCCCGCGTCGATCTCTCGGTCGTAAGCGCAAACACTGCCGATATTGTAGCGGAGATGCTCGCCCGACGGATTGACCTCGGCCTCATCGAAGGGCCTGCGGGCGCAACCGACGTGAAAGTGGAGACGTTTGTTCCGGATGAAATCGTCGTAATCGCCGGGGAATCGCACGTTTTCGCGGCAGGAGAATGCGACACACTGTTGCCCGAAGACCTTACTGCTGAACCGCTTCTGTTGCGTGAGCGAGGCTCGGGTACGCGACGCGTGGTGGAAGACGCGCTGCGCGAGGCTGGAGTGGACCTTCGCCTTCTATGCATCGTTATGGAACTCGATTCGACCGAAGCCATCAAGTCAGGCGCGGAAGCCGGTTTAGGTGTTGGTTTTGTGTCGCGTTGGGCGCTCAGATCCGAGCGCGCCAGCCGGCTGCGAATTATCCCCGTTCGAGGGTTGAAAATCATTCGCGAATTTCAATTTATCTATCCTCTGGGACCGGAACCGGCGGGCGCCGCCGGCGCTTTTCTCCGCCTGGCACGGCAATACCGGCAGCCTTATTCCACACTGCCCGTGCCGGGCCCATCAGACTAGCTTATCGGGCATCACGAAATACGATTGGATCAGAACCGCGAAGCAGCCGACAATTCTTTCTTGCGGACTTCGAAGCTCCTGTTCGTCCTCGCTGCCGTTGTTTCGTTGGTGTGGTGCTCTCCTCCTGTCGCTTTGGGTCTCGGTCTCGCAATCGGGCTGATGAATTGGAATCCATGGCGGAAGATTACATCCCGCCTGTCCAAACTCGCCCTGAAGATCAGCGTGGTAGGTCTGGGCTTCGGAATGAATCCATCCGCTATCCTGCATACGGGAAAGACCAGTTTTGTTTACACCGCGGTGGGCGTCACAGCCGTGATGTGCCTTGGCTGGGCGGCGGGGCGCTTGCTCTCCGTGCCGTTCAATTCGGCTTTCCTGATTGCGGCGGGCACGGCTATCTGCGGAGGCAGCGCTATCGCGGCGGTTTCACCCGTGATCAGCGCGCGGGAAGAAGAGGCGGCGGTTTCGTTCAGCACCGTATTCATTCTGAACTCAATTGCATTGGTCCTGTTTCCATTTATCGGCGTCACGCTGGGGCTTTCCCAGACACAATTCGGGCTGTGGTCAGCGCTTGCCATTCAGGATATGAGTTCGGTTGTGGGCGCCGGCATTCGCTATGGCGGACAGGCCCTGCTGATCGGCACCACGGTCAAACTGGTTCGCTCGTTGTGGATCGTGCCGTTAGTCATCAGCAGCGCCCTGCTGCTGCGCACGCGAGCGAAAGTTTCATGGCCGTGGTTCATTCTGTTTTTCCTGGGCGCCGCCGGGTTAACCGTTACTCTGCCGGGCGCTACTCCGCTGTGGACGATTCTCTCGGGCGCGGCTAAGGCCGGTTTCAGTCTCACGCTCTTTTTGATCGGGTCCGGTATCTCCAGAAAAGCGGTTCGCGAGATGGGCTGGCGGCCCATGGCGATGGGCGTCCTGCTCTGGCTGATTGTCAGCACAGTGACGCTCTCCTGCATCGATCATGGGTGGATTTCGCTCTAAGCGGGTGGATCGTTCCCCGCCCTGCCGGGCCGTTTCGTGCAAGCTAAAGCCACTGCGGCGCTCTTGCCTGGTAGATCACGGCCTCTATTGATGCCTTGAACAAATCGCCGATAACAACTATAGTTCGCGGCGGCGCACGCTTTCGGCCAGATGTTCGGCATTACGCATGGACATGGCCAGAATCGTCACGGTCGGGTCGCCGATGGAGCAGGTGGGGTGGAGCGCTCCGTCGCCGATGATCAAATTTTTGACGTCATGACACTGACCCCAACGGTTCGTGACGAACTTCTTCGGGTCGTCTCCCATGCGGCACGTGCCCTGTTCGTGAATGGAACCGCCCGGAATCGAGGGCGAGGCCGACCACGCGGTGACCTTGCCACCGGCAGCCTCGATGATCTTAATCCCCCACTCGGTGATATCTTCGATCATTTTCTGTTCGTTTTCGCCGAACGTGAGCTGAATGCGCACCGCGGGTATGCCCCAGGCGTCCTTGGCATCGGGATCGATGTCCACGAAATTATTCGGGTTCTGTATGCCTTCGCCTTGGCCGGCGACGCTGATGCTGGCTCCATAATTCCGGTGCACATCGTCCTTCATCTCCGGCCCGTAAGCGAAATCGAGGCGCCCCGCGCCAGGGCGTTTTCCGAACCCGCCCCCGTGTAGCGTCAGACCGTGACGCCGTATGAAGTTCTTGCTCCGCGATTTCGCATCGACGTTGACGAAGGGAGCAATCATCCGTCCCGATCCACCCCAAGCGTCGTCATTGGTGACGGGCATGTTTTCGAGCTCGGGCAGGTATCCGGAAACGGATGCGGTGATGTTTTCAACCAGGTTCCTTCCGACTTGGCCGCTGGAGTTTGCCAAGCCGTCAGGATAACGGCTCGATTTCGAGTTCAACAGCAATCGCGCTGTCTCAATGGCACTGGCCGAGACCACTACGACCTTTGCATATGCGGCCCCTTCTTTAAAGCTGTAACGATCGACAAATGAAACCCCGCGCGCAAGACCGTCGCCGCCCACCAGAATCTCGCGGACAATCGTGTTCATACGCAGCGTCAAACGCCCCGTCGCCATTGCCGGAGGAAGCAGAACACCGATTGTCGTGAACTTCGAACCGCTGTCGCATCCCTGATTGCACGGTCCGCAGAAGTGGCATTTGGGCCGGCCGCGAAAATCTCGCGTGATCGCCGCCTTGGGCGCTCCGAAGCCGAAGAGACCGAATTTCTTCTCCGCTGCGGCCGCAAGCTTCGCCTCGCCGCATCGCGGCGCGATTGGCTTCAGCCACGACCCTGCCGGAGACGCTTCGCTCCTCGTTTCCGGCCCGCCCGAGACGCCGATCAGTTCTTCCGTCTTCGTATACCAGGGTGCAATCTCGGCGTAGTCAACCGGCCAATCGACATCGTGACCGTCATAGGATGCACCTTTGAACTCGATCGGACCCCAACGCGCCGCGCCGCCATCCCAACAGTTCGTCTTGCCGCCCAGCGCGCGAACTCGCACCCAGCGGTACGGCTTATCGGTGGGAAATGTATAGGCCCAATCGCGCCGTTTGGCCCAAAAATGATCGTTGAAGTAAGTGTTGTGCGCGCTGCCATCGAACAGCGTCATGCGTTCCTGCACGCCCTGGCCCACCACGTGCGTACGTGTCGGCAGTTTCACCGTGTAGTCCCGGTCGAGCTGATAGACGTCTCTATACGGCAGTTCCCAGGGCCACTGGTGATGGCGAATGTCGTGGTCGATCTTATGGCCGCCGGCGTCCAGCAGCAGAACTCGCGCGCCGGCCTCGGTCAGCACCTTGGCGTACATCCCACCGCCGGCTCCCGACCCGATTACGATGACGTCGAAGGCTTGCATGTCTTGATACATAATATCTCAGCCGGTGTTTATTGCAAAGCGTCTCCCCATGGATAAATTTCCTTGATGGGCAGAAAGTTGGGTATCGGAATCGGGTACGAAGAAAGAGGCTTCTGGTTGAAGTCAAAAACGTTCCACAATGGGTCTGCCCGATGATCTCTCGCTGTCAAATGAGGCAGGTTCCAGCGAGTCTCGACGAACTGGGAGTCGATGCAAAGTGGAAGGGGTGGTGATCGACGTAGCCGGAGCGGACCCACGGCGAGATGAAAAGTGCCGGCGTTCGGAACCCAAGTCCGAAAGCGTCAATTTGCGGTGGCAGCACGTGATCATAGGAGCCGCCTGGATCATCCCAAGTAGTGAAAATAACGGTGCTTCCCCATGCTGAGCTTTGCATCACCGGTTTACTAACCTACAGTAATTCGGTTATAGCTATGGGAATTACGTATTGAAGCAGGGCATTTGAACGCGTTGGTCGGGATCGGGCACCTTTCGGCCTCTTGCCGCCCGGGCCAGTGCCGGCAAAAAAGGACAATTGGGTAACAATTCGGTAACATCAGTTTTCTAAGCTTCTCTTAGCTGGGCGCGTAACGAAACGCCCGGCGGAGGAGAACCGGAATGAGCGCAAATTGGTTTATCGCTGGCGTCTTGGCGGTCGCGGTGCTGACATGCCGGGGAGCGGCGCAGTCCCCAGAAGAATTGTTGGAAAAGGGCATTTACACCCAGGAAACGGTCGGCGATCTCGATCAGGCGATCGAGATTTATCGCCAAATTTTATCCTCTTCACCAGCACCACGCAGCTATGCGGCGCAGGCACAGTATCGGCTGGCGCAATGCCTGCTCCAAAAGGACGCAAAAGCCGATGCGGCCAGAGAATTCAAGAAAGTCATCGAGGACTATTCCGAGGAGAAGGACCTGGTGGTAAGGGCCCGAGAATCCCTGCTGCCCTTGGCGCAGTATTTGGATGAGGATTATTACGATCCGGTGCTCGGAGTTTCCTTCACATCATCGGAGTGGCCGGTGTCCGAAGCGATGCGCCTGGATGGCGGTTCCGTCCAAGTCGGCTTGAAGGCGATATACGATCCGCCCCGCTACCCTCACAGGGTCACCTCGCCGACAGTGCTGATACGCAGGAGCAAGATGCCGTCTCTGGAAGCCTGGTTCGAAGAATATCGGAAGAGTGATCCATGCACTTGGCCGCAGCTTCCTAATCCGCATGTTTGCCGTGTTCTTTCGATCGGAGAGGTGAATGGACTACGGGTGCTGCACTGGGTTTCGGGACAGTTTGTATATCCTGAGTTCAACGACGTGCCTACCGTCAACTACGGCGTGATGATGAAGGGAGGAAAGACCGAATTGAGCATCCGAGTGACCGTGCCAGTTCAGGAACTCGAACGTAGTCAGGCCATCATCGAACGGATCGTCGAATCGGTGCGGATGCCGTAGAGCCGCGGAATGCGAATTGGGAGCAAACTTGCAGGCAAAAGCCAGGACCGTGCGACCTGGCTTTTGCCGCTGTCCGTCCTTCTCGCGATATTGATTCCTACTGCCTGTATCCTCTGGTTCACGAACCGAACCCTCGTGATTCAACGCGACACGGCACGCCAGAAACTAATCGAGGCCTATCGGTCGCAGTTGGCACTAACACCCGAATTACTGAGCGCCTATTGGGACAAACGTCAATCTGACCTGAACCTTCTGACAGCGAGCGGCTCGCCACCGGCTATTTTCGCTCGCGCTGTGAGAAGTGGCTTAGCGGATGCGGTGATCTGCCTCAACCATGATGGCTCGGTCGCATACCCTTCTCCCCGAATCCGAATCGGTGCCGATCCTACGGCGCGCCGGCCGGACTGGCTCGAAGCTCGAACCCTGGAATACCGAGCTGATATAACGGGCGCAGCGGCAGCCTACAGGAAGATCGCGGAAGCGGAGAATGGTCCTTCCCTGAAAGCTCGCGCCTTGCAGGCTGAAGTCCGCTGCCTACTCAGAATTGGCCAAACAAATAAGGCCATTCAAATCATTAAGGAGCAGCTTACGAAAGGCCCCGCGGCCGGCGGAACAGATCTCCAAGGCAGGCTGATTTCGGCGGATGCCGACCTCCTCGCGCTGCATCTGCAGAAACCATCCGCTCCCGGCTACATGGATATCGCGCGAAGTCTTCGCAACCGCATTACTGACTACTCCGGACCGCTACCGCCATCCTCACAGCGCCTGTTCCTTATGTCCGAACTGCGCGCGTTGCGGCTTGGTCCCGAATTCGATACTTCGCCGATGTACAACGCCGAACGGCTTGCGGCCGATTTCCTGACCACAGGCATCCTGCGACCCCATGACCGTGCGCTCGAAGTCAGCACTGTACCGGGCATTTGGACGATGGCTTCAGCGTCCGGCCAGTTGATCGCATTGTTTCGCTCGGAGACGCTGATCGCCAGCTTCCGCCACGTCCTTAACGAAAGGATGTCGTCGTCGCGGGTTGCCAGCTTTAGCGTTCTCCCGCCCGGCTCGCGCAGCGACGCAGTAGAAACCATAGCTGCCGGGCCTATGATGCCGGGATGGAAGATCGCGCTTTCTCTGGACGAAGGTACTTCGTTCCAGGATGTGGTTCGACGCCAGACCATCTCCTATTTGTGGGCAGCTTTGCTGGCAATCGCGACCCTAACGGTGGCGGGAATCGTATCCGGCAGGGTGCTCGGGCGCCAAATGCGCCTGGCGCGGCTGAAGACAGACCTCGTCGCGGCTGTCTCGCATGAGCTCAAGACGCCGCTCTCCTCGATACAGCTCCTTGCCGATGCGTTGTTAGAAGAGGACAGATTCGAGCCGGCAAAAACACGCGAATACCTCGATCTGATCGCGCGGGAAAACCGGAGGCTGAGTTGCCTGGTCGAGAACTTCCTGAGCTTCTCCCGCATGGAGCGCAACCGGTACACCTTCGAATTCGCTGAAACGAATGTGGCCGAAATCGTCCGCGATGCCGTTGAGGCTGTCACCCGGAGATTTAACTCGATCGAATGCCGTCCGGAAGTCAATGTAAGCCCCGGCATGCCAGCCGTCCGTGCGGATCGGGATGCGTTGGTATCGGTTCTCGTGAACCTCTTAGAGAATGCGTACAAATTTACAAGGGAGAAAAAACAGATTTCGCTACAGGCCTTTTGTGAAGGAAACCGGGTCTCATTCGCGGTCTCTGATAACGGGATCGGAATCCCCCTTCGGGAACAGAAGAAGATCTTTCGCAGCTTCTACCAGGTGGATCGCCGGCTATCGCGCCAGGCGGGAGGATGTGGTCTGGGGTTGAGCATCGTGGAATTCATTGTCAAAGAACATGGAGGCTACGTGCGGGTGAAGAGCCGCCCCGGCGCCGGGAGCACGTTCGTCATTTCTCTCCCTTCACTGATCTCGCCCGAAGGAACGGCAGCGTGAACGGAAGAAGCCGGATTCTCGTTATCGAAGACGAACCGGCAATGCTGCGGGGTTTGAAAGACGCCTTTGCCGCCAAAGGCTTTGAAACAATAGTTGCCGCGGAGGGCGAAACGGGCCTTCATCTGGCATGCTCGGCCCATCCGGATCTGATTGTGCTCGATATCATGCTTCCCAACGTGAATGGATATGAGATCTGCCGGGCGGTGCGTGCGGCCAACCTACAGATGCCCATCGTCATGCTTACGGCCAAAGGACAGGAGGCGGATATCATTCTTGGCCTGAACCTGGGAGCGGACGATTACATCACGAAGCCGTTTCGGATCGGGGAACTGCTTGCCCGCGTAAACGCGCACCTTCGGAGAACCAAGGCCAGTGCCCATGATATTTTCCACTTCGGCGACTATGAATTGCACTGGAGCAGCCATAAGCTCTTCCGTCACGGAGCCGAAATCGAACTCACGGCGAAAGAGTTCCGGTTGTTGGAATATTTCGCGTCACGCACGGGCTGCGCGCTCTCACGTAACGAGATACTGGACGCGGTTTGGGGGAATTCGATCATTGTGACGCCCCGCAGCGTCGACCGGTGCGTAACTACCCTGCGGGCGAAGATCGAATCCGATCCGCGTCTCCCGATCTACATCCAGACGATCCGGGATATTGGATATCGCTTCGAAATCGGGCAGGACGGGGTTCCGTGAAACTTGATCGGATTTTCAACGGGATCAGCGACAGAATACCCGAGGCGTGCGCTGCCGTCATGGTTTTCAGCTCCTAACCGGCAGATCGCAGCAGATGGGGTGAAGAGCCGCTCGTAGGGCTTCGGCACGCATAACCCTTCGCCGTGCTCAGACTCCAAAAACTCGGCGGATATATTGGCGATCCGGAGCCAGCGCTGCCGTATTGCCCTTTGCCGATCCACCACCTTCTTCGGTGATGAGCCAGCCCTTCCACTGGGTCTCGCGGATGGCGGATGCCATTTCATTAAATTCGTGATCCCCGTGGCCCAGCGGGACCTGCGTCTGTCCCTTGAAAATCTTCACATGAAAGCCGACGATGCGCTCGGCGTGGCGGCGTAGGAAGGCGACCGGATCGCCACCGCCGAGATAAGCGTGTCCCGCGTCAACCAGAAAGTGGACCGTCGCAGGGTCCGTTTCCCGCGCCAGAGCTTCAATCTCCGCGTTCCCGTTGGCGAATTCGGGATTGTGATTGTGATACGCGAGTGTGATGCCCTGCTCCCGGCACAGCTTGGCGATTCGCGTGATCTCGCGCGCTTTGGCGACGAGCTTGTCCTGCTCGAAGCGGCCGTCGGGCGAAAGCCCCCCTCCGCTCATGACGATGTACCGGGCGCCGAGTGAGCGCACGCCTTCCGCCACGTTAGCGAAATCACCCTGCGCGGCCAGCTTCATGTTGAGGTGAGCGCCAATGAACTGCACACCGGTTCGTTCGATCTCCCGCCCGGCTTTCGCGGAACGGTCGAACTGGCCCTGCACAAACCGGACGTTGCACTCGAAGCCGGCATATCTGATTTGCTTCATGTTGCGAAGCGCAATCAACAGGCTGGCGAAATCGCCGGCCGTGAGTGGATAGCCGTTCGCCTGGCAGCCAACCTGGAGCGTCTGGTTCCGCGAATCGGCTTGACCGAAACGGACGGAGGCTGTGCCCAACAGCGGGAGCGTCCCTAAAATCTGGCGGCGAGTGAGAATGTGGTTCTTGTTCATATCAAAACAGTGCGGGCAAAATCGGACGGGCTGTCGCCTCGTCCGTGTGCAGGATACAATCCGGATGCCCCTGGACCAGGGTTGAAGGGTACCAGACGGTTGGCTCCGCGAGAGCGGTCATCCGGAAAATCGCCCGATGCCGTTCTCCCGCGGAAAGAAAAAGACGGATGGAGCGCGCGGCAAGGATCTCCCGCATCCCGATAGTGACGGCCATGGGCGGGATCATTTCGGACGAACCTCCCGCGCAGGTGACGCTCTGAATCACGATCGAATCATCCCCGAGCGCGATCACGCGCGTCGTGGATTGTTTCATCTCCTCCACGCTCACCTGGAACCAGCGCGAAATTGGTGGGTCATTGAAAGCAATGTGACCATGATACCCGACGCCGCCAAAGCAGGTATCCACGCCGCCGGCAGCAGCCATCTGGCGGGCCATGTCGTCGGGACGGAACGGATTCGGGAAGTGAATGCGATCCGGATGCGGCCGCAGTTCCTCCACCAGTTTCCCGATGACGTGCTTCCGCATGAACCCTTCGAAGCTTAAAGGGTGATCGAGAGGAATCGGCCGGCCTTGCCAATCCAGAAACTCGTCCATCTGGAACAGATCCACATTCCGCCAACTGATTCGTTCGCGGTTGCAGATCTCGACGAGCCGAAAATACTGCTTCACGGGACCCACGGGAAGAATCCAGCGCGTTGGCGCGCCTGCCTGATTGTTGCGCCGTAATTCCTCAGCCATGGAATCGGCCATATAATCAAGCATCGCCTCGATGGTGGGAAACAAGCGAATCCCCGTGCGGGCTCTTTGCACCAGTTCAGGCACCGGCATTTGAAGGATTTCCGTCGCCGAGCAGGGGGATTGAGAGGAAGAGGCCGTCATCGCCAAGTTAATATATCACACATCAAAAAAGTGCAGAATTGCGGAACCGCTTCCGCAAAGAACAAGCTTGATTTCGTTAGGAATGTTGTATAGTAATACGTGATATATCAAGGAGGTTTGCCGGGTATGGATCGACGCCATTTTCTTCAGCAACTTTCCGGAGGCGCCGCGCTGCTCTCCGCCTCGCGAGTTCTTTCCGGAGCCAGCGCCAAACAGCGCATTCATGTCGGCGCCCAGACGAATACCTGGGGTGCGCCAATCAAGACCTACGATCATCTGCGGGAAGTCCTCGATGCCCTGGTGAAACTCGGCTATGAGGGCTTTGAAACCAGTGAACAGTCCCTGGACAAGCAGGCGGGAATGGCGAAGCAGTGCCGTGCGGCGTTCGAATCGCGACACATCGAATATGTCGCTCCGCATTGCTCGCTCCGATTCGCAACCAGCGTGGGGATCCCCGCGCAGGTCGAAGCTTTGAAGAAGACTGCCGGCTACAGCGCGGAAATGGGGGCCAAGCATCTGATTGCGAGCGGCGGCTATGCGCGTAACGAGTCGGATGTGATGCCGGTCGAGCAGAAAGCGGAACTGCTGAACCAGGTGGGCAAAGTGTGCCAGCAGGAAGGCTTGCAATTCTGCTATCACAACCACACGAAGGAATTCGAAGGTGACCATCCGGAGATGGAGACGCTGATCGCTCAGACCGATCCTAAAGTCGTGTGGCTCAACTATGACGTGGGCAACGCGTATCCTATCGGCCCCAAGCCGGGCGACTTTTCCGCCAAACACTACCGGCGAATCCTCATTTATCACATTAAAGATGTAAAGCAGGACAGCAACGGCAAGCAGGTCGCCACCGATCTTGGCGAAGGAAAGATCGATCTCCGGGCCGTGGTTGCACCGCTGCTGAAGAGCGATTGGAAAGGCTGGCTGGTAGTGGAACGCGAGGCCGGTTATCCCAACGCCGCGGAACATCCCGAGGAATTGCTCAGACAGTGCCGCGGGTACATCCGGCGGATCGCGGGAGTATAAAGACCGGCTTCAAGGAACGATTTTCAGCTTGCGAACTACCCGGCCCAGTTGTAGTATGTCATATATCAGTAAATGAGGTGATATTGTTGTCGATTCCGCTGGAGAGTTGGAATGAGTAGTAGTATCGGCGTCGGCTTGATCGGCTACGGCGCTTGGGGGAAGTACCACGCACAAGCGATTCAGAGCACGCCGGGCTGTGAACTGCGCGCGATCGTAGCGCGCTCGGAATCTACCCGGAAGGAAGCCGCCGAGACTGGCGCTGCCGTCTACGAGAGCATTCCCGAGATGGTGAAGCGAAACGATATCCAAATGGTGGACATTGTGGCGCCGAACCACGTGCATGAAGCCGCTGCCCTGGCCGCGATCGAGCACGGAAAGCACGTGCTCCTCGAAAAGCCGATGTCTACCAGCACCGAATCGTGTGACCGCATTCTGGAAGCGGCGCGCAAAGCCGGTGTCCGGCTGCTCATCGGACACGAGATGCGCTTCTCGCCGCTCTATGCCACGATTCGCCAACTCATCGACAGCGGCAGAATAGGCGAGCCACGCTACGTTCTGATCGACCTATGGCGACGGCCGTACCGCTCCGGATCGGACGGGTGGCGTCTGGACCCGGCGCGCGTGGGCAACTGGATTCTCGAAGAGCCGGTTCACTACTTCGATGTGGCCTCGTGGTATCTCGACCGGCAGGGCGCGCCGCGTTCGGTTTATGCCTGGGGAAACCAGCGGAAACCGACGTTCGACCGCTCCAGCCCGACGAATGACAATTTCACCGCGATGATCCAATATGCAAATGGCGCATACGCCGTGATTTCGCACAGCCTCTGCGCGGTGGAATACCATATCAGCATCAAAGTGTTCGGAGAGAAGGCTGCATTGCGCGCCGAATGGCATGCCGAACTCGACCGTTCCGAACATCCGGAATTTTCGCTGGAGATCTCGGAGGGCGACAGGATGACGCCGCTCGTGGTACCGGGCACGCCGGGCGAGCATTTCGAGTTGAAGGAAGAGATTGCCGCCATGGTGCGAGCCGTGCGCGATGGCGGCGCGCTGCCGATCACACCCGAAGAGGGCCGCCGTGCGGTGGCATTGTGTCAGGAGGCCATCCGGTCGCTCGCGACCGGTCAAGTGGTACAACTGGATCGCGCGGCGCCGGGCGCCGGGCATGGGGACTGAATCCGTAGGCATTTCTGAACGGGAGATTGACGTGCCGACACCAGAGGAAAAACCGATGAATGGAATCAATCGGAGAAGCTTCATTAAGACCGGCGTCACCGCCGCGGCCGCAACCACGCAGGCATTGAAAGCAGCCGAGCAAAAAAGTTTTCGCGACGCCAGCGAAGCCGGGCGCGGCATCAAAGTGGCGTGCTCTACCAGACTGTGGCAGGGCGCTCCTTTGGAGAAAGCCCTGGCCGGCATCAGCGGCGCGGGTTATGAATGGGTGGAAGCCGATTCCGAACAACTCACGCCTTACCGCGAGGACTCCGAACGCCTGAAGAAGTTGCTGGGGCCGTATGGTCTCGGGCTGGCTGCGGCCTCGGTGTCAGGTAATTTTGTCGACCGCGATGAGCGCCTGAAGAACATCAGCAACGCTGTGCTCACGGCCCGCGTGCTTCAAGCCATGGGATCTGGCGTCATCGTCCTCGAGAGTACCGGATGGGGCAAGATCACCCGCGAGCCACAGAACTATCACGTATTCAGCACCAATTTGTCCGAAATCGGAGCGTTGGTCTACGAAGAGACCGGCCTCCACAGCGCCTACCGCTTTAACGAACAGGATGCGGCCGATATCCGGAAGCTGATCGCCACCTCCGACAGCCGGTACGTGAAGTTTTGCTTCGACACGCAGTATCTGACCCGTCTGGGAGTCGATCCGGTTCCGATGATCCAGACGTATGGGCCCCGCGTGCTCCATGTGGACCTTCGCGACGGAAAGGGCAAAGGGGCCAACTGGGAAGACGTGCCACTCGGCAAGGGCGCGATCAAGCTCCCCGCTGTGATGGACGCGCTATGCCAAGCCCGCTACAACGGCTGGGTGAGTATACACCAGGATCACGTTTCCGGTTCGCCCGACAAAACGGCAGCCAGCAGCCTGAAGAAGGTTCAAGCTCATATCAAAACGGCGGAACGCAAGCAGGCCGAGCGTGACGCTGCTGAGGGCAAAGACGCGCCGGTCGTCGCGGAGAACAATGGCCACCAAGGGCATATTCATGCCGCCCCCGATCGCCAGAGCACGCTTCTGGGTGGTCTGGTAATGATCGGCGCGGCGGCGCACCAACCGTGGAATTTCTTTATGCAGGCGGACCAGGCCAACACGGACAAATCGAACCCGATGCAGGGCATGACGGACGGGATGCACGCGAACCATATGAGCCACGTCCGCACGATTACGCCGCTGCCGCCCCAAGATCCCTATTTCAAACCGCTGTTCTTTTCCGCCGAAGCTTATCGCGACGTTTCGGCGCTGGTGGATGCCATTATTCCGGTCACCGAAACGCCGGGCGCTCTGGCAGCACGCGCCGATGAATACGCCGATCTGATGATCTGGCTCGATCAGGATCAGCAAGCCACGGCCAAAGAACGGACAGCGCGATTCCGGCAGGCTGTAACAGACCGTTACCATAAATCGTTTGCCGAACTGAGTTCCCAACAGAAAACCGAATTCCTGGCCTACCTCACCGGGAAGTCCGTGGCGGCCGCCGACCGGCCGGCCGCACAATTCTTCAATCAGATTCGCGGCCTTGCGGTGCATGCTTACTACACATCACCGCAAGGACTGATCGAAGATCTCGGATACAAAGGCAACACCTACGTTACTGAATTCGTCGGATGCACCCATCCGGAGCACCAGGCATGAAGTGTGCCGGTCAAAGAGCAGGAAACCTCGAACGGCGTGTGATCGGAGCAAATCATGAATGAAAAGCTCATCGGAGTCTTGAGTCTGGCGGTAATTTACGCGGGTCTCACCGGGTGCGGCATGAAACACACGCCGGCCGCCAATTCTTTTCAGGCGCCGCGAAGCGCGGCTGCGAGCACTCCGTCCAAAAAAGATATAGACTGCCGGGTGGTCAGCTTCAAGACTGATGTACTTCCCGCGCTCCAGGAAAGCTGCCTGGCATGCCACTATTCCAAGAGCCAGATGCCGGGGTTGGATTTGAGTACAGCCAACGCCTACAGCGATCTCGTCAATCGCAAGAGCAGTCTGGATGCTCACCTGGTGCTGGTGAAGCCCTCCGCGGTCGCGGACAGCTTCCTTGTGGAGAAGCTTTCGCCGAAGCCCCGGTATGGCGCTTCGATGCCGCCTTACGCGCGGCCACTCTCGCCGGCAGAAAAGAACCTGCTCACGCAATGGATTCAACAGGGCGCGAAGGATAACTAAGGTCCGTCCCGCGTGACAATGAGTGTTTGAGCCAGTCCCCAGACCGGCGCCGGCCGAGCCGGCCGCAACCATGACTTCCGACGCTGCGTTTCCAAAGCGGGAATATCTGCCGTTGCGGCTGCGCAACATTGTTCTGGCGCTTCTCTCCACCTCGATCGCCATTAACCTTGTTGATCGGCAGGCTCTCTCCGTAGTAGCGCCGGTGATGCGCGCCGCCCTGCATTTCTCAAATACCGACTACGCCTATATCGTCTGCGCGTTTCAGGTGGGAATGTTCATCGGACAAGCCCCGGCCGGCGCGATCATGGACCGGATCGGCACGCGCCTCGGTCTGGCCCTGGCTTTCATTGCGTGGTCGTTCGTAAGTGCCGCGCACGCTGCCGCCGGCAGTCTGCTCGTATTCATCGCGCTGCGTTTTCTGATGGGCCTGAGCGAATGCGGCAACTACACCGGCGGCATCAAGGCAATCGCAAGCCTCTATCCGCCGGAACAACGAGCCTTTTCCGGCGGGATTTTCAATGCGGGCGCACAACTGGGCGCTGTGCTCGCTCCACCGCTGATTGTCTGGATTACGGTCAAGATGGGATGGCGAATGGCATTCGTCCTTCCCAGCCTGCTCTCCCTGATCTGGTTGGTTCCCTGGCTACGCGTCTATCCCAAGGATCGTACCCCGGCGCAGCAAGGCCCCGGCGGAGCTGCGGACATCAGAATCTTCGATCTGGCGCGAAATCAGAAGGTTTTCGGGCTCTTCCTGCTGCGTCTGTTCTCCGGACCTCTGGTCAGCTTCTATTGGTACTGGCTCCCTGAGTATTTGCGGAACGGCCGGCAGATGTCCTTCGTGATGATCGGGCTGCTGGCGTGGCTGCCCTACGTCTTTGGCACGCTTGGCAATCTGGCAGGCGGCTGGGTGTCTGACCGGCTGGCGGTGCGCTTGCCTCTTGATCGCGCCCGAAAACTCGGCTTCACGATCGGGCTCGGTCTGGCCGCGCTCAGTATGACGCTCCCGCTGATGCATAAGGACTGGATGGCTATCGCCATCATCTGCCTGGTCGTATTCGGGAACAACTGGATAGCCGCAACCTACATTGCCACCATTGGCGAGATGTTTCCCTCATCCGTGGTGGGCCGCGTGAACGGAATTGCGGGCGCCGGCGACAGCGGCGCGGGCGTCGTGACCATGCTGCTGACGGGGATTGTTGTGGATCGCTGGTCTTACTTCCCGGTACTGATCGCCGCGGGAGTATTGCCGATTCTGGCGCTCGCGAGTATTTTCATCTTCGTCAGAAAATTCGAACTGGTTCCGCTGGATACAATCAAACGAGCCGCCTAGTCATAGAGATGCGGCGGCAAGATCCGCGGCAGAACACATATGGATTCGCGAAAGAAGCCTGAAGATCTGCGCAGTTTTCGCTGGTTCGGCACAGACAGCATGCGTGGCTTCTCCCACCGGTCGCGCATGAAGCAGCTCGGCCATTGCCGGGAAGACTTCGTGGGACGCCCGGTAATCGCCATCGTGAATACCTGGAGCGAGATCAATCCGTGCCACGCTCACTTACGCGAACGCGCGGAATCCGTGAAGCGCGGCGTTTGGCAAGCGGGCGGCTTCCCGGTGGAGGTGCCCGCGTTCTCCATCACGGAAACCTTCATGAAGCCGAGCCCGATGCTCTATCGCAACCTGCTCGCCATGGATACCGAAGAACTGCTGCGCAGTCTTCCGGTGGATGGAGCAGTGCTGATGGGCGGGTGCGACAAAACCACACCCGGGCTGATCATGGGCGCTGCCAGCGCTCGTCTGCCGTTCCTGTACCTGCCGGCCGGACCGATGCTGCGCGGAAACTGGAACGGGCAGCCGCTCGGCAGCGGAACCGATCTTTGGAAATTCTGGCAGGAGCGTTGCGCGGGCACCATCACCGAGCAGGACTGGTGTGCGATGGAGGACGGCATCGCGCGCTCACCCGGATTCTGCATGACGATGGGCACGGCTTCGACGATGGCTGCACTGGCCGAGGCGCTGGGCCTCACGCTGCCCGGGGCTTCGTCGATTCCCGCCGTCGATTCGAACCATACGCGAATGGCGATTGATTGCGGCCGCCGCATCGTTGAAATGGTGTGGACGGGATTCGATACCGCGAGCCTTCTCACGCGGCAAGCGTTCGAAAACGCCATCACGGTGGATATGGCGATCGGCGGGTCGACCAATGCCATCATTCATTTGGTCGCCATGGCCGGCCGCTGCGGCGTGCCGCTGGAACTCGAGGCATTTGACGCGATCTCAAGACGCGTCCCGGTGCTCGCCAACATTCGCCCGTCCGGCGCATTTCTAATGGAGGACTTCTACTATGCCGGCGGAATTCGTGCGCTGATGGCGGAGATTCGCGAATTGTTGCACCTGGATAGCCTCACCGTAAACGGCCGGACGATCGGCGAGAACTTGGAGGGCGCTCGTGCCGTGAATGCGGAGGTGATCCGCAGCCGCGAGAATCCGCTGGCCGAAAGTGGCGGCACCGCAATTCTGTTCGGAAACCTGGCGCCGGATGGCGCGGTGATCAAAACTTCCGCCGCCGACCAGCACCTGCTGACGCACACCGGACCAGCGCTCGTGTTTAAGAATTACGACGACATGACGGAGCGGATCAATCGCGACGATCTGGATGTGACGGCGGACGGGGTTCTGGTTCTGCAGCAGGCGGGCCCTCTGGGCGGCCCCGGCATGCCCGAGTGGGGAATGCTACCGATTCCCGGCAAGCTCCTGCGGCAAGGCGTACGCGATATGGTCCGGGTTTCGGACGCGCGCATGAGCGGCACCGCGTACGGCACGTGCGTGCTGCACGTCTCACCGGAGAGCTTCCGCGGCGGCCCCTTGGCGCTGGTGGAGACTGGCGATCCGATTACGCTCGATGTACCCAACCGCCGATTGGAATTGAATGTCTCCGAATCGACGCTAGCCGACCGCCGCTCGCGCTGGACCCAGCCTTCCGTAAAATACGGACGCGGATACCTATCCCTCTATGCCGAGAGAGTGACGCAAGCCCATGAAGGCTGCGACTTCGATTTTCTACGGCACGGAGCAGAGAATCCCGAGCCGGAGATTCATTAGAGGGGCTGAGATTCCTTCTAAATACCGGAGTCCTGGTTCGAACATGGTAGTGGATTAGAGATGTCCGGATTGGAAGGCCTTGCTCTCACTGTTTTGGCGGCTGCTGGTGCGCTGTCCTCGACCTGTGCGGCTCAGTCGTCGCGGCGTGCCGGTCCAGGGAGGAGGCATTCAGCCAGGATAGCCTCTCCACCAGCGCACAATCAGCGGTGAACCGCGCGCGCCGGCGGCCATTTTCCTTACAGCTAAGTATCTTTTTCCAACGCACTAAGTAAATTACTTAGTTTCGCCATTTCGGGTCCTGTGGTTTCATGGAATCCAGAGGTCGCAAAGATGCCACGGAACACGCCACGTCAACGCCAGCGCGGCATTGTGCTCCTGACCATGGCATTGGTGGCCGTCGGCGTCTTTGCGACGGTCGGCCTCGCAGTCGATATTGGCCGGATGTTCATCGCCAAGAATGAGACACAAACCTACTGTGATTCGGCAGCCCTGGCCGCAGCAATTGCGCTCGATGGAACGAGTGGGGGCATCACTCGCGCGCAATCAGCTCTGACCTCGTCAGCAAACACTTGGGAGTTTGGCACTGCCACGCTCACGGATCACTCGATCGCGTTCGCAACAGCCGCAACCGGGCCATGGGTTGCCAATCCGGACTCGGGGACCGGGTACATGTATGCGCGCGTTACGGCTACCGCTCCTTTGCCACTGTACTTTCTTCCTCTGGTAGTGGAGCAGAAGACGTTCAATGTCGTTTCTAGCGCAACGGCTGGGCAGATCGCTATCACCTCGCTGAGCCGGGGCGTGGCGCCCTTCACTGCGGTCAGCACCAACACAAACGGGCCAAATTTCGGAATGGTGCCAGGCAATTCCTACGATCTCCAGTGGCCCCAATACAATGGCACACGGGGGAAATGTAGCCTTACCGATCCAGCCTCGTGCTTCAATTCGTCGCCCTGTTCCGGAGAAACAACCGCCTCCATGACAGCGGTGGTTTCCAACTGGGGCTCTTCCCTGAGCGGATATTGGGGAAGCCAGTCCGCCAGCGCGATCGCGGCCGAGGTTCTGGATTCCGTTCAACTTCAGCCGGTGGAGGTGGGAGCCAACATTTATCCGCTTTTGACCAGTGGGAACAAGGCAACGGAAGCAAAATATCTGGATGAGCGCGCAAGCCAGGATGCCGATACGTCCGATTCAACCGTTGATGCGTATCTGGCAAACCCGGCCCACAATGGCCGGCGCCTGCTGGCGGTAGCTATCGTAGACCCGGTGGATCCCTCGCACACCAATGTCGTGGGCTACGGGCAGTTTCTATTGATGGCGAACGGTTCGCCCAGTAACTACTATGTGAAGACAACCAATGGCAATGATCCCTACTGTGCCGTCTATGCCGGCCCGTATAACATTGGAAGCACCAACCCGGCAGCAGGCGGCGCCACGGGAGCAACCACGGTGCGGTTAGTCCAATGAGGCGACATGGAACAGGCCGCACGGCCGGACGCAGGTGTGCCGGGACTGCGATTATCGAATTCGCACTCGGGTCAGGCGTACTGCTGGCAACGTTTGCAGGAACGTTTCAGTTTGGCTATACCTTTCTCGAATACAACCGGTTGGAGACGGCAGTGGTTCAGGGAGCGCGGTTCGCCTCGCTGGTCCCGTACAATTCCGGCACGACCACGCCCTCAAACGCATTTTTGATGTCTGTTCGGAACGTGACGCTCTACGGAAACCCGGACGGCGGAACCTCGCCGGTAGTTCCTGGGCTAGAGGCGTCCGATGTCAACCTGACTGTGACATTCGCAAATGGGGCGCCTAACGCGATGACGGTCTCAATTAACGGCTACGCGATCGATTCCGTTTTCGGGAAGATGACGATGAAAGGCAAACCCCGCGTCACTTATGCCTATCAGGGCATTTGGGCGCCGCTGGGAACGTTATGACGAGCAACAGAGACCGGCGGAGATCCGAACGAGGAAGCGTCATCGTAGAACTATCGCTCATCGGCCTCATCTTTGCCGTCCTCGTGATCGGTATCATGGATTTCGCACAGTTCCTGTTTTATCAACAAGCATTGTTGGAGCGCGTCCGCTCCGCCGCGCGGTGGGGCGCCGTCACTGACCCCACCAATACGGCCGCGATTGCGGACATGGTGCTGTATTCCCAACCGGCAGACCCAGGTGGCGGCGTTTCCGCGTCGTTCGGTCTAACGCCATCGATGGTCAGTGTGACGACACAGGATGCGGGCACGGACGACTATCGCCTCATTGTGCAGGTCTCTGGCTATTCCTTCCGGGTCTTGTCGCCGGTTCTGGCGGGGAAATATTTCGGAGCGCCGATTCGCATATCGGTTCCTCTCGGTTTGTATCAGTAGAGCCAAGCTCGTTCTGCAAGCTCTCGCTTCGTCCATTAACCGCCTGACCCTACTGACTTAGGCACCGTGTGACGGCGGTTTCAACGGTCATTCGGAAAACAGCTGCCGTGTTAACCAACGATAACCTTACCCTGCTATAAAAAGACAACTTAGATTACTTGGGCGAACCGCGTCGAAAACGTTGCGATACCGTTCAGGTCGGTAAGGAAACAGGGCACTATCGTCGTCTTATAAAAATATTAACGAACGGAAGCATTGATTCCTCGCCCTGTTTTCGCGAACAGTAGAATAGCAGGTCTGAGCCGGAGGCGTGGATCATCTCTACGCTGGGCGCGTCTTGCGTGCAGGAGGTGACACTTGGGCAGACACTATGGCAACACCGGCCGGCGGAATGGTCAGGTGCTGCTCATGATGACATTGGTTATGGTTCCTATGTTCGGGGTGCTTGGTCTGGTTACGGACGTAGGTTATCTGCATTTCGTTAAGGTCTCAGCCCAGACGGCGGCTGAGGTGGCGGCGCAAGCAGCGATTATCAGCTTTCACTCTAGCGTCGGCGGATCCAACTACACTTGCGGCGGCGGCGTAGTGTGCAGTTCCACGCCTACCGCCTGCGCTACCGACATTACTACTCCGGCCAATGCCATTGAGGCCGGATGTCTCTATGCACAACAGCACGGTTTCAAATCCGCCGGCAGTCAGTCAGTGACGTATCAGACCGGCGTTTCGAGTGCGCCGCCTACGGTGTCCGGAATCGGCACTGCATCGTATTGGGTCACGTACGAAGTACAGCAAACCGTGCCGCAATTGTTTTCGGCGGTCCTGGGCAATAGATCCGGCGTGGTGGCGGCGCGGTCGACAGCAGCGGTTGTCGGAGCGAGCGACTGCATCTATGCACTGAACCCAACCGCGTCTGGCGCCGTTTCCGTAGGCGGTACCGCGAGTTTGACATCGAGCTGCGGTGTTTACGTCGATAGCAGTAACTCCTCTGCCCTGGGAACGAACGGCGGTGGAACTATCTCCGCGCCCGAATATGACGTCGTGGGCGGCGTGTCTACTCACTACACGCTTACGCCTTCGCCCAATCTGGGGGTTAATCCAGCGGCCGATCCGCTTTCCAATCTGCCCGTGCCAGCATCGGCTCCCTATATATGTGACTACAAGAACTACTCGGCCCCGAATTGGTCCAACCCCACCCTGAGCCCTGGTGTCTATTGTGGAGGTATTAACGTCAAGAACAATAATTACACACTTCAGGCGGGCACTTACATTCTGGTAGGAGGCGGGCTGAGCACTCAAAGCACAAACTCGCAGATTTCAGGCGATGGCGTCACGTTTTATAACACTTACGGATCGACGAATCAGGGCACTTTTTCCTACAGCCCAATCAGCATTGATGCCAATTCGACGGTAAGCCTCAAGGCTCCCAACAGCGGCACGTACGCCGGAATCCTGTTCTTTGAGGATCGAAGCGCCCCCGCGCGAAGCGATACCTATGGCGGCGGCAGCACGGCTGTTTACCAGGGCGTGATCTATGCTAAAAACGCTGCCGTCACGCTGTATGGCAACTCCTCAGTGAATGCAAAGTATACGCTCTTGGTCGCCGACACCATCAGCTTGGTAGGCACGACAGGGTTCAATGACGACTATTCTCTACTCCCCAACGGATCGCCGATCCAAAAAGTAGTTCTGGTGGAGTGAACAGGTTTCGTGAGGGCACAGGACCGGTTTGGCCGTCGTCCGTGCGTTCCGGCACGGCACTGCCAAAAGTGATCAGGCCGGGACCGCACCCGGCCTCTCAGCGTGGCAGATCGCCGGCGGGCTCATTGTTGTATTGTTGTCCCCAGGCCGTCATGGGGAATGCGGTTACTAGCCAGCACCACTTGCCCGGCTACCAAACACGCCGCCGATCGCGGAAGGTTGAATGAAACCTTGTGGCACAACTGGGTAATAGCTTCCCGGACTATCCTTTTCAGAACTGAATCGGCTCAGTCGAGGATGCTCCCAATGTAAATGCTCGGGAGTCCATGACCGCTCGTCCGGCGCCGGGCCAGAACATCGCCAGAAACGTTTGGAATGAGTACGTCGCGGCGATTGTGACGTGCTGCCCTGGCACGTTGGCCGAGGACGGCGGCCACGTAGTTGTGTTGCTCAGCAGGTTCGCCATTGTATCCGAGGTGGCCGATCCGCTGGCCGGAGTGAAGGTAAGCGTGACGGCGTTGGGGTCAAGCCCCAAACCCGCCGTCTTAATCACTCCTGTAATATCTCCAATTGTGACCTGGCAGGTATTTGGTGAGGCACAGCCCTTTCCATGAAGACTGCTGTAGTGAGTGCCCTGTCGAACCGCATATGCCAGGGTATGATAGATCCACATTCCGCGGGAAACTTCAAACAGTGAGAGCAGCATAAAAATGATGGGTATCCCCACCAGCGTAAACTCCAGTAGCGAGCTGCCACGGCGCTGTTTTCCAAACATCAGGTTTTTACCTTCATCTCTACGGTGCGAGTAATACTCAACGTTCCAACCAGCAAACCAGGAATCGGCACAAGGCTATAACCGGTGTAAGTCACCGATACAGATGTCGCAGAACCCCCATCGGGACCAGCAACAGACGTAGCCGAGACGACAAGAGGCGAAGCATCGCAAGTAGTCAGGCTCCCCAACCGGGGCAACATGGCGAGTTCGGAACGGACCAGGGCGCAGGCTCCCGACTGGTCAGCAGCCACGGCTGTACTCTGAGATGTATATTCCGCCCCGACCCGTGCGGCATTTTCGACGGAAATCAGGCTGTAAGTATAGAAACCAAGGTCCACCATCCCGACAAACAGGAACAGGACCCATGGGGAAAGGAGCGTCAATTCCACCAGCGCACTGCCACGAACGCGCCGGCTGTGCCTCTTTGAGCCCGAACCGTGCCGGCTTTGAACAGAATCAGATTGCCGCGAACACGCCCGTGACGTGAACGAAGAGAGCAAAGCACGCATCGACAGACCTCTCTCCAAATTTGGGAGAAAGACTGTTCGAAATCAATACCTCAATTAGTTATTTAGTTGAGACAGAAAATATTGTGGTTTTCCTTACGGGCAGAAAATTTTGAGTTAACGAAGGATAAGGATAGCCTGCTAACTTCAGGGTAACCAAGGCCACCCCGGGCCCTGCCATACTTGTACTCACCAAAGTACTTTCGCAGCCAATTGAACGATTCTTGGGTTGCCGATGGTCTGTACGATGCCGCCGAAACCTGAGTCGCTCATGTTTCCATCTGGATTAGCGAAATGAGGCGTGTTGGTCACGTTAAAGAATTCAAACCGTAACTGCAACCGCAGTTGTTCGTGGAGCGGCATCTCTTTGAACGCGGAAAACTCTAAGTTGGCTAAGCCCGGGCCACGGACGAGGTTGCGCCCGGCGTCTCCCAGCACGGCTTTGGCGGCACCGGTAAAACGCGCCGCGGTAAATGCCGATGTATCAAAGTAGTGACTCAACGAACGTTCGGAGGACGGAAGATTGGGATCGGACAGAACGTCAGGCCGCAATCCCTCGAGACCTTTCAACTGCGCATTGCGCACTACATTGACGGGCAGGCCGGAGCGTGCGGCGAAGATGCCGTTGATTTGCCACCCACCCAGAATCGCCCGGGCCGGTCCGCTTAGTCCCCCAAGATATCGCCGTCCCTTTCCGAATGGAAGCTCGTACATAAAACTCGCCGTCATACTATGGCGAACATCGTCATCCGCCACCGCTCGTTCGAGCGAGAGATCGAAAGGCGATTGAGGCTCATTGTTTCCATTCAGGTTGTGCCCCAGATTGAACGGAGCCGGACCATTGTCGAGATTCTTTCCGAAGGTATACGCCGCCAGAAAACTCAGATTTTCCGAGAATCGCCGCGCCATTTTGACTTGCAAAGAATGGAAACTTGCCGAACCTTCCGAGAATAAGGTTTGGACCTGGCCCAGGGATTCCGATAGGCGGCCATCGCCGTTCAGATTGCCGACCGCATACGGAAGTTTCCGGCTCACCGAACCGACGTAGGCAGCTTCCAAAGTCAAGTCAGACCCTAGTTTTCGTTGCAGCGTTACGTTGTAGAGTTCCGAATATCCAACGCGAAGCCGGGCATCGACGGCGTACAGATCCGGAGGGGCGCCACCAGCCTTCAGGATATCTGCCGGTGAGAGCCTGGCCGCGCCGGAGGCGAGCGGAATGGTCTGCACTCGCGGCACCCCGATATCAAGCGAGTAGGAGAAGGGCAGGCCGCCGTAGATGTTATTGAATATGGTCTGTTGCACCGCGAAGGGGTAATTCTTGGTCAACACATCTTCGCGGGCGTCGTTTTCGGGCGAATAATAGATTCCCCAGCCGGCTCGGATAGTCGTATCGGGCGTGAGCCGGTACACGACGCCCAGCCGCGGCGCAAAGTTGTTCCGATCCGGGCTCACCAGTGAACGGGAATTCCCTCCTCGTCCGGCAATCAGGATCTCACCGGTGCTCAAGTCGACATTCGAGGCGAAATCGCTCGCCTCAACCCAGGGAGAAAAGTACTCATAGCGCAAGCCGTAAGACACTACGAAGCGTGGCGAAATCTGCCACGTATCTTCAAGGAACCAACTCGTCTCCCAACTTCTCGTTAACGGATTGGTCAACTGCCGCCCGAGATTGACAGTATACGGCAGACCCAATAGCAGGTCGGCCACATCGGAACCGCCGTTATAGTAAAACGCCTGCGAGTCATAGAAGCCGTAATTCGGATCTCCGGTCAGGCTGAGCCCTGGGCCACCGTAGAACTGAAATCCAGTTGGATAAATTGAGAATAGCGGGTTTGACGAAAGCCGGCGGATTTCCGCTCCACCTTTGAACTGATGAGCTTTCCACTGCGCTGCTAGAGTGTCTGACAGTTGGTAGTTACTGTCCAGAAAATAAAGTGGCTTGTAAGTGGAACCTCCCGTTTGTGCGCCAAAACCAAGATAGATATCGGGGAATCCGGAGGTGTTCTCGTCACCCGAAACGTTGATGTTACCGATGCCGTATTGCGCCGCGAGATTTTCTCCATCAAGCAAGCTCAGTTGATCCAGCCGGTATCGCGTATAACCGAATCGGCTCTGGTTGAGCCACCGGTCCGAAAGCAGGCGGGTCTCGGATATGGACACTTGCTGGTCGCGTGAATTCTCGTGGTCGCCATAATCAGCATCGCCGCCGCCGGCAACCGGAATGGAACCGGCAAAGCGATCTCCCAGAACCGAGATGAAACTCCCGTAGTGATATACAAGGGAAAGGCGATCGCGAACTGACAAGATCTCGTCAAGGCGCACACCGGCCGTATCGGAATCATAGCGATAGGCTTGGCGGGAGATAAAATTGCCAAACCAGCCGTTCAGTGTGCCTGGAAGGGTGGTCGCCGGGAAAAAATTTCGCAGTACGGCCTCGCCAGCAGCGCTGACTCGTGCCGCCGGAATCAGGTTGCCCGCAAACGGCAGAGCGCTATAGGAAGTAGCATAAGCGGACGGATCGAAAATCGGGATCTGGCGCCCGGTGAGCGGGTCCTGTAAAGCGGAAAGGTCTACAGAGCCCCCGCTCGTGTAGCCAATTTGACTCGACGGCGGAACCGAGTCGAGAAAAGAGAAAGCATTCCTCAAGCGCACGCCTTCATAAGAACCGAACAGAAATGTTCGGTTCTGTTTCACCGGGCCGCCCAACGTGGCGCCGAAATTGTGTTGCTGGAGCGGCGACGCATCGGAGGAAAAAAAACTTCGCGCGGCCGTATGCGCGCCTCGAAAGAATTCATAAAGGCTCCCATGAACCTGATTCGAGCCTGATTTGGTCACTACGGCAATCACCGCGCCTGAAGCACGCCCGAATTCAGCAGGGTATGCACTGGTAAGCACTTTGAATTCCTCCACGGAGTCGACGCTCGGCCGTATGGTTGTGTCGTTGTTCCGGTTGGATGACACTTCCACCCCGTTCACCAGGACGGAATTTGCGAACTCGCGCTGGCCGTTCACCGCCACGTTCAGTGTGTTGCCGCCTGCGCCGCCCACGACGCCGGCCGACAGGCGGGCAAGATCGAGATAATTGCGGCCCAACAGTGGCAAGTCGAGAATCTGCCGTGGCGCGATCACCTCTCCGGTTTCTCCTGATTGCGTATCCACATCGAGGCGGCGCGCATCGACAGTTTGTTCCCCCGAAGCAGTTTCCAGAGTAAGCACCACATCCATTCTCGTTTTCTGGTCGAGAGCGAGCCGTAAAACGAGCAGGCGGGCTAAGACGAAGTGTGCCTTGGCAACGGTGAGCCGGTAAGCACCCGGAGGAAGAGCCCCCAGCACATACTCTCCCACTGCATTCGTCGAAGTTCTCTGTACCAAGCCAGTAGCTTCATTGCGGGCGGTCACTACCGCATCCGGAACTCGCGCGCCACTTGGGTCCGACACTCGGCCCACAATGGAGCCCGTGGTCGCCTGCGGCAGCATTGGAACAGCCAACCCAAGCGTCAGGAACATCCCTATGGTTAGAGTGACCCACCACCTGGTTCTTTGATGGAGGCGTAAATTCATAGTTCCTTGTGATTGCACGATTCGCCGAGCCACGAGTTATGGCAGGAAACTCCGTCGCGACCTCGCTTCACGGCCGCGCGCAAGAAAGATTGCTTCCAGTTGATAGGCTGGCGCTGCCGCAAATAGAGCGGCTGCCGGTATCCACATGTACCATCCCACAGCGCTCCAGGGCCACGGTAAGAAACCGTAATTCGTCGCCCAAAGGGCAACGTCGCCTGCCACGATAAAACCTACGCCCACGCTGAATGCTCGCCAGCACCGGCCGATCCAACCCTTTCCCATCTTTTGCGCGGAGCGGAACAACAGCATACTCTCAGCCAGAAGGATCACCAGGAGCGGATCGACAGGCCAGCCCATCACTTCCACTGCCGCCGGCCGCTTTCCTGCCAATAGGGCAAGGATCAGATCGCGTGCCTCGCGGACCACATAACCCGAGGCCAGAGCCAGAATGCACCAGTCAACCATCTTTAACCGGCTGAGAAATCCGGACTTTCGGTAGACCTGCAAGGCGCGATAGAAGGCGGCCGCGAGCAGAGCATAGCGAAACGTGCCGCCAACGATCAGGCCCAGATTCCGCAAGCTTTCCACTTCTATAGAGGGCCACACGGAAAAGTACCTTAGTGGATTGATATGCCACCTGACCCCGAGTATCTGCACCAGAATGGCTCCCATCAGGTCGCCTGCGGCAGAAATCGCGATCAACTTCCAGGCCATTCCTAAAGGCTGCCCTGATGAGAATTCGCGAAACACCTGTATGCTGAAAAAAAGCTCGAGCGCGGCCAGGCACACCAGTGCCACAGCGCCGGGCGAACGGAAAAACTCCTCTACCCAAGCGGTGTCGCCGGTAAGGCGCCAAGCCGCCAAAGCAGCTAATCCAGCGATCAGGTAGACGACCGCCACACCCAGAATGAAGGTGGAACATCCCCTCGGAAAGTCCCAGGAAGTTACGCGAGCAATCAGCGCGGAAAGAGCGCGGTGATTGCGCCTCGTTTCAAATTCCCAGGACGGCATTGTCGATGATCCGGCTTACCAATTCCGACGCAGCACGATCCCCAAGGAAATCCGCCAGAATCGGCTCAATAGACGAGAGTAAGTTGTCACCGCTGGGCGAAACCGGGTCCAAGAGTTTGGCAGCGGCCTCCACGCCAACAAAGGCGCGAATCTGTTCACGGACGCGGTGCTTCAACGCCTCACCGGAGCGCTCAGGCTTGGAGAGGTCGGCCTTCAGTTTCTGCATTCCAGCTATCAACCGGGAAAGGTCTCGCCGCACCGAAGCCGACTCTTCCTCCGCCGTTTGATGCTGGACCTCAATTCGAGATTTGCGGAGTTGGCTCGAAATCCTTTGGCAGGATTCGCAACTCTCCAAGTGTGCCTCCAAGGACGACACAAGATCGGATGCGAGTTCACTGTCAAGATGGCGAATCAGAGCCTCGAAGTCAGGATGGATGGCTACCTCCCTTTCGAAACAGAAAGTATAACGCTTCGGCTGTGCGCGATCGCACGGACCGTTGGTCTTCACCGCTAGACAGCAGTTTCTTATGAGCGCGAGTCAAAAGTGCGCTTACCGTCCCCGGACGGATTCCCAGAACATCCGCCATTTCGCTATAAGACAAGCCTTCGGCTCTGAGCCGGATGCATTCCATTTCGCGCTCCGTGAGCAGCCCGGTAATATGCTGAGCAAGCTGAGCCTGCTGTACGAGAGATTCGGGGCCGGGGCGGCGGTCCTGCACATCATGAGCGTCGGCCCAAACCCCTTCGCGCCGTGATGCAGCGGTATCCAGGCGGTCAAGCAAAAGATTGCGGAGTACGCGATAGAGCCACGCTCGCGGGCTGCGGACAGGCCGGCCGTAACTGAGTTCCACGAATAAACGGAGGAAGACATCCTGGACCGCGTCACGGGCACTATCGGCATCGCGCGTGGTCGCGGCGGCATAGGAAAGGAGCTCCGCGGAGAACGCTTCGTACGCGGCCACTACCTCGTGTTCAGCATTTCCGCATAGGCCGTCTCCGGGCTGGCGTGGCGGCTCTTGCTCATTCACCGCTTTTCATCGTATCCGGAGACTCGGGTCAGTTCAACGGGCCGCTCGACTTTGAGGAAGGTCGATCGTGGTGGCGAAGGTGGGGGTCGAACCCACACGTTCAGTGAAGAACGCCAGATTTTGAGTCTGGTGCGTCTGCCAGTTCCGCCACTTCGCCACGAAAGACGGTCTTATTTTAGCATTGCCGGGCCGGCTGCTCGTTGAAAACCGAACAGGAATTGCGAATCAGTGGTCACGCTCGGTGACCAATTCCGTCACCGCCAGTAGAGCCCGCTGATAGGGCGATTCCGGGAATTCGCCGATCAGAGTGCGCGCGCGATCGGTGAATGCCTGTGCGCGCTCCTTTACTCGCTCGATGCCGCGGTATTTCTCGAGAAGCGCGAGAATGCGCGAAAACGGCACCTCGTCATAGTTGCGCTCGCGGAGAATCGTTTCCACCATCCGCCGCTCGTCCGGCGTTGCGCGCTCCAGCGCATATACCAAAGGTAGCGTTACTTTTCCTTCGCGAAGATCACCGCCTACCGGTTTTCCCAGCGTTTTCTCGCGCGCCGTAAAATCGAGCACGTCGTCCACAAGTTGAAACGCCATGCCCAGGTTCCAGGCATATTCGCCGAGTTTTTCCTGCGTGCCGGAATCGCCGCGCGCCGCAAGCGCCCCGAGCCGTGCGCATACTGAGAACAGACAGGCCGTCTTGCGGTGCACCAGTTCCATGCAGTCGGCTTCGGTAACGTGAATCTGGCCGATGCGTTCCAACTGGAGCAACTCGCCTTCGACCATCATCTGCGTGAGGCCGATCAGCAGATCCAGAAACTGAAAGTTACGTTCCCGAAGAGCAATCTGGAATGCCTGCATGTAGAGCCAGTCGCCGGCCAGCACACAGGTATGATTGCCCCACTTCACATTCGTCGAAGGCCGCCCGCGCCGGGTTTCGGCGGCGTCAATCACGTCGTCATGCACCAGCGTCGCGGCGTGCACCAGTTCGACGACCGCGCCCAGACTGATCGCGCACGGACCGCTGCCTCCCGCAAGGCGCGCGGCGAGCAAAAGTAGCGCGGGCCGCAGTCGCTTGCCGCCGCTCGATTGCAGGTATTGCCCAATAGCCGTCACCGCGTCCACCGACGCCACCGACTCGCCGGTAATCTTACGTTCCACCTGTTCCAGATCGTCCTGGATCAGGTCGAAAATCTCCCGGGCGGTGAGGGCCTGCCCCAGCTTGCCGAAGTTCATCGAAGTGTACCAGTTTACCCGTTACGGGCCATGCGCCGCAAACACAGCCGCTCGAAGTTGCTCGAGGTGATCTCCGCCATCTCTTCCGGCAAGACGCCGCGAATCTCCGCCAGGCGGCGCGCAGTCTCCACCACAAAGGACGGCTCATTCCGCTTCCCGCGATACGGGACGGGCGCCAGATAAGGACAATCCGTTTCCACCAGCAGCCGGTCGGCGGGTGCCATGCGGGCCGCCTGCCGCACGTCTTCCGCTTTGGGGAATGTCAGGACGCCGCCAAAACTGAGGTGAAAGTCCAAGTCCAGAGCCTCGCGCGCCTGCTCCTCGCCGCCCGTGAAACAATGCATGATGCCTTCGCCGTGCCAGTGCTCGCGGAGCAGCGCTATCGTGTCGGCCCAGGCTTCCCGCGTGTGGATCACCACGGGTTTGCCGGTTTCGGAGGCAATCTCTAGTTGCCTGATGAATACCGCGCGCTGCACGTCACGCGGCGAGAAGTCGTAATGATAATCGAGGCCGATCTCACCGATGGCGAGCACCTTGGGATGCGATGCAAGTTTGCGCAAGCGATCGAATGTCTCTTCGTTTGCCTTCGAAGCATCATGCGGATGAACACCCACAGTCGCGAACATAAACGGATATTGCTCAGCCAATCGGATAGCAGCTTCCAAATCCGGCGGGCCGCCGCCGGTGCCGATTGCCATCATTCGCTCCACGCCGGAGGCAAGCGCTCGCTCAATCACAGCTTCGCGGTCGGCGTCGAACTTTTCGTCGTCCAGGTGGCAATGCGAATCGGCGAGCCTCACTTCAGGCGCGCTCCCACCGGGATGTCCTCCAGGAACCCGGCCAGCACGGGCTTGCCGCCTTCTATCGACGCCGCCACAATCATGCCTTGCGAAAGGATGCCGCGCAGTTTGCGAGGTTGGAGGTTCGCCACAATCACCACCTTGCGGCCGAGCAATTGATTCGGCTGATACGCTTCCGCGATGCCAGCGACGATCGTGCGCGGCGCGGGTTCGCCAATATCGATCTTCAAGTGCAGCAGTTTGTCCGATCCTTTCACCGTCTCGGCGGAGAGCACCTGGCCTACGCGCAAATCCACCTTGCCGAAGTCTTCAATCGCGATGGGATTCGAAGAAGCCGCTTCCGTCGCGGGTGTGGCTTTCTTCCCCAGCAGCGCAGCCTGCTCGGAAGATACTTGATCTTCGAGTTCGCGCATCCGTTCCACGGCTTCTTTCAATTCGATGCGAGGAAAAACAGCCGTGATTTCCCCGATCTGCTGGCCCGGCTCCAATTGTCCCCAGGCCAACGTTGCATAACGAGCAGACTCGATTGGCTCGGGCATACCGAGTTGTTGCCAGATCTTCGGCACAGATTGCGGCAACACCGGAGCAAGTAGCACCGTCGCGATTCGCAACGCTTCGGCCGCTGTGTAGAGCGTAGAATCGAGTTGCCGCTGCGCGTCTTCTTCCGGCTGGCGCGCCAGTTTCCACGGAGCCTGCTGGACGATGAATTTGTCCACTGCCGAGATTAACGCCCATGCGGCTTCGAGCCCCTTGGAAAACTCGAAACGGTCGAAAGCGCGCTCAACAGCCGTTATGGTCTCCTGGGCGACGGCCACGATCTCCGGATTGCTGCCCTCCGGCACCACCCCGCGGCGATACTGCTTCAACATCGAGAGCGTGCGGCTGGCCAGATTGCCGAGGCCGTTGGCGAGATCGGAGTTGTAGCGGTTTACCAGCGCGTCATAGCTGAAGCTGCCATCCTGACCGAAGACGATTTCGCGCAAGAGGAAGTAGCGCAGCGCGTCGGCGCCCATCACCTGGCGGATCGGCTCGGAGCGCACGATATTGCCTCGCGACTTGCTCATCTTATCGTTCTCAAACAGCAGCCAGCCGTGCGCGAAGATGCGCTTCGGCAGCGGGACTTCGGCGGCCATCAGGAAAGCCGGCCAGAAGACGGCGTGAAAGCGCACAATCTCTTTGCCGATGAGGTGCAGGTCGGCGGGCCAGAGGTCTTCTCCGTCCACCGCGCTCATGTACCCGATCAGCGCGTCAAACCAGACATAAAAGACGTGCTTGCCTTCCACCGGTAGCGGAATGCCCCACTTCAACGTCGTGCGGCTGATCGATAAATCGTTGAGCCCCTGCTTCACGAAGGAGATCACCTCGTTGCGGCGCGTCTCGGGCTGAATGAAGTCAGGTTGCTTCTCGTACAGTTCGAGCAACTTCTCGCCGAATGCCGAAAGATTGAAAAAATAATTCTCTTCCGTCACTGATTCGGTTGGGCGGCCACACTCCGGACAGGCATCACCCGGCTTGGCATCATTGACGTACAGTTCGTCATAGACGCAGTATTGGCCCGTATAACTGCCTCGGTAAATGTAGCCGTTCTCTTTGCAGCGCTCAAACAGCCACTGGACTTTGCGGTGATGACGAATATCTGTTGTGCGGATCGTGCGATCCACGTGGATGCCCAACTTCTGCCACTGCGCGCGAAACTCGGCGGAAATGACGTCTGCGAATTCCCGCGGCGATTTGCCGGCGGCTCCGGCCGAGCGCTCCACTTTCTGCCCGTGCTCATCCGTGCCGGTAAACATCACCGCATCGTAGCCTTGCATGGTCTTGAAGCGCGCGATCGTCTCGGCCGCCATGGTGGTGTAGGTGTGTCCGATGTGGGGCGCGGCATTCACGTAATACAGCGGAGTAGTCAGGTAGTATTTCATTTCGATCGATTCAAGTATGCGTAATTGGCTTCGGCGATGATGTGCTTGAGTGCCACGCCGGAAGAGGCGGCCAGCTTGCGGCAGTCTTCGTACTCAGGCGCGTACGAATCTTCTCCGGAGACTTTGACACGCACTTTTCCATAGCGCGTCTCGACTTCCACCCACTCGCGAGGCTGCACGCGGCGTTCGGCGGCATACATGCGCACGCCCAGTGTGGAAGTTTCGGCAAACACCAGTTGCGCGATCGTCTCCCGGTCTTCGGCCCGCGCGATGACGCGCAGCAAATGGCCCGGCCGGCCTTTCTTCATCAGGAGCGGCTGCAAACTCACATCGAGCGCACCGGCCTCCAGCAGCCGTTCGGTGGCGTAGCCGAGCACTTGCGGGCTCAGGTCGTCAATATTCGCTTCGATGACGGCCACGTTGAGCGCTTCGGCGGCCGTTACCGGTTCTCCCAGGATGACGCGCAGCACGTTGGCCTGCCCGGGAAATTCGTGATCGCCCGCGCCATGTCCGGTGCGCTGAATCTTCATCGGCGGCAGCGCACCGAAGGATTGCGCCAGCGTCACGGCGACGGCGGCGCCGGTAGGCGTAGTCAACTCCATTTCCGGCCCGCGCGCATACACGGGCGCGTTCACCAGGAGGCGTGCCGTAGCGGGCGCGGGCACAGGCAGCAGACCGTGCTCGGTTTGCACCGTTCCACTACCGACGTTCACAGGCGAACTCACAATGGTTTCGACGCCGAGAAGATCGAACGCCAGGCACGCGCCGACAATATCCGCAATTGAATCGGCCGCGCCCACTTCGTGAAAATGCACCTTCTCGATGGGCATCTGGTGCACTTCCGCTTCTGCTTCTCCCAGCCGCCGGAACACGGCTTCGGCATTCCGTTTCGCGCGATCCGGGATCTGGGCCGCCGCGATCATCTTCAAGATGTGCGAGAGATGACGATGCGCGTGCGTCTCCTCCACCGACACGCGGTACTTCGTGGCGGAGATCCCCTTGCGCTTCACCCTTTCAAAGGAGACCTCGGCCCCCGCATTCAATGACGCAATGGCGCGGACGATGGCCGCCTGGTCCGCGCCGGCATCCGCCAGCGCGCCGACGAGCATGTCGCCGCTGATTCCCGAAAATGCATCCAGATAACAGGTGAGAGGCACGATTCTTTATTGTAGCGGCCGGACGCTCAGCGGCGCGGTTCACATCAACATGAGATACGCCAGAATTACGGGCAGCGCGAAGAGCGTGCTGTCCACGCGGTCGAGAAAACCACCGTGACCCGGAAGCAGCGTGCCGCTGTCTTTCACGCCGGCTCCACGCTTCATCGCCGATTCGGCGAGGTCTCCTAACTGCCCGGCGATGTTGGCCGCGGCCGTGAGCGCGATCACCTGCGCCACCGCCACGCCCGGGATGAACCGCAGCACATATGCTCCGGCGATAATCACCGAAGACACCACCGAAGCCACCGCGCCCTCCCATGACTTCTTTGGACTCACGCGCGGGGCCAGCTTGTGTCTCCCCAGAGTCCGCCCCACATAGTACGCACCGATATCACCCGACCAGCTCACCAACAACGCGTACATCAGCCAGTGCGGGTTGGCTCTACGCAGGGGTATTGCGCATTTCCAGCAGCCGAAAATGTAAAGAATGCCTGCCACCAGCAGCGCCGCACGCGGCAGTGATTGGGCCAGATCCTCGCTACGCATTTCGAGCGCGAACGCAATCAACGTCACCGCCACCAGCAGCAGCCAGGCGTCGCCCTGCCACGCCAGCAATAGCAGACCCGCGCCATATCCCAGAGGGCCGAGGCTGCCGAATCCATAGGCCGAAACAATGCCGCTATATTCGCGGTAGCTGAGCAGCGCAGCCGCTAGCAGCACCGCCGCGAACAGCCAGAAGTTGGCCCACAGCACAACGTAGACCACAATGGGAATCAGGGCGGCGGCGGTCAGGACCCGCTTCATGAGGAGCGAAGCGCTTCGATGAGGTTCTCGTCACCGGCCGGCCTCCGGACGGGCGCGCCGCTGAGGCCGCCATAGCGGCGATCGCGCTTCTGGTATTCGAGCACAGCCTGCAGCAGGTCGGTGCGCGTGAAATCCGGCCAGAGCGTTTCTGTCACATAGAGCTCGGCATAAGCGATTTGCCACAACAGAAAATTGCTGATGCGCATCTCGCCCGACGTGCGAATCAACAGGTCCGGATCCGGGCAGGAGGACGTATAAAGATTGGCGGAAATCGATTCCTCATCCATCTTCAACGATGCCAGTTTCCCACTCACGCGCGCCATTTCGAGAATGGTGTTCACCGCGTCTACGATTTCCGCGCGCCCGCCATAGTTAATGGCCAGGTTCACCAGCAGTCCGCGATTCGCCGCTGTGGCATCGACAGCGGCATCGAGCGAACGTCTCACTTCAACTGGCAGCGCCTCCAGCCGGCCGATGGCCTGTAAACGGATATCGTTTTTTTGCAGATCCGGCAGTTCCTGCTTGAGGTAGTAGCGCAGCAGCCGCCAGAGCGTTTCCACTTCCGCCCGCGGCCGCTTCCAGTTCTCTACCGAAAACGCATACAGCGTGAGCGCTTTCACACCGAGACGCGCACAAGTCTCCACCGTATTCCGGACTGGTCCAATCCCCGCTTTATGCCCTGCCACCCGAGGCAATCGGCGCCGCCCAGCCCACCGTCCGTTACCGTCCATGATGATGGCGATGTGAGAGGGCAACCGGGCCGGATCGATTGCCTGGGCCAGATCCCAGTCTCTCTCCCCCGGCTGGAGCGATTCCAGTAAGGCCTTCATGAAGTAATCACTTATAGTACAACACAGGCGTGAGAACCGCAGGTAGAATCCAGATAGCGGGCACGGTTCTTGATAGCACCGGACGGAAGTTTACCGCCGCAGTTGTTCCATTTGGTGCACGATGGCTGAATCGGAGTGCCGCCGAACGGGTTTACACATCATTCAAGGCCGGCCTCACGAGGCAAGACGGCTCCTAAAACTCGTGTTCAGAATCAGTTGGACCCAGTCCGGGGGGAAATCCATCGTTTCCGTTTGCCACATACCAGACGCTTTGCCGTAACCGAATCGTCCACCGGCGCATCTTTCCCTCCAAAGCGCTATGAACTCAAGTGAGGAGCGGGCCGGAGGATCCGGCGCGTTAGTGTCCCGACGGGATCTGCTGCTCACGGCGGCCGCGATGCTTCCGGCCAGCCAGGTGCTGCGCGGCGCCGACAACACCACGAGCACCGCAGCCACGTCCACCCCAACCTCGACGACTTTTTCAACCGACGTCAAAGTCGTCAACGTGCTCGCCACCGTGACGGATAAGCACGGTCAGATCATCCGCGATCTTACGAAAGACGATTTTCAGCTCGACGAAGACGGCCGGCCGCAGGTCATCCGCTATTTCTCGCAGCAATCCGATCTTCCTCTGACGCTCGGGCTCCTGATCGATACCAGCGGCAGCCAGCGCCGCGTTCTTGGCCAGGAGCGGACCGCCAGCTACCGTTTTTTGGAGCAGGTACTGCGCGAAGGCAAAGACATGGCCTTCGTGATCCACTTTGAACGCGATGTGGAACTGCTGCAGGACCTGACTTCCTCCCGAAAAGATTTGGAGGCCGCGCTGAACGAAATCGATGCGCCCATTCAGTCGCGTGGACAGTGGGGGAGGCGCGGGCCTTACGGCGGCGGCTATCCCGGTGGCGGAGGTTATCCGGGCGGAAGGCGCGGAGGCGGGGGCACGTCCCTCTACGACGCTGTGTACCTGGCTTCCAACGATCTGATGAAGAAGCAATCCGGACGCAAAGCTCTGATATTGCTTTCCGACGGCGTCGATATGAGCAGCAAGCTGCCGATGGATTCCTGCATCGAAGCATCAGAGCGCGCCGATACACTGGTCTATTCCATTCGTTTCTACGACGACCAGGCTTACGGCGGCTTCGGCGGGGGCGGACCCGTCTGGGGCCGGCGCGGGCGCTACCCGGGCCAGGGACGGCCCGACGGTAAGAAGGTACTGGAACGGATTTCCAAAGACAGCGGCGGAGCTTACTTCGAAGTTTCGCGGAAGATGTCGATCGAGCAGATCTACAGCCGCATCGATGAGGAATTACGCAATCAGTACAATCTGGGCTACACGTCCGACCAGCCCGCCGCCGATGGCGCGTATCGCAAAATCCAGCTTACGGTGAAAAATAAAGCACTGGTCGTGCAGGCGCGCAACGGCTATTACGCGCGCCGCTGATTACTTTTCGAGCTCCGGCACGTCCACCCAGCGGCGTTCGCGCCAGGATTCGATTCCTTTTTCGGCAAGCTGCACGCCCTTGGCGCCTTCGAGTAATCCCCAGCGGAATGGATCGTCTTTCACGATGTGGCGCAGGAACAACTCCCACTGCCGCTTGAATGCGTTGTCGAAGGAATCCTGCTCCGGCACTTTCTGCCAGCCATCAAAATAATTCAACGGGCTTTCGATATCCGGGTTCCATACCGGCCGCGGCGTATTCCCGTAATGCTGCGTCCAGCAGTGACGCAGGCCCGCCACGGCCGAACCCTTGCTGCCGTCCACTTGCAGCGTCAGCAGGTCGTCGCGCCGCACGCGCACGCACCAGGACGAATTGAAGTGGGCCACAATGCCGCCTTCGAGTTCGAACGTGGCATAAGCGGAATCATCGGCCGTGCACGTGTAGGGCTTGCCTTCTTCATTCCAGCGCTGGGGAACATGCGTAGCGCCCAGGCACGAAACGGCCTTCACGTTGCCGAAGAGGTTGTCGATCACGTAACGCCAGTGGCAGAGCATGTCGATAATGATGCCGCCGCCCGATTCCTTCCGGTAATTCCATGACGGCCGCTGCGCGGGCACCGTATCGCCTTCGAAAACCCAGTAGCCGAACTCGCCCCGCACGGAAAGAATCTGCCCGAAGAAGCCCAAATCGCGCAGCGTTTGCAGTTTCAGCAGGCCCGGAAGCCAGAGCTTGTCCTGCACCACGCCGTGCTTCACGCCCGCTTTGCGCGCGAGGTGATATAGATCGAGCGCCGTCGCCAGATCGTTCGCAATCGGCTTCTCGCAATAGATGTGCTTGCCCGCGGCGACCGCCTGGCGCACCGCATCAGCGCGGCGATCGGTAGTCTGCGCGTCGAAGTAAACGGAGTATTTGGAATCGGCTAGAGCTCTATCGAGGTCCGTAGTCCAGGGCAGGCCGCCGAATTCGGTGGAGATGGCTTCGAGTTTGGCTTCATTGCGCCCTACCAGCAGCGGCTGCGGCAGAATGATCTCGCTCTCGCTCAGCTTGACACCGCCCTGCTCAATGATGGCGTAGATCGACCGCCGCAAATGCTGGTTCAAACCCATGCGGCCGGTCACACCGTTCATGATGATGCCCACCGGGTGGACAGTCTTCGCGCTCATTCGTCAGATTCCTTTGTCGATAGTGTGGATCAGCTTTTCGGCTTTTCCGTGCATTGCGGCCAAGCGCCCGCGGGCAGCGCCGGTACGTCCACACCTTCGCGGGGAAGTGTGCCTTCGAGCTCCTGCCGCCAGTGCGCCACATCGCCCGCCGGCCCGTAGCAATAGATCATACGCAGCGGCGTAGACCCGGTATTGGTCAATTGATGAAACACGCCGTGCGGAATGTAAACCGCCTGCCCGGTAGAAAGCGTCCTGCGTTCTTCACCCAGACACATCTCTCCGGTGCCTTCCACAATGAAATAGATCTCTTCCTGTTCCTGGTTGTGCCAGGGTACCTGCCCGCCGTTCGGCTCGAGTGTCACGTGGCCCATCGAAAAATTCGTGGCTTGGATCGGACTCGCGCCGCCCACCAGGTTCTGCGTGCGCCGTCTTGCCGGGTAAGTCCGTCCCGCAATCTGGGCAAGGTCTGCGACAGTCATCGGAAATACTCCAAAAGCTGAATCATCCGCGTTCTTCCACCGTAGCAAATGGCGCGCCGGCCTCGCAGCATTGTCGCGCGGCACTCAGCCCGCGGCTACCTCTTCGGCCATGCCGACGATCTCCGCTCCGATGGCGAGCGATGCGGTGGCCCCCGGGCTCGGTGCATTGAGCACGTGCAGCGCATTGGGACGTCCGATTAGTTGGAAGTCCTGCACCAGCTCTCCTTCGGGCGCGATCACTTGCGCGCGCACGCCCGAGCCGCCGGTGACGAGGTCGGAGGGCTGAATCTCCGGGACCAGCCGCTGCAGCGACTCGCAGAAGATCTTGCGGCTGAATGAACGCCGCAGCTCATACCAGCACATGGAGGGATAGTGGCGCAGAAAGCGCCAGAAACCGCCGTAACTGAGTGCGTCGAACAGATCGCCAAGATTGAGGTCGGTCTTGCGGTAGCCCTCGCGCGCGAATGCCAGCACAGCATTCGGGCCTGCTTCGATGCCGCCGTGAATCAGGCGCGTGAAGTGCACACCGAGAAAAGGGAATTTCGGATCGGGCACCGGATAAATCAGATGACGCACCAGATGCTGGCTTTCCGGCCGGATTTTATAATACTCGCCGCGAAACGGCACGACGCGCGTAATGCGCCGCTCGCCCGCCATTTCTGCGACGCGGTCGGAATGGAGGCCGGCGCAAGTCACCAGGAAATCGCCTTCGAACTCGCCAACCGACGTTTCGGCAACCCATCGGCCGCTCGCCTGGCGCAAACGCTGGACGCGCGCTCCCGTGACCAGGCGCACGCCGCGCGCTTCCAGCAGTGAGACCAGCGTCTGGCACACCTTCGGGTAGTCCGTGATGCCTTCCTGCGGCACACGCAGCCCCGCGACGCCGCCCACGTGCGGCTCGATTTCGCGCATCTCCTCGCGCCCGAGCCAACGCAAGCCCTCCAGGCCATTGGCGGTTCCGCGCTGCTCGAGCGCGCGCAGACGTTCGACCTCGCTCTCATCGGCCGCTACAACGAGCTTTCCGCAGATCTCATGCGCGATGCTGTGTTCCTGGCAGAACGCCACCATCTGCCGGATACCCGCCACCGCGAGGCGAGCCTTGGTCGAGCCCGGCTTATAGTACAAGCCGCAATGAAGGACTCCGCTGTTGTGGCCGGTCTGATGGTGTCCCACGGCGTTCTCTTTTTCAAGCAGAGTCAGCCGCGCGCCCGGAAAGCGCTCGCTGAATCGGTAGGCCGTGGCTAGGCCTACGATTCCGCCGCCGATGATGATGATGTTCCGCGAGTTCATGCGGAGCCGAAAACGCGCCTGAATATCTGATCTACGTTGCGCAGTTGGCGCTCGAGCGAAAAAGCTTCGGCGATCTGTCCGGGCTTGAGCACGGCTCGAATCTCGGGATCGGCTTCGATCGCCGCGCGGAAATCACCTTCCTCTTCCCACGCGCGCATGGCGTGGCCTTGTACCACGCGATACGCGTGCTCCCGCAACATGCCCGCCGCGGCCAGATCGAGCAGCACCTGCCCGGAAAACACCAGGCCGCGTGTCATCTCCAGATTCCGCCGCATCCGCTCCGGATAGACGAGCAGCCGCTCGACCAGGCGCGTTGTCTTATCGAGCAGGTAGTCAGCCAGAATAGTGGAATCCGGCAGAATTACGCGCTCTACGGAAGAGTGAGAAATGTCGCGCTCATGCCACAGCGCCACATCTTCGTAAGCAGCCTGCACATTGGAGCGGACCACGCGCGCCAGGCCGCAGATCTGTTCGCAGGTCACCGGATTGCGCTTGTGGGGCATGGCCGAACTACCCTTCTGCCCGCGCGCGAAGTACTCCTCCGCCTCTCGCACTTCGGTGCGCTGCAAGTGACGCACTTCGAGCGCGATCTTCTCGCATAGCGCCGCCGCCAGTGCCAGGGCCGCCACGAAAGCAGCGTGCAGGTCGCGCTGGATCACCTGCGAGGTCACCGTCGCCGGCTTCAACTGGAGTCGCGCGCAGATGCGTTCTTCCACTTCCGGCCCGATATGCGCGAAGGTTCCGACTGCGCCAGAAGTCTTTCCCACCCGCAGATCTTCGACAGCAGCTTTGAGCCGTCGCAAGTTGCGGCCCGCTTCTTCGTACCAGATGGCCAGTTTCAGCCCGAACGTAATGGGCTCGGCATGCACGCCGTGTGTCCGCCCGATTTGCGCCGTGTGCTGGAATTCGAGCGCGCGGCGCTTGAGCACCTCCTGCAAAGCTTCCAGATCGCGTATCAGAATAGCTGCTGCCTGTTTCAGCAGCAGCGCCTGCGCGGTATCCACTACGTCGTTTGACGTCAGCCCGTAATGCAGCCAACGCGAGGCCTCGGCGTGCCCGGCGCGCGCCATGCTTTCCGCGACAGCGGTAGTGAAGGCGATCACGTCATGCTTCACTTCGCTTTCAATTTCGAGAATGCGGTTTACATCGAATGCGGCGTTCTGACGCAGCAGGCGCGCAGCCTCGGCAGGCACAACGCCCAGCTCCGCCAAAGCTTCCGAGGCTGCCAACTCCACTTCCAGCCATTGTTGAAACTTGTTCTGGTCGCTCCAGATCCGGCCCATTTCCGGCCGCGTATATCGGGGAATCATGATGAATCAGAATTCGAAAACTTCCGATGGCGTGTCCTGTGCGGCAATCGCCAGGCGCGTCTTCAATCCGCGTTCCTCCATCGCCTGCGTGGCGACCAGCCGGACGATCTCCGGATGATTGTTGTGTTCGCTGAGGTGGCCCAACACCAGATGAGTGGTCGAGGTATCCATGTCTTGCATCAAGTACTCGGACATACAAAGGTTCGAAAGATGCCCCACCCTGCTCATCACGCGCTGCTTGACTGACCACGGGTACGGACCGACTTTGAGCATGTCGAGATCGTGATTTGCTTCGAGCAGCAGCAAGTCCGTGCGGCGCAGATGAAAGCGGATGGAATCGGGAATATAGCCGAGATCGGTCGCCATGCCGATCCGCACATCGTGCGCCTCCAGGCAGAAGCCCACCGGGTCCACGGCATCATGTGGAATGCTGAAGCTGGAAATATCGACGTCGCCGATGCGGAAGCAGGCGCCCGCTTGAAACGTTTCGAGATGCGGCTGGCCTTCGCCCCAGTCGATAACCGGCGCGGTCAGGCGCGTCAGATAAAGGGCCGCTCGCACTTTCTTGCTGCGCGCCAGCACCGGCAGTCCCGAAACGTGATCGGAATGTTCGTGAGTAATCAGGATGGCGTCGATATTGGCCAAGTCCTCGCCGATCGCGCCGAGCCGTTTGCCGAGTTCCCTCATGCTGAGCCCGGCGTCCACCAGGATGCGCGTATTTTCGGTGGCCAGTAAGGCGGCATTTCCCGAGCTACCGCTTGCCAGCACGCAGAACCTGACGATATCCGCCTCCCTATTAACTAACCAGAATACAACGAATCGCGCGCGAGCCTCAAAGAGCCTCCGGCAATTGACCATCTTGCCCGATTGAAGCTACTGCGCGGAGATTGGCAATCGGGGAAAAAAATCAGAGGGCCCGGTCCACGCCGAAGGCGTCCGGTTGGGTTTTTCCAGCTTCCACGTAAACCGGCATCGGGCTAATGACGAAGAGCTCCGAAACCCTACCTAGGTTGACGCCCGCTTGGTCCCACATCCTCCACAAAACTCGGCCTCTTCTGAAAGCGCCTTGCCGCATTTAATGCAAAAACAACTTGATTCGGCCCTCGATGCTGACGGCAAATTGGCCGGTTGGACAAGTGGCATTGCCGGCACCGATGTTCTAACCACGACAGCTAAGCCCAAACCGCCGATGATTGCACCCGCGATCATGTAATTGAACGATGCCTCAGCCGCACCTTTCAGGGCGATATCCAAACCGCCTAGGTAGCCTCCTCTCGTAATGACCGTAACGAATGGCAGTTGGCCCACGACGGACACTACCGGCCTCAGAAGAAACCCAACGATCGCACCTGCTATGCTTCCGTACCACATCAAACTGAAGAGCCCAGAACCTCTGCGGGGGAAGTCTCGAATTGATGTATACAACATCCTTGCGAAGACGACCCCGATCGCCAGGAGAACGATTTCGGGCAGACCTATAGATCTCACCATGTTATAGCCCTTGCGGCATTGTATATCTCACAAAGTGTCTTACGGCGCTTCTAATAGGCTCGACGCTGAAGCAGTTGCCGAACATGATCCTTTTGGCATTTTACTGACCTGTCCAGATAGACGCAAGGCTAAGGATGCCAATTCGCAATTGCACGGTGAGTAACTTTTTCAAATCTTCACAATGAGGAAGGTGCACCTGTTTCTGCCCGGATGCAACCTGCCGCAGGACCTGCACTTTTGACTTCCCCTTTCCTTTTTCTTAGCTTTAGATCATGAACGCCGCGCGCATCCATCAGCATGGCGGTCCTGAAGTGCTTGTTGTCGAAGCCATCGCGGAACCGCGCATTCGGCCCGACCAGGTGCTCGTCCGCGTTCGCGCCTGCGGGTTGAACCATCTCGATCTTTTCGTGCGCGCGGGCATTCCGGGAATGAAGTTTGCGATGCCGCACATCCTCGGCAGCGACATCGCCGGTGAAGTTGTCGAAACGGGCGAACTCTGCGAACGCGTGCAGAAGGGCTGGCGTGTGGTGCTCTCGCCTGGCCTGAGCTGCCGCCAGTGCGAGCAGTGTCTTTCCGGCAACGACAATCTGTGCCGCCGCTACGCGCTGTTCGGTTATGGCATCGATGGCGGCAATGCGGAACTGGTGGCTGTGCCCGAGTACGCGGTCATCCGCATTCCCGACGACTTGGGCTTTGAAGAGGCCGCCGCCTCGCCGCTCTGCTTCCTCACCGCGTGGCATATGCTCCTCAGCCGCGCGCGCCTGCAGCCTGGCGAGGACGTGCTGGTGCTCGCGGCATCAAGCGGCGTCGGCTCGGCCGCCATTCAGATCGCCAAGCTATTCCAGTGCCGCGTCATCGCCACAGCCGGCGGCGCACTCAAGCTCGCCAGGGCGCGCGAACTCGGAGCCGATCACGCCATCGATCACTACGAGCAGGATATTTCCGCCGAGGTCAAAAGAATCACCGGCAAGCGCGGCGTGGACGTAGTCCTGGAACACGTAGGCACCGCGACTTGGCAGAAGAGCCTGGAATCGCTCGCCCCAGCGGGCCGGCTGGTCACCTGCGGCGCCACCACCGGCTACGATGCGCGCATCGACCTGCGCTATCTCTTCAGCAAGCAGTGGACTCTCGCCGGATCGTTCATGGGTTCCCTGGGCGAATTGCACCGCGTGCTGCGGTTCGTTTTTCGGAGACAATTGTTTCCCGTCATCGATCGCGTTTATCCGCTTGCCGAAATTCGCGAAGCGCACGAATTCCTCGAGCGTAAGGAACAATTCGGTAAAGTAGTGCTGCGGCTGTAAGCAGCATGCTACGTTGAATGCAATGCGTGCGCTTGCCTGGGTCCAATTGGCCGTACTCTACATTGTCTGGTGGTATCCGTTTATCTTCCGCGCTCCACATCGCCAGAAACGGCCCTCCGTTACCGTGCCGGGTCCGAGCCGCATCGGCTTGCTGCTGGAAACGGTCGCCCTCTTCGTGGCGTGGATATTTCAGATTTCGCAGGCGCCGCGCACCGGCGCGGTTTATCTGCTGATTTCACTCGCGGTGGGTGTGATTGCGGTGCTGCTGGCATGGGGCGCCGTCTCGCATCTAGGGAGACAATTCCGCCTTCAGGCCGGGCTCTACCAGGACCACGAACTGGTGCAGACCGGTCCGTACGGCGTTGTACGCCACCCGATCTATTCTTCGTTGCTCGCCCTCATGGTCAGCACAATGATCCTGGTCACGCAGTGGAAATGGGCCATCGTCGCCGTAGTGATTTTCGTGGTGGGCACCGAAATTCGCGTTCACACGGAAGAGAAGCTGCTCGCATCACGCTTTTCGGAAAAGTTCGCGGCTTACAAGAAACGCGTGCCCGCGTACCTTCCGCCGATTCGCTAAATCCGCTGCGCGGCCTGACGGCCCATGCGGATGCAATCCGGAATGCCGATGCCCGTGTAAGCATTGCCCGCCAGATGCAGCCCGGGAATCGCGGCGGCGCGAGCGTCCATTTCGGCGGCACGCTCGCGGTGGCCCACCGTGTACTGCGCCATGGAGCACGGCCAGCGGTAAACGCGGGCGAAACGCGGGCGCGCGGTCACTCCTGCGATTTCCTGCAATTCAGCGGTCACGGCGGCGATCACCGCTTCATCAGATTCCGCCAGCACGGCGGGATCTTCTACGCCACCGAGAAAGCAGCGCGCGACAATCTTGCCCGGCGGCACGCGATGCGCAAACTTGGTGCCGATCCATGTGCACGCCACTAGGCGGCGGCGTTCTTTCTTCGGCACCAGGAATCCAAAACCTTGCGGAGGATGAGTGAAGTCCCGCGAGTCAAAGCCCAGCGAGACGGTCATCGACGAACTATAGGGCACGGTGCCGAGTAATTCGGAAAGACGAGCCGCGGGCCCTGCCAGCAGCGCGGATGCGCTGTGCGCTTCGCAAGCTACCACTATGCGGCGGGCCTCGATCCAATCGCCATCGAGCTTCACGCGAAATCCGGGACCGGATCTTTCAATCGATTGGGCGCACGCATGGCGCACCTCGGCGTGGCCCGCAATCGACGCCCTCAGAGCATCCACCAACTGTCCCATCCCGCCTTTGAGCGTCCGGAACAACGGCGGCGCGGAATTCGCATGCGCGCGCGCAGTGCGGGCCCGCTCCGCCAACACACCGCGCGTAAGGCTGCCATAGCGATTGGCCAGGTCGACGAATCGCGGCAGCACGCTGGCAGCGCTCAATTCAGCGGGGCTGCCGCCGTAGATGCCGGAAAGCAACGGCTCGGCCAGATAGTTCACGGCCTCCTGCCCATAGTGGTCTTCGATGAATTCCGCCACGGATTGGTCCGCGCGCTTCGGACGCGGTGAGCGAAACAGTTCCAGGCCCATCCGCAACTTTGTCCGATACCCGAGCAGGCGCGTTGCTACCAGCGGAAGAATTTTCGTGGGCACCATCATCATGAGACCGTCCGGCAGTTGGACGAGGCCTCCGTTTTTCCGCACGTAGGTCTTCCGCAGATGGTCGTTGGACCCGATGACTTCACCCGCCAGACCCAGCTCCGTCACCAGCTCCATGGCAGCCGGCTTGGTGGAAAGAAAGCTATCGGGGCCTCCCTCGATGATGCACCCCTGCACCTCTTCGGTCTGGATGACGCCGCCCAGGCGCGGCCGCGATTCAATGATGGTAGACGGCACGCCGCGGCGCGCCAGGTAGTACGCGGCCGAGAGCCCGGAGATGCCGCCGCCGATAATGACTACGTCCGGCATACGCCGCCCTTCTGCCCCGACCCGATGCCCGCGCTCATGCCAGACATCGCCGCGCCACCTCCGCCAAAGCGTCGGTAAATCGGGGAGAGTCGTTGAGGGATTCGGGACGCCGAAGAGTAATGCCCAGCCCCTCGGCATGGCGGCGGAACAGAATGTCGATATCGTAGAGGATCTCGACGTGGTCGCAGACGAAGCCGATGGGGTCAATCACTACTTGTTGGATGCCTTGCGCCGCGTAACGGTCCAGGCAGGATTCCACGGTGGGGCCAAGCCAGCGGTCATTGGTGAGCCCCTGGCTCTGGTAAGCAAAATCCCAGCCGCTGAGTTGCGCACGGGCCGCGACGGCCGCGGCGGTGGCGCGTGTTTCGCGGTCATACGGGTCGCCTGAAGCGAGCGCTTTTTCCGGAATGCTGTGCGCCGTGAAGACCACCTGCGGCCGGCCCGCGCCCAGCACCGGCTGCAACCGCTCGGCGAAAGCTTCGATGAGCAGCGGCTCATCGTGAAAGCTGCGCGCCCAGACGATTTCCACGTTGACGCCAGCCTTTTGCCTTGCTTCTTCGGTGCGGCGCATGTAGAGGCCCACGCTGAACTCGGAGTACTGCGGGGCCATACAGATGGCCGCGATGCGGCCGATGCCGGCTTTGCCAATGTACTCCATGGCTTCGGTCAGAAACGGATGCCAATTGCGCATGCCGACAAACACCGGAAGTCCGAGTTGGGCTTCAAGTGCTTCGGCCTGTCGGCGCGTCCACTGGAGCAGCGGAGAACTTCCGCCGATTTCGGCATAACGGCGCTTCACCTCCGCCAGGACTTCTGCCGAGACCGGCCTGCCGGCGCGCACCAGCGCCAGGTAGTTGTCGACATCCTCGATCCGCTCTGGCGCACCATGCGCCACCAGCAGGACCGCCTGCTTCATGGATGGAATTCCCGCACCATCTGGACTACTGCCTTGACGTTATCGACGGGTGTTTCCGGTAAAATGCCGTGGCCCAGATTGAAGATATGGCCGGGCCTCGAGCCCGTGCGTTTCAGCAGCTCCTGCACCTTGGCGCGAAGCTCGTGCACGGGGGCGAATAGGGCGACCGGGTCAAGGTTTCCCTGAATGGCAGAGCGGTAGCTGATGTCCATCCATGCCTGGTCAATATTAATGCGCCAATCCACACCCATGACGTCGCCTCCGGCGGCGTGCAATTCGCGGAAGAATCCGGAAGCCCCGGTTCCGAAATGGATCACAGGGACGCCGGTAGAGCGAATTCGTTCGATGAGGGCGCGCGAATAGGGAGCCGCGAAACGGACGTAGTCGTCAGAGCCCAAAGCGCCCACCCAGCTGTCAAACACCTGAATGGCCCGCGCGCCCGCAGTGACCTGCAGATGCGCGAACGGCGCCAGCACATCGACGATCTTTCCCATCAGCCGCCGCCACAGTGTCTCATCGCTGTACATGAGCTTCTTGGTGCGGATGAAATTGCGTGAAGCGCCGCCTTCAATCATGTAGCTCGCCATGGTAAAAGGCGCGCCCACAAAGCCGATTACCGGCACTTTGCCTGCGAGCGCGCGCACCACGTGCTGAATCGCATCGCCGACGTAGCCGAGATCATCGGTATTGGCGGTGGAAAGCGAATCGACGTCATCCGAACTCCGCACGGGATTGTCGATGATCGGCCCGACGCCGGAAGAGTATCGCAGCTTCAGGCCCATCGGCTCGATGGGCAGCAGCAGATCCGCGAAGATGATAGCGGCGTCCACATCCAGAATCTCAACCGGCTGCAAGGTCACCGTGGCGGCCAGATCCGGACGTTTGCACATTTCCAAAAGGCTGTGCTTCTCTCGGATCTGGCGGTATTGCCTCAAGTACCGGCCCGCCTGTCGCATGAACCAGACCGGCCTCACATCGGTGGGCCGGCGGCGGCAGGCGTCCAAAAACCGGCTGGTCATGGGAGCCACGCGCATGGGTGTTCCATCCTGTCTTCGCAGAAAAATACGCGAAAGTCTTTGGGTTTATGTTTTTCCGCCCACTGGCGGCCATTGACAAAGTACGGTTTGGCCCACGCCTCGCTGTCGATAGTCCGCGGAGCGACAACCGAAACCGACACACTGCCCTGCGCCGGGTATCCCGTGCGCGGGTCCATGATGTGGGCGTAGATCTTGCCCTCCGCCCGAAAAAACTTTTCATAACTGCCCGAGGTGGACATGGACATGTCCTTGAGAAACACCTCAGCTACACTTTTCGAGGCGTCGTGCGGATCGCGGATTTCGACACGCCAGCCGCGCACGTCCGATGGCGGCGCACCCATTCCATAAATGCTGCTCACCGACCCTGCTACCAGAGCTGTATGGAAGCCTCTCTGCCTCAAAATCTCCACCATGCGGTCGACCGCGTAGCCCTTCCCGATGCCGCCCGGGTCAATTTCGACACCGCTGCGGTCAAAGGACACCGTCTGGGCCTCCGGGTCGAGGTGCATGTGTTTGTACCCCACCTTAGTCATGGCAGCCTGCACTTCCGCCCGGTGAGGCAGGTGGCCGGTGCCCTTGTAAAATCCCCAGACCCTCATGAGCGGGCCCACCGTAATATCGAATGCCCCCTCGCTTTCGCGGCTGTAGTCGTAACACGCGGAAAGCAGGTGAAACAATTCCGGCGAGACTCTCACGGGATGCTCCGCGGCGTGCTGGTTGACCTGGCTCCATTGGCTCGCCGGCCGGTAGTTCGAGAGCAGGTCGTCCAACCGCCGGACCTCGTCGAAAGCAGCATCCACGGCCGCTTCCATCTTGACCCGGTCATACCCATACAAAGCAATGGAATATGTGGACCCCATTGCGTCGGCGCTTTTCTCGAGGCGAAGCAGCTCAGGCTGATTCGCCGCCGCCCCGGTCCAAAGAACCGGAGCCGCCAACAAAAACAAAACTACCACAAAGCGTTTGAGTTTAGGGCTGATTTTCGTTGCGGCCACGAGATTTTTTCGCCCTTTTCAGAAGCAATTCCACACGGCTGTCGGCGTCCGGATTCCGCTCCCGCTCAAAGTGCAACTCCGGGACATGCCGGAGGCTCAGTCGGCTGGCCAGCTCGTGACGCAAATAATGCCGGGCGTGTTCCAACGCGAGAAGCGATTGATTCTGCTCGCGTTCGTCTCCTCGTACGACCACTTTCACGTTGGCATGCCGGGCGTCCGGACTGACATGGACTTCGGACACCGAGATAGACAGCAGACGCGGATCGTCCATTTCGAATCCGATGATCTCGGTCAATTCCTCGCGGATAGCTTCCGATACGCGGATTGTGCGGCGTTCGTCCATGTTGTCAGAGGGCGGCTAAGCCAACCACTCCACAGTCGCCTCGGCCAACACGCGGCCGAGTACGGAAGCGGCCTCCTCTTCCACGGATTGGAGCAGCCGCTCGGCGTGCGCGTGATCGCTCGAAACGGTTACGGCGGCAATCGCCGCGCGCTGCCAAAGGTCCTGATAGTCGATCTCGGCCACGGCAACGTTAAACTTGTGCCGCAACCGCTCCTTCAGGCCGTGGACGACGTGGCGCTTATCCTTTAACGAATGCGAATCCTCAAGCCGCAATTCCAGCGTAAGGACACCAACCGCGGGCATCAGGCAAACACTTCGGTGGCGACGCGCTCGGTCACAAAGGCTTCGATAATGTCGCCCTGCTTCACGTCGGAGTAATTTTCGAGCGTGATTCCGCACTCCATCCCGCTCTTGACTTCGCTGACGTCGTCTTTGAAGCGGCGGAGGGACCCGATCTTGCCGGTGTGCACCACTACGTTGTCGCGCAAGAGACGCATTTCCGAATCGCGTGTAATCACACCATCCTGCACCACGCAGCCGGCCACATTGCCAACCTTCGTGATGCGGAAGGTCTCGCGTACTTCCGCCTTGCCCTTGTACACTTCACGGAACACCGGCTCGAGCAAACCGCTCATGGCGCGCTTGATCTCATCGGTGAGGTTATAAATGATCGTGTGGAGCCGGATGTCCACTTTTTCCTGTTCGGCGAGCGCCGCCGCATTGCGTTCCGGACGCACATTGAAGCCGATAATGATGGCGTTCGATGCCGAAGCCAGCAGCACGTCGGATTCGTTGATGGCCCCGACGCCCGCGTGCAGCACACGCACTTTGACCTTCTCATTCGAAAGCTTCTGCAGCGATTCGGTGAGCACTTCGGCAGAGCCGCCCACATCGGTCTTGATGATGAGCGGAAGCTCTTTGACCTCACCGGCCTGCATCTGTTTGTGAAGCTGTTCGAGCGTCAGGCGGCTGGATTTCGCAAGAGCCGCCTCGCGCGCCTTCTGATCGCGGAAATTGACGATCTGCTTGGCCTTGGCGGTGTCCGTGACCACCTGGAAATCGTCACCGGCCTCCGGGATCGAATCGAGACCGAGCACCTCCACCGGAAGCGAGGGACCGGCCTTGCGCACCTGCGTGCCGCGATCGTTGAGCATGGCGCGCACTTTGCCGAACACCGCGCCGCAAATGAAGAAATCGCCCACGTGCAACGTGCCGTTGCGCACCAGCACGGTGGCGACCGGTCCACGGCCACGGTCGAGTTGCGCTTCGAGCACGGTGCCCATCGCCGGACGGTTCGGGTTAGCCTTGAGATCCTGAAGATCGGCCACGAGCAGAATCATTTCGAGCAGCAGATCGAGACCCTGGTGCGTTTTCGCGGAGACCGGGACCATGACCGTTTCCCCGCCCCAGTCTTCGGCCAGCAGGCCGCGGTCCGCGAGTTGCTGCTTGATGCGTTCCGGCTGAGCGTCGGGCTTGTCGATCTTGTTGATGGCGACGATGATTGGTACGGCTGCCGCCTTCGCGTGGTCGATGGCTTCGAGCGTCTGCGGCATCACGCCGTCATCGGCGGCAACGACCAGAACCACAATATCCGTGACGCGCGCGCCGCGGGCGCGCATGCGAGTGAAGGCTTCGTGGCCAGGCGTGTCGATGAAGACGATCTTGCGCCCGTTCATCTCCACGTGATAAGCGCCGATATGCTGGGTGATGCCTCCGGCTTCGCGGCCCGCTACATTGGCTTCGCGAATGGCATCGAGTAGCGACGTCTTGCCATGATCGACATGGCCCATAATCGTGACCACCGGGGCGCGCTTGATGAGATCTTTTGCATCCTGGGCCTCTTCCACAGCCTGCATCGCTTCTTCTTCGTACGTAACCGTAGCCGTGGATGCGCCGAAATCGCGGGAAACTTCGGTGGCGAGTTTTGAATCGAGTGTCTGGTTGATGGTGGCGAAGATCCCGCGGTCGAAGAGTTTCTTGATGACCAGGTTGGCCTTCACGTCCAGCTTTTCGGAAAGCTCTTTGACGGTGATGCCTTCCGAAATGGTGATCTCGCGATTGATCGGCGGCGGCCCGGCTTCCACGGGCCGGCGCGTGGGACGCAGCGCCTTCTCGACTTCAATCCGTTCGCGCTGCTGGCGGACGGGGCGCTTGTCACCCGGGCGCCCACGCGGTTGTTCAATGGGCGGCGGCGCAATGCCGGGCTCCATACGTCCGCGGGACGTCGGATGCTGCGGGCGCGGCCCTGGGCGGCCGGGCAGTCCGGCGGGTCTGACACCAGGCTTGGTAACCAGCGGCTGGCCGGGCCGGATCGGACCGCGATAGATGGGCTGGCCTGGAACGGGCGCGCTCGGCGTCTTCGGAATTCCAGGGCGCGGCGATGCGGGTGGCGCGGGGATCACCGGTCGGGGCGCACCCAGCTTGGCCGCCAGATCCGGACGCGGCGGCACCACCGGACGCGCTGCCGGCTGACCGGCCAGGGGACGATTCGGCGCGGGCGTGGGCGTGCCCGGAGTGGCGCCAGGGGCTGCGGCAGCAGGCCGCGGCGCACGGGGAATGACGGGCGGCCGCTGCACCAGCGGCGTTCCGGGACGCACTCCCTCGGCGGGCGCAGCGGGAAAGGGCTGGCGCGGTCCGGAAAGAACTTGTCCAGGCTTCGGCACGGTAGGCAGCGGCTTGGCAGGCTGCGGTACGGGCCGCCCCGGAGCGATGATGGCAGCCGGCGGAGTCTCACGCGGCGGAGCGGGAGCCGCAGGCGGCGCCGCAGCAACCGGCGGCGCGGTGTGCGACGCGCCCACCGGCGGATGTACCGGGCGGCCGCTCGCCAGCGGCGGCCGGATGGGCGCTACCGAACGGCTCGGCGTGGATTCTTCGGCAACTGTGGGAGCAGCTTCCGGTTCGGATTGAGCGGGTGCAGTCGATTCCACTACGGAGGAGGGTTCGGCAGCCGCCTCCGGAACCGGTCTGGAATCGGCGGCCGGTTCGGGCACCGCTGCCACCGCGGGCTCGACGGGCTCCGCGGACTCAGGTGCCTCGAAGCCGTAGAGGCGGCGCAGCTTCAGCGCCACATCTTCATCGATTGAGCTGGAGTGCGTCTTTTTCTCCGTGACACCCAGTTCCGGGAGCCGCTCCAGAATTTCGTGAGCTTTGACTTCCAACTCCCGTGCCAGCTCGTTGATTCGAATCTTCTTCATAGACAAAGCAATCTGCTTCTGACTGCGTAGGCACCGCCACCCCGCCACAGGCGAACCCACGACTGGTCAATGGCCGCTACCTTCCTCCGGACCCGCACCATCCGGCTGTTTGTGAGTGGGGGAATCCGCGTCTTCTATGGTACCAAACTGATCCGCGCCTGCCGCGTTTTCTCCACTTTCTACCGCTTCCCTCTCACTTACCGGAAGCTCCTCTTCAGATGCCGGTTCCGCCGGCTCTTCGATCGCTTCCGCGGCGCCCGTTGCGGCCTCTTGCACCTCCGCATCCGCGTCGCCGGCCGGTGCCGTCGCAACCGCCGGTTCGGCCGCGGCGGAAGGCTCTTCAAACTGGCTGTAATAAGCGTTGACAGCTTCCTGAATCCGCTCTACCATCTTCGGCCCGATGCCCTGAATCTCTTCAAGCTGCTCGGGCGTCATGCCGCCCAGCTTTTCGATCGTGCCGACGCCGGACTCCACCAGCTTCTCCACCAGTTTCTCGGCCAGTCCGTAATCGATCAACACCGAAACGGGCGCGCCCGGCGCAACCAGCGCGGCCATGGCGGATTCCACTTCCTGGCGCTTTTCTTCTTCGCTCTTGATGTCGATTTTCCAGCCGAGCAGCTTCGCCGCCAACCGCACATTCTGTCCCTTCTTACCGATGGCGAGCGAGAGCTGGGAATCATCGACAATCACTTCCATGTGTTTTTCGAGCGGATCGATGATCGTAATCCGGCTTACTTTCGCAGGACTCAGCGAATGCGTGGCGAACAGCACCGGATCTTCGGAGTATTCGATGATGTCGATCTTTTCGCCGCGCAATTCGCGAATGATCGACTGCACGCGCATCCCCTTCATACCGACGCAGGCGCCGACGCTATCGACGTCGCGATCGCGGCTCTGTACCGCGATTTTGGTGCGTTCACCGGCCTCGCGGGCGCAGCCGCGAATCACTACCGTGCCGTCGTAGATTTCGGGCACTTCCTGTTCAAACAGCCGCATCACGAGCTCGGGCGCGGCGCGCGAGACGATCACTCCCGGCCCCTTGCTCGACTTATCCACCAGTTTGATGATGCAGCGCACGCGGTCTCCCACGCTGTATCCTTCCAGACGCGACTGCTCCTTTTTCGGGAGCTTGGCTTCGGTCTTGCCGAGATCGAGAATGTAGTCCGGCCCTTCGACGCGTTTGATGGTACAGTTCACCAACTCGCCCGTGCGGCCTGAATACTCCTGAAATACGGTCTCCCGTTCGGCTTCACGCACCTTCTGAAAAATGACCTGCTTGGCGGTCTGGGCGGAGATGCGGCCCAGGGCCTCGGTGTTCTTCTGGATGCGGACTTCCGATCCGATTTCTGCATCGGGCTGGATACGGCGCGCTTCGGCAAGCGTCAACTCGTGCGCGGGATCGGCGACCGCTTCCACTACCTTCTTCACTGCGAAGAGTTGAATGGCTCCGGTCTTGGAATCCATTTCGGCGACATAATCTTCGTTGGTCCGGTAATGTTTGCGGGCGGCGATCAGCATGGCGTCCTTTACGGCGTCCAGCACGATCTGCGGATCGATGCCCTTTTCCTTGCTCAATATCTCGATCGACTGAAAAATCGTTTCCAAAGTGCCCTCGTTGTTGCTTGAGTTTTGCGGTGGTTCTCCGGGGGGCTACCACTCGAACTTCAAATGCGCCTTCTGGATTTGCTCAAACGGAAAACGCATGGTCTTTCCGTCCGGTGTTTCGAGCACCACGACGCCGCTCTCCCAACCGGCGAGCGTGCCTTCCCAGTTATGGCGGCCATCGACATCCGCGCGCAGCGTGAGTCTGGCCTTTTTGCCCTGGAAGCGCTGGTAATCCTGGGGTTTAAAAAGCTTACGTTCGACGCCGGGGGAGCTGACTTCGAGCGTATACCGGCCGCCGGGAACCACATCTTCGACGTCCAGAATCGTACCGACCTGTTGCGACACTCGTTCGCAGTCCGCGTGCGTAACACCACTGGGCTTGTCGATGGAGATCCGCACCAAACGACTCCCGCCGCCGCCTTTGACTTCGACTTCGACAATTTCCAGGCCTTCTGACTCAGCCACACGCTGTGCGATTGCTGCGATCTTAGACGCTACCGCCTCTTGCATCGTTCCGAAAATGCCAAATCCAACAAAAAAGTGGGCTTGCGCCCACTCACGTTGTTCGCTATTCCAAACTTGATTGTAGCGTGGTTGGTGCCTCCAGGGAAAGGGCTGCAAATCTGGAGGGCTCGCCGGCGGCCCAGCGCGTCGGCTGGCGCACCCACCGCCGGACGCCGGAACGGCTAGGCGGTGGCGCGAATGGCGGCAGGCATCTCCGCGGCTGTGACCCGGAACTTGCGCGACGCCAGATGAACCGCGGTTCTGCCGGCGCTATTCCAAACCACAAAGCCGGTCGCCTGCAAATGCATCGGCTGAGAGTCACCGACCTGGGCCGGCCATTCGATCAACAACTCGAGGTGCGAACCTACCGGTAACGGGCGTCGTGAGCGGAAGCAAATTCCGTCCGTGCTCATGTTGCACGTAGTTCCGGAGCCCCATCGCGTCAGCGACCCTTTCTTCGTCAGGCGGAAACGAAGAGAGAGCCGCACATCATAGCGCTTATTGCCGCGACGCTCGTCAGCTTTTTTCTCCATGAAAATCTCCTCATGCCTCTTCCCTCTGGTGCCGGGGAGGGGAGCGGGATAGCAGGAAGAGGTGGCTGCAAATCCGGCGAAGATCGTGCAATTGGATAGCCACCAGCGAAAGTCGATGTTTTTGCAGTTTCCAAGTCTTACTACAGGCCGGAATCACAAACCGATGAACGTTCCATAGAGCACTTTTTACTTGCTCCTAGGGGAAAACTATTACGTTTTCTCCAAGTACCTGGTTCACATCAGTACCATAACCCGCATAAAAAACCTCCATTATGTGGGTCCTATTTCGGCGATTTACGGGCAAATTCGATTGCAGTACGGCGAAATACACGCCTGTCATCGGGTAGGAATTTCCCTCGTTAACCACTGTTGCGCAGCTCCTACGCGGCGTACCTCTTGGCCCGTAAGTGCTTCCAATAGTTCACGAACGGTGCGCTGCGTCCGCGGAAGACGCAGTCCGGGTGCAAGATCTGACAACGGAGCCAGCACAAATCGCCGTTCCGCCATGAGGGGATGCGGGATCTCCAGGCCGACCGTCTGAACCACCGTTTGCCCGTAAAGCAGGATATCGATGTCGATGGTCCGCGGACCATTGACCACAGTACGAATCCGCCCGAGCGCCCGCTCGATGCGGCTCACTCTCGCTAGTAACTGAATTGGAAACAGATCAGTCTCCGCTTCCAGCACCAGATTGAGAAACCATCGTTGCGGCGTGTACCCGACGGGCTCGGTCTCATACAAGGGTGAAATGCGAAGCACACGCAGACCGGAAGCTTGCAGCTTTTCCACAGCCCGCTGCAAATGCGTTTCGCGGTCGCCGACGTTCGACCCGAGGCCCAGATAAACAGTCTTCATCGCCATCCGGCGCTCCTTTCCAGGCGTCGCATGCACCTAGAACAGAGCGGGCTGATCGTCATTCCTCAGCTTGCGCTTCACCTGGAAATAGTCGAACGCGAGTTCGGTGGCCACGCGCCCGCGCGGTGTGCGGTTGAGGAAACCGAGCTGGATCAAGTAAGGCTCGTAGACCTCTTCAATAGTGTCGGCTTCCTCGGAAATCGACGCCGCGATGGTATTCACACCGACGGGCCCGCCGCGATATTTTTCGAGAATCGTCAGCATGATCTTCTGGTCAATCTCATCGAGCCCGTGGCGATCGACATCGAGCAGATTGAGCGCGGTCTGCGCCACCGGCTTGGTGATGTTTCCATCGGCCCGCACCTGCGCGTAGTCGCGCACGCGCCGCAACAACCGATTGGCGATGCGCGGTGTTCCCCGGCAGCGGCGCGCGATCTCTTCGGCCGCTCCGTCTTCGATCTCGACATTCAGCAGGCCCGCCGAACGGCGCACAATCGCCTGCAACTCCACCACCGTGTACGGGTCAAGCCGCAACACCAGGCCAAAACGGCCGCGCAGCGGAGCGCTCACCAGGCCCTGTCGCGTGGTCGCCCCGATCGCGGTGAACTTCGGCATGGGCAAGGAATGGGTCCTCGCGCCCGGCCCGACACCGACCAGAATATCCACGCGAAAATCTTCGAGCGCGGAGTAAAGCATCTCTTCCACATCCGGCAGCAGGCGGTGAATCTCATCCACGAAAAACACTTGCCGGGCGCGAATATTGCTGAGGATTCCGGTGAGATCGAGTTTCTTCTGCAGGACCGGCCCGGAGGTGGCCGTGAAACTGACTTCCAGCTCCTCGGCGATGATTGAAGCCAGCGTCGTTTTCCCTAACCCGGGAGGGCCATAGAGCAACACGTGATCCATGGCTTCGCCGCGCATACGCGCCGCCTGAATCGCGATTGAGAGGTTCTCTTTGAGCTTGCTCTGGCCGGTGAAATCCTCCAATCGCCGCGGACGGAGGCCCGCTTCGAATTGCAGGTCTTCGGCTTGGCGGTCGCCGGAAATCAGTTGCCGGTCGGGCATGTGCTTACCAGCTTACCGTACCAGTTCCAGAGCGCGGCGAAACAGCGGTTCGAACTCAGCAGGGCTCGCGGCGGCAGCTTTGGCCTTGCGTACGGCGGCTTCGGCTTGAGGGCGCGCGCAGCCGAGATTGAGCAGCGCGGAAAGCACATCCTGATCCACCGGAGAAAGCGCTTCGGCGGGGGTTTCGGGCGCTTCACCGGTGGCCGCCGGCAGCTTGTCGCGCAGCTCCAGCACCATACGCTCGGCCGTCTTCTTGCCCACGCCCGGAACGCGCACCAACCGCTCCACTTCGCCGCGGCGAATCGCAAGAATCAGATCCGGCGCGGCCAGGCCGGAAAGAATCTTCACCGCCAGCGTCGGGCCGATGCCGCTCACCGAGATCAGCTTTTCGAACAGCGCTTTTTCGTCCTGCGTGAGGAAGCCGTAGAGCGCCAGCGCGTCCTCGCGGACGTGTGTGTGAATGCGCAGGCGCACTTCGGCGCCGCTATCGGGAAGGCGAGTGAAGGTGGAGACCGGAATGGTCACGTCGTAGCCGACGCCGCCCGCCTCGACGATGGCTTGGTTCGGGTGTTTCTCGAGCAGTACGCCGCGCAGCAGAGCGATCATAACCCGGTATTGTACCGAACCGTTTTGGAGCGCATCGCTCTGGCGGAACCGTAGAATAAAGTCTTGGCCCGGCGAAGATTCTTTGTCGATTCGGTGAATCACAACACCGCGGAACTGTGCGGCGATGAGGCGCGTCATCTCACACGCGTGCTCCGCGTAGAAGCCGGCACACGCTATGAGATCTCAGACGGCGAATCCGTCTATCTGGCTGAAATCACCGAAGCGCGCCGCGAGCGCGTTGTGTTCCGCGTCATCGAGCGTCTCGATTCCACCGAGCCGCCCATCCGGATTACTTTGCTGACCGCGTTGATCAAGTTCGATCGCTTCGAATGGATCGTCGAGAAAGCCACCGAACTCGGCGTGGAGCGCATCATTCCGGTCAACGCGGTGCGCAGCGAGAGAGGACTCATGGAAGCATCTCACAAGCGGCGCGAGCGGTGGATGCGCATCGCCCGCGAGAGCGCCCAGCAATCCCGGCGCGCGCGGCTCCCCGAAATCCTGCCCGCTCGTGGCTTCGAAGAGTCGCTCGCCGAGCCGGCAGACGTCCGATATTTTCTCGAAGAGAATGTCGCGCCCAGCCTGCTGCGCGTGCTGCCGGCGGACCGGCTTCCCGGTGTCCGCGCGGCCGTTCTGGTGGGGCCGGAAGGTGGATGGACTGATACCGAACGCCAGAGCGCGGCCGCGCGCGGCTGGCAGCCTGTCTCGCTGGGGCCGCAGGTCCTTCGCGCCGAAACCGCGGCCGCGGCAGCGCTCGCGATCCTCATGAACGCCTGGTACTGAGCACGGCCCGCGTCACCCACTACAATAGAAATTTGGGCCTGGTCTTAGGAGCATGAGCGATTCGTTCAGTCTGTTTCTTCTCGCCGTCTTTGTCTTTACTCAGTGGCGGATTACCGTGCTGCTGCTCGGTCTGGCGGACCGTCGGCTTTCGGGCTCCCGCCGCGCGGCGGCACGGTATGGCATTTTTCTGTTCGATTTCCTGCTCAGCCTGGGCTATGTGCTCAGCTTTTCTCCGGTCATTCGCTATTTCGAGATTTCGGGCTCCGTTCCCATCGTGATGGGCGCTCTGGCCCTGATTTATTCCGTGATTGCGACCGCGGTGCTTCTGCTGCACTGGATCGGGAAAGGCCTGAAGCGGCACTTCAACGCCGAGGCTGATGAGGGTAGAAGACGCGCGCTGAACACGGCCGGCAGTGCCCTCATGATTTCGCCGTTTGCGCTGATGGGCTACGGCGCACTGATTCAGCGCACCAACTTTCACGTGCACGAGCTCGATGTGCCGCTTCCCGGCCTGCCGCCGGACTTGCACGGTCTTCGCATTCTGCAATTGAGCGACATTCACCTGAGCGCGTTTCTCAGCGAATCCGAACTGGCCCGCGTGATCGATGCCGCCAGTGAGTTGCAGCCGCATCTGGCCGTGATGACCGGCGATCTCATCACGACTTTCGGTGACCCGCTCGACGCCTGCATTCGTCAGCTCACGCGCGTCAAGGCCGAAGCCGGAATGCTCGGCTGCCTGGGAAACCACGAACACTTCGCCCGCGTCGAGCAGCGCACCACCGAGACCGCGGCCCGCGCCGGAATCCGCTTTCTGCGCATGAAGGCGGAGCCGCTTCGCTTCGGCAACGCAATCCTCAATGTCGGCGGTGTAGACTACCAATCGCTCCACCGCAAGGCCGAGTACTTGCGCGGCGCCGAGCGTCTGGTTGCGCCGAACGCCTTCAATCTGCTGCTCTCGCACAATCCCGATGTTTTTCCGGTAGCGGCCCACCAGGGGTGGAATCTGATGCTCGCCGGCCATACTCATGGCGGCCAGATCAACATTGAAATCCTGGATCAATCGATCAGTCCGGCGCTGTTCATGACTCCTTACGTTTACGGCCTCTACCGCGCGGGTTCCTCAACGGCGTACGTTACACGCGGCATCGGCACCATCGGTGTTCCCATCCGCATCGGCGCTCCGCCCGAAATTGTTTTGTTGCGCCTGAGAAAGGCATAGCCTCCGACGCCGTGCGCTACCTCATCCTGAGTGATCTGCATGCCAACTGGGAAGCCTTGGAAGCTGTCCTGAACGATGCGAGCGGACGTTACGACGAAGTTCTCTGTTGCGGCGACTTAGTAGGTTACGGTGCTGATCCGAATGCGGTGGTCGAGTGGGTTTGCGTGAATTGCCGCGTCGTTGTTCGCGGCAATCACGATAAGGCGGCCACCGGCGCGGAAGACCTGGAGTGGTTCAATCCGATCGCGCGCACCGCCGCGATCTGGACGCAGCAGCAACTGGCTCCAGGGAATGCCGACTATGTTCGCGGATTGCCCGAGGGGCCGGTCGACACCAATGGCTTTCAGCTCGTTCACGGATCACCGCTCGATGAAGACGAGTACCTGGTCGGTTGTGAAGATGCCGCCGAATCCTTCCCCTACCTCAGCAGTAAGCTGGTGTTCTTCGGACATACGCACTTACAAGGAGGCTTCCTCTGGAATCATTCGCGTGTCGAGAGTATCCGCGGCACGGCGCCCCGTTCGCACCGGCAACTCCTCGAAATCGATCCGAAATGCGCTTATCTGATTAATCCGGGCTCCGTCGGCCAGCCGCGTGACGGCGACCCACGCGCCGCATACATCCTCTACGATTCCGATGCGGCGATGCTGGCCTATCGTCGCGTGCGCTACGATCTTGACCAGGCGCAGCGGAAGATTCTCAATGCAGGCTTGCCGCCGACCCTCGCGGAACGCCTGGCTGTAGGCCGGTAACAGTCGGCAGTGCGGACCTCCCCTTCAATGAGCCGAGCCCCGGTGTGGCACGTGTTCCCTGCAGGTTCAGGCCGGTATCTCGTTCAGTGGACGAGCGCGACCCCACCCGCGCAAGGAGGAGACTTATGCTACCTGAGCCTGCACGATTCCGACGGCAACGCTTTGGTACAGGCCATCGCGTCACCCAGCGGAATAGTCCCGGCCTTCACCCATAAGACGGGAGAAGTTTCTCGCTCGTTCTTCGAGCGGGATCACCGTCATGCGGGCACGGCTCGGCACAAGATAGCTTGACTATCGAGTCTCCGCTTCGGGCGCGGCGGCCTCGTAGAACGCTTTCACACGCCGCGCCGCGGCACGGCCTACGATGGCCGCCAATTGATCTTCCGATGCGTTGCGCACTAACTCCGAGCTGCCGAACTCCTTCAGCAGCTTCTGAACCGTCTTCTCGCCCACGCCCTGGATGGCGTCCAGCTCGGACGTGAGTTGCCTCGCGCTTCGCCGCGAGCGGTGGAAGGTTACCGCGAACCGGTGCGCCTCATCGCGAATCGATTGCACCAGGTGCAGAATCGGCGAGAAACGGTCAAGCACCACCGGCTCATCCTCCTGGCCCAGCACGTAAATGATTTCCTCGCGCTTGGCAATCGAGGCGAGTGCCACATCGCTGATGCCGATTGCCTCCAGTGCATCGGCGGCGGCGTGCAATTGGCCGAGGCCGCCATCGATCAGGATCAATCCCGGCATGGGCCGGTTCTCCTCGCGCAGCCGGGTGTAGCGCCGGGTGACTACTTCGCGCATGCTGGCGAAATCGTCGTTGCCGATCACTGTGCGGATGATGAACTTGCGGTAGTCCGACTTCTTCATCCGCCCTTCTTCCCACACCACCATACTGGCGACTTTGTCGGTGCCCTGAATGTGGGAGATATCGAAGCATTCGATGCGGCTGGGCGGATCGGGCAGGCCGAGCGCTTCCTGCAGCGCTTCCTGAATCGCGCGGGAAGGAGGCTTCATTACGCGGAATCGCGCGTCGAAGCTGTGGCGGGCGTTGGTAGCCACCAGGCCCATCAGAGCCTTTTTCTGGCCGCGCTGCGGCGTGCGGATCTCGACTTTCCGGCCCCGCTTTTCCGAGAGCAACTCCTCCAGCGCCTCCCGATCCTCAAATTCCACCGGGACGTGAATCTCTCCCGGCACATACTGCTGGTCCAGGTAGAGCTGCTTTAACAGCGCGGAGTAGAATTGCGGCTCATCGAATTCGGCCTGATCTTCCCAGAAAAACTCTCGGCGGTCCACGATTTGCCCGTTGCGCAGATGGAACAAATTGAGCGCCAGCAGCGGTGGCTCGGCGTAGGCGGCGAATATGTCGGCATCATCGCCTTTGGCTGCCGCCATCTTTTGCCGCTCTTCTATCTCTTCGACTGTGTTCAGCAGGTCGCGCAGCGATGCGGCCTCTTCGAAACGCATTTCGGCCGAAGCCAGTTCCATGCGCTCCCTCAACCCGCGTGCCAGATCGCCATGGCGCCCTTCGAGAAACAGCCGAACGTTGCGGACCGCTTCTGCATACGCAACGTCCGTCGTTAAGCCTTCGACACACGGGCCCAGGCAGCGGTGAATGTGGTATTGCAGGCAGGGCTTGGGATGATAGCGGGTCAGATCCACCTTGCACGAGGGCACCAGGAAATGCCGGTGAATGAAATGCACCAGCCGGTGTGCCAGATTCGCCGGGAAATAGGGTCCGTAGTAAGTGGCGCCGTCTTTGCGCAAGCGGCGGGTTACGTAAACACGTGGATACCGCTCGTTCGTGAGCTTGATGTAGGGATAAGTCTTGTCGTCACGCAGCAGAATGTTGAAGCGCGGCTTGTACTGCTTGATCAAATTGTTTTCGAGCGCCAGCGCTTCTTTTTCGTTGTCGACCAGGATGTAATCGACGTCGCCCGCCTCGGAAATGAGCGTGCCTGTTTTGACATCGGCCAGCTTGTCTTCGGAAAAGTAGCTGCGCACGCGGTGGCGCAGGATCTTGGCCTTCCCGACGTAGATCACCACACCCCCGGCGTCTTTGTACAGGTACACGCCAGGCGATAATGGCAGTTGCGCTACCTTTTCACGGAGTTCCATGGAGGGACGGCGTTATTTCTATTATATCCGCGCACCGCAAGCGCTCCCGATCTGCCGCGTCTTCAGCCTTCGGCGGCCGGTGTTCCGGGCTTCTGCGGCGTCTCCAGGTACACGGTGCGCGTGGGAAAGGGAATACCGATTCCCTCAGCGCGGAGCCGCCGGAAAATGCGCTTTCTCAGTTCATTGCGCACGCCGAACTGCTTGACGAACTCGGTCACCTGAAAGTTGACGGTGAACTGCAATGCAGAATCGCCAAATCCTGGGTCGAACGCGACGGAAGGCGCCGGGTCGGCCAGCATTTCCGGTATCTCCCGAGCCGCCTGCTGGGCCACTTCCAGCAGGATGCGTTCGACGCGATCGACGTCGCGGTCGTAATCCACGCCGATTGACACACTGGCCGACATGCGCTTTTCCGGCAGGTCGTAGTTCGTCACGATGGCCTGTGCCAGTTTGGCATTGGGAATGATGATCATGTTGCCGCCGAGCGACCGGATGGTGGTACTGCGCCAACTGATATCCGCAACGTAGCCTTCTTCGCCGCTGTTCGTCTTGATGTAATCGCCCAGCCGGACCTGTCCGGCTACCGAGATATAGAACCCGGCGAACAGATTCGACAGCGTGTCCTGTAGCGCCAAAGCGACCGCCAAACCACCAACCCCCAATGCCGTGAGCAGCGGAGTGATTTCCACGCCGAAGGCGCGCAGCAGGAAGAGGCAGCCGAGGATCACGACGGCCAGTTGCGCCAGGTTCTGCGTCAGTGTAGCCACGGGCAGAGCCCCCGAAACCTGGCTCCCGTAGAGGCGGACCATATCGCGCACAATACGCCGCGACAGCATGGTGAGGGAAATGATCCAGAGCACCAGCAGCAGGCGGGCCCCCCAGAACGTGACCGAGCTCGGCGCGGCGGAAGACTGCATTGCCAGATGTACTGCCAGGATCAGAACCCAGATCAGGATGGGACCAGGCAGAGCCTGACTGAGAATGAGGCCCGGCCGGCTCTGGGTACGCGTGGTCCAGGCTCGCAGGGCGCGCATCAACAGGCGCCGGACCACATACCCGACCAGAATGGTCACCAGAAAGACAATGAGCGGCACGATGAGCGCCATCGGATGATTCAGAAACAGGTCTCGAGCCGTGTTCAGCCGCTGCTCCATAGGATTCAGAGTCTCACAAGAAAGGGGTGCACGCTGAACGATTCCGCACCGTCAAAGCTTTGTGCGGACACTGGTCTTGCTGCTGGTTCTAGGGATGGCGGGCGCACTTTCGGCGGCGGACCCGCCCTCAGCCCTCCAGCTCTACCTGCAAGGCCGCAAGGCCGAAAAGGCCGGCCACATGGCGGAAGCCTATCTTCTTTATTCCCAGGCAGCCGCTTTGGAGCCGAATAACCAGACGTATTGGCTGCGCAGCCAAGCTGTGAGAACGCAAGCCGCGCTGGAAACCAAGCTGATGCCGCCGCCGGTCCCGCCCAAGCCGGAATCGGAAAACGCGGAGCCTGAACCGCACTTTGACACTCCCACCGATCGGGACATCGCACTGGCGCGGAAGATGCTGCCGCCCACTGAGCTGAAGGCCGACCCGGGCACGCACGATTTCGATCTGCGCCTGGATTCCAAGGCGCTGTTTGAAAGTGTGGCCCACGCCTTTGGACTCGATTGCATATTTGACGGCGACTATCAGCCGGGCAGCCCGATCCATTTCGAAATGCAGGCCGTGAATTACCGCGTAGCACTGCACGGACTGGAGGCGGCTACAGGTTCGTTCGTTGTGCCGCTCACCGGCAAGCTGTTTCTGGTAGTCAAAGACACGCCGCAGAAACGCCAGGAGATGGAACCAACCGTTTCCATTCAAATCAATCTGCCTGAAGTCACCAACGCCCAGGATTTCAGCGCCATGATCACCGGCGTGCAGCAGGCGATGGCGCTCGAAAAGGTTTCCTGGGATCAGGAAAAGAACGTCGTGATCATACGGGACCGCCTTTCAAAGGTTCTGCCCGCGCGGAAGCTTTTCGAAGAACTGCTGCGGCCGCGCGCGCAGGTGATGGTGGAAATGAAGTTTCTGCAAGTCACGCGCGATGACATGACCACTTACGGCATCAATTTCCCAAACATGTTTTCGCTCTACGCGCTCACTACTGCGTGGAACAACATTCCCGCCATCGCGCAGAACTTCGCCGGACTGCTGACTTTTGGCGGAGGCAAAACACTGTTCGGTATTGGCATCCTGAATCCGTCTCTGGTTGCCACGATGTCGAACTCGAACGGCAAGCTGCTGTTGGACACGGAAGTCCGCTCGGTGGATGGACAGGCCGCCACGCTGCATGTGGGCGATCGATACCCCATCCTCACTGCCGGCTACTTTGGCCCCGCCAGCTTCAGCGGCCCGAATGCTTACACGCCGCCGCCATCCTTCACCTATGAGGATCTGGGCCTGACGCTCAAGGTGACGCCACGCGTACATGACAAGAATGACGTGTCGCTCGATATCGACGCGGAGTTCAAAGTGCTGGGCGGCTCGGCGGTAAATGGGATTCCAGTGATTGCCAACCGGGCGGTGCAGGATAAAGTCCGGCTCAAGATGGGCCAGTGGGCTGTCGTAGCAGGGTTGATGAGCACGCAGCAAGCCCGCACCATCGCCGGCCTGGCCGGAATCTCGCGCATACCGACTCTCGGGGCGCTGACCAGCACGCACAATAAAACCTATAGCTCGGACGAGGTGCTGGTTTTGGTGCGGCCGTATCTGCTAACCATGCCGCCATCGGAAATCGTCACGAAGGCTATCCCGGTGGGAACCGCGACGCGCCCGTTAACGCCCCTGTAGTGCACACGGCTTCCTGCAAGACCAACCTGCCGCGTTAAAACTGCTTGGCGAGTTGCTGCGCGGCAATCAGCAGGGGGTCCCACACCGGAGAAAACGGAGGCGAGTACGCAAGATCAAGCTGCTCGAAATCCTCGACACGCAGGCGCGATTGCAGCGCGGATGCGATCACGTTGATCCGTCCGGCGGCGCCCTCTTCCCCGATGACCATACCGCCAATCAGGCGGCGCGTCGCGCGGTCGGCTACCAGTTCCACGGTAGTCTTCTTCCCTTGAAAGTATTTCGGCCGCGAGTGAGATTCGATGCGGGCGGACACAGGAGTGAACCCTTCAGCACGCGCCTGCGCGACGGAGAATCCGGTGGTGGCGAAAGCCATTCCGAAAATTCCGACGATGGATGTGCCCACGACTCCGGCGAAGCGATCGCGATTGCCCACTGCGTTGGCCCCGGCGACGCGCCCGGTCTTGTTCGAGGTTGTGCCGAGTGGAATATACGTGGGGCGTCCTGTGAGAATGTGTTTCACTTCGGCACAATCGCCTGCCGCGTACACACCGGCCAACGTGGTTTCCATGTGCTCGTCTGTGCGGATGGCTCCGGTTCGTCCGATTTCGATACCCGCTTCGGCCGCGATTTCCACGTTGGGCCGGAAGCCGGCGGAGACCACTACCAGATCGCACGGCACTCCCGCCACTTGATTGGCTTCGATGCTATGCACCTTTACGCCGCACCGCAGTTCCACCAGGTGCATCTGCAACTGCGCGCGCACCGCCTCTGTGAGTGCGGCGTCCTCCCGCAGTAAAACGTTCGGCGACCTTTCGAGAATGGTGACCCGTAGTCCGTGACGCCGCAGGGCGTCAGCCGCTTCGACGCCGATGTAGCCGCCGCCGATCACCACGGCGCGCTTCGGCTGTTTTTCCGCGAGGAAGCCGCGCAGGCGCTGGGCATCATCGAGAGTGTGGAGCGTGAAAACGTGCGGCTGAATCGAGCCGGTGATTCCGCTAGTATCGCAGCGCGCGCCGGTCGCAAGCACCAGGCGGTCGTAGCGCACGTGCTCGCCGTTTTCGAGCAGGACTTCCCGCCGCGGATGCGCGATCGAAACCACGCGCGCGCCGGTGCGCACCACAATGTTGCGGTCCTTGCGGAAATACTCCGGAGTGTAAACGATCAACTGCTTGGGATCGCGCACGCGTCCTTCAACGAGATACGGCAGGCCACATGCGCCATAAGAGACGACGTCGCCTTTTTCGAGAACCGTGATTTCGAGCCGCGGATCGATCCGGCGGGCGCGGGTGGCGGCACTCATGCCCGCGGCTACGCCTCCGATGACAACCAGGGCCATCGGCGCTTAATCTTCTCTCTTCATCTGCTGCACAAAATTCAGAATATCGAAGGTCTTGACCTTTCGGTCGGGGTAATAGCTGCTGACGGCGTCCTGTTCGTCGGTGAAGATCTCAAAAACGGTGGCGAGTTTGGTCATAACCAGGAGTTCAATATTGCGGCGGTTCAGATTCAACAGCTTCATGTTCCCGCCGGCTTTGCGCAGGGACGTGGCGCAGATTACCAGCGAGCCCAGGCCGGTGCTGTCAATATAATCGACGCCGGCAAGGTTCAGCACCACGTTGCGCACTGCTCCGCCGGCAAGTTGAGCGACCTTGTCCCGCAAGGCACTCGTTTCCGGACCCGCCGTGATGCGGCCCTTCAGGCCGAGGATGATGATCCCTTCGCGTTCGGATTGCGCAATCTCCAAAGCCATGGCGGAATAACAGAATTATGACATAGAGCGCCCATGCCGCACGCGCGGAGAGAACGCGCCGTGCGCCAGCCAAATGGCGAAATTTCGAATTGCCTTAGTCCTATATAGAAGGTTCTGAGCCTCTCTAGTACCCAAACAATTTCGCAATCGCCCGTCTTTTGATAGTCTATTCCGAAGATCGGCATTTGGAGAACCTATGGGCAAAAAATTATTGTTGTTCCTGGCTGCGTCAGCTTTAGCGACTGCAGCACCAGTCATTAATAGCGGCGGCGTGGTGAATGCAGCGAGTAATGCCCCGTTAGGGGGCGCCAATTCGGGCATCGCCGAAGGATCATTTTTCAGCATCTACGGCACAGGGCTGGGGCCTGCAAGCCCGACGTCCGCAAGCGCGCCGTTAGGGACGTCACTGGGTGGCACGACAGTGGCTATTACTCCTGTGGGCGGCGGCGCGCCGGTGCAAGCGATCGTATACTTCACGTATGCCAACCAAGTGAACGGGATCCTGCCTTCTAACACGCCAGTTGGCGATGCCAATGTGACTGTGACATTTGGTGGCGCCACCAGCGCACCGGTGAAGATTCGAGTAGTGAAGTCCAGCTTCGGTATTTTCACGTTCAGTTACGGCTCGGGTCCGGCCGCGGCGCAAAACTACAACTCAGCTACGGATACCCCCGTCAACTCGCTCACCAATGCCGTGAACCCCGGGCAAGTGATGATCCTCTACGGCACGGGTCTGGGACCGATCACCGGCCCGGATAACGTGCCTCCCGGCGCTGTATCGCCTGTTGGCATCGGCATCGACAACGTACGGGTGCTCGTCGGCGGGCAATCGATTACACCGCTCTACGCGGGCCGTACGCCGAGCTATCCGGCGGAAGACCAGATCAATTTCCAGCTTCCCTCGGATGCTAGCGTGGCGGACGGCTGCTTCGTGCCGATCGCCGTCTCTGTGAATGGCGTCGTCAGCAACTACGCGACAATCGCCAAAGCCACCGGCAGCCGGACCTGTCCCGCACCGCTCGGCCTCTCGACGAGCGATATGCAGAAGCTGGATCAGGGTGGCTCCCTGAAGATCGGCGTTCTGGACTTATACCGCAGTTCGACTCAGGGAAGCTTTTCCGGGATTTCATTCAACTCTATCTCCGAAGGCGCAACGGGACTTTTCACCGCCTATGGAGCAAGCGGACTCTACAGCCTGACGTCGACGCCCGGAGCGGTTGCCCCGTTCAGCAGTTTCGGGACGTGCACGGTGACTACGGTCAACTCCACCAGCACACCCACCTCAACTCTGCCGCCTGCATTGAGTACGCCTCTCAACGCCGGTAGCAGCCTCGCCTTGAGCGGTCCCAATAACAAATCGGCCAGCCTGCCGTTCAGCGGCACCGCCGGATACAGCGTAACCCTGGCGCAATCCAATTCAATTCCTGGGCTGCCGGGCGGAGGAGGCGGCGGCAGCACTTTGCCGACGAGCTTCCTCGAAGCCGGCACCTGGACAATGACGGGGACCGGCGGTACGGATGTCGGCCCATTCACCGCCAAGATCACAATTCCCACGGCGCTGAATTGCACCAATTGCGCTTCCATCAGCACGATCGATCGCAGCCAGCCATTGACGATTAATTGGACCGGCGGCGGCGGCGATCAGGATTACGTGATCATCGGCGGCGAATCGAGCGCTCCGTCGGTGGCTGACGCGACGAAGACCGTGGCGGTGCTATTCTATTGCGTCGCGCGCGCGAGCGACCAGCACTTCACGGTGCCCGCGAACGTGCTCGGCCAGTTGCCTGCGACTACGGGTGATATCACGAGCGGCAGTATCGGCGCCTTGATCCTCCTCAACGGCTTGTCCGGCACTCAGTTCACGGCGCCGCTCACAGCGGGAGGCAATCTGGATCTCGGGTATTTCAGCTATGTGAATTCGGCGATCCAACTGGCCACGTACAAATAGGCCGGAGTTCGCGAAAGCAGTAAATTCGCTCAACACGGCGGTCCGGTTCTTTTATCGAAGAGCCGGGCCGCATTTTTTTCGACTCTTACCGCTGGCTCAATCCTCCATCCACCGCCAGAATCTGTCCCGTAATAAAATTGGTAGCCTTCAGAAAATAAGCCACCGCATCGGCAATTTCGGCTGGAGTGCCGCCGCGGCGGGCGGGCGTGATTTCGATCATCCGCTTGCCTCGCTCGTCGATATCGTCAAAGGGAATGACGCCGGGCGCCACCGAGTTCACCGTAATCTCCGGAGCGAACGCCTTGGCCAGGGCGCGCGTCAACATGATGACACCGGCTTTGGAGGCGCAGTAGTGCGCGTGCTCCGCCCACGGCCGGATGCCGCCGAGGGAGCTGATATTGACGATGCGCCCGCCGCCGTTTTTCTGCATGAGCCGGGCACCATTCTGGCAGCAGAAGAAGACGGCTTTCAGGTTCACGGAGTGAATGAAATCCCAGTCCTTTTCCGTGATCTCGAGCGGATCGAAGCGAGTGAAGCGGGCGGCATTGTTCACCAGCCCATCGAGGCGTCCGAACTGCCGCCCGACTGCTTCAAACGTGCGGCCGATCTCCGCGACGCTTTCCAGATTCGCGCGGAATAACGCAGCGCCGTTGCATTCTTCCGCGGTCCGGCGGGCTTCGGCCTCGGAGCCGTTGTAGTGAATAGCCACGCGCGCGCCCTCCTCTGCCAGACGCAGCGCGATGCCCCGGCCGATTCGCTTGGCCCCGCCGGTCACGAGCACTACTTTTCCCGCCAGGCTAGACTGTGGGTTCTCCATGAATCTCGATCTCCTCCGGCTCCACGCCCTCGCGCGCCGGCTCGGGTAACCGGCCGGTCACGTTCGCCCAGCCCCAGAATATCGCGGTGGTGGAGCTGAGCGCGCCAGCAATGGCGCCGATGGTGCGTGGATCCCAATATTGCGAGGCGATGCCGGCCAGCATCATCGACACCATCATGACGGACCACTGCATCGATTCCATGGTGGAAAACACCCGCCCGCGAAATTCATTCGACACATGCCGCAGCAACTGCGACATATTCAACACGGAGCTGATGCCGACAGCCGCGCGCGAAAGACCGATAAATACCAGCGCCCAGTAGAAATTCCGCATCTGGCTGAAGATGATGTATGACCCGCCGTGCACCACGTAGCAGACCACGATCGCGCGCTTGTAGGTTTGGAATCTGATCCGCCGGCCGATCTGGTAGGCGAGCGAGCCGCCCACCAGCAGGCCGACCCCTGCGCAGCCCCAAACAATTCCAATACCCGCCGGACCTCGGTTGAAAACAATCTCGCCGAAAATGCTGAACAGAATCTGCGCCGCGCCGCCGCCGGTGGCCCATCCGACGCCGATCAGCGCGATCCCCAGAATAAGCGGGTGCGCACGCATGTAGCGCAGCCCTTCCACGTACTCGTGCCACGGCCTGACCACTTCGGTTTCGGTGAGCGACCGCACCGGAGGCCGAAAGCCGCGGCCCGGCAGATAGAGGCGAGAAATACAGAACGCGGAAACAAGAAACGAAAGCGCATTGCCGAAGAACGCCCAGTGATAGCCGAACTGCATGACGCTGGCTCCTCCCAGGAACGTGCCGATCGTCAGCGTGGTCCATTGCGTGGTCTGCGTCAGCGAATTGGCGGCGTGTAATTCTTCTTTGGTGGCAATGGTGGGCAGAATTGCCGAGCGCCCGCTGGTAAAAAACGGCGACGCCAGCATGAGCAGCGCACTCAGCACGTAGAGCAGCCACGTATCCTGGCGATGCAGCGTCAGGATGAAGCCCAATGCTACGACGGCGCGAATCAGGTCGCTCGCCATCATGACCCGCTTCCGATCGAGACGGTCAAGCATCACACCGGCGAGCGGCCCGGCCAGTACAGCCGGTATCGCTCGTGAAAGCATGACGCCGCTCACCACCAGGCCCGATTTCGTGTTGGCGAGGGCCAGGCTGAAGACGGCAATGTTGTTGAAGTGGTCGCCAATCTCGCTCACCACCTGCCCGGTCCAGGTGTAGCGATAGTTGCGATTCTCACGCAGCAGGGAGACGAACGCGTTCATCAGCCTCGTTCCGTCAGAAAGACGCCGGTAAAGATCACCACTCCCGCCGCGACTAATCCGGGCGTGACCGGCTCCGACAGCAGCACAATTCCCATCGCAGTCGCCACCGGCGGCTGCAGATAGGAGAACGCGGAAACGCGCGCGGGCGACATACGGCCCAGCGCGTAATAATAGATGAGATAGCAGAGCACCGAGGGAAGCAGCGCCATGTAGATCAGGCCCGCCCATGCTCCCGGCGTCACGCGCTCAAACGAGAACCGAGCGGATTCCCAAAGCGTTACTGGCGATAGCGCTACGGCCCCGCCGACGAAGGCGAATGTCATCGCCGTGATGTTGCTATGACGCTTCGTAACCGGCTTGCCGAGAACGGTGAACAGCGCGAAGAACAGCGCGCAGCCGAACGTCAGCAGATCTCCGATCCAGGTGGGGCTGCCCTCGCCGGCCGTCTGCCCTTCAAAAAGCTGCAGCAGGACTACGCCGCCAAGGGCCACCAGCATGCCCACGAGTCTTACGGGCGTAATTTTTTCGAGGCCGCGCGCTGCCGCGATCAGCAGCACCAGAATCGGAGACATGCCCACGATAATTGCCGAGTGGGCCACACTGGTGCGACTCAGTCCCAGAACAAAAAAGAACTGATTCAGCGCCACACCCAACACGCCCAGGGCCAGCAGCAGCCCCACGTCTCCGCGCGCCCAGGGAGTCTTCGCGCGCCGCCGCTCCCACAAGTAGACCGGCGCGATGAACACGCCGGCCAGCAATGTCCGCAACCCCACTAACAGAAGCGGCGGGAATTCGCGCAGCGCGAACTTCGCCACGATGTAATTGCCGGACCAGAACAATATCATCAGGGAGATCAGCGCGTAGAGCACGAACGCACCGTTCAACAGACAGACTCCACGCGCCTGCGGCGAGCGAGTCTCACCGCTTGGCTTCCTGCCACAAGGCCTCCATCTCTTCGATGGTCGCCCCAGCCGGCTTTTTGCCGCGTTCGGCGAGCTTCTGCTCGATATAGCCGAAACGCTCGCGGAACTTGGCGTTCGTCTTGCGCAGCGCCTGTTCCGGATCCACTTTGACGAAACGCGCCAGGTTCACGAGCACGAAAAGCAGATCGCCCAACTCGCCTTCGAGCTCAGCCTGCGCGGCATTTTGGCGGGCCTCCGCAAACTCAGCCAGTTCTTCGTGCAGCTTTTCGATAACCTGGTCGGGATTCTCCCAATCGAAGCCCACACCTGCCGCGCGGGAAGTGATCTGCTGCGCTTCCACCAGCGCAGGGAGCGCGCGCGGAACGGAGTCGAGCAGCCCGGTTTCTTCCTCGCCTTTGGCACGCTTTTCCGCAGCCTTGATTTTGCCCCAAATCCGATTCACATCGCCGGCGGTTTGTGCGGACTCTTCGCCGAACACATGCGGATGCCGCCGCACCAGCTTTTGGTTGATGGCATCGAGAGCGTCTCCCACGCTGAACAATTCCTGTTCGGATGCCATCTGCGCGTAAAAGACCGCCTGCAAAAGGAAGTCGCCCAGTTCTTCCGCCAATTCATTCCATTGACGGCGATCGATCGCCTCAAGCACCTCATAAGTCTCTTCGAGCGTATACGGCTTGATGGAATCGAAGGTCTGTTCGCGGTCCCAGGGGCAACCTCCCGGCCCACGCAGCCGAGCCATGATCTCGACGAGCTTCTGAAACTTTTCTCCAACGGTTGAGTTGGCGTTCATTGCGGGAATTAGAAAGCGCCGGTGATTTTTCCAATGTAGCATCCGGACCTGCGAATTCGAAAGCGGCAGCCGGCGCAGCACACGCGTTCCGACGGTCTGCTCCGCGGCCCCAGTGTAAAATGTGAGTCATGAGCGACACGGACCCTCAGGAAGTAAAGCAGGAAGAGTTTCATCTTCCCCTGCCGCCTCCGTCCTTCACGTTCCTGGTGCTCTCCTTTCGCGCGCAGGCCGAAATGCAGCTCGGGCTGATGCAATTTGGTGAAGAGGAAAAAGCTGAGCCGGATCTGGATTTGGCGCGTCACACCATCGACCTGATGGGCGTCCTGCAGGAGAAGACGAAGGGCAATCTGACGCTCGAAGAGCAGCGTCTACTGGAGAATTCGCTCACCGAACTGCGGTTCCGCTTCGTGCAGGTTTCCGATGAGGCCGGCAAAGCGGCGGCACAGAAGGACTGATGTCCACACCGGACTTGAAGATTACGGTGCTTGGTTCGGGAACGAGCGTCGGTGTGCCCACCATAGGCTGCCACTGCGCGGTCTGTACATCGGCTGATCCCCGCGACAATCGGCTACGGCCCTCCATCCTGATCAGCTACGAAGGGCACAACGTGCTTATCGATACTACACCGGACTTTCGGTTGCAGGCGCTGCGGGCAAAGATAGATCATCTTGACGCCGTGGTCTTCACTCATGCACACGCCGATCACATCATGGGGCTTGATGACGTGCGGCCGTTCAACTTCCGGCAGAAAGGAGCGATTCCGATCTATGGATCGCCGGATACGCTCGCGGCCATTCATCGTTGTTTCCAATACATTTTCGATGGGGTCAAAAAAGAATCGAACATTCCGCACCTGGAGCCGCATCCCATCAACGGAGTGCCCTTCGATCTCTTCGGTGTGGAATTTTTGCCCGTGCCGGTTCTGCATGGCCAAGTCACCGTTCATGGATTCCGCTTCGGTCCGGCGGCTTACTTGACAGACCATAGCGACATTCCGGAAGCGTCCCTGGAAAAGCTGCGGGGGCTCGACGTCCTTTTCCTGGATGCGCTCCGCTATAAGCCGCACCCGACGCACTCCACGGTAGACCGATCGATTCAGACCGTGGAGAAACTTGCGCCGGAGCGCGCTTTCTTTACGCACATCTGCCATGACCTGGGGCATGAGCGGGCCGAAAGCCTGCTGCCGCCGCGAGTCCGTCTGGCCTACGACGGGCTCGAAGTCCTCATCGGAGGATCACGCTAATCTATGCACGTCTATCGCAGCCTGGAAGCCGTGCCCGCCGGCTTCGGCCCGAGCGCGCTGACCATTGGCAATTTCGATGGCGTGCATGTGGGCCACCGGCGCATTCTCCGGCGCTTGAAAGAGCTGGCGCGGGAACACGGCTGGAAAACCGCGGTCCTTACGTTTGATCCGCACCCGACGCGTGTCGTTGCTCCAAAGTCCGCTCCGAAATTGCTCACTACGCCTGAACGCCGGGCCGAGTTGATGGCGGAAGAAGGCATCGATCAGGTTCTGATTCTGCCGTTCACGCACGAAATTGCGCGGCTTTCGCCGAAGGAGTTTGTCACGCAGCTTCTGGTGGATCGTCTTGGCGTGCGCGCTGTGCTGGTAGGTGAGAACTTCCGCTTCGGTCATCGCCAGTCCGGCGATACGCGCGTGCTGGCCGAACTGGGGAAGCAGTACGGGTTTGAGACGGAGATCGTCCCGGTGCTTTCGTGCCGCGGCCTGGTGGCGAGCAGCAGCCAGGTGCGGGAATTGATCCAGAGCGGACGTGTTTCCATGGCGGCTCGTCTGCTCCTTCGTCCCTACGCCGTCGAAGGCGAAGTCGTGCACGGGCATGGCATCGGATCCAGGCAGACCGTGCCGACGCTCAATCTCCACACCGCTGCGGAGACTCTCCCCGCGGGCGGCGTCTATCTGACCCGCACTCAGGATCTCGAAAGTGAGCGGCGGTGGAATTCCATCACGAACATCGGTTACCGTCCGACGTTCGGCGAGAGCGATCAACTTTCAATCGAGACATTCCTGCTGGACCCGCTGGAGGGCGAGACCCCGCATCGCATTCGCCTCGAATTCCTGCGGCGCGTGCGGGATGAACGAAAGTTCGAATCGTCCGAAGCCCTGCGAGCTCAGATTCTCCGCGATGTTCATACCGCGCAAACATACTTTCGGCGCGTCAAGGATTGGGTAGTGCCTGTGGCGGGCGCGGTGCGGTAGCGCATCAGCGGCCGCGGAGGCGCAGCGTATATTGCGCCAACAGTGCGCCGTTGCTGGAATCGTCCGACACTTGCACGGTGTATCGCCGCCGCCTCAAAATCGAAACCGGCAGCGAGGCCACGAGCACGCCTTCGCGATTGGGAATCAGGTCTCCAATCGCGATCACCGGCTCGGCGGCATCCGAGAGCGTGATGCGATAGATTTTGGCTCCAGCCGGCGCATCCGCCCAGAGCAACACGCGGCGGGCCCCGGGAGGAACGCTCAAATCCACCAGAGAGCTGCCCGTCTTCCAGACCGCAACGGGAACATTACCGGAGACCGCTTCATCGCCGGAGCGCAGATATTGTTCGAGATCTGACACGCGCTGCTTCTGCACGCGCACTTCGGCCGCCGCCTGTGCCAAGCTGCTGTCGCGCAGCGGCAGTTGGATTCGCAGTACCCACCCCAGCGCGGCGCCCAGAGAGATCGCGCTCAACACTGCCATAGTCAGCGCTGCGATGAGCCAGCGCGGCGCGCGAACCATGCACCGTGTGCAGTCCTCCACCTGCTCCCGCAAAGTTACGGAATCGGCGTCTTCCGGCGCCCGGTTTCCAGCCATGGTATGAAGCGTCTATTGTATCGCCGCGCTTCGCGAAAGCCGCGTGCCGAAGCGAAAAAATGTTAAGTTGAAGCGAGCATTTTGGGAACGGCATTTCTGGCGCACCGGTGAACTCCACTTCTCATTTTTTATTCAACGGTCTTTCCCTCATCCTCATTGATCTGCTGTTGGCAGGTGACAACGCGCTGATCATTGCCATGGCTGTGCGCGCTCTGCCCGCGCGCGAGCGGCGCATCGGCATCACGGCCGGAGCCACCATCGCTGTTGTCTTACGCGTCGCTCTCACCGCACTCGCGGCGGAACTGCTCCGCGTCGAGTATGTGCAACTCGCCGGCGGCGTGCTGGTGGTCTGGATCGCTCTGAAGGTGTTGGTGGATGCCAGTGACCCTCCGGAAGCTGCCCCCACTCCGCGTCATTTTCTACAAGCCATCTGGTATATCGTGCTCGCCGATCTGACGATGTCCACGGACAATATCCTCGCGATCGCGGGGGCTTCCAAAGGAGACGTACGGCTGATTGTATTCGGCCTGTGCGTAAGCATCCCGTTTGTCGTGTTCTCGAGCAATCTGCTCGCGAAGGTGATGGACCGGTATCCGATCACCATTTACCTGGGAGCGGCCATTCTCGGACGAGTCGGCGGAGAAATGGCGATGACGGACCCGGTCGTCGTTCGCGCGCTCCATCCTTCCGAAGCGATGCAGTACGTAGTCGAAGGCGTGCTGATTGTCGCGCTGATCGTCGCCGGAAAATGGATCGGCTCCGCCCGGCGGCAAGCCCACTCCGCCGTTTAGCGCGCTACGCCGCGGTGGCGCCCGCAAAAGCGCGCGAAATCAGTTCGCGGGCTTCCTGCTGAATGCGGCGCAGGTGGTCTTTTCCTGCGAAGCTTTCGGCGTACATCTTATACACTTCTTCGGTGCCTGAAGGACGCGCGGCAAACCAGCCTCGCGCCGTGACGACCTTTAAACCACCGAGCGGTGCGCCGTTGCCCGGCGCCGCGGTTAACATGGCCTGGATGGGATCACCGGCGAGTTCAGTCTCCTTGACCTGATTCGGAGAAAGGCGCTGCAGGATTTCCTTCTGGGCCGCGTTGGCCGGAGCGTCGATGCGCTCGTAAACCGGCGCGCCGAACCGTTCGGTCAGCCCGCGGTAGACCTCGCCTGGGTCCTTGCCGGTGCGGGCCAGAATCTCGGCCGCCAGCAGTCCCATGATGATGCCGTCTTTATCGGTAGTCCAAATCGTTCCGTCGCGCCGCAGGAAGGACGCACCCGCACTCTCTTCGCCGCCGAACCCCAGCGACCCGTTCTCCAGTCCCTCAACGAACCACTTGAAACCCACCGGAACTTCCACGAGCTTCCGCCCGAGGCTGGCCGCCACACGATCGATGATGCTGCTCGACACCATTGTCTTGCCGACACCCGCATCGGCCGCCCAACCGGGACGGTTGGTAAACAGGTACGAAATCGCAGCGGCCAGAAAATGATTCGGGTTCAAAAGCCCTGCGCTGCGCGTGACGATCCCGTGCCGGTCGTGGTCGGTATCGCAAGCGAAGGCAATATCAAAGCGATCTTTCAGAGCGATCAATCCGGCCATGGCATAAGGCGAGGAGCAATCCATACGGATCTTGCCATCCCAATCCACGGACATGAAGCGGAAGGTGGCGTCGACATAACGATGCTCAATCGTCAGCATGAGGCCGTAACGCTCGGCAATGCGTCCCCAATAGGCCACGCCCGCACCTCCCAACGGATCGGCACACAAATTCAGCCCCGCCGCGCGAACTGCATTCATATCAATCACCGCGCCGAGGTCGTTCACATAAGCCGAGATGTAATCGTGCCTGTGTGTCGTAGCGGCCGTGAGCGCGCGTGCATAAGTCTGGCGGCGCACGTCGCGCAGACCGCCCGCCAGGATTGCGTTGGCGCGGTCCTGAATAGTTTTCGTGGCACTGGTTTCCGCGGGGCCGCCATTGGTCGGGTTGTATTTGAAACCGCCATCCTCGGGCGGGTTGTGCGAAGGCGTGATCACGATGCCGTCGGCAAGCCCGGAGCCGCGTTCGTGATTGTAGGTCAGGATGGCATGGGAGATCGCCGGCGTGGGCGTGTACCCCAAGTTCTGATCGATCATGACGTCGATTCCGTTGGCCGCCAACACTTCGAGCGCGCTCGCGAAGGCCGGATCGGAAAGTCCGTGCGTGTCTTTGCCGAGAAACAATGGCCCGTTCGTACCCTCACTCGCGCGGTATTCGCAGATAGCTTGCGTAATCGCCAGAATGTGATCTTCGTTGAAGGAAAGCTCAAACGATGAGCCGCGATGTCCGGACGTGCCGAAGCGGACCTGTTGCGCCGAAACCGCCGCATCGGGCTTGCCAGTGTAGTAAGCGGTGATCAACCGCGGAACATCTACCAGCATGGAAGGATCAGGGCTCTTGCCCGCGAGGGGATGGATTGCCATAGCGGCTTCACTCATGGCCGGCCTTGTCTGCGTTTCTTGCCGGTCCTCAGTACTCATGCTAGCGTGAAACTTATGCCACTAGTATCGATGCGCCAACTCCTTGATGAGGCTGCCAAGGGCGGCTACGGTGTAGGAGCCTTCAATGTAAATAACATGGAACAGATCCAGTCGATCATGGAGGCGGCGCGCGAGACCAAGTCGCCGGTGATCGTGCAGGCGAGCCGCGGCGCCCGTTCCTATTCGCAAGATCGATTCCTTTATCACCTGATGCTGGCCGCCACCGAACTCTATCCGGAAATTCCCACCGTGTTGCATCAGGATCATGGCAACAGCGTGGAAACCTGCAAATCGGCCATTGAAACGGGTTTCACCAGCGTGATGATGGATGGTTCGCTGATGGAAGATGGCAAAACGCCTTCCACGTTTGAACACAACGTGCAAGTGACACGTGAAGTCGTGGAGCTGGCGCACGCGTGCGGCGTTACTGTGGAAGGTGAGATCGGCTGCCTGGGCGACATTGAAGACGGCCACGGCACAGGTCTGGACGGTTTGAGCCATCTCACCGATCCCGAGCAGGCCGTGGAATTCGTGAAGCTCACCGGCGTGGATGCGCTCGCCATCGCCATCGGCACCAGCCACGGAGCATACAAGTTCTCGCAGAAGCCAACCGGCGAGACTCTCAAAATGGAGCGGCTCATCGAGATTCATCGCCGGCTGCCGAACACGCACCTGGTGATGCACGGGTCATCGAGCGTCCCCAAGGAACTGCAGGATATCGTCAATCAGTATGGCGGCAAACTGAAGCCCACCTGGGGCGTGCCGATCGAAGAGATTCAACTGGGCATCCGCAACGGCGTGCGCAAAATCAATGTCGATACCGACAATCGATTGGCCATTACCGGCGCCATTCGCAAAGTCCTGATCGAGAAGCCCGAGGAATTCGACCCGCGCAGCTACATGAAACCGGCCCGCGACGCTATGAAGAAAATGGTGGCAGAGCGCATGCGACAGTTCGGCCAGGCCGGACACGCCGGGGATTATCAGCCCATCTCGCTTGCCGAGATGACCAAACGCTACGCCAGCCAAGCTGCGGCCGTTTAGCTTCGCCTCTGATACACATCGGGCAGGCAGTTCCACAGACGCGCCTGCCCTTTAAGGCTGCCTTTCTTTGCCAGGGTATAGGCTCTTTTGAATTTCCCACTGCAATCCTGAAGCGCAGGCTTTGCCTACCTGCTAAAATAGGATTTATCCACTCCCAGGGAGGAACAGCCTAACTTGAACTCTGCAACCCTCGCCTTGGAAGACGGCACAGTCTTCGAAGGCAGGAGTTTTGGTGCGCCTGTCGAACGATCCGGAGAAGTAGTCTTCAATACCGCACTCACCGGATACCAGGAAGTATTCACCGATCCCTCCTATTCGGGCCAGATCGTGATCCTGACCAATCCACAGATCGGGAACTACGGAACCAACATCGAGGATAACGAAGCCCGCCGTCCTTTCATTGAGGGCCTCGTAGTGCGTGAATTCTCACCGACCGCCAGCAACTGGCGCTCGGATGCCGAAGCCGATCAATTTCTGGCGCGCAATGGCATCCCAATCGTTTCCGGCTTGGATACACGCGCACTCGTGCGGCATCTGCGCTCGCGCGGTACCATGCGCGGCGTGCTCTCCGCGTCCGGCACGCCGGCGGACAAGCTGGTCGAAAAAGCGCGCGCCATCCCCTCCATGCTGGGGCTCGATCTGGCGAGCCGCGTGACCACTACGGAGCGCTATGAGTGGATGAAGCCGGTGGAACCCTGTTCGCCGTCGGAATTCCTCGCGCGCCCGCCGGAGCCGCGGCATCACGTAGTAGCGTATGACTTCGGAATCAAGCAGAATATTCTGCGCCGCCTGGTGCAGGCGGGTTGCCGCGTCACGGTAGTACCCGCCCAGACATCCGCCGATGACGTGCTGGCCTTGCAGCCCGATGGAATCTTCCTCTCCAACGGGCCGGGCGACCCCGAGCCGCTGCAACCGCAGGTAGCGAACATCCGCAAGCTGATCGGAAAGAAGCCGGTTTTTGGGATCTGCCTGGGACACCAGTTGCTTGGTTTGGCGGTTGGTGGCAAGACGTACAAATTGAAATTCGGGCATCGCGGCGCCAATCACCCGGTGCGGAACGAACTGACCAAGCGCGTCGAGATTACTTCCCACAATCACGGTTTTGCCGTGGACCCGGATTCGCTCAACCTCAATGAGGTGGAGGTCACGCACATCAACCTGAATGACCAGACGCTCGAAGGTTTTCGCCACCGAAACCATCCGGTCTTCTGCGTGCAGTATCACCCGGAAGCGGCCCCCGGGCCGCACGATTCGCACTACCTGTTTGACGAATTCACTAAGCTCATGAGCGAGAAACAATAGCGGATGCCCAGACGTAATGACCTTCATCGGATCCTGATCATTGGCTCCGGTCCGATCATCATCGGCCAGGCCTGTGAATTCGATTATTCGGGGACGCAGGCCGCAAAAGCGCTGAGAGCCGACGGCTTCGAAATCGTGCTGGTGAATTCCAACCCGGCGACGATCATGACCGATCCCGATCTGGCGGATAAGACCTACGTGGAACCGCTGACGGCGCCTTATCTCGAAGAGATCATCCGTCGGGAGCGTCCTGATGCGCTCCTTTCCACAGTTGGCGGCCAGACCGCTCTGAATCTTTCGGTGGAATTAGCCGAGGCGGGCATCCTTGAAAAGTACGGCGTGGAACTGATCGGCGCGAAGATCGACGCCATCAAGAAGGCCGAAGACCGGCTTTTGTTCAAAGATGCAATGCGCAAGATCGGTCTGGAAACTCCACAATCGCAGTTGGTGAATTCCGTGCGTGGCGGCCTGGATTTTGCCGAACGCATGGGCTACCCGGCAATCCTGCGTCCCAGCTTCACGCTCGGCGGAACCGGCGGCGGCATTGCGTACAACAAGGAAGAACTGGCGGAGATTCTGGAGCGCGGCATCGATCTTTCACCCGTGCACGAAGTGCTCATCGAAGAGAGCGTACTCGGATGGAAGGAATTTGAGCTGGAGGTGATGCGCGATCTGGCGGATAACTGCATCATCGTCTGCTCCATTGAAAACTTCGACCCGATGGGCGTGCATACCGGCGATTCCATCACCGTGGCGCCGGCGCAAACGCTCACTGATCGCGAATATCAGATGATGCGCGATGGCGCAATTCGCTGCCTGCGCGAAATCGGCGTGGATACCGGCGGATCAAACGTGCAGTTCGCCATCAATCCGCAGAATGGCCGGATGGTGGTCATCGAAATGAACCCGCGCGTCTCACGCAGTTCGGCGCTGGCCTCGAAGGCTACCGGGTTCCCCATCGCTAAGATCGCCGCCAAGCTGGCTGTGGGCTATCGATTGGACGAAATCGCCAACGACATTACACGCAAGACGCCGGCGTGTTTTGAACCGACCATTGATTATGTCGTCGCCAAGATTCCCAAGTGGGCGTTCGAGAAGTTCCCCGGCGCCGACACGACGCTCGGCACGCAGATGAAGTCGGTGGGCGAGGTGATGGCCATCGGCCGCACGTTCAAGGAAGCGCTGTGGAAGGGCATTCGCAGCCTGGAGACCGGCAAGGCGTTCGGCTCGGACAAGTTCGACCAGAGCCTGATCGATAAAAAGCTGATCACGCCCACGCCCGATCGTCTCAACTACATTCGCTTCGCCATGGCGAGCGGATACACAGTGGAACAGATTCACGAGCTGACCTCGATTGACCCGTGGTTTCTGGAGCGGATGAAGGAAGTAGTGGACTTCGAAGCGGAGCTGGTGCGCCTCACGGCGGAAACTGCTACCGCCGAGACGTTCCGCCGCGCCAAGCGCTACGGCATCTCCGACGTGCAACTCGCTAAGACATGGGGCGCCGCCGAGATCAGCGTCCGCCAGCGCCGCAAGGAACTGGGCGTGCGGGCGATTTTCAGCCGCGTGGATACGTGCGCCGCCGAATTCGAGAGCTTTACCCCATACCTTTACTCCTGCTACGAGAGTTCCTGTGAAGCCGAGCCATCGGCGCGCAAGAAGGTCATGATTCTGGGCAGCGGGCCGAACCGCATCGGACAAGGGATTGAGTTCGACTACTGCTGCTGCCACGCTTCGTTCGCGCTCCAGGAAATGGACGTCGAATCGATCATGGTCAACTGCAACCCGGAGACCGTGTCGACCGATTACGACACCAGCGACCGGCTCTACTTCGAACCGTTGACGCTTGAAAACGTGCTCAACATCGTCGATACGGAAAAGCCGGACGGCATCATCGTGCAGTTCGGCGGGCAGACACCGCTCACTCTTGCTCTGCCACTCAAGCGCCTGGGAGTGCCCATCATTGGCACAGATCCAGAGAACATCGACCTGGCGGAAGACCGCAAGTTGTTCGGCCAGTTGCTGGAGAATTTACGCATTCCAGCTCCCGAGAACGGCACGGCCACCAACGTGGGAGAGGCCTGCGACGTGGCGCGGCGTATCGGATATCCGGTGCTGGTGCGCCCCAGCTATGTGCTTGGCGGAAGGGCGATGGTGATCGCCTACGACGAGGAAATGATCCGCCACTACATGCGCGAGGCGGTGACTTTCTCCCAGGACCGGCCCGTTCTGATCGATCGCTTCCTCGAAGATGCCACAGAAGTCGATGTGGATGCGCTCTGCGATGGCGAGGACGTGCTCATCGCCGGCATCATGGAGCACATCGAAGAGGCCGGCGTACACTCGGGAGACAGCTCCTGCGTGCTGCCGCCGCAGTCGCTTTCCGAGAATACCATCCGCACCATTGAAGATTACACGGTGAGGCTGGCGAAGGCGCTGCATGTGATCGGCCTGATGAATGTGCAGTACGCCATTCAGAACGGCACCGTCTATGTGCTGGAAGTGAACCCTCGCGCCTCGCGCACGGTTCCTTACGTCAGCAAAGCGACGGGCGTGCCGCTGCCGAAACTCGCGGTGGGATTGATGTGGGGCCGCAAGCTCTCAGATTTTGCGTATCTCACTGGCGGGCGCACCTCCGGCACCCTTCCCGTGCCGCAGAATTTTGTAAAGTCACCGGTGTTCCCCTTCAACAAATTCCTGGGTGTGGACCCGGCCCTCGGCCCGGAGATGCGTTCCACCGGCGAAGTCATGGGTGTGGGCACCAACTTCGGCGAGGCGTTTCTCAAAGCCCAGATCAGCGCGGGCAGCCCGCTGCCGGAAAAGGGAACAGTCTTCATCAGCGTCAACGATCATCATAAGGCCGAGGCCGTGGACGTGGCGCGGCGCTTTGCCGATCTCGGTTTTCAACTGGTGGCAACTCGCGGCACCGCGACGGCGTTACGCAGTGCCGGTCTCCAGTGCAAGACCGTATTCAAGGTGAACGAGGGCCGTCCGAATGCCGTGGATCTGCTGAAAGGCGGCGCGATTCAACTTGCAATTTACACCACCACCGGTGCGCCGGCATTCTTCGATGAAATGGCCATTCGCCGCAGTGCGGTGCTGTACCGGGTGCCCTGCATCACGACGATGAGTGGAGCGCGTGCCGCCGCCGATGCCGTTGCCGCGCGCCGGCGCGATCCCATTCGTGTGTGGAGCCTCCAGGAAATCCACGAAGCCAGAAAAACGGCGGTCTGACCGCCCAACCAATACAGACGCGGCCAAATAAAAAACCCGGCGAGGAGCTATGCCCCGCCGGGCCGCGTCATTCAAATTTGACCCTGTATTGGTAACTTCCTGGTCCCCTTCGTATCGGGGTCTATTTCAATATATCACTGCACCGTGGCTTTTTTGATGTAATCGAGCCGTGGGAAGTGGGCGTCCAGATATTCGTTGCCCTGCGCTTCGATGGCCGATGGATCGGGACCTTCTCCCTGCGGCGGCATGTCGCCGTAGGCGCTATACAAGCTCTCCACGGCGGCCATCCCCGAAACCACTTTGCCGATCGGCGCGAAGCCCTGCTGATCCAGGCTGGCATTGTTTCTCAGATTGATGAACATCTGCGTGGAGCGCGTGTTGGGACCCGCCGTGGCATATGTCAGAGTTCCGGCGACATTGCTCTCCTTCACCGGATCATCCGGCAGATTGGAATTGGCCCACAGACTGTTCGTCTTCGGATCGCCGTTGATGCCGAACTGCACCACGAAATTGCGCACGATGCGGAAGAAGCGGTCGCCGTCATAGAAGCCGGTCTTTACGAGATTGTAAAAATGGTCCACGCCGATCGGCGCCCAGTCGCGGTGTATTTCGATCACAACCGGTCCTTTGGTGGTGTCCAGATTCACGCGGAATAACTCAGGCGCCTGTTCGTTCTTAGCCGCCGGAGCCTGCTCAGCCGGAGCAGGAGCCGTGGACTTCGTCTCGGTCTGATTCTGATTGGAAGAAGAACAGCCGCTCGCCAGCAGCAACGCCGCAGCCGTGAATGCCAGTACGAATCCTTGTCGCATTGTACATTCAGTAGCAGTACAAGCCGCATCGTGTCAACGCCCGCCTAATTTCGCGCGCCAAGGCAAGAGCCGGCGGGAAACCCCGGACATAGCATTTTCCGGGTAATTTCCGGCACACTGGATAGAGATGGCGATCGCACGAGGGATATCGACCGCTCTGATCCTGGCGGCCCTGACCTGTGCCGGTGGGGTACAGTCCTGGGCGCAGCCACACACTCCGGCGGCGTCTCCGGCTGCACAGCCGGCCGCTGCCCAGGCAAAGGCCCCAGGCAAGATGGCCCCTCCAGACCGGAAGGGCGGGCAGGCTGCCAAGCAAGCCGGAAAGACTGCCGAACCTACGGACCAAACTCCTCAGCCGGGTCCTGAGACGGAACAACCACCTCAGTCCGAGAGCGCTGCGCCCGAATCCAACGTGCCATCTACCGCCCTGCCGAACTTCCTCGAGCCACCCGAGGTCTCCGGCCCCACATTGCCCGAACCGCCGCCGCTCCTGTTGGCGCCTCCGCCTCCGCAAATCAAGCCGCCGGAACTGCCGACGATCGTCCATTCCGCTTCCGAAGTGATTCGCGCCGTTCTGGGGCTCGCCCTGCTGTTCGGATTGGCCTACATGGCGAGCCGCCCGCTCGTCCAGCGAATCGAACGCAAACTGGGAATTTCGCAACTGGTGACATCCGGCTTTCCATTCGTGATCCTCGGATTGATCGCGCATCTCCCGGCGGTCGGCATTCTTTCCGACTCCACGCTCTGGGAGATTCGCCCACTGCTCGCGCTGGGGCTCGGCTGGATCGGCTTCGTGGTCGGCTTCCGGTTCGATTCGCGGCTTTCAGAGTCGCTGTCGCCCGGTTCGCAGACGGTTGCCTTCGTGATGGCGGGCGTCCCATTCCTCACGATCGTAGGCGCGTGCGCGCTCGTGCTCAAACTCATGGGCGGATCGCTGCTCAATGAAGCCTTTCTCCGAGATGCCCTGATTCTGGCCGCGGCCGGAGCCGGCACCGCCCGGTCCGTGCCGCGTCTGCTGAAGGGCCGTGGAGGTGATGCGGAATCCGTGCAGAAAGTCTGGAGCATCGCTCAGCTCGAGCAACTCGCGGGCATCGCCGGTCTGATGATCTGCGCCGCGTTCTTCCGTCCGCATGGCGCAACCGTGGCATGGCAGATTCCCGGCAGCGCCTGGCTTTTCATCACGCTCGGAATGGGCGCGACCGTAGGAGTCGTCATCTACGCTACGCTCACCAAGGCCAGCGGCGGCGCGCAGTTCAGCGTTCTCTTGCTCGGGTCGGTTTGCTTCGCCTCGGGCATGGCGAGTTTCCTGCGCCTTTCTCCTGTCGTGGTCTGTTTCATCGCGGGAGTCGTAGTGGTGAATCTTCCCGGCAGATCCAGGGAGGCCGCACGTGAGACTCTTTCCGACCTGGAACGTCCGATTTACCTGCTCTTCCTGGTGATCGCCGGGTCGCTGTGGCAAATCGGCCAATGGCAAGGATGGATTCTGCTGTGCCTGCTTGTAGGCGCCCGCCTGACTGGAAAATGGTTGGGAGCCGGCGTCTGCCGCCTGCGGCACATCGGCTCCATCACTGATGAAGAGCGCCGCAGCCTGATCTTCGGACCGCTCGGCGCGCTCGCAATCGCGGTCGTCGTGAATGCGCAGGACCTTTATTTCGATCCCACGATTTCCTGGATGATCACAGCGGTTATCGGCGGTGCTATCGCCACGGAAGTCATAGTGCAAGCGGCCTTGCGCCCACAGGAGAACGCGGCGGGTTACGCTGTGGGTAGAGAGGAGCTGGCCGCCAGGAGGCCCACCAAATGATGCGGCTGTTCCTGATTCTGATCGTGGGCGGATTGATGGAGACCGCGCGCTCCTTCGCGCCTGAACCCGGTCTCGGCAGCGGCGCATCGGGCACCGCCCTGGCTTGCGGCTACCTGCTCATCACGGCGTTCTTTGCCGGCGAAATATTCCACCATCTGCACCTGCCCAAGCTGACCGGTTACCTGGTGACCGGCATCGTGGTCGGACCGCAATTGCTCGGGTTTGTCTCCAACCCCATGCTCGACAATCTGGAGATCTTCAACGGAACCGCGATCGCGCTGATTGCGCTTACCGCGGGCGTGGAACTGGATCTGCGCTCCATGCGGCCGCTATTCCGAACCATAACGTGGCTGATGGTGGTCGCCGTGCTCGGCACAGCCGCGCTGCTGGCGATTGCCGTCTACTTCACGCGCAACATGCTGCCGTTCATGCATGGGCTTCCGACTACACAGGCAATCGCAGTAGCCGCGGTACTGGGTATTACGATGTCGGCGCAATCGCCTGCGGTGGTAGTGGCTCTGCGCTCGGAAATGCGCGCGGATGGACCGTTGACGCGAACCGTGTTGGGCGTGGTGGTGATGTCGGATTTCGTGGTGATTCTTCTCTTCGCCATAGCCTCCACCATCACCAAGATCCTGTTCGGGGTGCGCGCGGACGTAGTGCAGACCGCGAGCGCATTGGCATGGGAGATCCTAGGCTCGATCGCCATCGGCCTACTGGCAGGCTTTGCGATCGGCGTTTACCTTCGCTACGCTAAAGGCAGCGTCGCTCTCTTCGTAGTCATTGTCGCGTTGGTGATCGCTGAAGTGGGCCAGCAGATTTCGCTCGACCCGCTCATCATCGCGCTGGCAGCCGGCATGTTGATTCGCAACGCCACGCAATCGGGCGAGCGATTGTACCGCGAGGTGGAAGGCGCTTCCCTCCCCGTCTATGTCGTGTTCTTCGCGGTCACCGGAGCTACCATTCATTTGAAGGAGCTTTCCACGGTCGCAGTCCCCGCCGTTCTCTACGTATCGGTTCGCGCTGCGGGATTCCTCTCGGGAAGCTGGATCGCCACAACCGCGGCTGGCGCTCCCGCGACACTGCGGAAATTCACTGGCCTCGGTCTGCTGCCGCAGGCGGGTCTGGCGCTGGCGCTGGCACTGCTGTTCATTCGGGCATTCCCGGCGTTCGGCGCGGCGGCGTCGGCGCTCGTCTTCGGGGCGGTCGCTATCAATGAAATGCTCGCTCCGGCGCTTTACCGCCAGGCTCTGGAGCGAAGCGGGGAAGCCGGCCAGGAGCAGTCGCGAGTCGCCGAAGCTGAGTCTGCTGAGGGTACGGTGGAATCATGAGCGCCAAAACTGCGGCGCAACCCGGCCGCGCGATCTACGACGATTTCGCCTGGTTCTACAACCGTTACTGGAACGAGGAGTTCCATAGCCTCGCATTTCCAATCCTGGAACGAATCTGGCTGGCGCACGTACTGCCAGGAACGCGCATTCTCGATGTCTGCTGCGGCACTGGCCACTTAGCCGGGCTGCTCAGCGCCAGGGGCCATCACGTCACCGGCGTCGATGCGTCTCCGGAAATGATTCGCCACGCCTGCGCCAACACGCCGTCCGGGGAATTCCATGTCGCCGATGCTACACGGTTCCAACTCCCGCGAATCTTTGGCGCGGCGGTTTCCACTTTTGACAGTCTCAACCACGTGCTTTCCCGCGAAGCTCTCGAAGCCGTGTTCCGCCAGACCGCCAAAGCTCTGAAGCCCGGAGCGCTATTCGCCTTCGACATGCTGCTCGATGAAGCCTATCAGACACACTGGGGCGAATCCTTCGCAATTGTGCGCGACGATCACTTGCTGACCATCACCGGAGCGGGCTACGATTTTCGAACCCGCACCGCGCGCTGCACCCTTACCATGTTTCGTTTTCTCGAAGGCGCATGGCGGCGCTCCGATGTGGTGATCGAGGAACGCTGCTATACACCCGCGGAAATCAGCGCGGCGCTCCACCGCGCCGGATTCGGCGAGCTATCCTGTTACGCGGCAGGAGACATCGGGATGGCGGGGCAACTAGGGGAAGGACGCGCTTTCTTCGTAACTAGACGGCTCTGACGAGCCTGCCCGCGCGCCGCAAAACCAACAGGAGGATGGTTGCCGCGCACAGGCTGGCAAGAGCGTCCACGAAAAGCAAACCGCGCGCTCCGAATAACCGGTAGCCTTGCCCATCCACCCAAGTCATGTAAACGATTGCCCCATTGGCTGCCGCCCCAAATAACGCGAACTGCGTGCTCGCCGCCGGATGATCTTTTCCCACCAGTTGCAGGCCCAGCGCTGTAAAGGCGGCATAAGAGATGCCGGCCGTCGCATTGTAGGCCAGCACGCCTGCCGTGAATGAGGCCGGGCCATGCGGAACAAACGCCATGGCGAGCGCGATCAGCGCTCCAGATATGCCGGCGAAGAGATAAGCGGAACTGCGCCGGATCCGATCCGCCAGGTATCCGCCCACCAGCGCGCCAATCGAGCTGGAGATGGCGCAGCCCGCACCGGTCACCCAGATCACCCATTGCGGATCGGTGCGAAAGTCTTTGCCGAGACCGGAAAATAAATTGATCGCCGCGGCACAACTGGCCGGCGACAGAAAGAGAGCGAAGCCCAGCAGGCACTCCCGCGTCTTCGACACCTGCCAGACATTGCGCAGAGTTCCGGAGAGGATTTCGCGCATGCGAAGTTTCGGCCGATGCGGCGCCGGAAACCAAAGGACCGTCAGTACCGGAAGAAAGATCGACGCCGCCAACACCAGACCTACAATCGGCAGCGCGAACTTTTCCGCCAGTTCCAGGGAGATCATCGCTCCCAGGGCACCCGCGCCCAGATTCGCAGCGTTGATCCAACCGCCGACGCGGCCGCGCGTCTCGTCGGGAACGAACTCGCTCATCCACCCTGCCGAGGCGTTGGAAAAAACTACGATGGATAACTCCCCTACCAGCAGCAGCGCCGTAAACCAACCCAGATGCGAGGGCGTCAGCCGCCAAAGCGCGCCAAAGACGCAGCAGGCGGAAATGGCGGCGGTGAGCAGTACGTAAGTACGGCGGGAGAATCCGACGTCCACCAGTGGCGTTACCAGAAAGCCCCAAAAAGTCGGCGACATCACCGTCGCGCTGACGGTGGCCACGCGGTCCACACTGACGCCTGCTTTCGTCAGAAGAAAAGGCAGAGCCGTGATGACAAAGCCGCACGTCACGCCAAACGGCAACTGGCTGGCGCCCACCAGCCATGCCGGCGGGACCCGGCGTTCGTTCAGGCCACCGGCTGCTTGTGTTTGCATTCCTGGTTCGGACACTGGAGAACGGTGCCGGCCTTCAGCCACTTCTCGATCATGTACGGGCTGCCGCAATCGGGACACTTTTGCGGTACCGGCTTACCCCAGGCGACGAAGTTGCAATCCGGGTACCGGCTGCAGCCATAGAACGTCTTGCCGCGTTTCGAGCGCCGCTCTACAATTTCGCCTTCCGAGCATTCCGGGCATTTCACGCCAATCGTTTTCTGCTTGACGTACTTGCAGGTGGGATATTGGCTGCACGCCGTAAACTCGCCATAGCGGCCGGTCTTCAGAACCAGGTTGTTGCCGCACTGCGGGCATTTTTCTTCGAGTGCTACATCGGGCTTCTTCTGTGAGCCGCCGATCGGCTTGGTGGTCTTGCAATCGGGATATCCGGTGCACGCGTAGAATGTCCCGAAGCGGCCCTTCTTGAGCACCATCGGGCGGCCGCAATTCTCGCAGTACTCCTCATCGCCCTGCTCGGAGAGGTTCACTTTATCCACGTCCGGCAGATCGACCGTGAGTTCCCGCGTATAGGTGCAATCCGGATAGCCGGTGCAGGCAATGAAGCTGCCGTGTTTGCCCCACTTGATGACCAGCGGTTTGCCGCACTTCTCACACGTCAAGTCGGTTGGTTTCTCCATCCGCTTGATGTCGGTCATGTGCGTTTCGGCGTGCTTGAGGTCTTTGTCGAATTTGTCGTAGAACTCCGACATCGCCGTGCGCCAGTCGAGCTTTCCGTCGCCGATTTCGTCCAGCTCCTCTTCCATGCGCGCGGTGTACTTCACGTCGAAGATATCGTCGAAGCTTTCAAGCAGAAGGTCGGTCACCACCATCCCGAGCTCGGTCGGCGAAAAGCGGCCGCCTTCCTTCTTCACATACTCGCGCTCCTGGATAGTGGAAAGAATCGACGCGTACGTGGAAGGCCGCCCCACGCCGTCTGACTCCAGCTTTTTCACCAGCGTCGCTTCGTTGTAACGCGGCGGCGGCTCCGTGAAGTGCTGCTCCGGCCGGATGGCGCGGAACTTCAGATGCTCGCCTTCGCTTACCGCCGGCAGCCGATGCTTCAACTCCTCGTCTTCTTCATCGGTCTGGTCTTTGCCTTCCTGGTAAATCTTCAGGAAGCCATCGAATTTCAACACCGAACCGGTGGCGCGGAACAGATATTCGGTCCCGTTCTTCCCCTTGGCCGAAACGTCGATGGTAGTTTGATCGTAGAGCGCGGGCATCATCTGAGACGCTACGAAGCGGTTCCAGATCAGCCGGTAGAGCTTCAGCTCGTCCTCGGCCAAGTGCTTCTCCACCAGCTCCGGAGCATAGGCCATCGAAGTAGGGCGGATGGCTTCGTGCGCGTCCTGCGCTTCCTTCTTCGATTTATAAATGTTAGCCGCTTGGGGAAGGAATTCCCTTCCGTAACGGTCGCTGACGTACTGCCGCACATCGCGCACTGCGTCTTCGGAAACGCGCGTGGAATCCGTGCGCATGTAGGTGATCAGGCCAACCGCGCCGTCTTTGCCTAACTCGATGCCTTCATACAACCGCTGCGCCAACATCATCGTGCGCTTCACGCTGAAGCGCAGTTTGCGGGCGGATTCCTGCTGCAGCGTCGAAGTGATGAAGGGCGCCACCGGATTGCGCTTCTTTTCGCGCGTGGCTACGGATTTGACGATGTAATCGGCGCCTTCGACTTGCGCCACAACCGCGCCGGCGGCCCCCTGAGCGCCGATCTCCGCAGCCTGATCATTTTGCCGGATCAGCCGGGCGGTCAGCACAGGCGGCTTTTTCGCCGCCAGATCCACATCGATGGTCCAGTATTCTTTCTTGATGAACGCGCGGATTTCGCGCTCGCGCTCCACGATCAGTCGCAGTGCGACCGTCTGCACGCGCCCCGCGGAAAGACCGCGCCGGACCTTGTCCCACAACAGCGGCGAGATCTTATAGCCCACCAAGCGGTCCAGCACACGCCGCGCCTGCTGCGCATCCACGAGGTTGATATCGACCTGCGCCGGCTTTTCGAAGGCCTTTTCAATCGCCCTCTTAGTGATCTCGTTGAACATCACCCGGTAAATGCGCGGGCCGTTCTTCTTGCCGTTTCCCAGCTCTTCCTGCAAGTGGAAACAGATGGCCTCGCCTTCGCGGTCCGGGTCGGCCGCAAGGTAGATACTTTCCACGCCCTTCGCAGCTTGCTTCAGCTCGCTGATGAGTTTCTTCTTTCCCTCGATGACCTCATAGCGCGGCTCGAATCCGCGCTCAATATCGACCGCCAGATCTTTTTTGGGGAGATCCTTAATATGACCGAGCGAAGCTTTTACCACATACTGCTTGCCCAGGTATTTGTTGATGGTTTTCGCCTTTGCGGGCGATTCCACGATTACCAGAGCCTTTGCCATATGAAACTTTCAGATACCAACTTCCAATGCTGCTGACAGAGATGCATACACGATCGACGCTAACCCAGTAGACCTTACCACACTTTCACGAAATTCTTTCCCGGCAGTTGTTTCACCAAACCGAGCATTTCCAGTTCAAACAGCGCCGCAATCAGTTCCGATGGCGAAATATCTTCCACGATTTCAAGAAGATCGTCCAAGTGTACGGCCGCATCCACCTTCAGCGCTTCCAGTGCCTTCCGCGCCACCGCTCCCAGTTCGGGCTGGGAGTCATTTAACAATGATGCCTGCGCACCCTCAGCCGTTGCATTGCCTTCTCCCAAAATCCGCTGCTGTCCCTTACTTATTAGATGACGGCGGGATTCAGGTGGAAGTTCAACGATGACGTCATTCCAGTCCTGAACTAACTTGGCCCCCTGCTTAATCAATAGGTTAGGGCCCCAGCTCAGCTTCGAAGTGATGTTGCCGGGAATGGCAAACACCTCGCGTCCCTGGTCAATTGCCAGTTTGGCCGTGATCGCCGATCCGCTGTACTGCGCCCCTTCGGCCACCAGCACACCCAGACTCACTCCACTGATGATGCGGTTTCGGATCGGAAAATTCTGAGGAAATGCTGTACTACCCATGGGAAATTCCGACACAATCAGGCCCTTGACAGCCAACTCAGCAGCCAATTTGCGATTCTCCGAAGGATAGACGATATCCACGCCGCAACCGAGCACCGCTACGGTATCGCCTCCCGCGGCGAGCGCGCCCTTGTGTGCCGCCGTATCGATGCCGCGCGCCATGCCACTGACGATCGTGAGCCCCGCGTGCGCGAGATCAGCCGCCAGGCGCTCCGCAACCGCCAGTCCGTAAGGTGTGGGGCGCCGCGTGCCCACCACGCCCAGCATGAGCGTCTGCAATAACTCCACGCGGCCGCGCGCGAACAGCACGACGGGTGGGTCGAAGATTTCGCGCAGCGGCGCAGGGTAGCGCGAGTCGCCAAGCGTCACCAGCACCGCGCCCGCATCGGCCATCTTTTCCTGCTGCGCCACCGCGTCTTCAAACGTGCAACCGCTCGAAATGCTCTGCGCCAGCGCGCTATTGACGCCGGCCGCTTCCAGTTCAGAGCGCGCCGCGCGAAAAATCGCCTGCGGAGTGCGGAAGCGTTCCAGCAGTTTTCCGGAAGTCCGGGTGCCCAGACCGGGGACGAGTTTCAACGCCAGCCAGTAAAGTTCTTCTTCCCGGCCGAGAACAGACAAATGCATGGGTTGTTGGGGAGTTTTGTTGTTTACTTTTCCCTTCGACTCTAACAACAGCGCGACGCCATCCGCAACCCGTGCCAGGACGGTGGCCCTCCCGAATCTTTTAAACTGGTGAGTAGCAGCCACGTTGCGGAATTCTCACGCATGAAGCAAGACGCATCGTTTTTCGAAGGCAAAGATCCCGTTCTGGTATATATCGCGAAGAAACTGAAGGACGCGCTGCGTCTGGAGTCCCTGCTCGCCGCTTATGGAGTCGATTATGGAGTGGAGACGGACGAATACCGCGGAGGCATCATCTTCGCCACCACGCGTATCGGCGCGTTTTTTTATGTATTGCCCGATGCCACTGAAGCCGCGCACACGGTGATGGTGCGCAACGGGTTCAAGCCGTACGCGGGTGCGTAAAACCGCGGCAGGCCCGCCCGCCGCGGTTTGCCCTTGTTCCGTTACAACGTGGAAAGGAACGCCACCATGTCCGTTTTCTCCTGTGGCGTGAATCCAATTCCGAAGCGCGTATCGTAGAAGTTCACCACGTCCATCAGACTCGCGGCGGAGCCGTTGTGAAAGTAGGGCGCTCGCGCTGCCAAACCGCGCAGGATCGGCCCCTTGAATTTGCCGATGTCGCTCCACTTGCCGGTGACCAGCGCACGGCCGGGATCGGTTGTCTGCACGGTAGCGTGCGTCATTTTATTGACCAGGGTGATGACCGGCAGATCATGATTTACCGCCAGTGCCGGATTCGCCACACCCACATCGAGCGGTGCGCCTACCGAGTGATCACCCACGTTGAAGGAGTCGTGGCAGGTTGTGCAGGTGCCCGCAATCGTGGGCTGGTTCAGCGCGTCATTCAATCCTGCCACGCCGGTGATGGAGATGGGCTTGGTGTTGAACAGCGCTTCCCCGCGCGCGATGCTCTGCCGCGCCGCCGTGTTCGGCGCGCCTGCCCAGCCATCGAACAGCTTCATCGCCTTCGGGTCAAACGCCGCGCCCGTGGGATTGAGGCCCAGCGGATCGTTGATGCCGATAAAGAACTGCTGCTGCGACAAAGTGACCGGACCTGCTTTCGCGCCCTGGAAATTCAGCATGCCGGCGCGATAGTCAAACGCCTGCGCCGTGTACAAGCTGGTTTCGAAAGCTACGATCTGCTGCAATTGCGCCTCAGTCAGTCCAGGCGGGTTGCCCTGCGCGTGACCGAGGATTGCCCCTTGCGCTTGCGATTCCAGGTTCTGTTCCAGCGTGTTGCCCGGATGCGACTCGCGGCCGTCCCACATCACCGTGCTCAGGAACCGCAAGTTCGCCGCGGGCAGCGGTCTTCGGTAAACCGAGAGCGTGGTTGTGCTATTGCAGCCGTACGGATTCTGCACATTCACAACTTGAAACTCGGCATCTGTGGGCACAGCCATCGCAATGCGCAGCAGACCTTTATTCAGGAGCAGACTGTAAGCTTGCCGCCGCGCCTGCAGCGTGGAGACGCCGTCGGTGTCACAAGTTGACCCGTCATTGGTCCGGAAAATCGGGTCGCGTCCGGCCGTCAACAGGAACCGCAGCCGGACATTAGCCGCGGAAACTCCCCAGCCATCGCTCGGTTCATGACAGGTAGCGCAGGACCGTCCGTTCGTGCCCAGGCTTTGGAAAAAAAGGTTGCCGAGGTCGACGGAGCCCGCGCTGCTATAGGTTTCCAGAAGTCCGCTCGTGTTAGGAAATGGAAACAGGTTAGGAAGATGTGAATCCGCCGAAACGCCTCGAACCAACACAGGCGCCAAGGCTGCGGCGGAAATCGTTCCCGCAATCAGAATGAATCGTTTCGTCAGGGTTTTCAAAGGACCTCCGATCCGCGGTCTACCTGCCGCGGCACATGTCTTTCTGCATCGGCTTCGTAGGCACACGAATGCCATAACACTACTGGTACTGCGGGAAGTGGCGGCTCGACTACTTACTGTTACCCGTTACATTTGCTACGACTCGAATATTGTGACCGATTACTTAGTGCCAGTCCAGTAGTTTTTCAGATTGGGAGTACTAATTTTTGGACGCAGCAGAAGAGTGTCCTGCTCTATTGACAGGAGTAAAAAAATCTTTTCCGACTTTAGCTATCAGGTCTTCACCTACGGAAAAAAGTTAGTATCTGACCGGTACGCTGCGCGATTGGCAGACTCGCGGCAGCCGAATCTTCAGAGATGACCGGTCAGGCGGCGGCGTAATAGATCGAGAGCCGTCTGCACGGTAAGAGCGCGCACACGCGCACGGTCCCCCTGAAACTGGCGGTGGGCCACGTGTACACCGGCGGCATCGGCCAATCCAATGTAGATCGCGCCAACCGGCGCCGCATCACCGCTGGGACCTGCATTGCCGGTGATCGAAATCGCATAGGTCGAGTTCGTTCGACGGCGTGCGCCGAGCGCCATGAGTTCGGCAGTCTCGCGGCTCACGGCTCCGTGGTGCTCCAGAATTTCCGGACTTACTCCCAGTAATTCCACTTTCATTACGTCTGTATAAGTCACAAAGCCGCCCAGGAAATAATCAGAACTGCCTGCTACGGAAGTGAAGTGCTCACCTAACATGCCTCCAGTACAACTTTCTGCCACTGAAACCGTGGCTCCAAGCCGGCGCAGAAGATCGCCGACTACAGCCTCGATCGGATCGCCATTGCGCGAGTAAATACGGTCTCCCAATAGCAGTTCAATCGTGCCCGCCACTTCGGCCAGCAGTGCTTCCGCTTCCGCTTCCGTTACGCAGTGCGCTCGCAAGTGCACCTGAATATCGCCTGCGGCGGCAAGGATGGTAGTGGCGGGATTCTCATACTTTGTATAGACGGGGCTAATCAACTGATCGAGGTCCGATTCCGACATCCCCGCCACTCGCAGCAAGAGCGTGCGGATTACCTGCTTCGGCGCGATCCGGCTCAGACGGCTCCGGCACTGGCGCTCAAAAATGGCTTGTAGTTCGTGCGGCGGTCCAGGCAGCAGAATCGTCACAGAACCGGATTCCTCCACCCATTGCCCAGGCGCAGTACCGCGCTCATTGGCAAGAACGTCCGCGCCTTCAATAATGAACGCCTGGCGCTTGTTGACCTCTGCCATCTTGCGGTGGCCTCGGGCAAAGCGCTGCTCAAGCGCGGCGAAAACGTCGGCGTGGAATACCAGTCTGCGATTGAGCGCCAGCGCTACGGCCTCACGCGTGACGTCATCTTCGGTTGGACCCAGGCCGCCGGAAACAATGAGGATCTCCGAACTGGAGAGCGACCGCCGAATCGCCGCGGCAAGGCGTTCCCGGTGGTCGCCGATCACGCATTTCCTGACGACTTCGATCCCGAGGTCATTGAGTTCGCCGGTCAGGTAAAGAGAGTTCGTGTCGATCCGCTGGGCCGTCAGCATCTCCGAGCCGACTGCGATAATCTCGGCATTCATCAGATCAGGGGGCGGCCCTTGATGCCGGCATCCACACGAAACAGTGCGTTCGTCGTCGCAATGACCATGGCTCGCGACGGCGTGAACGCAAGCCCCACGATACCCGGCCCCGAAAGGAATAGGTCGGCGTTGCGGTCCGGCGAAATCCGTACCACGCCTTTGCGCCCGCCGATAGACGCAGCCACATAGAGCCTGCCCTCCTCATCGAAAGCAAGTCCTTGCGGGCGGCCCAGACCACGATAAAAAACTTCCACCTCACCCTCATGGGAAATGCGGTAGACGGAATCGAAGCTCGATGTGGTGGGACCTGTTACGTAGAGATAATCATCCGGCCCAAACGCCAGGTGATAGGCGGAAATGGAAGGCTCAATGGTCGCGAACACGAAGATCTGGCGCGTCGGGCTGATCTTGAAAATTGTCCCGCTGCGGTCTCCGACGTAAAGGTTCTGTTCGCGGTCGAACGCGATTCCGGTTGCCACGCCCATGCCCTCGACGAATACGGACATGTTGCCGTTGGGTGTTGCCTGGTAAAGAAAACCATCATGGCGGCTGGAAATGTACAACAGCCCCTGCGCATCAAATGCGAGGCCGGTGGCATTCATGAGCTCGTTAATGAACGGCTTCATGGTGAAGTTGAGGTCGATTTTGTAGACCGCCACCGGGACTTTTTGGCCGCGTGAACCGCTGAATGTGGCGTAGATGTTGCCGAATGCATCGATCGCGGGATTTGCGACCGGGTGCAAGCCGTCCGCAATCTGGACGCCGATATCACACGCCCACGTATCGCTCGATTGCTCTCCGCTTTCGACAATCAGCTCGCCGGCGGTAGCGCCATCCGGCACGCGCGCGATCACAAACGAATCCGAGCCAATCACCACCGGAGCACTCACGTCTCCGATCGTCACACGCGGCCGGTCCGCCCGCGCTAAACCCTTCCCGCGGATCTGCAGTTCCCCGCCGGCGATGGCGGCCGCTGGCGTGACCTGAGCAATCTGGGGCTTGGATTCCGACGGTTTCCGAAGAGACATACTCAATAAAGATTGTAGCCTGAGTAGCAAGCGGTGTTTCGGCTGATGAATTCGGCTTGCGAGGCAGGGGCTCTTGGTTTTTTCAAGAACTCAAAATTCTGCGTTGAACCGGCTTAGGGACGCCCCAGCAGACTAAAGGAGCCCGCCAAAAATAAAACCAGGGCCGCGTAACAGCCGGCCATCAGATCATCGGCCACGATCCCCAAGCCTTCCGGGAGTGCCTCCAGTTGCCGCACCGGCGGCGGTTTCCAGATGTCGAAGAGGCGAAAAAGCACGAACGCCGCGACGTACGCTTTCCAATCGAAAGTAACAGCGCCGGCAAGCGCAATCCATTGGCCGAGGACTTCGTCCACTACTACAAGGCCGGGGTCCTTCACGCCCTGCTGCTGCGCCGTACGGGTAGCCGCCCACACTGCCGGATAAAACCCCGCTGCCGCCAACACCAGGTAGCCCCACCACGCGAAGCCGGCATACTCATGTAAGACGATACCGATGGCGAGTGCCGCGGCTGACCCCACCGTGCCCGGCCCCCAGCGCGAATAGCCGCAGCCAAACCACGTAGAGATCGCGTTGGCCAGCTTATTCGCCGTCGGGTTCGTCATCTTCCGCTTCAGGGGATCGCGCGGGACTGGCGGGCGATTCGATTACGTACTTTTCCGAAGCCCAGTTCCCCAGATCGATGGTCCGGCACCGCTCGCTGCAAAAGGGGAATTCAGGAGCGCCGAGTTCCACCTCCTTCTTGCAGATAGGGCACTTCATAACGTGACTTCGTGCGCCGGCGGAGGCGCAATCTGAATCAACGCCGGCGCTGTGAACACCGGAGCACTCTCCGTGGGCGCCAGCAGTGTGCCGACCAGATCGTAATCGTGCGCTTCAGTTACGCGCAGGCGCCGGATTTCGCCCGCGCGCGGCTCGGCGCCTTCAAAATCGTTGATCAGCGCGACACCATCAATTTCCGGCGCTTGCGTGGAAAGGCGCGCTTCCCAGAGCAGGTCCGTCTCGCGGGACGGCCCCTCGACCAGCACCGCCACTTCGCGGCCAATCATCGAGCGGCTTCGCGCTCGAGCGATTTTTCGCTGGATCGCCATGAGCCGCCGTTTGCGATTGTGTATGTCGCGGCCGCTCACCTTGCCGTCGAGCGCGTAGCTCGCGCTGGTGTCTTCGTCCGAGTAGGTGAATACGCCCAGATTGTCGAATTGTGCAGCTTCCACGAAACGGCACAGCTCTTCAAAATCTTCCGCCGTCTCACCGGGGAAGCCCACGATGAAACTGGTGCGTATGGCCACTCCCGGAATAGTGCGCCGGATGCGCTCCAACAACTTCAGGAAAATGTCGCCGGAAGCGCCGCGCTTCATGCGTTTGAGGACGCGCGCACTCGCATGCTGCAGCGGCATATCGATGTACTTCACCAGGGCCGCGTGCTCCGCGATGGTATCGAGCAGCCTCTGCGTGATCTTGTTGGGATATGCGTAAAGAAAGCGGACCCACTTTTCGTGCGGCGTTTCAATCCCGGCAAGACGCGCCAGCAAGAGCGCCAGGCCATCGCGTAAGCCCAAATCTTCGCCATAGCAAGTGGTGTCCTGGCCGATGAGGTCAATTTCTCGCACGCCCTGCTGGAACAGACGGGTGGCCTCGGAAACTACTGACTCGAAGCGCCGGCTGCGAAATGCTCCGCGATACTGCGGAATTACGCAGAATGTACAGGGATGGTCACAGCCCTCCGCGATTTTGACGTAGGCGTAGTGCCCAGGCGTCGCCAGCACGCGCGGCGTGAGGTCGTGATAGAGGTAAGGCTCAATGTGGTTTTGCGGCGCGTCCGTGCCTTCGCACAACGCGACGATGCTTTCCAGTTCGTTAGTGCCGACCAGCGCATCGACTTCCGGCAATTCCTTCCGGATGTCTCCGCGATAGCGCTCCACCAGGCAGCCCGCAACGATCAACTTCTTCGCGCGCCCTACCTTCTTATACTCCGCCATTTCGAGGATGGTATCGACGGATTCCTTCTTCGCAGGGTCTATGAAACTGCAGGTGTTCACGACGAGGACGTCGGCTTGGTCCGGATGCGGCGTTAACTCGTGGCCTTTGGCCACCAGTTGGCCCATCATGACTTCGCTATCGACGAGATTCTTGGGGCATCCCAGGCTGACAAAACCGACTTTCAAGCGTGTATTTCCTGATATTCAGAGGTTCTCTTCAGGATAACATCGCGCGGCATGGCCACGGCTTCTGCGGGTGGGCGGCGAGAGATCCTCGAGTCAGAAGACCGCGGGCATAGCCGAGAGGTTAGCGAAATCTGCCCTTAATCGCCCAACTTCCTGGCTATCATCGGATACACCTTCCCCGAATCGCAGGAATTGCCGGCCGCGGTCCAACGCAGCTCGATGCGCATCCCGCCGGCATTGGGAACGCCGGTGAAGCACAGCTTCGGATACCCGGTTATCCCGTTGGCTTTAAATGGCAAATGGCCGGTCATCGTGAACGATATCCGTTCGCCCTCAATCTTTCCATCAGCAACCGCACCATCACCGGGCCAACGTGCAGCATGCACCGTGCCGGCGAGCGCATCAACGCTGGAATCCAGAGCAAATGCAATATCGGAAATCATCTTAGGACGCTCTTGCCGATCTCCCGTAAACACGGCATCCCAGACGCCATCCACATCGCTGGCAGCACTGGTCTTCGATGCTCGCACGAAAGCCGGAACCATCTCTGTCGCTTCGCTGAAGGACAGCACGATGTTAGCGTGGCCTGGTTTCTTTCCGATGAAGGTCCGATGCTCAGCGTCAATCTCGAGCACGCTGGTGTCGGATGACGTGATGGTGAGGTCAGGTGATTTCGTCAGGTTTGCCTTGACGTCCGCTCCGTTCAGACCCATTACAGTATAAGGTTGCGACTCGCCAATTTTGAGGATCAGGAGTGTTCGAGGCTCAAGCCAAACGGCTTTCCAGTTGATACCGCCGGCCACCATACTCACAAGGAGTGTGGTGACCCATCCAATACGTCGGAGAAGCCCTCGCATCGGGGGAAGACCTCCTCTGGCCAGAGTCTACTCTCTGCCCATCAAGGTTTCAAGGGCTGCACCCGCGAGGCGGCGAAGGGAACGGGCGATTCCGGGATACCGTCCCATCTGGCGGAACCGACTGATGATATCCTGTCTCTTACTCTCCAGCGGAGGTTGCACGACAGTGTCATATCCACGGGCGCTCATCCTCGTTTTCTGTTCACTGTTGCTCGCGAGCCTGCTCCAGGCACAGGATGCGGCCAAAGGCCGCCAGCAGTTTGAAAGCCGCTGCGCCGCCTGCCATGGCGCCAACGGGCAGGGCGGTGAAATGGGGCCATCCATCATCCGGCGCATTGCATCCCGCACGGATTCTCAGTTGGCGGCCACCATTAACAATGGTCTACCCGGCGGTATGCCGGCGTTTCATCTCAATGAGTCCGATGTCAACCAGCTCATTGCATTCCTGCACACGCTTCGGTCGCGCCGCGGTTTCATTCCCGTGCGCGGAAAAGTGCAGACCACTACGGGCCAGACGCTGGAGGGCGTAATCCTCAACGAGAGTTCGAGCGACATGCAGTTGCGCACGGACGATGGCCAGATCCACCTGTTGCGCCGGGAAGGTGACCGGTTCCGTCCCGTGACTTCCGGCCAGGATTGGCCTACCTACAACGGCAAGCCGACCGGTAACCGGTACAGCAGCCTGGACCAGATTAACCGGCGCAATGTCGCGCGCCTTGCTCCCAAGTGGGTCTTTTCAATCGCCGACAATGCGCGTCTCGAAGTGACGCCGGTGGTTTCAGGCGGACTGATGTTCGTCACCAGCGCCAATGAGTGCTACGCCCTGGACGCCGGATCGGGCCGCGAAGTGTGGCACTTCCAGCGGCCGCGCACGCAGGGCCTCACCGGAAATGCGGCCGGCGGCATCAACCGCGGCGTAGCAGTCGCGGGCGATCGCGTCTTCATGGTCACCGACAACGCGCACATCATCGCGCTCAATCGCTCCACCGGAGAACTTATCTGGGAAAGCGTGATGGCCGATTGGCATGTGAATTACAACGCCACGTCCGCGCCGCTGGCGGTTGGCGATCTGGTGGTCTCGGGAACAGCCGGCGGTGACGAAGGAGCACGCGGATTTATCGCGGCCTATGATCAGAAGACCGGCAAGGAAGTCTGGCGGTTCTGGACGGTGCCCGCACCGGGCCAGCCGGGTTCAGAAACGTGGGAAGGCCCGGGCGTCCAGCATCCTGGCGCGGTCGCATGGTTCACCGGCTCTTATGATGCGGAATTGGACACGCTCTATTGGCAGACCGGCAATCCTGGGAACGACTTCAACGGCAGCGCTCGCGGCGGCGACAACTTATATTCCTGTTCGATTCTCGCGCTCGATCCGAAGACAGGGCATTTGAAATGGCACTACCAGTTCACGCCGCATGATGTCTACGATTGGGACGCCACGGAGCCCGCCGTGCTGGTGGATACCGCTTGGCACGGACAGCAGCGCAAGCTTCTGCTGCAGGCCAACCGCAACGGATTTTTCTACGTCCTCGACCGCACCAACGGCAAACTGCTGCTGGCGAAGCCGTTCGTCCACAAGTTGACCTGGGCTAGTGAAATCGGGGAGAACGGGCGTCCCGTGCTGAACCCCAATCAGGAGAAAACACCTCAGGGCACGAAGGTTTGCCCGTCTGTGGGAGGCGCTTCCAACTGGTATTCCACATCGTTCAATCCCGCCACCGGCTTGTATTACGTGCAAACGCAAGAAGAGTGTTCTATCATTCAACCCCGGGAACAGGAGTGGCAGGCCGGACGCGGTTATCGCGGCGGCTCGGCACGTCCGGTGCCGCAAGAGCAAGGCCAGCGAATCCTGCGCGCGATTGATCCACAAACCGGCAAGATCGTCTGGGAGCTTCCCCAAGTCGGACCGGCCGATAGCTGGGGCGGCGTGCTCTCCACGGCCGGTGGTCTGGTCTTCTTCTGCGACGATAGCGGATCGGTCGCCGCCGCCGACGTCTCCACCGGCAAGCCGCTCTGGAGCTTCCAGACCAACCACTCGATTCGGGCTTCGCCAATGACTTACACGTTTGACGGGAAGCAGTACATAGCGGCGGCCTCGGGGTCGAATATCCTGGCCTTTGCACTCGTGAATTGAGGACTGGCCTCGCGCCGCCGGAAAAGTAGCGGCTTCTCCACAGGCTATAATTTTTCTGAATGACGGAAATCCGCCACTCCGTGTGCGCGCTCGATTGCCCGGACTGCTGCTCCGTCCTGGTCACGGTGGAGGATGGTCGCGGCATCAAACTGCGCGGCGATCCTTCGCATCCGGTGACGCGCGGATTTCTATGCGGCAAAGTGGCGCAATATCTCGAACGCGAATACTCGCCTGGACGCTTGCTCTATCCGCAGCGGCGCATCGGCGCTAAGGGGCGAGGCCACTTCGAGCGCATCACGTGGGATCAGGCCCTCGACGAAATCGCCGCGCGTTTGAAGCAGGCCGCCGCCGAATTCGGTTCGGAGTGCGTGCTGCCCTATAGCTATGCGGGAACCATGGGTTTGCTCAACGGCTCCGGCATGGACCGGCGTTTCTTCCATCGGCTCGGCGCATCGCGGCTGGATCGAACCATCTGTTCGGCCGCAGGCGGCGTGGGCCTCGGCGAAGCGCTGGGCGTGCGCTACGGCACCGAGCCCGAGCAGTTCCGCCACTCCCGTCTGATTCTGGCCTGGGGCGCGAATCTTCTCGGAACCAATGTGCACTTGTGGCCGTTCGTTATGGAAGCACGGCGCAGCGGTGCGCGGCTCTACACCATCGATCCCTATCGCAACCGTACGGGCGCAGCTTCGGACAGGCATTACTTCATCAACCCGGGCAGCGATACGGCACTGGCGTTAGGCATGATGCACGTCATCATTGCCGAGGGCATCTACGATGCCGATTACGTGGCGACTTATACCGAGGGCTTCGAGGGATTGCGCGAGCGTGTCCGCGAATGGCCGCCCGGGCGCGTGGCCGAACTGACCGGCATCGCGGCCGAAGAGATCGTAGGCCTGGCGCGCGAGTACGCCACCACGCGGCCGGCGGCGATCCGTCTCAACTATGGCCTGCAGCGCACCGAGCGCGGGGCCATGGCCGTTCGGGCCATCGCCTTGCTGCCGGCGCTGGTTGGCTCCTGGCGGGAAGTGGGCGGCGGGTTGCAGCTTACCACTTCGCAAGCTTTCCACTTGAATCGCAAAGGGCTCGACCGCGCGGATCTGCAAGAGAAGTCTCTGGGCCGGGCCGCGCGACTGGTGAACATGGTCGAGTTAGGACGCGCCCTAACCGCCCTCGATGACCCACCCGTGAAGGCGCTGGTGGTCTACAACTCGAATCCAGCGGCCGTGGCGCCGGATCAGAACGTGGTGTTGAAAGGCCTTGGCCGCCCGGACTTGTTCACGGTCGTGCTGGAGCAATTTCAAAACGACACCGCCGATTACGCCGACATCCTGCTGCCCGTAACCACATTCCTGGAGCACACGGATCTCTACTACGCCTACGGTCACTATTACCTGCAACTGGCGCGGCCCGCGCTGCCCGCACCCGGCGAAACCAAGTCGAACGTGGAGATCTTCCGCCTGCTGGCTGCGCGCATGGGCTTTGACGACGCCTGCTTCAGCGAGTCGGAAGACGACATGATCCGCGGTCTGCTCGATTCGCCGCATCCCTTCGTTAACGGCATTACGCTGGAACAGCTCGATCGCGAAGGATCCGTGCGGCTGAAGGTCTCGCCGCGGGGCGAGCCGTTCCTGCCGTTTGCCGCGGGTGGTTTCGGCAAATCCGGCGGCAAGTGCCGGTTTCGCGCGGAGACTCTCGATTACACGCCGCCCGTGGAATCGCGACACGGCGACCAGGCGCTCGGCCGAAAGTATCCCATCGAGCTGGTGTCGCCCAAGAACGATAACAGCATGAATTCCACCTTCGGCTACCGCGATGCCGTGGATCTCGATACGGCCACGCTGCACCTCAATGCCGAGGACGCCGCGCGCCGCGGCATCCAGACATCCGACCAGGTCCGCGCGTATAATGATCGCGGGTCGTGCGTGATGACGGCGCGCGTCGATGATAGCGTACGGCCGGGTGTCGCCTGCGCGCCCGCCGTGCGTTGGGGAAAGCGCTGCCCGGGCAAGCGCAATGTCAACGCCCTCACTTCCGGGCGGCTGACGGATGCAGGCGGCGGGCCAACCTTCTATAGTTGCCTGGTGGAAGTGGAGAGAATCGGAGACTGATGAAAAATAGATTTCGTTTCAAGCTGCGCACCGTATTGCGCGGGGGCGGTGGCGCGCTGGTGGTCCTGCTCGCCCTGTTCCCGCTCGGCTGCAAACGCGCGAATTCGCCCGTGCCGGTAGAGCAAACTCAGGAAGAAGCACCGCAGTTAGCTTCGACCGTTCATATGTCCGACCCCAAGATGGAGTCGCAGCTCCTGGTCGGCTTTTACGGCATCGAGCAGAATTCGTGGCGCTGGACCGCGAAGCAATTTTCAGTCGTGCTGCACCCGCCGTTCGGTTCCGGCCAGAACGGCGCTACGCTACAGCTCGATTTGAGTGTGCCGGACGTAGTGATCAATAAGCTGCACACTGTTTCACTCGCGGCCAGCGTGAGCGGCAACCCGCTGCCACCCGAAACCTACACACGCCCGGGCGACTACACTTACAAGCGCGACGTCCCGGCCAACCTGTTGAGCGGCGATACCGTACGAGTAGACTTTCAACTGGATAAGGCCATGCCGCCGGCCGGCCAGGACATGCGGGAACTCGGAATCGTGGTGAAGAGCGTCGGCCTGGAGCCGAAATGATCCGCTGCCGCAACGCGGCGTACTGGATCGTGCCGATGCTCGCCTGTCTGGCCCTGTATTGGCATGGTTTCACCGCGTGGTTTCGCGGCGATGATTTTGCCTGGCTCTCGCTCGGCCTGAGGGTTCACAACTTCCAGGACCTCTTGAACGCGCTGTTTACGCCGCGCGCGCAGGGCACCATTCGTCCGCTTAGCGAGCGCGCTTTCTTTCTGGCAGGCTACGGTTTGTTCGGCCTGAATCCGCTGCCGTTTCGCCTGGTGGTGTTTGCCACGCAGTTCGCTAATCTGGCGCTGGTGGCCGCCATCGGTTCGCGCCTCAGCGGAATGCGGACGGCCGGATTCTGCGCGGCGATCTTCTGGCTCATCAACAGCGCGCTGGCGCAGCCGCTTGGGTGGGTCTGCGTTTATAACGAAGTGCTGTGCGCCCTGTTTCTGCTACTCGCTCTCTATTTCCTGCTGCGCTACATTGAGACCGGCTCCGGACGCTACAACGTCTATCAGTGGATCGCGTTCCTGCTGGGCTTCGGTGCGCTCGAAGTCACCGTGGTGTATCCGCTGATCGCAGCGGGCTATACGTTCCTGTGCGCCCCAAAGTATTTCCGGCGCACGCTGCCGCTGTTCATTCCGTCCGTCATCTACGTGCTGGTGCACAACACCGTTGCGCCATTACCCAGCACGGGAACGTACGGCATGCACTTCGATGGCTCGGTGTTCCATACGCTGCTGACCTACTGGACCTGGACGCTCAGCTCGACTTTCCTGCAAAATCCGATGGAACCGCAGCCCTGGGTGTTGCCCGCGGGCGTGGCACTGATCTCGATCGGTCTGTTGCTTTTCCTGGCGCGCCAGTGGCAGGGAAGCCGGAAAGCAGCGGCGTTCTGCGTTCTGTGGTTCCTGGCGACCGTAGCGCCGGTGCTGCCGCTGCGCGACCATCTCACGGAGTATTACATCTACCTTCCCTCGATCGGCCTCGCCTGGCTGGGCGGATGGGCTTTCGCCGCCGCGTGGCGGGCCGGTCGCGCGGCCAAGGCCTGCGCCGTTCTGTTGGCTGCGATGTACATCCTCATGACTGCTCCCGAAGCCGTGGCAGCCTCCGAGTGGAACTACACTCTGACGATGCGAACGCGCGATCTGGTGGGCGGCTTGGTCCGCGCACATCAGTTGCACCCGAACCGCACAATCGTGCTTTACGGAGTGGATAGCGATCTGTTCTGGAGCGGGGTACGGGACCACCCGTTCTGGCTGCTCGGAATGCAGCATGTGTATCTGGCGCCCGGGAGCGAATCGCGCATCAACAATCAGAACCGCGATGAAGATCTTCCGGAATTCGTGCTGCCGCCCGGCGTAACGGCCAATGCTCTGGCCCGCGATCAACTGGTTATCTATGCGGTGGCCGGCCGCCAACTCCGGAACATCACTTCCGTTTACCGGGTAGCCAACTCCATGGACCAACTGCCCTCTCGCGTCGATGCCGGCAGCCCACTCACTGCCTACCTGCTTGGGCCGGAATGGTACGGCGTGGATGGCAACCACCGCTGGATGCCGAAGCGCGCCACACTTCGGCTCGCCGCGCCGGCAGCACCGGGCGAGAAGCTCTATCTGGACGGCAACTGCCCCGAGGAAACTGTGAAGAACGGCCTCAGCGTTTCCGTCACGGTGAACGGCATCGCCGAACCGCCGGCCCGGATATCTCCAAATGACACGAGCTTCGACCTCGCCTTTCCGCTGCCGGATTCGGTCGTGGGAAAATCGGAACTCTCCATCACCGTGGAGGTAAACCGAACGCTCCGCCCGCCGGGCGATGAAAGAGAACTGGGGCTCGCATTCGGCACTTTCGCCGTCCGCTAGAACGGGGGATCACGAGTAGCCTCAATCTACATCTCTCCGCAATCTACTGATTAACAATGACTTATGGATCTGGTATCAACTGGCCATGGCCACCCCGGCGCGCTGTGTACAGCGGGGTGAAATTTTTCCGGGAAAGCCCGCTGAGGCCGTGTAGCGTGGATCTTTAGTATCATGAATCGTGATGTCCCTGCGGGAATCAACGGTAGCCCCGCCGACTGGATTCTCACCGCAAACTCTGTCCAAGCTGGCCGCGCTCGAAGCCACTCTCGGAACAGCGATTCGCGGCAAGCCCGAAGTGGTCAGGCGCTCTTTGGTATGCCTGCTGGCGCGCGGCCACCTTCTGATCGAAGACGTGCCCGGCGTCGGCAAAACAACGCTCGCTCAAGCACTCGCCCGGTCGGTTGCCTGCCGTTTCCAACGTTTGCAGTTCACCAGCGACATGCTCCCCAGCGACGTGCTGGGCGTCACGATCTACAACGCTCACTCGGAGTTGTTCGAGTTCAAACCGGGGCCCATCTTCAGCAACTTTCTGCTGGCGGATGAAATCAACCGGACCACGCCGAAAACACAATCGGCGCTGCTCGAGGCCATGAATGAAGGCCAGGTCACCATCGACGGGCGCTCGCATCCGCTGCCGCAGCCCTTCATGGTGATCGCTACGCAGAATCCGGTGGAACATCACGGTACTTATCCATTGCCCGAATCCCAGCTCGATCGTTTCCTGATGCGCCTGCGCGTCGGCTATCCGGATATGGCCAGTGAGCGGGAAATCGTGCGCAATAGTGAGCAGCCGGTCCCGGTGGCGGATCCTTCCGGCCTTTCCGCCGAGGATGTGCTCCGATTCCAAGATGCCGTGCAGCGCGTGACGGTGGAAGATTCGTTAGTGGATTATATGCTCGCTATTGTCGAGCGCACGCGCAATCACGAATCATTGGCGCTGGGCGTGAGCCCGCGCGGTTCGCAGGCGCTTTATCGCGCCGTGCAGGCGCTGGCGCTGATCGAAGGCCGCGAGTACGCCGTGCCGGACGACGTAAAGCGGCTGGCCTCGCCCGTCTTTGCGCACCGCGTGGTCATCAATACGCGCACCACACTGGTGCAGCGGCGCGCCGAAGCCGGCGAGCGCATCATCGAAGAAATCCTCAGCCAGGTGGAAGTTCCCCTGTAGATCGTCCCTTATATGAAGACTGCCATTATCGGCCTGCCTATGGTAGGCAAGACTTCTCTGTTCACTATCCTGACCGGCGTGCACCAGGAAACACGCATCGGCTCGACCGCGGCGCGCACGGGCGTTGCCAAGGTCCCCGACAATCGCGTGGATGAACTGGCGCGCTTGTATGAACCGCCCAAGATTACTCACGCAACCGTGGAATACGTGGACATGCCCTCCATTTCCAAGGAGAGCCTGCGCGACCCCAGTTATCTGGCGAGCCTTCGCGTGGTGGATGCATTCGCCCACGTGCTGCGGTTGTTCCAGGACGAGACGGTGCCGCATGAGAAGGGCTCGGTCGATCCGCTGCGCGATTTGGAAGACGTCGAGACCGAGTTGATTCTGAGTGACCTGGTGGTGGTGGAGAAGCGGCTGGAGCGCCTCGAAAAAGACCGCAAGAAAATCAAGAACCCGGAGCTCGATCGCGAATTTGAATCGCTCGAAAAGTGCAAAGCGGCGCTCGAAGCCAACCGGCCGCTGCGGGAACTCGAAATCGATGCCGAAGAAGAAAAGCGCATTCGCGGATTTCAGTTCCTTTCGCAGAAGCCCATGCTCTACGTGTTGAACCTGGGCGAAGAGGAAGCCGGGAATCTGCGGCAGCGGGAGCAGGAATACCGCGAAGGACCTTTGGCGAATCGCCGCAACACCGCGGTTACGGCGGTGTGTGGGAAGATCGAAGCCGAACTGGCGGAACTTTCGCCCGAAGAACAGTGTGATTATCTGGCGAGTTACGGCCTGGCGGAATCCGGACTCGAGCGGCTCATCTCGGCGACCTATGCACTCCTGGGGCTAATGAGCTTCCTCACCGCCGGCGAAACTGAAGTGCGCGCCTGGACGATTCCCATGCAGAGCACGGCCGTGAAAGCGGCGGGCGCCATCCACTCGGATTTCGAAAAGAAATTCATCCGCGCCGAGGTCGTGAACTGGAAGTCGCTGGTGGATTTCGGCGGATATCCGGGCGTCCGCGAAAAAGGCCTGCTGCGTCTGGAAGGCAAAGAGTACATCGTGAAGGATGGCGATGTGCTGGTGATCCGCCATTCGTAGGGCATCAGGCAATTGAAGCCGAGCGTGCGCCGACTCCGAGCCGCGAGTGCAAACGAGCGGATGCGCCGTCGTTTGCGTACGCGCCCCGGGGTTTTCGATGCGGCCGCTCAATTCGCAGCCGGTTTAGCTCGCGGCTGGCATCTCGTTTGGATTCATTCCTGATCCTGGTAGGTCGAATCTTCCACTATGACGGACATGTGCTGGTGATCCGCTATTCGTACTGGGTGATTGACCCTTGGCCACCTTTGCACGCGCACCAACGTTAGGCCCGACGCTTGTCCATTGACATCCGGTTCCAGTTGCAAATGCGGAGAGGATAGCACTCTGTTACCATTGCTCCGGCTTTTTGTGTTTGGATTTCCGGCGCTAGGCCCTAGGCGCGCCGCGAAGAGGAGGAGTCTGCGTTGCCCCTTTGGGTCTCAATACGATCCATTCCGAATAGAGACGGAGAACCCTGCGTGTTCTTTGATCGCGCGAACTGGTGGGATCCTTGGTCCCTATACAAGGACCCGCGCTTTCGCGTTCTGGACCCTATCTACTACGAAGCGGTGGCCTGCCTGAACGCCAGCGAGATGCATGAATTGCAGAACCGTTTCCGCGCCAGAGCAACGGCCGGCTCCGATTGGCTTGCCGAATCGCAGCGTCTTGACTCACTCCTCGCTGGCGCCAAGCACTTCGAGCGGTGGTGGATGGTCGAAGTGTTTGAATGGGAAAGCGGTATCGACTGATTCCGATCTACGCTTCATCGCAGATTGCAATCACTGCGGGATTAAGCCACTACTCGCTACCTAGCCTCAACCTGTTGTATTTGATATTTTGTTCCAGGTGGAACCAAAGACCGCGCTGCTGGCCGACCCGCTATACCGTCAGCATCTGGTGGGTCGCGAGCATCCGGAACGGCCGGAGCGCTTTGATGCCGTTATCGAAGGCCTGCAGCGAGCGGGACTGCTACAGCGATTGGGCCGCGTCGATCGCCGCGCCGCCACCGAAGAAGAGCTGCTACTCTGCCATACGCCCAGCTATTTGCGCACAGCGCGGCACGATGTGGAATCCGGCCGCACGATGTTGAGCACGGGCGACACCGATATCACCGCGAACTCCTACGAAGTAGCGCTGCACGCCGTGGGCGGTGCGCTGAACGCAGTGGACACTGTGATCGCAGGCAAGGCGCGGAACGTGTTCTGCGTGGTGCGGCCGCCTGGCCATCACGCGACAGCCGATCGCGGTATGGGGTTCTGCTTGTTTAACAATGCCGCGATTGCCGCTCGCTACGCACAGCGGAAACACGGCCTCGCGCGTGTGTTGATTGTCGATTGGGACGTACACCACGGCAATGGCACGCAGGACATTTTCTACAACGACCCGACGGTGTTCTATTTCAGCACGCATCAGTGGCCGCTCTATCCCGGCACCGGGCGCGCCGATGAAACCGGCGAAGGCGCCGGAGAGGGAACAACGATGAACTTTCCCTTCCCCGCCGGATCGGGCCGCAAAGAAATATTGGGCGCAGTGCGCAAGGCACTCATGCCTGCCGCGGATCTTTTTCAGCCGGACCTGGTGCTGATCTCCGCCGGCTTCGATTCCCGCACCGGCGATCCGCTCGGCAGCTTTACTTTGACTGATCCGGATTTCGCCGCGCTCACGCGCGCAGTGATGGAAATCGCCGATAAGCACGCCGCCGGACGCATCGTTTCCGTGCTCGAAGGCGGCTATGGCCTGGAAGGCCTGTCTTTGGCCTCCGCGGCCCACGTAGACGCGCTATGCGGGGCGTGCCGGGAACTCACTCAACGGTAGCGTCGAGCGCACCCTTTGCCAGTCGCACATGGATTCGCGAGCGAGCGGGTGCATCCTGGCTGTCCTTCACAATGCCGGCTTGATTGGATACGATGGCGTAGCCGCGCTCCAGAATTGCCACTGGGCTCAATTGCGAAAGCTGCGCCGCAAGCTGCTCGAGATGCGCGCGGCGCCGGGCCAGATGCACGCGCATCTCCTGCGACATCGCGCTGTGAGCCGTCTCGACACGGCGGCGGTCCGCGGCCAGGCGCGGCCGCACGTCAAATCGCCGCAGCCGCTCTTCGAGTGATTGGCGCGCGCGCCTGCGCCGGTCGATTGCCTGGCGGACGCGTTCGCGCATCCGGTATTCCTGCTCATCGGCGCGCTGCAGGCCGCGGCCGATGCGGCGGTGCAGTACCCCGAGCGCCCGGTCAATGCCCTGCAGGCGCAAGCGCTTTTCCAGCAGCACCAGACGATAACGCATCGCCTGTGTGCTCTTGGCGCGTGCCGCCGCAATGCGCTCCAGCACGTCTTCCATCGCAGGTACCACCAACTCGGCGGCGGCGGAGGGCGTGGCTGCGCGCAGATCAGCCACGAAATCGGCAATCGTGACGTCGGTCTCGTGTCCCACCGCCGAGATTACCGGAACGCTGCACGCCGCCATGGCGCGCGCCACGGCTTCTTCATTGAAGGTCCACAGATCTTCGAGCGAGCCACCGCCGCGCCCAACGATTACGACGTCCGCCCAGCGCGAGCGGCTGAAGTACTCCACGCCGCGGCAGACATCCTCTACCGAACCTTCGCCCTGCACCAGCGCCGGATAGAGCCGCACATGCAGCCCCGGGAAGCGTCGGGAAAGAATGTGCACTATGTCCGCGATCGCCGCTCCGCGCGGCGAGGTCACAATGCCCACGCGGCGTGGAAAGCGCGGCAGCGGGCGTTTGCGTGCGGCGTCAAACAACCCTTCGGCCGCCAGCTTTTTCTTAAGCTGCTCGAACGCCAACTGCAGCGCGCCCAAGCCCTGTGGCTCCAGCATCTCCACTTGCAACTGGTATTCGCCCCGGGCTTCATAGACGTCGATGCGGCCGCGCGCGAGCACGGCAAGACCGTCCTGTGGTTTGATTTTCCAATAGCGGTGGGAAGAGCGGAACGCTACGCAGCGTACTTGCGCGTCGCGTTCTTTGAGGGTGAAGTAATAATGCCCGCTCGACGCCAACTTGACACCGGAGATCTCGCCCGAGACCCAGACGTCCCCGAATTCTGTTTCGAGCGCTGCGCGAATGGCGCCGGTCAATTCGCTGACGGTAAAAATCCGGCGCTCCGGAACCAGGTTGAAGTCGAGGGCGAATTGCTCCACCGAGCCATCGTACCGCGCCCGAGCGCGGCCTTACTGCATGCGGATGAAAACGTTATCGGGCGATTGCGTTCCCTGAACTGCGGCATGGATCGGCACATCGCCCGACGGAAGGCCATTGGGAAGCTGCACTGCCACCTGGTACAGGCCGGCAAACTGGCTGAGCACGGAATAGACCAGTTGGACGTTGACGTTGCCGATGGTGATGGTGGGGGTCGCGGTCGTCGCCGGCGCAATCACTTGCGGAACCACTCCGGGTGGCACCGCGGGACTGGTAGGTCCGAAACCCGTGCCCCAGAGGATCAGGATGTCACCGGGCTTGGCGGCCACGGTTCCAGGCGTAGCGGCCGGATCGCCGATCAGCGTTCCTTCGGGATACCGCGTGGCAATGGCATATTTGCCGCCGTATTCGAAGAAGGCCGGTGAATAGGGCTGCATTTGTACGGTGAACGAATCGCTAGTCGTGCCGTTGTTATTCACTACCAACTCGACTGGCCCCGCGTTGGTATCGGCCGGAGCCTGCACATTGATTTGCTTGTCGTTGATGAATTCCACGTAGGCAGGCTTGCCGTCAATCGTGACGCTGACGCCGTCGAGCGAAGTGGGCAAGTTGTTGTTCACTATGTCCTGGTCGGTCCATTGACGCGAAGTGTTCGCGAGATTCGAGCCGAAGATGCTGACCCATGAACCCGCCGTGATTCCCTGGTTCACCTGGAAACTGGCGCCATTCACCACGCCGTTCTGACTGATGGCCGGCTGCGGCCCGCCTCCGCCTGCCTGCGGCGAGAGCGTGTAGCTGGTGGTGTAAATGTGGTCGCCGTTCGTCGTGAGATCGCCGTTGGCCGCGTTGCCGGCAATGTAAACGGTGATCTGGCCGGCGTCGCTGTCTGGCGGCGTCCAATCAAACTCGTAGGTGCCCGAGCCAGTGCCCTTGGTGTGCGTGTAACCAGCCACGTCGTGCTCAATGTACTGAAGCGGCATGGAGCCTGGGCAAGTCTGATTCGGAAGATTCAATAACGCCGACTCGCTGCGCAGATTCGACGAAGCGCATTCTACTCCCGTGAACTGGTCGGACGATGAGAACGTGCCGGCTTGCGCGTTCGAGTTACTGGCAAGCCGGGTGGTGATCTGAAATCCCCAAGCTCTTTGGGGCGCCGCGGGATCGCTGATCGTGACCGTCCAGTGTTGCTTGACCCCTGGAGTGTAATTCTGCCCATTCGGAAAATTCACGCTGACGCTGCCTTTGTTGGCCGGGCTGTTCGCCGTGCCGACATGGCACCCGGAAGCAGCGCAGCTCCCAAATTCGCCCGGCACCGCGCTATATCCGGCATCGGGACCGGTTTCATACGCCCATAACAAGATCGGAATGACACTGAAAATAATTACAACTCTGGCAATCAACACCTTTTGTTTTTTTGGCATAGCGCCCATTCGGATAAACCCGGATTTATGCCAGTCTACTCGGAAATGGGCGTGAATTATTCTTAATAGGAAGGGTTTTACGAAACTATCACAACTTATCTACAGATCCGCGTAACAAGTTATAAAAATTCAGCCAACCGCAGCGCTTTGCGAGCTGTAGTGCTCAGCGGTATGGCGTTCAATTGCGCCGGCTCGAACCATCGGCACTCTTTGCCCGCGCTACGCAGTGTGGCGCGTACAACATCGAAGGTGTAGTGATGATGCGTGATGGTGTGGCGAAACTCGCCCCAACTCGCGCCCATCTGCGCCGCCGGCAGGTCCTGCGGCGTGGGCAATTCCCAGAAGCCCGCCATGCGGCGCGCACCGGCTTCTCTCTGGCGGAGCAGCACCCGGCCATTCTTACGAACGACCAACAGCACACTCGAAATCTGCACCGGCTCGGTCTTGCGCAGCTTCACGGGCAACTGTGAAGCCGTCCCTTCCGCGAGCCCGCGGCACTGCGCCGCGAGCGGGCACAACAGGCACAGCGGATTCCGGGGTAAACAAATCGTGGCGCCCAATTCCATCAGCGCCTGGTTGAAGACACCGGGCTTGCCGCGGTCAAGCCAGCTTTCGGCGATTGCGCGGAACCGCTCGCGAGTGCGCGACGCGCCGATATCCGCGGCGTCGTTTCCCACGCGCGCCACCACGCGCAGCACATTGCCATCCACCACCGCGTGCGGCAATCCGAATGCGATGCTCGCCACCGCCGCGGCCGTGTAATCCCCCACGCCGGGGAGCGCGCGAATTCCAGCGTAATCGCGCGGGAACCCACCATTCGCGGCCATTTCTTTGGCCGCCCGCCGCAGATTGCGGGCGCGGGAGTAATAGCCGAGACCGCTCCACAACGTCAGCACGTCTTCCTCGGCAGCCGCCGCCAGAGCTTCTATGGTGGGGAAGCGTTCCAGAAAGCGTTCGTAGTAGGGAATCACCGCCTGGGCGCGGGTCTGCTGCAGCATGATTTCGGAAACCCAGATGCGGTAGGGGTCTGAAACGCGACGCCAGGGAAGATCGCGATGGCCGCGACGGTACCATGCCGTCAACAGGTCCGCGAAAGCAGGCCGCTTCACTCGATGACGCGCAACCATTCAGCGACTACGGCAAAGTCTTGCGGGTCGGCATCCCAGGCTTCAAATTCCGGGTTCAACGGCTCCAGCCGAATGCGCTCGTGGCGCCACTCGTCTTCACCGGTCTGCACTTTCTTGCTGGTGTATTTCTTGACCGTATAGCGGGCGGTCTCGTCCATCACGCCGAAGCGTTGAATCAGCAGAATCTTGTTCTGCCGGGAGCCCACCGGATGCAGGCGGAACAGATTGAGGCTGCCATCAGGAATGCGCGGCTCCATCGAGCGCCCCACCACGTGTGCCACGAACAGATCCTCACTCGGTCGCACGCCTTCCGGAACCCGCACCCAATCTTCCTCGGATGATTCCATCTCTTCGCCCAGCCGTCCGGCCGCCGCGCGCAGGCTATACAAAGGAAGATGCGTGCGGAACGGCTCAATCGCCGCTTTTTCTACATGCTCGCTGTAAAGCCGGTCGAGGACGCGAGTAAAAGCGTCCACCGAAACCGTCTGCCGTTCACTCACACGCACCGCGTTCGAGAGCGAATCCTCGAGCGAGCTCAGGTAAGCTTCGGCGCCCATCTCTGCCGCTCGTGCGCGTATATCCTCTTCCAACGCTTCGAAGACTTCGGCGTCTTCGAGTTCACCAAAATCGTCAAACCGCTGACGCATGCGCAGCCAGACGCGATCGGCAGCCGTATCAACCAGCAGCACGCCGATCGGCTGCGGTGAACGTCCCGGCAAAGCGGCCTCCAGGAGCACATACGTGCCCTGCCGCTGTCCGGAAATCGGGATGACGCTTGCCGGCATCGTTCTAATCCTATCTTCTTATCGGATCGAAAGCTATTGCCCGCTAGGAACGCTGGCAGATACGGGCATTGGGTAATAGCCTTTACGCGCGCGTACTTTGACGTCCGGAAGGTCCACATCCACGCGAATACTGCGGAAGTCCCGCGGCTTCGTTTCAACGCCCACATCCGGCGTGTACCGCAGAATGTACTGCGTGGTCACTTCGTCGGCAATGCCTGTCACTGCTTTCCAGATGTTGGAAGAGATTTCGCCGGCGTAGCCGCCCGTTCCTACTTTGTAGGCGTAATTGCCTTCATCGGAGGGTGTGGAGAGATACCCGGAAACGTCCTTGTATAGCGTGTTTAGAGGATACTCGACGTGGCCGCCGGTCTCGTGCGTCAGACGTTCCAGCACGCTTTGGGACTCATTGTTGAAGCCGTACGCCATGGTGCTCATGCCGTAGATAGTCACCAGATTGCGCTGCGCCAGTTCGAGCACCTGGTCCAGGGTCTTGGTGCTCGCGGTGTCGTGCCCATCCCCCACTACGATGATGATGCGCCGCGGCTGGTAGGGCTCGCCCTTCACCAGTTCGCGCGTGGTGCAGGCCATGTAGATAGCGTCGTACAAGGCAGCGCCGCCGCCCGGCTTCATATTGCGGATCTTGGAGACGATCTTGTCGGAATCGGACGTCGTATTGACCAGCAGCTCCGCGTCATTACTATAGGAAATCAGGTAGCCGCTGTACTGCTTATCGCCCGGCAGCAGACGCCACACCAACTCCATGATGGCGTCCTGGTAGGTTTTCCAGTGACTGCGGGTATTATTGCTCATGTCGAGCAGAAAGCCCACTACCACCGGCTGCTTCTCGTTGTGGCTGAAGAAGCTGATGCGCTGCGGCCGGCCTTCATCAAAGATGTGGAAATCGCTAGCCACCAGGTTGGAGACGAACCGTCCCCTTTCGTCCGTCACCGTGACCGGGACAATCACTTCGTTGACCTGGACTTTAATGTTCGTGGGTTCCGGTGCGGGGTTGGTCTTCGGCTCCGCGGTGCTCTGCGCCAGCGCGGGCGCGGACAGCAACAGCCCGCACAGGAAAACGCCCGGTAATGACTGAATGATCGAGGGCACGACTTTCTCTCCATTTTAACGCGCCCGGGGCAGTTTCGTAGCAGGCTACCGGGACCGGCCGGGACCCGCGGATAAGGACCGTGCGCGCCGCGAGCCTGCTGTCGCGAGCCTATGTCGGAGCCTGCCCTTCCCTGCAGCCGTTTCTGATAGAATCGACTGCGCCTTACGGAGGCTCAGATGAACCGATTCCCGACGTCGCTTTCTCTCTTGCTGCCTGCACTTTATGCGTGTTGTCTGCTGCCGTGCGCGGGCCTCAATGCCATCGCCCAGGGCGGCGGATCGCCCGCGTTCACCGAGGATTTCGAATCCGGCGCAATCAACAAGAACGTATGGACGGAACTGGTACAGGGTGATGCCACCATCAAAGTTGCCAGCGGAGACGCCGCCCACGGCAAGTACGCCCTGGTGGCACATTATCCGCAAGGCACAAACCGAAGCCTGGCGTTTATCGTAACGAGCCACTTGCCGGACGAACTGCGCCTGCATTATTTCGGGCGCGCTTATGTGAAAATCACGCCGAAACTGCCGATGCGGCACACGGTTCTGCTGCTTTCCGGCACCAGCGGTTACCCGATGTCCAACTTTCTCGAGATCGGCGATTACAACGGCACGTTGCAGACTTCCTACCAACTGAATGCCGAGCCACGGCCCAAGCGCGGCGAAGCCGTCCATCACGGACCGGTGCTCCCTACGGGCAAATGGATCTGCCTGGAGTGGGAGTTCAACGACAATCCGGATCAGATCAATGTGTGGATCGATGGCCAGAAGGTAGACGAAGCCGAGTTTACGTTCCGCGACGCGGGCAACCGGCATCTGGTGAACGGATTCACGGATGCGGCATTCGGGACGCGAGTTTGGGGCGATGCGCCGGAAGCGTTCGATGTTTCCTACGATGACATCGCGCTCGGTACCAGCCGCATTGGCACAATCCAGTAGGCGCCATCCTCAAGTGGTGAGTTGCGCCAGGCGCGCCATGCCCTCGTGAAAAACCGGCGGCGCCGTGAGCAGACTCAGCACGAGAAACGCTTCCGATTCGAAGTCGTAAAAGAATCCCGGCTGTACCAGTACACCCCGAGCGAGCAGTTCGAGCGACCACTCTTCCTCCGAACGCACGCGCGGCACTTGCACAGTGGCGTACCAGCCGGCTTCCACAGAAAGAATTCCCGCGGCAGTGCCGGCCAGCGCCTCACGCGCAAAGGCAAGGTTCGCGCGAGTCCGGTCACGGATCTGTTGCGCCACGGATTCGCCGGCCGCGAGCAGCCGCGCGGCCGCGCACTGCACCGGCGTGCTCACGGAAAGGTAGGTATCGGCGATCCATTCGAGCTTGGCCAGAGCTTCGCCGCGGAGCGCAGCCGGACCGCCGGCGGCGATCCACCCGAGCTTCATTTGCGGCAAACCGGCTGCCTTCGAAAGGCCGCTCAGGCAGAACGTGAGGCACTCTTCTACACCTGCGAGGCTTGGCATGCTTTCCGCGCCAGGAGCAAGCGCGTAATCGGAAAAGACTTCGTCGGAAACGAGCGCGATCCCGCGTGCGCCGCACAGGCGCGCGAGCGCGGCTGCTTCGGCTTGCTTCACGTAGGAGCCGGTGGGGTTGTTCGGATTCACTAGAAGGATGGCGCGCGTGCGATCGGTGATCACGGCGGCCAGCGCATCGAGATCAATCGACCAGGCGCCATGGTAGGCGAGCGGATAAGGTCGAACTTCGATCGATTCCATAGCCGCCAAAAACTCGAACAGTGGATAGGAGGGCCGCGGCGCGAGCACATGATCGCCCGGATCCGCCAGCAGTTTGAACAAGTACGCGTACGCTTCACTGGTGCTGGCAGTTAACAGAAGGCGCTCGGGCGGCACGTCGAAACTGCGAGCCGCGTAGTAGCCCGAGACGGCCTTCCGTGCATCGAGCGCTCCCGCCGGAGAAGGTTCGTAACGCAACAGACGCGCGTCATCGAAGGCGCACAGGATTTCGGGTGGGTACAGTAAGCCGGCCCGCGTGGGATTCGATTCGGTGAGGTCCAAAACCTCCAGGCCGGCGCGGCGGCGCTCTTCGAGCGCCTGGGTGAGACGGTTCGTACGGAGATCCCAACGGAAACGCGAAGAGAACATGAGCTTGTTACCGATTGTAACGGGCGCGGGAACAATGCGTGTCTGGCTTCACCGGGAGCGCAATTGTTTCGCGCGCCGCAAACGCCGCGCAAGACCCACCTGGATTGAGACCGGCTGCGTACAGCCAGGTTTGACAAATTCTCGCCGCCTTGTGTACCGTGAGAATATTGACTGACCAGTCAGTCAGTGTATGACTCTCGCTGCCAAAGAATCCCGGGATCAATTGTCCGAACGCCGCCGCGATTGCATTCTGGACGCGGCGCGCACGGTGTTCTCACGTAAGGACTATGCCGCCACCGCGGTGGAGGATATCGCCGAGCAGGCCCGCATCGCCAAGGGAACCCTCTACCTTTATTTCCGGTCAAAGGAAGACATTTACCTGGCGGCGCTGGCAAGGGACGTCCGTGAATTGGCGGTTCAGGCGCGGCGGGAAATGGAACGCGCCGGTACGCTCCGCCGGAAGCTGCGCGCCTTTTTCCGCGCGCGTTTGGAGTATTCGAAAAAGCACGAAGATTTTTTGCGCATTTACCTGGCCGAGTACGGCAGCATGTTCGTGAAATCACCGCTACGCAAGGAGCTGTGTAATCTTTCGCGCGAAAACATGCGCTATATCGCAACGGTGGTGGAAGAGGCGGCGCGCCGTGGGGAAATTCGCCGTGTGCCGTCTGGCGCTACCGCCGCGTTGATCTTCGATGTGGCACGCGGCCTGCTCGAACGGCGGCTACTTGGCTGGAAGGAGTTTCAAACGCGGAACGAAATTGAATTCGCCGTAGACCTGATCTGCTCGGGAATCGAACGATCTCCCGCAGCGCCAAAACGGAAAGGGGCCCTGAAACGGAAATGAAGCTGACGAAGATCTCTCTGGCGCTCCTGGCGGCGGCCTCTCTGTGGGCGCCCGCTCTGCTCCACGCGCAAGGCGGGGACGGCACGAACCGCGCCATTCAATTGCCGCTTTCGGGCCGCACCGGCCAGCCGGGCAGCGTGGATACGGTGCAGACGCCGCTTCCCGGCGGCGCGGCCAGCGTCAACACGCTGAACAGCACAGTACAAGTACAAGGCGCGTATCAGGGCAGCGTGCCTTCCGCGCAAGCGGCGGGAGCGCCTATTGCGCTTTCGCTGGACGATGCAGTGAAGCGCGGCCTGGAGTATAACCTAGGCACGGTAGGATTCCGGCACAGCGCTCAGTTGGCCGAAGCGCAGCAGCGCTCGGCGCTCAGCCATTTGCTGCCAAACGTGAATGCCTATCTTTACGGCGCTGATCAGCAAACCGACTTGGCGGCGTTGGGATTCAACTTCACTTTCCCCGGTTTCAGCTTTCCCACGGTGCTTGGGCCTTATCATTATTTCGATGCGCGAGCGCGGGCGATCCAAACAGCCGACCTCACTACCCTGCGTAACTACCGCGCGGCGCAGCAAAATAGTGTCGCTACGCAGTATTCTTCGCAAGATGCGCGGGACTTGGTAGTGCTGGCAGTGACCGGAGCCTACTTGCGCGTGATTGCCGCCGGCGCACGTGTGGACTCAGCGAAGGCTCAAGTCGCGACAGCGCAGGCCACCTATCAGCAGGCCTCGGACAGGCACGATGCGGGCTTGAGCGCCCGCATCGACGTGACGCGCAGTCAGGTAGAGCTGCAGATGGAGCAGCAGCGGCTCACTTCGCAGGAAACGGATCTGGCGAAGCAGCGGATCAATTTGGGCCGCCTCATCGGATTGCCTCCGGGACAGCAATTCACGCTCAGCGACACGCTGCCCTACGCTCCGCTCACCAGTCTCACGCTCGACCAGGCGCTTTCGCGCGCGTACTCCAACCGGCCGGATTTGAAGGCCGCCCAAGCGCAGGTGCGCGCGGCGGAATTGACGCGGAAGGCGGCGATGGCGGAACGTTACCCTTCCGCAGAAGTAGCGGCGGACTACGGCGTGATCGGTGTCAACCCAACCAGTTCACATGGCACGTTCACACTCACTGGCACGCTGCGAATTCCCATCTGGCAAGGTGGCCGGATCAGCGCCGATACGGAACAGGCTGCTGCCGCGCTTGAGCAGCGTCAGGCCGAGTATCAGGATCTGCGGGGCCGCGTAGATGCCGAAGTGCGCGAGGCGTTTCTTGATTTGACGGCCGCCGCCAGCCAGGTGCAGGTTGCCGAAAACAACCGCACACTGGCTCAGGACACGCTGCAACAGGCTCGCGATCGCTTCGCCGCCGGAGTGGCCGACACCATTGAAGTAGTGCAGGCGCAGGAAGCCGTCGCCGCGGCGGACCAGGATTACATCACGAGCCTCTTCGCGCACAACTTGGCCAAGACGAGCCTGGCGCGGGCCATGGGGCAGGCTGATCAGGGAATCAAGGAACTTCTGGAGAAACGGTAAGCAAGATGCCGCAAACGAAAGAGTGGGAAAGTCCGACTGAAACTGGCGAAGCTCCCAAGACGCCGCAAGCGCCACGAGGCCGCGGCAAGGCGATGTTCATCGTCTTGCTGGTTGGACTGGTTTTGGCCACGGGAGGCTTCCTGTTTTGGCGTTACGCGCAGACTTACGAATCCACTGACGACGCGCAAATCTCAGGACACTTGAACGGCGTTAGCTCGCGCGTGGCGGGCTCGGTCACCGCCGTCTATGTGAGTGAGAACCAGTTCGTCAAAGCCGGACAGGTAATGGCCGAAATCGATCCGCGGGATTACCAAGTGGCCTTGGAGCAGGCCAGAGCCGAGGCCATGCAGGCTCGGGCTGAAGTCGAAGCCCAGAACCCGAATATTCCGATCACCGAGACCGCCAGCGAGACTAACATTTCGACGGCGCAATCGGACGTGGAGAATGCAGAAGCCGCCGTAGCTGCCGCTGAACGCGACGCCGCGGCTGCCGAGGCTCGCTTGCGCGAAGCGCAGGCCAATAGCGCGAAGGCCCAGGCCGATGTTGCCCGCTACCAGGGACTGCTGGCCAAAGACGAAATTCCGCGCGAACAATACGATCAGGTACAGGCTACCGCGAAAGCGCTGGCCGCCGGCGTGGATTCAAACCGCGCGTCCGCCGACGCGGCACAAAAGGTGGTCGATCAGCGGCACGCGCAGCTCAACCAGGCGCAGAGCCGCCTGGCGGAAGCGCATCGCACCGCGCCGCAGCGAGTGGCCATCAGCCGCGCCGATGTCGAATCCCGGCGCGCCAGTTCGGCGGCGGCACAGGCGCGTGTGGATCGCGCCCTGCTCGATTTGAGCTACACGAAAATTCTCGCTCCTGTCTCCGGGGTAGTGAGCAAACGTAGCGTCGAAGTGGGCAACCATGTGCAACCGGGCCAGCAACTGTTCAGCGTGGCGCAGTTGGATGACCTCTGGGTCACAGCCGATTTCAAAGAGACGCAATTACACCGCATGGCGCCCGGCCAGCGCGTGACGATCGACGTGGACGCATTCGGCCAGAGCTTCGATGGATACGTGGAGAGCATGCCCGCAGCCACCGGCGCGGTGATGAGCCTGCTGCCGCCTGAAAATGCGACCGGCAATTACGTGAAAGTGGTGCAGCGCCTTCCCGTACGCATCCGTTTCAAGCCCGGGCAGAAGGGCCTGGGACGGCTGCGGCCCGGCATGTCGGTTGAGCCCAAGGTCTGGCTGCAATAGACGTGGCGGACCTTCACGGCGAGTGGACGCCGAAACATAATCCCTGGGCGGTGGCACTCACCGTCACGCTGGCGACATTCATGGAGGTGCTCGACACCTCGATCGCCAACGTCTCTCTGCCGCATATCGCGGGTAATCTTTCGGTGAGCCAGCAGGAATCCACCTGGGTGCTTACCAGCTATCTGGTTTCGAACGCCATCATTTTACCCATCAGCGCGTGGCTTTCGCGCTTGTTCGGGCGCAAGCGTTTCTACATGGCCTCCGTGGCGCTGTTTACGTGTAGCAGCTTCCTGTGCGGCTTGGCGCCCAGTCTGGCGATGCTGGTGGTCTTTCGCATCCTGCAGGGAGCCGGCGGCGGCGGTTTGCAGCCGAGTGAGCAGGCCATCCTGGCGGATACGTTTCCGCCCGCGCGGCGCGGTATTGCCTTCGCGGTTTACGGAATGGCTGTAGTGATCGCGCCGGCCGTCGGTCCGACGCTCGGCGGTTGGATCACGGACAACTTCACATGGCGCTGGATTTTCTACATCAACGTTCCCATCGGCATCCTCTCCCTTTTCCTGACCCGCCGCCTGGTAGAAGACCCGCCCTATCTGCAGAAGGAACGGATGCGCGGCAAGTTCCGCATGGATGGCATCGGGCTGGGCCTGATCGTAGTGGCCATTGGCTGCTTGCAGGTAGTGCTAGACAAAGGGCAGGAGGCCGACTGGTTCTCTTCCACCTGGATTACAGTGCTGGCGGTGATCGCGGTGTATGCGCTGTTTGCCTGGGTAGTCTGGGAGTGGCATCATCCCGACCCGATTGTCGATATCCGTCTGTTCCGTAATCGCAACTTTGCGACTGCGATGTTCTTCAGCTTCGTACTGGGCATCGTGCTGTTCGGCACCACGGTGCTGATTCCGCAATTCCTGCAAGTGCTGCTCGGATATCCGGCGGTATTGGCCGGTGAAGCGCTCGCTGGCGGCGGGTTCGCGATGCTGCTCATGATGCCCATAGCTGGGTCCCTGGTCAGCCGCATGGATCCGCGAGCGATGATGGCCCTCGGCTTCGCCGCAACCGCCGGCGCGCTGTATTACATTGCTACGCGCCTGAGCCTGCAAATGGATTTCGGCACCGTAGCCATGCTGCGGGTCTATCAGACGATGGGGCTGGCCTTCATCTTTCTGCCCTCCAGCATCCTGGCCTATGTCGGCATTCCGCGCGAGAAGAACAACCAGGTTTCGGCAATGAACAGCTTCGTGCGCAACCTGGGCGGTGGCATTGGAATCGCGCTCATCAGCACCTCGTTGACGCGCCAGGTACAGCAGCACCAAAATTTCCTCACGGCGCACGCCACGCCAAGTAATCCGGCCTTCGACCAGATGACGAACGGCATGAGCCGCATGCTCGAAAGCCAAGGCGCGGCCCATCCGCTGCAGCAAACGTACGGCCGCATCGCGGGGCTCATCGAGGGCCAAGCTGCCACCCTCGGCTATATCGACGTGATGTCCATGATGGCGCTGGTGGTGCTTTGCCTCGTGCCATTCGTGCTGATCATGCGACGCCCGAAAGTCCAGACGGATCAGGTGGCGTTGCATTAAGCGCCCTACAATGAAAGATTCATGTCCTCTGTTCCGCTCATCGACTTCCAAAATGTCACCATCCGCCGCGGCGCTTCGACGGTGCTCGACAATGTGACGCTATCCATCGCGCAGGGTGAGCACGTCGCTATCCTCGGTCCGAACGGCTCGGGAAAATCCACACTGGTCAAAGTCATTTCGCGCGAACTGTACCCGTTGTTGAAGAACGAGCCTTGGTCCTTGCGGATTCTGGGACGCGACCGGTGGGATCTGTTCGAACTGCGGAATCATCTCGGCATGGTTTCGAATGACTGGATGCAGATGTGTACGCGCGATTACTCGGGATTGGAAATCGTGCTCTCCGGCTTCTTCGGCAGCGTCGGCATCTGGCTGAATCACGCCGTTTCCGCCGCGATGGAGCAGAAGGCGCGAGAAGTCATGGAACTGCTCGAGATCGAGCACCTGGCGGAGCGCCACACCAACGAGATGTCGTCCGGGGAAGCGCGCCGCATCCTGATCGCCCGCGCGCTGGTGCATGATCCACAAGCGCTCGTTCTCGATGAGCCGACCACCAGTCTCGATCTGTTCGCCACCTACGAACTGCGGGAGATTCTGCGCAAGCTGGCGCGTAACGGCATCAGCATCATCATGGTGACGCATCACTTGCCGGATATCATTCCGGAGATGCGGCGCGTCGTGCTGATCCGCCAAGGCCGCGTGTTCTGCGATGGGCCTAAGGAAAACGTGCTTCGCGCAGAAACGCTTTCGGCCTTATTCGGCATTCCCGTCGAAGTATTGGAACGGACGGGTTACTACCATGTACTCTAGGACTCTTCGCCAGATTCTTCGAGCAGATTCCGGTAGTCGTCGGGGTCCAGGCCGAAGCGCTCGAGCTGGCGCGGCAGGTCCGCACGCAGAGTCTCCGGCGTAGCGCGAACCCAGGCGGCGATCACGGTCTCCACGCCCACGCGGCTCTTGCCATCTTCTTCCGCCATGGCTTCTGCGGCGCCTCGCAGTTGCGCCTCGGTGTTTTCGCGCACCGGGCGCGGCGTTTGGGCCAATACCTGGTTAAGAAAATCTTCGGCAGCGTCGTTCCAGTTCATTATGGTAATCGTAAACGAATTTTAGGGTACCAGTTTGCCTTTGACAAAGCGCGGGGAAGGGGTATCATTTGATTTACTCCCCTGATAGATCCCTGGAAAAACAGTGAACTCAGCTCAAAATGAAATTCTCCTGGAAACGAATCTTCCTGGTGTCGAACGCCATGCCAAAGGCAAGGTGCGGGATGTCTACAGCGTCGATGGCAAGCTGCTCATCGTAGCGACGGACCGCATTTCGGCCTTCGACTATATTCTGCCCACCGGCATACCCGATAAGGGCGCGGTGCTGACACAGCTTTCCATTTTCTGGTTCGATTTTCTGAAGGATCTGACGCCTACGCATTTTTTGACGGCCCGCGTGGATGACTACCCGGCGCCTCTGCCGCAGTTCCGCGATCAACTCGAAGGCCGCTCGATGCTGGTGAAGCGCGCCCGGATGGTGGAGATTGAATGCGTCGCTCGCGGCTATCTGGCGGGGTCAGGCTGGAAGGAGTACTGCGCGCAAGGCACCGTGTGCGGCATTCCGTTGCCGGCGGGCCTGAAAGAGAGCAGCAAGCTGCCGGAGCCCATCTTTACTCCGGCCACCAAGGCGCAGACCGGCCACGATGAAAATATTTCCTTTGAACAGACGGCCGCTCTCATTGGCGAGGATCTGGCAAAGCGATTGCGCGATCTGACGCTTGAAATCTATACCCGCGCCTCGCAGTATGCAGAGACCAAGGGAATCATCATCGCCGATACCAAGTTCGAGTTCGGTTTCGTCGGAGACCAGTTGGTGCTAGGCGATGAAGTGCTGACGCCGGATTCCTCGCGGTTCTGGCCGGCCGAGAGCTACAAACCCGGCGGGGCGCAGTTCTCTTTTGACAAGCAGTACGTTCGCGATTACCTGGAATCGATTCATTGGAACAAACAGCCTCCGGCTCCTGCGCTGCCCGACGATGTAGCGGCCAAGACCGGCGAAAAATACCGGCAGGCATATCAGGTGCTGACCGGCCGCGAACTATGAATTGGCTGGACGTGGTGTTGGTGCTGATTGTCGCCGCGTCGGTCGTGGCGAGCTTTCGCAAGGGACTCTCGCGCGAGATCGTCGGACTGGTCTCGGTAATTCTGGCGCTGATCATCGGTATTTGGTTCTATGGCTCGGTCGCCGGATACCTGTCATCCTATTTGAGCTCGCGGGCACTCGCGGATTTTGCCGGCTTCGCGCTGGTGTTCTGCGCCGTGCTCCTGGTGGGCAGCGGCGTCAGCTTTCTGGTCGGAAAGTTCCTGAAGGTGACAGGTCTGTCGATTGTGGATCACGCTCTCGGCGCGGGATTCGGCGTGATTCGGGGCATTCTGATTTCGATCGCATTCGTTATGGCCCTGATGGCGTTCTCCCCTGGAGACAAGCCGCCGGAGGCAGTGGTAAATTCCCGGACAGCCCCCTACGTGGTGGATGCGGCGCGAGTCGTCTCGGCACTGGCTCCGCATGAGCTGAAGGAGGGCTTCCGCAAGACCTATGGACAAGTGAAGTCGGCGTGGGCGAAGACAGTCAAGCAGGGAATGTTGGACGTACCCCAAGCGGAAAAGGCAGAGGATGAAGGACAAATTTGAAGCTCTCGTAGAACATCTGCTGGACACCAACTTCTTCATGGAAGAGGCCATCGAACTGCTGGAAAAAACGATGATCCAGCGCGCGCTAGAGCAAGCCGGCGGCAATCAGTCCGCCGCGAGCAAGCGGCTTGGCATTCACCGCAATACCATGCAGAGGAAGGTGGCAGAGTACAAACTCGCCACCGGCCGCGTTCGCGCTCAGCGCAAGCCGGTCTCCCGCGAGGGGCGCTCGCGCCGGAAGAAAACGGGCATCGCGTAGGAATGGATCTTCTCATCTTTGACCTGGACGGCACGCTGATCGATTCGAAGCTCGATCTGGCGTATTCGGTGAATGCCACTCTCATCCACATGGGTATCAGTCCCCTCGATCACGAGCGGGTCTATTCCTACGTGGGCAGTGGCGCGCCAACGCTGATGCGGCGCGCGCTGGGACCACAGGCCACCGAATCCGAAGTGGAAGAGGCGCTCGAATTCTTTCTGGAGTACTATCGCGATCACGAGCTCGACAACACGCGCCTCTATCCCGGCGTTGAGGAGTCGCTCGAACGTTTGCAGGCCGCGGGCAAGCGCCTGGCCGTGTTGACGAACAAGCCGGTCAACATGAGCCGCGCGATCATCCAAGGCTTGGGAGTCAAGGAGCGGTTCTTCCAAGTCTATGGCGGCAACAGCTTCGACTTTAAAAAGCCAAACCCCATCGGGATCGAAACTCTGCTGAAGGAAGCCGATGTGCCGCGCACCCGCGCCATGATGGTGGGAGACAGCACGGTGGATATCCAGACTGCACGCAACGCGCAAGTGCAATCCTGCGGCGTCACTTACGGATTTCAACCCGAAACGCTGACAGACCCGGCGCCCGACCTGCTGGTGGACCGCATGCAGGATTTGGCGGATTGGGTGCTGTCCCGCGATTCGTGACTCATTTCGATAACGCCGACCGCGTTTCCTGCAGCGTATTCGCCAGGCTTTGACGCGGCAAGTCGCGGATTACCGGATCGACGATCCAGCTCAACCCCGCCGGCACCGCCCGCGTCAGCGAAACCGCTTCGCATTCCACCCAGGTGCCGCCTCCGCGCTCTTCAAATCGCCAGTAGGAATTGAGCGCCCATAGGAAGCCGTGGTCTTCACCGGACTTCAATTCGTGCTCGCCGGGCTTTCCAGCGCCGGCGACTTCTGCAACCTTCGTGCTGCGGGAGACGCTCCGCCAGTGCGTGGCGTCGATCGGGTAATAATGCACCTCGTGTTCGGTGTCGAGCACCACGGTGATGACTTTCTTCTTCACCAGGCGGAGATAGATTTTGAAGTCATTGCCGTCATGTGAGAGGATGCGCGAATCAGCCACCTCGGGCCTGTAGTATTCCTTGTGGTGGCTGTAGTCCTGGACCAGGCCGATGGTCTTTTCGAGCGTGACGCCGGGGATGAAGACAGTGCCCACCCAATCGTGAATCAATCCGCCGGGAACCGCCTGCTGGCCGGACCCTCGCAGCGGCTCCACCACGATTTCGCCCTTGCGGACCCGCGCAGCCCGAGCGCTCGATTCATCCACCCACAGGAAGGATTGACGCGCGTCGAGGCGTTGTTCGGTCTGCTTCGCGTAGCGGTCAAAGGCCTCGGCTGTTTGCGGCTGCAAGCCGGCCGGGTAGGCCGTCGTCGCTGCAAACCAGACGGCGGCGCAAAGGGCAAACCACGGCTTCATGTTTCTATCTTCTCTCGATTGGTAAGATTCCTAGATGGACTTGCGTTACCCCATCGGGAAATTTGAATTTCCGGACCCGATCACACTGGAGATGCGGGCTCAGTATCTGGAACAGATCGAGGCCACGCCCGCGCTCCTGCGGCAGGCCGTCAAAGGGTTGGACGAGCAGCAGCTCGATTCACCCTATCGCCCAGGCGGCTGGACCGTGCGCCAGGTGGTGCATCACGTCGCCGATAGCCATATCAATATTTATGTGCGCTTCCGCCTGGCGCTGACCGAGGATGTACCGGCCGTAAAGGGCTACGATGAAAACAAATGGGGTATGCTAACCGACGCAGTCGGCGGGCCGGTAGAAACGTCTCTCCGTCTGGTCGAATGCCTACACCAGCGCTGGATGATCCTTCTCCGCTCCTTTTCCGAGATAGATTTCACTCGCACGTTCCGGCATCCGGCAAAGGGCATCCTGACGCTTGAAAGCAACCTCGCCCTTTATGCCTGGCACGGCCGCCACCATGTGGCACACATCACTGGTCTGCGGGAGCGGATGGGATGGAAGTAGTTTTCCTACAACCAAATCAGAGCCTGACGCGTCCAACCGGGTGAGGCCATACCGGAGGATTGTGGCGCTTCGGCCACAGGTATAATGGTTTCAGGGCCTTCGAAGTACCTAAATCTATGAGCAGCCGTACCAAATACATCGTCGTGAGCACGTCGACGTGTCTCACGATATTGCTCCTGGCGGGGAGCGTTCTTGGCAGGAGTGCCTCCTCCCAGGACGAAACCAACCTCAAACATATCGGTGTCTTCGCCGACGTGGTCTCCCGTATTCAAAGCGAATACGTGGAAGAGCCCGATATGAAGAGCGTTACGTTGGGTGCTTTGAACGGTATGCTCGAAGCCATCGACCCGTTTGCCAGCTATCTCAACGCCGATCAGTACAAAGACTACCTGAAGAACAAGGACCTCCAGCGCGCCGATGTGGGCCTGATCCTTTCAAAGAAGTTCGGGTATGTCGGAGTGGTGGGCGTGGTGCCCGGGTCTCCGGCCTCCAGGGCCAGCTTTTCGACCGGCGACATGATTGAGAGCATCAAAGGAATCGCCACGCGCGACATGCCGTTGGCCTATGCGCGTCTTCTGTTGCAGGGCGACCCAGGCACTACTGTGGAATTGAGTGTGGTGCGCGTCCGGGCGCCGGAGCCGGCGACGGTAAAGCTCACACGTGCCAACCTGGCGCTCCCGGCAGTAGACAACAGAATGCTTGATAGCCAGGTAGCTTACATCAAACCCCAGGCGCTGACAGCGGAAAAGGTCAAAGAGACTGCCGCGGACATCGAGAAGGCTCAGAAGCAAGGAGCAAAGAAGTTCATTCTCGACCTTCGCAATTGTGCCTTGGGCGATCCGGACCAGGGTGTCGCGTTGGCGAACCTTTTCCTGGATAAGGGCCTGATCACGTACTTGCAGGGACAGCGTGTCCCGCGGCAGAACTTTGATGCGAGCCCCTCGAAGGCCATCACCAGCCTGCCTCTGGTGGTTCTGACAAACCGTGGCACTGCGGATGGAGCCGAAATTGCCGCGGCGGCGCTGATGGACAGCAAGCGAGCCGAACTCGTCGGCGAGCGCACGTACGGTGATGCCTCGATGCGGCGGGCCATCACCATGGACGACGGAGGCGCCATCATTCTCTCCGTAGCGAAATACTATTCGCCCAGCGGCAAAGCGATTCAAGATGACGGAGTCCTTCCGAACAACCAAATGCTCGAACCGGAACCGCAGGTCGATTACGACGAAAACGGCGAGCCGCTGCCGGAAGCTCCCGATGAGGCGCAGCCGCAGCAGAAGAATCCGCAGGACGATCCTATGGTGAAAAAAGCCTTGGAACTCCTGTCCGGGAAGGCGTAAAGCCCAGCCGCCCGGCTTGGCTAGTATTTACTAACTTTTACAAAGTTCGCGTATCCCATGCCCCCTCCTGAACACTCTAAGGAGTAGGAGGTAAGCTCATGAGGAATAGAATGAGGGGCCACCTGTTGATCGCGATTTCCTTGTTGGCATGCGCCGGACTCGCGGGCGCGGCGACTCAGCCGCCGGCAAATACGCCGCCTGATGATGCCAGCATTATTAAGAACGTCCGGCACGAGATTCTCACCTACCCGAACTACAGCATCTGGGATGATGTGAGTTTCCGTGTTATGAACGGCAACGTGGAATTGCTGGGCGCCGTAAACCAGCCCTTTAAGAAGGATGACCTGGGCCGCCTGGTGAAGGGAGTCGCGGGCGTGGAATCGGTTTCGAACCAGCTTAAGGTTCTGCCGCTTTCGTTTCAGGATGACAGTCTGCGCCTCCAGGTAGCGCGCGCCATCTACACCGCGCCGAGTCTCTCGCGGTATGCCATTCAGGCCGTTCCGCCGATTCACATCATCGTCGATAACGGGCAGGTGACCCTGACTGGAGTAGTCAACAATACGGCTGAAAAAGAGATCGCCGGAATGCGTGCGGCGACCGCCGGTCTAAGCTTCGGTAACGTCATCAACAATCTGCAGGTGGAAAACCCGCCGGCTCGAAAGGGCTGAACGGGTTCCCGGCACTGACTTCGCTGCGCGGCGCGCTCATCTCAGCGCCGCCGCGCGGCAATTACTCTTGGAATTCCCGCCAGATCCGGGTCCACTCGCATCTCTTCCCATCCGCTCAGCAGGCTTGTCACACCATCGAGGCTTCCAAAACCCAGTTCCATGATCAGCCAGCCGCCCGGCCGCAATACGCGCGGCGCTTCCGCCACAAGGCGGGCGTAAATCTCCAGCCCGGTTTCACCGCCAAACAGGGCCACATGCGGCTCCCAGTCGCGCACTTCGCGCTGCAGGCCCTGTCCTTGGCTGAAGGGCACGTAGGGAGGGTTCGAAACGACCAAGTCAAATGCACTACTTGCCAGCGCGCTCATCAAGTCGCAAACCACCACGCCCACCCGAGCGCCTTGCCGCCGTGCATTGTCCGCGGCCAGCGCCGCCGCCTCGGGTGAGACGTCCGTTGCCCATGTCTCTGCACGCATTTCCAATTGCAGAGTTACCGCCAGCGCGCCCGATCCCGTACCAACATCCAGCACCCTTCGCGACCCGCGCGCCAAAGCGAGCGACGTTTCCACCACATGCTCCGTCTCCGGCCGCGGAATTAGCACGGCCGGAGTGACATGGAATTCGCGCCCGTAGAACTCCTGCCGTTTGGTGATGTATTGGGTGGGCTTGCCCTGAAGCCGTTCGTGCAGATACCGGCCATAGTGGAGCCACTCCACCTGCGCCAGCTCCCGTTCTGGATGTGCGTAAAGGTATTCGCGTTCGCGATGAATCGCGTGCGAGAGTAGCACTTCAGCCGTGAGGCGCGGCGCGGCCACCGCCGCATCCTCCAGGAGCTTCGTCCCCTGGACGAGCGCCATCTGCACCGTCATGACGGCTCAGCCGGCTCTCCGTCTTCCCCCTGTTGCTTGAGCTTTTCGGTCTGGTAATACGTGGTCAGCGCGTCGACAACCGCATCGAGCTTGCCATCCATCACGAAATCCAATTGATGAAGCGTCAGGCCGATTCGATGATCAGTCACCCGATTCTGCGGGAAGTTGTAAGTACGGATTTTTTCGCTGCGGTCGCCCGATCCCACCATGCTGCGCCGCTCGGCGCCTAGCGCGGCCTGCTGCTTCTCCAGCTCCATTTCGTAGAGCCGGGAACGGAGTACGCGCTCTGCCTTGGCACGGTTCTTGATCTGCGACTTCTCATCCTGGCAGGAAACCACCAACCCCGTCGGCAGATGCGTGAGCCGCACGGCCGAATACGTGGTATTGACCGATTGCCCGCCGGGTCCGGAGGAGCAGAAGGTATCGATCCGAATGTCTTTCGGGTCGATCTTGACCTCCACCTCGTCGGCTTCCGGCAGCACCGCCACGGTGATTGCCGAAGTGTGCACACGGCCCTGCTGCTCGGTCACCGGCACGCGCTGCACGCGATGGACGCCGCTCTCATATTTGAGCTTGCTGTACACCTTGTTGCCGCTCACCAGCGCGATCACCTCTTTCAGGCCGCCCACGGACGATTCGCTGCTGGAGGTGATTTCAATCTTCCATCCCTGTGTTTCCGCGTAGCGCGAGTACATGCGAAAGATCTCCGCGGCGAACAGCGTGGCCTCATCGCCGCCCGTACCTGCGCGGATTTCGAGCACCACGTTCTTTTCGTCGTTCGGATCTTTCGGCAGCAGCAGCACTTTGAGCTCGTCCTCAATCCGTTGCATTTGCGGTTCAAGCTGCGTAGTCTCTTCCTGCGCCATGGCTTGCAGCTCGGGGTCGCCATCCTGAAGCATACCGCGCGCCTGTGCCAACGCGTCTTCGGTCTTCTTCCACTCCCGGTACTTGGAGACGATTTCCGCCAATTCGCTGTGCGACTTGGCCACTTTCCGGTACTGCTCGGGGTCGCCGATTACGGCCGGATCGGCCATTTGCGCGTTAATCCCCTCGAAGCGCTTTTCGAGCTGCTCCAGTTTCTGAATGAATTGCATGAACTCTACGCGATTACGAGTTGGCCGCCCTGCGATTCCTCGAGCGCCATGGCCCCTTCGAGGGCGCGGATCGCGACGGCCGTCTGGTCGTCGGCGGGCGGTTGAGTGGTCACGCGCTGCAGCCAGAGACCCGGCGCCGTTAGCGTCGCAAGCGCGGAACCCCGCCGTTTGGCGGCGAAGCGAATCATCTCATAGCTGATTCCGGCAATCACGGGCAATAGCACGATGCGCGAAATCAGTTTGCCTGCAAAACCATCGAACGGAATGAACGTGTAGACCACGATCGAAACAATCATCACCACCAGCAGGAAACTCGTTCCGCAGCGCGGGTGGAACGTGGTGAACCGCTGCGCATTCTGCACCGTCACCGGCTGACCGGATTCATAATTGAATACGACCTTGTGTTCCGCGCCATGGTATTCGAACACGCGGCGAATGTCCTTGAGACGGGAAAGAATATACAGGAACGCCAGGAAAATCGCCAGGCGGATTATGCCATCGGTCACGTTGAACGCGATGCGGCCGGAAAACTCGGGGTACACTTTTTGGAGCTTGGTCACCAGGTAAAGCGGCACGAACTTATATAGAAAAATGAAGAATCCCAATTGGAAGATCAGGTTTGCCGCCATCGCCCAGTTGGAAGCTTCCTTCTTCGGCTTCTTCGGCGCCGACGGATCTTCCACCGCCGTCTCGGCCGAGAAACGCAGCGCTTTCAACCCGAGTTTCATCGCCTGAAAGAGCGTTCCGACCCCGCGAAACACGGGGTACTTGAAAATCCTATACTTCTCCGACATGCGCTCCAGAGGCATCTGTTCGGTGACGATCTCGCCATCCGGTTTCCGCACGGCCACACAATAGCTGTGCGGCGCGCGCATCATAACGCCTTCCAGAACCGCCTGCCCGCCGACGAGAGTCTCCTCGCCGCTCTCCAAAATAGGCATCAATTGGATGTGGGTGAAAAGACGAAAAAACGAGCGTACAGACACAAATCCTCTCGGGTTACACCTTCATTATACGCCATCAGACGCACCATCCATGCTATCTGCGATAACGTTTCAACGCGGCGCCGCGCGCGTTCTCAGCAGCTCAGACAACGCCTCTGGCAGCCGGGGATACTGGAACCGGAAGCCCGCCGCCTCGGCCCGTCGCGGCAAGACCCGCTCGCTGACGAGTAACGCTTCCCCCATCTCGCCGAACAGAATCTTCAGGGCGAAAACCGGCACGGGAAACCAGGCTGGCCGCCCGAGGGCTTGCGCCAACTCCTTGGTAAACTCAGCGTTCGTCACCGGATTGGGCGCGACGCCGTTGAGTGCGCCGCTGACCTGATTTTCCACGGCATAACGAAATAATGAGGCCAGATCGTCCAGGTGAATCCACGGAAACCATTGCGTGCCGCTGCCCAGCCGCCCGCCCACGCCCCAGCGGAACGGCGGCAGCATTTTTGGCAACGCGCCGCCGCGGGGATCGAGCACGATGCCGATGCGCACATGCACCACGCGTACTCCCAATGGTTCCGCCGATCGCGCCGCCGCTTCCCATTCCTGGCACAGTTCTGCAAGAAAACCGCTGCCCGCCGGCGAATCCTCGGTGAGTTCTTCATCTCCGCGCGACCCGTAATACCCCACCGCCGACGCGCAAACCAATACGGCCGGAGGCCGGGTGAGTTTAGCCATCCCCTCCACCAGGTTTCGGGTGCCCGTCACACGGCTCTCGCGAATGCGACGCTTCGCTTCCGGTGTCCATCTCTGCGCTACCGATTCCCCGGCCAAGTGAATCACTGCGCCGGCATCCCGCAAGCTCTCTTCTGGCGGCGGCCCTGCCAACGGATTCCACACCGAAAGCCGCACGCCCGCCGGCAGATTGGTCCCCGCATGGCGGCTCAAGACATGAAGCGAATGCCCTGCGCCCAACCTGTGGAGCAGCCGCCGCCCGATGAATCCCGAAGCTCCCGAGATCGTGATGTTCATCGCTCCTTTTCCACCGAACGTCCCCCCTGCGCGGCGGCGTCTCTGCTCAACCGGCCGCAGAGACGCGCGTGTTTGCGGTTCCTCTTCGCGCCCACGGGTACAATCAAATGTAGCAAGCATGCGAGCGTGGAATCGGGCCAGACTTCTGTGGGGCTATCTCGCGCGCCGGACCAGGCTCCGGGCGCTGCCGGTGGAATACATCGTTGAGACCACGGCGAAGTGCAATCTCTACTGCCCCATGTGTCCTCGCGAGACCCACAAGCAGCCGAAAGCCGACATGGCCGACGACGTGTTTGAACGCCTTGTTCGCGAAGCCGGCTCTTCCGCCGAGCACATGATGCTGATCGGCCTCGGCGAGCCCTTTATGGACCCGCACATTTTCGAGCGCATTGAATTCTGCCACCAGCACAGCATTTCGAGCCTGCTTTCCACCAACGGCACGTTCCTCGACGAAAAGGTGGCGCGTCGCCTGCTCGACTCGCCGCTCGAACAAATCACGCTCAGCTTCGACGGCGCAAAAAAAGAGACCTACGAGTTCTACCGCAAAGGCGCAAAGTTCGAAAAGGTACGCGACAACTTCGTTCGCTTCGCGCTCATGAAGCACGAATGCAAGTCGAAGCTCCAGGTGGTTGTGCAGATGGTTCGCATGGAAGGCAATGCTTCTGAAGTAGACGCATTCGTTCGTTTCTGGAGCTCTGTGCCGGGTGTAGATCAGTTGCGCATCAAGGAAGACGAAACCAACCTCATGCGCCCTGATGCCGGCCACGCCGCCGGCGAGTGGAAACATCCCTGCCACTACCTCTGGCGCGGCCCGATGTACGTCAAGCAGAATGGCGACGTCTATCCGTGCTGCCAGAGCTACATGCTGGACGCCAGGCCGGTTGGCAATATCGGAGAACAATCGCTCGTCTCCATCTGGAATTCGGACCAGATGCAGCATATGCGGCGCCTGCACGCGTTCGGCAGAGGAGGCGACATTGATTTCTGCGCGCGCTGCTGCACCACGATTCCACATCCTCTGCTCGTAGCCGGAAGCCTGATTTTGCACGGCCGTACGGTGCGGCGAATGCTGCCTTTTGTGGAGCGTCTATCCTATCTCTCGAAGATGCCGGGAAAACTGCTACGGCCGCCGCAGCGGATGGCGAAGTAACCGGCAGCGGTCGCGAACCAGCTCGCTGGACCTTTAGCGAATTGTCGTCGAAACCTGCCCGCCGCTGCTCTGCTGCACGTTAAACCCTTCCACCTCAATGCGCGGCCGCTCGCCTCGCGTATCCGCGTTCTCCACTTCGGTCGTCAATGTACGGTGTTTGCCGGGCATAAGCGCGACATAGTTATCGCTGTAAAACGCCGGAAGGATGCGGTCGCCCGACTTTTCGCGCACCACCTTCAGGCGCACCATCAGCGCCGGAAACTTCGACGGATTGCTCAACTCCGTCGTCAGCATCCAATGCCCGCCATGCCGCTGCACCGTGGTCGATGATTCCAGAGCCACCATGGGCAGTTCGCGAAGCGCGCGGTAGTCTCCCTCTTTGAGCCCGCGCCAATAGAAGTTTTCGGAAATGATAGCATTGCCTCGCGTCAATTCCAGCCGCAGAAAGTGCACGGGCGTCAAGTCCACCGGGTATTCGATTTGGATGCACGGCATGGTGCTGTCGTCCGCACTATCGAGCATCATGGAGGCCTGCCATTTCACTGCGCCGTCCAGGTTGAGGATCTGGACGCGCGCAGTCATGCCGCGCTGGTTTCCTGCACTGTAGTTGACCACTTCCACCTTATCGCTCACCGGGTTCCACTGGATATGCAGCGGTTCGGAAGCTTTCTTGCAGCCGAAATAAGCAGCCGTGGGATCGAAGTAGTAATCGTAGGTCTGCCAGACGAACGAAGGCCATGCCGGGTGGCTCATCCAGATCAGCAGCCCCATGCGGTTCCTGCTCTGCGCCTCGAACATGGCGCGGTAGCCTTCATAGTTTTCGAACTGTGCCAACCAGAGCCACTCGGCCGCGCTTCCCGCCGTGCCGTAGCTGTCTTCAATGCGCTGCCGGTATGCAGCACCGTCTTGTGCTCCCGCCAACGTGAAATCGTGCAGGCCCCACATGCGTCCCTGCGGCCACATCGCGGATTCGGGCATCATGAGCCGCAAGCTATCCATCGTCACGATGTTCGGCATTCCCATTTCGCTGTGAAGCTTGGTGGTGGCGCGCTGCTCGAAGTAATACTTCGCCGGCATCGCGTGGTACGGGCCGTGCCCGCTCACCACTCCATCAGCCGAATTGGGGATGTAGTGCGCGCCAGGATCAAGTTCCGCAAGCATCGTCCGAATGCCTGCATCGAGCACTTCCGGCGGATAGCCCTCATTGCGTCCGCAATACAGATCGACCGACGCATGGTTGCGAATTCGCAAGACGAGGTCGCGCGCATTGCGCAGGAACATGCTGTCGTCCGCGGGATCGGGGCCATCCCACGGATTGGCCAGCCAGAAATCCTGCCACACCACGATGCCATAGCGGTCGCATGCCCGGTAGAACGCATCGTCCGCCGTCTGTCCCACCCAGTTGCGGATCATATTGAAGTTCATGTCGCGGTGGTAATGCACGGCGATGTCATACTCGCGCTGGCGATAGCGCAACATCGATTCGCTGAATCCCCAATTGCCGCCGCGCGGCACGAAACGGCGTCCGTTGATCCAGATCCGCAAGGTTCCATCCTGCTCGGTGTACGTAAACTGGCGTACTCCAGCGGCGAAGGACGTTTCATCGGAGACCGTCCGGTTCTCCGTGACGAATTGCAGCTCCACGTTGTAGAGATTCGCCTTCCCATAGCCCGCGGGCCACCACAGCTTTGGATTCTGCAACCGCAGCGAGGGCTGCGTGGAAGGGTCGAGCGTCACCGTCGCCGCTGCGCCCGCCGGCAGCGTTATGGGTGCCTCGAAACGCGCTCCCCCGAAACGCCCCCGCAGAATTCCGTTCACGGGCTGGGATTCGTGATTGCGAAGTGAGACTTGAATCGTCACATCCGCGTGAGTCGTGTCAGGCAACGGCAGCGCCGTGCGGACGAACGGATCTTCCAGCGTGACGGGCCCGCTGCTGGTGAGATAGACGTCGTTCCAGATGCCCGCCTCGCGCCCCCGAATCGTGGGGATCCAGTCCCATCCACCTGACGCTTGAAATGTGGGGTTATCGGCGCCCAAAGCGCCGCCATTCGTATCCGGCCGCTGAAAGGTTTTCTCCTTGACGCTTCCCGGCGTGGCATTCTTTTCAATGCGAACGGCGATGGCATTTCGCTCTCCCGCGCGCACGAGGCCAGTCACGTCGAACTTTCCACGGGTGAATGCGCCGTCGATCCGGCCAACCTCGTGCCCGTTCAAAAAAACATCGGCCTTCCAGTTGATGCCGTCGAAATTCAGCCAGAATCGTCCTCCCACTGCGCGCGGAGCGACGAACTCATCGCGATACCAGAAATCGGAGTAAAAAAAGGAATCCGAAATCATCAACTGGTTATCCGCGTAGTTCGGATCGGGAATGGCGCCCGCATTCAGATAGCTGGTGAGCACCGTGCCAGGCACTGTCGCCACGAGCCAGTTGCCGTCACGGAATCCCGGAGTCGAGATCGCTTTTCCATCCGCCTCCACCTCCGAAGCTCTCTCGACGCGCCAAGCACCGCCCGCAAGATCCAGACGGCCGTCAGACCGGATCGCGGGCGCAGTTTTCGGATGCGGCCGAGGTCCGCCGCGTCCGTAGACTTCCATTTCGCTCAGGATATAGCCGTCCTCCGATTCCGCCCTTGTCATGCTCACGCGGACATAGCGCGCCCGCACAGCGCGCGGCAGCTTGATCTCGCTGTTGCTGCCGCCGGCGGAAGGCAGCGCCTCGATGGTCCTCCAGACGGTGGCATCGTCGGAGACATCGATCGAACCTTCCGCCGGACGGCGGATCCAGTAGAGCATCAAGCGATCAAAAGAGCAGATCGCGCCAAGATCGACATACACCCATTCGTGGCCCGTGCCGGCGCTCCTCCATGCACTGGTGAAATTGTATGGACCGCCCGCGTGCACCGGTTCATCGCGGTCAAACAATTTCACCTCGCCGACGCTCCACGTGCGCGCCCGCGGATCTTCGAATGTAACGCGATAGAACCGGCTGCGGGACGGTGCGTTCAGGCTGACGGATGTTCTGATATCGCCGCCCAGGTGAGCCATGCCGGCCGCTCGTCCCAGTTCCTTCCACGTCCGCCCATCGAGGGAACCGGAGATCGTGCATGTCCAGCTTTCCGGCTGTTCGGCGGCGGCGCGCACACGTGCTTCGATGCCGATGCGGTCCACTTCCGGCGGCCTATCTCCGCCGCCGAGTTCGAGTTCCACCCAGCCACTCGGACCGCGCAGGTCCACTCCGGTAACCCAGTCTCCGTCCAGGAAACGCTCGCGATCTTCTTTCGGAAGTTTGCCCTGCTCACTGGTTGCGGTGGAAACCCATCTCGGCAGCGCAGACGACTTGATGCCATCCGTTACCAATTGAGCAGTTAGGTTGTAATCGTAGCTGCTCGAAGCGTAGGCCGCCCGCCTTAGTGCCAAATTGCGATAGCTTTGATCCACGCGCATCAACGGCGCGAAGTTTTCAGCGGGATTCCCAGGATACACGCCGACACCGAGCGAGTATTGCTGCGCACCGAGCGACAACGAAGTCATCAGCACGGCCACCACAAGCCGGATCATCGGCTGCTGCTTTCCTGCCGAACAATTTCATCCAGACGGTTGAGAGCGAAGGCATACGCACCAATCGCCGTGGCTTCACTCGTGCCCAGCCGCGTGATGCCGATCCCGATGCGCTGCATAGCGTCGAACGCCAGCGTCCGTCCGCTGCGTGGCACGCGTACCTCTCTTGGCTGTCCCTTCAGGAACGCGTCGCGCTGCTCCGCGTCTTCCAGGTTGAAAACGCGCGAAACCAGCCGGGGCAGGAATTCTCCATTGGGCATGCGAAATGTTCCATTCATTTCCGCGACCAGCGCAGGCAGGAAATGCGGGTGCGCGGCTGCGATTCCGCCGCCAATGACAACCAGCCCATCAAGCAGCGTGGCCGCTTGCGCGATTGCGTCGCCCGCCACCTCACCCATGCGGCGAAAGGCTTCCTGAGCCGCCGCGCGATTGCCCTCTGCGCGGCCCTCGGCAATTTGGCAGATCACTTTCGGCTCGGGTGCATCGTCCAACGGGAGGTTCGCACGCTCCGCATAAATCCGGCGCACCGCGCGAATCGAAGCGCCCTCCTCCACATTCGTGCCGCACTCCAGCTTGTGCCGCAGGAGCCAGATTTCACCCGACGCGGAATTGTCGCCCAGGTAGAGCGCGCCACCGTGGACGATGCCTCCGCCCAATCCGGTACCAAGCGTGAGCCCCAACAGGTTGCGGAATCGCCTGCTGCTTCCGGCGGCCTCCAGCAATCCATTCACATAAGGCAGAAAGCCGGCGATCGCTTCGCCGTAAGCGAACAGGTCACCGTCATTGTTGATAAAAGTGGGGAGTCCGAACGTCTCTTCCAGCATCGGGCCGAGTGCCACGTCGCGATAGGCGGGCAAATTCGGCGGCTGAAGGATGATTCCGCTGCGATAATCCGCGGGGCCGGGGAACGCAAAACTGATCGCTACCGGCAGCACAGTCAATCGGCGCTCAACGTTTCGGAATCCCGCGACAATCGCTTCGAGCGACCGGTCGAGATCGCCAGCGCAAGAGGGCAGCACCAGGCTTTCCACGATCGGGCGGCAAGCCCGCATCGCCGAAAAGACAAAGTTAGTGCCGCCTGCGTCCAGCGTCATCACAACGCGGTCGTCGTCTGTATAATTTTGCATGGCGCGCGCCGCCGAATTGCGTGTCGCGGTCCCGAGTGATATGGTATCGCTCCTGAGCGCTTCAGAAGGCAGTGCGGCGCCGGATTGTAACAAGCTTTATTGAGGCAAGCGCAGGTCGATGCCCGCTTCGCGATTCAAGCGCTCGGTCAGAGCGCGATCTACCAGCGAGAGCGACACCTGGTTGTGTGTACTTCCTGAAGTGAAGTAGTGAAGGGTATCGCCTTCCACCCAGTAGGCCACCGCCAGATAGATGGTGTGATCTTTGAACGCGATCAGGTAATGCGAGGCTTCAGTTGTGGAGGCAGGCTCCTGCGTGACCGGCTCCCGCACAGGCGCTTGATAGATGCTGACGCCCTGGTCGTCCGGAGTCACTGCTGCCTGACCCTGGTCCGATCCTCCATTGACGACTACTGGCGCCTGTGTCTGTTGGGGAGGATAAACCACAATAACGTTCGGCTGCTGTTGCGGCGGCGCGGCCCCCTGCATGAAGCCGGCGTCAGCAGGGCCGTTGTCATAGTAGCCATTATCGTAGAAGCCGTTGTACCCGCCTACAAACACAGGATAGGCATAGGTGATCACGCCCTGCTGGCGGCCCGACCTGAAATGCTTTCCACCCCGGAAGCCACCCTTGTTCACACCGATGCCGGAGACAAACGTTGGATCTCTGACCGAGAACGGAACCTGGAGACGCGGCCCTCCACCACCTGGAAAGGCTACATTTCCAAAGCTCCGGCGCACCCCCGGCAAAGCCGCCGTGCCACCCGGAAAGACTACATTTCCAAAGGTTCCTGTAAGAGTAGGCCGTGCGCTAAAGCCGCCACCTCGTACCTGACCGAAGAGGCTGGAAGCTACAAGCAGCGCGAGCCCGAACCCACCTAGAGTTCGCATGGTCTCCCTCTGCCTTAATTGTACTCCCAAAGGCACAGGGAACCCCTTATCGAATGGCCCGCGCAGCCGCGCGACGGTTACTTCTTTGGCGCGCTGGTCGAAGGCCGCGGCGGCGTTGGGCGCGGCGTGGTCGCGGCGGGCGCTGCCGCCGGCGGTTTAGCAGCCGGTGCAGCCCCAGCACTCGGATTGGCCTCGTCGTACAGCCTGACAATGTCGGTCGTGATATCCACCGAGTTCGAAGCCCAGAGCACCGGCGTCTGCTGGTTGCTGACGTCCAGAATTACTGCGAATCCCTTCTCCTTGGCGTACTTGTCGATGACCGCCATCATCTTCTGGCCCAGATCCTGATAAATCTTGCTTTCGGCCTGTTCCAGGTCCGCTTGTGCATCCTCGTTTTCGCGGTTGAGCGACTTTGTATCCGCATCGATCTGGCGCACGAGGCTGTTTTTGGCATCGTCGCTCATCGTGGCGTTGCCCTTGCGCAACTGATCCTGAAGCGCCGCGATGTTCGCCTGTTTCTTTTCCAACTCCGCTTTCTTCGGGTTGAAGCGCGTCGCTAAATCGCTTTGGGCCTTCTGGCCGTCTTTCGTGCTCAGAATCGCGTTTTGAACGTGGATGATCCCGACTTTCGTCGGGGCCGGAGTCTGAGCGTGCACGAACGGGGCGGCGCCCAAAACAAAAGCGGAAAGAACCAACAGATTCGTCTTCAATCTGGAAACTCCTGGATGTGAAAATACTACCATACGCGGCTGTGCGATTAGAACGTCCTGCCGATGGTGAAGCGGAAAAGCGACCGCCGCTCAAAATCTGGATACACCTGCCCAAACGTCGCAATCGAGTTGATGAACGTCGCATTATTCGGGAACATCGAGCGATCCGCCACGATCGGCGGTTGCAAATATTCCCGCACCACCGAGGGATTGTAAGCCCAATACAGGCGGAAGGGCGCGTTGACCACGGGCAACATCACCTGCAATTCGAGTCCGGTCGAAACACGCGTCCTTTGTGTGCCTGGAGCAATTCTCACCCGGCCGTCAAAGCCTGCCTGCGGGAACTGTGCGTTCAGGTCAGACACGCGGCTCGGGTCCATCGTGAGCTGGTTGGGCAGCAGGATCTTGTTCAGGCCCACATCTCCAAAAATCGCCAGCGTTACCGGGCCTGCAATCGGAATGCGGTATTCGAAATTGCCCACCACCTGCGTGTCGCCGCCCGGCGTGATGAGCTGGTAAATCGGAACGTTCATCGTCACAGCGGTTTGAGTCAATTGTCCGTCGCTCACAATCGTTTGCACGCGCTGCGAGCCATCCGCATTCAACACGGGAACCGTGGCGCTCGATGCTACATATGCAATCGGCGTGATCTGGAAGAAATCGAATCCGCGCACGTCCTGTTCGCCGCCGATAAACGATCGCGCAAACGGCGGCGCCAGCTTCCCGCCGTACCCGGTCAGGAATGACGATGAGAGGTGAAACGCCAGAATGTGACTCTTGTGCCACGGCGCGGGCTTGAAGTACTTGGCGTCAATCGCCGGCCGGAACGTGTTCACATTTCCACCCATGAAACTGCCGGCGAATTCGGTGGAAATAAACAGACTCTTGCCGCCCGTCGGATTGATTGCCGCGTTGACGGTGTTATACGAGTAGGACGGAACGATATGACTGGTCCTGATGCCATCCAGCGAATTCGGACCTGCTACACCGCTGAAATTAATGTACTGGAAATAGCTCGTCGCCGCTGTGCTCTCCGCAACAACGTTCGAAATATCGTAGCCGTAGGTCAGTCCTAGGCGGGCGAAGCTGCGCTTCAGCGGATAGCTCATCGATACCGAGAACCCGTGACTGTTCTGGACGTAGTTCAACTGGTTGTCCGGACCTAATTCGTTATAGAGAGGAATCAGGTTCTGCCCGGCCAGCAGCGATGCCTGCTGCCCCTGATTGAAGTTGTATCGCCGCAGGTAAACCACGAAACCAAGTTGGATCGGCTTATCCAGGAAATACGGCTCGGTGAAACCGAAGCTCACATCGCGCATGATCGTTCCGAGCTGCGATTCGATCGAAAGCGTTTCACCCAAGCCGAGAAAATTGTTCGTCGAATAGTTGAACCCGAGGAACGTGCCGGCAATTCCCGATACGCCGCCGTTCAGGCCGATGGAATTCTTTCCACGCTCCTTCACCTTGAGCGTGATGTCTACCGTGTCCGATTGCGGATTGCGTTTGATATCAGCGGCATCTTCCTTCTTGAGCGTTTCAAAATACCCAAGCTGGTTCAACCGCAGGATGCTCAAATCCCACAGACGCGTGTTAAACATGTCGCCTTCATCCAGCAGCAGTTCGCGGCGGATGACTTTGTCGCGCGTTGTGGTATTGCCTGAGAAATCGATACGCCGCACGAAGAACTGCTTGCCTTCATCCGCCGTCAGCGTCAAGTCAATCTGGTCGGTGTCGGGGATCGGATCAAAGTCCGGTTCGGGAACGAAATCGATGTACCCGAATTCACCGTATAGATTCCGCATATTCTCCAGGCCCTTGCGCAGCTTAGCCGTCGAAAAGATATCGCCCGGAGCCATTCCAAACAGCGGTTTCATGAGGGTCTCCGGCGTGCGGAACAATTTCACCCCCACAAAATTGATGCTGTGCAGGTGATATTGCCGGCCCTCTTCCACCGGAATCGTGATATCCGCATAGATCGCCGGCTTATTCGGTTTGAACAACGGCAGCCGCCATCCTTCGCCGCCGGTGTGGCGGATCGTCACCGTCTGGTCCAGAGCCCTCGCGGTGAAGTATCCCTTATCCTGATAGGCTTGGCGAATGCGTTCCTTATCTTCTTCGAGCTTGGCTTCGTCGTAAGTCTTGGAGAAGAGATCTTCGAAGATGTAGGAATGCGGAATCCCGAGGGGCCGCGAGTTCTTCATCGCCCAGATCACCTGCCGGTCGCTGAATGCCTGGTTGCCGACGATGTTGATGTTGCCGACTTTGACTTTCGGCCCTTCATCCACATTGAAGGTGAGCTTCAACGACGACGGCGGAATCTGTTCAATCACCGGAGTGACCGTGGCATATTGCCGGCCGCGCTCCGCTAGAAAATCTTTCAACACGACGACCGCGCGCTGGATACGGTTCGGGTCATACTGGGATTCCACCGAGAGCCCGACCTTGCGTTCCTTGAAGCGGTCGAGAATTTCCGACACCGTGACCGAGTGAATACCCGTGTAGTCGATCGACCGGATCACGCGCCGTTCCACTACGACAAATCGCACAATCACGCCGCCGTTGGTTCCGGGCTCCGTCTCCAGACGGATATCGTCGAAGCGGCCCGTGTTCCAGAGCGCCATGAAGTCGCGCTGTAATTGCTCTTCGCTAAAGATGTCGCCGACCTTCGTGCTAATGAGTGCCTTGAGGGTGTCCTGCGGAACACGGCGCGCGCCGCGAAACTCGATCTGTTCGACCACCTGACCTGTCGTAGGCTTAGGAGGAGCCGGCGCGGTGGGAGGAGCTTCCAACTGCGGCTGCCCCGGTGCGGCCGGTTGTGCCGGCGTACCCGGCTGTGGCTGCTGGGTCTCCGGAACGTTCTCGAACGGATTCTGGGACTTCGGCTGTGGAGGCGTTTGCTGCTGCTGCGCCGCTGGCGCCGGTTGCTGTTGCTGTTGCGCGACCAGGGGCAAAGACAATGACACGCAGAGAATCGCCAAACTCGATACCAGGCGCGGACGCCTGAGCCAAATCATGCAAGCATACCTTTCCACTCTGCGCTGTTACGTAGAAGCTGATGCACGGGAAACACCACTCGGTACAGCCGGTTCTTGTAGATGATAAGCCATTATTTTAGCGGATCTTGGCGGGTTACAACAACGAGCGGCTCGCACACAGGTGTGAACACCCGGCACAGGGAAACTGCAAGCCGCTCCGCGCTATGCTGCTACAGCCGCCGGACACTTGGGCGGCCGCATGCGAAACTTTGTGTCATCGCACCGCAGCATGGCCTCCCAATTCACCTCCGCGGCAAACTCTTCACCCATTCTTTCCAGCTCCGGAATGTGCTCCACATCGTCCATATCGACATTCAAATCCAATTGCGGCTCCAGACGATAAAAGACGGTTTGGGGATAATGCCGCGCCACAATCTTCGTCTGTTGATCTTCCGGCGCGTGCAGCAGCGTGTCGAGAACCCAATTGAGCCAGTCCAGAATCGAATGCGGATCGGCTCGCGAAATATATCGTCCGGTTCCGAAGGAAATCACCGTGGTCCGCTCCGGATCATAGCCGGGGCTGTAACAGAACGCTTCGATGCAGGCTTGGTAGACCGGGTTGCCCGTCACCCCGATACCGCCGTCCACGAGTTTACCCGGAGGTCCCTGTATGGTCCACGGATCGAAGTAAGTGGGCGCAGCGGCGCTCGCTGTGGTGCAATCGAGTAGGCCGAATCTGCCTGTGGTCTTCGCGTTGTAAATGTTATCCTTCACGAAGTACCATGGCCTTCCGTCGGAGAGTCGCGTGGCCGTGAGCAGCAGGTCGATCGGCGAATCATTGAGCGTCCATCCCGCCTTCGCTCCAAACTCTTCGCGCAGCACCTGGTTCAGTTTTGCGGCATCGTACTTGTGCCCGGTCGAGTAGCGCCGGATATCACTCAGGGGCGGGCGCGGCACAAAAATGTCCTTGGAGCGGTCCTTATAGATATCCACGATCTGCGCCGCGGGAAGTCCGGCAGCCACGGCCGCCGCCATCAGCGCGCCGGTGGAAGTGCCCGCGACGAACGATACTGTTTCGTGCGCCGGCCGCCCGGTGACCTGCTCCAGCTTCTGAAGCGCCAATGCGGGGATAATTCCGCGAATGCCGCCGCCGTCAATAGACAAAAGGACCTTTTGGGACATATTGAACCTTTGGGATTGGGAATTGCGCCGCGGTTATTGCCGGGCGACGGAGGAACGAATGAAATCGACGATCGCATCGAGCGACGCGCCGGGCTGAAAGACCGCCGCGACGCCGTCTTTCTTGAGCGCCTCCGCATCGTCATCGGGAATAATGCCGCCCACAATGACCTTCACGTCGCCCATGTCCTGCTCGCGCAGCAACTGCATCACGCGCGGCACAATCGCATTGTGGGCGCCCGACAGAATGGATAGCCCGATTACCTGGACGTCTTCCTGCAAGGCCGCGTTCACGATCATTTCGGGCGTCTGGCGCAGTCCGGTGTAGATCACTTCCATGCCGGCATCACGCAGGGCGCGCGCAATCACCTTAGCCCCGCGGTCGTGACCGTCGAGGCCCGGCTTGGCCACCAATACTCGAATGGGTTGCGGCATCTTTTTATAGGTGGGTGGTTTCCCGATAGCTGCCAAAAACCTCGCGCAGCGTGCCACAGATTTCACCCAGCGTGGCATAGGCCCGCACCGCGTCGAGAATATACGGCATCGTGTTTTCCGTTCCCTGTGCCGCTCGCGCCAGTGCGGCGAGCGTCTTTTGCACGTTGCCATTATCCCGCCGCGCGCGCAGCGCCACCAGTTTCTCTTCCTGATGACGGCCCGCCGTCTCGTCGATTTCGAGCAGCTCGATCGGCTGATCTTCCGATTGGAACCGGTTCACGCCCACAATAATGCGCTCTTCCGACTCGACCTCGCGCTGGTAGCGGTAACTCGCAGCCGCGATCTCCGCTTGCGGGAACCCGGCTTCAATAGCCGCGATCATGCCACCCATTTCATCGATCTGCCGGATGTATCCATTCGCTGCGGCTTCCGATTCGAGCGTCAGCTTCTCCAGAAAGTAACTGCCGCCCAGCGGATCGGGCGTCTGGGTCACGCCACTTTCGTAGGCCAGCACCTGCTGTGTGCGCAGCGCGATCGTCACGGCGTGTTCACTCGGCAGCGCATACGCTTCGTCCAGTGAATTGGTGTGCAGCGATTGCGCTCCGCCGAGCACAGCGGCCATGGCTTGTAACGCGGTCCGGACCACGTTGTTATACGGCTGCTGCCAGGTGAGCGAGCAGCCGGCGGTCTGCGCGTGGAAGCGCAGTTTCCAACTGCGCTCACTCGTGGCGCCGTAGCGGTCACGCATCAGATAGGCCCAGATCTTGCGCGCCGCGCGGTACTTCGCAATCTCCTCGAAGAAATCATTGTGCGCATTAAAGAAAAAGCTGAGGCGCGGCGCGAATTCGTCGATTGCGAGACCGCGCTCCAATGCCCAATCCACGTACTCGATGCCGTCGCGCAACGTGAACGCCAACTCCTGCACGGCCGTCGAGCCCGCCTCGCGAATGTGGTAGCCGCTGATCGAAATCGGATTGAACCGCGGCGTGTGATGCACCGAAAACTCAATGGTGTCGGTCACGAGCCTCATCGAAGGACGCGGCGGGAAGATGTATTCCTTCTGCGCGATGTACTCTTTGAGGATGTCGTTCTGAATGGTGCCGGAGAGCCGCGTCCAGTCCACGCCCTGCTGCTCGGCTACCGCAAGATACATAGCCCACAGGACCGCCGCCGGCGAATTGATCGTCATCGAGACCGTGACTTCGTCAAGCGGAATCCCGCGGAACAGGACTTCCATGTCCTCCAGCGAACAGACCGAAGCGCCGCACTTGCCAACCTCACCGGCGCTCATTGCATCGTCGGCGTCGTAGCCCATCAGAGTCGGAAGATCGAAGGCCACTGAAAGCCCCGTCTGCCCCTGCTCGAGCAGGTAATGATATCGCTGGTTGGTTTCCTCAGGCGTGGCGAAGCCGGAGAATTGCCGCATTGTCCAGAGCCGGCCGCGATACATATCGCGGTGAATGCCGCGCGTGTATGGAAATTCGCCAGGCGCTCCGAGATCGCGCGCCGGATCAAACCCGGCCAACTGCTCCGGGCCATAAAGCGGCGCGATCGGCACCCCGCTGATGGTTGTAAACCGGCGTTCGACGGCTTTCATAGTCCTGCTACCGTTATCTTAGCGCGGGGCGCCGGCGCGCTCTCTTCACTTCTTCTACTGGAAAGGTACTTTTCCCGGTGAAATCAGGTGGATAAGGGCCTGCGCAGCCGTGGGGAATCCACCGTGAATGCAGATCCGTTTGATGCATAAAAAAGGGCGCCCCCGGTAAAAGGGCGCCCTTCTGAGACAGCAGGAGAACTGAAAGGCAACTCAGAAGTACAACTTCAAAGCAAGCTGCAAGGTTCTATCGTTGCTCGGGAAGTTCTCACTCCAGTTCTGGAACGCCGTATTGTCCGGCTGTAGGAACGTCCTCTGGCTGACCTGAGTGGTCAAACGAACCGAGTTGATATAACCGGATGTGTACTGCGGATGATTGAAGGCGTTCGAAGCATCACAGCGGAACTCGACCGACTTGCTCTCAGTAATGTTGAAGCGCTTCGCAAGCGACAAGTCAAAGTTGTTAATGCCAGGCATTTGCACCGTGTTACGCCCTCCATTCGGATACGCGCCGGGTCCGGCCAAAATGTACCGGGCATTGGGATTCGAGGCAAGATAAGCGACCGTTTCACCGGCGGAATTCGTAAGCGGCGTTACGCCACTGCCCAAGTTCGCTTGTCCGGCCGGGTTGATGATGGTGCGATCTCCGGCAGAGTCCAGATTCAGATTGGAGTCGATATTACTGGCGGCCGTCGCCAATTCGCCTGTTTCGGCTGTGTAGGTTCCAACAAAGCGCCAGTTGCCCGCCACATTCTTGGCCAGCCAACTGTGCGATTGCCTGAACCAGGGAGCATCGTAAACCCAACTGAACGTCAACCGCTGCCGGCGGTCGAGCGCGGATGTAGCGCGCTCCGCCCGCCAGTCATTGAAGTCCTGCGGACGGCGCGGCGACAGCAGGGTAGCGAAAACCGAGGCCGTGCTGTCATCAATGTTATGGCTGAAGGTATATGCCCCGATAAACTGCATGCCGTTGGTGAATCGCCGTGTCACCTGCGTGGCCAGACCGTGGTAGCTCGAATTGCCGATCGGCAGGAAGGCCGTGATGAAGTTCTGATCAAAGCCTGCATTCTCAAACGCTGGAGTCAGAGGGTCGATCGCTTCTAGCTGGGTTAAAGTGAGGCCTAGCGAATCCAGTTGGGCCTGTGACGGAGCTTGCAGATAGGTGGGCAGACTGCGGCTCGCTGTCACCGGTGTGTTGGTCGTGTTCATTCGCTGCTGGACCCACTCGTGGACCCCGCGCGTTCCCATGTACCGCACTTCCACGGTGTAGTTGGTATGGAACACGTGCTGCACGCCGATATTCCACTGGATCGAGTATGGCAGCTTCTGATCCGGCATCCAGGTGGATGTATTGGCACGCGCCTCTTCCGCCGTCAATTGGCCGGTAAGTGCATCGTTGGGACGTATCCCCCCATTGGCCAGGAATGGCGCGGAATAAATTCCCGGGTTCCGCGGGCTGGTGTCGATCGTCGACGTCAGTTGCGGCGGCAACGACAGGATTCCGAGGTTGTCATACATCACGTCGTAACCCATGCCGAAACCCGCGCGGATGGAAGTATTGCCGCTGGTTCCCGGCGAATAAGCGATACCGATGCGAGGAGCGAAGTTCTTGTTCTGCACTTTCGGCGCATTGAACTCGATGAGGCCGGGAACATTCGCAATCGCATTCAGCTTCTGCAGGTCCACACTCTCGGGGTTGCTGGTACGCTCCCAACGCACACCAAGGTTCAGCGTGAGGTTTGGACGGATCCGCCACTGGTCGGTCGCATAAAGACCAGTCGACCATAGATTCCCATAGTAGGGTGACGAGCCGACGTTGCGCTCGGCCGCAACATCCGGAATCTGATCCAGTAGATAGCCTTCGAGCGTCGAGTAATCGTAATCACCGCGCACTCGCTGTGTGAAGGACTGCGGCGAAATCATGTCGCGGCTGTCGATCCCCATCTTCAATGTGTGTTTGCCCTTCGTCCAGTTGACGTTTTCAACGAGTTGGTACGTGTTCTGGATCGTGAACTGAGGCGCGTTCGGATCGGGTCCAACCTGCAGGCCCAGATCCTTCTCGAATTGGAGATTCGGGAAGACATCCAGTCCCGAGAAGGTCTGGCCACCCACCGTGAAAAGCTGCGTGAAACGGTTAAAGCCAAGCCGGAACTCGTTCGTAAGATTCGGAGTGAACGTGTGGAAGTCGGAAATCGTGATCAGGTAAAACCGTTGCGGCAACGGCGTCCAGAATCCAGGAAGATTCGCGTTCGTGTCGATCGAGGTCGACTTGTTATATAAGAACCGTCCGCGGATCTGGTCCTTTTCTGATGGGTTGTAATCGATGCTGCCGATCACGGAATAGTAGTTCGTGAAGTTCGGAGCCGCAATCGGCAGAATGCCGATCGGAATGGCGACGCCGTTCACAGTAGTCGTCTTACTGGCCGAGGGCGCCGGCGGCACCCACTGCTCCAAGATTTTGAGGTTGGTCTGCGAAATATTCGGTAGGCTGTTCAGCATCGAAAAGCCGGCCGCGGTCGGCGCCAGAACCGGAGCACCCGGCGTAAACGCCTGTCCCAGCGGCGCATACTCGACCGAACCGAAATAGAACAGTTTGTCCTTGATCATCGGGCCGCCGATCGTCATACCGAGTCTGTTCTGATCGAAGCGGGGGTTCGACGTGAAGCCCTGGCGCTGATATTCCTGCCCGATCGCGTTCAAATTGCGGTTCTGGAAATACTCATAAAGTGATCCATGCAGTTCGTTCGTTCCGCTCTTCACGACGGTGTTGAACTGACCGCCGGTAGAGTGCCCGAATTCCGCGCCATACTGGTTTTCAAGGAGGGTGAACTCCGCCGTCGCATCCACGGGCACATAGATGAGCGGCCCCGTGACGGCCTTATTGTTATTATCGATGCCTTCGATGGTGAAGTTGTTGTTGGTGGGCCGCTGACCACCAACCGATGGACCAGTGCCCTGCCCTACGCCGCCGTTACTCGCAACTCCCGCCCCCAACAGCGAGAGGTTCAAAGCGCCGAAGAGTCCCGTCGCGTTTTCGATGATCGGCAGGTTTGCGATCTGGCTGCCTTCAAAGCTGGTCTGCACTTGCGCCGTGGTTGTGTCAATTGACGCCGCGGCTTCGGAAACATCGACCGTCGCGGCCACAGTTCCCACTTGTAAAGTGATATTGGCCGTGACGTTTTTATTTAACTGTAAGTCAAATCCCCTGACGGTTGCCGTTGCGAATCCCGTTGCTGACGCGGAGACATCGTAACGCCCAATCGGCATGTTGTTAAATCGGTAGAGCCCGTTTGGATCGGTGGTGGCGTTGTATTTGACACCCGTAGCGGTGTTGGTCGCTTCAACAGCGGCGCCGGGCACAACGGCACCGGTAGCGTCCATCACCGTTCCTAACAGGTTGGCGTCGGTGGCTTGGCCAAAACTCATCATGGCCAAACCGAACATTGCCACCCACATTGCTACGCCTAGTTTTCGCATAGTCCTCCTTGAAGGGACACACAAAAGGTCATTCCCCTACTTCAGTTTTTTACTCGTGCATCGGGAGCAACTCGGTTACCAAGTTAACACCCAAGCGATATATTTGGTATATAGATGATTCTAGGGTACTTCCCCGTATAGAGTTGCCAAACGTTACTATTGTTCCTTGAGAGCACCACTGGTGACGTGGGTCACATATCGACAAGAAATAACCATAACGTATTGTACTAGTTAGGGGTTAGCGGCCTATGAGATTTAGGACCAGGATCTACGCTTTCGGGAAGAGTGATATTCCTTCCTAGTACCTATGAACTGGTAATTAGACACTATTACCCAATAGGGCACGGAGGTATCGAAACACCGCTATCTTCGAGAGCAGCGCCTACTCGCAGTATCGTGGCTTCCTCAAAGGCTGGCCCAATGATCTGCAGGCTGATCGGCAGACCGTGAGCACTCAGGCCGCACGGCATCGCGAGCGCCGGTAGTCCGAGCACGTTCATGGCGCGCACCAGGCGGGTGGTCACCATTCGGACCTCTTCGGTGCGCCCGCCAACCGAGACGGTAAGGTCACCCACACGTGGCGCGGTATTCGGCGTGGTGGGAGTAATCAAACAATCCACTTCGGACCAGATCTTACGAAATTCGCGCTGCATCTGGCGGCGCACCCGCTGCGCGTTGATGTAATCGGATGCCGGCAACAACAGACCCTGGTCAAACAGGGCGAGCACGTCAGCGCCAAAGTGGTTCCGCTGATGGAGGTGGGGCTCCATCAATGCGGATGCCTCCGCCAGCAGAATTATCCGGCCCACTGCGTTGTGAGCCGCGATATCCGGGACGCGAACCGGCGTAATCCGCGCCCCAAGCGACTCGGCGCGCGCCAGTGCGCCGCGAACCGACGACTCCACATCCGGATCCAGCGCTTCGAAGTAGAAGTTCTCTGGAAAGCCGACGCGCAAACCTGAGATGGAACAGCCATCATCGGGAACAAAGTCCACTACCGGATGCCGGGAAGATGTATCGTCACTACGGTCATGGCCGGCAATGGCATTCAAAACATACGCGGCATCCCGGACGGAGCGCGTCAGGGGTCCCATATGATCCAGACTGAAAGCCAGCGGCAACACGCCGCGCCGGCTCACGCGGCCATACGTCGGCTTTAATCCGACCGTCCCGCAGAACGCCGCAGGAATGCGGATGGAGCCTCCCGTATCGGTTCCCATCGCTGCGTAGACCATGTGCGCGGCCACTGCCGCTCCCGAGCCGCCGCTGGACCCGCCGGGGCTTCGTTCGGGATTCCACGGATTCCGAACCGGCCCGAAATGCGGATTGGCCGATGTAATTCCATAGGCCAGCTCGTGTAGATTGAGCTTGCCCATCATCACCGCGCCGGCCGCCTCCAGCCGGTCCACCACAGTGGCGTCGAACGACGGCACGAACTTCTCAAACAGCGGCGACCCGGCGGTGGTCGCGATGCCGCGAGTGTAAAACAGATCCTTGACGGCAATGGGGATGCCGTGCAGCGGCCCGCGATCGCGGCCGGCTGCCAGTTCGGCATCGGCTCGCCGCGCGCTCTCCAGGGCGCGTTCCGCGGTGATGGTAATGAAAGCACTCAGCGTAGGTTCGAGCCGTTCAATGCGCTCAATGGCGGAGGCCGTCAATTCCACCGCTGAAAGGCGGTGGGCGCGCAGCGACTGGGCGGCCTGTGAGATGGTCACTCGACCTCCTCATCAGCCTGGAAGATCACTGCCGGTTCCAGTTCCGGGCAAAGGTCCTTCACCGAAGGGCGAAAATCTGCCTCCAACGCATCGAGCACCGCGGCAATGCGGCTCAGATCCTTCGCGGGGATCTCAATTCCGTTCCCTTTGGCAATAGCGCGCCAGTCTTTCACAGTTCCTCCCGGACAACCGTGGTCCCGCCGGCGAAGTTTCCGACCCGCCGTTCACCCCACCACAGCCCCACTACAATCTGTTGTTCGAATGTTTCAGGACAGCGGGTCTTCCCGGCCCCGCCGGGCACTCCACTCCGCTCCCGCCAATACTACCAACGTGGTGATGAAGCTCCACAGCAGAATCGTCACTGAGTGTCTGAAGATATCATACTCACGCGAGAGCTTGTCCTGCAGCAGCGGCCAGAGCAGAAGGACTCCGTATTTCAGCGCTTCCAGAATCATTCCCACCAGAATTGCCGCCGGCGCCACGCGAGTTGGATCAATCTTGCGGTTCGGCAACAGCCAGTAGACCAGGAACAGCGCCAGGATCGAGATCGGCACCGCCGCCAGCTTGAAGAACAGCAGGTTCATCCAGACAGAGACAGCCGTTTGCCGCCCGCTCCACTCAGCGATCCATGTCCCATTGAGCGCGGTCAACATCAGGGAAAGCAAAGCCAGACCGCCGCAGACAAAAATCAGGCCGAGCGCAACCAGTTGATTCCGCAGATACGACCGGTTCCGCGCCACTCCCCACGCGCGGTTGAATGCTACCTCCAGTGGCTCGAAAATGCCATTGGCGGCCACCAGCAGAAGAAACATCGAGGTGAGGTCACCCGTGGTCTGCCGCACCGAGACATTGCGGTGGATGAAACTCGAGAGGTCACCCGGGAAATAATCCTGCAGGGCGAGATAAATGGCGTTCACCGCCGCCGGCCAGTGCAGCACGTTGCGGCAGAAAGATACCATCAGTAGCACGAATGGATAGAACGAGAGCAGCACGCTGGCCGCGACCGCCAGTGCGTAAACATGCGCTTCGGTAGCAATCAGGTATCGGGCCGTGGGACGCCAGTAAGACTGTCGTGGCGGATGAAGCAGCGGATCCAAATTCCAGGTTAGCTCAGGCGAGCTGCAGCGCCGTGCGCAGCCCCGGATCGTGCCGGACGCGCCAGATGCGGCTGTCCAGATAATAGTGCGTCAAACCGAAGCCGCAGAAGAATCCGAACGCCAGATCGGAAACCTTGCCTAGCTCAAAACCTGGGATGCGATAAATCGCGCTGAACACCAGCGCCATCGCGGCATAGGCCAGCAGACTGCGGCTCACGGCCGCGGGAATCCGCCCATGGCTCGACTCTGATTCGCTGCCGGCATACCGATTGCGATTGTGGAACCACACGATGGCGTGGTATTGCAGGTTGTGGACAATGGTCACCGTGGGCACGGCCGCCTGCCAGCTCATGTATGCAAATGTGAGCCAGTGCAGCGGAATCACGCCACCCAGCAGAAGATACTTCGGTAGATCCAGGGTCTCGCCCGCCCGCGCCCGCATCACCTGCCGCCCGATGTAGATCACAGTCATCAGCGCAACCAGAATCCACAATGGCGTCTCCAGTCGCGGAAAGGAGAAGGGAATCCCGAGTTCCTCGGGATGGTGAATGAAGAACCGATGGAACGGCGGGAACACCATCATCACGCCCAGGAATACACGGTCCAGTTCGTTATCGAACCTGCGGAGATCGCGATTCTTCACCTTATACAGCACCATGAATCCATAGTGCTGCCGGATCACGTGATAGTAAGCCCAAACGCCCACCAGCAGTGCGAGATAACCCTTCGCCCCAGTCAAGACCATGACCGGCCCCAGCGCGAAAAAGACGAGCAGGCTGCCGTATAGAAGCTTGCCGTGGCGCGCACGCGCCTCCTGGTCAAAAAACGTGCGGGAAGCCGTGGCGAAGATGTGAGTGCCGTCCAACCCCAGCGACCAGAACCACCACAAATACGTAATCGGCACGTGCAGCGCCACGTATAGCAGCAGATACAGATATCCCGCGGCGGAGCCACCGATTACGAGCGTGAGGTCCACGCCGCGGCCGATGATCCATCGGCTCGCCATGCGCGGGGTAGGAGGTGCAGCGGGTTGTAAGACAGTGGCCAAAAGGGATCACGAGAGCCGGTACTGATTGGTGGCCTCATTCCAGAATACCTGCTTGTGATTCCGAAAGGAAATTGTGGCCAGATGCCCCGAGATGGCCGCCTCCTGCCCGATGGTGGGCGGCGCAATGACTTCTTCCTTGCCTTGCACGGCATGAATGAAATTCCGGAAGTGATTGATGGCGCCATCGCTCTCGCCGAAATCCTGCTTGCCGTTCAGGTGAATGCGCTCACGCGAGAGGACTTGCTTCGACGCCTTCCCCTTCAGCGTTTCCGGCGAGAAGTAAAGATCCTGGCGGTTCATCACTTCAATAGTGCCCTCGTTGCCGCACAGTTGCTCGCCGTAACCGTAGTGGTCATTCCCAAAGTAGGAGCTGTAGTTGATTTGCAGATCGCCTGGATATTCGAAGATGGCGCTAAAGCAATCGGGCACTTCGCGATCGTCATCCGGCGCGTTCCAGCGATAAATGCCGCCGGAAGCCATGCACATCTTAGGCACGGTTTTACCGAGCATGTAATGCACGATGTCGGTCTGGTGCACCAGCAGATCGGTTGAGATGCCGCCCGAATAGTCCCAATAGAGTCTCCACTGGAAGTAGCGGTGAGGATCCCATGGGCGCATTGGCGCGTTCCCCAGGAACCGTTTCCAATCGGTGTTCTGCGGATTGGCGCCGGCCGGAATCTCGTAACGCCAGGCGGGCTCACTCTGCAGTGAGTTGCGATACCAGAAAGCTCGTACGAAGTGTACGTCGCCGATCATGCCTTGGCCGATGAGTTCTTTGGCTTTCTTGTACAGAGACGAACTACGATTCTGGGTGCCAACCTGCACAACCTTGCCAGATTTCTTCCAGGCATCCACCATTTCAAAGCCCTCGGCGATGTTATGCGCGAGGGGCTTTTCGACGTAGACATGCTTGCCGGCAGCGAGCGCCGCGATGGTCATATCGTGGTGCAGGTGCTCGGGTGTCATGATGTAGACCGCATCGATGGATTTATCAGCGAGCATCTCGTGATAATCCACATACGAGGCTGCCTTGGCGCCCCACACATCCTGCATGCGCTGTTGCGCGCGCGCCATGTGGATCTGGCAGGTGTCGCAGATCGCCGTGATCTTTACGTCGTCCGGAGCAGCCGTGTGCAGCCAGTCAAGCGCCGCGTAACCGCGAATGCCGACGCCGATCCATCCGATGTTGATCTTTTCATTCGCCCCGCGCGCCGAGATTACCGCGGGACCAGCCGCCAGCGCGGCAGTCCTTAGAAAGTCACGACGATTCAATCCATCCGGCATTACCGCCTCCAGAGTTCGATCTGCCAGACATATTATCAAAGGCGTACTAACTGTTATTCGCTTACAGCAACCGGGAGTGCGGATGCATACGCCTGAAAAAGCACCTTCAGAGTTTTGAGATACTCCGCGCCGCTTGATTCGAATTCGCGCCCCGAAATCAGGCAGTCTACGAAATGCTGTTCGGTCGCATACACGCTATCGCCGGTGAAGTTCCGGTCCTCACGCGCGTATGCAACATCGCAGGCTGGCTCGCCCAACCTTTTCACACGAATGTTCGATTCACTGTCCATGGTGAGGTGACCCGCCGTGCCATCCACGCGAATTTCACCGAATGTGTAGCGCGGATTGCGCGATTCGCTTTCGTTGTACCGGTTGGCATCCCAAATGGCGGTAGCGCCGCTCTCGAACCGTAAGAATAACTGCGCCGCATCCTCTCCCTGGATTACCGGATTCAGGCGGCGCAAATACGCACAGACATTCGTTACTTCGCCCAGTAGATAGCGGAAGACATCGATGAAGTGAACTCCGGTCTCATAGAGCAACAGACGCGGATACTCGCGAAAGAACGGCTGGCGGTCGAGGTAGGCTCGCTCGCCCCATCCATCGCCCATCCTGGTGAGCACGTGGACGTGCGTAAATTCGCCGATCGTGCCGCTGCTTTGGATCTCTTTGATCTTGCGATACCACGGCTGCCATCGCCAATTCTCATGCACCATGAACCGGACGCCGGCCGCACGTGCCGTCTCCACGATACGCGTTGCCTCTTCAAGCGTGGGCGCGAGCGGCTTCTGGCAGATCACGTGGATGCCGCGGCGTGCTGCGAACGCGCACATCTCCTCGTGCGTAACGGGCGGCGTGATGATGTCGGCAAAATCCGGCTTCTCTTGTTCGAGCATTTCTTCCCAGCGGGTATAGCTCTTTGCGATCCCAAACTGCTGCTGCATCGCACGGGCTTTGTCCTCCACCTGATCGCATACCGCGACGATCTCAACTTCCGGAATACGGCTCCACGCCTCGTGTTGGAACAGGGCGAAATAGCCCGCGCCGATAGTCACGCCTCTGAGTTTCTGCGAGCCCGTTTGCGTCATCGCTGTTCCTTCAGCAACCCGTGCCAAATACGCGGCATCCGGTCTCGTACAGGATGTTGCGCTTGTCCTCGTCCGGTATGTCGAGCGTCAGGATCTTTCCCATCTCGGCATCCACACTTTCGGGCAGGTCCGACCCGATCATCAATCTTGCGCTCTCGACGTGGCTCAAGACCTCCAGCACATGGTGCGGCGTCAGCGTCGAAAGTTCGAGCCAGAGGTTCGGGCAGAACAGCGCGGCGACGATTGCCTCGTGTACGAAAATTCCGCCGCCCGCGTGAGCGGCCACGATCCGCAGGTCCGGAAATTTTCGCGCCGGCATCATGAGCAGGGCGGGCGAAGCCAGCGGCAATCCAGCGCCGGTATGGCAGACAGCCGCCATATGGTTCTCGATTGCCGTCTCAAAAAAGAAATCGCTCGATGCCGACATCGGATTGAGCCCGTGATACTGCGGTTGCAGCTTCAGGGCGACAAAACCGTACTGTTCACGGCAGCGCCGCACTTCATCCTGAAAGACGGATTGCTCGATCAGTGGAAACAGACAGGCGGCTCCCGACAAGCGATCCGGATGTGCCAGGACAGCCCGGCCGATCAAATCGTGCTGCGAGCGGAAATCATCCACCACGGGAAACGGAATTGCGAGCGCGCGATCCACGCCCTGTCGATCCATATTGCGCAGCAATTCATCCGCGGTGCAGGATCGTCCGCTATGGCGGGCCGTGCCGAGATGTGTGTGCGTGTCGAAGACGCGATATCCGGATTTCATGGGGTGGCGGCCTCCTGCGGCTGCGCGGTCAATGCCGAGACGATCACTCCGGTCATCTGCCGTGTAGTCAGGCTTCCGCCCAGATCGCGTGTTCTGGCAGCAGGATCGGCAAGCACCGCGCTTACCGCTCTGCGAATCCGCTCGCCGGCCGCGCGTGTCTCTTGCGTGCCAAGCCATTCGAGCATCATAGCGGCGGAAAGAATCGCGGCCACCGGATTCGCGATGTCCTTGCCAGCGATATCGGGCGCCGAGCCGTGGGCCGGTTGAAACACAGCGTACTGTTCGCCGATATCGGCCGAGGGCGCCATACCCATACCGCCCACCAGGCCGGCCGCGAGGTCGGAAAGAATATCGCCGAACATGTTCTCCGTCACGATCACATCGAAAGACTCCGGCCGCTGCAACAAGTGGAGCGCGGCGGCATCCACATACGCCCGCGCCGTCTGCACTGCGGGAAACTCGCCCGCGATCTCGTCGAAGACCTGGCGAAAGAACGCCATCGACGGAAGAACGTTCGCCTTATCGACCAGCGTCACATGCCGGCGGCGGCGCATCGCTTCGCGAAATGCCGCGCGGATGACGCGTTCCGCGCCTCGCCGCGTGATTCGCATTTTGTCCTCCACATAAGAAGCGTCCGGCGCGAACTTCTCCTTTCTGGAGAAAAACAACCCCTCGGTGCTCTCGCGGACCAGCAGCAGATCGATACTGCCGGCGGCCTTATTCCGCAGCGGCGTATCGGCTGAGTGAAACAGAAAGACCGGCCTGAGGCCGCAATAAAGATCCAGCCGTTCGCGAAGGTCCAACTGCGGAGTCATTTCGACGCCGTGGGGCCAGCGCACACCCGGAAGCCCGATGGCACCCAGAAAAATCGCATGGAAGTCCTTCAGTTGTTCGAACACAGCGGCGGGCATGGGATCGCCGCTGCGCAGATACTCTTCCGCACCCACCTGGAATTCTGTGAGTTCGAACTGCATTTTCGCGGCGGTTGACTCGACGGCCTTCAGAACTTCCACTGCCGCGGCCGTCACTTCCTTCCCCACGCCATCGCCCGGCAAAAGCGCGATGCGAAACGAATCCGCGGCGCGGCGAGCGGCCGGGTTCGTCATAAAGCCCTCCAAGGGGAAATGTTCAATACGAGAGCTGTAGAAACAAAGAAACAGGGGAAAACTAGTATGGGCGGCATGGCAGATTCTCTTCCGATGAGGTATAACACACACCGGGTGTTGACCGCTCGCAATAGCGTGCCGCTCCGTCAGGATGCTTATTTTGTTCCTGTAGCCGCGTCCGTCGCTCGCCACCATACGGGGAACTCGATCGTTGCATAGCTCACGTGATGCATGGGCGCGTTCGGCAGCACAATGCGCGCCAGCATGTGAACCACGTGGCCCGGCTGGCACTCCGGCCGGATAACGGGCAGCGAATATTTCACGGACGCGCCGGTGTGGTCGTAGTCGTGCCACGAATCGGAAACGCGCGTGGTGTTGTCCACGCAGGCATCGTTGGTGAACAACTCGGCGGCACGCAGCGAACTGGCATCCGGCAGCAGCACGGCGAATGTTTCGCCGGGCGCGGCGTGCCCATCGCCATTGCCTTCACCCAGCACCATATCCACGCGCTTCACCGCGTTCTGGTAGAGGTTCACCGTGCGGCCATCGGCAATCTGGAAATCTTTCACCGGCTGCGCCGCTGGGAAGAGCGGCACATCGAACACCATGCGATTTTCACCCTGCACCGCGGCGATCTGCACAATCGCCCGCTGCGGGTCGCTGACGGTCACCGTCAGCGGCAGCGCCAGCGATTCCCCTGGCGCGAGACCGAACAGGCGGCTGGTTGTGACATTGAATTTCACGCCTGGGTTGGGACTCTCCCACCGGACGGCATAAGCCGGGGATCGCGCTCCGCCCTTGTTCCAGAACGTGACCCGCAGCTTATCCGGCTGGCCCGCAGTGGCCCATGCGGCGCCTTCCACCTGGTATCCGGACATCGCAATCAGCGGGCCGGCCGACACGCCGACTTCGTAATCGTCTCCATCGAGATCGAAACTCAGCCTGCCTTGCGCATCAGCCTTCTGCGTCACTCGGCGCAGCTTGCCAGCTCGCACCCGAAGGTACGTCACGACGTGAGAACTCCGGGGCGCATAGAGCGGCGCGCTATCAATCGACAATTTCACCTGCGGCAGCAGGCCGCCCGCCGGCAGCCACTCACGCACCATCGAATGGAAGCCGGTCTTCGAAACGTCCTCGAGGACGGTGAAGCCCGGTTCGCGCCGGTCCGAAGCAACGTCCCAACCCCACACCGTGAAGTTCGGATAGACGTCGGCATGGTTGAAGACCGCCGGTTTCGGCAGAGGATGCGCAAACGCCTGCATGTGGAATGCGAAGGTTTTGGCGATTCCCGGTGTGGCGTGATCGGAATCGAAATTCTCCCACTCGAAATGGGGGCGCGCAAAATCCCATATGGATTCCATGCGCAGGTGATAGTAGTGAATGAAATCGCGAGAGCCGGTCACCAGACGCGTGCGGACGCCATCGTAGTTGCCATAGAGATCGTCATGGCAATACTCAACGTCGAAGCCCAGCGGCCCGACGAAAAATTCGGGCGACGGCACGAACGCCGACGCGCTCGAAACCAGATCCGGATACTTGCCGGCGATCCACAAAGACATGAACCCGCCCATCGAGAATCCGGTAATCCCGCGATGATTACGGTCGGGAATCGTGCGCAGCGTCTTGTCGATCTGGCTTACCAGCTCCGGAAAGTAGAGCGCGAACTGGCGATTGGTTTCTACCGGCCCAATATTGTAAGGGTGGGGATTGGAAGCGCCGGGTGTAACCGGATTGTAGCCATCCGGCTTCACCACAATCACGTCATGAGTGGCCACGAACGCGGCGATGGTATCGCCGCCGTAGCCGGTGTCGTCGTAATGCGTGGTGGAGTCATTAAAGCGTTCGCCATACCCGTGATACCAATAAATCACCGGATAGCGTTTTTGCGATGTCGCGTAAGTAGGCGGAAGAAAGACGCGGTAAGAGCGGGTTTCTCCCATCACCTGGCTGAAATGGCTGAGATCGTGAATTACAGCGGTGGCTCCGGCGCCGGGAATGGCCGCTGCCGCCAGCAGCGCGAGTAAGCCTGCACAAACTCTCACATCTGAGTGAGTATCACTTCCGCACGAATCGCTGCAACCCGAGCCGCGCGGCTATGATGAATGGATATGAAGATTGCGGTTGCATGCGACCATGCCGGATTCCCCCTGAAGGCACGCGTGATCGAAACATTGCAGAAGGCCGGGCATACAGTGATCGACCTCGGCACCAATTCCACGGATCCGGTCGACTACCCGGACTATGCCTTTGCGGCTGCGCGCGCCGTGCTGGAAGGCCGCGCTGAGCGCGCTGTGCTGATTTGCGGCAGCGGCGCGGGCGCATGCGTGGCGGCGAACAAGTTTTGCGGGATTCGCGCCGCCACCTGCCACGATAGTTTCTCCGCGCGCCAGTGCGTGGGTGATGACGACGTGAACGTGCTGTGTTTGGGCGCGCGCGTGATCGGTCCGGAACTCGCTGTGGATCTGGTACGCGATTACGTGGGCGCGCAGTTTTCCGGCGCTGAGCGGCATCGCCGCCGGTTGAGCAAGATTGCTACATTTGAAGCCGATTTCGGAAAATAGCGACTCGCAGGAAGGTTTACGTTTGCCGCGCGAATCAGCCGGCCAAGCTGGCCGCGGCGGGATGAGCACTTTCGAGCGCCAGCGCCCGAAGGTCATCAATCCAGTAATCCGGTTCCCATCGCGCCAACTCCTCACCCTTGCCATACCCGTACCGCACAGCGCAGATTTTCACTCCGGCCCGCCGGCCAGCCTCCATATCCGCCGGAGAATCGCCTACCATCAGGCACTCTTCGGGTTTGGCGCCAAGCGCCGCGATGCCCGCCAGAATGACGTCCGGCGCGGGCTTCGATGGAAAGCCGTCGGTCCCTTGCACATGGTCAAAATACTGCAGCAGGCCGAAGTGTTCCAGAATGAGGCGTGAACTGGCACTGCCTTTGGTGGTCGCGGTAGATTTTTTGCCGGGGAGCGCCGCGAGCCCTTCGACGACGCCCGGGAACGGGTGCGTCATCGTGTGCCCGCGCTCTGGGTAGAAGGCGCGATATTGGCGGATCAGCTCGTCGATTTGCGCCGAGTCGTAGTGGGGAAAAATGTCCTGGAAGAGATCGATCAGGTGCAACCCGATGTAGCCCTTGAGGAACTCAAACGTGATGGGCCGGCAATCGGTAGTGACAAGCACCTGCTGGACTGCGCCGCAAATATCTCGGGCAGAGTCCAGCAGTGTGCCGTCAATGTCGAAGAGGTAATAGGGAAAACGCGGAATCACGCCGGCGCGGGCCGCTCCCCTTCCGAGAGTCCAGGAACGCGCCGTCCGCCTTCGGGGCGCAGTACCTGCTGCGTGCCGTCATCCCGGGTGTTGCCGCTCGCAGGCAGCGGTTCGAGCGGCTTGCCCTGAATGATCTGCAGAACTTCATTGCCGTCCAGGATTTCGCGTTCGAGCAGCGATTCGGCGATCTTCACCAGCGCGTCGGAATGATCCTCGAGGATCTTCATGGCGGTGTCATATCCGCCCTGCACCAGTTTCTTAACCTGCTCATCGATGCGGATCGCGGTCTCTTCGCTGTAATCGCGATGCTGTGCGATTTCGCGGCCCAGGAAGATCTGCTCTTCCTTCTTGCCGAAACTCAGCGGCCCGAGTTCGCTCATGCCCCACTCACAGACCATCTTGCGCGCCAGTTCCGTCGCTCGCTCAATGTCATTGCCCGCACCGGTAGTCATGTGGTGCATGTAGACTTCTTCGGCGATGCGGCCGCCCATGAGGATGGCTAGTTGGGTCAACAGATAATCGCGGCTGTAGGAATGCTTGTCGTCGATGGGCAACTGCATGGTCACGCCCAGCGCCATGCCGCGCGGAATGATCGTCACCTTATGCAGCGGGTCGGCATTCGGCAGCACCGCTGCTACCAGAGCGTGCCCGGCTTCGTGATAGGCCGTGTTGCGCTTTTCGGCGTCGCTCAGAATCATCGACTTCCGTTCGGCGCCCATCAGAATCTTGTCTTTGGCCAGTTCAAAGTCGGCCATAGTAACAACTTTGCGATTCTGCCGTGCGGCATTCAACGCAGCTTCATTCACCAGGTTGGCCAAGTCCGCGCCTGCCAGACCCGGTGTCCCACGAGCCAGCACGGAGGGATCGACGTTATCGCTCAGCGGAATTTTCTTGGTGTGAACGCGAAGGATGGCTTCGCGTCCCTGCATGTCCGGGCGTCCCACAACCACACGCCTGTCGAAACGGCCGGGCCGCAGCAACGCGGGGTCGAGCACGTCAGGCCGGTTGGTCGCGGCCACAAGGATCACACCCTCGTTCGATTCGAAGCCGTCCATTTCCACCAGCAACTGGTTCAGCGTCTGCTCACGTTCATCGTGTCCGCCGCCCAGTCCCGCGCCGCGATGACGGCCCACGGCATCGATTTCATCGATAAAGATGATGCACGGAGCGTTCTTCTTACCTTGCTCGAACAGGTCACGGACGCGGCTTGCGCCCACGCCGACAAACATCTCGACGAAGTCCGAGCCGGAAATCGAGAAGAACGGTACGCTTGCTTCGCCGGCAATCGCTCGCGCGAGCAGCGTTTTGCCCGTTCCGGGAGGCCCAATCAGCAGCACACCTTTCGGAATACGGCCGCCCAGCTTCTGGAACTTCTGCGGCTCGCGGAGGAATTCGATAATCTCCTGCAATTCCTCTTTGGCTTCCTCTACCCCGGCGACGTCCTTAAAGGTCACCTTCTTCTGCTGCGTGGAATGCAGTCGGGCACGGCTCTTCCCAAAACTGAGTGCTTTGTTGCCGCCACTCTGCATCTGCCGCATCATAAAGATCCAGAAAGCCAGCAGAACAATAAACGGGGAGGCATTCAGGAGAATGGAGACCCAGCTACCGGAACTGGTGTCCTTGATATTGGTGTTTACACCCTTTTCGTGCAATTGGGTATAAATATCCGGGTAGTTCGTCGGAATGATGGTATGGAAGCCGAGATTAGGATTCTGATAAGAGCCGTGGACATCATTGCCCGTTACCGTAACGTCTTTCACTTCACCGGCTTGGACCTTGTTCAGGAAATCGGTGAATGAAATCTCCTGCTCTTTTTTACCTTGGCCGGTACGGACGACGGCGAATAACAACACCGCCACCAGGATCAATACGACCCAAAATACTGCTGTCTTGATGTTAGAGTTCACGAAACCTCCCAACCGGCCATGCTTCCGTTCTAATTAATTAGACGCCGCTCAGCGCGTTCCCGATTCCCTTGATCGGCTATTTCGGCTCGGCTCCCGCTTCTTGAATCTTCAGCACGACGCCGGTACCTGGCGTGGCGGCAAATTGTGCCGCCGGACCGAAACGCCGCGTCCATACGATTGATGCTCCATCGGTCAGGATGGGCCAATGACGCCGCTCCCATAAGGGAATGCGGGCCTCTTGGAAGAGAGTTTTGACTTTTTCTTCGCCGGCGCGCCCTATGGGCTGATACTGGTCTCCAGGTCTCCAGTTCCTCAATTCCAGCGGACCGGATAGACGCTGCCAGTCTACCAAACCCATCTCACCATTATATACGGAATCAGACTGCGGGGAACTCTCCCGGTTTTCAATTAGTTCCAGGGAAATACCGATATCGGTCCCTGGAATCCGCATAGTACCGGGAACAGTCATCGGGAACTGGTAATTACGCGTCTCCAGCGTCTCCGCGCCCGGGCGGGCAAACCGCAACCATTCAAACGACCGGAAAATGTCGAGCCCCGGTGCCTGGAACCGGCCGTGCCCCTGTTCGGCCGCCGCCATCTCCAACACTAACTCGATATGGTTGAATCCGATACCTCTCAAGTCGCCCTTCACATGCTCCATGGCATAACGAATCAGCCGGCGCGCCACGGCCGGCGGCAACCCGCGCAGCGTATCTACCGTCACCAGCGCCTGCCCCGGACGAAGAATCAGCCGTTCGGCAGCGATCCGTTCAATCTCGGGCTTCCAGTAATCCTCTTCGGCCCGCGCCCAAGTGGCGGTCTGTCTCAAGGTGTCCACGATGGCGGGGTTCCACTCTTGAGCAATCTGCGGCAACAAGCTGTGGCGGATGCGGTTGCGGACAAATCGCGTGTCGAGATTGCTCGAATCCTCGCGCCACTCGAAGCTTCGTCCCCGCAGCCAGGTGAGAATCTCCGTGCGCGTGGTATCGAGCAGCGGGCGCACAATGCCCTCAGGTGTCACCGGACGCATGCCAGCCAGACCAGATGTTCCCGATCCGCGCAGAAAGCGGAACAGCACCGTCTCTGCCTGATCGTTGCGCGTGTGACCTAGCGCCACCCTGTCAAGCGTTCCAGACTGCACAAAGCTCAGGAAAAAGCGCCGGCGCACCCGGCGCGCGGCCTGCTCCAGATTATCCCCAGCGGAAACCAAGCCGACATCGACGCTTTCCAGGTAAAACGGAAGCTGAAAATCCGCCGCCAGTTGCGCCACAAACGCCTCGTCGGCCGCCGACTCCGCTCCGCGCAAACGATGGTTAATGTGCAGGATGCTGAGCGAGAGATTCCACCGCGGCGCCAGCTCACGCAAAACATGCAGCAGACACACGGAATCGGCGCCGCCCGAAACCGCGACTCCGATCCGAAGGCCGGGGTGAAACATGCTATAACGGGTGATGATTCCGACTACTCGCTCAAGCACAACCTGATTGTAGCGTGGCGGGGTGGCTTTCCAGCCGCCTGCCTTACTCGCGTATAGGTGGCCCGTGGAGCGCGCGTAATTCACTGGAGAATGGACATGAAGCAGTACCACATCGGCATTGTCGGCCTCGGAGTGATGGGTCAGAACCTGGCTCTGAACATGGAAAGCAACGGCTTCTCCGCGGCCGGGTTCGATCTGGATTCCAAGAAAAGCCAAGCAGCCGCTCAGGCATTTGCCGGAAAGAACATGACGACCGCCGGCTCGCCGGCTGAACTCGCGGCATCGCTCGAAACGCCGCGCCGGATTCTCATTATGGTGCCGGCAGGAAAACCGGTCGATTCCGTGATTCATGACCTGCGGCCGCACCTTACCACCAACGACATCCTTATCGATGGCGGCAACTCCTTCTTCCCTGATACCGACCGCCGCGGTAAAGAGTTGGAAAGCGACGGCATCCGCTTCATCGGCATGGGCGTAAGCGGTGGAGAAGAAGGCGCTCTGCACGGGCCCGCCCTGATGCCCGGCGGACAGGAAGACGCCTACCGTCTTGTGGAACCGATCTTCAACGCCATCGCCGCCAAGGTCAACGGCGAACCGTGCTGCGGATACATCGGCAAGGGCGGCGCCGGGCATTACGTCAAGATGGTGCACAACGGCATTGAGTACGCCATCATGCAGTTGCTCTGCGAGGCATACGACATCATGAAGGTCAGCCTCGGCATGGACCCGGCACAAATGCAGAAGGTGTTCGCTGCCTGGAACCAGACCGACATGAACTCCTATCTTCTGGAGATCACGGCGGACGTGCTCGGCAAGAAGGACCCCGAATCCGGCAAGCCGATGGTCGACCTGATCCTAGACCGCGCTGGGCAGAAGGGCACCGGCAAGTGGACGTCACAGAACGCGCTCGATCTCGGAATCGCCGTACCCACCATCAACGCAGCCCTCGAAGGCCGCATTCTTTCCGCTGTCAAGGACGAGCGCGTAGCGGCTTCGAAAGTGCTGCGTGGACCCGATCGCGCCATTCATGGCGATCCGAAGTCTTTCCTCGATACGCTGCGTGACGGTCTGAAGCTGGCCACCTTTACGTGCTACGCGCAAGGCTTCTCACTGATGCGCGAGGCCTCCAAGGAGTACGGCTATCATCTGAATTTCGCGGAAATCGCGCGCATCTGGAAAGGCGGCTGCATCATCCGCGCGAAGAATCTGGACGATATCCGCGCTGCTTTCGCCGCCAATTCCGACCTGGTCAACTTGCTAGTGGCCGATCGCTTCGTCCCCATGGTGAATCAGTTGACTGCGCCGCTTCGCACCACCGTTGCTACCGCCGTGGAGCACGGCGTGCCGGTGCTGGGCTTGAGCGCATCGCTCGGCTACATCGATAGCTACCGTAGAGAACGCCTGCCGCAGAACCTTCTGCAAGGCCAGCGCGATTACTTCGGCGCCCACACCTACGAGCGCGTGGACAAGCCGCGCGGGCAAATGTTCCACACCAACTGGACAGAATAGAAAGGTAGAGAAAAGCCCGGCATGCCCGTGAGAAGAGCGCCGGCAGAAATGCCGGATGAAGCCAGCCAGTTGGAGGAAGCAGAAGCGCGCACCGTTCCGGCCGGCATGGTTTCGGGCATCTCCACGCGGCCGGCCTTCACACCCCGATATCCCTATTTATGCCCACTCGCAACGTTCTAGTCGCTCAATCCGGCGGGCCGTCGCCGGTCATCAACAATTCCCTGCGAGGAATCATAGACGGCTGTCGCTCGTTTCCCGACCGGTTTGGCGCGATCTATGGCGGCTGGCACGGCATTGAAGGTGTGTTGCGCGAAGAGCTGCTCGACCTTTCCGCGCAGCCGGAAGACGAAATCCAGTTGCTGCGGACCACGCCCGCGGCAGGCTCGATCGGCACTTGCCGCTACAAATTGAAGCCGGCGCAGGCCGAGGATTTCGAGCGCGTCATCGAAGTTTTCCGCGCGCATCAGATCGGTTATTTCTTCTACATCGGCGGCAACGATTCGATGGACACCGCCAACAAGGTCGCCGCCCTCGCGCGTGAGCGCGGTCTCGACCTGGTGGGCGTGGGCGTCTCCAAAACCATTGATAACGACGTGGGCGATTCCGAATTCAAGCTGATCGACCACACCCCAGGTTATGGCAGCGTGGCGCGCTACTGGGCTTATAACATCCAGAATGCCAACGAGGAAAATATGGGCTCCTCGCCGGCCGACCCGGTGCTGGTCATCCAGGTGATGGGCCGCAAAATCGGCTTTATCCCGGCTGCCGCGCGCCTGGGCGATCCGCAGCGGCAGATGCCGCTTCAGATCTACATGCCGGAATCCGGCGTTACGCTACCCGAATTGACGGACCTTGTGAATGATGAACTCAAGCGCAGCGGCCGATGCATGGTAGTGATAAGCGAAGGTTTCGACGTGGGCGATGTCGGCGAGGTGAAAGACGCCTTCGGGCACACCTCTTTCGGTTCGAGCGTGTTCACGGCACAGCAGGTGGTGGTCAATCATCTCAATCGGGCGGGGTTAAAAGCGCGCGGATCCGCTCGCGGGCAAACGGCCGGCACCGATCAACGTGATACGATGATCTACGCTTCCACGGTAGACCTGGACGAGGCTTATAAGGTGGGCCAGAATGCCGTTGTGATTGCGGTCCACGACGGTTCCGGCTATATGTCGACCATCCTGCGCCGGCCCGGTCTGGTCTACAACGTGGATTACGACAAAGTCCCGCTCGATCTGGTGGCCAATTCCGAACGCGTGTTTCCCAGAGACTGGATCACGAAGAACAAGGTGGATGTGACCGACGATTTCATACGCTACGCCCGGCCGCTGATCGGCGAAGACTGGGTCAGCGTCCCGATGATTAACGGCAAACAGCGATTCACGCGCTTCGAAAAGAGGTTCGCCGCCCGCAAGCTTCCCGAATACGTTCCGCAAGGATACCGGGCAAAGGCGGCCAAGTGAGTTCCGAAGCGGGCGTTCATCAATTCAGGAATATCTATGTCTGATCTGCAAGCTCCATTGAAGAATTTCCCGAAGAAGCACGATTACCTGGTGTGCATCGATTCGGACGGATGCGCCTTCGACACCATGGAGATCAAGCACAAGGAGTGCTTTATCCCCAACATCATCAATTCCTGGGATCTCCAGCCGGTTTCCAAGTTCGCCCGCTATGCGGCCGAGTTCGTCAATCTTTACTCGAAAGACCGCGGCATCAACCGGTTCCCCGCCCTGATTCGTGTCTTCGATCTGCTGATGGATTGGCCGGACGTGCAGAAGCGTCAGGCCAAGATCCCGCAGGCGAAGGCTTTGCGCGATTGGATCCAGCGCGAGACTAAGCTTGGCAATCCGACGCTCAAAGCGGAAGTGGAAAAGACGTACGATCCCGATCTGACGCAGGCGCTCAAGTGGAGCGAGGCGGTCAACCGCACCATCGCAGAGATTGTACACGGCGTGCCGCCGTTCCCGTATGTGCGCGAGAGCCTGCAGGAGATCACAGCATGGGCCGACGTTCTGGTCTGTTCTGCCACGCCCGGTGAAGCGCTCGTTCGCGAATGGGAGGAACACGACATTTCCAAGTACGTAGCCGTGATCGCAGGGCAGGAAATGGGCAGCAAGAAGGAACACATCGCCATGGTTACCGCCGGCCGCTACGAGAAATCGAAGGTGATCATGATGGGCGACGCGCCCGGCGATATGAAAGCGGCGCGAGCCAACGGTGTGCTCTTCTATCCCATCAACCCCGGCGCGGAGGATGGTTCCTGGGAATGCTTCTTCAAAGAGGGAGCGGAAAAGTTTCACCGCGGCGAGTACACGTCCGAGTACGAGGCCGGGCTGATCGCCGAATTCGACAAACTGCTCCCGGAACTGCCGTGGTGGAAGACTCACCACAAGGCCAGTGCCTAATGAGGTGAGGCCGGGACGCGTTTACCGCCCTGGCCTTCACGGCCTCTGATTATGGTCGAAACTCTCGCTTCGAAGATCAAACTCCTGCTCATGGACGTCGATGGCGTCCTGACCGATGGCAGGCTCTACAATGTGCCGGACGGAGCGGGGCACGTAGTGGAAACCAAAGGCTTCGATTCGCAGGACGGCATCAGCCTGCAGTGGATGAACTGGAAGGGCATCAAGACCGGAGTCATCAGCGGGCGCGTATCCCCCGCCACGGAAGAGCGTGCCCGTCAGTGCAAAATGACTTACGTCTACCAGGGTCACATTGAGAAAATTCCGATTCTGGAGGAAATCCTGGCCGACGCCAAACTGGACCCTGGAGAGGTCGCCTATATCGGAGACGATCTGACCGACATTGTGGTAATGCACCGTGTCGGTCTGGCCATTGCCACCTCCAATGCCCGGTCTGAAGTAAAACGCGAAGCGCACTACACAACGTGCGCGGCAGGCGGCCACGGCGCGGTGCGTGAGGTAGTGGAATTGATCCTCAAAGCACGAAACCTCTGGCCCGACATTCTGAAGCATTACGAGATTTCAGAAGACAACGGCGGCCAGCCTGCAAAGGTAGAATAACAAGTTGCGCTTGAAACTCCTCCTTTTTGTTCCCCTCTTAGCATCGTTTTGTGGCGCTCAGCAGGCAGAGCCGCAAACCATCGTGGTTACCGGCACGTATGAACCCGTAGCGCTTGACGAAGTGGACCGTTCCGTGACCGTGCTGCCCGCGCGCCAGAATGGCCTGGTGCTGAATACGTTGGTCGATCTACTCAAGCTCGACCCCTCGCTCGATTTAGAGGAGCGCGCTCCCGATGGTGTGCAGACTGATCTTTCGATTCGCGGATCGAGCTACGGGCAGACGCTGGTATTGTTGAATGGCCAGCGCCTCAATGATGCACAATCCGGCCATCACAACATGGATATTCCGGTGCCGCTCGATGCCGTTTCCCGCATTGAAGTGCTGCGCGGTTCCGGCTCCACGCTCTATGGATCGGATGCCGCGGGCGGAGCGATCAACATCATCACCGAACCGCCGGAACAAACCGAGATTCGCTTGCGAACGGCGCTTGGCAATGATGGGATCAACCAGCAGCGCGGTTCCATCTCCGGCGCTTTCGGCAAGATTGACCAGCAGCTCGTGTTTTCGCGCGATTTCTCGACCGGCTTCATGCCGGACCGCGACTATCGCAACCTGCAACTGGCTTCGATTACGCACGCAGTCTCCGGATTGGGCTTCAGCGATATCACGCTCGCCTATCAAGACCATCCCTTTGGCGCAGACCAGTTCTACGGGCCCTACGATTCCTGGGAGGACACCAAAGCCTGGTTCGCATCCTTGCGGCAGTCATTAGGAAAGAAGACGACGGTCGATTTCGACTATCGCCGGCACAGCGACCTGTTCGTCGTGTCTCGCTCTCAACCCACGCAGTTCCCGGCCAATCATCATGCCGATGAAAGCTACCAGGCTGCCATTCGGCGGCAGGAGTCTCTCCGTCCGACTATCAATTTCTTCTATGGCGCCGAGGCGCTGCACGAATCGATCGTCAGCAATAATCTGGGTTTGCACAACCGCAGTCGCGGCGCCGCTTATGCCTCGGCTGATTTCCGGGCGCTGCGGCGGTTTTCGCTTTCGCTCTCCGCACGGGAGGAAGTGTACCGCAGCTTCTCGGGAGAATTCAGCCCTACTATAGCGGGCGGCGTCTGGCTTTCGCCGCGCGTCAAGCTGCGGGCTTCGGCGAGCCGCGCGTTTCGCGTGCCGAGCTATACCGAGCTCTACTATCACGATCCGGCCAATATCGGAAATCCCGACCTGCGGCCGGAGCGCGCCTGGTCTTATGAAACCGGCGTGGATTGGAATCCGGCGTCGCGTGTGCGTGCCGAAGCCACCATCTTCGAGCGGCGCGAGCGCGACGGCATCGACTACTTTCGTCTCACTCTAAACGACATCTGGCGCGCGCTCAATATCCAGAATCTGAACTTCACCGGCGTGGAAGCTTCGCTGCACGTGGCGCCATCGCGCTCGCAGACCATTGATTTCCGCTACACCGGTTTGCGCGGATCGCAGGACACCGTGCCGGTGGGACTCACCAAATATACGTTCAATTATCCGACGCATTCCGGAATCATCGCCTGGCAGGCGAGTTTGCCGGGCCACATGCTGGTGCGTTCCCGAGTCGGCGTGCTCGATCGCCGCGCGCGGGATACGTATGCTCTGTGGGATCTATACGCGGCTTACGGACATGGGCGCGTGCATCCGTTCCTGCAGCTTGCCAACATCACGTCCACTTCCTACCAGGAAATTCAAGGCGTGCAGATGCCCGGACGCACCGTCATCGGCGGCGTGGAACTGGTCTTTCCGATTCATTGATCGACCGCGCGGGAGGCGCCGTCCTGGACTACGCGTTCAATGCGCGATTCAGGTTGGAGATCGCTTCGTCGATTTCCGCCGTGTTCTTGAATCCCAGCGTCACCGCGTCTACCGCGCCATTATTCATGGCGAACCTGAGCGCAGTCTGACGGTCCTCGGCGTTGGTGAATTGGCCTTCGCCCACCAGCTTCATACTGATCACGCCGGCGCCCTGCGCGCGCATTTGCCGCGCGTGCTTCACCACCTCGCTAACGTCGCCTGGTTCATTGCCACGCGGATCCGCCCCATCCATCTTGGTGCCCTTGTGGTTCATGCGGATCATGGCGATATCCAGCCACTGATTGCCGGGAAACGTCCGCAGCGCGGGCAAGCCGTGCACAGATGCGCCATGCGCCATGATGATCTTCTTCGACTTCGCTTCGGAGAACTGGTCCTCCAGCCGCTTCAGATCTTCCGACCAGGTTGGGGCCATCATGCAATGCAGCAGCAGAATATCGAAGTACTCGGTGTTGAGTTGCTTGCGATAGTTATCAATCCGCGTGGGGCCATCGTTCACAAAACGCGGATTGTACTTCGTCATCAGCTTGTAAGTGTCGCGTGGAATGCCCTTGAGCGCCGTGGCAAGCATCTCGGGCATGCCGAAATACGTATCGGCTGTCTCGAAGAAACGAATGCCATTGTCATAGGCATAGCGAACCAAGCGCGTGAACTGCTCCTGCCCCAGTTCCCGCTGCACGCGGCCGCCATGTGTTCCGGTGCCGAAGGCGAGGCGAGTCACCTGGACACCCGAGTTGCCAAGGGTTACCCAGTCGGTTGCTGATCGTTTCGCGGCATGCGCGGGAATCGCCGAACCCACGCCGCCGAGGACTGTCGCGGCCAGGCTGGACTTCAAGAAATCGCGTCGGCTTGTCCGAACCATTGGTCCCTCCGTTGCTGATACAGTACCACAGTACAGGCACGTTCGCTGCCCGCCACCGGCCTTTGTCTTCTCAGCTTACTTCCTATGTTCCGTAAGACTTCGTCCAAAGTTCATCTCTCCGCGGGCGGAATATGGAAGCCCTTCTCCGGACTTTGATATACTGAAACTACCCCTTGATCGTCCAGCGAGACTTGGCTGAATCCAATTCGCCTCGTATCACCTGCACAGTCAACTGCAAGGAGCAGAGGTGAACACTATTTTCGTCGGGAACCTGGATTTCGGCACGACCGAGCCCTCCATTCGTTCGTTATTTGAAGTGTATGGGACCGTGGACCGGGCTAGCCAGGCGCCGAAGCGAGATACTGGACGCTCTCGCGGTTTCGCCTGTGTGGGAACGGCGAATCACAGCGAAGCGGAACACGCCATTGCAGAATTGAATTGTATGGAATAGGGCGGCCGCGCGCTCAACGTTAACAAAGCTCGTCCGAAGGCAGATTCGGAGGGGCTTGGCCCACGAGACAGCGCTGGCGGCAGCTTTCGCCTCGCATGCGACGGTGCCCTGCGCGAAACTCGTTGGTGACGAAACTGACATTTAGTTGCGGCGGAGTTTTGGTTCCAGCCGCACATCAGGAGTGGATTTCTATGGCTACGCGCTCGCGGACGACGTTTCAAAAACGGCAGAAAGAGCTGGCGCGCGCTGAAAAGCAGCGTGACAAAGCTGCGCGGAGGCTGCAGCGAAAGCTCGAGAAGCACTCAGGATTAGACGCTATCGATGAACCCGCGAACCCATCGGGGGACGAGACAGAACGCCCACCCGACGCATCCGCGATGCCGGGCGATCTTCTATAGGCCAGACTGAGCGCCGGTTTACAGAAGCCCGCTCGCCACAGTTTTTGTGGGCCGCCACGGAGCCTGTTGCTCCCACGACCCAAGTAAAGGGGAGGGAGACATGCAGCTACGGTACCTGGGCTTCGACCAATCCGCGTCGACCCGCATTTACAAGTTCGATGTGCTCGCTGAACGTTCGCAAGCGATGCGCTATCGCGTCACGGCGGACCTGACGCTCTTCCGGAAGCACGGGGTCGGCATACAGGAAGGGCCGACGTTGTGCGCGCACAAGCTCACGGCTGACCTGGAAAGTCTGCAGGAAGGCGAACACACTCTCACCAGTGACGATCTTCTCGCCTATGTTACCGGCCGGGCGGCGATTGCCGCCAGCAAAGCCGCGTCTCGAAGAGTAGGCATCCGGCGTCGGAGTCCGATGAACGGGTCCTTGCACGGTCCTCTGAGCGGTGGGCGGTAGCTCCGCTGAACGACAAGCCATAGTTCTGTTGGACGATCAGCAATATTCCAGCGCTGTCATCCCTTCCCTCACCCTACAATTCAGGCATCTGTGCGAATCGGCAGCGCGCCTTCCGGCAGTACAATCGATCTACCCGTCATCGGAACATCTGTGTTCATCGGTCACTTCGCTATCGGTTTCGCGTCGAAGCGGCTCGCGCCGCGCGCTTCGCTCGGTGTACTCATGGCAGGCGTTTTGTGGCTCGATTTGCTGTGGCCCCTGTTCCTGCTGGCCGGCTGGGAACGGGTTGAGATCGCGCCCAACGATACGGCATTCGCGCCGCTGCGGTTTGTTTCCTATCCCATCTCGCACAGCCTGTTGACTACCGCCGGCTGGGCCGCGGGATTCGCCCTGGTCTATTATTTTCTGGCGCATGACCGGCGCGGTGCGTGGGTCGTGGCGGGATGCGTAGCCAGCCACTGGTTTCTCGATGCCGCGACGCATCGTCCCGACCTGCCGCTTTATCCTGGTGGGCCCGTGGCCGGCCTCGGACTTTGGCATTCCGTCACAGGCACGATCCTGGTGGAGAGTGCCTTGTTCCTCGCGGGCGTCTGGCTCTACGCCAGAGCCACGATTGCCACCAACCGGACTGGCAGAATCGCTTTTTGGGCCCTGGTTCTATTCCTGGTAGCAGCGTATGCGGGCAATGCGCAAGGCTCGCCGCCGCCCAACCCGCGGTTTCTCGCGTACTTCGCCTTGTCCCTCTGGATTTTTCCGTTCTGGGCCTGGTGGGTGGACCGCCACCGCCGTTTGCAATCGTAAAGCGCGATTTTCCTCCCCACCGGAACCGCCGACGGTGCGGTGTAACGCTATAATGATGGTTTAGAGCCGCCGTAGGGATGCAGGAAAACGACAGCCCGACGATTCCCACAAACACATCCGAGAATCCAGTGCAGACACAGTCTGCCGGTTCCGGCGTGTGGGGCGCGCTTTCCTGGGTTCGCGATCTCGGATTCTCCGTCCTCATTGCGGTTGTTCTGATCGTGTTCATCTACCAACCGGTGAAGGTAGAGGGCACGAGTATGATGCCCGCCCTCCAGGATCAGGAACGCATCTTCATCAACAAGTTCACTTACCGTTTCGGCTTGGGCGATATTCATCGCGGCGATATGGTGGTGTTCTGGTATCCGCTCGATACAACGAAGTCATACATCAAGCGCGTGATCGGTCTGCCGGGTGATCTGGTGGAAATCGATGACGGCACGGTTTACGTGAACGGAAAGCAACTGCGAGAGACCTACGTTCCGGAAGAATACCGCGACAACCGCTCGTGGGGCCCACGCCAGGTGCCGGCAAACGAATACTTCGTTCTGGGCGACCATCGCAGCGCCTCAAACGATAGCCGTGTGTGGGGCTTCGTCGATCGTAAGTATATTTACGGAAAAGCCGTCTTCGTTTATTGGCCTTTAGATGAAATGGGCCGTCTGTAGCTACTTCATCTGCGAAACAGCCATAAGAACAACGAGACAATCACGCTTACCAGGATGCACGTGGTGAGTGGGAAGTAGAAGCTGGAATTCCGTCCCTGAATGTGAATATCTCCGGGCAGCCTGCCCAGCCGGAGGGGCAAACGCCCAGCGAAGGTGATCAGCAGGCCGAGCAGAACCAGGGCCAGCCCCATGAGAATGATCACGCGACCCAAGCCCATATATCCAGTTTAACAGTGGCTTCGGAGAGCGAGTCTTTCGGCTAAGCCGGCGTGTCAGGACGTCTATGCCAGATTGACGTTCTTGGCCGTATCGGCGAGTGTCGGGCTGGCATGAAGGTACATCTCACACCTGTACTGAAAAACTGATTCGGAGGAAAGTGGAATCCGGCAGGTACAACTCGCCTACCGCGGTTGTGCGTGAAGCATTGCGGCTCATGGAGCAACGGGACGAACTCCGCGCAATCCAGCTTCAGAAGTTTGGAGACCGAATCGGTCTTCCTGCTATTTCTTGTCGAGTTTGAGGTTGATCACTGCCTGCTTGCGGGAATCGAAGGCGCTCAGCGTCTTGGAGCCGCTGGCTGCGCCGCTATGCTGCGCGGACAGTTCGTAATCGATGTCTGTACTCAGGCCGTGAAACACATAAGTGCCCTGGTCCTTGGTGATGTACGAACGGATTTGCAGCGTCTTGGTGTTCTTGAGTTGCACTACCGCGCCGTTTACGGGAGCGTCATCAGCCGTGGTAACTGTGCCCTGCACACTGCGGGTGTTGCTCTCCTCGCCTTTCTTCCCCTGCGCGAAGGTCGCTGGAGCGCAGAGTAGCAGCACCGCAAACAGCGCCAGAAACAGCCGAACTGAACCTAATCGCACTATCCTGCCTCCTGTTAGTTGGATGCGGTGTACCGCCCGGCGGTTACCGCCATTCATCATCCGACTCTTCCTCCTCATCTTCGTCTTCCAAAAAGTCTTCCCCACCCTCGTCTTCTTCTTCGACTTCCTCTGCCGACTCCAGTTCCAGCGGACCGGTGCCCACTACTCGCAGGTCCGCTCCGCATTCGTCACAACTGATGGTGTCGCCTTCGTCGACATCTTCTTCTTCAACGTCAATTGTGCCTTCGCACACCGGACACGTGACCATCTAAAACTCCTCCCGAATACTACTGTTATACGACACCTCTGAAGCTCTGGAACCTGCGGCGGCCGTCTTATTTTCCGGCCTGTTTGGCCAGCCGCCGCCGTGTCGTCACCGGAACCATGCCCTTCAATCGCATATATAGAAAGAGCTGGGCCCGGTGCGTCAACTCGTGCTCCTTTATTGTTTGTATCATCTCCAGGCGGGTGAGCCGCAGACCGTCAAAGCGCGTCATCATTCCCGAAAAAAATTCTGCGGGCCGGGCGGCCAGTTCCGCTGTCCTCTGCTCCACAGATTGCGCCATTGCCGCCAGCAGGGCCTCACGCGGAGCATTGTCCGGGAGAACTGGACCGTGCTGCCTGGCCTTCTCGCGAAAGTCCGGCGCCGCCATGTTGTCCTCACCGGCGAGCATCATTCCCGTCAGGCCGTGGCCTGCCGCCAGAATGTGCCGCGCGATTTCGCCGAACGTCATCATCTCGGCGGAAGGGCGGAAATCGAATTCGCCCGCAGGGAACTCTTCCACCGCCGCGATGGTGTCCCGGCGAATTGTTTTCCACGAATCCAGCACATGATCCACTCTCACCATGAGTTCATTTTAACCACATCCCAAACTATGCTCGCGCGTTCATTATAATGAAAGCATCCATGCATCAAAAACGAAACGAGAGGGTTGTGGATCTGGACCCGCGGGAAACCGCCGAGTGGGTCGAAGCTCTGGACCAGGTGATTGACGATGCCGGCCCCGACCGCGCTGCGTACCTGTTGGAAAGACTTACCGAGCGGGCGCGTACCAGCGGCGCTGAACTTCCCATTCACCTCAATACGCCATACGTAAACACCATCCGCGCCGAGGACGAAGTGTCCTATCCCGGCGACCGCGCCATGGAACGCCGCATCAAGAGCCTGATCCGGTGGAACGCCATGGCCATGGTGGTCCGGCAGAACAAGTATGACGCCGGAATTGGCGGCCATATTTCCACTTATGCCTCGCTGGCGACGCTGCTCGAGGTAGGCTTCAACCATTTCTTCCACGCCGCTTATGGCGATCAGCCGGGCGACCTCGTGTATTTCCAGGGTCATGCTTCGCCCGGCGTGTATTCGCGCGCTTTCCTCGAAGGTCGTCTGAACGAGGAACACCTGAAGAACTTCCGCCACGAATTGCGCGGGCAGCCAGGCCTTTCTTCGTATCCGCATCCGTGGCTGATGCCGGATTTCTGGCGCTTCCCCACAGTTTCGATGGGCATCGGGCCCATCAATTCCATCTACCAGGCGCGCTTCATGCGCTACCTGGAGAACCGCGGCATCATTCCGCATACGCCGCGCAAAATCTGGGCTTTCCTCGGTGATGGCGAAATGGACGAGCCCGAATCGATGGGCTCCCTCACACTCGCCTCGCGCGAGAAGCTTGACAATCTGATCTTTGTCATCAACTGCAACCTGCAGCGTCTCGACGGTCCCGTGCGCGGCAACGGCAAAGTGATCCAGGAACTCGAAGCGGCCTTCCGCGGCGCAGGTTGGAACGTGATCAAAGTCATCTGGGGTGGCGATTGGGATGCGCTCCTCGCGCGTGACACCACCGGGCTACTGCAAAAGCGCATGGGCGAAGTAGTGGATGGTGAGTTCCAAACCTACATTACCAAGGACGGCGCTTATATCCGCGAGCACTTCTTTGGCAAGTATCCGGAACTGCTCGACCTGGTGGCGCATCTGAGTGACGACGACCTGATGCGGCTGCGCCGCGGCGGGCATGATCCGCGCAAAGTTTACAACGCCTACCGCCTGGCCGTGGAGCCTAAGGGCACGCCGACGGTCGTGCTGGCGCACACCATTAAAGGCTACGGCCTTGGTGAAGCCGGTGAAGGGCGAAACATCACCCACCAGCAGAAGAAATTAAACGAGCAGGAAATCGCGCACTTCCGTTCCCGCTTCGAAATTCCAATTCCCGATGAAGCCGCGCACAACGCGGCGTTTTACCGTCCCCCGGCCGATAGCTCGGAAATGGCCTACATGCATGAGAGGCGCAGGCAGTTGGGCGGTTACATGCCGTTCCGCCGCGTGCCTCCCACGCAGATCCAGGCGCCTCCGGTGGATTATTTCAAGGAGTCGCTCGAAGGCTCCAACGGCCGTGAAGTATCAAGCACCATGGCCTTCGTCCGCACCCTGACGCTGCTCATGAAGCATCCCGAATTGGGCAAGCGCGTGGTGCCGATCATCCCCGATGAGGCGCGCACCTTTGGTATGGAGTCGCTGTTCCGCCAGTTCGGCATCTATGCCAGCCAAGGTCAGCTCTATAAACCGCACGACGCGGAGATGTTCCTCTACTACAAGGAGTCCAAAGACGGGCAGATTCTCGAAGAGGGCATTACCGAAGCGGGTTCGATGGCGTCATTTACCGCCGCCGGGACGTCCTACGTCAATTACGGCTTCGAGATGATTCCGTTTTTCATCTACTACTCGATGTTCGGATTCCAGCGGGTCGGCGACTTGATCTGGGCGTTCGGTGACGCTCGCGGCAAGGGTTTCCTGTGTGGCGGCACCGCCGGCCGCACCACTCTGAGCGGCGAAGGTTTGCAGCACCAGGACGGCCACAGTCTGGTTCTGGCGAGCGCCCTTCCTACGTGCGCGGCCTATGATCCTGCTTATGCGTACGAGATTGCCGTCATTGTGCAGGATGGCATCCGGCGCATGTACCAACAACAGGAAGATCTGTTCTACTACCTGACGCTCTACAACGAAAACTACGCTATGCCGGCGATGCCGAAGGACCTCAACCCGGAAGGCATCCTGAAAGGCATCTACCGCTATAAAGCCGCGGAAAAGGGCAAGGCAAAGGTGCAACTCTTCGGCAGCGGCCCGATCCTGAACGAAGCCGTGCGCGCGCAGCAGATTCTGGCTGAAAAATACAATGTGGCAGCCGACGTCTGGAGCGTTACCAGCTATAACGAACTGCGCCGCGACGCTCTGCGTGTGGAGCGCTGGAATCGCCTGCATCCGGGCGAGCCGGCTCAAACACCGTACCTTGTCGAGGCCTTGAAGGGCGCGGATGGTCCCATTATTGCCGCCACCGATTACATGAAGGTGGTAGCGGGCCAAGTGGCTCCTTGGCTGCCCGGCCGCATGGAAACCCTCGGCACCGACGGTTTCGGCCGTAGCGACAATCGCCAATACCTGCGCAAGCATTTCGAAATCGACGCCGAATCAATCGCCGCCGCCGCCCTCTCGCGCCTAGCTCGCGAAGGTAAGTTTGACGCGAAGAAAACCAAATCGGCGTTCGCCGACTTGGGCGTGGATACCGAAAAAATCGATCCCGCCCGCGCGTAACGCCCTTTAGGGGAACGGATGCAAACCGGCCAACGCGTGGCTGTAGCCGGCATGGTGGTCAGCGGCGCGCTGGCCTTGATCAAGATCTTCGCGGGGATGATGGGCCATTCGACCGCTGTTGTGGCCGATGGCTTCGAATCAGCCGGCGATTTCATCGCATCGAGCCTGGTCCTGCTGGCATTGACTCTGGCGGTGAAGCCTGCCGACGCCGAACACCCGTATGGCCATGGCCGAATTGAAATTCTCACCGGCCTGTTGATCGGTGTTGCCTTGGCCGCCGCCGGAGCAATCATCTCCTACGCCTCGCTGCAGAATCTCGGCGAGACGCGACCCGCGCCCGCCGCCTTCGTCGTCTGGCCCCTGGTGGCTTCCGCGTTCGCGAAAGCCGTGCTCGCTGGTCTTAAGTTCCACTACGGCCGCAAGCTGCAGAGCGCCGCTCTGATCGCTGACGCTTCCAATGACGCTATGGACATCTGCTCAGCCGTCTCTGCGCTGATCGCCGTGGGATTAACGATTCACGACCCCGTCCGCTTTCTCGATGCTGATCGCTATGGCGGCTTCGTGGTCGGGCTGATCGTCGTGTGGACCGGTGTTCGCGTGGCGCGCGATACGGCTCTGCAGTTGATGGACACCATGCCGGAAGAGCGGCTCATGAACCAGATTCGCGCCGTGGCATCTTTCGTGGATGGCGTGCGTGGCGTCGAGAAATGCTTCGCGCGCAAGACCGGCTTCCGCTATCACGTGGATTTGCATCTGGAAGTCGATCCCGAGATGACTGTGCGCCAATCGCACGATATCGCGCACGTGGTGCGGCAGCGGATTCTGGAGAAACTCGACTGGGTGGCCGACGTCCTGGTACATGTGGAACCACACGTGGGGTGAGACGTGCAGACGGCGGGCCGCTATTTCTTCTTTGGCGGATGCGCGGCAAACCAGGCATCGATAGCACGCTTCAGTGCGCCAACCGTTTTTCCCGTCTTAAATGTGAGGGTCGGCAGGTCACCCGCATCGAAGTGCATGATGTCCCCCGATTCCGGGCCGAAACCGATTGCTCCCCACCGGAACTGCGCGTGAATCATGGCTTGCACCAGTTCCTGGCTGAGATCGAGGTAACCGTTGAGAGGGCTGCGCCCGGATAGTACACCACCACCTGATGCATCAAAGGGACGATCTCCCTTCGGGATGGGGAGCGCCGCCTGAAAATTCGTATTGGCATGAGTATAGTTGCTCGTGGAAGGTGGCGGAATGACCTGCGGAATCGGACGTGTAGTCAGAACAGTCCAGTCCGATTCCATCTGAAGCTGCACGGAACGAGCGTCCGGAACGCGGGATTGGTTTGTCGGCAAGGACATGCCGGACGGATTTGCGCCATCGGGCCCATACACGCGGAGGTAGCCTTGCCTGCCGTCCGGGCTGTTCAGGTATTGCTGCAGCGCGCCACCATCCCGCATCAAAGTAAAGTAGCGCTTCATTGCGTTGCTTTCGGCTTGAATCGCCAGATAGATTTGCTGCACCGTGCGCGACTGCCGAATGCTGCCAAGTCTCGGGATCACAGAGCCGGCGTCGGGATGATTCGGATCGTTGATGATCATGAATTGGCAAATGCGCTCGAAAACCGGCCGCAACTGCTGATCGAGCACCGCTTCGCCGTGTTCATTCATGATGTACGGATTGGTGGTGTAGTTGATGTCTAAAGCCACACCCCACGAATGATACCCGTGGAATCCGTTTCCCTGGAACGCGGACACGGTGCGGATGCCCAGACTCGCAGCGGTGCCGATCCGCTGCAAGGCGGCTTCGGCGGCTCGCAGATTCGGCAGTATCGCGGTGCAGATGCCGCCCGAAATCGGAAGGCCCATGAAGCGGGCGGAAGTGTCCAGATTTTGGTTGAGCCAGAGCTGATGTTGGTTGGGCGCGGGAGTACTGGCGCCCTCCAAAGAGGCGGTTATCTCGTCTAGCATTGACACGTGGCACTCCAGGGTAGAGGTAGGTACTGATTCCCAGGGACGACCACGAGACTAACTGGTCTTCTCTAATATACTCGCGAACTACAGACGCGCAATAGGGCCGCGAGTTGTACTCCGCCCTAAGTTAGCTGGAACTCGAATGTAGCAGATGCGTTGGCCGCGCTACGCCGCGTCCAGGTGCGGTTGGCTCGAATTGCGGTGCACCCAGCGATACGCCTTCACCGAGTTCTTCCAGAAGTACTTTTCGGCGACCGCGCGACCCTTCGCGTTGAAGTACTCGGTGACCAGCCGAAGGACCTCGGGATACTCCGCCCATTGGTCGCTGTTCGGCCAATCGCTGCCGAAGAGCAGCCGGTCTTCGCCGAAAATATCGAAGATTTCGTCGATTCGCGGCTTGTAGAACGCCAGGTCGCTCGGCACCCGGCCGTCCACGCGCCGGACAACTTCGGAGACTTTCACGTAGACCTGCGGACGCTTCCCCAGCTCGCGCAGATTTCCCTCGTAGGCCGCGAGCGCAGCCTTGTCCGCGGGCGGATTGAGCTGAGGCAGATGGTCGATCACGATCCGCAGTTCCGGCACCTTGTCAGTAGTGCGCACTACCGCCTCGATCAGCGCCGGATTGGGATTCGCGGTATCCATCTCCAGACCAGCCGCTGCCACTTCCTTCAGGTCCGCGGCGAATTCCGGCTTCTGAATGTCCGCGCCCAGATCGCGTCCCCACAGGTTGCCGTAGCGGATGCCTCGGAACAGCGGGTTCTTGTGGAAGCGCTCCAGATGCGCACGGAAATCCGGCTTGCCAGGCTCCAGATCGCCCACAGTGCCCACCATGATCGTATCCTTCTCGGATACATCAAGCACCCACTGGTTGTCCTCCAGCCAGGTGCTGCACTCGACCTCGATGGCGCCCTTGATGCCGAGCGGCGCGGCAATCTGCCGGTACCGCGAAGGCACCGCCGGCTTGTAGAGGACAGCATTGTTCTTCGAAGGCCACGGCACGCCCTGCGGGCGCGTCGGGTCAAAGAGGTGAATGTGTGTGTCGATAATCGGAATAGGCATGCTTTGCGCCTGAGCATCTGCCAGGGCGGCCGCCGCTGTTACACCAAGGAATGTTCTGCGATCCACGGGTGTATTGTATCGCTGATTGGAGGCCGGCAAGGTGACGAGAGCAGCGGTTGGCATTCCGGGCGCAACCGCGATAAGGTGATGGATTCCGCACTGGGAGGCAGACTTGAAATCCGCAGTTCAATCAGCATTACGGCAAATACGGAGTCATCGGAGTCCCGGGGCAGCCTTGTGGTTAGCTCCGGCGCTGCTGCTGGCTATTCCCGCGCTACATGCGCAGGATACGCGCAATGTAACGGAGCCCCACATTCCTCCGGCTTGTCTGGTGCTCGGCGCTAGGCTCTCAGCGCCACACGGCGTGCTCTCTGACTCGAGTGAACGCAAGCCGGATACCACGCGCCTCCAGGCGGCCATCGATCATTGCGCGTCCGGCGAAGCCGTCGAATTGAAGCCACAAGGCGGCCACAACATTTTTCTCACCGGGCCGATCCAACTCAAACCGGGCGTCACGCTTCTGGTCGATGCCAACGCCGCGCTGTTTGCCTCCCGCAATCCGCGTGATTACGACATCCGTCCCGGGAGCTGCGGCAAAGTGGGACCTCGCGGCAACGGCGGCGGATGCAAGCCGCTCATCCTGGCCGACCACGCGCCGGGGAGCGGCATCATGGGCGATGGTTCCATCGATGGCAGGGGCGGCGCGAAACTGCTCGGGCAGAATGTGACCTGGTGGGATCTCTCGCGTGAAGCCAAAGTGCAGGACATGGCCCAAAGCGTTACGCGAATTCTGGTGGTGCGGCAATCGGACAATTTTACGCTCTATCGCATTACGCTGCGCAACTCGCCCAATTTCCATGTTTCAGTGAATCAGACCAACGGATTCACCGCCTGGGGCGTCAAGATTCTCACGCCCAAAACGGCGCGCAACACCGACGGCATTGACCCCACGTCTTCCACCAACGTCACCATTGAGCATTGCGACATCTCGACCGGCGACGACGATGTCGCCATCAAAACCGCGGCCACCGGCCCTTCCGCGCACATGACCATCGCGCACAATCACTTCTACACCGGCCATGGCATGTCGATCGGCAGCGCCACCGCGGGTGGAGTCAGTAACATCCGCGTGAGTGACCTGAGTATCGACGGAGCCGACAACGGCATCCGCATCAAATCCGACCGCAGCCGCGGCGGCCTGGTGCAGGACGTTTCGTATGAAGACGTATGCATGCGCAATGTCACCAACCCCATCGTGCTCACGCCGCTCTACACCACTTTTTCCGGAAACAAGCTTCCGATCTACCGCGATATCGTGCTGAAGAACGTGCACAGTGTGACCAGCGGCTGGTTCACCGTGTTGGGCCTCGATGCCGGGCACAAACTGGACGTCACCTTCGATAACGTCAGCGTGGACGGCCTCACCCCCGACCACGTGCAAGCGGCCAATGCCGACATCCACGTCGGACCCATTCGCGGGAATTTCGTGCCTTCCGGTCCGGGCGTCTCGATTACCGATACCGGCGCGTCGGCGGCTGACCCGCTAAGCTGTAGCGCGCGCTTCGTTCCATTCCCCGCCATTCCGACCGCTCCGGAAGCCGCTGTAATCGCACCTCCGGAAGATAAGACGCTTTATGTCGCTGCCGACGGCACAGGCGATTTTTACTCGATCCAGCGGGCGATTGATGTGGCTCCCGCCGACGGCGCTGTCATTTCGATTGCTCCCGGCACGTACCGCGAGGTCCTGGATGTTGATAAGCCGAATATCCATCTGCGCAGCGCGCGCACCGATGCGAGCGAGACGGTCATCGTTTTCGACAAGAGCGCCGGCACTGCCGGTGGCACCACGCGGTCCGCGACGGTTAATGTGCGCGGCGATAACTTCTTCGCGGAAAACCTGACCTTCGCCAATGACTTCAACGCCACACATCCGCAGTTGCCGCAGGGTTCGCAGGCACTGGCGCTATTGGTCACCGGCGACCGCGCCGTGTTCCGCAACATGCGCTTTCTCGGCAACCAGGACACGCTCTACGCCGCCAACAAGCGCTGCCTCGCCTCGGCTTCGCAGCCTTGTGCGCCCAGCCGCCAGTATTTCTCTCACTGCTACATCGAAGGCAATGTCGATTTTATCTTCGGTAATTCCAAGGCGGTCTTCGATCATTGTGAGATTCACAGCACGCCGCATTCGGAAGGCTTTCTTACCGCGCAGAGCAAGAACTCTCCCAACGAGGACAGTATCTATGTCTTCGACCACTGCAAGCTCACTGCCGCACCCGGCGTCGCGAATGTCTACCTGGGACGCCCCTGGCGGCCCTACGCCAGCGTGGTTTTTCTGAATACGGAAATGGGCGGCCATATCGTTCCCGCCGGTTGGCGCGAGTGGCACCCGGGCGAAACGCATTCGATCGAGACGGCCTACTATGCCGAATACAACTCCACGGGACCCGGAGCGCATCCTGGGGAACGCGATCCGCACACGAAAAAGCTCACCGCGGCCGAGGCCGCGCGGTATGAAAGCCCAACGTTCCTCGCTGGCACGGATGGTTGGGACCCCGCGAAGGTGCGTTGAATGCGCTCGAAGCGCCCGAGCTATGGGACTTCGATTTCGAGCGGAGGAAACTCGCGCTTGCCCAACCCGACGCATACTTCGTGGGCCCCGGGTGCGATTCCCTTCGGCAGGCAGAGGTTGAATTCGTAGCGTTCCGTCGCGGGGTCGGTGCAGAAAGTCTCCACGTCCGGCACTTCGCGCCCATCCACGTGGACGCAAAACTGCTCCGGGTGCGTCACTTCGGACATCATGACCTTGACCGTACCGCTAACCACGCGCGTTCCGCACAGCAGGTTGACCGCGTCCGCAATGGCGTCAATGCGAGGCACCGCTGGTCCCGCGGGCATAATACGAACCCACGCGGCGGGGCAAAGCGGCTGCCCCATCCGCGCCATCTTCACCGGTACCAAGCCGGTGCGCACACGTTCTGGAAGCGCGGCATTGACCTGCGTGATGTGATCGCGCGCCGGCTCGCCAATATAAGTCACTCGGCACACGCGGCCGTCGGCTTCCACCGTCAGGTGATTCAAGTCGCACTCCTCCGGCAGATTCTCCACCCAGAGGGAGAGAGCAGCCATCGGACCCGCGGCCGGAGCAACCGCCTCACCGGTTATGGCGTTGGTGATGGTTCGGATACGAGTGCCGCTGTTTTCATGGGGCACGGAGGCGCGCTGCTCCCAGCCAGCCGGCATTTTGCGGCAAGTCACCCACATGTACTGCGTCCAGATGCCGCTAAGTTCGAGTAGCCGGAAATCATGCTCGCGCGCGAATTCCATGACTTCATCCGGGGTGATACGCACGCCGCTCCATGTATCGTATTGCCGCGCGTGAGGCGGAAGACCGTTGATCTGACATCGCAGAATGCCGCCCGTCTTGAGCACTCGCCACGCTTCCCGCAGGTATTGGTACACCACCTCGCGGCTCGGGATGTGCTGGAACACGGCATAAGAATAGACGAAGTCAAACTTCTCATCCGGAAACAATTCCAGGGCCGCTCCAGATGTGTGATGGGGATGCGCGTTCGGCGTGCCGCGTAAACGCTCCTGCGCCATCCGGATCATCTGGTCGGAAACGTCCACGCCGTGAATCTCGGTGAAGTGCCCGCTTAGTGGACGCATCAGCCTGCCAGGACCGCAGCCGATTTCGAGCGCGGCATCGCTCGCGCGCAGCCGTTTCAATTCCTGCCGGAGACTGCGCAGGACATCGGCGGCAGAGGCGAAGAATTCTTCGTCATCTTGCTCACGGCGGCCGAATGCTACGTAGTAATATGCGTCTTCGCCGGCGCGCTCATTCCAATCCGCGCGCATGCGCTCGAGCACTTTGGGATCGTCCATCTCGCAGTTGTTATTCTAGCGTTTATGGCCCTCGCATTTCGCCGCGTGACCAGCGGCCCGCTGCACGATTTCGACGCCGCCGCGCCGGACGGCGCAATCATCGGCGTGATTGGCGAGGATGGCTCGGGAAAGACCCACCTGCTGCGCCTGGCGGCAGGGCTGGCGCAGCCTGCATCCGGCAGCGTCGAGACCTCAGGCAAAGCCCGACTGCTGGGACCGGACGACGCGCTCCAACTGGAGCCGACGCCGGTACTCCTGATCGATCAAACTTTCAACCGTCACGACCGGCTGGTACGCGAACGCGCCACGCTCGCCTTCGATCATCTGCGCCGCGCTGGAACCACGGTGCTGCTGATTTCGCACGACGAAGACCTGCTGCTCCGCATCGCGGATGAAATCTGGTGGCTGCGCCAAGGGCGCATGACGGGGCGCGGCGATCCTCGGGAAATGCTCGCCGCCTATCGCCGCCACGTCGCCGAACAAATGCGCGCGTGGGGCGGGCAGCAAACCGCGCCGCTCAATCCCCGTATGCGCCGCGGAGACGGGCGCGCTGAAGTCGTGCGTATTGACACCATAGGCGAAAATGGGCGCCCGACCATGGTCTGGCGTTCGGGGGAACTCGCGTCAGTCAAAGTCACCGTTCGTTTTCACACCGCTGTGGCAGACCCCGTGGTGGGCATCATGATTCGCACCCGCGTAGGTCTCAACGTTTACGGAACGAATACCGAGTTGGAGCGCGTCACACTGGGCCCTTGCGCAGCCGGGGAAACCATCGAAGTGACCTTCGCTTTCCGGTGCGAACTGTGTCCCCAGGAATATACGCTGACCGCGGCTTCACACGATCCGGATGGCGTCTGGCACGATTGGTTGGAGGATGCAGTGGCGTTTGCCGTTTCCGATGGCCGCTACACGGCGGGCGTTGCGAACCTGCGGGCGAGCGTCAGCCTTTCGAATCGAGGATGAAAGTCGGCACGATGCCGGCCGCGGAAGAGAAGCCGGACTTGCCGCTCGATAGCCAGCTCGAACAGCCCTGCACTTTGCCGAGGTACGCGTGCGGGTGCACATCCACTTGCAACTCGCGGAATTCCAGCAGGCCGAAGCTCATCATGGGGAACACCGAACGCACCGGCTCTACCCGCTCCTGCACCACGTAAGGCGTGCGCAGCGCCTGCTTCAGCGCGCGATCCCAGGCGGAAGCTTCCATCTCCCATCCAAAGTAAGTGTGCTGGTCGCTGTAATCATCGTTCGGCTTGAGCGCGAACTTTTCGCGTTTCTCCGTGATGAATTCCAGCAAGTCGATTGTGCGGTCCTGGTAAGTGGTCTTGCCTGGAGCCACTAAGCGAGTCCAAGGCACGTGCTCGCGAATCGCTTTGCGCTCCGCCGCGGGGAATTTCGCCGTCAGCGTTTCATCCGTCAGCAGCCCGAACATGGCCTTTTTGTGCGCCAGTTCCGAGCGAAAGCTGTTTACCACGCACACGGAGCGGTCGCGGTACGCCTGGACCAGCGGATGCGACAGGTCGAAGCGTAGCAGAAACTCCTGCACGCCCAAGCGGCGGTAGACCAGATCGATTTCGAATGAACCTTTGCGCAACACGCCGTTACGGTATTCCAGTTGTTCCGGCGAAACAATCTCCACGGCATAGCCTTCCCCGCGGAAATAGGTGCGGAACAATTCATACTCGCTCTGGCCGCCCGTATAAGATTGCCGGAACTCCACAATCGCAATCCGCGGTTTCTTCGTTCCGCCGAATTGTTTATAGGATTTCAACAGGGCGTGCAGCAGATTCTTCTTCCCGCCGATGCGCGTGAGTGAATATTTTTTTCGAAGCTCCTTCACTGGCGGAGAATCGTAGAACAGGTCCGCCAGCGCTTCGGCATAGCCCGCGCCGCTCGGCGAATCGGCATTATACTGCACAAAATGCAAGTGGCCGTTGCAGAGATGCGAATCGAGCCGCGCTGCGACTTCCAGACCCTGATATCCGGGATCAATGGCCGCCAGCATCTTTTCCGCCGGTAATAATTCCAGGCGCGCGAGCAAGGCAGGATTCGCCAGCACCATCTGCTCCATCCGGTCGATGGCGCCAATCAATGCCTCGCCGGACTTCACCATAGTGTCGTACTGCCGCCGCGAAATGAAGTTCGGTCGCAAAAACGGACAAATCAGGCGTCCACCGGCGGATAGTTTGTCGCTCTCCATCCGCTGATGAAGGGTCTCGGCCCACGACAGATCCCGAAAAGGGCCGGTTTCCAATGACTTGTTGTATTTGGCGACTGCCTCGTCCAACTGGGCCATTCTGTGTTGAAGACCTACTCTATGAATTGAGTATCCCACACAAACGCGAAAAACGATAGGACAGAGGTGTCTTTAAATGGGACTAAGTTATTTATTTAGTTATAAATACGGGACTTTTAATAACGTTATTACAGAGTGCGGAAAATACAACGGATGGGTGGTTTACAGGTCCGGAGACCCGGCGGGCGCACTCAGAGCGGTCACCTTTTGGGCGTCGCAGTTGGGGCGCGAACCCATAAACGGCTGCTCGCGCCCGTGACTAGCCTTCTCAGGGCTGCTTGGTCTCTTTTGCCAGCCGGACCCGCGCGTTCTCCAGTTTTTTCATGATGCGTGCGACTTCCTCGGGATCTTTGTCGGACTGGTCCGCGGTCTGAAAGCCCTTGAGTGATGCCTGCCATTGATTGATCGCGTCCTTCGTCTTCCCGAGCTTCAGGTAGACGTCGCCCAGATGGTCATGCACGGTGGGGTCCTGTTCACGCTCAAGCGCACGAACCAGCAGGTCTTCCGCTTCGTTTAGCTTATCCTGCCGAAAGTACACCCAACCGAGGCTATCCATGTAAGCGCCGTTCTGCGGGTCGAGATCGAGCGCCTTCTTGATCAGGCCGTATGCTTCATCCAGGCGCACATCGCGATCGGCCAGCATGTAGCCCAGATAATTCATAGCGCCGGCATTATCCGGGTCGATTTCCAGTACCTTCCGAAACTCAGCTTCGGCGGCATCGTACTTCTTCAAGCGCTCATGCATGGCGCCGCGCATGAAGTGGATGGTCTCTTCATCGTCCTTGGAGGGCGAAAGCTTGGCCGCATCATCCAGGGCCTTGCCCATATCGGTGAAGCGTTTGCCCTTCTCGTAAACTTCCGCCAGCGCCAGTTGTGTCTGAACATCGTTCTTACCGTCGAGCAAGCCGCGAACCTCAGTGGCCGCCTGATCGATATTGCCCATGTCCGCCAACAGCGAAGCATGCGCCAGGTGGACCATACGGTCCTGGGGATACTTCTGTACGGCCGCATCCGCTTCGCGCTTGGCATTGTCATAATCCTTGGCGGCGCGATAGGTATCAATGATCATGACGCTCACGCGCGGCGAGCTATCGGAATCGAGCACCGAGATCTGGCGGAACGTGTCAACGGCCTGCTGGTACTGCCCGGCATTGCGATACAGAGCGCCGAGTTCCTGCAGGAACATCGCGCGGTTCGCGGTTTGCGCCGGTGAATACGTCTTCCGCTCGGTATCGGTGAGCAGGCTCTTCAAAGCCGTGATCGCTTCCTTGTCCTTGCCTTGGGCTTCCAACAGCTTCACTTCTTCGTCGCGGATATCGAGGTTATCTGGATCGGCCGCTTTGGCTTTGGTGAGCGCGTCCTGCGCCTTATCGAATTCGCGGCGCACGCGATAGATTTCGGCCATGCGGAACAGGGATTCAGCGTCCTGAGGATCATCAGACGCCAGCCCCTGATAGATCTTGAGAGCGTCGTCGTACTGGTTCGACGCGAGCAAATCCTCGGCCAGCATTCTCTGCAGGCGGTCGTCACTCGGATCGATGGCCAGCGCGCGCTTCATCGTCTCGGCAGCGTCTTTATAATCGCGCGTGTCGCGGTAAGCCTTGGCGAGCGCGGCCAGAGTCTGCTCATCCGGGTTCTGATCGGTCGCACTCTTCAGCTTGTCGATCGCGCGTTTGCTGTCGCCCTGGTCCATGTACATCATCGCCAGGCCAACCAGCGCATCGCCATTCTTCGGGTCGGCCTTGAGCGCCTGATTGAAGGCGTTCTCGGCACCCGGGGAATCATTCGCTACACGATCCAGCCTTCCCAGGATCACCCAACTCTCCGCGTCGCTCGGATCTTTTTGTGTGATCTGCTGATACTGCTCGGTAGCCCGGCGCAGCATCTCCTCGTTGATTCGTCCCTGCTGCGTATCTCCGATCATGCGGGTATAAATTCGTCCCAACATGCGGTGCGCCTGCAGGTTATCGGGATTCTGCTTGATCAGATCCTGTGCTTCGGTAACCGCGTCACGCAGACGCCCGGATTGTATGTACAAATCCGTGAGCTCCTCCAGGATCATGTCAGCGGATGGATCCAGCTTTAGCGCTGCCTGGTAATGTTCAATTGCCTTCGAAACATAATCGCTCCGATTCCCGTAGGTGCCTGCAAGTTCCGTATACAGGCGGCCCATGGCAAAGTTGTAATAGGCGCCGGCTTCATTATTGGCCGGCGGATTGGCAGTTGCACTCTGGCTCTGCGCGAAGCACACGCAACCCAGGGATGTCACCAAAAAAAAAGCCTTGGCTGAGCGAATCATGGAGTTCTACTCTCTTTCGACCGATCGAGATGCACAGTTCCAGTCGAAGATCACCTTTTCATTGTATAACGAGGGTTTACTGCGAGACGCGACCATACCAGGCACGCCTCACGAATGGCAGCAACCTGGCCAGACCCGGGCACTTCATACTGACGCACCCGAACTGCCAATGGTTGCAGTTTCCGGACCAACCGGCTCCGGAAAGAGCAGCCTTGCGCTCGCGTTAGCCGAGGTCTTCAATGGTGAAATTGTCAACTGCGATTCGCTCCAGGTGTATCGCCACTTTGATATCGGCACAGCCAAGCTGCCCCCTGCCGAGCGGCGGGGCATCCCACACCATCTGATTGATATCGTTGATCCGGATGCGGTCTTCACCGCCGGCCAGTACGCCCGGCTGGCGCGCCAGGCTATCGCCGGAATTTCGGCGCGCGGCCACCTGCCCATCCTCGCTGGTGGCACCGGCTTTTATCTCCGGGCTCTGCTCGATGGCCTGTTTGCCGGGCCTACGCGCGACCAGGCATTGCGCGACCGGCTCGCCGCTCGGCACGCCCGCAGGCCCGGATCGCTTCACCGCCTGCTGAGCCGCTTTGACTCTGCGGCAGCCAAGCGGATTCATCCCAATGACATACCGAAGGTGATGCGCGCGCTCGAGGTTTGCCTGCTCAGCCGGCGGCCCGTCTCCGAACTTTTTCAGGAAGGACGCGACGCTTTGCAGGGTTATCGCACACTCAAATTAGGGCTTCTTCCGGACCGCGACGCGCTCTACCAGCGGCTGGATCTTCGATGCCGGGAGATGTTCGAAAACGGACTGCCCGAGGAAGTGACGGGGATACTCGCGCGCGGCTTCACTGCCGCTGCTAAACCGTTCGAGTCGCACGGATATAAACAAGCACTGCAATTGCTGAACGGGGAACTCACTCCGAAAGAAGCTGTCTTCTATGCGCAGCGCAATACACGGCGTTACGCCAAACGGCAGATTACGTGGTTTCGCCGCGAAGCGGGCATCGAGTGGCTGCGGGGTTTCGGAGACGATCCGCAGATTGTTTCTGCCGCGTTGGAAGCCGTGAGAAGGTTTTTAACACGATCTTCGTAAAATTGCGCGGAACGTTTCTCCCCTTCGTTCGTATTATCCGATGTAGTCACAATCATCCAAAACATAAACAACGAATTACGTTAGGAGGGGATTACCCGATGAATAGGAAACTTCTGCTCGCTTTCGCGGTCGCTGCTCTGGCGATAGCGAGCGCAAAATCGTACAACGTGACTCTGTACCAGGCCGCACTGCTCGGAAACACGGAATTGAAACCGGGGGACTACAAGGTGGAAGTGGTCGATCAGAATGCGGTGCTCACGGACGGCAAGTCGAAGGCTCAGGCGCCCGTGAAAGTGGAATCGGTCGAGAACAAATACAACACGACCTCTGTGCGATTCACCAACGGCGACGGTAAAATGCACGTTCAGGAAATCCATCTTGGCGGCACTAAGACCAAACTTGTCTTCAATGAGTGACCGCCCGTGCGCGGGGCGGGCCTTACGCCTTCCCGCCCCGCCACCGCTGCTACACTGAAAGTTGATGCAGCGTCTTCTGGTCCTGGCACTGCTGGCAGGCGGTGTCCTTCGTGCGGAAACTGTCCTGGCTCTTCCGTTTTTCAATCATACCCACGCAGCCGATCTGGACTGGATCGGCGAGAGCATAGCCGAAACCGTGGGAGACTCGCTCGCTTCGGGCGGCGTGCTCATACTGGATCGCGATGATCGGCTGGAAGGCTACCGGCGTCTGTCTCTGCGTCCCGGCGCGGAACTGACGCACGCTTCCATCATCAAAATCGGAGAAGCGCTCGATGCTTCCAAGGTGGTTTACGGCTACTATCAGTTGCAGCCCGCGCCCGCCGGTAAGGACCGGCTGAAGAGTTCACTCAGCCTTACGGTGCGAATCATCGACCTCAAACATATGCGCCAGGGTCCGGAGTTCAGCGAAACGGGCGCACTCGAAGACCTCGCCGCTCTCGAGGTTCACCTCTCATGGCAGGTACTCAACTCACTCATGCCTAAGACCGCACCGAGCGAGCAGCAGTTTCTCAGAGACCGTCCGCCGGTGCGCATCGATGCCGTAGAAAGCTACGTTCGGGGGCTGTTGACCCAATCCGCGGAACAGCGGCACCATTTCTTCACCCAAGCGGCGCGCCTCGATCCAAACTACTCGCAGCCCTGCTTCCAACTGGGGGAAATCTATTGGGAGAAGAAAGACTACAAGATCGCCGCGAACTGGTTTGATCGCGTGAAGCGGTCTGACTCGCGTTACTTTGAAGCTCAATTCTTCCTGGGACTCAGCCGCTATCACATGGGCGACTTCGACGGAGCCGTGCAGTCCTTTCAGACTGTAGTCGCCGAAGTTCCGCTCAATGAGGTCTACAATGACTTGGGGGCGGCTCAGTCGCGGCGCAACGATACGGCCGCGGCGCTGGCAAATTTTCGCAAAGCGATTGAAGGGGACGATGCCGACCCCGATTATTATTTCAATCTTGCCTGCACCCAATGGCGCGCCGACCAGTTCGACGCCGCCGCAGCGAGTTTTCGCAAGGTACTGGAGCGCAGTCCGAACGATACCGAAGCCGCATCCATGCTGGAACTGGCGGTGAAGCGCGAGGGTCCCAACCCGGGCAACCCGCCCACCGATAGCCGGCAACGTTTGAAGACGAACTACGAAGAGACCGCCTACCGCCAACTGCAGGCGGAACTGCAATCGAAGAAGTAATTCCTAACGAGCCAAGCCGACCGACGCCTCAGCATCCGGCTTCCTTGACGGGACCCGTGAGCATCCGCCTTCGCCATGAACGCGGGAGAATCAGGCCTTGCGAAACGCGTGGCTTATCCCGCGACGGGTGCTTCCTTAGGCTCGACTTTCACCCGGCGCCGCGCCTGCAAGCGCTCCTGAACGGCGGCCATGTAGGTGTAGAACACCGGAGTCAGATAGAGTGTCACCAATTGGGAGAAGAGTAATCCACCAACGACCACCAGGCCTAGCGGACGCCGCGCCTCACCGCCGGCGCCATATCCGAGCGCAATGGGTACCGCGCCCAGCAGCGCCGCCATCGTGGTCATCATGATCGGGCGGAAGCGGATGAGGCATCCTTCATAGATGGCCTGCATCGGCTTTGCACCGTGCTGCCGTTCGGCTTCGAGCGCGAAGTCAATCTGCATAATCGCGTTCTTCTCCACAATGCCGATCAGCATGATCAAACCCACGAACGCGTAAATGTTCAAGTCGATATGGAAGAGCACCAGCGTCAGTAGCGCGCCGAATCCCGCTGAAGGAAGTCCCGAAAGAATCGTCAGCGGGTGGATGTAGCTCTCATACAGGATGCCGAGGACGATGTAGACCACCAGGATGGCGATGATCAGCAGGACCCAGAGATTCGTCAGCGAACTCTTGAAGGCTTCGGCCGCACCCTGGAAATTCGTGCTGATGGTAGCAGGCAACTGGTTATTCGCCAGATCCTGAATTTGCGAGACCACCGCGCCCAGAGCCGCGCCCGGCTTCAAGTTGAAGGAAATCGTCGCCGCGGGAAGCTGGCCGTAGTGGTTGATTGCCTGCGGACCGGTGTCTGAAGTGATCTTCGCCATCGTATCGAGCGGGATCAGAGCGCCATTGCTGTTCTTGAAATAGAGCAGCGAAAGCGCATCCGGGTCCGCCTGATACTGCGGCTCGAGTTCCAGCAACACTTTATACTCGTTCACCGAACCATAGATGGTGGAGACCCACCGCGGGCCGTAAGCATCGTAGAGCGCGTTTTCGATCTGATTGGCGTTCACCTGCATCGCGGCCGTCTTGTCGCGATCGATCTTTACATTCACTTGCGGCGTGGTAATCGCTACGTCGCTAGTGACGTCCTCTACTCCGGGGATCTGCTCCACGTCCTTCTGTAGCTTGGCCGTTGCGGCGTAGAGCGTATCCTTATCGGGTGACTGCATGGAGAACTGGTACAAGCTCTTGGTCACCTGCCCGCCGATCTGAATCGCCGGCGGATTCTGCAAGTAAACCTTCAGCCCGGGAAAGCCCGCCAGCTTGGGCCGCAGCTCCTTGATGACGTCGTCGACGCCGAGCGCGCGCTGGTTCCGGGGCTTCAAATGCACAACCAGTTCGCCGTAATTGGGGCCGCCGAGTGTAGAAGCCGTGGTACCGCCAATGCTTGACATCAGGGAGGCAACGTTCGGGTCTTTCGCCACCACCGCGGCAATCTTCTGCTGGTACTGCGACATCTGGTAGTAGGAAGTTCCCTGCGCGGCTTCGGTGATCGCCAGCATCTGATCGGTGTCCTGGTCCGGGATGAAGCCTTTCGGAATCGTGACGAACATGTACATCGTCGCGCCCAGCACGATCACGAAGACTGCCATAGTCACGGGCCGGAAACGCAGCACCCACTGTAGCGTGCGATCGTAGGCGCTCAGCATTCCGTCGAAGAATTTTTCCGTGATTCGATAGAACCAGCCGCGGTGTCCTTCTTCAGAGGTTCGCAGAAACCGGCTGCAGAGCATCGGAGTGAGCGTCACGGAGACCACACCCGAAATGAGAATGGCCACGCAGATGGTGACTGCGAATTCCTTGAAGAGCCTCCCCAGCACACCGCCCATGAACAGCACGGGGATGAATACGGCCGCCAGCGACAGCGTCATGGAGACGATGGTGAAGCCGATTTCCTGCGATGCGCGCAAGGAAGCCACCATCGGCCGCTCGCCCATTTCGATATGCCGGACGATATTCTCCAGCATCACGATGGCATCATCCACGACGAATCCTATCGATAGAATCAACGCCATCATCGACAGGTTGTCCAGACTGTAGCCGAGCATGTACATCACGGCGAAGGTGCCGATGATCGAAAACGGCAGCGCGAGGCTGGGAATGATGGTCGCCGAAAGGTTCCGCAGGAAGAAGAAGATGACCGCGACGACCAGGCCAAGCGTCAGGATCATGGTGAACTTTACGTCGTTGAACGACTCGCGGATCATGTCGGAACGGTCGTAAAGAATGTCCATGTGGACCGAAGGCGGCAGCTCGGCCTTGAACATGGGCAGCAGACCCTTCACGCCGTCGGTAACATCGATTGTGTTGGTGCCCGGCTGGCGCTGGATGGCAAGGATGATGGAACGTGAGTTGTTGTTATGCGTGTAATACCAGGACGCGGTTTTATCATCTTCCACGCTATCGATGATGTTGGCGATCTCTTCAAGCCGGACGGGCGAGCCATTCCGATAAGCCACCACCAGCGGGCGGAATTCGGCAGCGCTCGTCAACTGGCCGGTGGCCTGCAAGGTGAATGAACGCTCCGGACCGATGATGGCGCCGGTCGGCAGGTTCACGTTCCAGTTCTTCAACGCTGTTTCGATTTCGTTGATTCCCACCTGCCGCGTCGCCATGGCGTGCGGGTCCACCTGCACGTGGACGGCGTACTTCTGCGCGCCCAGCACCTGCACCTGCGCCACGCCAGTGATCATCGAAATCCGCTGCGCGATCCGTGTTTCCGCATATTCGTCGAGTGTATAGAGCGGGAGCGTGGGCGATGTCAGCGCAATGTAGAGAATCGGCTGATCGGCCGGATTCACCTTGGTGAAAGTCGGCGGCGTGGGCATGCCCGGCGGCAGCATGCGCGAAGCCTGTGTGATCGCGGCCTGCACATCCACCGCGGCGCCTTCAAGTTTCCGGCTGAGGTCGAATTCGAGCGTGATCTGCGTGGAGCCGAGCGAGTTGCTCGAAGTCATCGAGTTCAAGCCCGCGATCATGGAGAACTGGTTTTCGAGCGGCGTCGCTACAGCGGACGCCATCGTCTCCGGGCTTGCTCCCGGCAGGCTCGCCGTCACCAGCAGCGTGGGGAAGTCCACGTTCGGCAGGTCGCTCACCGGCAGTGACCGGTAAGCCACCGCTCCGAATAGCGCAATCGCACCCATCAGCAGGCTGGTGGCGATCGGACGTTCAATAAAGGTCTGGGAGATATTCATCCGTTAATCTCCAGCTTGCATCGCCGGGGCCAGGGCCTTGCGCGCTTTCATTGCTCTCCACCACTCCATTACAGAAGCCATATAGGTATAAACTACCGGCGTCAGGAAGAGCGTCAACAACTGGGAAAACGCCAGTCCGCCGGCCACGGCCAGACCGAGCGGACGCCGGGCTTCCCCGCCCGCGCCCCAACCCAGCGCGATCGGCACACTGCCCAGAAACGCCGCCATCGTCGTCATCATGATCGGCCGGAAGCGGATCATGCAGCCTTCCAAAATCGCATCATGCGGATTCTTGCCTTCCTTGCGCTCGGCCTCCAGCGCGAAATCGATCTGCATGATGGCATTCTTCTTCACAATGCCGACGAGCATGATCAGCCCCACAAAGGCGTAAATACTCACCTCCACGTGGAAGATGATCAGCGTCAGCAGCGCGCCGAATCCCGCCGAAGGCAGCCCCGAAAGAATCGTGATCGGATGAACGTAGCTCTCATAGAGCACGCCGAGCACGATGTAGACGACGGCGATCGCGATAAGCAGTAACAGACCCAGGTTCTTCATTGAATCCTGGAAAATCTTCGCCGTCCCCTGGAAGCTCGCGCTGATGGTGGGCGGCAGGTTGTTCTTTGCGGCTTCCTCAATTTCCGAGGTCGCGTCGCCGAGGGAAAAACCCTGTTTAAGCGCGAATGACACGGTCACTGAGGGCAACTGGCCGGAATGCGGAATGCTCTGTGGGCCGGCATCAGCTCGCAGTGTAGCTACCGCGCTCAACGGCACCATCTGTCCCGTGTCGGACTTCAGGAAGATCTTCGACATCGCGTCGGCATGTTGCTGGAACTCGGGCAGCAATTCGAGCAAAACCCGATATTGGTTGTTCGGCGCGTAAATGGTCGAAGCCAATTGCGGTCCGAAGGCGTCATAGAGCGCCGTCGACACACTGTTGACGTTCACATGCAGAGCCGCCGCTTTGTCGCGGTTCACTTCCACATTCATCCGCGGGTTCTTGATCTGCAGGTCACTCGATACATCCACCAGGCCGGGCAATTTTGCCACAACACGCTCGAACTGCTGCGCCTGGCGGTACAGTTCCTGCGTATCCGGACCCTGCAAGGTGAAATCGTAGCCGCTCTTGGACATGTGGCCGCCCACCCGAATCGCCTGCGGAATGGTCATGAAGACATTGACGCCGGGGAATCGGGACACTTTCGGCCGCAGCCGGTTGACGATGTCAGTAACGCCGGCCTCGCGGTCGCGGCGCGGCTTCAGGTATACCCAGGCGCGTCCTGTATTGCCCGCGGACCCGCCCCAGCCGCCGCCGGTGCTCACCATCAGAGTTTCGACGTCGGGATCGGACAGCAGCACGCGCGCGATGCGGTCGTTGTACTTCTTCATCAGGTAGTACGAGGTACCCTGAGCTGCCTCCGTAGTTACCTGGAACTGATCATTGTCCGTGTCGGGAATAAAGCCCTTGGGCGCGATCACATACAGATAACCGGTAGCAACCAGCACGATGCAAAACACTGCGAGCATTACCGGCCGGTGCGCTAGAACCCAAGTCAAACTGCGCCCATAAATCCGCAGGGAAATATCGAACAACTTCTCGGTCGCCCGGTACAGCACATTGCGGCTGACTTGCTTCGACACGCGAAGGAATCGGCTGCACAGCATCGGCGTGAGGCTCACCGACACCATGCCCGAAATCAGAATAGCGGTGCAGATGGTCACGGCAAATTCGCGGAAGAGCCGGCCCAGAATGCCGCTCATGAAAAGCACCGGGATGAACACGGCCGCGAGCGAGATCGTCATCGAAATGATCGTAAAGCCGATCTCCCGCGATCCGGAGAGCGCGGCCTGCAGCGGCGTTTCGCCGCGCTCGATATGGCGCACAACATTCTCCAGCATCACGATTGCGTCATCTACGACGAATCCTATGCACAAGAGCAGCGCCATCATCGAAAAATTATCGAGGCTGTAACCCAGCAGATACATCACCGAAAACGTGCCCACAATAGAAAAAGGCAGCGCCATGGCGGGGATGAGCGTCGCCGACCCGTTGCGCAAGAACAGGAAAATCACCATGATCACGAGCGCCAGCGTCACCGCCATCGTGAACTGGACGTCGCGAAACGCTTGGCGAATGTTCTTGGAATGGTCTCCGCGAATGAATACTTTGACGGAAGGCGGCAAGCCGGATTCCAGGTGCGGCAGGAGCCCCTTCACTGCGTCGGCGACTTGAATCGTATTGCTCCCCGGCTGCCGCGTAATGGCCAGGTTGACGCCCTGCCGCGCGTCGCCCCCGAAATCGGCGCCATACAGCCAAGTGCCGGTCTTATCGTCTTCGACACTATCGAAAACGTGGGCCACCTGCTCCAGCCGGATGGGTACGCCTTTGCGATAGGCCAGAACTATCGGGCGGTAGTCGGCCGCCCGCATCAGTTGGCCGTTGGCCTGGATATTATAGTTTTTGTGTGGACCGTAGAGCGTGCCGGTGGGGATGTTGACGTTCCAGTTCTGAATAGCCTGATCGACTTCGTTAAGTCCAATCTGCACAGCCGCCAGCTTGTTGGGATCCACCTGTACGCGAACCGCATACTTCTGCGCGCCGTAGACCTGCACTTGGGCAACACCATCCACCATCGACAAAGGCTGCGCGATTATGCGCTCAGCATACTCGTCGAGATCGTAAATCGGCAGAGTGCTGTCGGCAGTAATGGCCAGAAAAAGGATCGGCGAATCCGATGGATTCATCTTCCGGAAGGAGGGGGGCGTCGGCATCCCCGGCGGCAACAATGGCATCGCTTCAGCGATCGCCGTCTCCACATCCACGGCAGCGCCATCGATATCGCGGCTGAGGTCGAACTGCAGCGTGATGGCACTCGAGCCCTGCGAACTGTTGGAGACCATCGAATCCAGACCGGCAATCGTCGTGAACTGGCGTTCGAGCGGCGTCGCCACGGATTGCGCCATCGTGTCCGGATTCGCGCCCGGCAGACTGGCTGAAACCGTCAGCGTGGGGTAATCGACATTGGGCATGTCGCTTACCGGCAAGGCGCGGTAAGCAATCACTCCGAACAGCGCGATTCCCAGCATGAGCAGACTGGTCGCGATGGGGCGTTTGATAAAGCCTTCCGAGATGTTCAAGTCGAGCCCCCTTCCCCTCGCAGCCGCTTGCTCACGCGTCTCCGCGGGGAAGCGGCAACCGGCGCCGCGCTAGGTGCGCGGCAGCACGCCGTTGTCCTGTCCCTCTTGCGCGCCCTGCGCGCCTTGCCCGCCGCGCCCGGTGCGGATCACGACGCGGCTTCCGGGCGCCAGCCGCAACTGCCCCTCCGTCACTACGGTCTCGCCGGCTTCCAGTCCTTCGCTGACCACCATATCCTGATCCGCGCGGACACCGGTTTTCACCGGCCGCGATTCCACCGTACGGTCCGGCTTGACGACATACACGAACGAACCGTCCTGCCCGGTCTGGATTGCCTGATTCGGCACGACCACGGCATTTGGCTGCGTAGTCAGCCGCAAGGTGACGCGGACGAATTCTCCGGGCCACAGCCTTCGATCTTCGTTCTGGAACGTGCCTTTGAGCTTGATTGTTCCGGTAGTCATGTCGACGCTATTGTCGACGAACGTGAGCGTCCCGACCGAAGCCGCCGCAGCGTTATCCTGCGGCTGCGCACGGACCTCCAGTTGATGCACGGCCATGTAGCGCTTGATGGCCGGCAACTGTGCTTCGGGCACTGCGAACGTCACATAAACCGGCCGTAATTCGTTGATGGTCATCAGGTCCACCGTGTTCGCCGTCACTACGTTACCCTGTTTGACGTTGAGCACGCCCGTGCGCCCATCAATCGGCGAGCGGATGTTGGTGTAGCTGAGTTGCACGCGCGCGTTTTCTACCGTGGCCTTGCTGGCCCCGATGTTAGCCTGCGCGCTTTCAATGGCCGCTTTATCCGCCGCCACGGCTTGCGAAACGGCGTCGGCATTTGCACGCAATTGCTCGGCCTGGTCCTTGGAAACGATCCCGCCTTGGAACAACTGGCTGTAGCGGGTGGCCTGCGACTCCGCATACCGGGCTTGCGCTTCGTCCCGCGCCAGGTTGGCCTGTGCCTGCCCCAGCGAGGCTTGATCGCGCGCTACATTGGCAATCGCCTGATTCAGGGCAGCCTCCAGCGGTCGCGGATCGATGGTGAAGAGCAGGTCGCCCTTCTTGACGTAATCGCCTTCTTTGAAATAAACGTGGGTCAGTTCTCCACCAACCTGCGCCTTGACCGAAATCGTGGAATACGCCTCAACGTTTCCGATGACTTCGATTTCCACGGGAACGTCGCGGTGCGCCGCTACCGCCACCGTTACGGGTACATCTCCGCCCATCCCTTTCTTGCGACCCTTACCCTTTGGAGCGGAACTCGTCTCGGTGGTGCCACTGCAAGCCGTGAAGAGCGCAACACACGCGGTAAGTAAAAGAATCAGAAGGCGGTTAGACAATCCCCGAGACAGTCCAAGCTCCCGGGAGGCTGGTATAGACATATTCGTATTCAGAACAGGCGATACTACTGATAATAAAGTTACAACAGGGCCCTCGCAATGGCTCGAAAGAGGCACAACAACCACCTACGATCCGTGATGAAATCCTGACGCTCCCTGGCTGGACATCCGGAACCGGAATTAACTCCTAGGCGGGGCAGGCGCAAAACTTGTCCCCGCCATTACTCCGGATGGTAGCACGGCTCCCGACGCTAAGCTATTGTCCTTACGGCTTCTTCGGTTCCTGCTGTGCCGGTGGCTGCATTTGCGGCTGAGTCTGCTGGTTGTCGTTCACCACGCCGCCGTATTTGATGATCGCCGAACCCTGGTAACGCTTGTAGTTCTCATACTTAACGATCATTCGGATGCGCTGCGGCCCGGCTTCGAAGTGCAGCGTATCGTCCGCGCGCGTGTAGGTGGGAAACCAGTATTTGCCGTCGATCTGCTGGCGGTAGGTTTCGAACTTCGGGAATTGGTTGTCCTTGCTGTGCTTGATGACGCCGACGCCCTTCCCGTAGGTCTTGACGATCTGCAGGTCGCGATCATCCACCCAGATCTGGCCTTCGAAGTAACGCTTGCCCTGTACCAGCTTCTTGGGTTTCACCGAGAATACATAGGTCCCGATCTCGTCCACCTTTTCGCGGCCGAGATAGTTGATCTCGTACTCAGGGACTTCCGAAGTCGTCAACACAAAGGGCTGCACATTGCGCAAGTCCTCTTCATCCTCGGGGGTGAGCAGAATGTTCCGCAGCGTCGGCACGGGCGCGTAAACCACTTTCTCCACGCGCTTGCCTTCCGGCGAGAAGATGATGTCTTCCACCATCTCGTACTTGCCGCCTGTCGGATTGCCGCTGGGGTCCAATTCTTCAATTCGAACAGTCTGGCGGTACGTGTAGTTGTTTCGCGCCTCGGCGAACTCCGCTTCCTTGGCGGCGAATTCCTTGATGATCGTCTGCGGATCGACAGAGGGAGCCGTGCTGTTGCTCGGGGTGGTAGCCACCGAGGCGGCGTTGGCTGTCGCCGTTGTGCCGGCATTGTCGGCCGCCCAGCCTGGCAGGCATACGGCGACGCCCAGAACCGTCAATAAAGTAACTGCGCGCATTCTTCCCTCATTACTGTGACGAACTCAATTGCCCAACAGTTTCTTCGCAATGGTCGCCAATTGGATATTGGTGGTGCCTTCGTAGATCCGGCCGATCTTGGCGTCGCGATAGAGCTTTTCCACCGGATAATCCTTGGTGATCCCCACGCCTCCGAAAACTTCGATAGCGCGCGAGGCCACGTTTTCGGCCACTTCGGAGCTGTAATATTTCGCCATCGCGGCTTCGCTCAGAAATGGCATCCCGGCATCCCGCAAGCGCGCGGCATTGTAAACCAGCAGGCGGGCCGCTTCCAGTTCCGTGGACATGCGCGCTAATTGAAATTGTACGCCCTGGAACTCCCCGATGGGCTTCCCGAACTGCTTCCGCTGGCGCGCATAGGCAACGGCATGCTCCAGCGCCCCGCGGGCCAAACCGATCATCTGGGCTCCAATCCCGATTCTTCCCTCGTTGAGCGTTTCAATCGCGATCTTGTAGCCCTTGCCGACTTCGCCCAGAACGTTCTCCCGCGGCACGCGGCAGTTGTCCAGCAGGAGTTCGCAGGTCGAAGAAGCCCGCAGGCCCAGCTTGTCTTCCTTTTTTCCGACGCGGAATCCTTCGAAACCGCGCTCGATCAAGAACGCCGTCACTCCCTTGTAACCCGCTTCGGGATTGGCATTGGCGAACAGCAGGAAAAAACTGGCCTCGGCCGCATTGGTGATCCACAGCTTGCGCCCGTTGAGCAGAAAGTGATCACCGCGTTGTTCGGCGCGGGTCGCCATGGCGAACGCATCCGAGCCGGAGCCGGCTTCAGAAAGTGCGTAGGACGCCAAGAGATCGCCGGCCAGGCGCGGCAGATAGCGCGCCTTCTGCTCCGGAGTGGCCCAGCGGAGCAGAGCATTGTTGCAGATGGTATTCTGCACGTCCACCACAACGCCTGCCGATGGATCCACCGCCGACAGCTCTTCCACCGCGAGCACTGCTTGAAAGAACGTGCCGCCCTGTCCGCCGTATTCTTCCGGGATCTCGATGCCCATGAGACCCATTTCGAAGAAGCGGTGGATCAGATCCTTGCGGAATTCGCCAGCCTCATCCATGGCGCGCACGTGCGGCGCGACCTGCTCGCGCGCGAATTGCCGGATTGTGTTTTGAAAGAGCCGCTCGTCTTCGGACAGCGCCGTCAGCGGCAGCGCGGGCGCTTCGGCCGTCATGTAGAGCAGCTTACTCCACGGCTGCAAGCTCGTGCCACTGGCGATCCTGCGAACGAGCCACGCCGGCGTGCGTTACATACCCATTGTAGGTATTGACTCCCTCGCGCAACGACGGATGCTTCTCGCAAGCGCCCTCCAGACCGCGATTCGCGAGTTCGAGCAGGTAAGGAAACGTGGCATTGGTCAGGGCAAACGTGGAAGTGTGCGGCACCGCCGCGGGCATATTCGATACGCAGTAGTGCAGGACCCCATCCACTGTATAGACCGGGTCGGAGTGCGTGGTGGGCCGCGCGGTTTCGAAGCATCCGCCCTGATCAATCGCGACATCGACCACTACTGCTCCCCGCTTCATGTTAGCGATCATCTGCCGCCGCACCAGCTTCGGAGCCGATGTTCCCGGAATCAGCACGGAGCCGATCGCCAGGTCCGCGGTCTTCACATTCTCGCCGACAGTCCACGCATTCGAAGCCAGCGTTACAACTTGGCCGTTAAAAATATCATCCAGGTCGCGTAGCCGGCTCAGGCTCTGATCAATGATGGTGACGTGCGCGCCCATGCCGAGCGCGACTTTCGCCGCATTGCTTCCTACCACGCCGCCGCCCAGGATCAACACGTTGGCCGGCGCCACGCCGGGCACGCCGCCCAGCAGCAGTCCGCGCCCGCCATAGGGCTTTTCCAGATACTGCGCGCCCACTTGCACGGACATACGGCCCGCTACTTCGCTCATGGGCGTCAGCAAAGGCAGTGAGCCATCCGCTTCGCGGATGGTTTCGTAGGCGACTCCGTTGACTTTGGCGGCAAGCAGGCGGTCCGTCAATTCACGCAAAGGCGCCAGATGAAGATAAGTGAAAAGCACCAGGCCAGGGCGGAAGAAATCGTACTCTCGCTCCTGCGGCTCCTTGACCTTCACTACGAGTTCGGCTTTCCGCCAAACGTCGGCGGCCGTTTGCACGATCGCCGCGCCGGCCTGCATGAACTCGCGGTCGCTTACCGAACTGCCCTCGCCCGCACGCGTTTCAACAAGGACTTCGTGCCCTGCTTCGCGCAGTGCACCGACTCCGCTTGGCACCAGACCGACCCGGGTCTCATGGTCCTTAATTTCCTTGGGAACCCCGATGATCATGACAGTGTGCCCCCGCTTGCATGGTAGCACCACAAGTCGTGAGTGGTGGGTGAGGAGAAGGACTGTGAAGTCAGCGATCGAGCAGAACCACTGTCCAGATTTCGCCTTCTGGTGTGCGAACTTGTTGCCATCCGCCGGAGCTTCGGAATTCGAGCGCCGCGGCGACAGCTTCTGAAAATGTCAGACCGCCGTGAAGATCGCCCACGACCGAGCCTACTGGAAGCGTCCGAGCAGCCTTCACATTGTCGACCCGCGAGATGATTCGCGGAGTTTCAATCTCTGCCGCAAACGCCGACCCGCCTGGCGCAGACCCCGTCCGATAACCAAGTAATAGCATTCCCTATTTTGGTGACCAAGACGGTGGTGAGTAAAGCACTTGCGGGCCGCCGAATGTGCGCCTCCGCGCAAGGGCGGATCCGGTGCGGAGACGCACGAAAAGATCAATCGCAGTGCGGATGGAATCTCAAGGCCCGATCCCTTTGCGAGGCACCCAGGATTGACGCCCCGCAGTTTACATGTAGGATTCCAGGACTGCTTTGATTCTGGCGGGATCTACCATTGCGGTTGCCGCGCCGGTGCCGGTTCCCGGGAAGAATTTGACCAGCTCCACCGTGAAAGAAACAACTTTGGAATCCAGCGCAACTACCGGCACATCCACCTTTTTGCCATCGATCGTCTTGGTATGCACCCGGCCGGTTTGGATCTCCACCGGTTCGTACTTCGATTTGCCTATCAGCTTTTTGATTTTGCGCAGCCGCGTGAAGGTGATGGTCACCTTCTTCTGCAGATAGAACGACCAGTCGCCTGTGCCGTCGCGGAGGCCGAATACCGCGCCCTGTGGCCTTACTGAGTCGATCCGCATCGTCTGCAATCGATTGTCTTCCAGAAACTTCTCATACTGAGCAGCCTCGCGCGTCGTGCCCGTCAAAGCGTAGTTGATGTAGTCATCTTTGTGGATGCCGAGAATCGGACTGGTGTTTCCGCTTCTGGCTAAATCCTGTTTGAACAGGTTGAGCCAATGCTGGCGCGCGTTGCCATTCTGAAAGGCGTTGTCTTCCGAAAGCTTACTGCGGCTGTCAGCCGTGCCACCGTGGGTTATGATGGGCGACTTCGGATCGCCCGCTACCATGACCGAGCATCCGTTGATCGCCGCCGTGAAGAAGATATCCGGATCGATGAACTTCACACCGGGCCGCGGCGGTAGCTTTGGTGGAATTCTCATCTTCGTCAGATGATTGGAAGCCCAGGGCAGAAACCAGCACGCAATATAGTCATCGGCATTCGCGCCAACTTCCTGTGCGGTACGAAAGAAGAGTTTGTAAGCATTGATCTCCCGCTGGCCCGTAAAGTCGACGACTTCTTCGAGAGTTGTGTAGGCTACCTTATCGGAATATCCTTTGATCGTCAAAGTGGAATCGATCGCGGCGCCCCCAACTTGCGTGTGCGGCTTTTGATCGTAGATCGACCTTGCACTCAGGAAGCCTGTGCTGATCGATGTGAAGTCCCCTGGAGAAATGGTATAAGCCCGCAGGAAGTCGAGCGGAGCTCGCTCGAAAATTCGGTCGACTTGGGATTTTGCCATGGTTCTACTCTATCTCCGAGACCAGGCGTTTCCCTACTTTTTCTAGTACTGATTTTCTAAACGTGGTACCGCCGGATTACTTCTTGCGCCGTGCGACCACACGCACGCGGCGCGTCTGCGAAATCGCTCCGGGAGTGAGTGCGTCGTTAACAATTTCAGCTTGCTCCTGCTGGTGACGCTTGCCCGAGCCGGTGGCCGGACTGGAGCCTTCCGCGCGGCCCACGTAGCGCAGTTCGCGCCGCGTTTCCTCCAGCAGGGGTCGAATCGCTTCCCGCATGAAACGCCAAGCGCCCATATTGCGCGGCTCTTCCTGTGCCCAGACGACTTCGGCTGTCACCGGATAGCGCGCCAGGATATCGCGCGCCTGATCGGCCGCGAATGGATACAACTGCTCCACGCGCACTAACGCCGCGTAATCCGCTTTGCGCCCCTCGCGGCCCTGCAGCAAGTCGTAGTAGATCTTACCCGAGCAGAAAACGACCCGAGACACCTGCGCGTTATCCGGCACCAGCGAATCCGGTATGATTTCCGAGAAGCCGCCGGCAGTGAAATCGTGAATATGAGAAACCGCGCGCGGCTGGCGCAGCAGGCTTTTAGGAGTGAAGATGATCAACGGTTTGCGCGTGCCGCGCCGGTCGAGACCGCCGTGCATCTGGCGGCGCAGCACATGGAAATACTGCGCGGGCGTGGTGCAGTTGACCACTTGCATGTTGTTCTCCGCGCACAGCGAAAGGTAGCGCTCGATGCGCGCGCTCGAATGCTCAGGGCCCTGCCCTTCGTATCCATGCGGCAGCAGCATCACGAGACCGCTCGGCTGGCCCCACTTGGATTCCGCGCTCGACACGAACTGGTCGATCATGATTTGCGCGCCGTTGGCAAAGTCGCCAAATTGCGCTTCCCATATGACGAGCGTCAGCGGATCGGCTACGCTGTAGCCAAACTCGAATCCGAGCACCGCATACTCACTGAGCGAACTGTCGAACACATCGAACCGCGCCTGATCCGCCGAAAGATGCTGCATGGGAACATAGCGCTTGCCGGTTTCCGAATCGTAGAAGGCCAGGTGGCGCTGGCTGAACGTGCCGCGACCGGAGTCCTGCCCGCTGAGGCGCACGGGCGTCCCTTCCAGGACCAGTGTGCCGAAAGCCAACGCTTCACCGAAGGCCCAATCCACCGGCCTGTCCTTTTCAATGGCGTCGCGGCGGCGGTCCACATATCCGCGCAGCTTGGGGTGCAGATGAAAATCGGCTGGAAACACGGTGCTGCCCTCAATCACTTGTTCGATCGCGTCCAGCGTCACGGAGGTCTTCGGACAATAGCTGCCGATTTCCTCTGAGGGAACCGCGCTCAGTTCCTGCAATTCGTAGCGCTCGGCATGTTTCTGCGAAGCGTCGTAAGCGTCGCTGAGCCGCTGCGAGACGGCCTTGCGCATGCCCTGCACTTCCTCGGCACTCACCACGCCTTCCCTCACCAGGCGCTCTCCGTAGAGCACAGCTACCGATGGGTGTTCCTTAATCTTGCGATAGAGAATCGGCTGCGTGTAACTCGGGTCGTCGGCTTCGTTATGTCCGTGGCGGCGATAGCAGACCATGTCGATCACCACATCTTTCTTGAACCGCTGGCGGTAATCGAAGGCCATCTCCGCCGCGCGGATGGCCGCTTCGGGATCGTCGCCGTTCACGTGAAAGATGGGTGCTTGTACGCCGCGCGCCACATCGGTAGAGTACGGCGTAGACCGTGCGCCTTCCGGCAGCGTGGTGAAGCCGATCTGGTTGTTGATCACCAGGTGAACCGTGCCGCCGGTCCAGTAGCCTTCCAGTTGCGACAGGTTTAACGTCTCGGCCACTACGCCCTGTCCGGCGAATGCTGCGTCACCGTGAATCAACAACGGGATGACCCGCTCACGCGCGGTGTCGCCGAGGCGATCCTGTTTCGGCCGCACGATGCCTTCTACTACCGGATCGACGGCCTCCAGGTGACTGGGGTTCGGCGAGACGGAAACCACGATTTCTTTTCCGCTTTCGAACTTTCGCACGCCGGTGGCGCCGAGGTGATATTTGACGTCGCCCGAGCCTTGCGTGCTGGCTGGATCGATCTCTCCTTCAAACTCCGAGAAGATGTGTTTGACGTCCTTACCCACCACATTGACCAGAATGTTCAAGCGCCCGCGGTGGGCCATTCCGATCACGAACTCGTGGACGTTGTTATCCGAAGCACGCTCGAGTAGTTCCTCCAGAATCGCCAGTGCCGCTTCGCCGCCCTCCAGCGCGAACCGCTTCTGCCCCACGAAGCGCGAGTGCAGGAAGTGCTCAAACTCTTCCGCTTCGATCAGGTTGCGCAGAATCCGCACGCGCGTCGCCTTTTCGAGCGGCCAGTTGTTGGCGTCGGGCTCCATGCGCAGTTGCAGCCAGCGCTTCTGCTCCGGCACCTGGATGTTCATATACTCGGCGCCGATTTTGCCGCAGTAGGTCTGGCGCAGCATTTCCAGAATTTCCCGCAGCGTAGCCAGCGGCCGGGGCTCGCCGTGGCCCATGGCCTCGCCCAGGCTGCCGGTAAAGAACTCGCGGTCGAGGTCCCAGATGGTGAGGCCGTAAGTCGCCGGGTCGAGCTCGGCGTGATAGCTCGGCTCCGCGCCCAACGGGTCGAGGTCGGCGATCAGATGGCCGCGCACGCGATAGGCGTTGATCATCTGGATCACGCCCGTCTGTTTAGCCACATCCGCTGTGCGGGCCGCGGTGGAGAACAGGAGCGGCTGGCTGTCGGCTTCCCAGCGCGCCGGCTGGTGCGGCATCCGCAAGTGCGCGAACAACTCCTCGTAGAAACCGTCCTTGCCGTCGAGCAGAGCCTGCACCCGGCCCAGGAACGCGCCCGATTCGGCGCCCTGGATAATGCGGTGGTCGTATGTGCAGGTGAGCGTCATTACCTTGCTCATGCCCAGCGCCGCACGTGTTACTTCCGCTGCTCCCCGGAATGCCGCCGGATAATCGATTGCGCCAGACGCAATGATGGCGCCCTGCCCCATCATGAGCCGCGGAATCGAAGCCACCGTTCCCACCGTGCCTGGATTGGTGAGCGAAATCGTAGTGCCCTGGAAATCGGCGGGCGTCAATTTGTTGGTGCGCGCCCGTGCCACCAGGTCGTCGAACTGGTTCAGATACTGTTCGAAGTTGAGCGAGCCGGCGTTCTTGATGTTGGGCACCATCAGGCTGCGCGCCCCATCTTTGCCGGCCACGTCTACCGCAATGCCCAGATTGATCGCGGGATGCAGAATGCGAAGCGGCTGCCCATCCTTCTCACCGTAAGCGTGATTGAGGTTGGGAACATCGGCGAGCGCCTTCACGATGGCCCAGCCGATCAGGTGCGTAAAAGAAACCTTGCGGCCGCCTGAGAAAGCCCGGTGCTGATTGATGATACGCCGGTTCTCATCCATCACTTTCACGGCGATCACGCGCTGCGAAGTAGCCAGCGGAATGCTCAGGCTGGCCGTCATGTTCTCCGCGATTCTGCCGGCAGCGCCACGCAAGGGCTGTACCGGTTCTGCCTCGCCCGGCTCCGGCGCGGGAGCCAACCCCGCCATGACCACCGGCGCGTTCTTGGTCCCATTGGACCCGCGCGCTTTGAGCGACTCAAATACTTCTTTCCAACTTGCATCGACCGTAGTACGGTCGCGTAAGTACTGTTGATAGAGCTCGTCTTCGAGCCAGCTATTGATACCCATTTCGGGGTCGGCGTTCAACGGCATGAAGGGTCTTTCGTATTTATGATACCTGTCCCGGGGCACTTGCCACCACTGAAGCCCGGCAGTGTGCCAACCAAGGCCGGCTTGCCTGGCTGCAATATGCCCCGTTCCGGCCCGAACACGCTTTAATGAGTTATGGACCAACCCATCACGATTCTCGGCATCGCCGGCAGCCTGCGGAAGGCGTCTTACAATCGCGCAACTTTGCGAGCCGCACAGCACCTGGCGCCCTCCGGTATCACGCTCGAAATTTTCGACCTGGCTGGAATTCCGGCTTTCAATCAAGATGAAGAACAGAATCCACCCGCTCAGGTAGTGCAGCTCAAGTCGCGTGTCCGGGCGGCCGGAGCAATTCTGCTGGTTACTCCGGAATACAACTATTCCATCCCGGGCGTGCTCAAGAATGCCATTGACTGGGCATCACGCCCCTATGGAGACAGCGCCTGGAATGGCAAGCCGGTGGCCGTAATGGGCGCCTCGATTGGCGCCATGGGAACCTCCCGGGCGCAATATCATCTCCGCCAGTGCTTCGTGTTTTTGAACATGCACCCCATCAACCAGCCCGAGATCATGATTTCAAACGCCGCCCAGCGCTTCGACGACCAGGGCAACCTCACAGACGAAGCCACCCGCGACCGCATTCGCAAGCTGCTCGAAAACCTGGCTGCCTGGGCCCTCCGCCTGGAAAAGGGCCTTTAGCCTGGAGTTTTGCACTGGGGCGGGTAGCGTGCCAGGCTTTCCTCTTCGTTCGCGACCGCGCGGTAAAATAAGCGCCACCCATGAAGAATGCCGTCATCGCTGTGCTTTGCCTCGGGCTCGGCGCGCCCCTCTGCCCGGCCACCGAACCAGGCGCGCTCGCAGGATACTCCGACGCCGCCGCGCGCACCGAACGCGAATGGGAATCCAAATTCCGCGAACTCCCCGACCCGGCCAGGATGCGCCAGTATATGCAGCGACTGACCGCGCACCCGCATCACCTTGGCTCGCCTTACGATCACGCTAATGCTGAGTGGATACTTTCGCAATTCAAGTCCTGGGGACTTGACGCCCATATCGAAAGCTTCCGCGTTCTATTCCCTACTCCGAAGCAACGTGTCGTTGAACTGGTGGAGCCAACGCACTTTACCGCGAAACTGCGCGAGCCTCCCGTTACGGGCGACTCGACTTCCACGCAGCAGGATGAGGCGCTGCCGCCCTTTAACGCCTACTCGATTGACGGCGACGTGACCGCACCGCTGGTCTACGTCAACTTCGGAGTGCCCGACGATTATGCACAACTGGCACGGTTAGGCATCTCGGTGAAGGGCGCCATCGTCATTGCGCGCTACGGCGGTTCCTGGCGCGGCATCAAGCCTAAAGTGGCCGCTGAGCACGGCGCGATCGGCTGCCTCATTTATTCCGACCCGCATGAGGACGGATATTTCCAGGGCGACGCGTATCCCACCGGCGCGTACCGGCCTTCGGAAGGCGCGCAGCGTGGGAGCGTCATGGATATGCCCGTCTATCCGGGTGACCCGCTCACGCCGGGTATCGCCGCCACGGCCGACGCCAAGCGGCTTCCGATTAGCCAGGCACCCACGCTTACCAAGATTCCGGTGCTGCCCCTCTCTTACTCCGATGCGCAGCCGCTGCTGGCTGCGCTGCGGGGTCCGGTAGCTCCGGAGCCGTGGCGCGGTTCGCTGCCGCTGACCTATCACATTGGACCCGGCCCCGCCAAAGTACACCTCAAGGCGCAATTCAACTGGAACCTTGTGCCGGTCTACGACGTGATCGCGCGCATCCCCGGCTCGACCAGTCCCGATGAGTGGATCATCCGCGGCAATCACCACGACGCCTGGGTCAATGGCGCAGACGACCCCACTTCAGGCGCGGCCGCGCTGCTCGAAGAAGCACGATCGTTCGCCGCTCTGCTGCGGCAGGGTTGGAAGCCCGCCCGCACGATTCTGTTTTGCGTTTGGGATGGCGAAGAACAAGGCCTGCTCGGCTCTACCGAATGGGTGGAAGCTCATGCGGCCGAATTGACCTCCAAAGCCGCTGTCTACATTAACTCGGACAACAGCGGGCGCGGTTATCTCGCGGTCTCCGGCTCGCATACACTCGAACACTTTGTAAACTCGATTGCGCGTGACATCGAAGATCCCGAAAGCGGCGTGACGCTTTGGAAGCGGGTCCAGTTTTATCGCATCGCGCACCCGGCGCCTAGCGCCACTCCGGCCGAGCGGCTCGAACCGCGCGTGCGTTCCGATCTTCGCATCGAAGCGCTGGGGTCGGGCTCCGATTACAGCGCCTTCATCGACCACCTCGGAGTCGCATCGCTGGATATCCGCTTCACGGGCGAGGGAAGCGCAACCGGCGTTTACCACTCCGCCTATGACGATTTCTATTGGTTCACGCACTTCTCCGATTCCGATTTCCGCTATGGGCGGGCGCTCGCTGAAACCGCCGGTACTGCTGTGATGCAACTGGCCTCGGCCGGGCTGCTGCCCTACGACTTCAGCGATTTCACCGATACCATTCGCCACTATGTCGCCGAGGTGGAGAAACTCGCGAGTGACCGGCGCATCGCCATCGTGGAACGCAACCGCGAAATCGAAGAAGGCCTTTTTACGGCCTTGGAAGATCCCCGCCAGAAGACCGTGGCCCCGCTCCGCGAACCCGATCCGCCATTCCTCAATTTCGCGCCGCTCGATAATGGCCTGGCTGCACTCGAACGCGCCACGGAAGTCTACTCGCGCGCGTTGGCGCACGTCACTCAAAACGGAGGCGCCGCGCTCGCTTCTGCTTCTATGCGCGAAGTCAACATGCACCTTCTGGCGGTTGACCGTTCCCTCACACTTGCCGATGGACTGCCGGGGCGCCCGTGGTATCGCAATCAGGTTTACGCGCCGGGACTTTACACCGGTTACGGAGTCAAGACGCTGCCCGGCGTCCGCGAGAGCATCGAGCAGAAACATTGGAGCGAGGCGACGGAGCAGATTGCGCGCGCGGGCAAGGTTCTCGAAAACGCGGGAGAGGCCATCCAATCCGCGGCCGCCGCGCTAGACCGCGCCGAGTAGCCTAGCGCCGGCCCTTGCGGCGCGCGACCAGTGCCGCGTTTACGTGGCCCAGTGAAGCGAACTGCCCCAGGTACTCCGCGGTCTCCGGAGTACGGATCTGGGGGTGGCGCCGCGCACGGAAATCACGCTGTCGGAACAGGTCGGAGGCGGCAATTACCGCGGTCCCCATGGGACGGTATTCATAGCTGCCTTGCGCCCAGGCCGTCTCGCCATCCACCCACAAGTAGAAGCCCATCGCCTCCATCATACGCACACGCCGGAAATGTTAATCGAGCAGCTCCGCCAACGCTTCCAGCAGCTTTTCCGGTTGGAATGGTTTGCGCACGACACGGCAACGGGAAAACTGCGCCGCCACGATTGTATCCGGCGACGCGGCCAGATAAAGCAGCGGAATAGTGCCGGCGAATTCCACAAAATCGGCGGGCGTATTCGTGATGAGCACGTCCGGCCTCTGCGATGTCCGTAACATTTCGGCCGCCGTGGCGGCATCCGCTTTCGTCACCGTGTAGCCTCGCCGGCCCAGCAGCGCCGACAGGTATCTCAGGATCATCAGATCTTCGACAACCAGGACCCGGCGCGGATTGGGCGGGGCAGACATGGAGCCCCATTCTGCGGTCACGGGCAGAGAGATACAATCCCCCCAAATGGGAGAACAGAAAAGGTTTAATAGGGTACTGATGTTACTCGGAATTCTTATCGAAGCGGTAGAAACGATGGCCGCAACTCCGGCAGCGGAACGGTAATACCCACACGGCTGAAAGCGCTACATCCAGCGGTCCTCTCGCGCGGGAACGCCGCGTGTCATGCCATCCGCACCTGGGGCAGATTCGTTTACCCTCCGGAGATCGCGCAATTCCCGCACCGGTTCCCCTATTGTTCGGCTCTATTTCCATTTTTGCCCCGAGGCGGCAGTCAATTCCAATTATCCCAAAGCCCCACAATCCAGGCACTCATTAATGAGCCGCACTTTGCCTGATTTCGTACGGAATGGAACGCATTTGCACGGCATCGTGTCAGGAATTAAAGAAATTCGGCGCCGCACCCGGGAGAAGGCGAGATGAGAATCGGGTCTTAGGATCGGGAGACGTGGGCCGCACCGCTCGGAGCCGGTTTCCTCAAGCTCGCCGTAGGCGATGCTGGGGACCAGAGATCCAAATAAGAAGGACGTGCAGGAGTGGCTTCACCACACGGAAGGCGCCAGAGCCTCCGCGCGAGCGTTGGAGCCTTTGCATGTTGTGCGCCTTCCCGGCTTCTTGAAACGATTGGCAGCAGGCCTTCAAAATGCTAGCCGGATAAAGAGACGCTTCGCTTACAGCAGGCGGCACCATTCGCCGAACATCGCCTCGGCCAGTTCAGCCGTTCTCCGCGTATTCTGGTGAGCGTCAATCGGCCCGGATGCCTCTCGCTTGTCCCCACAAGCGGCGTCGTGAGTGCACCAATCCGTAATCATTTCGGGAGTCATCTCGAGATGGAACTGGAGCCCGTAAATCCCCTCACCCACTCGAAACGCCTGATGGCGGCACGCCTCGGAATACGCCAGCCACTCCGCGCCTCGCGGCAGATCAAACGTTTCGCCGTGCCAATGAAAAACAGTCTCGGTTTCACGCATTCGGGAGAAGAGCGGATCGCGCTCAGCGGCGTCCGTCTTGTGAATGTCGAACCAGCCGACCTCCTTCACCTGATTACGATATACGCGCGCACCGAGTGTCCGCGCAATCAATTGCGCGCCCAGGCAGACGCCTAAAACCGGCTTGTGCTCATCGGCCGCGCGCGCGATCCATTCCTGCTCGCGGCGCAGATAATCGAATTCGTCGTTGGCCGACATCGGGCCACCCATGAAGACCAATCCTGCAGCGTCTTCGATATCGGGAACGAGCGCGTCTTCGCGGCACAGATCGGCAAATTCCAAGGAGATTCCGCGCGATTCCAGGACTTGCTCAATCAGGCCGACATCTTCCAGGGGGGTATGGCGAAAGGCGACCACTCGCATGCGAATACTTTACCATCGCGCGCGTGGCGCACTGTTATCATATTCAGTCGTCATGCGGCTGCCGCGCCTTTATCCCATTCTCGACACGGAGTCTCTTTTGGCTCGCGGTCTCACGCTCGAGAGCGCCGCCCGAGCGTTTGTAGAAGGCGGCGCGGGCATTCTGCAAATCCGCCACAAAGGACATTGGGGCCGCGAGTTGTATGAAGCCGCAAACGAGGTGGCACGGTTCTGCCGCGAAGAAGGAGTGCCGCTGATTATCAACGACCGCGCCGATTTTGCGGCTCTGCTGGATGCCGGCCTCCACCTTGGCCAGGACGATCCTTCGCCTCGCGACGCGCGCAAGATCCTGGGCTCGGATGCCGTCATCGGCTTTTCGAGCCACAACCCGGCGCAGCTTTGCGCTGCCGGAGGCGAGCCGGTAGATTATGTCGCGCTCGGCCCCGTCTTCTCGACCGCATCGAAACGCAACCCCGATCCGACGATCGGCCTCGAAGAAGTCCGCCGCTGCCGCGCGCTGCTGGAAAAACCGCTGGTTGCGATCGGAGGCATCACCCGCGAAAACGCTCGCTCCGTATTCGCCGCAGGAGCCGACTCGGTAGCCGTGATCGCTGACCTGTTACCCGAGCCGGCCACGCCTAAACTGCTGCGCGAACGCATAGAGCAGTGGCAGGAATTGGTGAAAGCGGTCTAAATAACAAATCAGCCAACCTAATTCGCGGAAGGCCGCTCCGCATGATCGATCACAAGAACTTCGACCGGGCTCTTGGCCGGCACAAGCCTCAGACCGAGTTGTTCCTCCAATGCGGTGAAGAAGCTTGGGCGATCCGAGTCGGTCGGAAGCAGGGAACTGCCCGACCCGAGGTCCCGAATCCCCGTTAATGTTTCGCTCGAGGTGAAACTTAGATTCAGATCGAATTCTCCGGTGAAGCCGACCTTATCCAGCACCGGGCGATCCAGTATGGATGCCAGTTCCCTGACGAGATCCCTCATGTGAATCCTGCTTCCCTTTAGGCGCAGCAACCCTCGTGCAAGCCCGAAAAAGCCTGCGACATGGCCGCAGTCCACCTTCCCCGGGACTTGCCGGGGCGGAGTGCCGGGTGGAAAAGAAACGCAGTCTACGTTTTTCGGCGCTGGCAGCTTCAGGCCCCTCTTTGCGACCTCCAAATCATAGACGGGAAGTTCTCTCGTCTCGCGGTGGAGCGCCAGCCTGAACCGGTCGGCCAGCAGAGTTTGCAGCATCAGCCACATGTGCTTCGGATCGGTCTTGTGTTCCGGCCTGGCTTCGATATCGTACCCGTCGGTCTTGGCCCAGGCCGGACCGCCTACGATTTGGGAAGGCGGGAGCGGGAGCCAGTGCGCGGAGTCGTGGTCCGCATACGCAAACTGGATGAGCCCGGTCAAGGGTAAATTCACTAAGCGCAGACGGCCGCCGGGTTGATAGCCACCGCCCATCGGATGATGCGTGGGATCGCTCCAGTTCGAAACATTTCGTTTGATCGAAGCTACCTCAAACGTGGGACGTGTAGATTGAGCCAACAATCCGTATGCCACGGCGGCCAGCAGGATAGCGGCCGCAAGCAAACTCGGCCCCAGGCCGGACGGAACCATCGGGCGCGGCTGGCCGAGCAGCCTTGCGATGCGGTTCGCGAGAGATCCTCCATTGGCTGCCATCGCGGCGCTCAACTGCGTCTGGCGGCATGACTCCAACTGAGCCAGCGCGTGGGCATACGCGAGCGGATTCCCGCTCGTCGACACGGCTATATCGTCGCAGCACAGTTCGCGCTCGGCGCGGATATGGCCCGATACCCACCAGACCGCGGGATGGTAGAACAGCAAGGATTCGGCCACGCTCTGCAAAACGTTAACCAGATAGTCGTGCCGGCGGATGTGTGCCAATTCATGCAACAGCAGCATCTCAAGCTGCTCGGCCGGAAGACCGCCGAGCGCGCCCACGGGAACCAGAACCACTGGACGCAACCAGCCAACCACCGTCGGCACCTGCACCAGTGCGGAAACGAGCAGCCTCACGGAACGAGCGAGACCAATCTGTGCTCCGAGTTTCCTGAGAGTCTCCTGCCATTCGGGCGGCGCGCGCCGCACGAGCATGGACCGCATGCGAGCGGCAATCAACCAACCTCCCGCCAGGCGAACCCAGAACACGATCGCGCCAGCGAGCCAAACCAGTACGATCCAAAACAGGAAGAGTTCCGATGGCGCGGCGGCCACGGTCGCGCGGATGGAATCGGGCAATGTGGCGGCAGGAACTGGAGCCGCGGTCGAGACGGCAGGCGGAATGCTTCGAATGCGGTACATGGCTTCCGGACTTGCGTCCGCCGGTCGCATGAGTTCCCAAGTCATCACCGGAGCCGCCATCATCGCTGCCAGTGCTCCGCAAGCGAGCAGGTATCGTATCTGCGGGCCCGACGTGCGTGTCACACGTCGCCGCGCGGCTGCATAGACAATCGCGACGAGTAAGCCCTGCCAAAGGAAGTGGAGCAGCGTCATGCCGAGCCGTTCCACCCATGGCTGCGAGGCCATCATTTGCATGGCATTCATGACGACTTTCCTTTCTCCCGGTCAAAGGAATCCAACATGACGCGGATTTCGTCCAGTTCTTTGCGTGAAGCCGGCTGTGCAGCAAGCGCGCCGAGCAACAGGCTTCGAGCGGAACCGCCGAAGGCCCTCTTCAGGAGATCGCCCGCGATCTGCCGCTGCGTCTGCTCTTTTGGGACACTCGCCTGGTAGACGTGCGATCCGAAGCGCTCGCTGCGCGTGAGCAAGCCCTTTTCGGTCATCAACTGCATCGTCTTCAATGTCGTGGTGTAGCGATTGTCTTTACCGAGTTCGTCATGAACTTCCCGAACGGTCGCCGCTCCCAGTCTCCAGAGCACGGCAAGGATGTCAAGTTCGGCTGCGGTTGGCATTGCCACGGGCGGTCGATCGCGGCGAGAAGTCATCTGAGGCAACGATACTACGAAACTTGCCGTAGCACAACGAAAACTTTCGTAGGCTAGCCAACGATGGTGAGGAATCACTCGCGATGGCGCAACTGGTCCGCTGTGGCTCCGCGCAGATTCGAATACCAGTCCGGTCCTTCCGGGCAGTTCTCATATACTGGTCTCAACATGAGTCAACCTGGTGCGGAATCCCGCACGGAATTCCTCGGCCCAACGCGGCGGTCTCGCCGCGGCCGGATCGGCGTCTTTGGAATCGGACTTGAGGCGTATTGGCCGCAGTTCCCGGGCCTGAAATCGCGCCTCGAAGGCTACCAGCGCATTGTTGAAGAAAGGATCGCTGCATTCGACGCGGACGTCACATCGGCGGGGCTGGTCGATACGGCGACTGCATCCGCCGATGCGGGCGAGCGCTTCGCCCGTTCCGCGCTGGACCTCATTGTTTGCTACATCGGCACGTACGCCACATCGTCGCAGGTTCTGCCCGTGGTGCAGCGCGCCAAAGTGCCGGTCCTGGTGCTCAATCTCCAGCCGGTAGACGCGCTCGACTACGAAAACATCGATACCGGGGAATGGCTGGCCAATTGTTCCGCCTGCTGCGCGCCTGAGATCTCCAACGCCTTCGCACGGGCACGCGTTCCGTTCCATCTGGTTTCCGGCACACTGAATGACCCGGCCGCGTGGAACGAGATCGCCGCCTGGTGTCACGCCGCTCGCGTGGCCGGCTCTCTGCGCGGCAGCCGCATTGGATTCCTCGGCCACACTTATCCCGGAATGCTCGACATGTATTCCGACTTCACCATGGTTTCCGCGCAGACCGGCGTGCATATCGAAGTGCTGGAGATGTGTGACCTGGATCGCGCCGTGCAGGCGGTGACCGATATCGAACTGGCGCAGAAGTTGGAAGCGGCGCAGCAGACCTTCTCACTGGAAAATGTGGACGACGAAGATTTAGAATGGGCCGCGCGCGTTGCCGCGGGATTGGACCGGCTGGCCGAGACCGCGCAGCTTGACGGCCTGACTTACTACTATCGCGGCCTGGAGGACAACCCATACGAGCGGCTGGGCGCTGCTCTGATTTTGGGCAACTCGCTGCTGACGGCGCGCGGCGTCCCTGCCAGCGGCGAAGGCGATCTCAAGACCTGTCTCGCGATGATGATTCTGGACCGCCTCGGCGCCGGCGGCTCTTTCACCGAGCTTTACGCCATGGACTTCCGTGAGAACTTCGTTCTGATGGGTCACGACGGCCCGGCGCATCTGGCGATCGCCGATCGCCGGCCGGCATTGCGCGGCCTGGGACTCTATCACGGAAAGCGCGGGCACGGGGTCAGCGTGGAATTCAACGTCAAGCTCGGACCAGTCACTCTGCTGGCCGTCACGCAGACGGCAGATGGCAACCTCAAAATGGTCACGGCGGAAGGCGAATCGGTTGCCGGCCCGATCCTGAAAATCGGGAATACCAACTCGCGGCTGCGCTTTCCCTTATCGCCCGGGCAATTTGTCAATGAATGGTGCCGCGAGGGCCCGACGCACCACTGCGCCCTCGGAGTGGGCCACATGCAGGACGTAGTGGCACGGATCGGCGAATTGATGAACGTTCGGGTCGTGAAAGTCTGCTGACGAATTCGGCCTTGAGGTTCGAAACCAAAGCCTGACGATCACTCCAATTGCGAGTCAAGGTGCGCCAGATAAAACGCGACCAGCCGGTAGGCATTGTAGTAATCGTCAAAATGGATCGCGTCGGCTTGATCACGGCTGCTGTGAAGAATCGAAAGCGTCTCTTGCGTGACGGAGTGGATCGAGATTACGGGAATATGCGCCGGTAGAAAGGAATGCGTGTCGTCGTCACCTATCTTTTCTACGTTCACTCCCATCAAAGTGATGCCGACCGCTTTGGCCACTTGATTGAGAAGGCCCACCAGAGCCGGGTTGGAACGGTGTGTCCAGACCTTGACGGGCGTTAAACCGAGACACTCCAGGTTCACAAATGCGCGTGCGCCGGCCTTCTCCTCAGGCGTCAGGCTCTTTACATACTTTGCTGATCCAATCAGCCCGCGCTCTTCTTCCCCGAATGCGACAAAGACATAGGTGTGCTGCCTTGGCTGGCTCTTCAGCGCCGTGTAAAGGGAAGGCAACAGCGACGCACCGCTCCAATCGTCGACTATTCCCTGCCCACGGTCTATGTAATCGAAGTGACCGCCTACAACGATGGTGGACCTCGTCTGTCCCGGTAAAGTGCAAATCACGTTACCTGAGTGTTTATCAATTCGTTGGTCTGTGACTGTGCAGCCAACCTGTTCGAATAGCGTCCGAATCTTCGGCTGACGTTCCGTTTGGCTTACTTTGCCGCTTTCGAGCCGTCTTCTGACCACCGCTTGGGGGACGAGGTCCAGGCGTAATTGTTCCGCAAAAGAGGGGCCCGTAAGCAGCGTGGCAGCGGCGAGCAGGCAGAAGCTATGGGCAGTCACTCCCGGCTACAGTACAACATATCGGCATAATAAGTCGAGTTACTCCGCAGACAGAATGAACGACCGCCGCTGGCGCCACTTAGATAACCAGTAACCTACAGCGTATCCATCAAGCCTTCGGAACGCACCGTCCAGGTATCGCTTGGGAAACCGTCGCTGTGCGCCATGCGGGCGACAGCAAGCAGTAACCCGCCGTTCCCGGGCAGATAGAGCGGGAGACTGGGGCGCTGCCAATTGTGGCCGTTCGGCAGCCAGGTATTCTTAGGCGTGTTCATCAGAAGCGCATCAACGGCCAGCTTCGGCTCGCCTAAGCGAGCCGCTGTCATCGCGACTACGGGATAGTCCCAGCCCCAGGTGTCGGGCCATTGCCAGACGTCCATCACTTTATGAAGCGTACGGCGCATCGTTTCGCGGTCCACCTTGGTTCCGGGAAGCACGCCGAGCGCGCAGAGCATAGACGGGTGATCGCGATTGGTTTCGGTGAAAGTCTGCGGGCAGTTTTCGTCCGCCAGATAGACGCCGTCTTTCACGGGCAGCGCGGAAATGCGAGTGGCCACATCGTCCCAGAACGATTTGCGAGCCAGGCCCAAACGCTCGCGCCATCGGTTGGCCATGGCGAGCGCGTCCGCCCAGTATTCAAGTTCGTACGTCGGGTTCCACGTGTCGCGCGGCGGGTGGTTCTCCTGCGCGGGAATCACAGGAGGCCCGAGGACGTATCGGCTGTGCGCCGCGTCATGGTGAGCGTAAGAAGCCATGAATTCCGCTGATTCGAAGATGACGTCGCGGTAGCGCTCGAGCGTAGCATGGTTGGAATGGGCGCGGTAGCACAGCTCGGCCATGGCGATAATGTGGGGCTGCTGCCAAATCAGCAGGGGCCCGATGGGCGAGGGACTGTCGCGTCCATCGGGCGCGGTCATCTTGGGCCAACGGACGCCGGCGTATCCTTGGCCGCGGGCGCGCTCGCGAGCCGAAGGAAGAATCCGGGTATAGTAGGCAAGGCTCCGCTCGAGTAATGGTGCCCGGCCCCAGACCGGGAAATGCGCGGCATGCCACCAATGCATCTCCATGTGAAACTTGCCGTACCAGCTATTGCAGGTGAGCCCGGTTTCCTGCGGCGGCAGCGAGCCCGCGCACTGAATTGCAGTCAAATACTGGGAGAGAACGATACGCCGTTCCAGTTCCGTGGCGCGCGGATCACGGCTGCCGGCGAGTTCCACCGCGCCCCCGGTCGACCAGAACTGCCCCCAATGTTCGCTCGAAGCGTCAAATGTTTTTTCCGCCGAATCCAGCCGCGCCGGAGAGCGGGCAGACTTGCCGAACCAGCATACAAATTCCAACTGCTCAGCGTCTTCCGAGGGCTGCAAGACGAAACGATGCGGGCCCTCGCGCTTCATGGCAGCTGGGGTCTGCCAGTCCACGCTGACCAGATAGCGGTCATGGTCGAGCTGCCGCGTGATGTCGATACGGCGCGAACCGTGCGCCATTTCCCGGCTGGAATGCTTTTCGGGGTGCTTCCAATCGGCCGCATTCATGTCGCCCGACCCGTAGGGAAATTCAAAGCTTACGGGCAAGCTGCCGGAACGGACGCGCACCGCCAGCATGTCGAGCCGTGGGTGACAGCAGGTTTCCACCACGACGCTCTTGCCTTCGAAGCGGAATTCACTGCGCAGGATTCCGGTCCATAGATCGAGAGTTTGCTCCACCGGCTGAACGGTTGATCGATCGGTGATCACAAAGCCGATCTTGCCCAAGTGCAGGCGGTGTGGATTTTCGCGCAGCCAGTTGTAAAGCTCGCGCTGCCCCTGGGAACTCGTGGCGTAGCCGACTTTGCGGCCGTAGCTATCGAACTCAGTCAGGCGAAAATCGGCCGGGCCTTTGCCGCTGGGGTTCGGAATGGTATGCCATCCCCATTGTGAAAGCGTGCAGAGGGGCATTCCTTTTTCGTAGAGATCAGGAAAAGTTTGCAGCCCCGTAGCGTCCGCTGTAAACGCGAATTCGCCGTTGCCGACCGAAAGCGGAGAGCGTCCGTCGAAATCCCGCAAGACGGGATTGTGACGCTGCGCGAGCGCCCGCCGGTCGATGCTACCGCCCGCCGGCTGCGCCATGAGACCAGCCGGGACCAAACCAAAAAAATGCCGCCGTGAAATCCTCACCTGCTCAGAATAATACGGATGGATGCGCCGACCGCAGATGGTGAGTGAAGGCGGGTAAGTCCCGCGCCCCCTTGGGCAGGGGAGGCGCGGGACTGAAGCGGGCCTGTTGGGTGCGGAGAACGCGGCGGCCCGATTTCGTCCTCCGGGCGTGGGCAATACAGAGGAGCCGGCCGGTACGAATGCGGCGAGTGCTCCTCCAAGCTCTCTCGCCCCAAACTGCCTCCTGTGTACCGGAGCGCCTACGCGCCCCTGTGGTGCAATCCCAAGACCAAAGCGAAAATCTAGCAACTTGCTTATTATCAGTAAATTAATCTGTCCATGTTCTTTACACTGACAGTTCTTTGACCCACCCGCTGTCTACTTCATGGACAGCAGCCACACATGGGCGGTAGACTAAGCGCAATGGGACCGGGCTTCAACGTGGAGCAGAAACTCGCGGATATCCTGGCCATTTGCCAGAAGATGAATTCCGAGAGGGACTTGGGTGCGCTCCTCGACCTGATGGCGCGCGAAGCCACCACCCTGTTGGCCTGCGATCGCGCGAGTATTTTTCTGCTGGACCGCGAAACCAACGAGCTGTGGTCGAAAGTAGCGCTCGGCAGCGAGGAGATTCTGCGGTTCGACGCCCGGCTGGGAGTTGCCGGCAGTGCGGCCACGACGGGGAAAACTGTCAACGTGGAAGACGCCTACCGGGATCAGCGTTTTTATACCGCCATCGATGACCAGACCGGTTACCGCACGCGCAACATACTGGCTGTCGCGATGCGTAATCAGAGCGGCGCCGTGATCGGCGCATTCGAAGTCCTCAATAAAGCCGACGGACCATTCACTTCAGAAGACGAAGAGACCCTCGAATCGCTGGCAGCGCACGCAGCCATTGCCGTTGAGACGGCGCAACTGGTGGGCGAACTGCGGCGCAGCCAGGACGAACTGGTGGAGCAGAACGCGCACTTGTGGAGAGAAGTGGAGAATCGTTATGCCTCGCATGGGATTCTGGGAACGGGACAGCGCATTCAATCCGTGGTGAGGCTGATCGAACGTATTCGCGATAGTTCGGTGAATGTGCTAATTACCGGGGAAAGCGGCACCGGTAAAGAATTGGCGGCGAAGGCCGTGCACTACACCAGCCCCCGCGCGCGCAAGCCGTTCGTGGCGCTGAACTGCGCAGCCCTGCCGGAGACGCTGGTGGAAAGCGAGCTCTTCGGTATCGAGCGGGGTGTCGCAACGGGTGTGCAGCAGCGTGTCGGTCAGTTTCAGAAGGCCGATGGCGGCACATTGTTTTTAGATGAGATCGGTGACCTCAGCCTTGCCGCGCAGGCCAAGATTCTGCGCGTGCTGCAGGAGCGGACGCTCGAACGGGTCGGTGGACGCACCGCAATTCCGGTGGACGTCCGGCTGTTGGCGGCAACGAATAAAGATCTGGAGGCCGAGATCGCCAAGGGAAATTTCCGGGAAGATCTTTATTACCGGATCAAAGTGATCCATATCCACATGCCACCGCTGCGCGAGATCCGCGAAGAGATTCCGCTGCTGGCGAATCATTTTCTGCGGGAATATTGCCGCGAAACCAGCCGGAATTCGATGAAATTTTCTCCCGACGTGATGCGCAAGCTCGTCGCCGGCGCGTGGCCGGGCAACGTGCGGCAACTGCGCAATGAAGTAATGCGCATGGCGGCGTGCGCGCGGCAAAGCACCATCAGTGAAGATGAACTGTGGGAAGGAATTCCGACGCCGCGCCACGACCAGCCGCCGGCGAAGGTGTCCCACTCGCAATCGCTCAAGAAAGCGGTTGCCGATCTGGAGCGGCGCATGATTCAGGAAGCGCTCGCAGGCACGCGCAACAATCAGCAGCAGGCCGCGCGTATGCTGGGCTTGAGCCGCCAGGGACTGATCAACAAGATGAAGCGTTACTCCCTGAACGAGTGATGTGGCAGGTGGTCGAGCGCGGGTAGAGCCTTTGCCTGGCCGCGATCCATGCTGCTGGCAGAAGCGGCAGGCTTGACGTCATTGCTATCAGGGCCAACGGTTTCGACGACACGGTCGGCTGACTCCTGCATCGATGCGGGAGCATGAAGCGGGCACTCCTGCACGGGCTGCGTGCCATCGATAAACACATCGTCCCGCACACGCGGGCAATAGGGGCTGGCTAATTCGCCACTGTCGGAACAGATGGGCACGGTCACAATTCCTGATGGTTGTGGGAACTCTCGGGCATCCCTGTAAGGACGGAGCTGCGCGGCGCGCTTCATGAAAGCCGTCCAAATAGGAAGCGCCGAGTGCGCGCCTTCCAGACCCAGATCGCTATTATCGTCGAAGCCCACCCACACCACACAAAGCAGTTGGCTGGTGAAACCGGCGAACCAGCCGTCACGCGAAGTTCCGGTCTTGCCGGCGGCCGGCAGCTCGAAGCCGCGGGCGCGTACGCCGGCGCCGGTTCCCGAGTTCAGCACATCCTGCATCATGTTGACCACCAGATACGCGACACGCGGGTCGAGCACCTGGCGGGCATTGGCTTCATGAGAATAGATCACCTTGCCATCGGGACCGCGGATGAGCGAGACCAGGGACGGATCGACGCGCACGCCGTGATTGGCGAACACCGTGTAAGCTCCGGCGATTTCGAGCGGCGTCGCGTCATAGGCGCCCAGTGCCACGGCGGGAGTCGGCTGGATTGCGCCATTCAAGCCGGCGCTCCGCGCCAGCGCAACTACGTTGCGATAGCCCACCTGCTCGGCGAGCTTCACCGTGGCCACGTTGAGCGAATGCGCCAGCGCCGTGCGCAGCGTTACTTCGCCCATGAAGTCGTGGCCAAAGTTATCGGGCTGATAAGTGCCATTGTCGAAGTAGAAAGTGGTGGGGCTGTCATCAATCACGCTATCGGGCGTAAAGATCTCCGATGACGGTCCGATCGCCGTGCTCATGGCGGCGGCGTAGACAAAGGGCTTGAACACGGAACCGGGCTGGCGCATGGCAAGCACGTGGTTCAACTGGCTGGTGCTGTAATTCCGCCCTCCGACCAAAGCTTTGATCTCGCCCGTGTGTGGATCGAGCGCAATCAGAGCCACCTGCGGCTTGCCGTGCACCGATTTCCGGCGGGCCTTTAACTGGTGGTCTACAGCCTGCATCCCGGTGCGAACGGCATCTTCGGCGGCGCGCTGCAGCACCGGATCGAGTGTGGTGTAGATGTAGCGCGTCTGCTTTTCGTGATCGTCGAAATGAGCTTGGAGCTCCTGGTTCATCAGATCGACGAAGTACTGCGCGCCCATGCCATCCGATGTGCCTGCGGCCAGGTGGACGGGAGCGGCGGCTGCCTGGTCGTATTGATCGTCGTTGAGATAGCCGTTCTCACGCATCTGGCTCAGCACGAAGTCGCGGCGCTCGCGCGCGCGAGCGGGATAACGGAAGGGATTGTAGTAGCTGGGCCGCTGCACCAGGCCGGCCAACAGCGCCGCTTCTGGAACGGTGAGCTGCGAAAGATCCTTGCCGAAATAAACACGCGCCGCCTGGCCGAAGCCGTTGATGCTGAACGTATCGTGCCAGCCCAGGTAGACCTGATTCGCGTAGTCCTCGAAGATCTGCTGCTTGGTGAGCTTGTGTTCCAGATGAATCGTGATCAGCAGTTCTTCGAATTTGCGCTTCCAGCTTTTGTCCGAATCGAGCCAGAGGCCGCGTGCAAGCTGCATGCTCAAGGTAGAAGCGCCCTGCGCCTTACGGCCGTCTTTCACATCGACGTATGCCGCCTTGATGATGCGGAAATAATCGAATCCGGTGTGTTGGAAGAAGTGCTTGTCCTCGGCGGAAATCACCGCGTGAACCAGCAGTGGCGGAATGTCGGCGAAATGCACGAGGCGCCGCTTCTCGCGGCCTTGTGAGAGGTTGTCGATGAGTTGCGGTTGGAATTCGTAAGAAGGCCGAACCGTGTTATCGGCGAGCGAGACGATGCGCGAGACAGTCCCTTTGGAAAATTCCATCACGCACGGCTCCTGCCCCGGCTTCGCATCTCGGCCCGGAAAGATCTCAATCGCGCCGCTGCGCTCGTGATACCAGCCAACCGGATTGCTGCGTGCCGTGCCATAACCGGCCTGCCGCAACTGGTGCACAACCTGCTCAAGCGTAAGGCTATCGCCCACCGCCACGATGCGCGGCGCGGAATAGATGTTGACGGAATCGGAAAAAGGACCAGCGGAAAGGCGGCGATCGATTCGCTTGGCGAAACTGAGATAGCAGACGCAGAAGATGATCAGTCCGAGGAAAACGCTGAAGAATCCCGCCGAAATGAGGACGCGGCTATGTCTCCGCCTCATGAATCGGTGTAGGTAGTCAAGGAAAAATTGTCTGGGGCCGGAATCTGCCGCGTCTGATTGCGGTTCTTGGGACATTTGCGAGCTGCCTGACGCGAAAAAGAGCACGTGCGGGGCCAAGCGTTCCTGAGAGACCGTTGGGCGCCTGGCGGAGAGGCTGAAAGCCCCTCAGAACGTGCGAAATCTTACTAAAGATGCCCGCCAACGCGGCTTAGAAGCCATTGGTACGATAGTAGACTGCACCGCCGCCTATGCCTGAAAAGCCCTACGACCATAACCAAATCGAATTGAAGTGGCACGATCGATGGGAAGATGCCCATTTTTACAAGGCTGAGGAAAACTCGTCTAAGCCAAAATTTTACGTTTTGGAAATGCTGCCGTATCCCAGCGGTACGCTGCACATCGGGCACATTCGGAACTATTCCATCGGGGATGCGCTTGCGCGCTATAAGTGGATGCGTGGTTTCAACGTGTTGCATCCTATGGGATGGGACGCTTTCGGGCTGCCGGCCGAAAATGCGGCAATCGCCAATAACCGCCAGCCCCGCGATTGGACGCTGCAGAATATCGCGGCGATGAAGAAGACCCATCGCCGTTTCGCGTTCAGCTACGATTGGGACCGTGAAGTTTCCACCTGCGAGCCTGCCTATTATCGCTGGAACCAATGGTTTTTTCTGAAGATGTTGGAGCGGGGGCTGGCCTATCGCAAGAAGGCTCTGGTCAACTGGTGCCCGCAATGCGCCACGGTGCTTGCCAATGAGCAGGTGGTGGACGGCTGCTGCTGGCGTCACGAGAGCACTCCGGTGGAGCAGCGCGCGCTTGAGCAATGGTTCCTCAGAATCACGGATTATGCCGACCAGCTGCTCGACGACATGGGCAAACTGGAAGGCGGATGGCCGGAGCGCGTGCTCACCATGCAACGCAACTGGATTGGGCGTTCGGAGGGCACGGAAGTCGATTTTGCGCTCGTGCCTTCAGCAAAGATCGGGGCCCAGCCCATTCGCGTGTTTACCACGCGCGTGGATACGATCTATGGCGCCACGTGTGTGATCCTGGCGCCCGAACATCCGCTCAATGAGCAACTACTCGACGAAGCCGGCAAAGCACAGGCTAAGGCGATGATCGACGCGCGCGCCAACCGCGATCCCGGCGACATCGAGAAGGAAGGCTTCTTCGTCGGCCACTACGCCGTAAATCCGTACAGCGGCGAGAAGGTGCCCATCTGGGTCGGAAACTTCGTCTTGATCACCTACGGAACCGGGGCCATCATGGCCGTGCCCGCGCATGACGAGCGCGACTTCGAATTCTGCACGCGCTACGATATCCCGGTTCGTCCGGTGATCCGCCCGGTAGATGGCTCACTCGCCGTAGATCCCAAAGAGGCGTTTCCTGAGGACGGCGTGCTGGAGAATTCCGGACCATGGTCAGGCCTTCCCAGCGCGGAAGCCCGGAGGCGGATGAGCGCGCATGCCGAAGCACAAGCGTTCGGTAAAGCAGCCATCACCTATCGGCTAAAGGACTGGGGCATTTCGAGACAGCGCTATTGGGGCACGCCCATTCCCGTGATCCACTGCCCGCATTGCGGTGTGGTGCCGGTACCGGAAAGCCAACTGCCGGTAATTTTGCCGGACCGCGTGGAAATCACCGGCACCGGGCGCTCGCCGCTCGAAAACGTGCCGGAATTCGTCAACGTGCCGTGCCCCAAATGCGGCGGGGCGGCGCGGCGGGAGACGGACACGATGGATACGTTCGTCGATTCGTCGTGGTATTTCTACCGCTACTGCGATCCGCGCAATGAATCCATGCCGTTCGAACCCGCGCAGGTGGCCTACTGGTTTGAAATCGATCAATACATCGGCGGAGTGGAGCACGCTATCCTGCACCTGATCTATTCGCGCTTCTTCACTAAGATGATGCGCGATATCGGTCTGGTGCGAAATGACGAGCCGGCGCGGCGGCTGTTCACTCAGGGCATGGTGATCGCCAACGGCGCGAAGATGTCGAAGTCGAAGGGCAACGTGGTCAGCGCGGATGCGGTGGCGAGCCGCTACGGCGCGGACACGGCACGAATGTTCGTGCTCTTCGCCGTTCCGCCGGAAAAAGACGCCGATTGGCGCGATGAAGGCGTCGAAGGGGTCTATCGTTTCCTGGGCCGTGTTTACCGCTTCGTCACTCGGAATGCGGACCGCGTGCCTACGCCGCCGGCCGATCCGGAAACCGATCGAAAAGTTCTTCGAAAGCTGCACCAGACCTTGAAAAAGATCACCGAGGATTTCGAAACACGGTGGCATTTCAACACCTGCATCGCCTCCATCATGGAGCTGGTGAACATTCTTTACGCGGAAGAGGCGAATCTCTCCGGTGAGGCCATGCTGGAAGTGATCGAAAAGCTGGCGCTGATGCTCGCGCCGTTCGCTCCCTATCTTTCGCAGGAAATCTGGGAAGAGATGGGGCGCGAAGGCCCGGTGTTTCGCCATGAATGGCCCGCCTTCGATCCGGAACTGGCGAAGGAAGACCTGGCGGAAATTGTGGTGCAGGTCAATGGTAAGCTCCGCAGCCGCATCTATCTACCGTTCGGAACGCCGAAAGAAGATCTCGAGACCGAAGCCCGCGGCGATGAAAAAATCGTGCAGGCGATCGCGGGCAAGCACGTGGTGAAGGTCATCGTGGTGCCGGATAAACTCGTAAATATGGTCGTGAAGTGAAATGAAACGGGCTCTGTGGCTGATGGCGCTGCTGGCACCGATTGGGCAGGCGCAGCCGGACCCGCAAGCACAGGCGCGATCGATTTACGCCGAACTCGTGGGCATCAATACGACGCAGTCTTCCGGGAATGTCACGCGAGCGGCGGAAGCAATGGCGGCTCGTTTGCGAAGGGCCGGATTCCCGGAGCAGGACGTAAAAGTGATCGGTCCGGATGCCACTCATCGCAATTTGGTCGCAAGGCTGCGAGGCACCGGCCGCGCGCGGCCGATCCTGTTTCTGGCGCACCTGGATGTCGTTGAAGTGGAGCGCAAAGAGTGGTCGGTTGAGCCGTTCGAGCTCACTGAGCGCGACGGCTATTTTTACGGGCGCGGCTCGTTCGATGATAAATCGGGCGCGGCCGTGCTGGCCGCCAACTTCATCCGGCTCAAGCAAGTGCATTATCAGCCTGACCGCGACCTGATCCTGGCGCTTACGGCGGGCGAAGAAACCGGCATCGAGAACGGTGTGGATTGGCTGCTGGCTCATGGACAGCCATTGATCGACGCCGAATACTGCATCAATCTTGACGCGGGCGAAGGCGATTCGGAACGGGGCAAGCCGCTCGTACTCGGCGTGCAAACCGGCGAAAAGCAATACTACACCGTGACTCTGGAAGCCACGAATCCGGGCGGACACAGCTCGATTCCGAGGAAGGACAATGCGATTTATGAACTGGCCGCGGCGCTGGAGCGCCTGGCGCATTATGAATTCCCTGTGCGATTGAACGAAACAACGCGTGCCTTCTTCGCAAAGACGGCAGGCATGGAAAAGGGCCAGATGGCTGCCGATATGCGAGCCGTAGCGAGTGGAAAACCGGAGCCGGAAGCCATCCGGCGGCTGTCCGAGACGGCCGATTTTCACGCGTTGCTGCGCACCACATGCACACCCACCCAACTACAAGCAGGCCAAGCGGAAAACGCACTGCCGCGCCGGGCAATCGCCGTGGTGAACTGCCGCCTTCTGCCGGGCGATTCAGCCGCTAAAGTACTCGCGACTTTGCATCGTGTGATCGCCGACGATGCCATTTCGATTACGCCGAAGGTAAAGGCCGCCGCGACCAACCCTGCATCGCCGCTTCGCGCCGACGTGCTTTCGGCAGTGGAAAAAAGTGCCGCAGCGGTGTGGCCGGGAGTGCCCGTAGTGCCGCAAATGGAGACGGGCGCCACCGATGGCGCAGCCTTGCGGATCGCGGGAATTCCTACGTATGGTTCGCAGGCGATTTTCGTGGATTTAGATGACGACCGCTCGCACGGGAAAGACGAGCGGATACCGGTGACATCTTTCTACAAGGCGCTGGAGTACAACTATCGGCTGATTCAGGCGCTTAGCCAGTAGCGCGGTTTCACAGGCCGGCGGTTTTGTGGTTGACCAGAGCCAGGAACTCGTCGCGGGTTTCCTTGTTGTCGCGAAACGCGCCCAACATGGCGCTGGTGGTCGCGCCCGAATGCTGCTTTTCCACGCCGCGCATCATCATGCAGAAATGGCGGGCTTCGCAGATCACCCCCACACCCAGCGGATCGATGATCTCCTGAATCGTCTCCGCAACCTGCTGCGTGAGACGTTCCTGAATCTGCAAACGGCGGGCAAACGCATCCACGATGCGCGGAATCTTGCTCAGCCCGATGACGCGCTTCTTCGGGAGATAGGCCACATGCATTTTGCCAAAAAACGGCAGCATGTGGTGCTCGCACATGCTGAAGAATTCGATGTCCTTGACCAGGACCATCTCGTCATAGCGTACGTCGTAGAGGGCGCCATTGACGATCTTGCGGACATCCATGTGGTAGCCGCTGGTCAGGAATTTGAGGGCCTTTTCGACCCGGTCCGGAGTGCCAATTAATCCCTGCCGTTGCGGATCTTCGCCCAGGTGCTCCAGAACCTCACGCACCAAGGGCGCAATCGCGGACTCGCTCGAACTCGATCCCATTACCTTCACAACAGCCTTATTGGATTTCATCGGCATACATATCAAAGATGTTTCGCGGGGTTTCGGCGATTCGCACCTTCTCCAGCCGGGGCCATTCCCCAGGAAACACAGAAGCCCAGTTTTCCTTCAATCTACGGCAGATTTCGACCGCCAGGTTCTCCGAAGTCGGGACCGCCCGCTCGAAGGAATTTACATCCTCATTGAGATTCCGGTGGTCGAACGAACGAAGCACATGGCGCGCCACCAGTTCGTCAAGCAGCGCAGGATCGACGGCGCGGCCCGTCAATGCATCGAGCGGCCCGCGCGCCGTTACGTCAACCACATAGTTGTGGCCATGGCCGTATGGATTGTTGCACTTTCCGTACACGCGGCGGTTTTCTTCGGCGCTCAATTCCGGTGAATGCAGCCGGTGCGATGCGGCGAACTGGTAGCGCCGCGTTACGCGGAACATGGCTCTTCTCCGAAATAATCCACGTAGAGTTCCGGCGTCTCATAGACCCGCACCGAGTGCAGGCGGCCCTGGGCGCCATCGAAATGCGGCTGCAAGCGGCGCCAGATGTCGGACGCAATGTTTTCCGCCGTGGGAATGATCTGGTCGAATGGCGACACTTCGTAATTCAAAAACCGGTGGTCGTAAGGCGTAACCACTTCGCGGTTCAGGATTTCCTTCAATTCTTTCAAGTCGAGCACCATGCCGGTAACCGGATCAGGACGGCCTTCCAGGCTCACTTCCACCACATAATTGTGCCCGTGCGGATTCGCCGCCAAACCGTACAGCCGGCGATTCTCTTCGTCGGACAACCGGGGGTTGCGGCAAACATGCGAAGCTGAAAACTCCACCTTGCGCGTGATCAGCATGACTGGTTTTTTCGACGACGGGAGCCGTTGTGGAGATACAATTAGATTATAGTTTCGGCCATGCAAACCGTCAAAATCGACAGACTGTTGCGTATTTCCATCGGTCTGCTCGCCGTCGCTCTGATTTATGTAATCTATGGCGCAATTCACGAACGTGTAATCGGCGTCGGCGATAGCGCGCCCGAATTCAGCATTCAGGCGGATAACGGCCGGACGATCTCCGTGCCGGACTTCGGCGGCAAGGTGCTCGTGTTGAATTTTTGGGCCAGTTGGTGCCCGCCGTGCGTCGAAGAGACGCCATCGTTGAGCCAGTTCGCGCAGCAGTATGCATCGAAAGGCGTAGTCGTGCTCGCGGTCAGTGTGGATCAGGATCCGTCAGCCTATCGGAATTTCCTCCAGCGCTATAAGCCCGCCTTCCTGACCGTTCGCGATTCGAAAATCCACGAGGAATACGGCACCTTCATGTACCCGGAAAGCTACATCATCAATCCGCAGGGCAAGGTACTGCAGAAGATCGCAGCCGCGGCGGATTGGACGGACCCGAGCGTTACCTCTTACATCAACTCGCTTCTGTAGCCTGAGCGGCCCACTTTCCCGCGTTATAATTTCCTTTCCGATGCCACCCGCCCAGCGCACACCGGGTCAGGGCGCTGAACAACTCCGCTCCACCATCGAAAGCTTCCTCAGCAGCGCCAGGCAGCCCGCATTGCTTGAACCCGGCGAAGAACTGCTGCCTTTGACAGCGGAGAATTTCGCACTCGATCTGCGAGGCTCGCGCCTCACTTTGCAGGCCTGGGACCAGACGCGCAATTTCACTCGTCGTGTGACGGCAATCAAAGGCGAATCGGCGGGGCGGCTTGAAATCGTGGTAGAGCGCTTTGCGCGCCGCCCGGGCCAGTTGTTTCTGCTCGACCTGGCACGCCGCGCCGGGGCTGACTTGGGACGCCGCAGCACGCGCCTGGTTTTTCGCGAGCGTTTCCGCCTCTTTCTGAAGCGGCAGTTTCCGGAATGGACATTGGCGGAGTTGAGCACCGAGCCCGATCTGGAACACAGCCTGTCGCCAGCCTTTCCGCGCGCCATGCTGCGCCACGGACAGCACGCATGGGCGGCCATCGCCTGCCCTCCGGAAGGCGACGATGCCGCGGTGCTCACGTTTGGACTGGTCTGGCTGACTTACCTGCGATCGCGCCATCAGGATGTGACCGTGGAAGGCCTGGCGGTATATGTGCCGGAGGGGCGGGAGCGCACTTGCAGCCTGCGTCTGCTGTGCCTGAACCCCGCCGCGGCGCGCTTTGAGCTATTTGCCTATAACGACGATGATTTCATCAGCGGCATCGATCCTCGCGATCACGGGAATCTGGCAACGCGCCTGGAACCATGCCGCCGGCCTGGTCCGCTGTACGATGCGGCATGGCAGCGCATCACGAGGCTGCCCGGCGTGGAGCAAGTGCCACGGCACGATGGCAGCGTGAGCCTGCGAGTCCGGGGCATTGAGTTCGGCGAGTTGCGCGGAGCGGAATTGCAGTTCGGCCTCGGCACGCGCCGCCCCGCGCGCGAGGAGCATCTGGCGGAAATCGAGCGGTTGGTCGAGGAACTGGACCGCGCGCGGTCACCCCACGCCTCGCATCACGATCATCCGCTCTACCGGCAGTACCCCGAAGCATGGCTCGAATCGGAGGCGCGTGCGCATGTCGAAGTACTTGACGCGTCCTTACTGGCTGCGCCGTTATATGGACAGGTGCCGGCCTTCGCCGGTGGAGAACGTGGGGTGCTGGACCTGCTGGCAGCCGGGCGTTTCGGCCGTCTTACGGTGATCGAACTCAAAGCCTCGACAGATTTGCATCTTCCGCTGCAGGCCCTGGATTACTGGATTCGGGTGAAATGGCACGTTGACCGCGGCGAATTCCGGGCGAGCGGTTACTTTCCCGGACTGGAGTTAAGCGGCGAGTCCCCGCGGATCTTATTGGTGTCTCCCGCGCTCGAGTTTCATGCCACAACTGAAGCGGTTCTGAGCTATTTTTCACCTGACATCGAAGTAACACGAATTGGCCTCGGGGTAGAATGGCGAAAGGGCTTGCAAGTTCTGTTTCGCCTGCAAGGGGCGGAATGGCCCCACTGAGGCAATATGTTGAGAGCCGTCAAACAGGTTCGTGCTGCGGTCTCGCTGCTCAATCCCGATGAAGTGCGGGATCTCGCCCAGCGACGAGTCACGATCGGGCTGGTAGCGAAAAGTCCGGATGACTATGAGCACATGGAACGGGCACTGATGCCATTAAGTAGCGGCCTATACCGTGCCTCCGATGAGTTCGCTCCCCGGCGGCCCGACCTGGTCTTCTATCATTCCGACTTGGAATGCCCCAATGGGGCCTTCTCTTTCGATCCCGGTGCTCCGGACGAAACCGTCGCGCAGGTGCTTCGCGCGCATGATGAACTCGGTCTGCCCCTGGCGCGCCATTTTCTGAGTTTCCGGCGGCAGGCGGTGGAGCGGATCGTGCATGCGATTTCTCGCGAAAATGCGTTGTTCGCAGTCACAACCGCGCTGCCGGACGTGATCCCCAATCTGATCGAACTCCCCTGGGCGATTGGCGAATTCGCTTCCGACACTGCTTTTCTCACCATCAATCAGGTCCGCATGGCGTTCATGGTGGCAGGCGCTTGCGGCGCGCAAGTAGGCTACGCGCACCAGAAGGCGGAAGTGCTCTCCATCGGGTGCGGCGCTCTGGGATGGCGCGCGATTGCGCGCGAACTGGTGGGAAAAATTCCGCTGGGAGGCGGCTTGATTCCGAAGGGCGCCATTGCCTATGCCGGCACGTTCGTAATCGGCAAGGGTCTGGAGCGATACTACCGCGCGCGCACGACTTACTCCCCTGCCGAGCGCGAAGAAATCTACCAGCAGGCACTGGAACGCGGTAGAACCATCGTCCGGTCCCTGGCTAAATAGGCCCAAACGACATTTGTCGCAACCGAAGTACGCGGACACGCCGTCGTACAATTGAGGAGAAAACCCGTCGAAGGGGAAAATATGCGTTTATTTATTGTGGGAATCGCATTGACATTGGCAGGCTCCGGCTTGGCGGACACTGTCACCCTGAAGAGCGGCCGAGTGTTGGATGGCACTTATCTGGGCGGCTCTTCGCGACAGGTCCGGTTAGCGGTTGGAGATGGTGTTCAGACCCTGGACGTCTCCGACATTTCCAAAATCGAATTTGGGTCACCGGCCTCCGCTCCGGCCGAACCCTTGCCGCCGCCGCGCAGCGAGAGCAATGTTTTTAGGCCCACCGAGACACCGGCGGCAGCGCCCCCTCCAGCGCGCGCGGCCGTGGAACTTCCGGCCGGTTCAAACATCGTGGTGCGCATGATCGACGGAGTGGATTCAGATAACAATACCGTGGGACAGACTTTCGCGGCCAGCCTGGATGAACCGATCATCGTCAACGGAGAAACCTTGGTTCCACGCGGCGCTGACGTGGTGGTAAAACTGGTCGACTCGAAGGAATCCGGTAAACTGACCGGCCGCTCCGAATTGACGCTTGATTTGGTCTCGGTAAAGGTCGATGGCAAGATGGTTGACATCAACACGCAGACCGTTTCCATGGAAAGTTCGTCTCGCGGCGAGCGAACGGCGAAAGTAGCCGGTGGAACCGCCGCGCTGGGAGCGATTATCGGCGCGATCGCCGGCGGCGGACGCGGCGCGGCGATTGGAGCAGGGGCAGGCGCCGCTGCCGGCGCTGGTGCGGAAGTGGTCACCAAGGGCCAGCGCGTGAAGATTCCTTCGGAAACGCGGCTGACCTTCGTTACTGACACACCTGTGAGGATCTGACGCCCGTTGCCGAAACCGACCTGCGTAGTGACCGGCGGCAGCCGAGGAATCGGCCGCGCCATCGCAACCGAACTCTCGCGAACTCATCAGGTCATTGCGACCTATCGCGGCAGACGCGATGCCGCCGAATCGCTGCAGGCCGAAACCGGCTGTGAAATCTTCCAGTGCGATCTGGCATCCCGCGCCGACCGCGAAGCGCTGATGGCCTTCGCGCGCCAGCGCTTCGAGGGGCTGGATTTGCTGGTGAACAACGCGGGCATGGCGCCCCGCGAGCGCCGCGATATTCTTGACGCCACCGAAGAGAGCTTCGACGAACTCATCGCAACCAACCTGAAAGGTCCACACTTTCTAACTCAACAGGCGGCGCGGTGGATGCTCGAGCGCGGTTGCGGCCGGATCGTTTTCGTGACCTCAATTTCTTCCTATACGGCATCGGTGAACCGCGGCGAGTACTGCATCTCGAAAGCCGGACTGAGCATGTCGGTTGCCCTCTACGCGCAGCGGTTGGCGGAAGCGGGCATTCAGGTATTCGAGATCCGCCCGGGGATTGTACGAACCGACATGATCGCCAAAGTCGAAAAAGCGTACGACGAAAAAATCGCGGCCGGCCTGCTGCCGCAGCGGCGAATGGGCGAAGGCTCAGACGTCGCCAAAGCGGTCCGCGCTGTTGCCGACGGCCTGCTGGATTATTCCACCGGGCAAGTCCTCAACGTGGACGGCGGCTTTCACCTGCGTAGTTTGTAGCTTCGGAAAAAATTCAGAGGTGGTACAACATGTAGTACACCACCACGCCAGTCACGCTGACATAGAGCCAGATGGGTAAAGTCCAGCGCGCGATGCGGCGGTGCTTGTCGAAGCGCTTCGTGAGGCCCCGGTGCAGCGTGATGATGGCGAGCACCGGAACAATCGCTGCCAGAACGGTATGGGTTGCCAGAATGCTTAAGTAGACTGTGCGGATAGCGCCTGTCTTCTGAAACCGCACCGTTCCCACTTGAAAGTGATAAGTAAGGTATCCAACCAGAAACAGACAGGAAACGGCGAACGCCGTGATCATCACCTTGCGGTGTGTCTGCACTTTCTTGCGGCGAATCAGAGTGTAGCCCCACACCAGCAGCACGGCAGCCGTGGCATTCAACAGAGCGTTGATCGACGGCAATAGCGGCGTCACGTAGGCTCTTTCGACAATTGGCGGACGCCGCTCACTACCTGCTGCACCATGTCGTCATCTGTAAATCGATAGTAGCCGCGAATGCGGCCCCGGCCATCCACCAGCGCAAAACGCGTGCTGTGCAGGAAGCTGCCATCCACGTGATTCAGCTTGAAGTCCTGGAAGCCGAGAGCATCAAGCGCGGGCTGTGGACCTGTCAAAAAGAACCAGCGCCCGGGTTGCGCCTGAAAATGCCTGGCATATTCCGCCAGCACGGGCGGCGTGTCGCGCGCCGGGTCCACGGTGAACGAAACCAACCGGACATTCGGCAGCTTGGCAGTCAGATCCTGCACCTGGCGCATGCGCTGGCTCATCATGGGGCAGGGGCCAGGGCAGTTGGTGAAAACAAAATCAGCCACCCAGACTTTGCCTTCGAGCAACCGGCTGTCGAACGGCTTGCCGGTTTGCGCCGTCAACTGAAAGCGGGGAACCTCGCCGTACATCGGCAGGGGTTTCGCCATCGTACAGGCTGCGCTGAAACCGGCCAGCAGAACACTCGCGAACAGGAGCGCGTTCTTGGCGCGGCTCGGTATGGGGGGTACGGATCGCGCAATGGCCCGCGGTTTCATGCCGCGCTATGCGTGCTCTTCTGGCTCGCCATGACGCCACACATGAGCAGCAGCAACAGGCCAAAGGCCCCAGTCACGGCGAGGCTCGCTGCCGCTCCGGGCATCGCGTCCGGCAGGCGCAGCGTATGGTTCAGCAACCCGATGGAATAAGTCAGAGGATTCACCCACATGATGGCTTTCACCCACCCATGCGCGGTAGTCATGGGGAACAGCGAACCCGACACCATCCACATCGGCACCAGTAGCAGGTTCATGATTGCGTGAAAGCCGGAAGTCGAATCCATTTTCCAGGCGATGACGAAGCCGAGGCCGGTCAGCGTAAATGAGATCAGAAAAATAGCAGCGACTACCGGAATCAGCTCAACCAAATGAATGCTCACGCCGGCCAGCGGCGCAAACGCCAGGAAGATCAGCCCTTGAATCCAGGCGAGCGTAGCAGCGCCGAGGATTTTGCCCAGCACCATACTGGTGCGCGGCGCGGGGGACACCATCATCGAAAGCAGAAAACCTTCCCGCCGATCCTCAATAATGGAGATCGTGGAAAAGATCGCGGAAAACATCACGGTCAAAACCAGCGCGCCGGCGTAATAGCGCGCCAAGTCATTTGAACCGTACCCGATGAGCAGCCAGAAAACGAGGGGTGATGCGACAACACCCAACACGCGGCTTTTCTGCCGCCAGAACCGGATCAACTCGCGTTGCCAGAGCGTGGCAGCGGGTAACCAGAAACTACTCAATAGAAGCCCCCGTTTCCTTTACGAATACGTCTTCCAACGTGGGCTTATGCAGGCCCACGGATTCGATTGAGCCCGGAAATGCTTCCACCACTTCGGCGATAAAGCGATGACCGTTTTCGATCTCCACGCGCACTTGCGAATCCACGAGTTTGGGCCGCACGCCGAAGCGATGCGCGATCCCGTCGGCCAGCGGTTCGGGGTTGGTGGTATCGAGCACCACGACATCGCCGCCAATGCGCGAGCACAACTGGTCCGGGCTGCCTTGGGTGACGATGCGCCCCTGGTGCAGCAGGACCAGGCGATCGCAGCGGTCGGCTTCTTCCAGAATGTGAGTGGTCAGCAGGATGGTGACGCCTTCCTGATCGCGCAAATTCTGAACGTGGCGGGAAACGTCGCGCCGGGCAGCCGGATCCAGACCGGTGGAGGCTTCGTCCATGAGCAGGACCTGCGGTTGGTGCAGCAGCGCCTTGGCGATTTCGACGCGCCGCTTGAGCCCGCCCGAGAGCGTCTCCACGCGATCATCCCGGCGGTCAAGCAGCCCGAGCCGCTCCATGGCGCGGTCCATACGCTCGCGCAGGCGCGCTCCGCTCATGCCGTGCAGGTGGCCTTGTGCGCGGAGGTTTTCTTCCACAGTGAGAGCTTTGTCCAGGCTCTGGGTCTGGAAAACCACGCCGACATGCCGCCGCACATCCGCCGGATTGCGCACGACGTCAAATCCCGCAAGGGATGCGTGGCCCGAAGTGGGCACCATCATGGTGGAAAGGATACGGAAGAGTGTGGACTTGCCTCCTCCGTTTGGCCCGAGTAGGCCGAAAATTTCGCCCTTCTTCACTTCGAAACTGACGTTCGAGAGTGCCGTGCGGTCGCCGTATCGATGCGTGAGGTCTTGAACTCGGATCACAGACCAGGCCTATCCAGGAGCATGAGCCCGTAGATGAGCGGCAAGTACAAAACAGACGCAACCAGCACTTTGCGCGCCCGTAGAATCGTACGCTCGAGCGCCACCCGCAAACCCGAATAGAGGAACCACAACCCCAGCAACAGCGCTCCTACGCCATACCACAGGCCCGTCATTCCCGTAACCGCAGGAAGCAGGCTGACGGGGATCAACGCCATTCCATACACCACGATCTGCCGCGCGGTGGTGCGGCCATCCGGGTCCACCACTGGCAACATGCAGATGCCGGCGCGCGCGTAGTCTTCGCGGTACATCCAGGCGATGGCGTAAAAGTGGGGAAACTGCCAGAGGAACAGGATCGCCGCCAATACGAGCGACTCAGGAGTGAGAACGCCAGCCGCGGCCGCATAGCCAATGAGCGGCGGCATCGCGCCCGGAATGGCGCCCACCGTAGTGGACCACCAGGTCTTCTGCTTCATCGGCGTGTAGAGGAACAGATAGCTCCCCAGCGTGAATGCGCCGATGAGGCCTGAAAGCAGGTTCACGCCCAGCCAAAGTTCCAGGAACCCGGCCACGGAAAGCGCCACGCCAAAAGCCAGCGCGCGCCCCGCCGTCAAACGGCCGGAAGGCAGCGGACGCCAAGCCGTGCGCCGCATTTTTCGATCAGCATCGCGCTCATACCATTGGTTCAGCGCGGCTGTACCGGAAGCGATCAGGCAGGTTCCAAAGATGGTATGGAACAAGGACAGATAATTGATGGCTTTAAGAAAATCCCACCAGTTGGTCGCGTTCGGTAACCCAAAGAAGTAGCCGATCCCCGTGCTCATGAGAATCAGCCAAGTGATCCGTGGCTTCGTCAGTTCAATGTATTCCCGCATCAGGCGGCCGTCACCCTCCCCGCACCAGCCCTGGCGCGCATTCCGCATTTTGGGAAAGACAGAAAGGTCCCGCTACCGGAAACCGGCGTAGCGAGACATTGCCCTTAGTTTGCAGATGCATTCCAAGCGTGGCAGTCTGCCAGAGCCTGCCGTTTTCCGTCTACGCCACACTTCGCATGTAGATGGGGAACAGTTGGGGAACTGGAAACTGTCTTTCCTATTGTAAACACTCCACAGCCGTTCGTCACGTCGGCTGTCCGCCCGGACCGCCTCCGCCGGTTAAGCGAATCGCCGTATTCCCCCTAGTTCTTTCCGAATAGACGCCGCAGTACGCTGCGCCCATTCTCTCCCGGAACATCGGGCCTCAAGCTGAGACTGACCGATATGCGAAATATGAGATGGATCTCCCCAGCGTGGGTCTTGGCATTGTTTGGCGCACTTCCGGCTGTCCGCGCCGCCACGATTCAGTTCACGGATCTTCCGGAAAACCAGAGCTATGGAACGTACAACGGCTTTTCCATCGCGACGGTGGACGGGCTCAGCGATCAACTGCTGATCTGCGACGACTACGATCACACAACTTACATGCCTTCGCCGCCATTGACGTATACGGTCTCGACCCTGGCTGGTCTGGATGCGATGGAGGACGCGCGATTCGTTTCGCCGAAGGGGCTGTCAAACGCGGATGTGACGCGCTACCGTGAAGCCGCGCTGCTGCTGGATGGGCTGACGTCTTCCGGCCCGAACGCGCCGGGCAGCACGATTGCGGATTATCAATATGCGCTATGGCACCTGTTCACGCCTTCGGCGCCGATCTACCGCCCCGAGCAGCAGCAACTGCTGGATACGGCACTCGCCCGCGTGGAATCAAATGACGCCGCGCTCGAGTCCATCTACTCGCGCCTCCGCATTTACACGCCGGCCGAAGGGTTCACCAGCAATCAGGAATTTTTGCAGGAATCGCCAGTGCCGGAGCCGGGAACGATGGTGCTGATCGGCGGTGCGCTGGTGATTGCGGCCGCAGTGCTGCGGCGCTCGGCCGCCGCTCGTCGGAAAATCGTCAAAGGCGTCGGCGACACCCCGGCTAGTGAACGTCTTTGACACAGCGGAAACCGATGTTAAGGGCCTTCCAGCGTATGGGGACTGTCGTTGAATCCCAGGCCGCTCCGTTCACTAGCTTCTCCTGACTAGAGAACGATTCGCCGCGGATCGTGTACCATGCCTCATCGGGCCCGGGAGCGGGTATCAGAATCTGGCCGAAGTACTTCAAAGCCCCCGGACCGGGCGTACCGAACTGGTCCACAAATTCCCAGACGTTGCCCACCATCTGAAGAGCTCCATACGGGCTGGCACCTTTAGCAATTTCATCCGCGGGGCGAAGCGCGCCGCTGCCCACGTTGGCACGTGAGGGATCGGCATCGTTACCCCATGGAAACAGACGGCCGTCGGTTCCGCGCGCAGCCTTCTCCCACTCGCGGCCGGTCGGGAGACGCTCCCCTGCCCAGGCCGCAAAAGCCTGGGCATCGAGAATCGTCACATTGACAACCGGGTAAGTGGGACGGTCTGCCGGGAATCCGGCGGGCAGCTGGCGATGCGTCTCGTTGCAAAATGCGGCGTAGGCGGCGTTAGTGACCTCCGTGCGGTCGATATAAAATGCCGGCAGCGCAACGGATTCCTTGTTCTCGCCGAAAAGGAAAGGTCCGGCAGGAACCAGCACCATCTCCCCAGCCGGCGGGGAAATCGTTTTGGCAAATTGCGGCTGGGGCGGCGCTACGGCAGCCACCGGAGCTTGTTTCCTGGCGAGCCCGAAATACAGGCCCACGGCAGCCAATAGGACGATCACTCCAACTACAGCCGGCACGACCCACCCCGGCCGCGAGGGTGGTTCCGGAACAGGTGGCGCCGTTGTTTGCTGGATCAGCAGCGTCGGCGCGTCCTGATCGGCGACGGCTTTTTCCAGAACTGCGCAGACCGGCGCGAAGCCCTGCGGCCGGGCGGCGGGATCTTTGGCGGTAGCTCGCGCCACTAGATCACAGATCGACTGCGGAACGCCCGATTGCAGGAGCGGCTCCAGATTGAGCGGCTCGTTCAGAATCGCGTAGAAAATGCGCTCCACCGTATCGCCGTTGATCGGCTTAATGCCGGTGAGCAGCTCGAAGAGCAGCACACCGAACGAATAGACATCCACCTGTTCGGTGATGTTCTGGCCCGTCACCTGTTCCGGAGCCATGTAGTAGGGCGTACCTAGCACGTAGCCGGTGCGCGTCATGGAGAGGCCCTCGGTCTTGGCGATGCCGAAATCCATCAGCTTGACGACGCCGTTGGAAGTGATGTGGATGTTCTCCGGCTTGATATCGCGGTGGATGATCTTCTGTGTGTGGATATATTCGAGCGACCGCGCCACCTGAAGCGCAATCTTGAGGCGGCTCTTCAAATCGCCGGTGCGCTCGCCCTTAATGGCGTGGCGCAGATCTTCACCGCGCAGGAACTCCATCACCATGAACGGATGGTGCTGGTCGTCTTCGCCGAAATCGTAAATGCTAAGGACGTTATCGTGAGCGATGTTGCCGGCCATGCGGGCTTCGGCCAGAAACCGTGCCTTGGCTTCGCCGTCTTCGCAGCCCGCCGCGGTCAGGATTTTGACGGCCACGGTGCGGCCGATCACGGTATCGCGCGCGCGGTAGACGTGCGACATGCCGCCGCCCAGGAATTCGAGCAACTCATACTTGCCGATTCGCGCGGGCAATTGCATCATCGGACCCCCAGGGATACTCCGGCAGCCGCGGCTGCTGTGGAGCGCCTACCAACCCGAAGGCCCATTTAGCGCGCTACCTCCGCGACACACGCAAAACGCGACAGGTATGCGCGCTGGAACACAGGAGGCGCGCCCGCCATATCGAGATCGAAGCGCACGGTGAGAGGCTTGCCGTTCGGCAGCGTCACCGGGTCTTTGCCGATGCGAATGATCCATTCGAGGGTTTGCGCCGAACCGGAAGGCTGCCAGTGCTCGGCCTTGTCGAAGAAGTGGAAGATGGCCCACACGCCATCATTGTTGGACCAGGCCAAGTCAGGGCCGCTACCGAATTTCACGGTCGCCTTGGCTTCGTGCGTGCCGCCGCCCTGCCAATTGAATTGTTTGGCCGCGGCGGCGCCGCCGTTGTAAGTCAGCGTCTGGCCATCCAGATGGACCGTCACGTTCTGAATGCCATCACTCGGCACGGGCTTCAGCGTGTAGCTGAGGTGCGGATCCTGCGCGCCGCCCGCGTAGAGGGCCTCCGAGAACGCGGCGGCGGTATTAAAGAAGCTGACGAATGCCGGATTCAGCGTCACGCCGGAGCTGGTATTCGGCACATACGAAGAACCCTGGCGCGTGAGCAGCTTCTGCAGGCTTTGATCGTAGAGCGTCCAGAGCGCGCCGTCGGGTTTGCGGAAGACGCTGTTCAACTCTGCCACCGTAACTTCTGCAGTGGCGTTGCGGTTGAACGGATACTTCGACGTCAGCGCGCGGAACTGGCCGCAGAGCGATTTGCCTTTGCCGTTCAGCTCCGCGGGACCGAGCGAACGCAGCAGCCCTTCCACATACGTGATGGGTTGTTCCAGCAATGTTTGCGTGTTGGTTTCCACGTGGCCTTCGGAATCGATGCGGAAAGCCTGCGCCATCTGGCGCGTCGTCACCTTGGCTTGTGTGGCGTTTTGAAGCGTCTGCCCCGCGGCGGTCTCATTCGGAGTGCCGGGCTGGCTGGCGATGGAATCGAGCGAAGCCTGCAACGTGACCAGCGCGTTCATGTAGTTCTGGTTGGAAGGCGCGATGAAGCGGTCGGTGCTGTTGGCGGGGACCACAGTCTGCACAGGCTGGAACACGTTGGCGACCGCGGGATCGTCCACGGCCGTATTCTGTGAAGCCAGCGCGAAGAGCTCGAGCAGCGGTGATTGGTTGCCGGATAGCTGCATCAGCTTCTGCGATCCGTCTTTCAAGCTGGCGTAGCGAACTACGGACGCGGCTTTGATGTAAGCGCGCCACTCCTTGACGAAGTCGCTGTTGTAGTGGGTGCGCAGGTCCTGCTGGAGCTTACCGAGATCGAAGTTGGCGGCCGTCTGATCGCCCAGCACCCATTGCTCGCCGCTGAAGTAGCGATCGGCGTGCTTGATGGCGTCCTTCATAAAATTCCAACCGCCCTTGGTGAACGCACCGGCGACTTCATGCGTGTCTACCACGTACTGCGCCGAGCCGGGATACTTGCGATTGAAATTGATCGGTGGATTCGTCTTCGCCGCTTCGGCCAGCATGAAGGCATATACGCGCTCCGCGCCGGCGAACTGAGCCAGATATTTGCGGGCTTTCTCAATGACCGGACCGTCGTTCTGATTGGAGTAAGGATTGGCTTCCTTTAATTCCGTGGAGTAGAAATCGAACTGCTTCTGCGCGAGCTGCTGGCGGTCGGGATCGACGGTGCGGTTATTGGTCCACCATTTCATCAGCACGGGAGAAAGAAACTGTTGCGTGCTCTTGTCGTGAAATGACGTGGTGATGAGATATGCCTTGAGCGCTTCATACGTGGGGTTGTATTCGGGGCCGGGTGTCGCCGGAAGGCCTCTCAGGAAATCGACGATGCCGGTCTGCGTCTGCGCGAACAGCAATTGGTGGAAGCGGTTGAAGTAGATGCGCCGCACTTCCGGATAGAGGTCATTGCCTGTGTAGAGGCCCCAACGGTAGCTCCACGGTGCGCCTTGGTGACGCCGGTTCACCAGCGTGGCGAGCGATTGGCGCAGCGTTTCCAGTTTGCGCAGCGAATCGAGCGACGCCACATTGAGGCCGGTGGATTCGGCGGACGAAATGCCCTGCGCGGCGTCGCGCGCCGATGCTTCAAGCGAGCGGTTGCGGAAGAAAGAAATCGTAAACGCGAGGCACAGCAGCAGGCAGATGACTGCCGCCGAGGCCAAAAGCAGGCGCCGCGCAAAGCTTGTCTTGATGCTGGAGCCGCTGGCACTCATGGCGGCACGGTCGGCCAGCAGGACGTCATTGAACAAGTGGCTCAAAAACATCCACTGCGGCACTTTACGCGTACCGATCACTTGGGGCGCAGCCTGCGGAGCCTGCGCGCGCGCACCCACGCTGAAGATGCCGGTAGCGCCCGAGGCGGTCCCCATGCCCGCTTGCTGCGCTGGGGCGGCCGGAACCGGCGCGGTCTCGTTGATGATTACGGGGCGGACGCCGGTGAAATAGAAGCCGCGCAGGAAGGGACCGGTAGTCAATTGGCTCGGGCGGCAGAGGTCCACCAGAAACTGTACGGCAGCCTGCCGGATCTTCCGGAACTCGCGCGGAAATTCGTAAGTGGGAGGCAGTTTGCCTGCCTCGGTTTCACGCGCCAGAAACTCCGTGCGGCCATCGGCAAGAGAACGGAAGAGGCGCTCAAAATTTCCGCTGAGGCGCGCGGTCTCTTCTTCGCCATAGACGCCTTCGCTGCGGCGAATCATCATGGGCAGCGTCACGCCCAGAACCTGCGTGGCTTCTTCATTGCCGAAGTTGCGCACATACTCGGTGAAGAAGGGCAGGCGATCCATCTTCGTGAAGAGCACATAGACAGGCAGATTGATGCCCATTGCCTGGGAGATCTCACCCAGCCGTGCCCGCAGATTACGCGCGATATTGACGGCCAGGTCCTGTGCGCCCTGTTTCGTGAAATTCTCGCAATCGAAGAAAACCACGGCGGCGCGCGGCGGTTGTTCGCCCTTGCCGACCACCGAAGCGCGCGGTTGCAGCTTCCGCACCAGGCGCTGCCACTTGGCAGGGTCCGAAGCCAGCTTGCCACCGGCTTCGACGAACAGGGAGCGGCGGGAAAACCAGATATTCGCCGTGCGCGTAGGAACTACGTTGCTGTTTTGATAAACCTGTCCCGCGACCAACTCCGGTTCGAGGCCGGAGTGCAGCATGACGCTGGTTTTGGTGCTGCCGGCATCGCCGAGCAGTAAATAGACGGGCAGATGAGCGACGCGCCCGCCGGTTTCGAGCTTGGCGGCAGAAAGCTTGTTCTCGGCATCGCGGATGAGCAAATCTATCTCGTCACCCCCGGGGCCGGCCGGTTCTCCGGCTTGAGCCGCCGCCAATTGCTTCTTCCTTTTCCTGCGCTGCAGAAACCAGACGATGGTGAGTGCGATCAGGGCAACCAGCACAACCGCCAGAACAATGTAGAGTGCTTTCATAGCCGCCCCCCTAATTCCTCACCTGCGTGGCGATTCCCTGCAGGTCCGAAACGCCGGAGCCCAGCCCGAGCTTATAACCGCCGAACAGGAGGATCGTCAGCACGGCACAGGCTACGGCGATGATACCCAGGCGCCGCACCCATGGGTCTTTGCCGCTCCGCAGGCTTTCCTGCGGAAGCATCCACGCCGGTGAAAGCGGCCCGAACGCGCCGCGAATGCGCCGGATTTTTTCGGCTGTCATGTCCATGATCTGCTTCAGTTCTCCGCGATTTCCGGCACTGTAGCGGCCGCCGAACCCGAGCAGCAGACAAAGGTAATGAACTTCGAGCAGATCGGCGAGATCCACCGAATCGTTCCGGCCGAGCAGTTGTTGAAGGTTCTGGAAGAAAACTTCGCCCGCGATGTGAGTGCCGAACAGCTCCTCCTGCAGCGGTTTGCGAAGCCAGTCGGCAAAGATGGGGTTCTGCGAATTGAGCACCGATTCGTCGAGGAAGGCGACCGCGGCGAATGTGGCGAGCCGGATGTCCTCGGAGGGATATCCGGCGGCGAGCGACTGGTTCGCGGCGGTCCGCAGCGCCTCGCGCGTATGATGGCGGAATGCCGCGGCGTCAGTGACGCCCTGCCGGTTGGCGCGCAGGCGCACGATGGCGGTGAGAACTTCCTGGAAGATCAGCGCCATGTTTTCCGGCCGGCGGGTTGGTTGGGGAGAAGACGGAGACATGATTTCGAAATGTCACACCTTTGAAGCTTGCTGAGTCAAGGGCCACCCGGCAATAGAAACTGCCGGGCAGCATACTACGAGGCAGGTTGCACCGGCGGCCCTCCAGATCGATGGCGCGAGTCTGGCAGCAGGAGACATACCGCTAGCTATCCAGCACCACCAGAATTTCCACCTCCGGTTTGGGAAATTCGCCGGGCACGTAAACACCTACCTGCCGCGTTTGCGAAATGTGGTCCCAGCATGGACCCGCGCGGCTGATGCCGAAGTACTGGGTTTCGACGCGCGCCGAAATCGCCGGGGGCGGCACCGGCAGATGAGTCAGGGCCATACCGGGCAGAGCGCGCTTGGCCAGTTCGCGGACAAACGTGGGAGAACAGACCTTGATGAGCTGCGGAGCTTTGGTCATCAGCTCGGCTTCGCCCATCGCCGCGCGCACGGCCAGCACCCAGCGCGCACGGCCAAGACAGCGCTGATCGGTAACCGCGCCATCGTAGAAATAATCGCCGGCCGGAGTCAAAGGAATCGAAATGCAATTCGTGGGAACGATGGTTTCCAGATGCGCGCGGATGTGGCGGTCCAGGATTTCGAAACACTCGCCCAGGTTCTGGTGGTTGTAGGGCGGCAGGTTGCGCGGGTGTGAATCGAGAGCGAAGGTGCAGAGCGCGCCGCCCAGACGGGAGAGTTCCAGGAACAATTCCTCGGGATGGCCGCGCTTGGAAGCCAGCAGGTGCCGCAAGGGAACGAGCGCGGAATTGACGGCGTGCAGCAGCCAGAAATTGGCGATCTCGCGGGTAGAAAATTCTCCGCGTGGGCCACCCGAGCCACGGCTGATGGTGGCGCTCTTCTCGTCCAGAATCTCGATCAGACGCTGGGCCAGCAGCATCAGGCGCGTGCTGGCGCTGATCTGCACCACTGGCGGGACAAAATTCGGATCGTAGGCGAAGTGTCCGGAGCCGTCCCGAATCACGCGCGCAATGGGGAGCAGCACGAGATCGGCGGCGGGCTCGGTATCGACGAGCAGACGGAGGTTCTTGCGGCCCAGGCGCACGGCGCGTTCATCCGCGCCGGTGTTTTCGTCGTGCAGCACGCGCGACTCCGCCACATAGCGGGCCTCGGCGCCGTCGCCATCAGCGAGCGAGCAATTAAAACCATTGGCTTTGCGCGGCGGAATGCCGAGCAGCACGACAAGACCATCGTGCGTGGGCGGAAACAACTCGGCGATCGCTCGCGGCGGCGGCAGCGCGTCACTTTCAGGCATGTTGAACGGCAGACCGTCGGGAAATATTCCGCGCGCGTGAATCAGCGATACAGTGCCGTTGTGCAAAGCATCGGCGTCCAACTCGACGCCCGCCAGCCCGTAAGACGCGAACCACAGGGACGAAGTGGCGAACTGGATCGAGTCTTCAAAATAGCGGCTCTGCACCTGGAAATGATGCGGGCCGAGGTACATGCCTTCTGACCAGACCACTCGCGAAAGAAGCTTCATAGCCCCGTGCGGATACTGTAGCATAGGCGGTCGGGTGCGGCGCTGAAACTGCGGCTGGCGCGGTACCATGTTGAAGACGGGCGGCGGTGGTTATGGACTTCTATCAGAAATACGAATTGATCGATCCGCTGGCGGGTGAAGGGACACGAAGCTTTCGCGCGCGCCAAAGGGCGAGCGGCCGGGGTGTGCTGGTACATCTGCTGGTAGGCGGCCGCACGCCGGAGAACGAAGCACTGATGGCGCGGATGCGCGCGCTGCCTCCGGGTTCGCAGTCGAAAGTGATCGAAGTCGGCGACAACGATGGGACGCCTTACATAGTCACCGATGCCCCGCCCTACGTGCATCTGCACGAATGGTTGGCCGACCATGAGCGCCCGTCGGTCGCGGCAGATTCGGCGAAGTTCACACGGGCCGGAATGTGGAAAGTGCCCCCTGTCCAGGCGCAGGCGCCGCCACCTCCGCCGGCGGCGGTTCCGAATGGTGCGCCGGCGGATGCCCCGGCGGCAAGTGCTCCATTGCCTTCGGGTCCCGGCGAGTTCACGCTGATGTTCCAGGCAGAGGCGCCCACGCCCCCACCGCAAGTTCCGCTTGCCGCGCCACCCGCTCCGCCACAGGGCGCCACGCCGATACCGGCCGTCGCGCCACAGAACGCGACAGGCAAATCCGAGCCCGGCGAGTTCACCCGATTGTTCCAGGCATCCACACCGGCAAGCACACCGACTCGGACGATGCAGGCGCCGTCTGCGAACCCGGCGCCCGCTGCGCCGGGCGCTCAGGAACCGGGCGAGTTCACGCGACTGTTCCAAGCCGCCGGACAACCTGCCGCTCCGTCGGCGCCGGCTCCCGTGTCAGCGGTGGAACCGCAAACTCCGGCGACACCCGTGCTCGAAACGGCGCAAATTGCGGCAGCCGCGCCGCTGCCGGTTGCGGTGAACGAAGCGGCGGCACCGGTTGCAGCGAGCGAGCCCGCCGCGGTGGCTCCAGTTTCGGCGGAGCCTGGCGAATTCACCAGATTATTTCAGGCTGCCGTGCCGGCTGAGACCTCGCCTGCCCCAATTCCCGTGGCGAGCACTCCCGTGAGCGAAGCCGCACCCGCCGCTGTTCCCGCACCTGCGGCCACGGTCACGACTGCGACAGTTGCTCCAGTAGCCGCTGCGCCTCCGGCAACATCCGAACCCGGCGAGTTCACGCGCTTGTTTCAGGCTGCCACGCCGGTCGCCGCACCGCCGGTTGCGCCCGTGCAGTCTGCAACAAGTCAAGCTGCGCCGCCTCCTCCGCAGGCGCCTCCGGTGCAAACCACACCGCCACAAGCTCCTGCTGTTGTGTCCACCTCGCCCGCGGCCGAAGCCCCAGCCGCCGGCCCCGGCGAGTTTACCCGATTGTTCCAGGCGGCAACGCCCGCGGCTACCCCAACCGTCTCCGTTCCAGCCGCGCAGCCGATTCCAGCCCAACCACCGCAGGCCCTGCCGCCGCAGGCAGCAGCCCCACAACCCGCTCAAGTCGTAGCCGCGCCCGCGCCTCCGGCAGGGTCACCGGCAGGCGAATTCACGCGCCTGTTTCAAACTTCGGCACAGCCGCCGGCGGCGGCTCCTCCAGCCAGCGGACCGCCTCCCACCCCTCCCGCGTCCGGTCCTGGAGAGTTTACGCGCATGTTCAATTCGCCGTTGCCATCCAAGGCAGCGCAGGGGGATTGGCCTCCCCAGAGTCCGAAACCGCAGGAACCCGGAGAGTTTACCCGGATGTTTCAATCGCCCGGCCCGGGGATTGTGCCGGAAAAGAGCGCACCGGCGCCCAATGCGACGCCCGCCGGTGAATTCACACGATTTTTCCAGGCGCAGCCGCCCGCTACGCCGCAAGGACCGCAATTTCCCGCCGCCTCGGGATTTCCGCCGCCGCCGGCGGCTCCGGTCCAACCCGCCGCGCCAGCCGCCAAGCCGGGCGAGTTCACGCAGATGTTTGGCAGGCCGGGAACCGCATCGCCGCAGCCCGCTGTTCCACCGGTTTCGCCGCAGCCGCCGGCATACTCGGGCGGCAATGCGACCGGAGCGTTTTCCACTCCGGCAGCACCCCAGGCAGCACCGGTCGCACCGCAAGGACCGAGCGAATACACGCGGATGATGTCGGCCCCCACAGGCTTGGGCGCGGCACCCCCTGCTGCACCTCCGGCGCCCGCCGGCGTTCCACCGATGCCGGGCGTGCCTGTCATGCCGCAGATGCCGCAGGCCGCGCCGCCGCCTGTGCCGCAAGGGGGTCCGCCGCCTATTCCGCAGGCGCCGCATCCCAACATGCCGTCGATGCAGTACGCGCCTCCCGCCGTGGCTCAACCGCCGATGCCGCAGATGGCGATGCCGCAACCAGCGGCGCCTCCGGTGAAAGCTCCCTCATCGAACCTGTTGCTGATCCTGATCTTCTGCCTGGTGGCGTTTCTGGCCGGCGGAATGATCGTGTTTCTGCTGGTTCGAAAATAGGGACCCAAGCCCTCAGCGGGCCGTCGCGCCTGCAAGGGGCGGGGAGCCGTCTATCCGGCTTGCGGCAGGAGGATGATGAGTTCCAATTGCGGATTCGGCAGGTCGGCGGGAACGTAGGCTGCCAGGTTGCGCGCGCGCTGAATGGCTTCCCAGGCCGGGCCTCCCTGGCTCAGGCTGAAATACTGATAGTTGAGCTTCACCGGAATAGCGCTGGGAGGCGAAGCCACGTAGGTCAGTGGCACGCCCGGCAGCGCATTCCGCACCAGGTGCTCGATGTGGCTTGCCGAGCAGACTTTCACCAACTGCGGTGTCTTGCCCGCGATCTCGGCCTGCGCTGTCTCGGCACTGATCGCCAGGTACATTTTCGTGTTGAGCAGATACTTGTCGTTGTCAATCGAAGCAGCGTAAATCGCCGGCTGCACCAACTTCAACGGCAGTGAGACGAAGTTGCTCGGCACTACAGTTTCGAGCAGCATGCGCAGCTTTTCGTCAAGGTCAGTGAAGCAGACGCCCAAATCGTCGTGGTCGTAAAGAGGCAGATCCCGAGGATGGATCGTGGGAGCAAACGTGGTGAGCGCGCCGGCGAGTGAAAGCATGGCGGCGAAGAGCGATTCGGGGTGGCCGCCCCGCGTTTCAAACAGGTGACGGAAGATCGGAAACGCGGTGTTGATGGTGTAGAGCAGCCAGAAATTGGCGATATCGGCCGCAGTGAAATCGGCCAGACTCTGGTTCTTCTGCCGGCGCATGCCCGCGATGGCGCTCGAACGCGCGCTGAGAATCTCGACGAGGCGGCGAGCAATGGCTACCAGGTAGTCGTTGGCATTGAAATCGAGTAACGGCGGCACGAAGCGCGGGTCGAGCTGGAACACGGCCGCTTCGGTGCGTTTCACGCGCGCTACACGCATCGCGGAGTATCCATCGAGCGATTCGCCCTCGGCCAGCAGACGCAGATTCTTGCGGGCGATTTGCACCGGCTTCTCAGATAAGCCCGTGTTTTCGTCGCGAAACAGCTCGATTTCGGCACGGTAGCGTGCGCCGCCCTCGCGCGCCGAGGGCGCCACGTTCAGCCCACGCTCGCGGTATTGCGGCACGGCCAGGTAAAGATCGAGAGTGATCTGGTCCGGGTCGAAGCATTCGGCAAGCGGCTTGGGAGGAGGAGCCGCATCGGAACTCGGGATATCGAACAGCAGGCCGTCAGGCAAAATACCGGAAGCGCTGGAAATGCCGAAAGTGCCCGCCGCCAGAGCTTCCTGGCTGACCTGCAGCGAATGGAAACCCCAGGGCCGGAACGACAGGCTTTCCAGGTGGAACTGCAGGAGATTTTCGAGGAAGCGGTCCTGAAGCTGGAGATGCTGAGGGCTCAAGAACGTACCCTTGGTCCAGATGACGGGTTGCAGTCGCTTCATTTGCACTCACAGTAGCAGAACTGGTCCGCCAATCCAAACGGCGGTGATATGCTCAGCAAATGGCTTCCACCCAAAGCTCCCCTCATCCCTTGCATCTCGTGATGCCGCGTCTCGGCACGGACGCGGAATTCGCGGCATTGCGGGAATTGCTGCTGAGCTGCGGGTTCACTACCGGGGGGATCTGCGGGCGTTTGCGCATCCCAAGTATTGCGGGCTACAAGGATCTCCGGCAGGGACGTGAAGTCGCCGTGAATCTGGAGGAACCGGTGGATGCGCTGATCCGCCTGCTGCTCGACGGAGAATTCCTGGAGCTCAGCGATGCGGTGCGGTTGCTGCCGGCCGGCGCTCTGGAGACACTGGAGGCGCTGAACCTGGCGCAACACGACCGGGATTGGCCGTCGCTTTGGTATGCCACTGTCACGCTCTACCCCGTAGGAAATCTCTGGATGGTGAGCGACCGCGCCAGCACGCCGGATAAGCAGGACTACCGTCCTCCGGCCGACGTAGTTTATCCGGCCGTGGTCGAAAACACGCGCGAGTTCCTGGCTACGCTGCCGGAAACGCCTTGTGACGCGCTGCTGGACATCGGAACAGGAACCGGCATCGCGGCGCTGGCGGCGGCAGGTTTTGCGCGGCACGTCTGGGGTCTCGACATCGCCGCCCGTTCGGTGCGGTTCGCGCAATTCAACCAGCGGCTCAATGAGATCAGCAACGCCACCATGCTGGAGGGCGACCTCTATGAGCCCGTGGAGGGACTTACGTTCGACCGCATTGTGGCACACCTGCCCTACGTCCCGGCGCGAAAAACCAAGCTGATCTACCGCGATGGCGGCGAGGACGGCGAGCAGATCCTGCGGCGCGTGGTCGAGGGGCTGCCGCGCTTCTTGCGCCCCAGCGGCAGATTTTACACATTCATTCTCGGCGTGGATTGCGAAGGAGAGACATTCGAGGAACGCATTCGCCGCTGGTTAGGGCCGCAGCACGACGAATTTGACTTAGTACTGGTTTCTTACGCGCTGCGTACGCCGGCGGAGTTTATTTCTCACGTACTCAACAAAGGCACTTCTCCGATTGAGGACGTACGGTTTTGGGGCGAGCTCTGGCAGCAGCGAAAAGTGCAGTTCGTATTTTACGGGCCGGTCATGATCCGGCGGCACGAGGGAGGACGCCCGGGAATCACCGCGCGGGCGCAGAAGGGAACGGGTTTTCGGCGGGAGCATGTGGATTGGCTGCTCGATTGGGAGACCGAAGCCCGCGACCCGGACATCCTCGGGCGGCTGCTGGCTTCCAAGCCCTTTCTTTCGCCGGACTGCCGGATGGCGATTTCGCACCGCGTGCAGGGCAGCCGATTCGTCCCGGAGGTTTTCGTTTTCGAGAGTTCGCAGCCATTCCAAAGCGAGTGCCGGGTACAAGGCTGGCTGGCGCGCACGGTTGCGGCATGCGACGGCGCCCGCACCTGGGGCGAGCACTACGAGAGCGCGCGGCAGGAAGGCAGCCTGCCTCCGCAAGTGACCGAGGCGGATTTCGCGGCGATCCTGGGCGCGATGGTTTCGAATGGCGTTCTGCGGATCGCGGATCGGCCGCTGCCTGCAGCAGAGTAACGCGCCCTTACGCCGATTACAGTAGTCTTACTGACGGCTCTTGCCGCGTCACTAGTACTCAATTTTTTCTCGAGCCGCTGAAAGCGCGGTTTGGTGGCGTATAATCGCAGCCAGAGGTAAACCGGATGGCTGAGGAGCGGCTTTTCTGATAACCTGATTCTGCTCCGGAAGCAAGCCGCAGGTAGACTAAGCTCGCCGGAGCCGAGTGAGGGAGGCTTACTATGGCAAGACAAAGTACACAGCACAAATTAGATCGTGTCAGGCCGCCGCGCGTACAGATTACGTACGACGTCGAAGTGGGTGACGCGATTGAAGTCAAAGAATTGCCGTTCGTGATGGGAGTGCTCGGCGATTTTACCGGTCAACCGGTGGACCCGCTCCCTCGACTGAAGGACCGGAAATTCGTCGAGGTGACACCCGATAATTTCGATGCGGTCCTGGAGAGCATGAAGCCGCATCTGGCGTTTTCGGTGGAGAACAAGCTGAGTGAAGACCCGGAAGCAGCCAAGCTCAAGGTCGATCTGAACTTCAAGAGCATGGATGATTTCTCGCCGGAGAACGTGGCGCGTCAGGTCAAGCCGCTGCGCGAACTCCTGGAACTTCGTGACCGCCTTTCGGACCTGCGCGGCAGTATGCAGGGCAATGACGCGCTCGAAGAAGCGCTGCGCGGCGCGGTTTCCGATAAGGACAAGCTGGCCAAACTGCGGGAAGAGATGGGAATGAAGGAGGGCTCCAATGAGTGACATGCAACAATCCGCAGCGGCGCCGCAGGCAGCCGAGCAGACAACTGAACGCGGCTTGCTCGATCAGATCGTAGAAGAAGGGCGCATGGCCCGCGACCCAGCGGCCAAAGAGCGCGGCAAGAATCTGGTGAAAGAGTTCGTGGCGCAGGTGCTCGAAGGGGCCATGACGGTTTCGCGCGACGCCGAGGCGATGATCAACGCGCGCATCGCGCAGATCGATCACCTGGTGTCGCTGCAACTCAACGAGATCCTGCACGCTCCGCCGTTCCAGAAGCTGGAAGGAAGCTGGCGCGGGTTGCAGTACCTGCTGAACCAGAGCGAGACTAGCGACAAGCTAAAGATCAAGGTCCTGAACGCGACGAAGAAAGAACTGCTGCGCGATCTGCAACGAGCGCCGGAGTTCGATCAGAGCACGCTGTTCAAGAAGATTTACGAAGAGGAATACGGCGTATTCGGCGGCGCGCCCTTCAGCGCGATGATCGGAGACTACGAATTCGGCCGCGGCCCCGAAGACATCGAACTGCTGGAAAAAGTGGCCCAGGTGGCGGCAGCGGCGCATGCGCCGTTCCTCTCTGCGGCAGCGCCGGAAATGCTGAACATGGATAGCTTCACATCCATCGATGCACCGCGCGACATGGCGAAGATCTTCGACTCCAGCGAGTACGCCAAGTGGAAGAGCTTCCGCCAGAGTGAAGATTCCCGCTACGTGGGGCTGTGCCTGCCGCACGTGCTGATGCGCCTGCCTTACGGCAAGAACGGCGCTTCGGTCGAAGCCTTCAACTATGAAGAGGGCGTGGACGGCACCGATCACTCCAAGTACCTGTGGGGCAACGCGGCTTATGCGCTGGGGGCGCGCCTGACGTCGGCTTTCGCCATGTACGGCTGGTGCGCGGCCATCCGCGGTGTGGAAGGCGGCGGTTTGGTAGAAGGCCTTCCGACCCATACGTTCACAACGGATTCGGGTGACGTAGCATTGAAGTGCCCGACCGAATCGCCGATTACGGACCGGCGCGAAAAGGAATTGGCGGACCAGGGCTTTGTGCCTCTGGTGCATTGCAAGGGCACCGACTACGCCGCGTTTTTCAGTGTGCAGTCGGCGCAGAAGGCGAAGCTATACGACAAGGAGGCTGCGAACGCCAACGCGCGGCTGTCCACGCAATTGCCGTATATTCTGGCGATTTCACGTTTTGCGCACTATCTGAAAGTCATGATGCGGGACAAGATCGGTAGCTTCATGTCGCGCAGCGAGTGCCAGGACTTCCTCAACCGCTGGATTTTGCAATATGTGGTGGGGAACGACGACGTCGCAGCCGAGGTCAAGGCGGCGCGGCCGTTGCGTGATGCCAAGGTGGAAGTGGTGGAAGTCCCGGGCAAGCCGGGCGCCTACCGCGCGGTTGCATTCTTGAAACCGCACTTCCAGTTGGACGAACTTTCCGTTTCTTTGCGACTGGTCGCCGACCTGCCGCAAAGCGCGAAATAATCGGACCCCGGCCGGTTCTCCTTACTCGGACCGCCGGCCGGCAACCAGTCTATCAACGTTAAACAGGAGGAGAGTTAAGATGGCATTTGATGCCTTTTTGAAGTTGAATGGTATCGCCGGAGAGTCGACGGACGATAAGCACAAGGGGGAGATCGAGATCTATTCGTTTAGCTGGGGCGCATCGAATCCGACCACGATCGGTTCCGGCACCTCGGGCGTAGGCGCGGGCAAGGTCAGCATTTCTTCATTCAACATCATGAAGAAGACCGACAAAGCAAGCCCGACGCTTTTCCAGAACTGCTGTTCCGGAAAGCATATTCCGGATGCGGTGGTGATTCTCCGCAAGGCGGGTGGAACGGCGGTCGAGTATCTGACTTACAAATTCAGCGAACTGATGGTCGAGTCCATTCAGTGGAGCGGCAGCGCCGGCGGCGACGATACTCCTACGGAGTCAGTATCCTTCGCATTCGGGAAATGCACGATCGACTACCAGCCGCAGGGCAAAGATGGATCGCCCGAAGGCGGGCCGGTTCATGGCGGCTGGAGCCTGACGACGAACGTAAAGGCGTAGTTAGCTTCTCGGGGTTGCGCGCACTGGCGGCGTGTCTCACCCTGTTTACATGGCGGCCTCTTTTGGGGGCCGCCATAGGATCTTTTTCATGACAGCGAAAGAGCTTTACCAGGCCGGGAACTTGGCTGACGCCATTCAGGCACTGGGCGCGGAACTACGAAATAATCCGGTCGACACCAAACGCCGGACTTTTCTATTCGAACTGCTTTGCTTCGCCGGAGAGTATGACCGCGCGGAAAAGCAGCTCAACATACTGGCGGAGGGCGGTCCGGACGCGGCGACGGGTGTCTTGATGTATCACGCGGCGCTGCATGCCGACCGCATGCGCAACGATCTGTTTGCGAACAAGGATTATCCGGCGGTGCCGGCCGATGCCGCGCCGGTAAGCGGCACATTTAACGGAAAACCGTTCGAATCGATCGAAGACGCCGATCCCAGAGTGGGACCGCGCCTGGAGATTTACGCCGCCGGGCAGTGCATGTGGCTGCCGCTGGCGCATATCGCGTCGATCGAAATGGAAGCCCCGAAGCGGTTGCGGGATCTGCTGTGGGCGCCTGCCCTGGTGCGCACGGGACCGGCATTCAAGGGGACCGAGTTAGGCGAAGTGCTGATTCCCGTCCTGTCGCCCTTCAGCTTCCGGCACGCCGACAACGCCGTAAAACTGGGGCGGGCGACGGTATGGGAAGAGCAGGAAAACGGCGAGTCCATCCCCTTCGGCCAGAGGATGCTGCTGGTGGACGACGAGGAGATCCCCATCCTGGAGTTGCGCCGGCTGGAGGTTACAACCCCCGAGGCCGCCGCCGAACACCATGCCTCTGCGCAATGACCTGCTGAACCCGATCTCGGCGGACAAGCCCGCGGGTGAAAACCTCAGGTATGCACCGGTCTACGACAAAATCAAAGAAGCCCGCCGCGAGGAAGACGATGCCCCCCAGGGAGAATGGAAGCGGGAGCGCAAAGTAGCCGATTGGCCGCTGGTCATTAAGCTGGCCAGCGAGACGCTCGCCACCAAGACCAAAGACCTGCAGCTCTGCGCCTGGCTGGCCGAGGCGATGCTGCGGCGCGAGGGCATTACCGGCCTGCGGGAAGTCATCGACCTGATCCATGGGCTGATCGACAACTTCTGGGACGACTTGTACCCGGAGTTGGAGGATGGCGATGCGGAGTTCCGCGCCGGCCCGCTGCAATGGATCGGCGATCGTTTGGAGGCTCCGCTCAAGAGCGCGCCCCTCACACGAGGCAAACTCGGCTTTTTCAAGTACAAGGAATCGCGCAGTGTCGGCAGTGAAGAAACCGCTGCGGAGAGTGAAGAGAAGCGGCAGGCGCGGCTGTTGGCGATCGCCGACGGCAAGATTACGCTCGAAGAATTCGACAAGGATTTCAGCGAGACGCCGAAGGCCTTCTACGTCACGCTGCTCGAGAACTTCGATGCCACGACGGAAAGCCTCAACGGACTGAAAGAAGTTTGCGACGCCAAATTCGGCGATGTCGCGCCGACTTTCGGCACGCTGGAAAAGGCGATCGAAGAAGTACGGCAGACGGTTTACATTCTGCTGCAGAAAAAGCGCGAGACAGAGCCGGATGAGCCGGTAGCCGAGCCGGAACCCGAGCCCGAGCCGGAGCCGGTCTACGAAGAAGCCGTGGCGCAAGATTCCGGAAGCGCGGCGGCAGCGGCGCGCGCGCCCATCCGCAAGGGCGGCCTGACGCTCGAGCCCGTTGACCGCGACGACGCCGTGGCGCGTGTGGCGGCGGCGGCAAAGTTTCTGCGGCAGCAGGATGCCTACAGCCCAGCGCCTTACTTGATGTTGCGCGGTCTGCGGTGGGGCGAATTGCGCGCCGCGGGCGAAGTGATCGATCAGATGATGTTGGCCGCGCCGCCCAGCGAAATCCGCCAGCAGATCAAGAAGCTCTCGCTCGAATTCAACTGGACCGAAGTGCTGGAGACGGCAGAGACCGCCATGGCGATGGAATGCGGGCGGGGCTGGCTCGACCTGCAGCGGTACGTGGGACGCGCCTGCACCGAACTCGGCAGCTACTACGACCCCATCCGCAAGGGCGTGATTGCGAGTCTGCGCGCGCTGTTGGCAGATTATCCGCAGCTTCCCGAGTTCACCATGATGGACGACACGCCGACCGCAAATGCGGAAACTCTGGCGTGGATCAAGGAAAACGTGCAGCCGGAACCGGCGGCGGAAGCTGCCTCCGAGGCTCCTTCCGAGCCGGTGTATGCGATGCCGATGGAGCAGCAGGCAGAGGTCGCGGCAGAGGCGGCGGCTCCGGATCCGTTCGAACTGGCGATGCAGGCGGCGCGCTCCGGCCGGGCGCAGGAAGCGATCGAAATGATGATGCGCGAAATGGCCCAGGAGCGCAGCGGGCGGGCACGCTTCCACCGCAAAGTACAGGTGGCGCAACTATGCGTCAGCACCGGTCACGACAACATCGCGTTTCCAATCCTGCAGGAGCTGGCCTCCGAAGTGGAGCGGCGCAAACTGGAAGATTGGGAAGCGCCGGACTTGGTGGCGCATCCGTTGACGCTGCTCTACCGCTGTCTGGCGAAGGCCGGCGGCAGCGAGGAGGAGCGGCAGCGGTTGTACTCCTGGATCTGCCGCCTCGATCCTGTGCAGGCGCTCAACGTGTCGAGGTAACCTATGGCGCGCTGGGAACCGGAACAGACGGTCACGCAATCGGTGCTCGAGCGCCTGATCGATCGCGATGTGAAGAGCGGCGTGGAGACGCCGCCGACGCGGGCGCAATCAGTGCGGCTGTTGAAGTCGTCGTTGCGGCGCGACTTGGAATGGCTGCTGAATACGCGGCGCACACCCGATGCCGTCACCAATGAGTTCCGGGAACTGGAGCAATCGCTTTACAACTTCGGACTGCCCGATATCACTTCCCTGAGTTACGAGTCGGCGCGTGATCGGGTTCGGCTGGCCCGGTTAATCGAACAGACGCTGGTTACCTTCGAGCCGAGAATCCAGCGGATCAAGGTGATTGCGCTCGAAGCGGCGCCCGGATCGCAGCATGTGCTGCGGTTCCAGATTGAAGGACTGCTGCAAATGGATCCCGCCCCGGAACACATCTCGTTCGACACCACCCTGCAGCTTTCAAGCGGCGAGTATGACGTGAAGGGAGACTAGAGTGCGGGATGAGTTGCTGCTCTATTACGAACGCGAACTGACCTTCCTGCGCCAGATGGGCGCGGAGTTCGCGGCGAAATACCCGAAAATCGCCTCCCGGCTGGTGCTCGAGCAGAATAAGTGCGAGGACCCGCATGTGGAGCGGATGCTTGAAGCTTTCGCCTTTCTGGCGGCGCGCGTCCATCTCAAGATCGACGACGAATTTCCGGAGATCACCGAATCTCTGCTGAGCATTCTTTACCCGCACTACCTGCGTCCCATTCCTTCCATGTCCGTGGCGCAGTTCTACATGGATTCCGAACAGGCGACTCCCGTAACGGGGCTGAAGCTTCCCAGTGGTTCGGTATTGAATTCGCGTCCGGTGAACGGTGTGCCGTGCCGCTTCCGCACCTGTTACGACCTGACGTTCTGGCCGGTTGAAGTGGCAGAGGCGGAATGGAAAACGCCCGATCGCTTGCAGCCCGCCATCAAAGCGTCTGATGCGGTAGCGGCCGTGCGCATTGATCTGCGCTGCCTGGGCGATGTCACCTTCAGCAAGCTATCTCTGAACACGCTGCGCTTTTATCTCAATGGCGAATCCGCCATGGTGCACGCGCTCTACGAGTTACTCTCCAACAACTGTGTGCAGATTCTGGTGCGCGACCCTACGCCGAAATCTCGCATTGCTCCGGTGATGCTGCCGCCGGATGCGCTGCGTCCGGTGGGATTCGGGGAAGACGAGGGGATGCTGCCCTACCCGAAACGCTCTTTCGTCGGCTATCGGCTGCTGCAGGAATACTTCTGCTTCCCACAGAAATTCTTCTTCATTGATATCGAGGGCCTGAGCCGCATCGCGGCTGCGGGCTTTGGGGCGCGGGCCGAATTGATCCTGCTGATCGCCCCGTTTGAGAGAAGCGAGCGGCGGCAGATGCTTGAACTCGGTGTTACGTCGCAGACGTTTCGCCTGGGCTGTGCTCCTATCATCAACCTGTTCAAGCAGACGGCGGAGCCGATTCTGATCGACCACGCGCACTATGAATACCCGGTGATTCCGGACGTCAGCCGGCGCAACGCCATGGAGGTGTTCGAGATCACCGAGGTGGTGAGCGCCAACCCGCAGTCGCAGGAGCTGATACGCTTCGAACCGTTTTATTCTTACCGGCACGGGACAGGGAATGGGAAGGAAAAAGCGTTCTGGCATGCCGCCCGCCGCCCCTCCGGATATCGCGACGACGAAGGCACGGAAGTATACGTTTCGCTGGTGGATCTGTCTTCGCGTCCGGTACAGCCGGACGTGGATACGCTGACCGTGCGGACCGTGTGCACCAACCGTGATCTGCCCGCGCGGCTGCCGTTTGGCAACGAAGCCGGTGATTTCGAGCTGGAAGGCGCGCTGCCGGTGAAGCGCATCGTGGCGCTCATCAAACCGACCGATACTCTGCGGCCTCCGGTGGGCAAGGATTCTTTGTGGCGCCTGATCTCGCAGCTTTCGCTCAACTATCTTTCGCTGGTGGCTGAAGGGCGGGAAGCGCTGCAGGAGATTCTGCGGCTGTACAATTTCACGAAGTCGACGTATTCGGAAAAGCAGGTGGAAGGCCTGGTCAGTCTGGCGAGCCGCCGGCACTTTGCGCGCGTTGTTTCTGAAGACGGCGTGGCATTCGCGCGCGGAACGCAAGTGGAAATGGAATTTGACGAAGAGCAATTCGTGGGTGGAGGTGTCTACCTGTTCGCCGCGGTTCTGGAGCACTTCCTGGGGCTGTACGTTTCGATGAACAGCTTCAGCCAGCTTCGCGTGCGCACTCGCCAAAGAAAGGAGCTATTGAGACAGTGGCCGCCTCGAGCCGGTCGGAAGATCTTGCTATAGACCGTTGGCCCATCGCCGCCGAACTGGAGCGCGATCCCTGCAGGTTCGAGTTCTTCCAGGCGGTGCGATTGCTGGAACTGATGGCGGCCAACCGCCAGGTGGTCGGCCGGTTCACCAACCCCGGCGACGAAGCCTTGCGGTTCGGCGCGCATGCCTCGGTTGCGTTTCCCGCCAGCGAAGTGCAGTCGCTCGAACGGCCGGAGCACGGGCCGGTGCGAATGCAGGTGAACTTCATGGGGCTCACCGGCCCCACCGGCATGCTGCCGCTCACCTACAGCGCTTTGCTGATTGAGCGCGTGCGCGCGCGGGATACCGCGATGCGCGATTTCTTTGACATATTCAACCATCGCATGATCTCGCTGTTCTGCCAGGCATGGGAGAAGTACCGCTTCAACATTCCCTACGAACGCGGCGAACGCGATCGCTTTTCGCATCACGTCCTGGCACTGCTCGGCCTGGCAACCCCCGGCTTGCAGAATCGCCAGCAAGTGCCGGATGATTCCCTGCTGTTTTACAGCGGATTGCTGGCGGCACATGCGCGCTCTGCCACGGGGCTGCGGCAGGTGCTGGGCGATTACTTCGGCGTGCCGGTGGAGATCGAGCAGTTCGTGGGAGCCTGGTACCCGGTGGAAACCGAGTCGCAGTGCGAGCTGGGTGAAGATGGCGGCTATTCCGAGCAGTTGGGGCTGGGCGCGGTGGTGGGCGATGAAATCTGGGACCAGCAGTCGCGCATCCGCATCCACCTGGGGCCGCTCACCATGGCGCAGTATGAGGATTTCCTGCCGGGCGGCGAAGGATACCGGCAATTGCGTACGCTGGCCGATTTCTACGCCGGAGACGAGTATGATGTGGAGGTCCGCCTGATTCTGCGGCGCGACGAGGTTCCGGCTTGTGAACTCGTGGCGGACTCCGCGATGGGGCGGCAACTGGGTTGGACGAGCTGGGTGAAGACGGCCGAGTTTACGCGCGATCCAGGGGAAACAGTTTTGGAGTTGTGAGAGCAGGGTATCCTTTGCCGGTTGACATCGCGGCCGCAACAGGAGCGGGCCCGGTAAGGGAGATTGCGAGAGGAGACGGTTATGGCAATCAGTTTGAAAGCGATTGTTTCCAGGCTGAATGATACGACGAGATCGGCGCTGGAAGGCGCCGCGGGGCTATGCCTGGCGCGGACGCACTACGACGTAGAAATTGAACATTTCCTGATGAAGCTTCTGGACGCCACTGATTCGGATTTTGCGCGCATCCTGAAGCAGTTTGGCGTGGATAAGGCGCGGTTGTCCGCGGAACTTTCCCGCAGTCTGGACAAACTGAAGACCGGCAACGCCCGCACACCGGCGTTCAGCCCGTCGCTGTTCCGCATGTTGACCGAAGCGTGGACTATCGGATCGCTCGAATTCAACGCGGGGCAGGTACGCACCGGCTTCGCTACACTGGCGCTGGTATCGGACGAAGAATTGTCGCGCATCGTCCGCGACGTGAGTAAGGAGCTGCAGAAGATCGAACCCGAAGCGCTGCGCAAGCAGTTGCCCGCGATTCTGGCCGATTCTCACGAATATGCCGAGGAAGCGGCGTCGTCCGCGGCCCCGGCGGCCGGAGGTGCTCCCGGCGCGCCCAAAGTGGGCGGCAAGACTCCGAATCTCGACCAGTACACGGTGAATCTGAGCGAGAACGCCAAGAAGGGAAAGATCGATCCAGTGCTGGGCCGGGATTTTGAAATCCGCCAGATCATCGACATTCTCACGCGGCGACGGCAGAACAATCCGATTCTCACCGGAGAAGCAGGCGTCGGCAAAACGGCCGTGGTCGAAGGGTTCGCGCTGCGCATCGCCAACGGCGATGTGCCTCCGGTGCTGCGGAACGTCACTCTGCGCACGCTGGATCTGGCGCTTCTGCAGGCAGGCGCGGGCATCAAGGGCGAATTCGAGAACCGTCTGAAGGGCTTGATCGAAGAGGTCAAATCATCGCCCACGCCGATCATTCTGTTCATCGACGAAGCACATACCATGATCGGAGCGGGCGGAGCCGCGGGACAGAATGACGCTGCCAACCTGCTGAAGCCGGCGCTGGCGCGCGGCGAACTGCGCACCATCGCGGCTACCACATGGTCGGAATACAAAAAATATTTCGAGAAGGATCCGGCACTGGCACGGCGCTTCCAGGTCGTGAAAGTCGAGGAGCCCACCGAAACGCAGTGCCAGGTCATGCTGCGCGGCGTCGTGCCCGCTCTTGAAAAACACCACAGCGTGCGCATTCTGGATGAAGGCCTGGCAGCCGCGGTGAAGCTTTCCCACCGCTATCTGCCGGACCGCCAGCTTCCCGATAAGGCCGTAAGCGTGATGGATACGGCGTGCGCGCGATTGTCACTGGGCCAGAACGCCACTCCGGCCGCAATCGAAGATCTCCAGCGGGAAATCGACGATTGCGAGGTGCAGGTTCGCGTGCTCGAGCGCGAATCGGCGCTAGGCGCGGACCACAGCGAACGGCTCGCGGCCGTTGCCCGCCAGAAGACGGCGGCCGAAGCTTCCCTGGCCGAATTGCAGGCGCGCTGGGAGAAGGAACGCGACCTGGTCAACCGCATCCGTGAAGTGCGCGGCAAGCTCGAAAGCACGGCTGCACCGGCGGTAGCACAAGCGGCGGCTCCGGGCGGCGAAGCCACAACGGCTGTCGTCGATCGCGAGACGCTGCGGACTGAGTTGGAAGGGCTCAACAGCGATCTCGAAAAGTTGCAGGGGGAGACGCCGCTCATGCGCGTCTGCGTAGACGCGCACATTGTGGGCGACGTGGTTTCCGCCTGGACCGGCATTCCCATCGGCAAAATGCTGAAGGACGAAGTCGAGACCGTACTTTCCCTCGAAAAGCACCTGGGACGGCGCGTTATCGGCCAGGATCACGCGCTCCTCATGATCAGCGAGCGCATCCGGACGTCCAAGGCCAGCCTGGAAGACCCCAGCAAGCCGATCGGCGTGTTCATGCTGGTTGGGCCTAGCGGCGTCGGCAAAACCGAAACTGCGCTCGCTCTTGCCGATCTGCTCTATGGCGGCGAGCGCAACCTGATCACCATCAACATGTCGGAGTTTCAGGAAGCGCATACGGTCTCGACGCTCAAGGGCTCGCCTCCGGGATACGTCGGATATGGCGAAGGCGGCGTGCTGACCGAAGCCGTGCGGCGCCGGCCTTATTCCGTCGTGTTGCTGGATGAAGTGGAAAAGGCCCATCCGGACGTGCTCGAACTGTTCTTCCAGGTGTTCGATAAGGGCATGATGGAAGACGGCGAGGGCCGCGAGATCGACTTCAAGAACACGATCATTATTCTGACGTCGAACGCCGGGACCGACACCCTCATGAAGCTGACGGCGGATCCGGAAACCATGCCGGGCTCCGAAGGTCTCGTGAAAGCCCTGAAGCCGGAGTTGAACAAAATTTTCAAGCCGGCGTTCCTGGGCCGTTTGGTGATCATCCCGTACTTCCCCATCCGCGATGAGGCATTGAAGCTGATCGTAGGGCTGAAGCTTGGCAAGATCAAGCGGCGGCTGCAGGAAACGCACCGCATCGCCCTCACCTATGCTGACCCGCTGATCGAGGAAGTAGCGCGGCGCTGCACCGAAGTCGAAAGCGGCGCCCGCAACGTGGACAACATACTGACCAACACGATGCTGCCCGAAATCTCGCGCCAGATCCTCGGGCGCATGGCCGAGCGGCAGAAGTTGGCGCCGATTGACGTCACCGTCGGCGCCGATGGCGAATTCGTATACAACTAAGCGCACGGCATTGCTTGCCTGACGCTTCATGCGCCAGGCAGTGCGGGCGGTGTTGTCCGGAGCGCGTGTGAGCCCGATCCGGCAGCACCGCGGCCGAGCTCGATGTCGGCCCCCCAATCGAGAAGAGGAGGACTCTCATGTTCGCTCAGACTGACCGGCCCATGCAGTTGACGACGCCTCTTGGCGACGGAAAGCTCTTGCCTGTTGCCTTCATCGGGCGTGAGGCTCTTTCCGATCTTTTCCATTTTCAAGTGGAAGCCGTCTGGCAAGATCCCAGTTCACCGCTCGCGTTCGATCAACTGCTGGGGCAGAAGATCACCTTGACCGTGGAATCGGCCGGCGGGACCCGCTATTTCAACGGCGTCGTCAACCGCATCACGCAGGGTCTGCGCGATCTGGATTTCACTCATTACTTCCTCGAAGTCGTGCCTCAATTGTGGCTGCTCACGCGGAAAGTGCAGAGCCGCATCTTTCAGCACGTGACCGTGCAGCAGATCCTGCAGAAGGTGCTGACTGGCCTCGATACGGATTATCAGATTCAGGGAGATTTCGAGCCACGCGAGTTCTGCGTGCAGTACCGCGAATCGGATTTCGCCTTCGCCAGCCGGTTGATGGAAGAAGAAGGCATTTACTATTTCTTTAAACACACTTCCAGCAGTCACACGCTGGTTCTTGCCAACACGCCTCAATCGCACCCCGCCACGCCATTCACCGAGACCATGACGTATGAAGAGGTAGTCGGCGGCGCCCCTGACCTGGAACGGATCTTTGCCTGGCAAAAAGCACAGGAGATGCGCTCTGGGCAATACACGCTGTGGGACCATAACTTCCAATTGCCGGGCAAGCATCTGGATGCGAATAAGGCCATTCTCGAAACGGTGCAGATCGGGCGGACAACCCATAAGTTAAAAGTCGGCGGCAACGACAGCATGGAAGTTTACGACTATCCGGGTGACTACGCGAGGCGCTTTGACGGCATCGATAAAGGCGGTGCGGATCAACCCCCAAACCTGCAGAAGATTTTTCAGGATAATGCGCGGACGGTGGGAATCCGCATGCAACAGGAGGCCCTCCCCAGTCTTTTACTCGAAGGCAAGAGCGGTAATGCCGGCCTCAGCGCCGGTTATACGTTCCATATTCAGGGCCATTTCTCCGACGATGGAGAATACGTTCTGACGGGCGTGGAGCACATGATCAAGCAGCCGGTTATCGCAGCCCGCAATGAGAAGCCGTTCGAATACGAAAACCAGTTCCAGTGCATCCCCTCCGCCCTCCCCTACCGCCCCGAGCGCGTCACACCGATACCCAGCATCCGTGGTCTGCAAACGGCCGTGGTCGTGGGGACATCCGGCGAGGAAATCTTCACCGACAAGTACGCGCGCATTAAAGTGCAGTTCAACTGGGACCGTGAAGGAACCCTGGACGCCAACAGCTCCTGCTGGGTGCGCGTAGCGAGTTTCTGGGCCGGTAAAAACTGGGGCGCCGTCCACATTCCGCGGATCGGCCAGGAAGTGATCGTCGGCTTCGAGGAGGGGAATCCCGATTACCCGATCGTAGTCGGCAGCGTCTACAACGCGGACATGATGCCGCCCTACACTCTGCCGGACAACAAGACGCAGAGCGGAATCAAGAGCCGCAGTTCCCTGGGTGGAGGCACCGACAACTTCAACGAAATCCGCTTCGAGGATAAGATGGGCAGCGAGCAGCTCTTCATCCACGCGGAAAAAGACATGCTCACCGAGGTCGAGAATGACGAAACCCGCACCGTAAATCACGACCGCACCACAACCATCACGAACAACGAAACCAAGACCGTGTCGGAAGGCAACGAGGTCATCGAAATCAAGCAGGGCAACCAGACAATTACCCTGGATCAGGGCAACCAGTCAACAACCTTGAAGGCGGGCAACATGTCCACTGACCTCAAGATGGGCAACATGTCCACGAAGATGGATTTGGGCAAGGGCGAGACCGAAGCCATGCAGTCCATCGAACTGAAGGTGGGACAAAGCAGCATCAAGCTCGATCAGACGGGCGTGACCATTCAGGGTATGATGATCAAGATCCAGGGCCAGGTTCAGGTGCAGATACAAGGAGTGATAACGCAGGTGAGCGGTGACGCCATGACCACCATCAAGGGCGGAATCGTTATGATCAATTGACATGGCTGGCGGCACTTCGCAGGTGAGTTCGAAAACGATGGCGCTGTGCTCGGTCGCCGAGTTGGGGCCGGAGGCTCTGGCATTGGCGCGCCCGGACCTACATCCGCAGGACTACATCAATCTGCTGCTCGAAAAAAAGCTGTTCCCGGATGCGGTCCGGTTTGTGGCTCATGCTCTGCCGAAGCGCGAAGCGGTCTGGTGGGGCTGGGTGTGCGCGCGCCGCGCGGCGGGCGACAATGCCCCGCCGAAAATCAAAGCCGCGCTCGAAGCAACGGAAAAGTGGATCGCGCAACCCACGGAAGAGCATCGCCGCGCCGCCATGACCGCGGCCAATCAGGCGGACGTGGGTACATCGGCGGGATGCGCGGGTCTGGCGGCGTTCTTTAGCGGCGGTAGCCTCGCCCCTCCGGAGGCGCCGGTTGTGCCGCCCGGCGAATACTTGACCGCGAAAGCTGTCTCCGGCGCGGTCATCTTCGCAGCAGTGAGCCAGGAGCCGGAGAAAGCGCCTGAGAAGTTCAAGAGTTTTGTTGCTCAGGGCGTGGACGTGACCAATCGCATCAAACTCTGGGAACCGAAGCAGTCGTAAGGAGCGAACGTTATGGGAATGCCCGCGGCGCGAGTCACAGATATGCATGTATGCCCCATGGTGACGGTCCTTGTCCCGCATGTGGGGGGGCCCATTCTGCCGCCCGGCGCGGTCACGGTCTTGATCGGCAGCTTGCCTGCCGCGCGCGTCAGCGATATGGCAACTTGCGTCGGACCGCCTGATGTCATTGTGCTCGGATCATTTACAGTGTTGACCATGAACCTGCCGCAGGCGCGCCTCGGCGATATGACGGCGCACGGCGGCACGATCGTGCTCGGTCTTCCCACCGTGCTGGTGGGCTGAGGACTGCGCGCCGCCGGTTCCGCCTCAGCGAATTCCGTGCCAAAATTGGCCCTTCGGCCAGCACCCGCTACAATAGTGGTTTCTATGCAATTCCAGGAAGTGGTCGAAGCGGAAGGCCACCTGATCGACTCCCATATCATGGAGAACATTTTCGATAAGGTCGTGGAACATAACGGCCGTTTCGAGGTGGAACAATTCCGCATTGGCCGTACCAACAGCGAACCCTCTTACTTGCGCCTCAAAGTGGAGGCGCCCGACCCGGATTCCATGGAGCACCTGCTTCAGGAATTACTGGGGCTCGGGTGCGCACCGGTGGAAGCCGGCGACGCCGTATTGCGCGAAGTCGAACGTGACCGCTGCGCGCCAGAGGACTTCTACTCCACTACGAATCACCGTACACTTGTCCGCTTCGGCCAGCGCTGGATCGAAGTCCAGAACCAGCGCATGGATGCCATGATCGTGGTGGAAGATGGCTGCGCGGTCTGCCGCCGCCTGCGCGATCTGCGCCGGGGCGACCGCATCGTCGTGGGACTGCGCGGCATCCGCGTGGTTCCCGAATCGAAGGAGCGCGACCGCCTGGCTTTCGCCTTCATGTCGAACGGGATCTCCTCCGAGCGCCAAGTGGAGACCGCTGTGCGTCAGACCGCCGCGCTCATCCGTAACGCCATTGAGCAGAAGCAGAAGGTCGTGGCTGTCGCCGGACCCGTGGTGGTTCACACCGGCGGTGTGCACGGACTCTCCACGCTGATCCGCAACGGCTGCGTGCACGCGGTGCTCAGCGGAAATGCGCTGGGCGTGCATGATGTGGAGGCCGCGCTGTTCGGCACTTCGCTCGGAGTGCGTCTGTCGGATGGCCGCCAGGAGGAACACGGCCACCGCAACCACATGCGCGCCATCAATGCCATCTATCATGCCGGCTGTGTAGGACAAGCTGTGGAATCCGGACGTCTCCGCTCCGGTGTTCTGTATGAATGTGTGAAGGCCGGCATTCCTTTCGTGCTGGCCGGCAGTTTGCGGGACGATGGTCCCCTGCCGGACACGATCACGGATATGAACGCCGCGCAGGATGCTTACACCAATCAACTCAAGGGCGCGGGTGTCGTGCTCTGTCTGGGCTCGATGCTTCATTCCATCGCGACCGGGAATATGCTGCCTAGCTGGGTCAAAATCGTCTGCGTTGACATCAATCCTGCGGTAGCCACCAAAGTCAGCGACCGCGGCACCGGACAGGCGATCGGCGTGGTCGCCGATGTTGGCTTGTTCCTCGACCTGCTTTCGAAGGCTCTCGCATGAAACGCGCCTACACTGATGAACATGCCGAATCCGGTGTGCGCGCCGAACTGCCGGAAATCGAGACGTGGCCCAATCAATATCGCGGCTATGAAGTCGAAATCGTGATGCCGGAGTTCACTTCCGTCTGTCCTAAAACCGGACTCCCGGATTTCGGAAAGATCACGCTGCGCTATATACCGGACAAGAGCTGCCTCGAATTGAAGTCGTATAAGATGTATCTGCTGGCGTACCGCGATCTCGGTATTTTCCAGGAGAATGTAGTCAACCGCGTGCTCTTGGATGTGGTCAAGGCCACTCATCCCGTGAGCGCCACCGTAATCGGTGATTTTTCGCCGCGCGGTGGTTTGAGTACGCTCGTCACGGCAAGCTGGAGCCGCAAGCGTGGAAAGCGCTGAACTCATCGCCATACTGCAGGAAGTCCGCGAACGCGTACGCGCGCGGAATCCGGAAGGCACGGCCGGCGCTACCGGTATCCCGCTGCCCGATCTCATGCCGCTGGTACACGCCCGGGATTCGGCGGGCGGCAAGGTAGCTGCTATCGGAAGCGTGAACCCGCGTCCCGGTGGCGCGGTGAATTCACTGGTTCAATCGTGGAAGAAATTTGTGGCCCGTGTGCTCGACTGGCACGTGCGCGAGCAGGTGGAATTCAACCGCAAGGTGATCGACTGCGTGGACGCAACGCTCGACGCCCTCAATCAGAGCAATCGCGCGCTCACCGAACTGGGCAGCCGCATCGCCGCCGTGGAGCAGATCACTGAAGAGCTGAAGGACATTCGAAATCACTGGGCGAACTGGCGTCTGGATTGGGAGCGGAAGCTGCAAGTGAACGAAACGCAATTCCTGCGCAACGTGGCCGAACTGCAAAACGCCTTTCAGCATCGTGTCACGTTGATGGATTCCGGCTACCGCGAAGCCCTGGCCGCGCAACATACCGATTTCACGGCGGCATTGAAGCGCCACGGCGCGGAGATCCAGCAGCATCTCTGGACCGACCTGGAACGCATTCGGCTGGAATACGAGCGGCTGATTTTTTCCGAACTGCGCACGATCCGCCAGCGCGCGCAACTTCATGCGCCGGCCGCACCGGTCCAGGCTCAGCCCGCGCCGGCCGAGGCTGCTCTGTCCCTGCCGTTCGACTACGGCAGATTCGCTGAGCGTTTCCGTGGGTCCGAGGAGTACGTCAAAGCCGGACAGCAGTTTTATCTTCCGCATTTCGAAGGCCGGCTCCACGTGCTCGATATCGGTTGCGGGCGCGGCGAATTCCTGAAGATGATGCGCGATGCGGGTATCTCCGCGCGAGGTATCGATCTTAGCGAGGAGTCCGTCGCGCTTTGCCGGAGCAAGGGTCTGGACGCGGAAGTAGCTGACCTCTTCCACTATCTGGCGGACCTGCCCGAAGCGTCATTGGACGGTATCTTCTGTGCGCAGGTGGTGGAACACCTTCCGCCCGAGCGCCTGCCGGAGATGATTCGGCTCTGTGCCACTCGCCTGGCCCGCAACGGCGTGATTGCGATCGAAACGCCGAATCCGGAATGCCTGGCGATTTTCGCCACTCACTTCTATCTCGATCCGACACACACTCGTCCCGTTCCTCACCCGCTACTAGCTTTCTACCTGGAAGAATTTGGAATAGGGAAGATCGAGGTCCGCAAATTGTCGCCCGCCGTCGAATCCCTGCCGGCTCTTGGCTCATTGCCGGAAGATTTCCGCGAAGCATTCTTCGGCGGGCTGGACTACGCAATCCTTGGTACGAAGTTATAGGCCGCGAGCGAGCAGCACCAATCCTACTGGCTTTGCTTGCCGACCCACTGAATTTCGAATGGCCCGGTTTCGTCGACCACCGTGTAATCCGGCGGCGCCATGAAGAGCGTAGGAGAAGGCTCGGAGCGGTCGATGTTGATGAGCTTCATCGTGTTCTCGCCCGATCGCGGATCGACAGTCTTGCTCAGCACAACAAGCCCAAGGTCCGGCGCCACCCAGGTTTCCGAAGTGACTTGAAACGGTCTGTCGCTTCCCATAGTTCCCTGCGGGTATTTCTCCACCATCCGCTGACCCTTCGCCGGCACACCCTCAATGATCTGGGTGCCAAGATCTTCGTGCGTCATCTCAGGCCGCGGGAAGGGACTGACCGTTCTGACCTGCGCCGGCGCCGCTACGGGAGGCGCCCCACCGATAGCGGCTCGGACCTCAGTAGAAGCTGAAGACACAGTGAGACTGCCTCCGCCGCCCCCACCGGCGACGCCTGCCGCTCGAACGCGCGGCTGCCGCGCAGGCGGGGCCGGAAGAGCGTAACGATGAGCGACCTTATTCTGCGTATCGAGCGTATAGCCCACGTGATCCACTGGGTCCAGGATCTCAATTACCATTGGAGCATCGGAAATTCGCGGCCCCAGGACCATTGGACGCTCGGTGCGCGTGCGTCCTTCGGAATCGCGGTACATCGTTTCCTGCTGGCCGCCCATCGTAAAGTGAGTGCCGTCCGCTGCGGTCTGCACGCGTTCGGAGACCCGCTGCGCCGAGTACGGCTTCCCGGCAATCGCAACCGAACCAAATCGTGGAGGAGACATGTGCATCGTGCCATGGATCTCGCCGTCTTTGGTCGTTGTCGCACTGAGGGATTGGGCAAACGCCGGAACGACAAACATCGCCAGCGCTGCAAACAAGGGAAGTTGCCGAGTCTGCATGAAAAACCTCTGGATGCAGTCTAGCGGTATTAGTCACCAATCGCAAGGGGGTAATTCGGACTATCGGGTACCACGGTAAGTCCGCGGTCGTAAGATCATAAGAAAGGCGCGGAAACTTGCGGGTCCGCGCCTCCAAAATTCGGGCCAATGTTACCCACTCAACTTAGTAGCTCGCCACATTCTCGATGCAGAAATGCATGCTAAGTTCAGCAATCAACTGCGTGTAACGACACGTTTTCGCCGCCGTCGCTCCGCGTATCCAGCGGAACCGTAATGGTCACTTCCTTCTTGTTCCGCATCACCGTGACCGGCAGGCTCTTCTTCGCGCGGTCAGACCGCAAAGCGTTGGTGATGTCGCGTGCGTTTGTGACCGGCGAATCATCCAGTTTCACGATCACATCACCGGCTTTGATCCCGGCCTTTTCCGCCGCCGAGTCCTTGATTACCGAACGTACCAGAATGCCATCCTTCACTCCGAAGAATTCCGCTAGTTGCGGATAGGAATTCAGTGCTTCGCCTTCAATTCCCAGAACAGAATTCTGCCACAGCATTTGCAACTTGGGGATCTCGATCGAGGGCATCTTCGGCATCACAGGCATCTCCGGCAAACGTGGCATTTTATAAATGCGTGTCTCTATGTTGCCGAAATCCGAGGGGCGCGAACCAATTGTGGCTGACAGCGTCTGAGACGCGCCATTGCGCCATACCGCGATTTTTACCTGCCGGCCGACGGGCGTCTCCCGCACCAGGCGTTCAAACTGCGCCACACCTTCCACCTTTTCCCCGTTGTATTCGAGCACCACGTCGCCTTCTTTGATGCCGGCTTTAGCCGCTGGACTATCGTCCTTGACCATGCGCACTTCCACCCCGCGCTCTTCGGTCATGTTCAGCGCCTTGGCCCGCTCTGCGCTGATTTCCTGCACGCCCACACCCAGGTAACTGGCGCTGCCCGGTTCCATAATGACTCTTTGCGCCACGGCCGGTACGGCCAGACTGGCGGCTATTAGGCAGGCCGCGCCCAAACCCCAATCGATTCTCATTGCCTCACCTCTATTGTTGTCGCCTGATAAAGATTGTTCCGCCCGTGCCGGATATCCGCAGGATGGGACCACCGCCATTCACCGGACCTTCCGCGACCACTTGAGTTCCATACATTCGGATCGGAATTCCTGGAAAATCGGAGATAATGCGGCGAATCGTATCCGACATGTCATTTTCCGCCCGGATCGTTACACCCACGTTAGACGGTATCAGCACGGTAATGTCACCATCGCCGGTAGATAGCGATGAATCCGCCAGTTTCCCGCCCATCAGGCTCGCAATAATGTTTCCCATGGCCGTCGAAACCAGCAGGCTTCCGGAAACATTGCTGACGCGGATTCCACCGGTGCCCGATTCGCAATGCACACCTGCCGCCGCGCCGACTTGCACCGGGCCGGCCACGTTGCGCGCCGTCACGATTCCAGTGGCGCGGCCTACCCAGATCAACCCACCGCCCGTAGATGCTGAAACCGAAGAGTCAGCCGAGGTGATGCGCACCGATCCGCCGGCCGTAGTCGCGCGAATGGGCCCCCCTGCTTCGTCCGTCACGATATCACCGCCCGCGGTCTCCAGTACGGCGGTTCCGCGCACTCGTTTCACCGTGATCGGCCCGCCGCCGGTGGCACATTGCAGGCTGCCATCCACCTGCCCTACGCTAATTGCACCTCCACCCGTGACCAGCCGGCAATGCCCACGGATATGATCTGCCGTGATGGCGCCCGCCGCCGAATCCACTGTCAGCGACCCATCAATACCGCCTACGAAAACCGGACCCGATGCCGTCGCTACCACCGCTTCACGAAGCAAAGACGGCGCCCGCACAGAGAAGCTGGACGAAAAGGCATTCTCCCGCCTGAGCACCGTCAGCATCATCGAGTTGCCTTGCCACTCGGGCCGCACCGCGATTCCTTCGATCAACCGCCGCGCTTCAGCTTCGTTGCGCGCTTCCACCGTAACCCGCAGGGTGTACTGCACTTCATCTGTTGCCCCGCCCTTGAGCGTCACTGCGCCCGGCGCCGCTACTTGTAGCCGCGAACCGGCTGGCGCGCGTTCTCTGCCGTTGAAAACCGCGGTCCAGCGGCGGCCTTCATGCGTCAGGGTCTGAGCGCAAATCGCCAGCGGCGCACCCAACGCAACCACGAGTGCGATGCTAGAAAGTTCCCACCGACGCATTCATGTCCTTTAGCGCCTTCTCACACTTCTGGCGCACGTAATTGTTGTTTTCCTTCTGAACCAGGTTCTGTAGTATTCCAACCATCGAATCGTCCGGCCGAGCCACCAGCAGGTCCACCACTTCCATGCGAACCGCAGGATTGTCGTCGGTGAGCAGCACATGTGCCAGCGTCTTGCGCACGGATTCGTCCTCCGCCTGCGGTTTCAACCCTTCGAGCGCCTTCAGCCGCACGCCCGGGTTGGGATCATGCGCCACTGCATTCAGCAGCGCATCACGAACCTCGCCCGAATCCGCGCGGCTCTTTAGCACATCGACCGATTCCACACGCACCGCCGGATTATCTTCCCGCGCCGCCGCCAGTAGCAGCCGTTGAATGTTCTCATCATCCATCCGTCCCGAAACGACGCGCCGCCGCGTCTCATCAAACGCAATCTGCACGGCGCCGGAAGGTTCCGGCTGCACCGATCGCACGGTCGCGAATATGCGATCGCTGGGATTGGATGGGGATGCCTGCCGCGCCTCCGGAGTGATGCCGGTAACACGCGCCGCGAGAAAACCCACTGCCAGCAAAGCCAGCGCGCCCAGCGGCTGGCGCAATCGGCCGAGCCCCGCGAAGGTCCCGCCCATCGCCCGCTCGAACAGTTTCCAGGAACTGGGCTGTGGCCTGGCACTCTCCATTGGACGCCGCGCCTCGGCTCGCACAGCCGCCATCAGGTTCATGCGGCACTCCTCCGCCAGCAATGGCGGGGTCTCCATCCGCCGGCCATCCAGCGCCACCGCCAAACTTCGCTGCTTTTCCAACTCCCGGGCGCAGCTTGCGCACTCGTGCAGATGATCCTCAACCCGCTCTTCTTCCTCGGCGGGTAACTCGCCATAAAAATAGAGCGGGATCAGTTTGGAAACTGAATCGCACGTCATAGCAGGTCTCCCAGTTCCGCCCGCATTTTCTGCGTGGCCCGAAAGAGGCAGTTCTTCGCCGCCTCTTCTGTCGTGCCTAATACTTCCCCGATGTTGCGCAACCGCAGTCCCTGATAATGCCTCAACTCAAAAACCATCCGTTCCCGTGGCGTCAGCCCACCAAGCGCCTGCTCCACACGCTGCCGGATCTGGTTATTCCACAGACACCGTTCCGGGTTGGCATGTGAAGCCTCTTCTTCGAACACGTCGATCCGATCGAGCGGGCCCTCCGCCGTATCCATCACAAAGGATTCCTCTTTTCGAACCCGCCGCTTCCTTAACTGGTCCAGACATACGTTCGTCACAATGCGGTACAGCCAGGTGTGAAAGCTACAATCGAACCGGAACCCGTGTAAGTTACGGTACACCCTGAGGAAAGCTTCCTGATAAACGTCCCGCGCATCCTCCGGGGAGCGCAACAGGTTGACCGCGAGCCGAAGTACACTTTGATCGTACGTGCGCACGAGCTGCTCGAAAGCATCATCGTCGCCGCCCTGGGCAGCCCGAATTAACGAATCAACGTCTGGATTCAATCGGGCGCTCACCGCTCCGGCTGCATCCTGAGCCATATTCTACGCTAACCCTATGTGGTACCGGCTCCCATCACATCACCTGTAAAATTGGACGTAAGTGTCGCGGAATCGTCACGCTGTAGCGCGATGGAAACGCAAAAGCGGTCCAGTTACTGCCTCCGTTTGCCTTCTGTTCGCCTCTGGCTATGGACACACCTTCGGATCGTGCTGCTCGGGGGCGGCATCCGGGGTAAAGGAGTTATTTAGGGTGAAGCCAAGGCGCTTACGACGCTACGCGCCGCGCCACGTGAAGAGCGCCTTCGTAGCCGCAAACGATATGGAACACTACGGCGTCGAAGAACCGGCCCATGCGGTGCTCGAGTTCTTCTTCCGCGTAGAGCTGGAGCGCCGTCATCGGAAAGCCCTGTTCATGCACGAATCCGATGATCTTATCCTTCAGGATGTGCAGCCGCAGTACGGCTTCGTGCAGCGGGATGTGCTCCTCACAGCGCATCCGGCCTAGAATCTCGAACTTACGTTTGACTTCCTCGCCCTTAGTGGCGGAGAGCAGGTATCCCAAATTTCCCAGGATGCCGCAGGCCCATTCGCGCAACTCTGCGTCGGGCCGTTTGGCCAAGTTGGCGGTCTCCGGATTCTGACGGATCTCGCGGATCAAACGAGCCGCAATCTCCTCCCAATGAGCCTCAATTAACTGAACGAGTTTCGTCGACAGCATGCCCCTCTCCCATCCTGAACCCGTGGCGCCAGCGTTTGCCCGTTCCCGAGCGGCCGGGGAAAAAAGAACTAAACGCCGCCAGATACATTATATGAGATGCGCCGGTAAAATCCAGAGGGTACAAACGCGGACACATCAAGCCGTAAGAAATTGTAATCTCGCTGGCTATCGGGGCAAATGGATTATTTCGGTACGATTTGACGGTAACGCGCGTAGGCGCGTTCCCATTCGGAGCTGGAGCGCGGTTCCACCGTAACCGGCGGGAATGACTGGCGCACGAGTTTGCGAGCCGCCGCGAGGTCGCTCAGTTCTCCAGCGCCCATTGCCTGAACGACGATATTGCCGATGGCGGTCGCTTCACTTGGTCCGGCGACGACGCGGCGTCCTGTGCAATCGGCGACGAACTGATTGAGCACGGCATTGCGTGAGCCTCCACCGACGATGTGAATCACCTCAATCCGCCTGCCGCTCAACACTTCCAGGCTTTCGACCACGTAGCGGTAACGCAGCGCCAGGCTTTCGAGAATTGCACGTGTGTACTCGCCGCAATTTTCCGGCGGACGCTGCCCTGTTGAGCGGCAATGCTCGTCGATTTTGTTAGGCATCTCGCCGGGTTCCAGAAATGCATCCGGATCGATCACCGCCGTAAACGGCCGCGCCGCGGCAGCCATCTGCGCGAGTTGTTCGTAACTGTATTCCGTGCCTTCCAATGCCCAGGCCCGCCGGCATTCCTGCAGCAGCCAAAGGCCGGCAATGTTTTTCAGCAGCCGGATCTTACCCGCTACACCCACTTCATTGGTGAAGTTGAGCGCGAGCGACTGTTCGTTAATCACCGGAGCATCCAGTTCCACGCCCATCAAAGACCAAGTGCCGGAACTGATGTAACACCAGTTGTCGCCGCCCTCGGCCGGCACGGCGGCGACGGCGGCCGCTGTGTCGTGCCCCGCCGTGGCATACACCGGTGCGTGCGGCGCATCAATCATCTTGCCGAGCAGAGTGCCGGGCCGCACCAGCGGGCACAAAATTCCGGAAGGCAGCCCGAGCCGGTCCAGCAGTTCCTTCGACCACTTGAGCTCGCGCGGATTGAAAAACTGCGTCGTGCTGGCAATGGTTTCTTCCGAGCGCGCCACGCCGGTAAGCCAATAGTTGAACAGGTCCGGCATATTCAGCAGCTTATCAGCGGCATCCAGTGCCGGCGAATGGCCCAGCTTCATGGCGTATAACTGGAACAGCGTATTCAACTGCATGAACTGAATGCCGGTGTATTCAAAGACCTGGTCGCGTGCCACTACCTGGAATAACTTCTCCATCATTCCGTTGGTGCGCGAATCGCGATAGTGTCGCGGGTTATCGGCCAGCATTCCATCGCGGCCGAGAAGGCCGAAATCGACACCCCATGTGTCGATACCGATGCCGTCGAGCGTCAACTTCCACTCCCGCACGGCCACCGCAATGCCGTGCTGAATCTCGTGCCATAGCCGCAGCGTGTCCCAGTAAAGCGCGCCCATCACGCGCACAGGCGTATTCGGGAAGCGGTGTAGTTCCTCCACTGCGAGATGACCGGCGTCCAGCGTGCCCAGCATGGCTCGTCCGCTTTCGGCGCCGAAATCGAAAGCCAGGTAATGTGACATGAAACTGAAAGTATAATACGGGCCGGCTTGGCGGCCTGCACGGCGTGCCGCCGCGATGCGTCAGGCCGGCGTCAATCCGAGGCCGGGACGATTCGGCAGTATGAGCTTGCCTTTTTCCACCCGCACGCCGTGGAACGGGTCATTGGCAATCAGCAGGTTGCCATCAAGATCGGCATAATCCACCAGCGGGGAAAGATGCGCCGCGGCCGTCACCGAAACCGAACTCGATACCATACAGCCCAGCATTGTCTTCATGCCGAGCGCTTTGGCAACTTCAATCATGCGGTAAGCTTCCAACATGCCGCCGCTCTTATCGAGCTTCACGTTGACGCCATCATAAGCGTCCTTCAATTTCGGAATGTCGGTGATGCGCTCGCAGGCTTCGTCGGCAATAATCGGCATATGGACGCGGCTGCGTACCCAGCGCGTCTCTTCGATCATCGACGCCGGCAGCGGCTGTTCGATAAATTCGACGCCGTGCTTCTCCAGCCAATTGATTTTTTCGACCGCCTCTTCCTTGGTCTTCCAGCCTTCATTGGCATCCACGCGTAACGGCTTGTTCGTGACGCTGCGAACGGCTTCTATTGTAGCTTCGTCAGTCGAAAGGCCCACCTTCACTTTGAGGATTGGATACGCTGCGGCTTCCCTGGTCTTCTGCCGTGTGATCTCAGGTGTATCAATACCGATCGAGAAAGTAGTAAGTGGTGTGTCTTTCGGATCTAACCCGAAGTAAGTGTACAGGGGGATGCCAAGTTTCTGCCCGACCCAATCCATCAGCGCAATATCCATGCCCGCCTTGCCGGCCCATTCTCCCTTGACGCGATGGAACACTTCACCCATGATCTTGGTAAATTGCATGGGATTAGCGGAGAGCAGCAGTTCGCGGACGGACTCTACGGCCTTTTGAGCCGAATGAGCGTCTTCATGGTACCGGACAATCGGTGCGCCTTCGCCGTGACCAGTGATGCCATCCCGCGCGTACGCGACATACAGAACGTCGCGGTACTCGCTCGAAGACATCGTGGTGGTCCACGTGTGCCTGAGATTCAGACGCACGATCTTCGTATCCAAACGTGCTCCGCTCTGTGCCGCAATACTTGGCAGCGCCGGTACGGCCGCCAGTCCACCCAGGAACTTTCTCCGGTTCATCTCCGTTGTTACCCTCGCTGCTATCAGCGTACCGCAAGCCCCACGCGACTGCCCAAGGTGATGCTTTTGCGGGATTTAGAACGCTGACTGCGCCGAGCCGAGCCAGCGGACGGTGTGATAAAATTTCCGCGATGTCACTAGTCATTCGGGCTGAGCAGATGGCGGCGCTGCAGCGCGATTCGGACGTCCGGTGGTACGAGCGGGAACTGGCGGAATTGTATCCCCCGTTCGCCGCCGTTGCTTCCGCGGAACGCCGGCAGTGGATTCGCGCGAGTATTCAGCGAGCATCCGCTTTCGGCTTAGGCCGGCCGGAGTTCTTCCAGTTTTTTTGCTTTGAGCAGACATATCCGCCCGGGTGCCTCGACGATCCAACTTTTGCATGGGCCCGCCGCATTCTGGAGCAGCAGGATCAAGCGCCCTCCGAGCGCATCCAGAAACTGCGAAAGGAAACGATTCGCCGCCTGATTGAGGAGGAAGAGCGTCAGCAGCGAGCCGAAGAAGCGCAGGCCGGGGAACAGGTCTCTTGAGCGATTCCGTCTTATGAACCCTTCCCAACAAATTGCCGCTCTGATGAATGGAGTCGCGAACCAGCCGCCGGACATCGTAGTCCCCTGCAAGAAGAACAAAACGCATAGCATCAAGCTGCTGGTCCGCTGGGAAGATAATCTTGCGCCGGTGCCTATGACGGATTTCAAAATTTTCCGCGGCAAGACACAGTACACGAGCGATTCGGTGGCTAAGGGTAAGTACGCTGAGAAGAAGCTTCCTCCTGGGACCTACCGCCTTTTCTTTACTGAAATTGATGAAAGCGAAATCATTAAGGAGTAACTTGGCGTGCCTAATGTAACAACCGCCGCAGGCGACTGTTTCAACAGCATTGCGAAAGCCCAAGGCTTCTTCAATTACCTCACCGTCTATAATCACTCCGATAACGCGACGAACTTTCCGAACCCCAACTGTCTGGAAGAAGGCAGCACCGTCAAGGTGCCGGAAAAGCAGATGAAGGCGTTTGTTCTTACGCTTGACGCCGAGAACAAATTCAAAATTATCCGCAAGAAGACCAAGCTGAAGGTAAAGGTTTGCAAGGCCAATGTCGCGCAGCAGCCCGGAATGTCCAAGGTGACGCTCGATATCGGCGGCAAGAAAGCGACCGCCACCACCGGCGTGCTCGACATCGACGACATCGACGCTTCGATTTCGACTGCCACTCTCACGGTCGTGCTGTCCGATCCACCTGCTTATGCCGCTCCGCCGGCGCCCTCCGCAGGAACCGCCAATCAGTATCCGGACCCGATTCTGGCCGCGGATTTCGACGATCCCAAAACCGTTTGGCCCAAGAAAGGCGAGACCATCACCTGGAATCTTCAGGTTGGCTCGCTGGAACCACATACGGTGATTCGAGGCGTCTTACAGCGGCTGGAGAATCTGGGGTTCACCTGCCCCGTTCAGAAAACGGAGAATGCAGCCACTCGCAGAGCCGTGAAAACTTATCGCCGCGCGGTCGAAAACAAAGTGGCCCCCAATGACACCGATGCGGTGGCCGATATTCGGGCGCATATCAAAGCGCGGCACGACGATTAGGATGCCAATCAACCGAACCGCAAGAATCGCGCGCACGGCTCATGACAAAGCGCATCTGAATCGTCTCGGTGTCCCGGAGTTCGGGGTGGTCCAGATTCAGATTCAAGGTCAGGGCGGCAGTAAGTCCAAATCCTATCGCGATGGTTCGAGTGCCACGCCCACAGCCCCTGCCACTACTGGAGTCGACACTTTCCACTTCGCGCCGGGCCCGCAGTACAACGTGGCCACATGGGCCGTCGACAATAACCTCAAAGACGACGTGCAGATCGTCTACAAGCTGCACAACCCTCAGTTCGCCATCGCCACCGCAAGGCTCGAGCTTTTCACGCGCTTCGCAGCCACGCCTGTGTGGACACGCGATCTGACGGGCGACGAACTGCTGCACGGCGAGCACAAGCTGCAGTTCAACGCACAGGATAATTGGGACGGCAAGATCGATCCGCACACCGATTTTCCGGACCAGTTTCTGACGGTCGAATATTCGCCTTACAAACTGAAGTTGACGATCACCGGTCCCGGCGTCAACACCTCGCCTGCCGCCTGGACTTATTTCCACGTCATCATCGGGAAACTCGAGCTCGAATACGGTCCCAAGGACGTTCTACCCGTTCAGCCTGCGAATCCGGAAGGCGGAATCCACCGCGACACTTATGACGATCTGATTACTCAAAGCGCCACGCCGCCCGCGGCCGGCGGCTCTGTCAAGGTCTTTCTGAACAGCGACATGTTCAAGACCAATGGCAATCAGATGATGGACAATACCCTCTTCACCCGCTATGAAACCTTGTGGGGTGATGGCCCGCAGATTCCACTATTCTGCAAGGTCTGGGTAAAGTCTTCGGCCAACACTGATATAGTGGCGTACAAAGCACTCGGCAAGCTCAAGTTTCTGTGGGATTGGGAGAGCACAGCCGCTGCAAGCGCGACGGCCTTTGCGTCTTCGGCCGAAAATTATCTAGTCAACAAAACCAAACCCAAGGGCCGTAACTGCCACGAAAAGCGCGGAGGTAAGCGGGCTTCCACTAGGGCCGTGTTTCCCGACCAGGCCGGCACCGCCCCCGGCGCGATACAGGCCGGTTCCTTCCCCTTCCAGGTAGAAGCCGTTCCCACGCCCCGCAAATGGGCGGCTTACAGCTATGCATGGAACGATGGCGCCGCCGCTTCCAAGACCGGCGTCATCTTCCAACCCGCGCGCATGGCCGGTGATAAATACAAAGTCACCGTCTACGTTGACCAGGTATTCGACCGGAAGAAAAAATACAAGCTCAACGTCGATACCGATGCGCCGCTGACTTCACCGGCCGTGCTCAAAGCGGTCACGGGCGATTTCCAGATCTGGCGGCGGATCAATCTCCGCAAGTACATCAAGAAGAATGGAAGCGTCGCCGAGACTATTAATATGGCGACGGTAGCGGCCGAATATGCGAAGGCATTTGTGGAGCTCAAGGACCTGACCGGCGGCGTAATTCAGAACGTGGCACAGGGCGATTGGAACAATCGCGAAACCACCGCCATCAACGGTCTGAGCGCCACCCGCCAGCGCATGATCATGCCTGGCGATCAATACAACAAGGGCGGAGGCGGCGTCTATTTACGCACCCGCGATCAGTACATCGAAGCATGGATGGAGGAGGCCGGCGCTGATCTGGACGCTCTCGGACTCGGAGCGGCGCTCACCCCCGCCCTGCGCGCCGCTCTGGTCGATGCCGCGAAGAATAATCCCAGCAATGAACCGGCGTTCGACAACGCTGTTACCGCGGCATTTACGAACCATGGCGGCGCGTTGACTCCGGTAGACCAGTCGAGCTTACAGGGAGCCATCGATAGCCACTGGATTACAGTGGTCGATTTCATGGCCGATCCTTCCAACGACATGCAGAATGATGACAACTACAGAGGCATCGCTAAGATCATTGGAAAAACAATTGTCGGCGCCGCGTTCGATCCCGATGCTGATGCGAACTCCGGTTGCACGATCTTTCACTGCGACAAACTGCATGATGTGGGCAGTTCTCTGTTGGGCTGGGCCTTTGACGTCACGAACGGAAACGGCAATCGCTGCGGCTTCCTTCTTTGCGCCACGCAAGCGGATCATTCGGCCGGCGACAGCATCGAGAATACGGCTACGCACGAGTTTGGCCACCATTTCTTCCTGCCGCACACCGTGGATGCCGGCGAGCGCAAGAACTACCACGCGCATGACGAATCGGTCACAACGTGCATCATGTCATATAACGTACCCACCGAGTTCTGCGGCTTCTGCCAACTGCGTCTAAGAGGATGGGATAAAGATGCTCTCAAGACTAAGGCATCGAAGAATTCCAAAACTTGAATGCGCATTGCTGGTTCTTGCCGCCTGCCTGGCTGCGGCGCCGCGGCTGCTATCCGCGCAACACTCGAACGCAAGGAGGTCCGGTTTGGAAATCCGAATTCAATTGCCCCAAACAAGCTACGTTACCGGGGAAGAGATTCAAGTGGATGTGACGGTGCGCAACACGGGTTCGGAAGCCGTTACCCTGCCGCTTCTCAACGATCCGTACGGACCTCAGCCGTACTTCGTGATCAGCGGACCTTCCTTCCCCAAGCCGCATCGCTTCTATTGGGGCGGAAAGCCTCCTTCGGGCAGCCAGCCTCCGCGACAGACACGAAGCATCGCGCCGGGCCAGGCGCTAAGCTCCCGGCTTTCGCTTCCCCCCAATCTTGTTTTTCGCAATCCGGGTGCGCATGAATTGTATGCGACATACGAATGGAACGGAACGGTGTTCGAATCGAATCGCGTCACGGTGACCATGGAAGCTCCCGGTCCGCCGCTGTTCCGCGTCGTAGGGCGCACGCCGCTTTCCTCGGAAGTGTCCATTCAGGCGCTCAGCGTCAACGGCTCCGGCCTTTACCTGGCCACGTTCATCGAAGACCGCCCGGATATCGGGGAGACGGAATTCGGCGGCATTACGCGGCTGGCAACAATCGATGCGGGAGCCACCGATTTCTTTGCGCCCTGGTGCCAGACCGCGCAAGCCGGCGTGATTGGTCCGCGCTTCGGCTGGCGCACGGGAAACGCGATCACCGTCGCCGGATTCCGCAAGCTTCCCCAACGCCTGGACCTGCCGTTCACGCCCCGGATTTACGGCCCGTCGTTGATGGGCGCGAACGGCGATATCGACCTGCTCGTCACCAGCGATGCCGGCACGAAGCTTTCGCTGCTTCGCTTCCCGAATGTCGCCTACAACCAGCAGCCTCCTCCCGCGCGGCTGGTGTGGACCAGCGGCGTGCAGACGCCCATTTCGAATCTCGCTGCGACCATCAACCCTTCGGGCGCCCGCTTCGCTGTTTTGCGGCAAGGCGGAGCCATCAGCCTCGTGACCTGGGACGATTCCGGTCCGCATATTCAACCGCCGCTCCCGTTCGATGGCAATCCCGTGGATGCCGTTGCACCGGCCCTGCATGCGTCCATGTCGGGCGTCGTAAGGGCATCGGTCCTGACGGCCGATCCCGCGAATCCGCGCCGGGTTAGCCTCACCGAATTCACGTGGCGGCCAAACGCCGCGCCGGAGACCAAGGCCGGTGCGCCTTTCGATTTACCGTCGGGAATTCATTCCGGCACCGTCGCCTATTCGATGAGCGCCGTCGAATCGCCGCGCCGTGATTGGTTTTTCGTTCTGGACGACCACCGAGTAGAAAGCAGTCTGTCCGGCGGCAAAGCGCGCCCCACCAAGCGCGTCGTTTCGCTTCCGCCTCAGTTGCTTGTGATGAGCCAGGTCACATACTGCATGGCGTACTATGAGAAGCCGCTGCTGGTTACGATTCAGTAACTAGCCGCCGCGCCGTGTTGGGATTAGACTGGTTCCCAACCGGAGGAGTTGGAATGCCTCGTGAGCGGAACTGTCGAAGCCGGCTCCACGTCGAGCACGACTTCGTTGAAGCCGATCTCGACGCGGCGTTTGCTCTTCTCTACGCGGCTGAAGACAATGCCGCCTCCGGTGACCGCGCAAGTGCCCAGCGCGCCATTGACGAAGCCGAGAAAGCGATCGCCGATGGCGCCCGACGGCTGGAGACTCTCGCCGACGCCGACCGGGCCAGCCTTCAGATCCGATTGCAACGAATGCGCGAACTGATTGAACGTGTGCGGTCACGTCTATCATGAGGCCGGCACTCGATTTGAACCGCACCGCCGCCCTGTAGTACACTGGGTTTTACTTCAGTAGCTTTGACGCACTCCGTGTGCTCCGGCTCCTAACGAGGTTCAAATGCAAGCAATCATTGAAACCGGCGGAAAGCAGTACCGGGTTGCTCCAGGGGATGTGCTCCGCGTCGAAAAGCTTTCGGGCGATGTTGGCTCTGAAATCGAACTGCCCGCTAAGGCAGTGTTTGCCGATTCCGGCGAACTGTATTCGGGCGGCGCGGTAAAGGCGACCATCACCGGCAATGGCCGCGGCGATAAGGTCATCGTCTTCAAGTTCAAGCGCAAGAAGCAATATAAGAAAACGATTGGGCATCGGCAGTCCTTCACGGAAGTGAAGATCGGCGATGCGCTGCTGTAGGTGAAGTATGGCTCATAAAAAAGGATTAGGCAGTTCCAGGAACGGACGCGATTCCACCGCGCAGCGTCTCGGCGTAAAAGTCTTCGGTGGGCAATTGGTGCCCGGCGGTTCGATCATCGTTCGCCAGCGCGGCACCAAGATCAAGCCCGGCCTTAACGTGGGCTGGGGCAAAGACGATACGCTCTTCGCCAAAGTCACCGGCGTCGTGGAATTCAGAGACCGCGGGCGCATGGGCAAATTTGTCAACGTGAACGAAGTCGCGTAACCAACCTCACCATTTCTTCGAGGCCGCCGGTTTCTCCTAAGCCGGCGGCTTTTCTATGTTCATCGACGAAGTTCGAATTCTAGTCAAAGCCGGCGATGGTGGTAACGGCTGTCTCGCGTTCCGCCGTGAAAAGTACGTCCCTCGCGGCGGTCCAAGCGGCGGCGATGGAGGCCGCGGCGGCGACGTCGTGCTGGTCTCGACCGGCCATCAAAACACTCTGTTGCAGTTCCGCTTCAATCCGGAGCACAAGGCCGAACGCGGCCGGCACGGCGAAGGCAGCAACCGCAGCGGCGCCGACGGCCATTCCATCGAAGTTGCAGTCCCGGCCGGCACCGTGGTCTATGATGAAGATACCGGCGAGCGCCTCTTCGACTTCACCGAGCCCGGACAGCACTTCCTGGTCGCGCGCGGCGGGCGCGGCGGACGCGGCAATGCCCGCTTTGCGACCTCCACTCACCAGGCGCCCACCGAGCACGAACCCGGCAAGCCCGGCGAAGAGAAACACCTTCGCCTGGAACTGAAACTGCTCGCCGATGTGGGCTTAGTCGGCTTCCCCAACGCAGGCAAATCCACACTCATCTCGCGGATTTCGGCCGCGCGCCCAAAGATCGCCGATTACCCCTTTACCACGCTGGAACCGAACCTGGGCGTCGTGCAGATGGACGATTTCCGCAGTTTCGTCGTCGCCGATATTCCCGGTCTGATCGAGGGTGCGCACCGCGGGCAGGGCCTGGGTATTCAGTTCCTTCGGCACATTGAACGCACGCGCCTGCTGGCGCATCTGGTGGACGTGTCAGAATCGAGCGGCCGCGACCCAGTCCAGGATTTTGAGACGGTTATGACCGAATTGGCCAGCTTCAGCGCGGATCTGGCAGCAAAGCCGATGATCGTCGTCGCCACCAAGATGGATGTGGCACAAGACCCCGCCCGCCCGGCAGCGCTACGCGCGCTAGCTGCTTCCCGCAGCCTGCCCTACTTTGAGATTTCGAGCGCCACCGGCCTCGGTATCGATGCCCTGCGCTACGCGATGGCCGAACGCGTCCTCGCCGAAACGCCACAGAAGTAAGGCGTTGCCCGCCCGGCGAAAGTTCACGTTACTATTGGGCACCTGAGGCACCTACGGGCCTTCCGCCGTGTAAACTGAGTCTTTGGGAAAGGACCCCTCTATATGAAGTTCAGTGTGCTCTTCCTGTGCCTGGCCGCCGTTTCTTTCGGCGCCTCCGCTGTACGCCCGGACCGGTTGCGCTGCGAATACCGCGCCAACCCGCAAGGCATCGATGCCACCGCGCCCCGCTTGAGCTGGCAGCTTGCCGCCGTCAACACCAGTGCGCGCGGCCTGCGCCAGAGTGCTTATCGCATCCTCGTGGCGTCGAGCGAACAGGCTTTGCGCAACAACCAGGGCGACTTGTGGGACACCGGGAAAGTGTCCTCGGATCAGTCCATCCAGGTGGTCTATCGCGGCAAGGCTCTCACCTCGGGCGAGGCTGCATTCTGGAAGGTGCAGGTCTGGGACCAGGGCGGCAGTGCCAGCGGCTGGAGCGCGCCCGCTCAATGGACCATGGGTCTGCTCTCGCCCGGTGACTGGCACGGCCAGTGGATCGGCGATGAGACCGCACCAGCGGAAGACCCATCCGATCCTTACTCGATCCTGCGGGGGGCGCATTGGATCTGGGTCAGCGACCACGCGCAGCAGGGCGCGCCCGCCGGCGAGAGCTACTATCGCGACACGTTCATCGTGCCCGCCGGCCGCCAGATTGTGCGGGCCATGTGCATCGCCGGCGCCAGCACCGAAGCACAGATCTTCGTGAACGGTGAGGAGATCAACGCCCGCTCCGCTGCCGGCCTGCCGGACGTGATGGGCATCAGCCACCTGGTGCACGCCGGACAAAACGTGATCGCGGTCCGCGCTCTTAACGGAACCAACGGTGGGCCCGCCGGTCTGATCGGCGCGGTGCGCGTCGAATTCAGCACCGGCGAGCCGCTCATCGTGCCCACCAGCAATCAATGGCGCGCCTCTTCCAAAGTGGAATCCGGCTGGGAGCAGCCCGGTTATCTGGATACTGCCTGGCAGCCCGCCAAGGATCTGGGCGCGCTCGGAATCCAGCCGTGGGGGATGACCCCCGTCACCGAAAGCCACCGCCTCGCCTCGCGAATGCTGCGCAAGGAATTCGGCATCGAAAAGAAAGTGAAGCGCGCGTCAGTTTACTTTACCGGTCTCGGGCTTTCCGAACTTTACCTCAACGGCGCTAAGGTCGGCGATGCTGTTCTCACCCCTGCTCTCACCGATTACGATAAGCACGTCCTCTATGTAACCTACGACGTCACGCGTCAGATTGTATCCGGCCGCAACGCCATCGGCATCATTCTGGGTAACGGCCGTTTCTACGCGCCGCGCGCCGGAGCCGTCCGCGCCACGCGCAGCTTCGACTATCCGAAAGCTCTTCTCGAGCTCGATATTGAGTACGAAGATGGCTCCCATTCCCATGTCGTGACCGACACCGGTTGGAAGCTGACGACGAACGGACCTATTCGCGCTGATAACGAATACGATGGTGAAGAATACGACGCGCGCCGCGAGATGCCGGGGTGGGACCGCGCCGGCTTCAATGATTCGAGCTGGCAGGCCGCCCAGGCCGTCCGCGCGCCCGGAGGTGTGGTGGCCGCGCAGATGGATGAGCCGCTGCGCGTCATCCAAACCATTCATCCCATCAGCGTGCACAAACTCGCAGCCGGCGTGTACATTTTCGACATGGGCCAGAACATGGTCGGCTGGTGCCGTCTGCATGTCTCCGGCCCGCGGGGCACGCAGGTCCAATTGCGCCACGCCGAAACGCTGCGCCCGGATGGCTCGCTCTATACCGACAATCTCCGCACCGCCCGCGCCACCGATCTCTACACGCTGAAGGGCGGCGCCCCCGAGATTTGGGAGCCGCGCTTCACTTACCATGGCTTCCGGTATGTGGAAGTCACAGGCTACCCCGGAGAGCCCACCACCGCCTCGATCGAGGGCCGCGTCGTGCATGACGACATGGAAAAGACGGCCGATTTCGTTTCTTCCAACGACTTACTGAACAAGATTCACCACAACATCTTCTGGGGCGTCAGTAGTAACTACCGCAGTATTCCCACCGATTGCCCGCAGCGCGACGAGCGTCAGGGATGGCTCGGCGACCGCTCACAAGTCAGCCTGAGTGAATCTTATCTCTATAATGTCGCCGCTTTCTATTCCAAGTGGGAAACCGATCTCGCGGATTCCGAACACCCCGATGGGAGCGTCCCCGCCGTTGCGCCGAATTTCTGGCAGATTTACAACGACGACATCACCTGGCCGAGCACTTTTATTTTCGTTCCCGGCATGCTCTATCAGCAATATGGTGATCTACGGACTCTCGAGCGCAACTATCCTGCTATGAAGAAGTGGATCGAGCACATGCGAGGCTATCTCAAGGATGGCTTGATGCCTCGCGATAAGTACGGGGATTGGTGCGTTCCTCCCGAATCCCCCAAGCTGATTCACTCGATAGATCCGGCTCGTATTACCGATGGCACACTACTTGGCACGTCGTATTACTACTATCTGCTGCGCATCATGTCGCGTTATGCACGGCTACTCGATAATCCAGTGGATGCCTCGGAGTTCGACACTCTCGCCAGCACCATCGACCAGGCGTTTCAAAAAGCCTACTTCAAGCCTCTCACCGGTTTGTACGACAATGGCACCCAGACCTCCAGCATTCTGCCGCTCTATTTCGGCATGGTTCCACCGGAAGATCGCGCGGCCGTAGTCAAAGGGTTGACGACGCGCATTGAAGATGAAAGCCATGGGCATGTCGGCACTGGCCTGGTCGGCGCTCAGTGGCTGATGCGCACGCTTACCGAGAACGGCCACTCCGACATTGCATACCAGATCGCCACCCAGAAGACCTATCCCGGCCTCGGCTATATGGTCGAACAGGGTGCGACTACCGTTTGGGAACTCTGGAACGGCAACACGGCGGACCCCGCCATGAACTCGGGGAATCACGTGATGCAAATCGGCGATATGGGTGTTTGGATGTATGAATACCTCGCCGGCATTCGGTCGGACCCCGAAAAGCCGGGGTTCAAGCACATCTTGATCCGGCCTTATCCGGCGGGCGATCTGACGTCGGTGAAGGCGTCCCACCGTTCGCCTTACGGCCTCATCGCCACTTCCTGGAAACGTACGCCTTCGCGCTTCGACCTGGACGTGACGGTTCCACCCAATACGACGGCGACGATCTGGGTTCCAACGAAATCAGCCGATGGCATAACCGAGTCGGGCCATTCGGCTAAGTCCGTGCGCGGCTTGCATTTCGTGCGAACCGACGGCAGCACAGCGGTTTTCGAAGCCGAATCGGGAAGCTACCGGTTCAGCTCCGCGCTTTAGCAGATTGGATCCGGCTCAAATATCGCCGACCTACTGCGGAGGCCATTTAGGAGGGATGCCGGGGAAGTACCGTCCTGGCATCCGATTCCATGTGTGGGATACCGGATCGGGAACGGCAAAGGCTCCGTCCCACCTCATTCCGCCGTCAAAATAGAAAACGGTTCTATGGACGAAAACTTTCGTCACGGCGGCAAACGGGATGCTTCGAACACTCTGCTTAATCCGGCTAGCGTAGTCCGCCAGATTGACGGCTATGGTCTGGCCTGGCGCAAAAGCAATGGGACGTGAAGCAGGGGGCTGATGTACCGCTTGGCCGGTTCGAGTGGAGAAAGCATCAATATCGGGTATTCGGCCGAGACTGATGTTATACGTCGCGGTAGGTTTTTGCGCCGTCCCATCCCCAGTTTCAGGAAAAATCAACGCAATTCGAGCAAAAGAGATCGTTTTATTCGTCCGATTCTGAAGGTAGATGGTAGTCTTCTGAAGCCAGTCATCACCGGCTTCGAACGGCGAGACAAGTTGCTTAGTTGACCCAACGAGCAACCCGCACTGTAGGTCCACGCCACCATACGTAATCCTGCTGACAAATACAGGTTCATCCCTGCCCTGCCGTTCGACCTCGATCGACTTCTCAGAAGCGAGGGCGGGCATAGACAGTGAACCGAGCAACACCAGAATACATAGCGTAGAACCGGCCCAGAGCAACCTCTGATAAAGTCGCTCTACGATCAATCCGTCGATCAATTTCGACAAAAAGGACTTCCTGTTTTGTCTATCCGCTTTTCTTCCCATTTTTGCCTCCGGTTGATTCATCTACAGGTGTGAGGCCGTGCAACGCGCCCAGCACCTGGCTCTGCGGTTGGGATTCGAGTTTTCCGAGCCACACCTCTTTCACAGTACCGCGTCATCTACGAAAAGTATCGTTGGCGTTCCAGTTATCCCTATGCTCGGAAGTGAAGCTTGTCTGACCTCGTCAACGCGTACACCTTCTCCCTTCAGGTATTGTGTAGCCTCATCGACGGTTTCTGGCAAAACCGCGACAACCTTGACCCCCTTAATTTTCTCCTCCTGCAACCTGCGGAAGAATGGTGCGCTCTCAGTGCAGAAATGGCAGTGGGTTGATATAGCCAGAATCAAGGTATGACCGTTTTCACTCCAATCGACCGGGAGTCGGCCCTTCAGACTCGTTCCAACCGCAACTGCCGCCGGGGTGGCTGGCATTCGGCGAGATATCGGGGTGGGGAAAAAATAAACACGAACCAGGACGATTGAGAGTAATACGGCGACCACAGTAGTTGTGATATTCGCCAGCGTTTCGATCACGCCGGGACGACTACGGGGGGGACGTTGGAAGTTAGCGCCATTGCGCAGCAACAATAACAGAAACGCCGCCCTAAGTCAATAGGTATTTTTTCCTTTTGGGTGTTGTTACTCTTCTCTTAGTCGCTGCTGATTAGTGTGTCGACCCAAGCGGTAGAACACGTCGGTTCTACATAGTAGAGACTGCATCCTTCGGCCATCGTGGACTTGACGTCGCATTGTCCTCTTTTCGGCTCCTCCTCGCGCACAACCCGAGCCGAGAATCCATTCCCTGGGAACGGGACCGCCTTCTTCCCAACCCAGGCTTTCTACGCCGTATTGCCGCCAAGCCTTCAGCCGACTTACATGTCGCAATGGAATGTGAGCTACCAGCGGCAGTTTGCCGGAAACTGGATGGCGTCCGTTACTTACCTGGGTAACAAGACCACGCACGTCTGGCTCACTCAGGACCTCAACCCGGCTATTTACGCGCCGGGAGCCAGCACCGGTAATACGCCGCAGCGCCGCCTTCTCTACTTGCAGGACCCCCAGCCAGGGCCAATACTTCGGGCAGGTCGCCTTGGCGGATGACGGCGGCAACTCAAACTACAACGCCATGCTGGCATCGGTGCAACACCGCTTCAGCCACAACTTTACGCTGCTGGCGAACTACACTTGGGGTCACTGCATTATTGAAGGTGACTTCAATGGTGATTTGCGCGGCGCTTACTATCAGAATCCGTTTGACCGCGGAGCTGATCGCGGCGATTGCAACTACGACCTGCGCCAGATCTTCAACGCTTCGTTTGTCGCTGTAACTCCCAAGGGGAGTTCGCTCGCCTCGAAGATCCTTGGCAACTGGCAATTCGCTCCGCTCATTCGCGCGACCAGCGGCGGCGCCATTAATGTGACCAGCGGAAAGGATAACTCCTTCTCTGCCGAAAATCTGGACCGTCCCAATCGGGTGGCCGGCACGCCGATTTACAACAGCAGCATTGGACCCCAACTGGCGTGGCTGAACCCGGCGGCATTGTCGCCAATTCAGCCGGAACCTTGGGAACCTCGGACGTGATACGGTGCGCGGCCCCGGCCAGTTCAACTTCGACGCGGCGGTCAGCCGCATCTTCGCCATTAACGAGCGCTGGCGGATTGAGGCTCGCGGCGAGGGCTTCAACGTCATCAATCACACCAACTTCAATAACCCAACCGCAAATATCAGCTCTTCCAACTTTGGAAGAATCACAAGTGCCGGTTCACCCCGTATTCTGCAATTCGCGCTGAAGTTACACTTCTGAGCGAATTTGAAACCAGCGGCGGGCTTGTTGCGAAACAGCAAGCTTGCCGCTCTTGTTCTTGATGGTGCCCATTCGGCCATCCACGGACCTACCCAGAAACGGCATACCGCCGGGACTAACTCGGTGGTTCCGGAATGCAGTGAGATAAACTGCCAGCGGAGGCAGTTTGAGGAGCGCCTCTTTGATCGCTAGGTATCTTGCAGAAAATCGCAGGTGCGCTGACGGCTGGAGACATTCCTTATGAGTTCATCGATGGGCTGGCTGTTCTCATTCACGTCGAAGAGTCAAGTCCCGAACACGCCACGCTGACTCGAGACGTCAACCTCCTCGTGCGCCGCATGGATCTGGAGTGGATCAAAAATGCTGCCGCGCGGCAAGGCTTCCAGTATCGCCACGCAGCCGGAGTAGACATGTTGCTCTATGGCAGCGCGCAAAACGTCGCCAATGCCGTCCATTTAGTCTTCAGCGGGGAAAAGGTTCGTCCGAATTACCTGATACCGGCGCCGCCGATTGAACCCGAAAAAAATGCGCATCCATGAACAGGAGGTGCCGGTGATCCCGGTTGCGGATCTTTTACGAATGAAGCTCACTGCTTTCCGTGACAAGGACCGCGTGCACATCCGCAGCATGGATTCCGCCGGTCTGATCACTCCCCTCATCGAAGAGGGCCTGCCGTCGGAACTTGCGGCGCGGCTGAAGCACATTCGGGAAACGGAATAACACTCGCTTGGTCCCCCGCGCCGGCTCCAAGCTTTGCGGTATGAATAGAATCGGACATGAAATCAGCCGATTCGCGGGCGCCCTCGATTCTCATCGCCGACGATCAGCCCGCCGTACTCGAAGCCTTGCGTTTTCTCATCAAGGGCGAAGGCTACCAGAGCGAGGCCGTGCATTCGCCAGCGGCTGTTTTGGAGGCCGTGGAATCGCGCGAGTTCGACGCCGTCCTTATCGACCTCAACTACACGCGCGACACGACTTCGGGTGGCGAAGGGCTTGATCTTCTCAGCCGCCTTCAGGCGCTCGATTCCACGCTTCCAGTAGTGGTGATGACCGCCTGGGGCTCCGTCGAACTCGCTGTCGAGGCCATGCGCCGCGGCGCGCGCGACTTCGTTCAGAAGCCCTGGGATAATGCCCGCCTCGCCGCGATCCTGAAAACGCAAATCGAGCTCGGCCGCGCCCTGCGCAAGGGCCAGCGGCTGGAGGCGGAAAACAGTGCCTTGCGCGCCGAGCGCTTCCCGCAACTGGTGGCGCAATCGTCCGCCATGCGCCCAGTCGTGGACATTATTTCCCGCGTGGGTCCTTCCGACGCCAACGTTTTAATTACCGGCGAAAACGGCACAGGCAAAGGCCTGGTGGCCCAAACACTGCATTCGGTCTCGCTGCGCGCTACGCGTCTCATGGTCACCGTCAATGCCGGCGGACTTTCCGAAAGCCTCTTCGAAAGCGAGTTGTTCGGTCATGTCAAGGGTGCATTCACCGACGCCCGTTCTGACCGTGTTGGCCGCTTTGAAATGGCGGATGGCGGCACTCTGTTCCTGGACGAAATCGCCAACATTCCGCAAAATCTGCAAGCCAAATTACTGCGCGCGATTGAGAGCGGGGAATTCGAGCGTGTGGGTTCGTCAAAGACCCGCCGCGTGGATGTGCGCATCTTCGCCGCTACCAACGCCGACTTGCATTCGGAAGTGGCCGCCGGCCGCTTTCGCCAGGATCTGCTGTTCCGGCTCAACACCATCGAGATCCATCTGCCGCCTCTGCGCGAGCGCCGCGAAGATATTCCACTGTTGGCCTCGCATTTTCTGCGACAGCATGCCGAACACTACCGCAAATGCGTAACGGGGTTCGATGATAGCGCGACTAAGGCGCTGCTCAGCTATTCGTGGCCGGGCAACGTGCGCGAACTCGATCATGCCATTGAACGCGCCGTGCTCATGGCACAGGCGGAAACGGTCCGCGCCGCGGACCTGGCTCTGCGTCCGCCGCGGGAAAGCGCCGTACGGATGGAGGAAATGAGTCTTGAAGACGTCGAAGCGCTGCTTGTGAAGAAGGCGCTCGCCCGATTCAACGGCAACGTGAGCCAGGCGGCCAGTGCCCTGGGGCTGAGCCGTAGCGCGCTCTACCGCCGTCTGCAAAGATACGGGTTGTAATTGTGCCTCTCAATCGGAAAGCAGCGCGTCTCAGCTATGAAGGCCGTGTCGTGATGCTGGCGTTGCTGGCCGGGCTGCCGGGCACGGCTGTGGCGCTGCTGCTGCTGTGGACCGGCGGCTACTCGCCTCAGATCCAATGGACGCTCACCGTGCTGGTCATCGGCGCGCTAGTAGGGCTGACGATGGCTGTGCGCGAGCGCGTCGTCTTTCCTCTGCAGACGCTTTCGAATCTGCTGGCGGCGCTACGGGAAGGCGACTTCTCCGTGCGCGGCCGTTCGCCGCGGCCCGACGACGCTCTCGGCGAAGTCATGCGCGAAGTCAACACACTTGGCGGCACGCTCCGCGAACAGCGTCTCGATGCGCTCGAGGCCACTACTCTGCTGCGCACCGTCATGCGCGAAATCGACGTCGCCATCTTCGCCTTCGATGGCGACGAGCGACTGCGCATGGTGAATGGTGAGGGGGCGCGCATCATGGCTGCGCCCCCGGCTCGTCTCCTCGGGATGCACGCAAAGGACTTGGGATTGGAAGCCTGCCTTGAAGGCGAGCCGCAGAGCGCGTTCCAGGCTGCCTTTCCCGGCGCGGCCGGCCGCTGGGGCATGCGCCGCACATTGATTCGCGAACACGGCCTGCCTCTCGTCCTTATCGTGATTTCGGATATCACGAAGGCCTTGAGCGAACAGGAGCTCGAAGCCTGGCAGAGGCTGGTGCGCGTGCTGGGTCACGAACTGAATAATTCCCTGGCTCCCATCAAGTCGATTTCCGGTAGTTTGGAAAGTCTGCTCGCGCGGGAAGCGCTGCCGGAAGACTGGCGCGCCGATATGCGGCACGGGCTCGGCATCATCGCCGCGCGTTCGGAGGGCCTCAGCCGTTTTGTCGGCGCGTATGCGCGTCTCGCGAAGCTGCCGCGCCCGCGCATCCAGCCGCTCGACGTTGCATCCGCGGTCGCGCGTGCGGCTGGCGTTGAGACCCGGCTCACGGTGGAAATCGAAGCCGGTCCCCGGATGAATGTGCCCGCGGACGCCGACCAACTCGATCAGCTCCTCATCAATCTGCTGCGCAATGCGGCCGATGCGGCTCTTCCCTCGAATGGTCGTGTCACCGTCACCTGGCGGCGGGACGGGAGCACTCTCGAAATCCGCGTTAGCGACGAAGGACCCGGCCTGTCGAACACCGCCAATCTCTTCGTGCCCTTCTTCACCACCAAGCCGGGGGGTTCCGGCATCGGGCTGGTGCTGGGCCGCCAGATCGCGGAAGCGCACGGCGGCTCGCTCTCGCTCGAAAACCGCGCGGACCGCACCGGCTCCGTGGCCGTCCTACGCCTTCCCTGCTGAGACCGTATCGGCCGCGTGCGCTACGCCATACGATTGCCGCAGCCGCTCGAAGTATTCATCCTTCGTGGCGGCCTGAAGCGTGCCATTCGCGCGGAACACTTGGTCGGCAATATGCATTCCCAGCCGGCGGTAGCTTTCAAATTGCGATTCCGCAAACCACTGGTCGGCTGTTGACTCGTGCGGGAATTGCGGCGTCCGGCTGTGATACCCGATCACGTCCGCCGGCTCGTCACCCGTGAGTGATGCCTTGAGATAGACCAAGTACGCGATCTGGTTTGGCGGCGCCTCCTTGTAACGGATGGTGCCGACCGCGCAGTGCCGCTGCGAGTACGATCCGTGACGCCGGATCTGGTCCAGATCGATCTCGATCTCCGCGCCGAAATCCGTCCGGCACATACGCACTGCTGTAGCCAGCCCGCCGAACGTCAGCTTTTCGTCCTGCTCAGCATCGCACACGATAATGTACCGGCATCGGCGCCGCACCAGCTCGTAGATTCCCAGATTGTCGAAATGGCCGCCATCGGAGAGGTTCACGAACCGGCTCTCCGCGTTCGTGCTCCCCAGCAGTTCTTTGATCGTGTACGGCAGCCCGAATGCCGGACCGGACCACGACGCATACGACTGCGCCGGATTGCCCAACCACCAGCCGAGCCGCACATTGAACACGGTCATCAGAAACGCCGCCGATGTGGATGTGTGATACCCACTGTTCGGGTTCGCCGCCGCGCCGGAGATCGCCATCACCGTTCCCAGCCGGATCCCGCCATCAACTGCTTCGGCCACCAGCCGCGAGGGCCAGTAAGCCTGGGCTCCCGCTCTCTCTCCCACGCGCATTTGACGGCTCGCGGAAGTGCCTGAATCGCCTCGCCCGGTATCGTATCCCGAATAGACAGGCGTAAAAATGAACGATGCGCCCTTGCGCTCCTGCCAGGCCAGGTTGCGCCCGCTGCTCAGATTCAGCGTGGTATTGAGAATCGGCATGGGACCGCTGAAATCGGCCGTGTCCAAAGAATTCAGCGGCAGGTCGTCTTCCGGATCAAATCCTGTAAACGGATTCGGATGACGCGCGCGCCGGTCTCGCGACGCTCCAAGATAACAGCGCACCAGCCGGTTCTTATAGAAGTGATGAAGCGAGAATTCGTTGATATCCACGCGCCACGACATAACTACGGCGATGATCAAACACGCCGCCAGAAGCTCCCGGATCGAGAAGACCATGGACAGCTCATCAACGGCCAGGGAGATCGCCAGCACAAAACCTGCAATAAAGACCCACGGGCCCACGCGGGCCAGCACTTCAAGTGCTCTATGCGACAGATCCATCTCCGTCGCGTCGTCGTCGGATTCCATCGGCTTGCCGCTGGTGTCGCTGCTTCTGGCTGCGATCAGGCTCCCAACCGTTGTGGCGATCCACGCGCCCGTAATCGTCATACGCAGCCAGCCCCATAAAAGGCGCAGTGACGACGGGCCGTAGATGGCGGCTCCGAACAGCAGCAGCCAAATCAACCCATAGATCGAGATCCACGCCCCCAACCGTCCAATCCATTCGCGCGTGGAATCCGGGATGTCTCGTCCGAGCAGACCAACGTGCAGCGTGACCGCCACGGAAAGCACCGCCAGCACAGCCGCCGGCGCAAGCGTCAGCAGAATCCACGCAAAGTCGGACCGGTACTGCAACGTCACGAACATGTGAGCCAGCCACCGGAACATCAGCGCCGTAGCGTAGCCCCCGGCTCCGGCCACCGAGAGCTGCAGAATCGCGTTCCACAAAAACGAAAACGGCAGCTTCGGATGCTGTTCCCGAAAGCATCGCCAAAAGCCCGCCAGTAGTTGCAAAATAAAAAACTGCAAGCACAGGACAATGACGGCATAGCGGAACAGATTGCTATGGTCGAAATACTGGGGCTCGCGGCAGATTAATCCCGCCAGAGAAACGCCGAATAGCAGCGCCGGCGCCACCACCAGTAGCTGCACTCCCTTGTCTCTTCGAAAACTTCGCGGAAGCCAGTCGCCCAGGTTCAAGGCGAGAAATACGGTGGATAGGACCAGCCCGGCGATGCAGCCGCACAAGCACCACCCGAGATTGTCGCTGGCGAAAGTGTCGAGGCCGAATTCGGACGCAGCCAGGAGCACGGCCGCCATACCGCACACCAGCACTACCAGGTTCAGCATCGTGTTCCGCAGCCAGATGGACCACATCGACCACGCATCGGCGCTCAAGCCGCTCAATTTCGGAGTCAGATAGTTACTGAGCGTCCGCAGATACGCGATCGCCTTCTGCGGCAGCGCTCCTGAAGTGGCCTGCTCGGGATCGAGGCCCGCTTCCACTTCGGCAATGCCTTCCTTCGATCGCCGCACCATGGCGTTCAGCCAGACGCCGATATAGCCGCCGCCTGAAACTGTCGAAAGATAGTCCATGTGCCGCAGCAGCTTGAGCGCCCCCATCGCTTGCAAGACGCCCAGATTGAACGTCGCACTGCGGATCCCTCCACCTGAAAATGCCAGACCGATCAACCGCATGTGGTCGGCATCGTCCAAAGAATTTTCCGTGGCAACGGTCTCCCCGGCCGCTTCGACACCGCGGTTCTCACGCCATAGGCGGATGCGCGCCAACTCCGCGGCTAGCACGGCCCGGAAAGACTGGCGCTCAGGCCCCGGAGGTTCTGGATACATGGCTACTCCTTCGTAATCTTGACCTGGCGTAACAGGTTTAAAAGATCGATCCCGACCCCTACGCGGTACATGTCGCGATTCGACGGGTTCGTCAGCACTGAAACATTATCATCCGTAATCGTTACGTTCGCACCCGCTGGCGCAAGGAAAACGGGGGGGTATTCGCCCGACCGGCTCAGCCGCAGCGCCGCCGTCCCAAACAGGTAGAAACATTGGAACCCCGCCACATTCAGCGGCAGCGGATAAAAGACATCGAAATGCCCCACGAGCGCGCTGAGCCGTCCCCCGGTGACGGCCTCATCCTGTCCCAGCGTCAGGCTGTATGTGCCCGGCGGGCTGCCGGAATGGTCTTTATCGAACGTCGAGATGCGAATTCCCAGTCCCCATTGCCGGTAGAACTGCGTACGTTCCGGGGCGGCGAACGCAACATAGGCAGCGCTTCCCGCGGCCGGCGCCGGCAGATCCGGATACTGTTTCTGTAGCGCAGCCAGTTGCGCTGTACCAGCGGCCGGCGCCTGATAAATCGCACTCACAGAATCGGCCGGTGAAAACGGCCCGGCCGCGCCAAATGCCGCGATCACCCCCAGCGTGCGCACCATGTGCGGATTCGCGCGCCAGAGAAATGGACGGTATTCGATTCCCGTGAGGAACTCCGCGCCTTCCACCAGCCGGTTGATCTTCACATTGCGGATTCCCTCCGCCGCCTGCAGAATGCCGCTCACGCTGGTGGTATCGAACTGCTGCGCCACAGTCGAAAGGCGCACATTACCCCACACGTTGACCTTTGCCGTCGCCGCGTCGGCGTCACCCAGCGCGCGTTCGATAAAGAAATCGAGGAAGTAGGCCAGCCGCGGATCAGACGTGCTGGCCGCGCTCTGCTGCAGGCCGAAAATCGAGCGCGATTCCCAGGCCGGGCCATCGGCCGGACAGCGCAGCATCACTGACGCCGCGGCTTCCTGCCCTTCCGCCTCGGCTTTCACCGTCACGGTGCCCGTGAGGCACACACCCGTCCCTTCCGGCCGAGCCGCCGTGTAAACCACGTTCGGACCGGCAGCCGCGCTCAAGGCGCCCGAGCCCGGCGAGAGTGTCCAACTCGCCGTTACGTCCTTGCCGCCCAGACTGGCCGAGAAAAGTTGCGCCTTGCCTGGTTCGACCGCGGCACTCTCTGGTACGATGCTGAGTTTGCCGGCGCCCGAACCGGCGGCGGCGAAGACGGACACCAGCGCGATTGCGCGCGCGGCGCTCCACGAAAGCAGTTTCATACTGACTCCGGAAAATTAAAATTGGAGGGGAATTTCCTTCCGAAACAGGCGGAAATTCTTTTTGTCACCGGCTCACAAATACAGCCGTTTTTCGATGCGTTCTCGGTACTCCCATAACTAAGGGCAACTGTTGCACCATTGAAATACGTGTTTTACTTTCAATAGATTGACAATCGCCGCTAAGCCAAAGGAAGAGCGTCCAAAATGCGCCCGTTCCCGGCCTGTTTCTATTGTACCTACAGGAATTTGCGTTACCGCCCGGACGCAGCGGCTATAAATACGGGTGATTTTGAACGGAAATTCAAATGCCTACGCCCGATCCCGAAGTCATCGCGCCCCACGAGCCCGCGTCGATTGGAGACACTGGTCTCGCCGAAAGCCTTGTCGAACAGTTGATCATGAAGATCCTGTATGCCCGCGGAGATCTCTACGGCCAGGACCTTTCAAACGCCATCGGATTCCGGTTCAGCGTCATCCAGGACCAGGTCGAGGCGCTCATGCTACGCCACCTGGTGCACGTAAAGCGTTCGCTCGGAGTCGGGAATGTAGCTGCTCTGCTGACGCTGACCGAGGCCGGCCGCGATCGTGCGCGGGAATACCTGGAAGTGAACCAATACGTCGGCCCGGCGCCCGTTCCGATGTCGCAATATGCCGATATGGTGCGCCGCCAGCGCCAGTCGGAAGGTTGGCTCACCAAGGCAGCGCTGGCTAAGGCATTTAAGCGGATGGTATTGAACGATCGCGTGTACTCGCAGGTGGGGCCGGCGGTGAGTTCGTTCAATTCGCTGCTGCTTTATGGCAAGCCCGGCGACGGCAAAACATACCTCATCGAATCACTTGCCAATCTGGATTCCGCGCCGATCTTTTTGCCGCATGCCCTGGAGTGCCAGGGAAACATCGTTCAGGTTTACGATCCCATTTATCATCAGCGCATCGAAGAAGAGCAGCCTTCGGCATTGACCGTCTCTTTCGAACGGTCCTTTGACCGGCGCTGGGTCAAGTGCAAACGGCCGTTCATCGTGAGCGGTGGGGAACTGGCGCTCGAGATGCTCGATCTGCGCTTTAACACGACTTCACGCGTCTATGAAGCGCCCTTCCAGTTGAAGGCCAACAACGGTATCTATCTCATCGACGATTTTGGCCGCCAGCGCGCTACGCCCGCCGAAGTTCTCAACCGGTGGATTGTTCCCATGGAAAGGCGCATCGACTACCTGAGCTTCCTCAGCGGCGGCAAGATGCCGGTGCCCTTCGAGACGTTTCTGGTTTTCTCCACCAACCTGAATCCAGCCGCCCTCGGCGACGAAGCCTTCCTGCGCCGCATCCAGTACAAAATGCTGATGCGCGGACCCGACGAGCGCGAGTTCATCCGCATCTTCGAACAGTTCTGCGCTTCCAAGAACCTGCCCTTTGCCCGCGAAGTGCTCACCGGCTTCATCGACCGGCACTATCGAAATAACGGCAAGCCCTTCCGGCGCTGCCATCCGCGGGATGTGCTTACGCACGCCATCAACCTGATTCGTTTTGAGCGTCTCCCATATGTGCTGACCGCCGAAATTATCGACCGCGCTTTTGAAAGTTGTTTCCTGCAGGAGGATGAAATTGAGAGCGTGGCCGGTTTGCAGCGGCCGCTCGCGCCGCCTCCGAAGTGCCTGTCTGTTCAAACGCCTGTTTCCGCGTCCGGTACCGCAGCGCCTCCGCCAGCCGCGACTCCGCAGACCGATGCCGCGCAGATCGCTACCGCGCAGACCGCCGCACCGGAACTTCAGCCGGCTGCCGCTCCTTCGTGCGCCGTCTTCTGGTCGGAACGAATGGCGGGCATTTCGACTGTTCTGGGTAAGCTGACCTTTGTTGCTTCCCTGCGCGATCCTGTTGTGAGGCACGAACACGAATCTTCCGCCGGCGTGAGATTCGGCGAAATGGAAACCGCCGGCACCCTCATGCGCCTGCACCGGCTGGCGTTCACCGATTGGCTCAACCTGAATCTGGAACGCAAGCAGACCGACCTGATTCACTTCATTGCGTCGCTCTATAAACGGCCGGACTCACCCGAGGAATGCCGCCAGGCGATCGCGACTATGGCGCCCGCCGACGCCAAGCCGGAAGAAACCGAGCTCTTCCTGCATGACCTGGACGCTCTTTTCCATTCGCTGATGACGCCGCAGACGCAAGACCCTCCGGAGCCGGTTCCACCATCATCGGAGGAAGCAGAGAACGCTTCGACGGCAGCGGCCTAAGTGCTGCCGCGCCTATCGGAATCGGGCGTTGCCCGGGCTGCGGTCCGGCCGCGCCGCCCGTGATAGGATGGATGTTTGTCAGGTCTCGGGCTCCGTGCAACGGGCGGCTGCAAACCCCGCCAGGTCCGGAAGGAAGCAACGGTAGCGGTGCAGTTCGTGTGCCGCGGATTCCCCGGGGCCTGGCAAAAACCCTCCGCATGTATCAGGTCATCGCCAGAAAATACCGGCCGCAGGCGTTCCAGGATGTGGTCAATCAAGAGCATGTCAAGACCACGCTCGAGAATGCCATCGCGCAGAAGCGCATCGCCCATGGCTACATTTTTTCCGGACAGCGCGGCACCGGCAAGACCACCGTGGCCCGCATTCTGGCGCGCTGCCTGAACTGCGTCGAAGGCCCCACTACTACGCCCTGCGGTGTGTGCGCCAGTTGCCGCGAGATTTCGAGCGGCGGCACCGTGGACGTCATCGAAATTGATGCTGCTTCCAATCGCGGCATTAACGAAATGCGCGAACTGCGGGAGAACGTCCGCTACCAACCCGCCCGCGATCGCTATAAGGTCTTCATCATCGATGAAGCCCACCAGATTACGAATGAGGCCTTCAACGCGCTGCTCAAAACCATCGAGGAGCCTCCGCCATGGGCCGTCTTCATCCTCTGCACCACCGAGGCGCATAAGATCCCGGCCACCATCGCGTCCCGCTGCCAGCATTTCAGTTTTCGCTCGGTGGAGTTTGAGGATCTGGTCGCGCGCCTGGCCTGGATCTGCGAGCAGGAAGGCATTCAGGCAGACCCGGAAGCGCTCGCCGTACTGGCGCAAGCCGGTGAAGGCAGCGTGCGCGATTCGCTTTCGGCACTCGATCAGGCCATCGCCTGCTGCGGCTCGCATCTGGAAGCCGCCGGCGTCCGGGCCTTGCTCGGTGCATTTTCGCTGGACGCGCTCCAGCAGGTGGCGCAAGCTCTTCTCGATAGCGATTCGCAGCGCATGTTACAAGTGGTCGATGAGCTGGAGCGCAACGGCCACAACCTGCAACATTTCAGCCGGGAACTGTCGCGCTACTTTCGCAATCTGATGGTGGCGCGCGTCGCAGGCCCTGATCCGCGCCTGATTGCCGCTTCTCCGGCCGAGCGGGAGCGCCTTGCTGAGACCGCCGCCAGGTTCTCCGAAGAAGACCTCACGCGTTATCTGCAGCTCACGCTCGATCTGTTCCGCGATCTTCAATTCTCTCTGCAGCCGCGCTTTCATTTGGAAATTGGCTTGGTGCGCTTAGTCCATGCGGGTCGCTTGCAGCCCATCGAAGAGGCTCTAGCCGCCGTGCCAGCCGCAAGCGCCCCCCGTCCTTCGCGCGCGCCTGCAGTCGAAACACCACGTCCGTCAGCCCAATCCGCCGCCCGGCCCGCGCCATCGCCCCGCACCGGCCCTTCACCGTTCGAGCTTGACCGCGCCAAGAAGGCGACGCGTCCGCCGGAGCCGCAGTCAATGGGCGCTACCGCTTTGGCTCCGAGCACCGTGCCGGAACCGGTAGCCGACGCCGACTGGCGCCAGAAACTTCACGCCGCGCTGATGGATCTCGGCATGCCCTTCACCGCCGACGCCGTGGAAAATTCGCATGTCGTCGAAGCCAACGGCGAATTGCAATTCACCACCACCAAGGCATATTCGCTGGCCTTGGGCGTGGATGATCTGAACAAGGCAATCCGGCAGGTGTCGCCTCGTCCCATGCGCGTGAAAGTGATTATCGGCGAAGCGCACGCCACTGACGCTCCGCTCGCCGCCCCGCCGAAGGCAGAAGATGATGCCACCAGCCGCGCGATGTCAGACCCGGAAGTACGGCGCTTCCAGGAAGTCTTTCGCGGCGAAATTCGCAAAGTTCGCAATCTCAAGGAGTAGCCACGTGAAACTACCCGGCAACATGCAGCAAATGATGCGCCAGGCGCAGCAGATGCAGGAGAAACTCCAGCAGGAGATCGCCCAGATCAAGATCGAAGCATCGGCCGGCGGCGGTATGGTCACCGTCACTATGGACGGCCAGAAGAATCTGCTGTCTGTCAAGATCGATCCCGAGGTCGCGGGCGATGTCGAAATGCTGCAAGACATGGTGCTGGCCGCCGCCAACGAGGCCGTCAAGAAAGTTGACGAAGAGATCAAGGGGAAGATGGGCGGTATGCTCGGCGGCATGGGCCTGCCTCCCGGCATGTTTTAGTCGATGCCCGATTTCGCCGAACCGCTCGCGCGTCTCATCACCGAATTCAAGCGCCTTCCGGGCATCGGCCAGAAGTCCGCGCAGCGCATCGCGTTCCACGTTCTTCGAGCCTCGCGCGACGATGCCGAGCGCCTGGCGCAAGCCGTACTTGATGTAAAGGACAAGCTGGGGCTCTGCCGTCTCTGCAACAACATCAGCGATGGCGAGCTATGCCTCTACTGCCGGGACCCGCACCGTGATCCGAAAGTGGTTTGCGTGGTGGAGGAGCCGCCGAATATCGTCGGCATCGAAACTACGCGCCAGTTCGAAGGGCGCTACCACGTGCTGCACGGCGCGCTTTCTCCGCTGCGCGGCATCGGTCCTGACGCGCTGAAGATCAAAGGATTGGTCGAACGCATCGGGCAAGGCGAAATCGAGGAAGTGATCATCGCCACCAACCCCACCGTGGAAGGCGAAGCCACCGCCGTCTACCTGGCCCGCCTGCTCAAGCCACTGGGCGTGAAAGTCACGCGCATCGCGATGGGCATTCCTGTAGGCAGCGACCTGGAATTCGCCGACGAAGTCACTATCTCCAAAGCCATGGAAGGCCGCCGCGAGATGTAATTCGCGCTACCGTGAAAACAGAAACCAGATCCGGTTCGCTAATACTCCGTTAATGCTGCACACGATGCCCGCCACGGAGACGTCATCCCAGAATTCATCCAAAGTATCGGGCAGCCGGAACGTAATCTGATCAAGGCCAGGCGTCCCCGAAGGCCCGGCGAATTCTATGGGAGCCGGTAAATCGTCGATACGGCATTCCACGTTCGATATCGAAGCATTGCGAAAACCGGTGCCGTAAAAACTGACTCGTGTACCGCCTGCCGAAGGGGTGGCGGGCACCGGTACGCACGAATCCGGTGTCGGGCACGCGAACGTCGGATAGGAACTTCGAGAACCGTCAGCGGCCACCGTCTCGGCGAATGCCACACCGGTCATGGCGATGGGGCTCGCCAGAAAGATTCCCGGCGCGGCTGCTTCGAGTCTCGCCGTTCCGACCGTAGCGCCTTGTGGCCCTCTTGCAATGGATAACACTGCGTCGCCCAGCGCCGCCGTGTCGGGAACCAGAAAATTAATCTGCGTGCTCGACACATAAAGCAACTGCACCAATCGCAAGTTACCGAGGCTATCCCGAAGTTCTAAGCTGATGCCGCCGAGTTCCGTGGGCCAATCCGAAGCACCGGCTTGCGTGGGAACAAGACCGTCCGTGAGGGGAGTTGGAGTGAGATACAGAGTCGCGAGCGATCCGGGCGCGAGCACCGCGCTTCCACTGGCCGAAGAAACGGCATTCCAAAACGGCGGTGTAATTGCGTTCTTCGTCAACAGCAGCGAGACAGTGTTCGCCGAAAGGTTCGCCGTCACCAGGTCCGGGCGGCCGTCGCCATCCAGGTCCGAGATCGCGCCGTAATAGTCGCCCATTCCCGCCGTGTATTCCAGCGGAGCCGCCATGCTTCCGTCACCTTTTCCAAGGAAGATCCGAACACGGTCATCAACCGGGTAGACATAGGAACTGCCCGCTACCAGATCGGCGCGTCCGTCGCCGTCAAAATCGGCCGCGCCGAACGCGTACGTAGATTGGAGGTCACCGGAAAAGTAATGGCGCGGCGCAAGGAAACTGCCGTCGCCCTTGCCCAGAAAGATGTCAGATCCGGTTGCGAGATCCGGCAGGCCATCACCGTTGAAGTCCGTCATCACCAGCTCGGCGAACGAGCTAACGGCCGTCTGCACGGGAGCACCGAAGGTGCCATCGCCGCGTCCCGGAAACACCGAGACCTGGTCGCCCCATTTGTCGGCAATGTCCATTTTTCCGTCATGGTTGAAGTCGGCGACGAGTACCTGACTCGGTCCAGGTTGGATCGTTATGCCGGGCCGAAAACTACCGTCGCCATTTCCCAACAGGACGCGCAAGGAACTGGTTCGCGCACTATTGCACGCCAGATCGGGCTTACCGTCGCCGTTGAAATCACCGGCCGAACCCTTGTTGCAATCTTCCACCGCTTGCGGCGCGGAGAACGTACCATCGCCGCGTCCGAGCATGATCCTGCCGTTGAAATCACAAGGCTCATCCGCGTACAGATCGAGCTTGCCGTCGCCATTAAAATCCGCCGGTGTGAGCGAGCCGCAAGACAGGTAAGGGTAGAACTGCGCCGGGCCGAACTGGCCCCCGCCGGTATTGAGCAGAACCGATAGGCCCTTCAGGCTGCTGACAATCAGATCCGGCTTGCCGTCGCCGTTGAAGTCTCCAGTCGTGACCCTGCCCTCTGCTCCTAAGAAACTGCCGAAGTGATTCGCGACCTGAAGGTCCCGGCGCGAGAAAGCCGGTTGTGCGTAAGCCGTGCCCTGGCCGATAACAAGGGCGGCAGCACCGAGAGCAATCGCGCGGATCTGGCGCATGGTGATCCCACCTCCTGGCTATTCCATGTATGTGGCCGGGCGGCGCCGGTCTTCATAGGAAGTGAATGAGGAGAAGGAAGAGTTTCTTGCGGAAGAGGGTGATTACGAAAGAACTAAGGAGTAGTGGGGCTGAATTTCTGTGTGATTCATCACATTTCAGCTTCACGCAAACCGGTTGCACTCAGGGAGCCGACCTTCAGCGCGACCAGTTGGTTCGCGTTCCGCGGTCGCGCCAGTTCCACCTTCAGAAAGTTCCCGGTTAGCGCGGTGCCCGTTTCGTGCAGCGTCACGGCTTCCAGTGTGGTCCCCACCATCTGCTCGCGAAAGGCGAGGTTCTTCGCTGCTGCCAATTCCCGCAGGATTCGATTCCGCTCCCGGCGCACCGGAATCGGCACACGGTTCGGGTTCTCGGCCGCCGGAGTTCCCGGCCGCTCCGAATAGGTAAACACATGAAGATAAGTGAACGGCATCTCTTCAATGAATCGCCGGCTTTCTTCGAAATCCGCATCGGTCTCACCGGGAAATCCCACCATCACGTCCGCGCCGATAGCCGCATCCGGCATGAGCGCCCGAGCCTTGCAAACGCGGTCCGCATAATGCCGCGGCCGGTACTTGCGGTGCATCCGGCGAAGAATCCGGTCCGATCCGCTCTGCAGCGGCGCGTGCACGTGTTTGGCAATGCGCGGCGACTCCGCCATCAGATTGAGCAGAGCGTCGGAAAAATCCATCGGCTCGACCGAACTGAGCCGCAGCCGTTCCACATCGGTCTCCGCCAGCAGCCGCCGCACCAGGTCCACCAGCCGCACGGCGCTTCCCGCTTCCCTGCCCCAGCGCCCGAGATTGATCCCGCTCAACACGATCTCGCGATAGCGCCGTGCGAGGTTCCGCACCTGATCGAGCACCTGTTCAGCCGGCGCACTACGGCTGCGCCCGCGCACGAACGGAATGATGCAAAACGAGCATCGGTTATTGCAGCCATCCTGGATTTTGAGATTCGGACGCGTGCGATCTCCGGCCGCATCTTCCACCGGTGCGGAGAGGAAATCGTGCTGCGCGAAAATGTCGCCGACGTGAATATTCCCGTGGTAGGGCGCGTCCTCGCGGATGTGAACGAGCGGCGTCCGCGGGGAAACCAGTTCGCCAATTTGCGTCTTGTGCGAATTCCCCACCACCCACGTGACGCCTGGCATTCCGGCCAGTTCCTCGGGCGCCCGCTGCGCGTAACAGCCCGTCACCAGAATGCGCGCCGCCGGATTCTCGCGGTGCACACGCCGAATGGTCTGCCGCACATCCTCGTCGGCGGAAGAGGTAACGGTACAGGTGTTGAGGATCACGAGATCCGCGCCGCTGCGATCGCCCGCGGCAGCGAGTCCTTTACCCGCCAGCAGCGATTCGAGCGCCGCACCATCCGCCTGCGAAGCCCGGCACCCGAAGTTCTGGACGAAGAACGTTTCCACCGTTCTTTCAGTATACGATTGAGCTTTTCGTGAACCCGGCTGGGGGCGGTTGCGCCAAGTTCGGCTAGGACTTGAAAAAAACTTGCACCGTATAGCAGGCACCTCTTCTCACTTTTCTGAGACAACCTCACCCTCTGACGCACTGCATCACAATGCGGCAAAAGAGGCAACAGCGGGCCAGTGCGGCGACACAATCGGACTCCGCCGCGCTTTCTACGCTTCACGCATTGCAGAGGCCTGCTTGAAAGACCCGCTGGTTGGGCCGTTTGCTGCCATTGCCGCGGGCATTCTCGTTTCGCGATTCGTGGCGTTCTCGTCACACCAGCTTTACTTTCCGATTGCCGCATTTTTCCTGCTCGGCATCGTGGCCTTGTGGAAGAACTCGCGTGTGCTCGCGGGCGCCTGTTGCCTGCTGGGCCTGTTCGGCGCGGGCATTCTCGTCGCCTTGGCTCATGCGCCCGGTCCGTCGCCGGAGCTTGATGCGGAAGGCCGCGAAATCGTCATTCTGGGCGGCTGCGTCGTGGAACCTCCGGCGATCTCCGGGGACCGTGCACGCTTCGTTCTCGAACTCGACCGCGATGCCCGCGCTCAGGTCACGCTCTACACTCGCGCCAACGAAACCCTGCCGGAACTGCACTACGGGCAGAACATCGAACTCGACGCGCGCATCCGCAAGCCGCGTGACTACGGCAACCCAGGCGCATTCGACTATGCCGCCTATCTCGCCCGCCAAAAGATTTACTGGACGGCTTCCGGCCCCGCCGGATCGGTCCGCGTCCTGCCCGGCTCGTGCGGATCGCGTTTCCAAAAGGCTGTGATGGGCTTGCGCGCCGCCGCGCTCTCCCGTATCGCGCGCCTGTACCACGGCAGTGAATATGAGACCGGCATGATGCAAGCCATCCTCATCGGCGAAACATATCAGTTGCAAAAGGTCTGGACTGATGATTACCGCTCCACCGGCACTTTCCATGCGCTGGTCATTTCGGGCACGCACGTGGCCGTGCTCGCCGCTTTCTTCCTGCTCTTGCTGCGTCTCTGTTTCGTTCCCGAAAGCCTAGCGCTGCTGCTGACGGTGCTGGCGGCGTGGCTCTACGCTCTGGTCACTGGATGGCAGGCGCCGTGTGTCCGCTCGGCGGCCGGACTCATGCTGTTCTTCATCGGCGGCTACTTCTATCGCGAGCGCCGCATCATGAATCTGCTGGCCGCCGTGGCTCTCGCCTTCCTGCTCTTCGACCCCGCCCAACTCTTCGATGCCAGCTTTCAACTCACGTTCCTGGCCGTGGGTTTTCTGGCGGCGTTTGCCGTGCCGCTGATCCGCGCCACTTCCGGACCGCTCGAGAATGGGTTGCGCGATCTCAAAGACACCAACCGCGATTTACACCTGGACCCGCGCGTCGCGCAGTTCCGCATCGAGTTGCGTCTGTTGGCGGAAACACTTCGCCTGACGCTGCGCCTGCCTGAGCGGGTTTGCCGCGCTGCGGTAATCGCGCCGGCGCGCGTAATCTTTTTTGTGTTTGAAGTCGTGGTCACTTCTGCCGTGGTCCAGTTGGGCCTGGCGCTGCCAATGGTGGTCTATTTCCACCGCGTCGGATTCTCCGGGCTTTCGGCGAATGCCTTAGTAGTTCCGCTGATGGGGCTGGTCGTGCCGGCCGGCTTCGTCGCAGTGTTCACCGGCTGGGTCTGGGTGGCGAAAATTGCCGGTGCGCTGCTGTGGCTGTCACAAGTGGTGGTAACGTGGCACGCGAGGATCGAACCGAACTGGCGCATCCCGACTCCGCCGCTGTGGCTCGCCGTGGCGCTCTCGGCCGCGCTCATCGCCGCCGCGCTGACGCGCCGCTGGTGGCGGGTGTCCGCTTCGGCCGCTGTAGCCCTCCTGCTGGCTTTGCTGCTGTGGCATCCCTTTCCCCCGGCGGTCCATCCCGGTGAACTCGAAATGGCTGTCATCGATGTTGGGCAAGGCGACAGCATCCTCATCGCTTTTCCCGATGGCAAGCTCATGATCGTGGATGGCGGCGGCATCGCCACGTTTAAAGGCGAGCCGAAGGCCCGTCTCGACACGGGCGAGGACGTCGTAGCGCCATATCTCTGGGATCGCTCCATCCGTGACGTAGATGTAATCGCACTCACGCACGCGCACCAGGACCACATCGGCGGATTACCCGCGCTAGTGCATGACTTTCATCCCCGCCAGTTGTGGACCGGCGCCACTCCCGACAGTCCATCGTGGGACCAGTTGCGCCAGCGCGCGGAACAGGACCACGTCCGCATTGTCGCCATGCACAGCCCGCGCCGCTTCTCGTTCGGCGGCGCTCAAGTGGAAGTGCTCGCTCCTGACGCAGACTACCTTCCGAAAGCATCACCGGGAAATAACGATTCGCTGGTGCTGCGGTTGACCTACGGCAAGCGTTCATTCCTGCTGTGCGGCGATGTCGAGCGTGCCATCGAACAACGCATGCTCGATGAAGGCGAACTCGAGCACAGTGACGTGCTCAAAGTGGCGCACCATGGCAGCAAAACTTCCTCCACCGAAGATTTCCTGAACGCGGTCTCACCGGAATTCGCGGTGATTTCGGATGGGTTCGAGAACTCTTACGGCCACCCGAACCGTGATGTGCTGGACCGCCTCAGCCGGCACCACGCCGCCATCTTCCGCACGGATGAAGACGGACTCGTATCCATCCGAACCGATGGCGAGCGGCTCTATGTAGTGACTGACCGTGAACTGGCGCACACGCCGCAGTTGTTAAACGTCTTCTGAAGCCGCTTCACCGGCATCAGCAGCTTCCGGACCAGCCGCGCGGGCCTCTTCAATCAAACGTTCGGCCTCTTCGGCATGAGCACGCGGCACTTGCACTTGGAATTCCAGCGAAGGAATCACGCTCGCGCCCACCACAATCGCAGGAATTCCATTCGCATCGAGGACGCTGCGAATCGCGTTGGCTTCCATCTCCGCGTCCACATTCGATGAGCTGAACAATGTCACCATATCGAGATCGTGGGAAGCGTCGACCTGCTCGGGATCTTGCGCCATGCCTCAAGGATATCGCAGAATGTGGAGGGCGCCCGGAAGCGGCGTCAGTTCGTGGAGGCAGCAGAAATGTCCGAGAGACTCCCGGATGAAAGTGACGACAGGCGGGAAGAACAGACCAACAGGCTGGCCTGGTTCCTGGTAGGCGCAGTAGTGGGAGCGACGGTGGGTTTGCTTTACGCGCCCAATAGCGGAAGGAACACCCGGCAGATCCTTTCGCAGAAGAGCCAAGAGAGTAAAGATGCGGTGACCGGGACCAGCCGGGATATCGTGGAAGCTGGGCGCGAAATGTTTGAGCGGGGCCGCCAGTTGGTGGAAGATGCCGCCGACCTGTTTGAACGCGGGCGCAAGCTGGTTCGCGGCTGAGCGGCGCCGATGGCTCACATCGTACTGGGAGAGATCGAGATCTCGCTGGTCCGCGATGGGGCGTATTACTGGGATGGCGGTGTCATGTTCGGTGTGGTGCCGAAGACGCTGTGGAGCCGAAAGCTCCAGGCGGACGAATTGAACCGTATCCCCTTCGCTTTCAACTCCTATGTGCTGCGAATCGGCAGCCACACCATTCTGATCGAAACCGGCGGCGGCGATAAGATGGACACTCGTGCGCGCGAACGCATGAAGCTTCCGCCCGTTTCCGAGCCTTTGCCGGCAGTGCTGGCGCGCCGCGGAATCGACCCCGAAAAGATCGATATCGTGATTAACAGCCACCTGCATTGGGACCATTGCGGCGGCAACACGATTCTGAACGGTGGAGTCGCGCGGCCCGCATTTCCCAATGCCCGCTACTTCGCTCCGCGCGGCGAATGGGAGCATGCGCACCTACGGCTTTCCCGCGACCGCGTCAGCTATATCGATGCCAACTACGATCCGCTGCTCGAGGCCGGCCGTATGTTCCTGATCGATGGCGATTTCGAAGTGGCGCCCGGCGTCTGGATGCGTCCCGCGCCGGGGCATACGCGCGATCTTTCAATCGTCACCGCGACCAGCGGTGGGCGGACGTTCGGTTTTCTTTCCGACATGGTGCCGATGGCCGCGCATGCGCAGCCGACATGGGTGCCTGCTTTTGATCTGTATCCGCTGGTGAGCATTGAAACCAAAAGCCGCTGGCTGGCCGTGGCGGCGCGAGATAACTGGATCTGCGGATTTGCTCACGAAATGGAGCTGGATTTCGCTCGCATTGTGACAGACCCCAAGACCGGCTTCACCGCCGTGGCACCATAAAAGTATGGAAAACCTTCCGGAATTCCGTAACGAAATGGTTACGGATTTCTCCCAGCCCGCCAACCGGCTTGCCATGGAAGAAGCTCTGGCCGCCGTTCGCGCCGCATTTGGCCGCGAATACCAATTGCGCATCGGCGGCGAATACATTGTGACGGGCGATCTGCTGCGGTCGGTGAATCCCTCGAATCCGGTAGAAGTGGTGGGCGTTCACCACAAGGCCACGCCCGATCTCGCGCGCCGCGCGGTGGAATCCGCCGCCGCATACTTTCCGCGTTGGGCCGCGATGCCTGTGGAAGATCGCGTCCTCATGACGGTGGACGCCGCGCGCATTCTGCGCATGCGCAAGCTGGAATTCGATGCCTGGCTGGTGTATGAAGCAGGCAAGACCTGGCCCGAAGCGGACGCCGATGTTTCCGAAGCCATCGACTTCTGCGAATACTACGCGCGCGAAATGCTGCGTCTGGCGGGCCCGCAGAAGGTGCACCAACTCCCTGGAGAAAAGGACGAACTGGTCTACATCCCGTTGGGCGCCGGCGTAGTGATTCCGCCATGGAACTTTCCGCTGGCGATTCTGACGGGCATGACCATCGCATCACTCGTGGCGGGAAACACGACCATCGTGAAACCTTCAAGCGAGACTCCGACCATTGCGGCGAAGTTCGCCGAAGTGCTGCTCGAAGCCGGCTTTCCGGAAAGTTCGTTCACCTTGCTCACCGGAAGCGGAAGCGCCGTGGGAGACGTGCTGGTGGAGCACCCGAAGACACGGTTTGTTGCCTTCACTGGCTCGCGCGACGTGGGCCTGCGCATCAATGAACTGGCCGCGCGTCATCAACCCGGCCAGCGGTGGATCAAACGCGTGGTCGCGGAAATGGGCGGCAAGGACGCCATCATCGTGGATGCGGACGCCGACCTCGATAAAGCCGTGGACGGCGTGCTCGCTTCGGCCTTCGGCTACCAGGGTCAGAAGTGTTCTGCATGTTCGCGTGCCATTGTGGATCGCAAGGTGTACGCCCCGTTTCTCGAAAAGCTGGCGAGCCGCGCCAAAGAAATTCGCGTGGGGTCTTCGGATGATCCGGATAATTACATGGGCCCGGTGATCAGCGCGGGCGCGCGCAAGAGCATCCTGGACTACATCCAAGTCGGCAAAGGCGAGGGTCGCCTGATCGCCGGCGGTGAGCCCGCGCCGGGCAGCGGTTATTTCATTCGGCCCACCATCCTGGCGGATATTCAGCCGAATGCGCGGATATTTCAGGAGGAAATCTTCGGCCCGGTGCTGGCGGTTACGGAAGCGCGCGATTTCGAGCACGCGCTCGAGCTTGCCAATGACTCCGAGTATGGCCTCACTGGCGCGATATTTTCCCGGAACCCGGCCCACTTGCAAAAGGCCAAGGAGCAATTCCACGCGGGCAATCTCTACTTGAACCGCAAGTGTACCGGCGCCATGGTGGGCGCCCATCCGTTCGGAGGCTTCAACATGTCCGGCACTGATTCCAAAGCGGGCGGTCCGGATTACATGCTGCTTTTTCTGCAAGCGAAATCTATCGCGGAAAAACGGGGATAGTATTCGGGCGTTAACGTCTGGCAAGTTGACCTTCGGCTTACAGCCCTTCCATAATCAATCTCGCCGGCTGCGGATTGCCGGTGCACACCGGCATTCCGTTCATGCTCAGAACTTTCCTGATGGCCCTGCTTCTGGCCGGGCTAGTCCAGAATGCGGCCCTTGCCGCCTCCCGCAGCGCACGAGCCAGGCGCGTGGTGCATACGCGCTTCGATCCGGCAGGTGATGACAACACCGATGGCGACGACCTGGTGATTCGCCGCGCGGCGGTGGCTGCGCTGGGTTCGCGCAACGGAAGTGTCGTCGTGGTGGACCCCACGACCGGCCGTGTGCTTACGATTGTGAACCAAAAGCTGGCGCTCGAAAGCGGCTTCGTTCCGTGCTCGACAGTCAAACTCGTAACTACACTGGCCGCGCTGACTGAAAATGTCACCCAGCCCGACACGGTCATCGCCATAGGCCGGCGTGCGCGGTACACGCTGACGACGGCGCTGGCCCATTCCAACAACGAGTACTTCGCTTACCTTGGGGAGCACTTGGGCTTCGACCGCGTGATTCACTATGCGTCGATGCTGGGATTCGGCGAAAAAGCCGGGCTCGACATCACCGGCGAAGAAGCGGGAACGCTCCCGGACCGGCCGCCCGCGGGCGGTGGAGTCGGCCTGATGACCAGCTTCGGTGAAGGAATCTCCATGACGCCACTCGAGCTGGCCGCACTGCTTTCCGCCATTGCCAACGGCGGCACTTTGTATTACCTGCAATATCCACATTCGCCGGACGAAGAGAACAATTTCGCGCCCAAGATCAAGCGCACGCTGGACTTGGCGCCCGGCAGCATCGGCGATCTAAAGGCAGGGATGCGCGCCGCGGTAACTTACGGCACGGCACGCCGCGCTCACTATGACCCGGAGGAGCCGGTGCTGGGGAAGACGGGCACTTGCACGGACCATCGCTCGTCGAGCCACATGGGCTGGTTCGGATCGTTCAATGAGGTGGGCGCGCATCAGTTGGTAATCGTCGTGATGCTGGCCGGCGGCCGGTTGCCCGTCAGCGGGCCTATCGCGGCAGGGGTGGCGGGGGTGATTTACCGGAGCCTTTCGAAGCAGCAGTACTTCGCCTCAGGGGAGTCCTCGCCTAGAAGATCAGATTTGCCCCAGATCCTGGTGACCAAGCCCACTTGCTGCGAGCAGTAAGATTCCGGACCTCAACGGCGGATCACTCTTGGTGAGTCCTGGTACCCGATGGGGTGGATTTGCGGAACGGACAGGCTGGCAGCCGCCCGATTGTCGCTGTACAATTTGCCAAGAGGCTCCTTATGAGAGCACGGTGGTTCCTATGTGCAGTATTCGGCGTGGGTTGTATGGCTCCGCTAGCGCTGCGGGGGCAGGTATCCATCGAACCACGCGCCAAACCTCCCGAGGCGGCGCAGCACCAGAGAGCCGCCGCCAATTTGCGGATCGATTCGAACCTGGTGCTGGTCCCGGTCTCGGTCTGTGATCCGCTCAACCGGCCGGTAACGGGCCTGGAAAAGGAACATTTCCGCGTTTATGACGACAAGGTAGAGCAGACGGTCACGCAGTTCTCGATGGATGACGAGCCGCTGGCGGTCGGACTGGTCTTCGACGTCAGCGGCAGTATGGGAGAGAAGTTGCGCCGCTCGCGAATGGCTGCGGCTGCGTTCTTCCGCACGGCTAATCCGGAAGATGAATTCTTCCTCGTGGAATTCAACGACCGGCCCAGGCTGACGGTCCCCTTGACGCGCAACGTTGCCGAAATTCAGAACGAACTCACCTTTGCGCAGTCGCGAGGGCGTACAGCCCTGATCGACGCGGTCTTTCTGGCCATGCACGAAATGAAGAAGTCCAAGAAGAACCGGAAAGCCCTGCTGATCATTTCCGATGGCGGCGATAACAGCAGCCGCTATACGGAATCCGAGATCCGCAATCTGGTGCGTGAAAATGACGTGCTGATCTACGCCATGGGCATTTTCGAATCCTACGGCGCGCGCGGCCGGACGCCGGAGGAACTTTCCGGGCCCGGTTTGCTGCGCGATATCGCCGAACAGACCGGCGGGCGTGAGTTCGAAGTGGACAATCTGAACGAAATGCCTGACATCGCCGCCAAGATCGGAATTGAGCTCCGCAATCGCTACGTGCTAGGTTTTTCCCCTACTGACCCGCAGCGCGATGGCCGCTATCATCGCGTGCAGGTAAAGGTGGTGCCGCCGCGCGGCCTGCCGGCACTGCATGCCTACTGGCGGCTGGGATATTATGCTCCGGCCGAATAGTACGGCACTTTTCTTTCGAAGCTGTCAGAATAGATTTCAGGAGGGCCTTTTACAGGCGTCTCATGATCGACTCCGTTCTGAATCTGTTATTCCGCTGTCCTCACCGAAGGCTTACGCGGCCGGTTACTCCGGTGAGCAAGGCCGGCGTGCCGCACGGAGACACATATGTCGTCTGCCTCGACTGCGGCAAGCAGTTCTTTTACGACGTCAACAAAATGCAGATCGGCAGACCGATCGAGACTTCGTCTGACGCCGGAGTGCTGCGTCCCAGCTCACCGCCGCCGAGAAAATCCAAGATGAAGTATGCGCTGTGGGCTTCGGTGCCGCTGGCTTTCCTGGTGGGCTCCTCGCTGAAATCTCCCTCCAAGCAGCGCAAAAACGCCGAGCCGGAAGAACCCAGATTTCCTACCGACAGACCCGAGCACCGTGAATAGATCGCTGCCGGATACGCCGCGGCTTTATGCAGACGCACGTAGAATGGCTTCCACTAAGCCGCCGGTTGTAAAAGCGCCGGCTTCCACAGTCACTTCCACTCCCAGATCGCGAGCCGTGCGGGAAGTCACAGGACCAATCGAAGCCACCTTGACTCCCGCAAGCGCGGCGGCGCCGGCAGAGGCGATGAAGTTCTGCACCGTTGAGGAACTGGTAAAGGTGATCCAATCCGGCTTGCGCGCCGCGCCGAAAACTTCGGCGATCCTGGACGCGGCATCTTCCGGAATAACCGTGCGGTAGGCTTCCACCACGTTTACCAGAGCACCGCGCCGGGAAAGCTCCGCGGGCGCGAGATCACGGGCAACGGCGGCTCGCGGCAAGAGGATGCGCGTGCCCGCCAGATCGCGATCGGAGAAAGCATCCAGCAAACTCTCTGCCACGTATTCTTTGCCCATCAGATCCACTTTGAGATGGAGCGCTTCGACCGCCGCGCGAGTCGCCGGACCAATCACGCAGATGCGCGCGCGGAGCGAACGAAGGTCCGTATCGGAGCGATCCAGGCGTTCGAGAAAGAACCGCACGCCGTTGGCGCTAGTGAAGATCAGCCAGTCATACGACGCGAGATTGGCGAGAGCGTGGTCCAACGGACCGTAATCGGCGGCCGGGCGGATTTCAATGGTAGGCAGCGCGATGGCATCAGCGCCCAGAGCACGCAGGTGCGACATGAGCGCGTCTGATTGTTCCTGAGCGCGAGTGACCACGATGCGCTGTCCGAACAGGGGCAGGCTTTCATACCAATCGAGCTTCTCCCGCAGCCGCACAACTTCGCCGATGATGACCGTCGCCGGCGGCCTCATGTGGCCGGCGTCAATGAGCGCGGGCAGCGTGTGGAGCGTCCCGGTAATGGTTTGCTGGTCGGGACGCGTGGCCCAGCGGACTGCCATCGCCGGAGTGTCAGCGGACCGGCCCCGCGCGATCAGTTCTCTTGCGATGTCTCGAAAAGTGGTAAGGCCCATGAAAACCACCAGCGTTTCCGAGTGGCCCACCTTGTCCCAGTCGATCGCGGAGACCGCGTGGCCAGTGACGAACGTAACAGCGGAGGTGTGTTCGCGATGCGTCAGCGGCACGCCGGTATAGGCGGCAATGCCGAGCGGTGTAGTCACACCGGGGACAATTTCAAATGGGATGCCCGCATCGGCCAGCGCTTCAGCCTCTTCGCCGCCCCGCCCGAAAATGAACGGGTCGCCGCCTTTCAAACGTACGACGGTGAGCCCGCAGCGCGCGCGCTCAATCAGCATCCGGCTGATTTCGTCCTGCGTGAACTCATGGGCCGACTTTTTCTTTCCGACATACACGCGCTCGGCATGAGGCGGGGCAAGAGACAGGAGCGCTTCGCTCGCGAGGTGGTCGAAGAGGATGGAATCGGCGCGCTCCAGAATACGGCGGCCTTTCCAGGTAATCAGCTCCGGATCTCCCGGACCCGCGCCGACAAGGTAGACCTTGCTCATAAGGCAGTGGGCCGGTCGCCCGCGCTGTAGACTTCCTCCAGAATCCGGCGCGCGCCGCGGTGGAGAAGCTCCACGCCCAAATCGCGCCCCAGGCTCCCGGCTTCGCCAATAGGACCAAGGCGGGCACCGCGAATCAATTCGATTCCATCCGGCGAAGCCACGACGGCCCGCAGATGAATCTCATTGCCTTCTACCGTAGCCAACGCGCCGATCGGCACTTGGCAGCCTCCGCCGAGCGCCGCCAGTACACCGCGTTCGGCGGTCACCGCGGCACGTGTATCGGTGTGGTCAAGCGCCGCGGAGGCATCACGTCCCGCGCCCGATTCGCGTGTCTCAATCGCCAGCGCACCCTGCCCCACAGCCGGGCACATCATCTCGGGCGGAAGCAATTCAGCGATACGGCTGCTCCATTCGAGGCGGTTCAGGCCGGCGGCCGCCAGCACGATGGCGTCGTATTGGCCTTCATCGAGCTTGCGCAGCCGCGTATCAAGATTGCCGCGCACGGATTCGATGGCGAGATCTGGACGTGTCGCACGGAGTTGCGCGGCACGGCGCAGCGAACTCGTTCCTACTTTCGCGCCGCTCGGGAGGTCCGCGAGCCTGCACCCCACAACCGCATCGCGCGGATCTTCGCGCTCCGGCAAAGCGGCCAGCACCAGGCCTTGCGGCAGTTCCGTGGGAAGATCTTTGAGGCTGTGAACCGCAAGATCGGCGCGGCCTTCGAGCAACGCCTCTTCGATTTCTTTCGTGAACATGCCCTTGGAGCCGACTCGCGCGAGCGGGACATCGGTGACCTTGTCGCCGGTAGTCTTGATGATTTCGATACGCGTTTCGTGGCCCAGTTCAGCAAGCCGCTGGGCCACCCAACGGGCCTGCCACAACGCCAACTGCGAACCGCGCGATCCGATAACAAGCATGAATCAATCCTGGAGATGAAACGCTTTACGAATCGCGGCGACTACGTGAGCGCCATCCGGCCGGCCCGCCTGCTGGCGCAAGGCGGAGATCGGGCCGTGAGCAATCTTGTTCAGAATGCCGCGTGTGAGCGATTCGATGGCCTCTTCCTGCTCGGCCGTGAATGGGCCATACTTGCGCCGCACGCGCTCGATTTCGGCATCGCCGAGCTGTTTGAGCTGTTCCTGCAAGCCGACGATCATCGGCGTCACTTCTTCGGCGCTGAGGCGCGTCATCATCCGTTCGACTTCTTCGGAGACCATTGCCTCGGCGCGGTCCGCTTCCTTCATACGCTCGCGCAGGTTCGCATTGACCACTTCTTGCAGATCGTCGATATCGTAAAGGAAAACGTTATCCAGATCGTTGACCGCTGGCTCAATATTACGCGGCACGGCGATATCGATGAGGAACACCGGCTTATTGCGGCGCGAAGAAATCACGCGCTGCATTTCGTCCTTGTGGAGAATGTAATGCGGAGCGCCGCTCGAAGCAATCAGGATATCGACTTCGGGGAGCATGGCGGTGAAGCGCGTATACTCCACGGGCGTTCCCTGAAAGAGCTGCGCCATTTCCGCGGCGCGCTCCGGAGTGCGATTCGTAACGAAGACGTGCGACGCACCTGAACGGCGCAAATGCCGGGCTGCCAGCTCCGACATCTTTCCCGCACCCACAATCATGACCGTGCGGTTTGAAAGCGATCCAAAAATCTTGCGAGCCAGTTCGACTGCCGCATAGCTGACTGACACCGCCATCTGGCCGATGCCGGTTTCCGTGCGCACGCGCTTGGCGACGCTGAACGACCGCGCGAACAGCCCGTCGAGCCAACCGCAGACGCAGCCGGCGTCTTTCGCGGCGGCATAAGCAGCTTTGACCTGCCCCAGAATTTGCGGCTCGCCGATGACCATGGAATCGAGGCTCGAAGCCACGCGGAACAAGTGATGAATGGCCTCGCGTCCCTCGAAGCGATAAAGGTGCGGACCGAAGATGCCGGCATCGACGCTCTTCTGCGCGGCAAGAAACTCGTCGGCTACGGCCTGCGGGTCCGAGTCGTCCTCCGTGGTGATGGTGATCTCAACGCGATTGCATGTAGAAAGGATCACCGCTTCGGAGACACCGTTGCGCGTCTTCAGATCTTGCAGAGCAGCAGGCAGAATTTCTTCCCGGAAGGCGAGGCGCTCGCGCACCTCGACCGGCGCGGTCTTGTGGCTCACGCCTGTGATGAGCAGCTTCATGGTTTCAGCAGCGCGCCGAGCTGGGCGTGCGCGACCCAGGTGAGAGCCGAGAAGCCAAGCACTGTAACGGTCATGATCGCAGCCTTGCGGCCTCTCCAGCCGGCTGTCGTGCGGAGGCATACCAGCGCCAGGTAGATGCCCCACGTGAAAAACGAAATCGCGATTTTCGGCTGGCTGATCCAATTGGATTTCAACTCAACGAAGGCCCAGGTGCTGCCGGCAATGACTGCCAGCGTGATCAGCACAAAGCCTATGGCCATGGATTTCGAGATGAGATCGTCGAGCGTGCCGAGCGCCGGCAGCCGGTAATAAAATTTCCTTGGCTTCTTAGCCTTGAGTTCGCGCTCCTGGAAGAGATAGAGCAAGGACGCAATCGCGGTGATCAGCAGCGCCGCATAGCCCAGCAGCACCAACACAATGTGAACCGTGAGCCAGACATCGCGCACTACCGGGCTGGTCCAGGCATTCACCGGATTGCCCATAGTAGACACCAGCGCCGCTACAAAGACCAGCGGATAGATAAAAACGCTAAGGCTTTCCGTACGGTATCGCCAGTAAGCGAGCAGATAAACCACCACCACGAGGAACGCGCACATCGAGAGGGTCTCGTAGAAATTGGTGATGGGGCAATGCCCCATGAGGAAACCCTCTTCCATGATGGAGACGAAGTGAAAAACCGCACCCAGAGTGAATGCCGCCAGTGCCACGCGGAACAGTTGTTCCCGGCGCCGGACCAGGGTAAGAATGGCATGAAGGAGGCCGAGCGAATAGAGAGCAACGGCCACGCGCAGCCAGATAACGCTGGTTTCAGCCATGGTGCGGTGCGGACCTCTGCATCTGAAATCTCAGTATAACGCGGTGCCATGTCCGGACCGTGCCTAACGGCCCCACGTGTCCCGCACAAAGCGTCCGCCCGATGTTCGGATATGTTAGCGTTGGCAGCATGACGGACCGGCGGGCGTTCTTTCAAGCGGCGGCAACATTAGGAATGGCGGCAGCCGCAAAGAAAGCAGTGGCACAAAGCAGCGAGGAAACCGGCCGGGAATACTGGATTCAGCAGTTGAAGAGGCTCACCGAACCAGTACTGAGCAATCTGGCACGTGGGACTCTCAAGAAGAACATGCCGGTGGAATGTGTGACCGGCAACGTCGCTGAGCGAAGAAAGTATACCCACCTGGAAGCTTTGGGCCGTCTGCTGGCGGGCATCGCTCCCTGGCTCGAAGCATCGCTTCCCCCGGGTGCGGAACTCGATCTACAGCAGCGCTACGCAACCATGGCGCGGGCCGCGCTGGCATCGGCGGCAGACCCCACCTCCCCGGACTTTTTGAATTTCCACGAAGGTTCACAGCCCGTGGTGGATTGCGGTTTTTTGGCCGAGGCGTTGTTGCGCGCGCCCAACGAATTGTGGAAGAAGCTGGACGCCCGCGCGCAGCGAAACCTCGTCGCCGCGCTCGTTTCCTCACGCGCCATCACACCGAATTACAGCAACTGGCTGATGTTCAGCGCCACCGTGGAAGCGACACTCGCCATGATGGGTGAACCGTGGGACGCCATGCGCGTCGATTACGCGGTGCGCAAGCACCAGGAATGGTATGTAGGCGACGGCGTCTATGGCGACGGGCCGCACTTCCACTTCGACTACTACAACAGCTTTGTCATTCAACCAATGCTGGTTGACGTGCTGCGCGCCGTGGGCTCGCACAATCGGACGTGGGCGGGTTTCGTCCCTGACGTGACTGCGCGGGCAAAGCGCTACGCCGCGATTCAGGAACGGCTGATCGCGCCGGATGGCAGTTATCCCGTGGTGGGGCGCTCCATCACCTACCGGTGCGGCGCTTTCCACCTGCTGGCACAGACTGCATTGCTGGGCGAACTTCCCGGGCCGCTCACTGGTCCCCGCGTACGGAGCGCGCTCACTGCCGTCATGCACAAAACACTCGATGCGAAGCAGACCTTCGACGAGGAAGGATGGCTACGGATCGGGTTGTGCGGGCACCAGCCGCATTTGGGCGAAGGTTATATCTCGACCGGCAGCCTCTATCTTTGCGCGGCCGTATTGCTGCCGCTCGGGATGGGACCGACAGATCCGTTCTGGTCGGGCTCGGACGAAGATTGGACGTCACGGCGCATCTGGAGAGGAGAGGATTCGGCGGCAGATCACGCGATTTAGCGGCTTTGATTTTCGGCTCACCTGCCGCAGCCGGCGGTGCGGACTATGAGCGAGCTTTCCGGTTACTGGATCACGCGGTTCGTTTTTCAGAAAGGGCTCGCACTCGTGTATCTGATTGCGTTCGCGGCGGTCGTCAATCAGTTCATTCCTCTGCTGGGCGAAGAGGGTTTGCTGCCCGTGCCGGATTTTGTGAAGCGAGCGCGGTTCCGCGAATCACCCAGCCTGTTTCTCTTCGTGCCAAAGGATTCTGCGTTCCGAGTAGGCGGATGGGCAGGCGTGCTGTTGTCATGCGTCGCACTGAGCGGCATTGCCGATTCTCACTCATGGTCACTTATCGCAACGTGGAGCTTGTTGTGGCTCATCTATCTTTCATTCGTCAATGTCGGTCAGACGTTTTACGCGTTTGGATGGGAATCGATCCTGCTCGAATCGGGATTCTTCACGATCTTCAGCGGCCCATCCGGCGCCGAGCCGCAGATGCTCCTGATCTGGATCTGGCGGTGGATCCTGTTCCGCGTGATGTTCGGCGCCGGCATGATCAAGCTGCGCGCGGACCCGTGTTGGCGCGAGCTCACCTGCCTCGATTACCATTTTGAAACGCAGCCGATGCCGAATCCGCTGAGCTGGTATTTTCACTGGCTCCCCGCATGGGCCCACAAGGGCGGCGTGCTGTTCAATCACTTCGTGGAGTTGATTGTCCCCTTCGGTTACTTTGCGCCGCAGCCGATTGCGGCGGTCGCTGGCCTGTTGACGATCGTGTTCCAAGGAATTCTCATTCTGAGCGGAAATCTCTCATGGCTTAACTGGGTGACGATTGTTCTTGCCCTCACAACTCTGGATGATTCGTTTTTGCGCCATGTCCGGCCGGTTCCCGTGCCCGCAACACATCCGCCCGCCTTCGCGTGGCAACTAACCATCTGGATTCTGGCTGCGATTGTTCTATGGCTCAGCGTGGAGCCGGTTCGCAACATGCTCTCGTCCCGTCAACTGATGAACTATAGTTACAATCCCTTGCAACTCGTAAACACTTACGGTGCTTTCGGCGGCGTTACTCGCACGCGCTATGAAATCGTCATTGAAGGGACAACCGAGAGCTTCGTCCTGCCCGGAACGAAGTGGCAGGAATACGAGTTCAAGGGCAAACCGGGCAGCACGGCTCGCACGCCGCCGCAAATTGCGCCTTACCATCTGCGTCTGGATTGGCTGATGTGGTTTGCGGCGATGCGGCCGGGCGATGTGCCGCTCTGGTTTCTCCGCTTCGTGAGGAAATTGCTGCAGGGCGACAAGTGCGCGCTAAGCCTCCTGAAGACGAATCTGTTCGGCGCAACTCCACCGCATCATATTCGCGCGCTCTTGTACCAATACAATTTTACGAGCCCTCAAGAGAGACGCCGAACCGGCCAGTGGTGGAAGCGCACGTTGGTTAGCACATACCTGTCGGCGTCCGCTCTGCCCAAATAAGTGCCGCTGGTCAACAGACCCGTCTTTCACCTGATCACTGTCCGAGTTGGTACACGATGGTCTGGACAGTAGCCGAGCCCTTCTCCTCCTGTGCAATTCGTATTTCTGAAATTCCGGATAGCACGCGGCTCAAACTGGCGAGATTGCCCGAGAAAAATGACGGGCCATTCGACTGGACGAATGCCGTGTTCCCCGCCGGCGAAGTAAAGTCGAGTGCCGCCATTATCCGTTCGTAGTTGGCACGCTCGCGCGAATGCCGGAATCCGGCGGCATAACTCAGCCCGCTGCCTGTCGAACTCGCGCCAGCGCGGTCGAGCACGCTGCGCAGCAAAGTGGAGTCATTGCTCAAAAACAGAAGCTTTCCCTGAATCGCGAAGAGTACCGTCCCCAGGCCGTCAAGTCGTTCGACGGCGTGCTGTCCAACAGTTCCGGTAATCCACGCGGCGCCAATTTGTGACGTGGTCCACAGTCTCCCGGCCGCGGCAGCGAGTGAACTTCGCACCGAATCACCATTCCATTCCGAACCGCCTTCCAATACGATCACCGAAGGTGTTTGCATGAACACATCGCCGGCTGCCGAACTCGATTGCACCAGCAGGGCCGCGTGTGCGTCATTCGTTTTGGCCATCGCGCGCGCCGCGGCTATCGAGTCAGAGATGCCGGCGTCCGCGGGCAGCGGCTGCTCGTCGATGCGCGTTTCGAGATCGGCCTCGCTGCCGGCTCGGCTGTCCGGAGATGCCGCAAAAGGAGCCGCGCGCCAATCACGCGGGCCCACGCGCTGCGGACCGATCAGCTTCTGCACGATCAGCGCAGCCGCTTCCGTGGTGTCCGCGATATGCCACGCCTTATAAAGTTCCGCGTCGGGCGGAACGAGCGCTACCAAGTCCGACACCGAATCGGCAGCCGGCGGAGCCGCAGATTCCGGAGCGCGAAGGAACACGCGGCTTTCCGTGATATCGGTGGCGCTCCGCTTGCTGTCCGCTACACCAGCCCGATATTGGCGAACTTGGGAGGCATTGCGCTGGACCCAGTACGAACGAAAGTAGACGCTCTTGACCAACAATTCCAGGTTCATGACCAACCGCAAGTCGCCGGGGCTCGATGCCGCCGCCACTGCATCGTGGTACCAGCGGTCCGAAGCGATACTCGGATTGCTTCCACCAGCGAGCAACTCGAGCGCCTGGGCCACCAGATCGTCTCTGGTAGCAAGAAAGAAATAGCCGCGCGTGAAAGCGAAAGCCACAGTACGCTTGGATGCCGCGTCAGTGCGCAGATAAAACGACACGCCGCCAGCCTGTCGCTGCTCGAACTTGTCGCGCAGAGCCCACAACTGGCTCTTCACAAGCTGCGCCTCGCCGATACGGCTCACGTACAGAAACTCGACGTCGCGAATTCCGTAGAGTGCCAGCGCCGAGTTCGTTCCCGCGATCTCAATCACGCCCTGTAAGCCGGGCAGTATTCCGGCGGCGGCTCCGTACTGGCTGTAAACGTCTTGCAGTTTTGCGAACAAATTGGACCGCGAAAAAACCTCGTAGTTCGCGCTCTGCAGCCAGTCCGCCTTGACTTTCGACGTGTTCCAATCACGCACCAGATGACCAAAGTCGGGCGCCTCCAGGTAGAGCAGTGCACCGCCCGGCATCAGTGTGGACAGGCTGGGCGATGGCACGGTGGTCTGCAGAAAAACATATCCGGCCGTGGAGAGTAGCAGCGCGGAGAACAACACGGCTCTCTTCATTGCGCACCCCCGGCGATTCTCGAGCTTACCGTGTGGTCCTGTTCGAGTCCGTTCTTGATGACGGGCCGCCGCGTGGCGTTCTTTGCGCGCCGGTCGAGTTCCGCCGAGAGTGCGTTTAACTGACGATTCAGCGCGTCCCGCTGATTCACCGGTCGCAGCGTGATGGCCGCGCGCAGATAGCTCTGGGCCCTCGGCAATTCATCGACCCGTTCGGCCGCGGCGGCAAGCGACTCCGCGAGCGTCGCGCGCCCCGCGTCCGTGAGCTGCACGGTCTGCACCGTTGGAAGGGGCTCGGGAGGAACATATTGTCGGTAGCTTCTCGCGCGTTCCGAGCCCGCCGATTGGAATAGCCTCTGCGCAGCGTCTTGTTCGAGCGCCAGTGCCAGGCTGTCCCGGCGCAGAGCGATCGCGGCCCGAAGAGCGCCCAACCTCACACTTTCGTCAGCGGGCGCGATGGCAAGCGCCTCCCGCCACAATCGAAGCCGGATCTGCGGGTCGGTCGATTTCTCTGCTGCGTCGATGCGCGCCTCCACTTGGTATGGCTTTGTTGCGGCATCGGCAGTGACGGCCGAAGAGGAGAGCAGCGCCAGCTCGGTTCCCGAAGTCCCCGTGATCGGCTGCGGTGAAGATAATCGTGCGGCCTCCGCACGCAAGTAATAAGCGGCCTGTGGGTCAGTTGCCGCGGCCTCCAGCAATCCGGTGCGTTCTGTGGACCCAGTGCCGATTGTACGAGCCAATTGCACCTTGGCCTCCGAATCCCAGGGTGCTGCTTTGAGCCTTCTCCGGATGAAGTCCTCGGAATCCGCCGCTTTGCCATACTTCGCCAATAATTCAGCGGCGGGCAGCAGCGTGTCGAACCCTCCCGTCGATACCAATGTCATGCGGTTCAACAAAGCAAGAGCGCCGGCGACGTTGTTGCGCTGCAAGTCTACTTCCGCCAAGCCCAGGAAATTCGAAGCGTCGAGATTTCCGTTCTGGATTTCGCGGCGGTAGAGAAATTCGAGGACCGATCGCGCGCTGTTCTCGTCGCCATCCTTTCGGAGCTGAACGGCCGCATTGCGGAGCATCTCGGCCGAAGGCGTCGATTCCGCATCGGAACCGTATCGCGCCAGCAGCGCATCGAGTGTACCCGCGCGTGAAGCCAGACGTATTTCCAAGCTTCGGTCTAACTTCTTCGCATCTTCGGCCGGAATCTGGTTCAACTCCGACTGCGCTCCTCTGACGTCGCCCTCATCCAGCAGCATGGAGGCCAACTGCCAGCGCGCCCGCACCAGACCGGCCTCCGCGCTCTGTCGCTCATCGCCAAATGTCGACTGCACCTGCCAGGTACGCATCGCCACTAGTTCCCGCTGCAGGGAAATGCGCTCCGCGCCGCCCACACCGGGAGCTTTCATCAGAACGTTGATGACCATCTCCGGATCGTCTATCGTGCGCGCAAAGGCCACCAGCCATGCTGTTCCCTGCCCGGATGCGATCGATGCGCGCGCCGCCGGTTCGATCAGTTCCCGGAACCGATATTGGTTGTTCCGCTGGTAGTAGTCGGCCAGCAGGCCCGCGATATCGCCATGCAAATCATTCATCGCGTGGCGCTCACCGATATCGGTGAAAGTTTCCGCCGCACGCTTCCAGAACGGTTCGGGAACGCGCACGCCGCGGCTCTGGATTCGCAAGTAGGTCGCAAGCGCGGCTTTCCAGCGGGCAATCGCTTCCGGGTGGCGGCCCTCATCCCAAAGCACACGCGCCATGTGGTCATCGGCATCGGCGCGGTCGGGATCGAGTTCGAGCGCATACCCAAACTGAACCAATGCCTCCGCCGGCTGGGCAGCGCCGGCATAGAAATCGCCAAGAGCCATATAAGCATCCGGATTGCCGGGCGTGTCTTCAACGATGGCGGGCAACCAGGCTTCCGCATCAGCGTTTTTCGCACCGTCCAAATACTCGCCATAGCGCTCGCCATAGTAGAACCACGCCGAACCCACAATCGTGGAATCGGGCTTGGGCGGCGATTGCAGCCGTTCGCCGATCGTGCGTGTATCGAGCGCCGACTGGAAGCCTGCATCTATAGCCGCGGAGTGATCATTGAAGTACTGCCCGGCAAGCGCCAGATAGGCCTTGGTCCATATGGGCGAGAGCGCGCTGCCGCGAGTGCGAATCGCCGAGTATGCCAGATCCCGGTGATTGCCCGCGATTGCCGATTGAACGGCCTGGTTGCGAATTCCATCTGATCCATTGCCGCGAATCACGGCCAACAATTGCTGCGGTGCGCGTCCGGCGAGCAGCAGCAGATAGCGATTCAGCAAGGCACCGGAAAGGGAATTGTGTTCCAGAGCCGTCCGCATCATGCGCATTTCGCTCTCAACCTCGCCTTCGGCAGCGAAGGCCTGCGCTGCCTGCACGTATACACTCTCGGCAACAGGCTGTCCAGGATTTGCCGCCGCGTACTCCTCCAACTGCCGGCCCAACTCGTTGTAGACTCCGCGCTGCTTTTGGAGATTCACGAAGCTCTGATCGATTTGCTGTTTCTGCGCCTCCATCGATTCGCGCCGCCACCGGGCTTCCAGGTCCACCAGCCGGGCCGCGGTAGCAAGCGGCAGCAGCACGGAGTTGCGAACCTCCGGAGTGACTCTCCCTGCCTGAGCTATGAGTGCCTGTTCGAAACGAGCCTTCTCTTCCGGCGTGTAAGTCTCCGCAATGACTGGTCCGGCCGCACTGACCACGTTGTACTCCGCCCCGGTCTCGGCACTCATGCCCGCCAACACCGGCTCCATGCGGCGTGCCCTCGCCATCAGCCGCGCGTACACACTCGCGTTGTTGCCATCCTTCCAGAGATCGGCGCCAGCCAGGTTCGCGCCCTGTTCAGCGAAGCCAATCGCATCCGGCAGGATGTGCCACGATTCCAGATATCCGGCGATAGTGAAATCGGCATCGGCGGTTTCGGTTCGCGCGCCGATGATCGCGGTCTTCAACGCGGTTACCGCATCGGCACTTTGCCCGGACCGCGCGCGCAACTCCGCAACTTTGATCATCCACTGCGGATCGCGATATGCCAGCTCATAGAGCTTGCTGTAGCTCTTCATCGCATCGTCAAAACGCATCAATCGTTCTTCGAGGCCTGCCTGTGCTGTGAGCACGTCCGCGCGGTTCGGCCGCGCCTTCATGGCGCGCTGGTAATCGGCAATCGCCGCGGGAAAATCCTCCGCTACGGTTTCGATGCGCCCCAACACGATGGGCCAGCGATAGTCGAGCGGCGCGGCCGTGGCGGTCTTGCGATAGAAATCCACTAGACGGGCAGTCTCGCCATGGGCCACCGCATAGGCCGCGGCTTCCTTGGTGACGGATTCATCCTCCGGATAGCTGTTAATGATCTCTACATATTGATCCACGACACCTGCGCTATCCTTCAGCCGATCAAGTGCGGGAATCAAGCTGCGACGGATCGCGGCGATGCGCCCGGTGCGCTCAGCCGCCGTCAACTGGGACTGCTTCAATCGCGCGATGATCGCAAGTTGGTAGTCGCGAAAGCCCCGGTCATCTTTCGCCTGAAGATATGTATCCGCCATCGCGGCGAGGTACTCGGTTCGCAGAGCATCTGTCGAAAGCAGTCCCGCCAACAGCGTGCGAGCCCGATCAAACTGGCCGGCTGCCGTGGCGATGCGCGCCGATTCGAGAGTGAACTGCGCAGCCAGATCCGACCGCGCGCGTTTTGCGGCGTCGAGCAGAATGTCGATTGCCGCGTCCGGCTGCTTGTTCCTCACATGAAGATCGACCGCGCCGCGCACCACGCCAAGAATCAGCGGATGGTCGTGATAAAGGCCGTCAACCACGCGCGCCGCGCCCGCTATATCTTTTTTCGATTCGAGAAGCCGCGCATATGTCAGTGTCAGGCGCATCTTGTCCACGGGATCCGTGTTGATCTCGGCCAGGCGTTCGCTCGCCCGTTCTTCAATCCCATCGAATCCCAACCGGCGCGCGTCTTCCTGCACATCCGTTAACTCCGCAGAGGACTTCGCGGCATTCACTCGCGACTGCAGCAGTTTCTCTAAATCCGGCCGGCGCTGCTCAGCTTCCAGCACGGCAACACGCAACGACACTGCTTCCGGCGATGGATTATTGCTAGCAGCAGCAGCCGTCGCCCGGTCCACCAAGCCGCGCATCCGCGACTGTCGCAACAATTGCAAGAGCCGGCTTCTTGCGCTATCTTCGCCATCCAAAGCTCCCGCGACGTACTCGCGGATAGCGCCGCGGTCATCGCGTTTCCCTTCGTAGATCGCGCCTGCCTGGTAGGCGAATAGCGCCGGCTCGCCGAACTTCCGGCGCGCGGTGGCAATCCATCGCAGCGCGTCGTTGTACAAATAGTAGTCCCAGTAAACCGTTGCCGTATTCAAGTAGGCCTCACGATTGCCCGGCTGCGTGGCGGGTATGCGGTCCCAGAACGTGCGTGCGCGGCTGAAGAGTTCGCGATCGGCCACGATGTCGCCCATGCGCGCGAGAACGTTCTCGTCGCGCGGATTCGCGCGCCGTTCATAACCGGCAAGCGTGATCGCCACATTGGTGTCCTGTTTGTAGTAAGCAGCGAGCGATCGGTAGAGCGATGAAGCCTGGCTGGTCAAATCGCGAATACCCGGATACACCGTCGCGAGCGCGCGCGCCGCCGGAGCCGCCGTTTCGAAGTGCGAAAGCCAGGCCTCCGCCTCGGCGTCAAACTGCACGGCTGCCGGATTCGCCGTTACTGCCTGTCCGAATTGTCCGCTCGCGATCGCCGGATTTGCGGCGCGGACTTCCGACAGCGCGGGGATGAGCCTTCCCTGCTGCGAAAGCCGCGCGAAATACTGGGGGCGGAGCGTCGAATCGTAGAACCAGTATTGCCGCAACAGGCGATCGGCGGCCGCGGCGTCGTAGGTTTCGCGGCGGGAATAAGCATCCAGCAGGTTGTACACAAAGACGAGATCTTCCGGGAACCGCTCATGCGCATACAGATTCAACTGCCGGTAGAGGGCGGCGTCCGGATGAGTCTGCGAGACGATTTCGCGGAAGTAAGCCTCCAGATCCGTGCCGGAAAAAACGGCGATCACGCGCTGCGTCGTCGTTTCGAGCGCGCTGGTCTCTTTGCGGCGCAGATACCAGCGGGCCAGCCGGTTGTACCAGGAGCGGTCGGCGAATTTTGCGATCGCTTTGTTGTACACGTCTTCCACATCGCGCGCCGTGCCATTTTGCTCCAGATAAGCAGCGAGCCACTGGTAGAGTCCCGGATCGTTCGGATTCCGGTCGATCTCCGCGCGGTACACACGAAGAACGTCGAGCGGCCGGTGCAAAGCCGCGAGGCGCGAAAGGTACTTGTCCAGAACCTGAACATACTCGCGCGAGCGTGCATCCGCAGTATCCTGGGCGCCGTCGCGAGGATTCGCCATCTGCAGTGGATTAACCGCGCTGATTCCACCTGCAGCAAAGGGCCGCACCATGCCGATTGACAGGTTTTGGCCAGCGTTATTACTAAGTTGCTCGGCCGGCGCCGCATTCGCACCGATCGGCACACCCGACGCGTTCGCCGCCAGTTCGCGGAGCAATTGATCGTAGAGCACAAATTCCTCAGTGGTGCGGTTCTGACGTGCAAGGGCGTCGGAAACTTGCAGCGCCACCGCTACCCGATCCGCGCCATCCGGAAATGCCGCGAGATACTCACGGCCTGCGCGGATCACCGTCACGTCATCCCCATACGCACCGTACGCGGAGACCAGTTGGGCACGCAGGGGGGCACGGTATTTGGATTGCGGAAACCGCTGCTCCAAAAGCTTCACTAACTGGGCCGCGGCTGCGCGATGAAAATACGCCGCCGATTTTTCATTCTGGCTCTGATACTCCCACCGAGGCCCTGTCGAATTCAGCAGCAGCGACAGGATGCCATTCAAAAAGCCGGGCGATGGATCGATAGTGGCAATATCTTTATAAAACGAAAGATCACCGGAGCCGAACTGAATCGGCTGTTCCGGCGCGGTGAGCAGCAGGTGAGCCAGACCGTTCAACGATTCTTCCGCATTCGCTGCACTCGCCGGCACCACGCTGTATAGCGCGTAATATAGACGTGCGGCTTCATTCACATCCGGCAGTCGTTCGAAGAGTTGCGCCACCGTTTGCAGCTCATCAGCCGCCCAGGGCTGCTGTCCCGATTCTTTCGCGATGCGGTATTCCAGCAGCACGCGCCGCGCGGCGGGAATATTGTTCTGGGCTTGGAAATAATCGAAAAGCCGGGCTGTGGCATTCAAATCCGTGGGGTTCGACGCCAGCGCGGTGCGCGCACGGCCGGCGAATTCCCGAAGCTGTTGTTGCTGTTCGAGAAGCGAAAAATAGCTCGCAGTCATCGTCCGCGGCCAGAGCGGTTGAAATGCGCGATCGTAAACAGCGAGCGCCGCATCGGGCGACCCACGGCGCAGTTCCAGGTCCGCACGCATCTTCACGGTTTCCAAGTCGTCATGAAACGTGCGTTCATAGCGGGTGATCTCGGTTTCCGCCGCGGCGAACTGGCGGTGCGCTGAAAGGTATTCGATCAGCTTGCGCCACGCGGCCAGCTCTTTTGGATAACGTGCGACCCACTCGCGGAAGATCGGTTCAGCAATGGCTGTTGGCAACGCTTCCTGCTCCGCCACGGAAGCCATGCGTTCGAATGCGCGCCAACCCTGCTGAGCGGTGGCGGGTTGCAAGGGATCGTCCTTCGCAGTGGACGCAGTCTTCAACGCCGCGATCTCCTCACGCGGCTCCGCGCGCCGCTGATAGAAATCCGCCAACTCCACTTCGGCGCTATATCGATCCGCGGCATACTGCGCATACGTCTTCCAGTCAGCTTCCGCTGCGGTAAAATCAAGCGCCATCTCCGCTTGCTGCGCGCGCAAGCGGTAGAGCATGGCCTCGCGCGGCGTGCTCGAAATCAGATGGGTTAGCGCCGGACGCGCTTCGGCCGGCGGCCGCAAAATCGGCACCGCGCCACCGGGCATGGGAACGCTGCGGAACAACGCCGCGATTGCCGGCCCTGCGGCTACATGTTGCACCCAGGGTTCCAGCGCCCCGCGAATGACCAAAGCGCCGCAGAAAATCCATACCGCAGTCATCAGGATTCGCTTACCAGACTTCAAGCGCCACCTCCTGAGTGCCCACGTTGTGCGCAATGTCCTCAGCAGTCACATGAACCGTGTATTTGCCGGGCGGAAGGAATGCGGGCACCACAATTTCGCCCGTATTTGCCTTGGCGGAAGGATTCCAGCGGAGTGCGGCCGGCAACGCCCCATAGAGCCGCGCCGTGATGGTGCGCGCGTTGCCGGAAACTTGCGCCGAAATCCGCACGGTCTCCCCCGCACGGGCTCGCGGCTTCTCCAAACGCGCGCGTAAGACCGGCGTCTTGCTCTCAATCACGAAGCTTTTCGATTCGCGATAGACGTGGCCTTCGCGATCGCGAAGAATCAGGCGCACCTGGTATACGCCGTCCGCCATATCCACCGGCGCCAAAAAACGCGTCTGCCACGAATCATCTTCTTTCAGATACCGCAGCGGCTTAATCAGTCCGAAAGGAAATAGCGCGATTACCGAGACGATTGATTTATCGGCCTTCAGCCGCAGAACCGGGTCGCCTGGCTGGATGACGCGCGGTCGAAGCAGCGCGCGGGGCGCCGCCAGGAACGAAGTATAAGGCGTAACGAATTTATACTTCTTCGAAAGCCGGATGATCTCGTCGATTGTGGCGCGGTCTTCGCCCTCTCGGGTGATCTTATCGAGCAGCGCATCGACGCGCGCTTTCGCCCAGGTTCGCGGCAACTCCGGATGTTCCGACCCCGCGGCAGGCAATGCGGCCGTGCTCGACAGGCGAAGCGGCTGGTCGTCGCGAATGCCCGTCACCGTGAATGTCGCCCGCGGCAGAGGTTTCTTGTACTCGCCGGTCCATGTCGCCATTCCACCTGCGAATCGCATGTCTTCCAGTGGGTAAACCAGATCCACATTCGCGGCAGGCGTCACTGCGAGCGAAAGATTCTTCACCGGTTCCTGACCGATCTTGTCCAGGAACGCGTTCAGTTTGAACTCGATCGGTTCTGTGGAGCGCACCCAATCGAAATAGCCGTTGTTGCTCGCCAGCATGCGAAGCAGCGGCAGATCGGCGTCGTCGCCAACGCCGAATACGAGCGTGTGCGGCCGTTCCCCGAGCGCGCGCCGACGCCACTCAGCCGCGTACCAAGCCGCCAGCTTTCCATCGTTCACCGAGCCCTCGGTCGCTCCGCCATCGCTGATGAGCATGATGTATGGTTCGCTCGGCGCAGTTTGGCTGAGCGCCGCGGTCAAGACGCGCTGCAAGTCCGTTCCGCCGCGAATGCGGCTGCTCCGGATAAAGGCGAGCGCCTGCTCGATGTTCTGCGGCGTCGCGGGGCGCGGCTGCGGCGCAAACGCGTGCACCTCCGAATTGAATAGCAGCAGATTGAACGAATCGGCGGGTCTCAGCCGTCGCAGTGCCGTTTCGCAAGCCGTGAAACTCCGCTCGAGCTTGTCCCACTGCATCGAGAGCGAATTGTCGAATAGCACAATCAGCGTGCGCACCCGCTGCGGGGTGCTCTGCGCCGCGACCCCGGCCGCGCTGGGAACGCGCAGCAGAGCCTGCGTCTGAAAGAATCCCGGCCCGGGCGCGGTCTCGCGCTCCGTAATGACGCGAACGGTGTCCGCATCGGCCGGGTCCAGCGCGTAGCGGACCGCAAGATCCTCTTTGAGTTGCACGTTATTACCGAAGAATTCCGCCCTTACCAGGTGAGGAGTGCGCTCGCGGATTTGCAGCGGGTAGGCCTTGGAGATGGCGTTGAAGTCCTGTATAGCGTGCTCCGACCGCAACTCAAAGGTAATCGTGAGGTGCCCTGCCGTCTGCATCCCGTAGACATCCGGTTTCAGCGGCGCAACGAACTCCGATTGGTAGCGCTCCACCGGCACAGGATGCTGATACTCCATCTCGATTCGCTTGGTGCCGAAATACGGAATCGGAACGATGCGCGCCGTAAGCTCCTGGCTGGGACGCGCGGGCGCGCCGTTTTCGCCGGCTGCGGGTTCGCCCATCTGCAACAGCCCCGGATCGATGGCCTGATTCTTTGCCTGCTCGTAAATTTCTCCCGCGCGCCTGCGCTCCAGAATCACGCCGGGAATCCGTGTGACGCCGTCCCACACCGCGAAGTCAGAAACTGCCGCTTTGTTCGGAAGCGCAAACCGGTAGACGCCCTCCTGAACCGTGCCACTATGGTTGCCGAAGATCTGCCGCACGCGGACCCGCGCAGTTCCGTTGTCAATCAGCACATCCAGCGTCATCTCATCGAGCGAGAAGATGGCGGGGTCGGGCTGCTGCCGTCCGCTGGGAATTAGCACTCCCGTATCAGCGGCCGCACCCAACGTCAACGCGAGAAATGCCGCGGCAATCCGGGCGAGCGGCGGAAAGCGCCTCATCGCAGCGCTCCTTCCGCTACGCGCACCAGCCCATTGTCTGTGCCCACGTAGACGTATCCGCCTCCGACAGCCAAAGCAGTGACGTTGTTCGAGGGAAGCCCCAGGCTAGTATTCGTCCAGCGGCCGGAAGCGCGGTCGTAGACGAACAGCCCCTGGCCCAGACTGCCCACGTATACCTGCCCGGCGCTCGCGAATATCGCATTCGGATTCACCACAAAACCCGGCTTCAGGTCAGGAAACGAATGCCATTCGCCTGACTGATCGAGTCGCAGCACGCCTGCTCCGTAGGTTCCGGCAAACCAGTCGTCGCCGACGCGCGCCAGCGCCGTGATCCAGTTATGCTTCAGATGCGAGTTGGCCGTGGTGTAGTTGACGCGAACCGTGTCGCCATCCAGCACAGACAGGCCGCCCAGCGTTCCCGCCAGTGTCTCCGCGCCCTCTGTCGCTACCGCGTACACATGATTGTTCACCAGCCCATGAAACACGTAAAGGCTGCGAACACCCGATCGATCGATAAAAGACAGGCCAGCAGGCGTCGCCACCACCATGCCGCCCGCGCGGAAAGCGACGTCCGTCACATGATCAGAGATCAGGCCATCCTTCCGTCCCATTATCTGCCGGGGCTGCGCGCCGGAATCAAAAAGAACCAGACCATTGGCCGTTGCCACCGCCGTGCGCCCTTGTTCGCCATCGGAAACGATGCGGTTAATGCAAAACAGGGTGTCGTTTTCGTGGTGAACCGCATGTTCGAATCCGGCATCGACTACATCCAAGCCCCGGTCGAAGTAGCCGATCCACAAGCGGCCCGCGCTCAGCGCCAGCGACGCCACGTTGCGGCTCGCCATCAATGATCGGCCTGCGGTGAGCAGGGGCTGCCAGCGCGCCCGAGCCGCATCGTAGCCGTAGATGGCATCACTGCCAACCGCGTACACGCGACCTTCTACGTTCACCAACCGGAAAATCGGGATGGGCGGTGTGTCCCCCTCAAGGGCCGCAGCGGCAGGCGGCGCCGGCTGCGATTGCAGCGGGACTGGAACAATGCCCTCGTCCTCAGTGCCGATGTAGAGCGCATCGCCATTACGGGCAACCGCTCGCGCGAAGAAACCATCCGCAAGTGGGCGGATGCGCTGCCCCTCACGAAACTCCACTACGCCGAGCGGCGTGCCGACGTAAGCCGAGCCTCCCTGCACGCTCAATGAAAGGACCTGCGGGTCAGGCAGCGCATCAGCAAGCTCTTCGATCTGCCCGGCCCGATAATGGAAGACCCCGTGCGCGAGCGTGCCGATCCACAAATCGCCATCGGTGCCCGCCAGAGCCGTAATATGCTCACTTTTCAATCGTGAGTGAAAGGGCGCAAGTTGCCGGCCGTCAAACACCAGCACGCCTCGGCGCTCCGTGCCGAGCAAGACACGCCCGGAGCCCAGGACCAACACGGATGTAATGGTGTGCAAATCCGAATCCGCGGGAAGGATCTGGCGAAAGCTTGATCCGTTGAAGACGAGCAGCCCTTCGCCATGCGTGGCGATGAAGAGTTCCGGGGCGGCCGAACCGGAGATGATTCCCATCGACATGGCTCCCAATTCCGCCGGTGGCAAGTCGATCCCCGCTCGATAGAGATGAAGGAGCGTTCCATTCCGGTCATACAAAAAGAGCCCGGCCCGCGCGCTGACCGCGATTTCGTCGTGATACGCCGCCAGGTCCCGAAACTCCGGAGTCGCCGGTATGGGCTCCACGCCTGACGGCGCGGCGCGGTCCAGTGAAATGACGCGCAAGGGAAACTGGGAATGTGACTGGACTTCGGCCGCCGCTTCTTCTCGGGCGTGAGAAGCACGCCAGAACACGAGCGCGATCGCCAGCAGCGGCGTACTCAGTAGGATGGCCAGAACCCCGCGCCACCGGCGGGACCGCCACGGCAGTCGAAGCATGCAGATCTCAACAGGATATTCGGTAGCGCCGCATGACTCAACCGAACCCCGCCCTCCGCCGTTTCGATAGCACTCCACTTGCCATGGTTCGACATCCCGCGGATACCATCAACACCGCGCGCCTTCACGCACACAACCGATTGACGGCATGTGACTACCACACGAATCGCAGCCGTACCTGCGATCGCGGAATGTGAGGCACGCCGTGTCCACCCATCGACGCGTGTATACGCGCCCACACGCAAACAAACAGCCGCTATCCCTTGACGTAAGGCGCCAGCGCCGGCACGCTCTTCACCAATTCGTTGGCTACCATGCGCCCGAAGTACGCCCAGCCTTTCGGCCCGAGATGCGTGTAGTCGAACACCGGCACGGGAGTTTTGGGACGAGGCGCGTTTACCGGCGGCCGTACTTTCGGCACGGCGAGAGAAGTGCCCGTTGCGGCAGCGGCCTGCACGTTCGCCGGCGGCGGTGCATTGGCGAGCGTGTTGGCTTCTACGCCTCCCATCTTCTGCACAGCGGCGGAGCTGTCCGCGTTCAATTCCAGCACCGGTACGCCTTCCTCCTGCGCGACCTTCCGCGTCGCATCGGCCCAGGGCACCAGGTCGTTCTTCAGCTTGCCATCCTGGAACATACGGCGTGTCAGCGGCGTTACCAGCACCGCCTGAGCGCCGGTGCTCTTCACATCTTCGACATACCGCTTCATATTCGCCGGGAATTCCGTGGCAAGGTCGGTTGACCGTCCCGGCTTACCCGGCTGGTCGTTGTGGCCGAACTGGATCAGCACATACGTGGCACTGAAACTGGCATTCGATTTCAGCTCGTTCATTACCGCGTCCCAGGAACCCTCTTCCCGGTAGCTCTTCGAACTGCGGCCGTTCTTCGCCACGTCCAGACAAGTCACCTCCGGTTTCATGAGGTCACAAAAGCCCGGCCCCCACCCATTGTGCAGAGCGACGGTGGAATCACCCACCAGGATGATGCGCACCGGCTTCAGTCCATTTCCCGCCGCTTGCACCGGTGCCGAAGCCAAGCCCAAAAATGCCAGCCCCAATAAAATGGGCGCGATCACTCCATATTTGTATCTCACCCCATGTTTGTGTGCCATATTCGTATTCTCGTGGATGTTTCGAAAACGTGCATCCAGGTATAAAGTCAATCGAGGCCCGGCGCTACGTCTCACATGGTCCTATACATGTTAAATCAACAGCGAAGTATCTGATTTGCAAAGCAAACCGCAGGACACGTAGAGAGCGCATGAAAATGGTTGCGCGCCCTCCCGAAGCCGAGTGATCCGGGAGTCGACTTATTTCTCCTGAGGCGCTTGCGCCGACCGGTCCAGTTCCAACCGAAGATAGTCGTACAGAACGCCTGAAGTCACCGGGCCCGCCGGCACAACCAGTTGCATCACATTCGTCCCCTGCTTCATCAGTGAAGCATCGAAGGGCAGTTCGCGCTCATACCAGATGCCCGTAATGCCGTTTCGCGCAATCGTGGAATCACCGGCCAACTGCACCCTTCCGGCCGTGTGCTGATTCACCAGAACATCCACGTATGGCGCGCTCCCACCACAGATCGCCAGTCGAAGGACTGTCTTTCCCGAGGGCGCTTTGGTCAGGTCGAAAGTGATCGAGTAAGGTGTCGCTCTGCCGTTGCCCCCGCCTCCGCCGTAGAGTCCGGCCTTGGCGTTCGGGTCTTCGGAATGGGGAACCTGCTCGAAATACCAGTCCTTGCGGAAGTCGCTCTTGCCTGCCACGTATTTCACGTCATTCGGGAAAAGCTTGGGATAAAGCAGCGGCATGCCGTCGTGGAAGTAATCATCCCCCTTCAGAAACTCGGACGCATTGCGATTCGGAATTCCGATGTCCCACAGTTGCGCGCCGCGTCGAACCGGCGTCCAAGCGAGAGCACCAAAGTCCACCGTTTGCCCAGGTTTCAACGTAATGCCAGTCTTGGCATATTCTCCCAGCACGCCATCGGCAAACGCGTGCAGAGTGTATTCTCCGGGCCGGACATTGGGAATCGTAAACCGGCCGTGGTCGTCCGCGCGAACCCAGAACTCATAGTGCTTCGCGTCCGTCTGCCAATCGATCTGCCGCTGAATGGTTGTGCCGCCTCGCCCGGTGACGGTTACCGTGTACGCCGGGTAGGTCAGGCCCACCATGAGCTTGCCCATCTTTACGCCGGCAGGAGCTAACGAATCGTGCAACACCAATTCACCCTTGACGGTGGCGCGCTCAGGGCGATGGGGATAATCTATGCCAGAGACCCAATCGTACGGCCACTTGGCGGCTTCCTTCTTGTATTGCGCCAGCGAGTCTTCGCGCCCCGAGCGTGGGTTTTCAGCGGCGTCCACATAAAGAAAAAACGGACCGATCACCTTGTTCCATCGCTCGCCCTCCGAGACTTCCACATAAGCTCCGCCATAGTGGCTGCTTCGCCAGTAATTCAGAATGCACGGCGCGGCGACTTGCGTCGTATCGCGGTGTCCCAGGAATTCCACCTTGGTGGGACCGCCACTCAGATACTCCACCGTGGGATTGACGAGCCAGAATCCGATCTTCTTAGCCGTGCTGCACCAGCCGTAGGCGGGATTCTCGAATTGATCCTGGGTGAAGTCGTACTTGTCCTCATGAGGCTCTTTGGGATAAAGCTTGCTCCAACGCGGCGAGATCGCCATCCAATCGAAGACATCGCTCAACTTGACGCAGAAGCGCGCTTCGCCGAGCGAGGAACCGGGATACCCTGGCTGGTGAGTGAAGATGGAGTACGTATAAACGCCGGACGCGCCGCGCTCCATCGTGTACCGGATTTCGATATCGGAAATGAAGGTTCCACCCGGGCCTGAGCCCATCGGCCTTCCGCCGGAAATCCCCTTCACGGAAACCTCCGCGCGGCGGCCGCCATTGCTTCTGGGATCGATCGTGATCGCTGCTACGCTTTGCGGCGAGGTTGCATCGTGCGACCAGTAACCGCCCGGATGCCCGGAGGTGCCGCCTCGGCGCACGACAGCAGGTTGGCTCGGCGCCGGCCGCGGAGGCACGGGAACCGCCGGTGCCTGGTCGAGCATCTCCATTCCCTTGTAGCGCAGCGACGTCAGATCGCCGGTCTTTTTGCTCACGGATGCCGTGACGATGCCGTTCGCCAGCGTAAAAGCCGCCGCATCCTCTGTCACGGTGACGGGCTCATTCTGCGCGCGAACATTGCTCGGAAGGCAGACCATCACGGCAAGCAGCGCCACCACGGGCGCTGCCGCCCTTTGAGATTTCGCCATCGATCCTCCCTAGTGATTCTGAATTAAAACGTAATTCTCGCACCGAATTGCAGGTCGCGGGGACTGTTGGCCTGCGAAGTGATCCGGCCGAAGGACGATGCCGAAGCGATGTTGGTGCTCGGCGACGAGAACGAGACGTTGTTGAACGGATTGATCGAGTCGGCCTGGAGCGTCAGCATCAATCTTTCGTGCAGAACGAACTGCCGCTTCACAGAGAGGTTCTGATTGAAGTAAGTGGGGCCGCGAAGGCCATAAGCCAAGGTTCGCGGCGTGGTCCCATACGTGTACGGAGCCGGGTTCTGGAAGGCTGCGATGTTGAGGTAGGAGGTGGTGGTCCCGCCGATCAGATTCCCGCTGCCGTAAGGCGCGGTTTGTACCGGTCCGGAGAACGTGGGCGAGTAGGAAGCCCAGCAACTTCCCGCATTCGGCAGCGTGCAGGAAGCGGCAATTGAGCCAAATCCCGCACCCGAGCGCCAGGTAGTAATACCCGACACCTGCCAATGACTCACCAGCGCGGAGACGACGCGGTTCGTGCTTCCCAGCAGCGGCTGGCCCTTTCCGAACGGCAACTGGTAAACAACCAGCGCATTGATGACCGAGGCCGGATTCGTGCCCTGTGACTTATCGTCTACATAGCCGGAGTAAGTGCTCAGGTCGTCCATTTCCTTAGCCCAGGTATAGTTGAAAACGGCCGTTAAGCCATGCGAAAACGTCTTCCGCGCGACGATCTGCAGCGACTGGTAGTTCGTGTTGCCTAAGTTGGTCCAGGCGGTAGTAACGGAAGAGTACTGCGGGAACGACCGCAGCATCTGCGAAATGGTTCCCACGTAGTTCGCATATGGCAGCGCGACGCTGGAAACAATCGCTTGCGCGGCCGCCACGTTCGCTGGAGTGGCGGATGCGTTGAGCAGGTTGCCCAACACCAGGTACCGTGGATTCAACTGATCCGACCAGAACCCGAGTGCGCCGCCGCTGAGGTGGTGGCCTTCACTCGCCGCGTATGCCACGTCCAGCACCAGCGTGGGAACAATCTCCCGCTGGATGCTGACGTTCCAATTCTCAAATCGCGGAGGACGCGGCCCTAACACGGGATCGCCATAGGTGATCGATCCGCCTTGCGGAGTGCCCGTGTAAAAGCCGGTGTTCAACGTCGGATTGAAGAACGGCGCGTGCTGATACGCCGGGAAGCCATCCTGCCAATAGAAGGCCGGCGTGGCGCCGCCATTCAGAGTCGAGAAAACGGGGTTGGCGGAGTAACCCAGGAAACCGGTCCCTTCCTTGACAGTCCCGCCCACTGCGCCGGTTCGAATCGAGTTCAGCGTGAAGCCCGCGCGAATCACCGTCTTGCTGTTCAAGCTATACGCCAGGCCGATTCTTGGCTGGAAGTTCCAAGGATAGGTGCTCATGTTGTTGCGGCAGTGGCAGCTCGCCGGACCATTGCCGGCAAACTCCAGCACGCCCGGAAATCCGCCGATCGCCGGATTCGGTGTGCTCGGATTGAGCCACGACATGCGGTCCGCCGCCTCTACCCACGGCGAATCGATTTCGTGCCGGACTCCCAGTGTCAGCGTGAGATTTTCCTTGACCTTAATATTGTCCTGCACCCACCAGGACGCATCGTGCAGCCGGCCGCCGTAATCAATATTGGCATTGTCGGTGACGCTGGCCGAATTCAAAGAGCCCAGCAGATAGCTGGCGTAAGAATTGCCCGCGGTCGATTGCGGAACCAGGCTGTTCGCCGCAAATCCGGAGGTCTCCAGATCACCGAATGTCCACGTGGCAAAGGAACCGAAGGTCTGCGGCTTTTCGTTGGCTTGCAGCCACTGATATTGCATACCGACCACAACGGAGTGCCGTCCATTCGTGTACTGCACGTTGTCTTGAATCGTGTAGTTGTTCAACGTCTCATTGAAAGCCGGCGAGTTGCCGTTGCGCCAGCTATAGTCCGAATTCGGACCGCTGAACGTCAGGTAAGGGAACGAATTGGTTGCCTCTCCGGCGGGCAGTCCCGTGATCCCGGCCGCCGTCATCCACTGGTTGCAATACTGTCCCACACCCGGAGCTTCCCCCGCGCCGCCAGCGCCGCAATTCGGCAGCATGGTGGTGTCTTCAATGGGCACATCGAACCGCGCGAACCCGAGCGTCAACTCATTCAATATTCGGGAACTCACCACCCATGTCTCCTTCACGTCCGCGGTCTTCATGTTTTCGATGACCTGTCGCGACGGCGTGTACGGCAGCGGCATGTAGCCGTTTCGATACAGCGTCGTCTGGTGCCGGTTGCCCGGGCTGTAGTGTCCAGAGAGCCGATGGTTGCTGTTGAGAACATAATCAATCTTGACGGTGTAGTTGTTCACCGCAAATCCCAGCGGAACCGTGGAGAGATAGTTGTTCAGCAACGTTGGGCTGGTAGGCGCCGGCAGGAACGACTGAAACAATGCCGAGGGGCCTGAGATCTTGCTGGAAGGAATCATGTTTCCTGGGAACGGCGAGCGCGTGCATGCCGAGCCGGCACAGCTTGTCGACGCGGGATCATAGATCGCAACCGGCAGTTCGCTGAAATTCCCGGTTCGTTCCAGCAGCGTCGGGATGGAGATGATCGTAGGCGTCGCCGCCTGCACGGTCCGGTAGCCGGTGTAGGCGCCGAAGAAGAACAGCTTGTTCTTTCGGATGGGGCCACCGAAGGTTCCGCCGAATTCGTTCTGCTTGTTGACCGGCTTCGTGCTGGGGAAAAAGCCGCGCGCATCGAAGTCGCTGTTGCGGACGTTTTCATAAGCCAGCCCGTGGAACTGGTTGGTCCCGGATTTGATCACGTAGTTCGTGGAACCTTGTCCGCCGAACTGAACCGAGCTCCCGGCAGACTGTAATTGAACCTGTTCCACCGCTTCGATCGAGACTCCCAGCGCCAGGTAGCGGACCTCTCCCTGAAGCACTGCCGAGGTCGTTGCGACACCGTCAACATAGACTTCCTCGGATGCGATGGTGCCGCCATTGACCGAGCCGGCCGTATTGCCGCCATAGTTTGTGACGCCTGGCAGATACTGCACAAAAGAAGTAGGGTCGCGCGGCGCGTTCGCTGTTGCGCCGCCCGTTCCCATGGTGAGCGGCAGGGCCGTGTAGACGTCATTCCGAATCGTCTGGCTCATACTGGCATCCGCCGTATCCAGGTTCGGTGGCTGATCGACGACGGTGACCTGCTCGCTCGCCGAACCAACTGACATCTTGACGTTCAGCGCAGTCGTGCCGAGAGCATCGACTACTACGTGCTGCTGCACCAGAGACTGAAAACCGCCGGCATTGAATTTTACGCTGTACTCGCCGGCAGGAAGTGCCGAGATAACGTAATATCCCGCGGCAGTGGTTTGGCGCGTAGTCGTGACGCCAGTGGCAACATTCGTCGCATCCACCGTGGCGGCAGGAATGACCGCTCCGGAAGGATCGCTGACGGTGCCTTCAATGGATCCCGTGCCGCCAATCTGCGCCGCAAGCGGCATAACCAGGGTGAGAGCAGCGGGAATGATCGCAAACAATGCGCGACGAAATGCGATCGCGTGATGATTGACCATGCGTTCAACCTCCTGTCCTGCTTTGGGAGAGAGACGCACCAGTATTGTGCAAATGTGAGAAATCGGAGTTAACGAATGTGAACCGTGCACCCTACAACCAGGCGTGAGCGCACCGCGGCGTAATGGCGCGTAATGAGGCCGTCTCGTTGGGCGTAAAGGAGGCAGCCGAACCCTCCCGAAGCAGTCCCAAGAATTCTACGGCAGTTATACCCCCCTTTCAAGATGTAAGGCGTGTCAACAATGTGACTTCATCGGGAGGGTTCGGTGTTATTCGCTACTTTTGCACGCTCAGTACCATCCTACTGGGCGACGTCACGCTTCCGATTGTCGTGCTGATGGGCCAATCGCCATCCGGCAGCGACGGCGGTATCTGAATCGCAATCTGGTATAAGCCCGCAAAGCCGGACGCAAGTGCCGCGCCATATACCGTTGCCTGCACGTTGTTGATCGTCACTGTTGGCAGCGTCGCCGTGGAATAGATCTGATCCGCGGGGACCTGGGACCCTGCCGCCACCGCGGGCGCCGTTGGCCCGAAGCCCGTCCCCCAGAGAATAATGACTTCGCCCGGCTTCGCCGGCACGGTTGTGGTTCCCGCGAAGGTCCCGCTCTTGACCGCAAAGCTGTAGTCCTGGTGTGTAGCCACCGGCTGGCTGTTCGGCCAAGCGAAGAACGCGGGCCCATACTGGCTGGTATTCACCGTGAAGGTCGAACTCGTTCCGGATGGGCTGGTCACGCTCACCTGTGTCGCACCCGCTGGAATATCGGGCACCAGGAAGTTAATCTGTGTCGGACTGACATACTCGACATACGCTGGTTTACCACCGACCGTCGCCGAGACTCCATCGAGCGTCGTGGGCAGCTTTCCGTTCGTGATGGAGTTTGCCCAGGTGTCGGTCCCGGTTGAAAGATTGTTTCCCACAATCGTCGCCCACGAGTTCGCCACGATTCCTGGTTGGAAGCTCGCTCCATTGACGATGCCATTGGTCGAGATCGTGGGTCCGGCCGGCCCCGCGTTCATCGTTACCTTGCGCACACGGTTGTTGGTAGTGTCCGCAATATACAGATTCCCCGCACTGTCGGTAGCCGCGTCGGTCGGATTGTTGAGTCCCGCGCTCGTGGCCGGACCGCCGTCACCCGAAAAGCCCCCGATTCCATTTCCGGCGATGGTGGTGATGATGCCGGTGGTATCCACTTTCCGTATGCGGTTATTGCCAACATCCGGAATGTAGAGATTGCCGGCGCTATCGGTCGCGAGCCCTACGTGTGAACTAGACAAGTTCAACTGGGCCGCTGCTGCCTGCCCGCCGTCGCCCGAAAATCCTTTCGTCCCGTTTCCAGCCACGGTGCTGATGATCCCAGCGGCATTCACTTTGCGAATGCGATTGTTCCCGATGTCCGCTATGTAGATGTTGCCGGAATTATCGACTGCCACGCCGCCGGGCAGGAACAACCCTGCCCCTACTGCTGAACCGCCGTCGCCGCTGTAACCCGGCAGGATCGCTCCGCCCGCTACCGTAGTGATTATGCCCTGCGGAGTTACTTTGCGAATGCGGTTGTTGGCGCTATCGGCAATATAGAGGTTTCCCGCGGCGTCGAATGCTACGGCCTGTGGAGTCCAGATCGCGGCGCTCGCAGCTTGGCCGCCGTCTCCGGCGAACCCGCCCGATCCATTCCCCGCAAAAGTCGTGATACCGCCGGTTGTATCCACCTTGCGAATGCGATTATTCATGCTGTCGGCAATATAGAGATTGCCGCCCTTGTCCACCGCCATACCGAAAGGATCGAAGAACGAAGCGCTCGTACCAGGCCCGCCGTCGCCGCCGAAGCTGAACGCTCCGTTGCCCGCCAGAGTCGTGATGATCCCCGACGAATTCACCATCAATATCTTGCTGCTGACAACGTCCGAGACGAAGAGATTCCCGAGGGTATCCACCGCCACTCCGCTCACTGCCAGAGAGGCGGCCGTTGCCAGTCCTCCCTCTCCGGCAAACGGTACGAATCCATTGCCGGCCACGGTGCTGATCACTCCCTGGCTCGTAGGCGAGTTAATGATCAGCTTCACCGGAACGGTTTGCGGCGAATTGCCAGTTCCGCTCGGCGTAATCGTAATGGTGCCGTTATAGGTGCCGGGCGAAAGCCCGGCGGGATTCACTGAAATCGTGAGTGTCGTGTTCACGTTGCCGCTCTTGGGAGTAACCGCCAACCAGTCGCCACCCGAAGCAGTTGAAGCAGATGCCGTGAACGTCAACGTAGCTCCGGGACTGATGATCACCACCGTCTGGCTTCCCGGATCCGGCGCCCCAGGCGTAAAAGAGAAGGAAAGCGTCGTGGGGTTCACTGAAATCGGCGAGGCGGCAGCACCCGAGGAAATCTTGCGAATATTGGTGGCTCCGCTGTCGGCGACATACACGTTGCCCGCCGCATCCACCGCAACCGAGCTGATACTGCTGAATACGCCGCTAGTCGCCGGACCGCCGTCTCCATTGCCCAGTCCCACATCGAGCGCCCCGCCTGCCAGCGTGCTGATATTCCCGGCAGTATTCACCTTTCGGATCCTTTTGCTGCCCGCATCGGCAATGTACAAGTTGCCCTCCGAGTCCACCGCCACCCAGACAGGTGTCATTCCGGCATTTGTGGCCGGGCCGCCATCGCCGACAGAGAGCCCGCTGCCGCTGCCCGCCACAGTACTGATATTTCCCGCAGTATCCACTTTGCGGACTCGTGTCGCGTTATCGGCGAAGTATACGTCGCCGTCATTATCCACGGTGACGCCTTGAGGCAGTGCCAGCTTAGCATTCACGGCCGGCCCGCCATCACCGGAATACCCTTGCTCTCCCGTTCCTGCGAAAGTCGTGATGATTCCCGAAGTGTCGATCTTGCGGATCCGCGCGTTCACCGTATCGGCCAGGTAGATGTTCCCCGCACGATCGACTGCGATGTTGGTGCAGAAAAAGGTCGCGGACAGCGCCGGGCCGCCATCACCCGAGTAGCCAATGAAACCGGTCCCCGCGATCGTGCTGATGATCCCCGCCGTATCGACTTTGCGAATGCTGCCGCCCTGTGAAATATAGATGTTGCCTGCGGCATCCGCCACCACCGCAGTTGGAAAGACCTGCGCCTTAGTCGCAAGTCCGCCATCGCCGGAGCCCGAACTCCCGCCGCCGGCGATGGTCGTGATGATTCCGGCAGCGTCCACCCGTCGAATTCGGTTGTTGCCTGCATCGCTGATCAACAGGTTTCCGTTGTTATCGACAGCCACAGTCAGAGTGCCGCTCAATTTGGCGCTCGTCGCCTGCCCTCCGTCTCCTGCGAAGCCAGCGGCGCCGGCCGTGCCGGCCACCGTCGTGATGATCGCCTGGGCGTAGGCCGGAATTCCGGCCGCGCCACTCCACAGTGCTAACAACAAAGTCGCGAATACGAAATCGCGCAACAGGGTTTTCATCGGATGCCTCTTTGCTCGCTCGTTGCCTATTGAACCGCTAGATTTTTCGAATAGCCCAGAATCGCCGCCAGACCTCCAAATGCCGTCTGGCCTCCGCCTGTCAAAGGCGCAGTGAACGGCTGCGTCGTTGCGGCCTCCACCGCTAGAACGGCCGTCCCGTTAGCCGCCGAAGCGGCATCAATGCTGGCTGGAAACAGATGTGACAACACCTCAACCGGCACCGCATAGGAGCCCGGCGCCGCCGGAACGTCGCACGTGAAGGTCACCAGGTGGATGATGTTCGTGCTGGCAGCATCTTTTCCGACCACGGCCGAAGTGCTGCCAATAATCTCAACCCGGTCCAGGCCGCTGCCGGTCCAGTTAATGACCAGCGGTTTGCTTCGGTCAATGGAAGCAATCGCATCCCAATTGGTGATCGTAAAGCTGGTCGGGAAGGTGACCGAAACATTGAATGCTCCCACTCCCTTGCCGCCCGGTGCAGTAAGCGTGTACTTGCCGCCTACCAATGTCGGCGTCCCAAAGAGCAGGCTATAGACGCCGGGAGTAGTGGCAAGCGGCGCCAGTACCGCACTTGCTGGCACTCCGGGCCCATTGAGCGGTATGTTCGGCCCCGCATCCAGATATCCCTCCGGGTTGGAAGGACCCTTCGCATTGGCCGGCGCCGTCCGGTCCGTCACCGTGCATGCGCCAATCTTGAGACCGCCATTAATCGCGGCGTATTCAGCGGCTGTGTAGAATGCGATGCCTCCGCTCGCGATCTCCTGCGCGGCGGTCACCGTATTCGACGAGCCGTTCACAAGAAACGTCGAAGTCGCCGTGAGCTTGGAGATGCCGAACCCGCCGCCCGCGATCGTGCCGCCTTTATCAAGCTGGCCGAGCACCTCTTTGCTCAACTGCGGATCCGAGCACGCGTCTTCGCCGGCGGCCGCAATCGGCACGGTCACCGCGTTGCTCAACTCTCCACCTGCGCTCACCTGCACGGATGCGAAGCAATCCGGTGCGGCATCACCCGGCAAGGTGAAATTGACCTGCCACAGCCCCGGATATCCCGAGGACGCGCCCGCGTAAAGCGGCGTAATCGTCTTACTGCCCACAAGCACACGAAAATTTCCCGCCGCCGTCTGGTCACCGGAAGTCCCGCCCGTGTCGTTCGCCGTGTCCGCGCCGCCGCCCGTGCCCCACAGCACCAGCGTGTCGCCGGGATGCGCCGGGGAAAGCGTCCAATTGAGCCCGCTGAACGCGATGCCGCCGCTCGTGAAGCGTGTCAGACTGATCCCGTTATTTACATTGCCGATCGTCGCCTGGGCCGTTCCCGTACCCGCGCTATTGGCTGTCGCAATTCCGAAACTTCGCGCGACCACTGTCACATTCTGCGGCGCGCTGGCCAGCCCGTTGTACGTCACGCGCACGGCATAGGTCCCCGGACCGGCGGAAGAAGGCAGCAAGGCCGCAACCTGGCCCGCGCTCGTGTAGACCATCCGCGCATTGATCGCCGCACCACCGCTGGAAGGCGTGAAGGTGATCGAGGTGCCGCCGAGCGTCGTTGGATAATCCGGAGCCGAGGCCGTCGCCAAAGACGCCGGTCCCATGCCGCTGCCGAAAACCACGAAGACCGTATCCGGCGCCAGCTTCGCCTGGTAACCGAGCGCGTTCAACACGCCGCTGCTGGTGAATACCGGCGCGCCCGCTCCCGCTACCGTCAGCGTCACTGCAAACGAAAGCGGCGCGGTTCCGCCGCCTGTGGGCGTGAGCGTGATCGCTCCGTGGTATACGCCGCCGGGAACGCCCGCCGCATTGACTGAAACCATCAGTGTCGCGGTGGTTGACGCATTCGCCGGATTGATCGAAAGCCAATTGCCTCCCGAAGACGTGGAAGCTGCCGCACTGAAGTTCACCGCTCCACCCGAACTGCTCACACTCACCGATTGCGAGCCCGGAGCTGCGCCGCCGATCGTATAAGAAAACGAGAGCGAGCCGGGATTCGCCGACAGCCCAGCCTTCGGCGTAACCTTCCGCACACGGGCAATCCCGCCCGCGTTGCCCGCAATAAACAGGTTGCCGGCGGCGTCAAACGCAATCGCTTTCGGAACGCCTATATAAGCGCTCGTAGCCGGGCCGCCATCGCCGATCGGCGTGGAGGCCGTCCCGCCTCCGGTCCCCGCATATGTCGTGATGATTCCCGCGGCGTCCACCTTGCGGATCCGCCCATTCACGTTGTCCGCAATATAAAGGTTGCCGGAGTGATCCACCGCCAGCCCGATCGGCCCGTAGAGCATCGCCGCCGTCGCCGGACCGCCATCGCCCGAGAATCCAGGGCTCTTTTTCGTCAGCCCCGCCACCGTCGTGATGATGCCGGCGGTGTCCACCTTCCGCACGCGCGCTGAGCTGGTCTCCGAAATGTACAAATTGCCAGCGTCATCGAGCGCCAGCCCCGTGGGTCCATCCACCACGGCTGAGATGGCCGGTATGCTATCGCCGTTATAGGACACGCTCCCGTTGCCGGCGATGGTCGTAATGATCCCCGCGGCTGTCACCTTGCGGACACGATTGTTCGAAGCATCCGCGATGTAGAGATTGCCCGCGCTGTCCACCACAATTCCGCCTGGATCGTTCAATTGGGCACTGGTCGCCAATCCGCCGTCACCCGAAAAGCCGGGTGAACCATTGCCGGCCACCGTGCTGATGATCCCTGCCGCGTTGACCTTCCGCACCACGTGGTTTCCGCCCTCGCTGATGTAAAGATTGCCCGCGTCATCGAGCGCCAGCCCTGCGATGGTGTTCCCGCCGGAAATCCGCGCGGCCGTCGCCGGACCTCCGTCCCCGGTGTAGCCCGAACTGCCGTTACCGGCCGCAGTGCCGATGATCCCGGCCGGGCTCACCTTCCGAACCTTGCTGGAATTGGAATCCCAGATGTACAGGTTGTTCTGCTTGTCCACTACCACCCCGAAAGTGGACGGCAGCCATGTGCTGGTAGCTTGGCCGCCATCGGCTGAGTTGCAGCATGCTGACGAGCCAGCAACAGTGCTAATCGTGCCCTGACCGTGGCAGAGCGCGGCGCAGGCGGCAAATGCCATCAGGCTTCGGATCAACCCAGTCCTCATCGTTCCCTCCTGAGAACTGGCCGGGCGGAGTAAAATATCCCAACGGACGCCCTGCCAGAACCAATGGAGAGATCCTGACACAGGACGCCGGTTGCGGAACCTAAAGAGCGATCAAGAATTCTAAAGGACCGTTAAACCTATGGCTGTCAATACAGGCGCGCGCCCGGAATGGGAATCCGCAGGGCGGGTGTGGCGCTTCGCGCGCTTCGAATTCGACGAATCCAGCCGCCAGTTGCTCGAAGAGGGGAGCGCCGTGGAACTCGAAGCCAAGCCTCTCGAAGTGCTCTATCAGTTGCTGCTCCACGCCGGCGAGGTCGTGACCAAGGAAGAGCTCCTGGAATCGGCGTGGCCCGGCGTCACTGTGGTGGAAGGCTCGCTCGCCACCGCCGTTTCCAAATTGCGGAAGGCGCTCGGCGAAGAAAACCCGCCCGTCGTCGTCACCGTACCGCGCATCGGCTACCGTCTAGCAGTTCCAGTACAGTGCCGGCGAGTGGCCGCGCCGCCATTCCGCGAGCTCGGCTTCGAAGCCGGCGAACCCGTGCCCGGACGCGATCAGTGGTTGTTCGTCCGTAGCCTCGCTGCCTCCCGGTCGAGCGAAGTCTGGCTGGCGGAGCATCCCAAGACCCACGAATTGCGCGTCTTCAAGTTCGCCGCCGATGGCATCCGCCTTAAAGGCCTCAAACGCGAAGTGACGCTCGCCCGGCTGCTCAAGGATTCTCTGGGCGAACGCCCGGATTTCGTCCGTGTCCTGGAGTGGCACTTCGACGAGCCTCCTTTCTACCTGGAAAGCGAGTTCTGCGGACCCAATCTGGCCGAGTGGGCGGAAAGCCAGGATGGTCTGTCCGCCATTCCCCTCGCAATGCGGCTGCGCGTGATGGAACAACTCGCGCAGGGCGTGGCCGCCGCGCATGAGGTTGGCGTGCTCCACAAGGACTTGAAGCCCGCCAACGTCCTGATCTTTCCCCGGCCCGGCGGCGAGTTTCAGGTGAAGGTAGCGGACTTCGGAAGCGGCTCTCTCATGGAGCCTTCGCGCCTTGCCGCCCTCGGTATCACCAATATGGGGTTCACCCAGCCCATGACCGAGGCCGGAGAACTGACCGGCACGCTGATGTATCTTCCACCGGAAGTGCTGGCCGGACAGACTCCCACCGCCTCAGCCGACGTCTACGCTTTGGGCGTCATCCTTTATCAACTCATCGCCGGTGATTTTCGGAAGCCGCTTTCTCCGGGCTGGGAAGCGGAGATTGCCGATCCCATTCTGCGCGAAGACATCGCCGAAGCCGCTTGCGGCGACCCCGCCCGGCGTCTCGCCAGTGTTGCCGCCTTTGTCGAGCGAATCCAAACCATCGATCAGCGCCGCGTGAAACGCGATGAGTTGGAAGTGGCTCGCGAGCGCGCGCACGTCGCCGAGCGCCGGCTTGCGGCCGCACGCGCGCGGCGTCCGTGGGCAATTGCCGCCCTGGTGGTTCTGGCCGCCGGCTTGGCCGCCAGCCTCTTTCTTTACGGAAGAGCGCGGAGCGAACGGGATCGCGCGAACCGGCAAACTGCCATCGCCGCCTCCGTGAATCGGTTCCTCGCCAATGACCTGCTCGGCCGCAGCGATCCGTTTCAGAGCGGCAAGTCGGAAGAAACGCTGCTGAATGCGGTCAAACAGGCCTCTCCCAACATCGACCGCCAGTTCCACGATGCGCCCGAAGTCGCGGCACAGCTCCACCAGACCATCGCCCGCGCGCTCGATAATCGCAGCAACTTCCCGGACGCCCGCCGCGAATACGCCCGCGCCGCCGCATTGTATCTGCAATCGCAAGGGCCGTTGTCGCAAGATGCCATCGTCGTCGAGTTGCAGCGCTGCGCCATGGAAGCCCGCACTTACGAGAAGGATTCGCTGCCGCTCGCGCGTTCCATCCTCGCCAAACAGGAATCGGTCATCGCCCGCATCCCGCAACAGCACGACGATCTCGCCGTCTGGCTCGCCTCAGCCCGCGGCATGATCGCGCTGATCGGCAATGACGCGAAGACCGCCGCCTCCCAGTTCCAGGAAGCTTACGCGGGCGCATCGAAGCTGCCGGGCTTTGACGAAAACGCGCGCCTCACGTTCAAGCAGCGCATGGCATTCGCGTACATACGCCTCGGCGAAGGAGCCACCGCCGAGCGGCTCTTTCGCGAACTGATCGCCGCGTTCTCCCAAACCAGCGGTCCCGATAGCCCCAGCGTTCTTCGCGTCCGCCTGAATCTCGCGCAGGCCTTCATGATTCAGGGCAAGAACCGCGAGGCCGTCGATGAAGCCAACCGCATCTATCCCGAGTACGTCGCTCGGCTTGGCGAGAATCACGAACTCACTATGCAGTTGCTCACCACGCGCGCTCAGTGCGAAGGCAGTCTTGGCCTGTGGGAAGACGCCATCCGCGACGATCTCGCCATCTATCGCCTCGCCATCCAGAAGCAGGGACCCACTTCGTTCTTCGCCGTCGCCACGCTCTCCGATGCCGCGCTTGCGCAGTGCCGCGCCGGCCGCTATCGCGAAGGCGAAGCCAACGCGCGCAAATCCTACGATGTTTCCGTGAAAGCTTTTGGGCCGCGCGCCGGCCTGACCGGCGGAACCGCCTACACGCTCGCCAGTTGCTCCATCGGACTCGGTAAGCTCGACGAAGCTGCCAGACTTCTGCGGAATATCGATACCGGCGCCGTCGCGCAGCTTGCCGGCTTCCCCGGCTGGTCCGCCAACGTAGCCTTGGCACTGGCTGAGATCTCCTTCCGCCAAGGCGATTACACCGGCGCACGCAAGTATCTGCAATCCGCCACTCCCGTGTTTTCCAAGGCCGATGCCGAGCCCTACCAGAAGCATGCTATGGAGACGCTCAACGCCGCATTGGATCGAACTTCCCCTCGCTAAACGCTGTTCCGAATCGTGGAATGGTCGGCGTGCCGCGGAAAAATGGTTGTGTGCCCGGCGGAATCCGCCGTAGCATTACAGTACGTGAACGGCTTACTATTGATTCGCCCAATCGTCGCGCGGGTTCGGTCTGCGTTTCGGCCACCTCCCCCACGCCGATTCAGACCGCTTGGCGGAATGAAAGCGGCTGCCCTCCTCGCGCTCGTTCTGCCCGCGCTGCCCGGGCAGGTGGCGATGCAGCCCTTCCAGATCGACCACTTTCTCCGCCAGGACTCTGCTGCCGATGTGAGCTTTCTGCTCGACGCGCCGGCGGGCAAGCACGGCTTCGTTCGCAGCGTCAACGGCCATCTGGCAACCGATGCCGGACGCATCCGCTTCTGGGGCGTCAACCTCACGGGGTTTGTTCGTGGCTCGACGAACCTTCCGCCCAAAGAAGACGCGGCGCTTTGGGCTGCCGAACTCGGACGCCTGGGAATCAACTGCGTCCGCTTCCACTTTCTCGACCACACCACCACTCAAAACCCGCGCGGCCTCATCGACGGCACGCGCAACGATACGCGCGTCTTCGATAAAGACCAGGTCGATCGCCTCGACTACTTCATCTATCAGCTTAAGAACCGCGGTATCTACTCCGATCTCAATCTCAACGTCGGACGCACGTACAAGCCCGGCGACGAAGTGCCCGATTCTAATCTGATCGGCGTCGCTAAAGCGATGACCTACATCGGTCCGCGCCTGCTCGAACTCCAGCGCGAGTATGCGCGCATGCTGCTCACGCACTACAATCCCTACACCAAATCCAAGTACAGTGACGAACCAGCCATTGCGATTGTCGAGCTGGTGAATGAAAATTCGGTGTTCGAGTTTTGGCTGCGCAACTGGTTGCGCGGCGATCTCAAGCCGGGCTCGCCGCGGTATCAGCTCGATTTCACGCCGTATTACGAAAAGCTCCTCACCGACCGTTACAACGAGTGGCTGAAAAAGCGCTTCACCCCGCCCGAACTGGCGCGCTTCCGAAAACTTGCCGGCGCCAAGCCCGGTGAACCGGTTCGCCGCCTGCGCCGCGAAGAATTCGTGGGTGCGCCTAAGGAACGCTTCTACACCGAAGCGGCCTTCTACACCGATGTGGAGGGCGGCTTCTTCCGTGAGATGAAGTCGTACCTCAAAAACACCCTTGGCGTGAAGTCGCTCATCACGGGCACGGCCGACCACACGTATTTTATCCCCGGAATGCCGCAGTTACGCTCCACGTCTTCCATCATGGACATCATCGATGCGCACGTTTATTGGCAGCATCCCGCGATTTACGGAGAGCGCAATACACCGATGGTGAATGATCCGCTGCATGCCACCGTGGTCAAGCTGACGCGATCTGCATTCGTCGGCAAGCCGCTCGTCGTAACGGAAGTCAATCACCCGCAGCCTAACGAATATCTCAGCGAGATGATCCCCATCCTCGCGTCCTACGGCGCGTTCCAGGATTGGGATGGCATCTTCTTCTACACCTTCGAGCCGAAGCTGCGCGGCCAGTGGCAGCCGCTGCTGGCGGACCCATTCGATATTTCCGAAGACCCAGTGCGCATCGCGCAGCTTCCCGCCGGCGCGCTGCTGTTTCTGCGCGATATCAAACCGGCGACGCGCGTGGTGGAGCGTCACTATTCCACCGATCAGATCAACGAAAGCCTGCGCCTGCCCGAATCGGAAATGCCATACTTCACGCCCGGGTTCCCGCTCTCCATCCCGCTGCGCCATGAGTCGCGCATTCGCTGCCTGGATTGCCCCGCCACGCCGATGCCTACCGACGACCTCAAAGGCCCCTACATCTCCGACACGCGGGAACTCTCCTGGTACGCTCCGGACGGCAAAGACGGCTTGGTCACCATTGATACCGATCGCAGCCAGGCGTTGGTCGGCTTCGTTCGCGACGAGCACAAGATGACGCGCTATCTCTCTGCCGACATCAAAAATGATTTCTGCGCCATTACGCTTTCTTCACTCGATGGCAAGCCCGTACCGAGGTCCACTCGCATGTTGCTGACGGCCACTTCGCGCGAGCAGAATACCGGTTCACAGTGGAACGATCGTCACACACTATGGAAGGTACTCGGCAAAGCGCCCACGGAAATCGAGACCGTCACCGGCTGGCTGATGTTGCGCAATATCGAAGGCGCGGTGGCCATCAATGTGACCGCGCTCGATGGTTCCGCGCGTCCCATCGGGCAGCCGCAGCATGCACGGCGGCTGGAAGCAGGATGGGAGTTCGCCGTCGGAGACACGCCCACCACAAGCTACCTGATCGAGCCCATACGATGAAGCGGGGCATTTGGATCGCTTGTACACTGCTGACGGCGCTCCTGCTGTGCGCCCAGCCCGTCGCGAGCCTGGAATCCGGCTTCCGCAATCCGCCGGCGTCAGCCCGTCCCCAGACCTACTGGCTCTGGATGAACGGTAACGTGTCCCGCGAGGGCATCACGCTCGATCTGGAAGCGATGAAGCGCGTAGGCATCGGCGGTGTATTCATGTTCGACGGCGGTACGTATTTGCCCAAGGGTCCCGTCGGCTACTTGAGTCCCGAGTGGAACGCGCTGATGACGCACGCCATCAAGGAAGGCGACCGCCTCGGTGTTCAAATCGGGATGCACAACGCCCCGGGTTGGTCTTCAAGCGGCGGGCCGTGGATTACCCCGGATCGCTCCATGCAGCAGCTCGTGTGGACCGAAGCCACGGTGAGCGGTCCGGGGCCGCACGAGATCACGCTCGCGAAACCGCGGTCGAATCTCAACTACTATCGCGACGCGTTCGTGGTGGCATTTCCCGCCGCACCCGGCGAAGAGACTTCTTACGAATCGCAGATCGCCGGCATTAAGCGCGCGCCCGATTCTTACCAAATCGAGTTTAAGCAGCCGTTCGAAGCGCGCGCCGTCACCGTGCAGCCGGCATTCGGCGGCCGGCTTCCCAACGTAACGCTCGAAGCCTCCGATGATGGCGTCACCTATCGCCGGGTCACGAGACTCTCGAATCCGGGCCGCCACGGCATCCAGCCGCCCGAAGCCGAGAACTTTCCCGCCGTGCGCGCGCGTTTCTTTCGCGTAGTTGCGTCCGGCGCTGGCCAACTGGCCGACGTCATTCTGTATCCCGCCGCTCAAATTGAGGATTGGGTCTACAAAGCGAACTTCGCTTACCGCGTGGGGCAGCAGATGGAAATGCCGCAGGCCGTTGCCGGCGACTATGCGATTGATCCCAAAACCGTGCGCGACCTCACCGCCCAAATGGATGCCGAAGGCCATCTCAAGTGGGATGTGCCGCCCGGCGCATGGACCATCCTGCGTATCGGCCAGACCAGCACCGGCCAGTTGAACGTCTCGGCATCCGAATCCGGACGCGGCCTGGACTGCGACAAGATGAGCCGCGCCGCAGTTGATTTCCATTTCCAGAACGTCATGGCGAAAGTAGTTGCCGATGCCGCCGCGGTAGGCGGCAAGAGCTTCCGCAACGTGGAAATCGATAGCTACGAAACCGGCATGCAGAATTGGACCGCGGATTTCCCCGACGAATTCCGCAAGCGCGCCGGTTACGATCTGCGCGCCTATCTGCCCGCCATGACCGGCCGCATCGTCGGCAGCCGCCCCATTTCCGAGCGCTTCCTCTTCGACGTGCGCCGCGTCCAGGCGGACCTTATGGCGCAGGATTACTACGGTCACATGGGCGAACTGTGCCGCCGCAACGGCCTGAGCTATTACGTCGAAGGCTACGGTCCCGGCGTCTTCGACGAGCTGCAGGTCAGCGGCGTCCCCGATTTTCCGATGACCGAATTCTGGGAACGCACTCCGTGGACGCCCAACCGCACCGTGAAAATGGTTTCCTCCGCCGCGCACGTTTACGGCAAGTCTGTGGTGGCCTCCGAATCGTTCACCGGCGAAGAAGAGACGGCGCGCTGGGAAGAGTACCCATATTCGCTAAAGATTTTGGGCGATCTGATGTTCTCCCTCGGCGTCAATGAGATGGTGTTTCACCGCTATGCTCATCAGCCACACCCCACCGCCGTGCCGGGCATGACGATGGGCCCATGGGGGTTTTCCATCGATCGCACCAATACCTGGTTCGAGCAAAGTAAAGCTTGGATCGCCTACCTCACGCGCTGCCAGTATCTTTTGCGGCAAGGAACCTACGCGGCCGACTTACTCTACTTCACGGGCGAGCGCCCTCCCGGCGTGGACAACTTCGAAATCCCGGCAGTGCCCGAAGGATTCCGTTACGACCTGATCAATGCCGAAGCCCTCCTGACGCGTGCCAGCGTGAGCAACGGCCGCATCGTGCTGCGCAACAGCGGAAGCTATCGTGTGCTCGTCCTGCCGCCCACTCTCAAGGGAGTCACTCCGGAGCTAATGCGCAAGCTGCGCGATATGGTGCAACAGGGCGCAACCATCGTCGGTCCGAAGCCGCAGTTTTCACCTACCTTGCGCGGCTATCCCGAGTCCGAACACGAAGTGCTGCGTATCGCCGATGAGCTGTGGAACTCCGGACGCATCAGCCCCAAGCTCGAACTTCACACCGAGCCCGATTTCGAATTCACCGGCCGCAATCCCGATGCCGCGCTTTCCTGGCTTCACCGGAAGCTGCCGGATGCCGACATGTATTTCATCGGGAACCGCCAGCGCCGCTCTGAAGACGTGGTCTGCACGTTCCGCGTCTCCGGCCGCGCACCCGAATTCTGGAACGCGGAGACCGGCGAAATCCGAAAGGCCGCCATCTATGCTCCGGCCGGAGACCGCACACGTGTTCCCATTCACCTGGGACCTGCCGAATCCGTCTTCGTTGTCTTTCGCAATCACGCTGGCGCCGCGCCGCCGGCATTCCTGGCGAAAGATGGTGCGCGCCTTATCGATACTCAACCGTTTCCGCGGCAGGCGCCGTCACCAATCGCAAACACATTCTCCATCGCCGTCTGGGCAAAGCCCGATATCGATCTGCGCCTGATGCCGCACGAATCCACGACTGGCCACCTCGATGAAACGGGCAAGTTCTACGTGTTCCCCGCCGGTGAAGGCGATGCGCTTCACGGCAAAGGCCACGCCGACGCGGGCCTCGCCGTAGGCCGCAATGGTGTGTACGTCGTCGAGCGATCCAGCATCAGTTCGCCCGCCGTGCTCGTCGCCGAGATGCCGATTTCGGGCTGGACGCACTTTGTCGTTGCCTATCGCGATGGAAAGCCCCGCCTCTATGTGAACGGAAAGTTCATTCGTGAAGGGCTCGCCTCCGGCAGCATTGTGCATCCAGGCGTCGGCGATCCCCCGCCGTCGAACGCCACCATCTACCATTTCGCCGCGCTCGACTCGCTGGTTCGTTCGTCCGGCCGCCCTTCGCCGCCGTCCAACGGCATCGCTTATTACTTCGAAGGCAACATGACGCAGCCCGAAGTCTTCGACCACGCGCTCACCGATGACGCCATTCAGGCTCTGGCGTCGCACCCTATGCCGCCTCCGGAAGACACCGAAGACGCCGACGTCTGGCTGCGGCCCGATGGCAAAGTAGAGGCGCGCCTCTGGCGCTCCGGCAACTACACGCTCGCCGGAGGCGGCAAAGTAAGTGCTGTAGTCGCGCCGCCGCGCGAGATTTCCGGGCCATGGCACGTCGCATTCCAGGAAGACCGAGGCGCGCCACCATCCACAACGCTTCCCGAATTGATTTCGCTGAGTAAGAGCGCCGACCCGGGGATCAAATACTTCTCCGGCACGGCCACTTACTCACGCACCGTTGAAGTCCCCGCGTCTTACCTCGCATCCGGCAAGCGTGCGGTGCTCGATCTCGGCCGCGTCGAAGTGCTCGCTCAAGTACGTATCAATGGCCGCGATCTTGGCATCTTGTGGAAAGCGCCCTATCGCGTGGATATTACTTCCGCGGTGCATCCCGGCGCGAATCAACTCGAAATCCTCGTGACCGATCTCTGGCCCAATCGCCTGATCGGCGACGAGCAACTTCCCCCGGAAAACGAGTATGCCACCGGCGGTTCACACGGCATCCTCCACATGCCGGATTGGTACATGGAAGGCCAACCCAAGCCCCCGGGCGGCCGCATCACGTTCGCCACGTGGCAGTTCTACCACAAGGGCGACCCGCTGCTCGATAGCGGATTGCTGGGGCCTGTCCGCCTGCTCAATCCGATCGAGCGCGTGTTCGAAAAGTAGAATCGCAATAAACTGCTCGTCACTCACCAGGGCTTCGACCGCGCGACCGAAATGCCGCGCACCTCGTTCGGGTACTTGCCGGAAACCGCGCAGTAAAAGTGGTAGAGCACACCATGGTCGGAGATCACACTCGGCTTGTGCGCGTATGTCGAATCCACCGATCCGGGCGGTCCCACATCGATCATGATCTCGTCCACCTTTACCGGATGGAATGGATCGTTGCCCAGTGCAAGCAGGTCGCGCGCTTTGCCTTTCATATCGAGGCTGTAATAAAAGAACACCCAGCGCTTGCCGTCGCGCAGCACGCAGGGGTCGCTGGCAAAGTGCTCGTCCCAGCTTCCAGGGCCGCCGTTCGGAATGATCGGATTGCCCGCGTAGCGCTTCCAGTTCTTCAAATCGGTCGACGTCGCAACGCCTGTTTGTTCGCGCCAGCCCCCGCCCTGCGCGCGCGGCCGGTTCTTCGTCTTGGCGTTGTAGAAAAGGTAGTAAGTGCCCTTGTCCTCCACCAGGCACGGCTTGTAGAGTCCGCCGCTTTCCCAATCCGCGCCGTCTTCCGGATGCAGGCACGGATCTTCAATTTCCCAGTGCATCAGGTTGTCGCTCCAACACAGCCCGATCACTGCCGGCCCTGATTCATATCCCGCGTTCGGATACGCGTGATACACACCCAGAAAGCGCCCGCGCACCTTTTTCAACTCACCCACTGATGAGATCTCGTTCTGCCGCACGATCCAGTTCATCGCGATGTTGTAGCGCGTCACCGGCGACAAAGGGTCGCGCCGCAGAATGCACCCTTCCTTCTTCCACTCCGCGAGATCGCCCGACGATGCAAGTCCCGTCTGGTAGCCGGTCCCGTCCCACCCCACATACGTCATGTAGAAGCTGCCGGCGTGATGAAACACAAACGGGCAATCCACCGAGCGGCTGTCAAACTCGCCCGGGTCTTTCGACGCCGCCAGCACCAGCTTCCCGTACTTGTAGGGCGTTCGGTAGCGTGCGGCAGCGCGGTCTTCCGCACGCAATGCCGCGGCACAGGAGAGAGCAAAAAAGGTACGGCGGGTCATCTCGTTCTTGCCTTCGGAGCCGTTGACGGCATGTTCCCGGGCTGATCCAGCGGATAAATCAGGTTCACATTTTTCGGTGTCAGAAGCTGGTGCTTCACGAACGTCGCCGGCGGCACCGGTTTGCGCTCCAGTACGCTCAGCGCCAGTGGCAGCAGCTCATCTCCATACCGCTCCGGAAAATACGCCACGGTGCCAATGAGCCGCGTGCCCGGACGGCGCAGTTCGTTGCGTGCATCGTGAATCGCGTTCTGCCCCACCACTGCGCACAGATGCCCCGCGCCCGCTTCTTCGAACGCGCGTAGCGCCGCCAGCGCGCACATATCGTTCACCGTGCCCACCAGCGTCCGCCGCCGCGGATTGCGCCGCAGCCACCGGCGCACCGCCAGCAGAATCTGGTCGAAATCGCCGCGCCCGTCCAGATGAACCGTGGGCGTGTTGGTAATGCGGGGCAGCTCACTGCGCAAGCCATCTTGAATACCGGTCACACGCAATCCCAGGAGCGGGCCGGCGATCGGCAGCTCGAGCAGCATCAGATGCTCCACCGCTCCATCCCAATTTTCCTTGGCCCAGCGGCCCAGCGTCCGCCCCGCGATCAGGCCCGCCTGGTAATTGTTCGCTCCGAAATAAATCGCGCCTGGATGCGGAATCTCAATCGCGATCACCGGAATCCGCGCCTCCAGGAATTTTGCGGCGACGATCGGCGCCACCCGCTCGTAAGTCTGAAACTCCAGCACCAGGTCCACGTGCTCGCGGATCAGCAGGTCGGCATTGCGCAGCGCTTCCTTCGGGCTGTACCGGTTGTTCACGGTAATCAGGTCCACACGTTCCCGCGCCGCCGCGCGCTGCAGGCTTTCGGTTACGCCGCTCGAAAACTCCGAATCCGTCTGCGCCGCGAACCCCAGCCGGAAGCGCCATCCGGGCGCCGGCGAAAAGGGACAGCGGTACACACCGCGCGCCGTGCGCTCGAGCAAACCGCCGTGCACCAGGCTCTGCAACAGGCGAAACGCCGTGGTGCGCCGCAATGCGGTGCGCTTGGTGATGTCCGCCAGTTGCAGTTCTTCGCCCGCGTGATGGAACGCCTTGATGATGTCGCAGGCACGCACCACGGCCTGGACGTTGCCACTGGGCCGGCTATCAATTCCGTGGTATGGAATTTCAGACACCGCTATGACCCTTAGCTTCCCTAATAAAACTATACCTCGCCAATATTACCGTTCCACGATGCAGAATCCAATGCCATTTTTGGATTTCTTTGCCTGGATCGCGTCCGGCAGGGAATAATGGGAATCGGATGATCTCGCGTCGAACTTTTCTCGGTGGTGCGGCCGCGTTCGCGGCAGCGGCGCGCGCAGCCCGCCCGGCCGAACGCATGAAAGTGCGCGAGTTCTCCTATTCGCAGGTCAAGCTCACAACCGGCCCGCTCGCCGATATGTACCGCCGGATGCACGCGCACTTCCTGAAGCTCGATGAAGACCGCCTGCTCAAGGTGTACCGCCAACGCGTCGGCATGCCCGCGCCCGGCCGCGACATGGGCGGTTGGTATGATGCCGATGGCTTTGTTCCCGGCCACCTGATCGGCCAATTTATTTCCGGGCTTGCGCGCATTTACGCCAATACCGGCGACGCCGACGCCGCGGCCAAGGTGCGCCGCCTTGTCCATGGCTACGGAGTCACGTTTGAGCGTGATGGCGATCCCTACGCCAGCCCGAAAGCTTCCACCTGGGCCTGCTACATCCTCGACAAATATGAGATCGGCCTGATCGATGCGGCCACGCTGGTTGGCGTCGACGAAGCCCGCACCCTGCTGCCGCGCGTGATCGAAGGCGCTAAATCGTGGATTCCTGACCATACTTACGACCGCATCGGCACGCATCATCCGCCATACGACGAGCCCTATGTCCTGCCCGAGAATCTCTTCAAGACCCACGAAGTCACCGGGCAGAAGCGCTTCCTCGATATGGCGAAGCTGTATCTGCTCGATGACGGCTTTTTCAATCCACTGGCGGCCGGCGATAGCGTCCTTCCGGGCAAGCACGGCTACAGCCATGTGATCGCGCTGAGCTCAGGGGCCAAAGCTTACGAAGTGTTGGGCGACGAAAAATATCTGCGCGCGCTGCAAAATGCCTGGGACATGATCGGCAAGACGCAGCAATTTGCTTCTGGCGCTTGGGCGCCGCAGGAAACATTCGTCCAGCCGCACCAGGGCGAGCTTGGAGCCAGTCTGACCGCCACCCGAGACCATTTTGAAACACCGTGCTGCTTCTATGCCAACGCCAAACTTGCTCGTTACCTGATGTGCTTTACGGGTGACGCGCGCTACGGCGACGGTCTCGAACGGGTTTTGTTCAACACGATCCTGGGCGCGCTCGACCCCGATGACGATGGCGATTATTTCTATTACTCCGATTACCAGGGGCACGCACAAAAGAGTTACTACAAGAGCAAGTGGCCCTGCTGCGCCGGTACTCTGGCGCAATCCGTAGCCGACTATCCGCTTGATATCTACTTCCAGGACGCGCGTGGTCTTTACGTGAATCTTTACGCCGGAAGCGAAGTGTCGTGGAAAGTCAACGGCGTTCCGGTGAAGATCACGCAACTTACGGCGTATCCGGAATCGGAACGCGTGGAGCTGCACGTGGAACCGCAATCGCCCGTCGAATTTGCGATCCGCCTGCGCATTCCGGGTTGGCTCGACCGGCCCGCGCGGATCTCGGTGAATGGCAAAGCGGCCGGCGTGAAGGCGGAGCGCGGAACCTTCGCGTCCCTTTCCCGCCGCTGGCGCAAAGGCGACAGCATCGAGGTCGTGCTACCATTCCCGTTCCGTTCCATTCCGGTTGATGACCGCAACCCGAATACCGTCGCGGTCACGCGCGGTCCGGTGATGCTGACCGCCACCGATCCGTCCGAACAATTATCAGCAAGTGCATCGGCGCTCGCGCAAATGGACGCCGTCGCCGGGAAACCGCTGGAATTCGATTGCCGCACAGCGTCCGGCAAGGTGCGAATGCGGCCGTTCTATCAGGTGCAAAAGGAAATCTACAGCACGTATTTCCGACGTACCGGGGAGGCGTAATGAAGCGGCACCCTGATCACCGCGCGCACGTTGAAACCGTACCGCAGGAGGGGAACTCGACAGGCAAACCATGGGCATAACGATTGCATACCTTCACACCAGCCACGTGCTGATTCCCCTATTCACCGGGCTCTCCAAGCGGGAACTGCCGGACGTCGAACAGTTCCACATGGTGGATGAGAGTCTGATTCGGAACACCATCCGCGCCAAGAAGCTCACGCGGACCACCACGCGGCGTGTGCTCTCGATGGTGGAATCGGCGCACGAAGGAGGCGCGGATGCGGTTGTCGTGACCTGTTCTTCAATCGGTCCGGCCGCCTCGATGGCACGGCGCCTGTTCGATTTCCCGGTTATCCGCGTAGATGAAGCAATGGCCGAAGAAGCCGTTCGTGCCGGCCGCCGCATCGGCGTAGCCGCCACGCTCCGCACCACACTCGAACCCACGGTAGCACTGCTCCGCGAAAAAGCCGCCGCCGCGCACCGAGACGTAGACGTAGTGGAATCGCTCTGTGAAGGCGCCTTCGAAGCCGTCCTCTCCGGTGACACAGCCACTCACGACCGCCTGCTGGCCGACACCCTGACGCGCCTCTCGACTGGCGTAGATGTAGTCGTACTGGCGCAAGCCTCCATGGCCAGAGTAGCCGAGAAGCTCGCAGGCAGCCCAGGCCGCGTGCCGATCCTCTCGAGCCCCGAACTAGCCGTCAAGCGCGCACGATCGGTCCTGTTTCCCGAAACATCAACCGTATTGAACTGACATCTCCGTACTAACGTCCATTACCGAGCCGCTCCCGCAAAATAAGCGGAGTAGCGCCCGTACTTGCGATCCCTGCCTCTTTCGACCTACAGTATTCCTACCAGCTTACTGGACCCCATCGCCGTCAGCGCCATACGTGCTCTGCCGATGCCGGCCACTGCGCCGGCGCAGTATAGTCCCGATGCAACCTTCATGAGCTCAGGAATACTTCCACCTGGCGGCCATTTTTCAATCGGCCCCTTACTCCCAACACAACTCGCGAACTTCGGTGGATTTGAATTCATCTCACAACAGCCAGGAGTTTCTCTGCCCGTTACTTTCGAGTTGTTCGTGGATGGTGCTCTAGTATTACTGTGTTAAAAGAGAACAATTTGATGTAGAATTGTTTCCGTGGGTTCACGCCTCTCTTCGCCAGGCCCCCAACAGAGGCGCTTCGCGGCATATATCGAGGGCTTGGCCAACGCCGCGGGGCACGCCGATCGG